>CAVRLA010000019.1:0-326547 GCA_963722055.1 uncultured Actinomycetes bacterium | reverse complement strand
GCGGCTGCGACCAGGCCGCCGCCGGATGCGAAGCCCACCACGTGGTGCACCGCGCCGACGGCGGCCGGACCAGCCTGACGAACCTGAAGGACTATTGCTGGTGGCACCACCACGTGGTACTCCACCAGCTCGGCTGGACGCTGACCGCCCACGCCGACGGGACCAGCCAGGTCCGAAGCCCCGCCGGGAAGATCATCCGCAGCCACAGCCCGCCACCCCGACCTGGGTAACCAGCTCGGCCACCCAGGGCGGCCCGGCCGACTCAACTGCTGCGCGTCCGGACCCGCCCGCGGATCCGGGCCCGAAGCCACGAGCCACGCTCCGTTCGGAAAATTGATTGTCTCCCGTGATCACGGGAAGCTACGGTCGGCCGGTGGGTATCTACATGGTGATGGTCCGCCGTGCCCGCCGCCTCCGGGCGGTCCCGCCGGGCCTGGGGATGGCACCGGCTCGCTGACGAATGGGCCGCGCGCGTCGTCGCGGCGGCCGCGGTCAGGCCGGGCGAGCTGGTCCTGGACATCGGCGCTGGCACCGGCGCGCTCACCCGGCCCCTGATCCAGGCCGGAGCCCGGGTCGTTGCCGTCGAGCTGCATCCCGGCCGGGCCGCACTACTGCGCCAGCGCTTCCCCCAGATCACAGTGATCCAGGCCGACGCGGTAACCCTCCGCCTGCCCGGCCGTCCGTTCCGCGTCGTGGCCAGCCCGCCGTACGCGATTACGGCCGACTTGCTGGACCTGCTACTGGCCGCCGGAACCCGGCTCGTCGCGGCCGACCTCGTGCTGCAGCGCGCCGTGGTCCGCAAGTACGCCGGCCTGCCCCGCCAGCCCGGCCAGCCCGGCCAGGCCGCTCCCGCCCGGCCCGCAGCCCGCCAACCACGGCCGCACCAACCGCACCGGCTATACCGGGCGTACGGGATGAGCGCCGGGCTGGTCCTGCCACGACACGCCTTCCGGCCGCCGCCGCGCGTCGACTCCGCCGTGCTCATCATCCGTAGGCGCTAACCCATACACCCCCCAATCCGCCTTCCGGGACCTGATCGCCATGACCCCCTGGCCGCGCTGACCCAATACCGCATGATCGGATGAACGCTATGAAGGTTCGGATCGGAGTGTCCCTGGGGCCTGCTGGCGGCCCCGACCAGTTCGCGGCGACGGTCGATCTGCTCGAGCAGGCTGGGGTGGACTCGCTATGGCTGCCCGAGACCGTGTACGGCCCGCTCGTTGACCCGTTCACCGGCATGGCGTTCGCGCTGTCCCGGACCCGGCGGCTGAAGGCAGGCAGCGGGATCTCGGTGCTGCCCGGGCGGCATCCGGTGCTGGTCGCCAAGCAGCTCGCCTCCCTGGCCGGGCTGGCGCCCAGGCGGGTGCTGCCGGTCTTCGGCCTGCAGCCGGCCCAGCCCGCCGAACGCGCGCTGTTCCCCGTACCCAGCGGCCAGCGCGCGGCCGTGTTCGACGAATCCCTGACCCTGCTCCGGCTCCTGCTGACTACGCCAACGGTGTCCTTCCAAGGCGAGTTCTTCACCGTGGCCGACGCGAGGGTCGGGCCGCTGCCGGCCAAGCCGCTGGACATCTGGCTGGGCGGCTCGGCTCCCGGCGGCCTCCGCCGGGTGGGACGCCTGGCCGACGGGTGGCTAGGCTCGCTGCTTACCCCGGCCGAGGCGGCCGCGGCGGTCGCGGTGATCAACGAAGCCGCGGCGGACGCGGGACGCGCCGTGGAGGACGATCACTTCGGGCTGAGCCTGCCCGTTGTGCTGGACGGGGTGCCGGAATCACTGCTCGCCTCGATCGCTCGCCGCAGGCCGCACACCGATCCGGAGCTGCTGATCGCGACCGGCTGGGCCGGTGCCCGCCGGATGATCGGGCAGTACGTCGAGGCCGGGCTGAGCAAGTTCGTGGTCCGGCCCGCGACCCGGCCCGAGCCCTTCGGCTCGTTCGTGGACGGCTTCGTCCGCGAGCTGATGCCCCTGCAGAACTAACCCGCCCGCGGCGGCTTGCGGTGCATCCGGTAGTGCAGCACGAGGAACGGGAAGCCGAACACCCAGAACGCGTGCTCGGCCCGCAGCTCCCCGTCCGCGACGTACACGTCCAGCCGCTCGGCGAACCCGCGCACCGCGACGGTGGTGAGGTCCGCAGAAACCGGGTCGATGTAGGTCAGATAGTGGCCAGGCTGGTCGAGCTCGCTGCGGCTGTTCAGCACCAGGCCCTGTCCGTTCCCGGCGCCCGACCGGGCGCTCGGCGCCAGGGTGGCGGTGAAGCTGGCCTGCGGCAGCGGGAAGCCCACGCTGACATATCCGTAACCCGAGCGCCGGTAGGTGGTGTAGATGCCGACGTAGATGGGCTCGCCGGTGTCGGCCGCCGAGCGGATCCAGCCCCGCACCGTGCCACCAGGAAGCCCGGTGATGGTGTCGATCCGGCTGCGTACTCCGCGCTGCGCCTCGCGCTGGCTCATCGGCACGTTGGCCTGCCCGAGCGGCCTGGCCACCAGTGTCCGGTACAGCAGGTACCCGGGCCGCACCCACAGCCGCCACTGGGGCACGATGTCCAGCGCGAACCTGGTGGTGTGTTCGTAGAACTCCCGGACCAGCGGATCGACCCCGGCCGGGTCGAAGGATGGCCCGGCCAGTTCGTCCAGCGACGCCACGATGCCGATGTCCTCGACGTCGGGCGTGTACACCCCGCCCAGGACCTGGGCCAGCGACCGGACGTACCCGGTGCCGACGTACCGGGTCTGGCTCGCCAGCGGGACCACGAACGGGACATCCTCCGGGCGCACCCGTTCGGCCAGCAGGCTCAGCTGCGGATCACGGAACACCAGCGCCGAAGCCGTCCGGAAGCCCACCACGGCCGCCGCGGCCGCCACCGCCCCCGGCACCCGCCCCGGCGCGCCCGCCCACCCGGGTGCGCCTGCCTGTCCTCGCGCGCCCGCCCGCACCCGCGAGGCCGCCCCGTCCCGCCGGACCGCGCGGCTCAGCCTGGCCATCCCCAGACCGACCGCCGCCCCGACCACCGGCCCCAACAACACCTTCTGTGGCCGCAGCCCGAGCGCCCCGGCCGCGGCGCCTGCCGCCGTGGCCACCGGCACCGGCCCGGCCCCGGTGACGCGATCCGCCGCCCAGCCCAGCGGGGCCGCCACGGCGCCGCTCGCGATGATCCGCGACCACAGGGCGGGAATCTCACCCGGCTGCTGCCGGGCCCGGGCCACCGCGTCCACCGCGGCCAGCCCGGCCGCCCCGGCCAGCGCGCCGAACGCCGCCGCCCGCGGCCCGCGATGAGCGGCCAGGGCCGCCCCGGCCAGTGCGCCCAGCAGCCCGGCCGCCCCCGCCTGCTGGGCCCGGCCCGGACCCGATGCGTCATCGTTAGCCACCCAAGGAACCTATCGCCAGGAACAACCCTGCACACCAGCCGGTTGACCGTCAGCGTGAAGATCGAGATCTGGTCCGATGTGGTCTGCCCCTGGTGCTACATCGGCAAGCGCAGGCTCGAGTCCGCGCTGCGCGAGTTCGAGCACGCCGACGACGTTGAGATCGCCTGGCGGAGCTTCCAGCTGAACCCCGACGCGCCAGACCGCGCCGTGCCTACCCGGGACTACCTGGTCCGCCGCTTCGGACCCCAGGCCGAGGCGATGACCGCCCGGGTGGCCGACCTGGCCCGCGCCGAAGGGCTGGAGCTCAACTTCGACCGCGCGCTCACGGTGAACACGTTCGACGCTCACCGCGGGATTCATTTGGCTACTGAACGGAACGTGGCCTCCGCCGCCGAGGAACGCCTCATGCGTGCCCATTTCACCGAAGGCGCCGATCTCTCCGCCCCCGAGACCCTGGCCAGCTTGCTCGGCGAGGTCGGCCTGGATCCGGACGATGTCCGCGGGGTCCTAGCGGGCACCGAGTACGCCGACGCGGTACGGGCCGACGTCGAGGAGGCGTACGCGCTGGGCGCGACCGGCGTGCCGTTCTTCGTCATCGACCGCACGTACGGCATCCCCGGCGCCCAGCCGGCCGAGGTGTTCCTCGGGGCCCTGCGGAAGGCGTACGCCGGCCGGGACTAGGCTCGATGTGGTGCGGATCACGTCGCTCGGCTTCCGGACCGACGTGGCGCTGCGGGTCCTGGAGGGCGCGGAGGTCACCGACCGCGGCGACTACCTGGTTATCCGTACCCCGGACAACCCTGAGTTCTGGTGGGGGAACTTCCTCCTGCTCGCCCGCCTCCCCGGACCGGGCCAAGGCCAGAAATGGCTGGACACGTTCGCCGCCGAGTTCCCGGCCGCCCGGCACGTCGCGCTCGGCGTGGACGTCGCCGACAACTCCGAGATACCCGGGGCTTTCGCGGCCGCCGGCCTCGAGGCGGACCGGGCCACGGTGCTGACCGCCGCCGAACTCCACCCGTCGGCCCAGCCGAACACCGAAGCCGAGATCCGGCCGCTGACCTCCGACGCCGACTGGCGGCAGTCCGTCGACCTGGCCAACCGCTGCTTCCCCGGCGGCGAGCCGGGCGACTTCCTGGAGCGGCGGGCGGCGGCCCGGCGGCGGCTGACCCAGACCGGAGGCGGCGTCTGGTTCGGCGCATTTGCCGGTGGCCGCCTGCTCGCCCAGCTCGGGCTGTTCGACGTGGGCGACGGGTACGCCCGCTACCAGCACGTCGAGACCGATCCGGCGGCCCGCCGCCGCGGCCTGGCCAGAACCCTGATCTGGACGGCGGGCCGGTACGGGCGTGCGGTGCTGGGCACCAGCACGCTCGTCATCGTGGCCGATCCGGCGGGCGCGGCCATCCGCCTCTACCGGGCCTGCGGCTTCACCGCCCGGCAGAGCCAGCTGGGCTTCGACCGGCCGCCCGGCCCCTCGGCGTAACGGCGCAGCCGCGGCCTAACGGGCGGCGGCTCGCAGCCCCTCGGCCTCCCGGCGCAGCCGCGTCACGGCGGCCATTCGCCGCGGCGGATAAGCCGGTCCTCGGTGACGACCGCGGTGACCAGCTCGGCCGGGGTGATGTCGAAGGCCAGGTTGAGCGCCTTGGTGCCTGCTGGCGCGGCCGGGGCCGTGACCTCCTCGTCGGCCCGCTGCTCGAGCGGGATGGCCGCGCCGGCCGGCGTCGCCTGGTCGATGGTCGCCTCGGGCGCCGCGACCAGGAACGGGATGCCCGCCTGGCGGGCCGCGAGGGCCAGGCTGTAGGTACCGATCTTGTTGGCCACGTCGCCGTTGGCCGCGATCCGGTCGGCCCCGACGACCACCGCGTCGGCGTGCCCCTGGCTGATCAGGAACGGGGCCGCGCCGTCGCAGGCCAGCCGGTGCTCGATGCCGAGCTGGGCTAGCTCCCAGCAGGTCAGCCGGGCGCCCTGCAGCAGCGGGCGGGTCTCATCCACGATGACGTGGCTGAGCGCGCCCGCGACGTGCAGCGCGCGGATGACCCCGAGCGCCGTCCCCCAGCCCAGGCAGGCCAGGCTGCCGGTGTTGCAGTGCGTGTGGACTCGCAGCGCGCCACCCCCGCACGCCTCGACCAGGTAAGCGGCGCCGCGCGCGCTGATCTGGTGACTGGTCGCGGCGGTGGCGTCCAGGACGGCCAGGGCCGCGGCCTCCACGGCCGCGCTGCCCTGGCCGAGCCGTGCGGCGACCGCCGCCACCTCGCGGCGCAGGTTCACCGCGGTGGGCCGGGCGGCGGCGATCCGCTCGACCTCCGCCTCCAGCCGCAGGCGGTCCCAGCCTTCGCTGCGTCCCTGGCGGACCGCCAGCGCCACGCCCAGGGCGCCGGCCGCGCCGAGCACCGGCGCGCCGCGGATGGCCAGGCTGGTGATCGCCTGCACGAGCTGGTCCACGGTGCTGATCCGCAGCGTGCGGACCAGGTGCGGCAGCGCGGTCTGATCGAGCGCCTCGATCTGCCCGTCTCGCCAGGCGAGCACGTCAGGGTGGTCCATACCGTTGAACCTACGCCGCCGGAACGGTCAGCTAAAAAGCCCTCGGCGGCTAGCAGCGCCCCGCGTAGGCGCCGTCGACGTACGTGGTCCACGGGGCCCAGTCGTGGCCGTCGGCGGAGATGGCGATCGCGGCCTTGGCGTTCCCGATCGCGTTGAAGGTGGCCATGGCCGGGCCGTGCGAG
This sequence comes from uncultured Actinomycetes bacterium, assembly GCA_963722055.1. Taxonomy (GTDB): domain Bacteria; phylum Actinomycetota; class Actinomycetes; order Streptosporangiales; family Streptosporangiaceae; genus Palsa-504. The sequence continues at coordinate 320,464 of CAVRLA010000019.1, read as the reverse complement.
GCGTTGATCTGCCAGTAGCCGTAGTCGTCGGTCGGGCTCAGGGCATACTGGTTGCCGCCGGATTCGGCCATGGCGATCTCGGCGGCCATGAACGCCTCGGTGTGCGAGCCGCCGGCCGCCTCCCACAGAGCCTCCAGGCCGGAACAGCTGAGCGTGCCGCTGAGCTTGGTGGCGGAGGAGGTCAGGGTGGTGCTGGTCTTGGCGTGCTTGGGCACGTAGGAGGTCGGGCCGGCCGGAATCTTCAGGACCTCGCCCGCGTAGATGTCGTTGGGGTTGTGCACCACGGACTCGTTGGCGTGGTATATCCAGCTCCAGTCCGCCGGGTTGCCGTAGAAGTGCTCCGCGATGGAGGACAACGAGTCACCTGCGCGGACGGTGTAGGTGCGGCTGGCTGGCTGGACCACGGCGGTGGTGTGTGCTTGCTCGGCGACCGTCGTGGCGGGCAGCCCGACCGCGGCGTGGGCCTGCGGCGCCGTGGCGACCAACGCGCCCGCGATCGCCACCGCCGGAGCGGCCTTGGTGGCCACCTCGGCCACCTTCTCGACCTGAGACGGCTGAGTGTCCGGCCCGTGCGCCGGATCTTCCTGGGGCGGCGGTGCGAGTGGGCTGAATCCACGAAACTCCCGAACTAGGGTCTGCGCCCACCTACCCGTCCAGAAGGCCTGTCGGCGGGCCTGTCACTGCCTGTGACGCTGAGGCTCATCGTCGCTGTCCGGCAGCCTGCTCCATTTGCCGAAGCATGACAGCAACCGACATGGGGCCGCATACAAATCGAGTTATTTCTGTAACTCATCTGTGACCTTGGTCCGGAAGCGCGCCCGGGCCTGGGATACTTCGGTGATGACCGATCACGGCCTGAGGTACTTCGACGACTACGTACCCGGGACAACCCACGACTGTGGAAGCGTCAGCTTCAGCCAAGCGGAGATCATCTCCTTCGCCACCCAGTTCGATCCGCAGCCGTTCCACGTCGATCCCGAGGCAGCGGCTCACGGGCCATTCGGTGGGCTGGTCGCCAGCGGCTGGCATACGGCGGCCCTGGTCATGCGCCAGCTCGTGGATCACTACCTGTCGGCCGAGGCGAGCCTGGGCAGCCCGGGTCTGGACGAGATCCGCTGGCCCAGCCCGGTCCGGCCGGGGGACACGCTCCGTGTCCGGGCCACCGTATTGGAGGCCCGCCGCTCGCAGAGCAAGCCGGATCGCGGCATCATAAAGACGGTGATCGAGGCGGTGAACCAGGACGGCCGGACGGTCATGCGGGCGACCGCGACCAACTTCCTCCTCGTCCGCCCGGACGCGTGAGAGGGGAGGACCATGCTCTACGCCTTCGGATTCGAGCGGGTCGGCGTGCTGGTCGGCGACCTGTACCAGCTTGATCCCCAGCCCGCCAAGGGGCAGGAAGGCGCCGAACACGGCGTCCGGGTCGAGCTCCGGGTCCTCGAGCGCGGCGCGCTGAAAGGGTCGATCTACTCGGCGCAGCCCATCGAGGTCGGCCAGCCGATCTGGCGAGCCGACCTGCTCGAGACCGTCGCCGGGCGGCCGGGCAGCTTCGACCGCACGCACCATCACCCGGTGTTCCGCGACTGGGACCCGACCAGCCGGGTCTTCGCCCGCGAGTTGTCCGGCGATCCGCTCGGCTGGCTGGGCGAGATGCTCGCCGACCTGGACGGCCTGCTGGCCACGGCCGGGTTCCCGGCCGAGACCGCCGGCCCGGACGACGCGACCCGCCTACGCGACGTTGCCCCCGAGATCGTGGACGCCGCCCGGCGACTGCTGGACCAGGTACGGGCCGGCGAACTGGGAACCGTGCCGCGCGACCAGACGCCGGACCGCGAGACGGGCATCCGCGCGGGCTGGCTTTAGAGGCTGAGCACGTGGCCAGTGACCAGAAGCGGCAACTGATCCTGCTCCGGCACGCCAAGTCGGACTGGCCGGACGTGCCCGACCGCGAGCGGCCGCTGGCCAAGCGCGGGCGCCGGGACGCGCCCCGGATCGGCCGGTGGCTGCACGAGCACGGCTACCAGCCCGACGTCGTGGTTGTATCCGCCGCCCGCCGGACCCGGCAGACCTGGGATCTGGTCGCCCCGGAGCTGGGCGGGTCGCCGGCCGTCCGGTTCGAGCCGCGCGCGTACGCGGCCAGCGCGCTGACCTTGCTCTACCTGGCTCAGGAACTGCCCAGCCGGTACCGGATCGCGCTGTTCATCGCGCATAACCCCGGCCTGTTCGACCTGGCCAGCACCCTGGCTGCGCCGGCCGCCACGACCGACAACGGCCCCCGCCCGCAGATCAGCCTCCCCACCGCGGCCGTCGCCGTCCTTGAGTTCTCCGGCGACTGGCCCTCCCTCACTCCCGGCGAAGCCCGCCTCATCGACCACATCATCCCCGCGGACCTGTGAGCCGGCCACCAGTGAACGCCACTCTGTGACGGATAGAGCCGCTACTACGCCACGTTCATCGGTTAGGCGAGCCGCGCCGCAGGGCGGAATGGCCGTGCGCGGGCCGCGGTTGGCCACAGGTGGGGGCAGTCACCACCACGAGGAGAACCGCAATGTCGCTGACCATTTTCCGATGGGCCGCTGTCCGGGCGCCCGCCGGAGCGAGTCAACTACCGGATCGAAGGACCGGCGCACAAGCTACTGATGCAGGAGTTCCCGCGCCGGATCCGGGCTGTCTTCGGCGGCCAGACCGTGGTAGACACTACCCGCGCGATGCTGCTGCACGAGACCGGGCTGCCGCCGCGGGTCTACGTACCCATCGACGACATCCGGGCCGACCTGATCCAGCCCACTGAGCATCACACGTACTGCCCGTTCAAGGGCACCGCCTCGTACTGGACTGTAACCGCGGGCGACCAGCAGGCCGAGAACGCGATCTGGTCCTATCCGGAGCCGAACCAGGAGGCCAGCTGGCTCCAGGGGTACGCCGGCTTCTACTGGGACGCCATGGACGAGTGGTACGACGAGGACGAGCGGGTGGAGGGTCACCTGCGCGACCCGTACCACCGGGTCGACGTGCGCCGGAGCTCACGCCACGTCCGCGTCCTGCTGCGCGAGAGCGGCACGGTGCTGGCCGAGACTAGCCTGCCGCTGCTGCTGTCCGAGACCGGCCTGCCGAACCGCTTCTACCTCCGGGCCGAAGAGGTCCGGCAGGACCTGCTCGAGCCCAGCGACACGCACACCGTGTGCCCGTACAAGGGCACCGCGTCGTACTGGACCGTAACCGCGGACGGCCGCAAGCTCACCGACGCCGTCTGGTCCTACCCGCAGGCCGAGGGCGACTCGGCCGCGATCAGCGGCTACCTCTGCTTCAGGCACGACGACCTGACCGTCGAGGTCGGCGCGCCCCCGGCATAAGCGGCCGCACGCGCCACGGGCCGTTCGGCCTGAAGATATGAGTGTGGCGGGCCACCGTGAGAAAACGGCGGCCCGCCGCACTAGACCGGGTCCTACGGGGCTCAGCCCTCCGTGCCGAAGGCCTTGATCTCGGCCGCCTCGGTCTCGGTGAGCTCGCGCGGCACCTCGCCGTGGGCGAGCTTCTCCGCCTGCACGTGGTGCCGGATCGTCTCGACGACCTCCGGGTTGGCGAGCGTGGTGACGTCGCCGACATCGGCGAAGTTGGAGACGGACGCGATGACCCGGCGCATGATCTTGCCCGACCGGGTCTTGGGCATGTCGGGGACGATCCAGACGTTCTTCGGCCGGGCGATCTTGCCGATCACGGTCTCGATCGTCTTGCTGACCTTGTCTCCCATCTCCTTGCTCGGCTCGAAGCCTGGTTTGAGGGAGACGTAGACCTCGACGACCCGGCCGCGGATATCGTCGATAACCGGTACCGCGGCCGCCTCGGCGACCTCCGGGACCGTCAGCGCCGCCGACTCGATCTCCTTGGTGCCGAGACGGTGGCCGGCCACGTTGATCACGTCGTCGACCCGGCCCAGGATCCGGTAGTACCCGTCCTCGGCCTGGACCGCCCCGTCGTTGGTGAAGTACGGCCAGTCGCGCCAGTCCGTGCTGTCCGGGTCCTTGTTGTACTTCCGGAAGTAGGTGGACAGGAACCGCTCCGGGTCGCCCCACACCGTCTGGAAGATGCCCGGCCAGGGGTTGCGGATGCAGATGTTGCCCGCCTTACCGCTGCCCTGCGGCACCTCGTCGCCGTTCTCGTCGTAGATCACCGGGTAGATGCCGAGCACCCCGGGGCCGCAGCTGCCCGGTTTCATCGGCTCCAGGCCGGGCAGGGTGCTGCCCAGGAACCCGCCGTTCTCGGTCTGCCACCAGGTGTCGGTGATGGCCGCCTGGCCCTTGCCGACCTCGGTGTAGTACCACCGCCACACTTCGGGCTCGATCGGCTCGCCCACGGTCGTCATGTTCTTGAACCGGTAGTTGTACTTCTCCGGCTCGTCAGGGCCGACCTTACGCAGCATCCGTATCGCGGTGGGCGAGGTGTGGAAGATATTCACGCCGAGCTTCACCGCGATCCGCCACGGCCGGCCGCCGTCCGGGTAGTTGGGCACGCCCTCGTAGATCACGGTCGTGGTGCCGAGCGCCAGCGGGCCGTAGACGATGTAGGAGTGGCCGGTGATCCAGCCGATGTCAGCCATGCACCAGTACACGTCGTCCGGATGGATGTCCTGGTAGTACTTGGACGTACCAGCCACATACGCCAGGTAGCCGCCGGTGCTGTGCTGACAGCCCTTGGGGCGGCCGGTGGTCCCGCTGGTGTACATCAGGAACAGCGGCGCCTCGGCCGGCATCGACACCGGCTCGACGGTCTGCCCGGCGTACTGCGGAAGCACCTCGTCGACGAAGAAGTCCCTGCCCTCGACCATCGGGGTCTGCGACTGATACTGGCCGGGGCGGCGCCGCCAGACGAGCACCTTGTCGACTTCCTGCCCCTCCTTGCTCGCTGTCGCCAGGGCCTCGTCGGCCTTTACCTTGTGGTCGGTCATCTGGCCGGCCCGGTAGTACCCGTCCATGGTGATCAGCACGTGGCTGCCCGAGTCGGCGATGCGGGCCCCGCAGGCGTTGCCGCTAAAGCCGCCGAACACCTCCGAGTGGATCACCCCGAGCCGGGCACAGGCGAGCATGGTGACCGGCAGCTCGGCGACCATGGGCATGTGCAAGGTCACCCGGTCGCCGGCCTTGAGGCCGCAGAAGTCGCGCAGCAGGGCGGCAAACTCGTTCACCTGCCGGTGGAGTTCGCCGTAGCTGACGTGCACGGGCTCCTCGGACTCGAGTTCGGGCACGAATATGATCGCGGTCTTGTCCGGATTGGCCGCGGCGTGCCGGTCGACACAGTTGTATGAGGCGTTCAGCCTGCCGCCGACGAACCACTTGTAGAACGGCGCGGTACTGGTGTCCAGCGTGGTGTGCCACGTCTGGTCCCAGGTCAGCAGGTCGGCGTACTCCTTGAAGCAGTCGGGGAACTTGTCCTCGCTGAACCGCTCCCGGATGGCCGGGTCGTTGGCGTTCGCTTGCGCGGTGAACCCGGCGGGCGGCGGGTAATTCTCCTCCTCGCGCCAGTGCACTGCGATCTGTGCTTCGGATGTCTCGGCTTGCCCTTGGACGTCTTCGGCCATCTTGCGTGAGTCCCTCCGCTTGCGCTGACTGTCAGATTAACCGCCGGAAGCACTCCAAATTTAACGCGGGCAGGCACCATCCTCTATGGTCACGGGTCATTTATCTGGCCCGCGAAGTTGTGATTACCCTCAGTACGCGCCGGCCGGGACGGCCAGCTCCGGGAAGGCGCGGTCCAGTCCGGTGATCCGCATGATCTTGAGCAGCGATGGACGCACCGCGGTGAGCGTGAGCTGGCGCCCGGCCTGCCGGGCGTGCCGCGCGATCCGGGCCAGGACGCCCAGGCCCGAAGCGTCACAGAAGGTGAGCCCGGACAGGTCGACGCTAACCGGCACCGGACCTGTTTCCCAGGCGTCGAGCACGTCGCTGAGGTAGGTATACGCCTGCTCGGCGGTGGCGATGTCCAGCTCGCCGGTCATGCTGACGATCTGGCTCCCGTCCCCGTCGGTCCGGCTGGACAGTTCAAGCTGACGAGGCTCCACCCTTGGGAGCCCCAGGATCCGTTCGGCGGTCATCACGGCCACATCACTTCCCCCGTCTTTCCCCGCCGCGCCCCTGACGCGGTCAAGTAGCCCTCTCGCGCCTCCGGCGCGAGAGGGATGCGCTGCCGCGTCCACGGTGACGCGGTCCAGCTGACGAATGATCACGTGCCACTCCAACCCGTTGTCCGGTTAACGTCAGCGGCCCGACATACCTTCCTGCTGCCGCCGAACCCGGACCGGAACCCCAGCGCCCCGTACACTGGGGAGATGGTCCCGATTCTGGCAGTAACCTCACGACCAGCGCAAATAATTAGAACCCGGAAGTCTGAGTCGATGCCGGGATCCTGCTGAGTAAAACGTATGAGGGGCCGCGCAGGTTCAGCGGCCGGCCGGGAATCTCCGGCCGGTCTCACCCCCCAGGCGACCGTCGACCAGCCCGCCGTCGAGCGGCCAGTTGTCGACGAGCCAGCTGTCGACGAGCCAGCTGTCGACGAGCCCACCGTCGATGAGCACTGCCGCCGCCGGCCGGCCGAGCCGCTGCGGCCGTACGTGGCCTACTACACCGGCTACCGCCAGCGCGGGGTGCCGCCCGCACGCCACCGGGGCCTGCCCTCGCCCTTCTTGACCCTGATCTTCACGCTGGACGAGCCGCTGGTCATTCTCGCGCACCCCGATCCCCGGCAGCCGCCCGGTGACTTCGGCGCGCTGCTCGGCGGCGTGCACTCCGCGCCGGCCCTGATCACCCACGACGGCGCCCAGTCCGGCATCCAGGTCGCGCTCCGGCCGCTCGGCGCGCGGGCCCTGCTGGGCCTGCCGGCCGGCGAGCTGGCCGAGCTCGACCTGCCCGCCGAGACCGTGCTCGGCGGGGCCTGCGCCGAGCTGCGGGCCCGGACGGTGGCCGCGACCAGCTGGCCCGAGCGGTTCGCCATCCTGGACGAGATCCTGCTCCGGCGAGCCGGGGCCGGGGCCGGGCCCGGCCTGGCCGGCCCCGGCTCGGCTGGCCCCGGCTCGGCTGGCATTGCGCGCTCGCCCGCGCCCGAGGTCGCCTGGGCCTGGCGCCAGCTGCTGGCCTCGGGCGGCACGGTCCGCATCACCGACCTGGCCGCCGGGACGGGCTGGAGCGGCCGTCACCTGACCGGCCGGTTCCGCACCGAGATCGGGCTGACCCCGAAGGCTGCGGCCCGGGTCATCCGGTTCGACCGGGCCCGGCACCTGCTGATCCGCCATGCCGCAGACGACGGGTACCGGCTGGCCGACCTGGCCGTAGCCTGCGGTTACTTTGATCAGGCGCACCTGGCCCGGGAGTTCCGGTCGCTGGCCGGCTGCCCGCCCAGCCAGTGGCTCACCGAGGAGTTCCGAAACGTCCAAGCCGGGGCCTGGCTGTTCGAGGGAACCTGAGGGGACAGGCAATCCAGACGGAGGGTGACGAGACGATGAGTACTGCACCGGAGCCGCAGGTCTGGCCCACGCTCCGCGCGCGCGACGCCCAGGCGCTGATCAGGTTCCTGACCGAGGCGTTCGGGTTCGAGGAGACCGTGGTCTACGCGGACGGCGACGTGGTCCACCACGCCCAGCTGTCCTGGCCGGAGGGCGGCGGGATCATGCTCGGTTCGGTCCGCCCCGGTCCGGCCAGTGCGACGGACGCGGGCGCGTTCGGCGCCTACGTGGTCACCGGCCAGCCCGACGCGTTGTGCGAACGGGCCAGGGCGGCCGGCGCCGAGATCACCGCGGAACCGCACGATACCGACTACGGCTCCCGGGACTTCTCCGCCCGGGACCCGGAGGGGAACCGCTGGTCGTTCGGCACCTACCGGGGCGAGCCCCGCAAGGGCTGACCCGCGGACCACGGGGTAACGTGCCGCCTATGCGCGCATGGCACGTGCAGGCGCCCGGACCGGTCACCGGCCACCCGCTGCGCCTGAGCACCGCGGACGACGTTCCCGAGCCCGGCCCCGGCGAGCTGCTGCTGAAGGTCCTGGCCTGCGGCGTCTGCCGGACCGACCTGCACGTGACCGAGGGCGACCTGCCGCCGCACCGACCCGGCGTCACCCCCGGCCACGAGGTCGTCGGCGAGGTCGTCGCCCTCGGCGCCAACACCACCGGCGAGGCCGGAGTAAACCCGCTCGGCTTCCAGATCGGCGACCGGGCCGGCGCGGCCTGGCTTCGCTCGACGGACAACACCTGCAAGTTCTGCCTGCGCGGCACGGAGAACTTGTGCCCGAACTCCCGGTACACCGGCTGGGACGCCGACGGCGGCTACGCCGAGTACATGACTGTCCCGGCCGCCTACGCACACCGGCTGCCGGGCGGGTACACCGACCTTGAGCTCGCCCCGCTGCTCTGCGCGGGCATCATCGGCTACCACGCCCTCCAGCGGGCCGAACTCCCGGCCGGCGGCCGCCTCGGCCTGTACGGCTTCGGCGGCAGTGCGCACCTGGCCGCTCAGGTCGCGCTGGCCCAGGGGGCCATCGTGCACGTGCTGACCCGCGGCGAGCAGGCGCAGCAACTGGCGCGGGAACTCGGCGCGGCGTCGGTGGGCGGGGCCGCGGACATGCCGCCGGAACCGCTGGACTCCGCGATCTTGTTCGCTCCGGTCGGCGACCTGGTGCTGCCCGCCCTGGCCGCGCTGGACCGGGGCGGCACGCTGGCCATCGCGGGTATCTACCTGTCCGACATCCCGCCGCTCAACTACGAAAAGCACCTGTTCCAGGAGCGCCAGCTGCGCAGCACCACCTCCAACACGCGCGCGGACGCCCGGGAGTTCCTCGCCTTGGCGGGCGAGCACAAGCTGGCCGTCACCGTGCATCCCTACCCGCTGGACGCCGCCGACCAGGCCCTGCGCGACCTGAAGGCCGGCCGCTTCGACGGCGCCGCGGTCCTGGTCCCGTGACCAACCCTGAGCGTTTCCTGACCGTCCCCCGTGAGTGTCCCCGGCATAAGCGAACGCGCCGTCCGGTGATCAACGGGTCACGAGTTGCGGGCATACTGGGCCTTACAAGGAGCTGCCATGAGTAAGCAAGCGAAGCCGCCGCCGCCCGGCGACAAGGCGAAGCCGTCCGCGCCGCCTCCGCCGCCGGCCTGGCGGAACTGGCTGTGGCCAGTCATGATCTTCGCCATCTTGGCGTTGTTCTTCCTCCTGCCCACGCGCTCGCCCTCCACCAGCCTCACCTACACCAAGTTCCTGTCGGACGTGTCGGCGCACCAGGTGAAGACGGTGCAGCTCGCCAGCACCCCGGGTGGCACGAGCACCGGCACGCTGACCGACGGGAAGAGCTTCACCGTGGTCATCCCGCCGCAGGCGGGCCAGGCCTTCCTGACCCAGCTGCAGTCGTCCGGCGTGGAGGTTTCCTCCGCGCCTTCCGGGAACGGCTTCGGCACCGAGGTGCTCATCTACCTGATCACCTTCGGGCTGCCGATCCTGCTCTTCGTCTGGCTCTTCCGGCGGCTGTCCCGCGGCGGGGCGGGCGGGCTGCAGGGCATCATGGGCGTGGGCCGGTCCCGGGCCAAGGTCTTCGACGAGGAGCGGCCGACCACCAAGTTCGACGACGTGGCCGGCTACGAGGGTGCCAAGTCCGAGATCTCCGAGGTGGTCGACTTCCTGAGGAAGCCGGACCGGTACACCAGGGTCGGCGCGACGGTGCCGCGCGGCGTCCTGATGGTCGGGCCGCCCGGCACCGGCAAGACGCTGCTGGCCCGCGCGGTCGCGGGCGAGGCGGAGGTGCCGTTCTTCTCCGTGACGGGCTCCGGCTTCGTGGAGCTGTTCGTCGGCGTCGGCGCGGCCCGGGTCCGTGACCTGTTCGCCGAGGCGCGCAAGCGCGCTCCCGCCATCATCTTCATCGACGAGATCGACGCCATCGGCCAGCGCCGCGCGAGCGGCGGGGGCGCGTACGTTTCCAACGACGAACGAGAGCAGACGCTCAACCAGCTGCTGGCCGAGATGGACGGGTTCGAACCGACGACGGGCATCGTGGTGCTCGCGGCGACAAACCGGCCGGAGATCCTCGATCCGGCCCTGCTGCGTCCCGGCCGGTTCGACCGGCAGGTGACGATCCCGCTGCCGAACGTCAGCGAGCGGGCCGCCATCCTGGCCGTGCACTGCCGCGGCAAGAGGCTGGACGGCGACGTGGACCTGAACGCCGTAGCCCGCGGCACCCCGGGCTTCTCCGGCGCCGACCTGGCCAACCTGGTCAACGAGGCCGCCATCGCCGCGGTGCGCGGCGGGCGTGACGTGATCACCGCCGCCGACTTCGACTCGGCCAGGGACCGGATCATCCTCGGCCGCCGGGAAGGCTCCAACGTGCTGCTGCCCGAGGAGAAGCATGCGGTGGCGGTGCACGAGTCCGGCCACGCCCTGGTGGCCGCCCTGTCCGAGCACGCCGATCCGGTAGCCAAGGTGACGATCCTGCCCGCGGGCCAGACGCTCGGCGTGACCGAGCAGCTGCCGCTGGTCGAACGCCACATGTACGGGGAGGACTACCTGCACGACTCGCTCGCGGTCCGGCTCGGCGGCCGGGCCGCCGAGCTGGTGGTGATCGGCCAGGGGTCCACCGGGGCGGCCAACGACCTGGCCGGGGCGACCGACCTGGCCACCAAGATGGTCAGGGAGTTCGGCCTGTCCGAGACGCTCGGCCCGATCGGATACCCCGAAGGCGGGTCGGTGTTCCTCGGCGGCGGCGGGCCCGTGTCCAGCCGCCCGTTCGCCGAGGCTACCCAGGCGGAAATCGACCGCGAGGTCTCCAAGCTGCTGCGCCAGGCCGAGGAACGGGCGATCGAGCTGCTCAAGGCGCATCGTCCCCAGCTCGATTCGCTGGTCAGCCTGCTGCTCGAGATGGAAACCGTGGACGGATCCGACGTGTACCGGCTGGCCGGCCTGCCGGATCGCTCGCACCCCGTCCCGTCAGCGCCGGCGGTCACCGTGGCCCCCCGCGCCGCCGCGGCCCGCACCGCGCCGCTCGCCGCTGACCGCCCGGCTCCCGGGAGACATTGATACGGAACGAACGAACCGTGGTGACATCCGCCGGCCCCGTTCCGGCCGGCGGGTGGTCCACGTTCTGGTGGAGGTAACCTCTCCGGTATGGCGATGTCGGCCTACATTCCCAGCCCGCCGATCAACAGCTTTCACGTCGGCCCGCTGGACGTTCACTTCTACGCGCTGGCGTACCTGGTCGGCATCGCCGTCGCGATCGTCCTGACCCGGTACCGCTGGCGCGCCGTGGGCGGCGATCCCGAGCTGGTCGGCGAGATCGCGCTGTGGGTCGTGCCGGCCGGGATCATCGGCGGGCGGATCTACTTCGACATCACCACGCCGATGGACATCCCGCACGTGTGGTACGGGCCGTTCGCGGTATGGTCCGGCGGCCTGGGCATCTGGGGCGGGGTGCTGGTCGGCGGGCTGGTGGGCGTCTGGCGGCTGCGCCGGCGCGGCGTGAGCCCGGCGCTGTTCGCCGACGCCATGGCGCCCGGGCTGCTCATGGCCCAGGGCATCGGGCGGATCGGGAACTACTTCAACAAGGAGCTGTTCGGCCGGCCGACCTCGCTGCCGTGGGGCCTGGAGATCCCGTTCTCCTACCGCGTGCAAGGCGGCATCCCCGCGGCGGACCTGCACTTCGCCACGTTCCAGCCGACGTTCCTGTACGAGCTGATCTTCGACTTTGCCTGGGCCGGGGTGCTGATCTGGCTCGGGCACCGGTACAAGATCAAGCCGCCCGGCATATTCGCTTTGTACGTGTTCGGCTACTCCGCCTACCGGATCTTCGAGGAGTCGCTGCGGATCGACTCCTCGGTCTACATCTTCGGCCTGCGGCTGAACATGTACATCGCGTCCCTGCTGACCGTGGTCGGCGCGGTCTGGTTCTACCGCAGCCAGCGCCGGCCCGCGCGCGAACTGACCGCGAGGTCCCCGGCTATCCCGCCGCCGGCCGCCCCGCCGCCGGCCGCCCCGCCGCCGACGCCACCCGAGGAGCAGGCCCGCGATCCCGAAGAGGCCGCGCCGGGCGCGTCGTCCACGTGACCGCCGACGCGCAGGTCGTAGAGCTCTATGCCCGGTTCGCGCTCATGAGATCTCCTCCAGGGCAGGCAGCACCCGGTCACCGAGCTGGCGGATCGCCGTGACCGGGTCCGGTCCGAGCGGCGGGCCGAACGACAGATGGCGTGCGCCGAGCCCGTGCAGAACCCGGCAGCGGGCCAGCACGTCGGCGGCGTCGCCGGCCACTCCGAGGGCCAGCATGCGGTCGTCGATGAGCTGAGCCGCCCCGTGTCCGTCGTGGGCCAGCCGGGCGGCCGGAGTGAAGTCCTGTGGCCGCAGCCCGGCTGCCGCCAGCACCGGCGCCGAGATCGAGGGACCGTAGTAGGCCAGCTTTTCGGCCAGCGCCGCCCGCGCCGCCGCCGGGTCATCCGACAGCGAGACCCAGAAGCAGGCCGGCAGGTCGACGTCGCGCCGGAAAGCGACGCCGCGGTGCGCGGCTCCCGCGAGTACCTGCTCGCGTACGTCGGCGTAGCGTTCCGGCGGGTAGAGCAGCGGCAGCACGCCGTCGGCGTGCCGGCCGGCCATCTCGAGCATCTTCGGGCCCATGGCCCCGATGTAGACCGGAACCGGCCGCGCCACGGGGAACCTGAGCACGCTCTGCGCGCCGAACCATCCCGGCAGCAGCGTCCGGTCGACGTCCTCGTGACCGAGCAGGGCCCGCAAGACGGTCAGCGCCGTCCGGGTGGTGGCCAGCGGCTGCGTCCGGGCGATGCCGGCCCAGCCCAGGAACTGCTCCGAGCCGGCCCCGAGCCCGAGCAGGGCGCGACCGCTGGTGACCTCCTGCAGCGTCCCGGCGAGCATGGCCAGCTCGCTGACGTGCACCGAGTACGGATTCATGACGGCGATGCCCAGGCTGATGCGGGCGGTGGCCGCGGCGAGGCCGCCGGCCAGCACCGGCGCGGACCGCAGGAACAGGTCGTTGGAGACCCACAACTGGTCGAATCCCGCTTGCTCCGCCGCGACGGCGACCTCGAGCAGTTCGGTGAAGCCCAGGTCGTTGTTCACCCGCACGGAGAACTTCATGATGCCACCACCGCCTGGGCCTCGATCTCGACCAGGAAGCCGTCGCCGATCAGGCCGGCCACGTAGAGCATCGTGTTGGCCGGCCGGACCGCGCCGAGCACGTCGCGGTGAGCCTGCGCGGCCTGCTGCCAGCTGGCGCCGGGCGCGAGATACACGACCGTGCGGACTACGTTGTCCAGGCCGCCGCCCAGGGCGGTCAGGGCGCGGGAGATCCGGTCTAGGCACGCCCGGGCCTGGGCGCCGGTGTCGCCCGGGTGCAGGGCGGCTCCGTCCGGCCCGGTCGCGGTGGTCCCGCTGACCGTGATGATGTTCCCCCGCCGGACGGCCCGGCTGTAACCGGCCTGGTCCTGCCAGCCGCTCTCGTCGGCGTGCCGGCGGGTCATGCCCCGTCCTCCCGGACGACGCGTCCGCGCAGCACTTCGCCGGTCAGCACGTCGACCACGTGGGCGTTGACGAACCACACGGTTGCGGGTCTCCCCTCTCAGCGGGCCGGCGCGGCGGACCTGGATCTGATGTGGCAGGCGATCTCCCGGCCGGCTACCGGGGCCAGCCGCTGGTCGTGTTCCCGGCAGCTCTCTTCCGCGATCGGGCACCTGGGGTGGAACCGGCAGCCGTCCGGCGGGTTGGCCGGGTCGGGCACGTCGCCCGGCAGGTCGACCGGCAGGACCCCGGCCCCGTCCGCGCGCGGGATCGCGGCCACGAGCGCCTCGGTATAGGGATGCCGCGGGCTGGCCCACACGGTGTTGGTGTCGCCGATCTCCACGATCCGGCCCAGGTACATCACTGCGACCCGGTCCGCGACCCGGCGGACGACCGATAGGTCGTGGGAGACCAGCACCAGGCCGAGGTCGGCGTCGCCGACCAGCTCTCCGAGCAGGTTGGCGATATGCGCCTGGGCCGAGGCGTCCAGCGCGCTGATCGGCTCGTCGGCGATGAGACATGAGGGCCGGGTCGCCAGCGTCCGGGCGATGGCGATCCGCTGCCGCTGGCCGCCGCTGAACTCGTGTGGGTAACTGCCGACCGCGGTCTCCGGAAGCCCTACGCGTTCCAGCAGCTCGGTGGCGCGGCGAAGGCCGTCCCGGCGGGTCCCGCCGGCCAGCCGGACCCCGTCGGCGATCAGCTCGCCGACCTTGCGCCGGGGATTGAGCGACTCATACGGGTCCTGGAAGACCATCTGCAGCCCGCGCAGGTAGTCCGGCCGGCGCCGCCGTCCGAGGTGGGTGACGTTGTGCCCCTCGAAGGTCACGCGCCCGGCCGCGAGCGGCTCCAGGCCCACCGCGGCCCGGGCCAGCGTCGACTTGCCGCAGCCCGACTCGCCCACCAGCCCGACCACCTCGCCGCGCGCCACCGCCAGGTCGACCCCGTCGACGGCGCGGACGCGCTGACCGCCGCGGCCGTACTCGACCGCGACGGCCGAGAGCTGCAGGACCGGCTCGCTCACGGTGTCTCCCGCTCGCTCACGACGGCCCGCAGCGGGTCGGGCGGGCAAGCGAGCAGGTGGCCGGGCGCGATCGGTTCCGGCTCCGGGCGGTTCGTCGCGCAGGAGGGCTGTGCGTACCGGCAGCGCGGATGGAACGGGCAGCCATCCGGCACGCGGCCGAGCGACGGCGGGCTTCCGCCGATGGGGACCAGCGGGGCGCCCGTGGCCTCGGGGTGCGGCAGCGCGTCGAGCAGGCCCCGGGTGTATGGATGCCGCGGGCGGGCGAGCAGTTCCGAGGTGGGGCCCGCTTCGGCCAGCCGTCCCGCGTACATCACGCAGAGCCGCCGGGCCGTGGCGGACATGACGCCGAGGTCGTGGGTGATGACGATGACCGCCAGTCCCCGTTCCCGGCACAGCCGGTCGAGCAGCCGCAAGATGCCGGCCTGGACGGTTACGTCCAGCGCGGTCGTCGGCTCGTCGGCGACCAGCACCCTCGGCTCGGCGGCGAGGGCGATCGCGATGGCGATGCGCTGGCGCATGCCGCCGGAGAACTGCCCGGCGTACGAGCGCAGCGCCCGCTCGGGATCGGGGATGCGCACCGTCTGCAGCAGATCGGCGGCCCGCGATCGCGCCTCGGCCTTGCTCACACCGAGGTGGTGCCGCATGTGCTCGGTCAGCTGCGTCCCGATCGGCACGATCGGGTGCAGCGCGGTGGAGGGATCCTGGGAGACCATCGCGATCTGCCGGCCGCGGATGGCCCGTAGCTGCTTGGTGGTCAGCTCAGTCAGTTCGGTCCCGTCCAGCCGGATCGAGCCGGTCACCCGGGCGCCGTGCGGCAGGAGCCCGAACAGCGAGAGCGCGGTGATCGTCTTGCCGCTGCCGCTCTCCCCGGCGATGCCCAAGACCTCGCCGGCGTCCACGGCGAACGACACGTCGTCGACGGCCTTGTGGTATCCCGACCGGGTCGGCAGGGCCACGCTCAGCCGGTCGACCCGCAGCAGCGCGCCGGTCACGGTGTCCGATGTCGCAGTGTCCGATGTCACAGGCGCATCGCCCGCGCGGTCCGGGGATCGAGCAGGTCGCGTAGCGCGTCGCCGATGAAGTTGAACGCGAGCACCACGGTCAGGATGGCCAGCCCCGGGAACAGGCCGACCCACCAGTCGTTGAAGTTCAGCGTGCCCTCGGCCACCATCGCCCCCCACTCGGCGGTGGGCGGCTGGGCACCCAGACCGAGGAACGACAGTCCGGACAGCAGCAGCACGGCGTTGCCGATGTCCAGGGCGGCCAGGACGAGCACCGGCCCGGCCGCGTTGGGCCGGATGTCGGTGAACAAGATGCGCGGTCCCGACGCGCCCAGCAGGCGTGAGGCCACCACGTACTGAGCCGAGCGCGCCGACAGGACCAGGCTGCGGACCAGCCGGGAGTACGACGGCCAGGACACCACGATCACGGCGATCACCGCGTTCCGCAGCTGCGGGCCCAGGGCCGCCGCGATGGCCAGCGCGAGGATGATGCCGGGGAAGGCGAACACCAGGTCGGCCAGCCGCATCAGCGCGTTGTCCGTCCAGCCGCCGAAGTACCCGGCCACCCCGCCGAGCAGCGAGCCGATGATCATGGCCGTGACGACCAGGATCACCCCGAGCGGAAGCGTGATCCGGGCCCCGTACAGCACCCGCGAGAACACGTCGCGGCCCAGCTCATCGGTGCCGAACCAGTGGGCCGCCGACGGAGGGGCCAGGATAGTGAACTGCTGGGCCAGCGGATTGTACGGTGCGATGAGCGGGGCGAAGATCGCGATCACCGCCCAGGCCCCGATGACGGCCAGGCCCATCAGGGCCAGCGGCCGGCGCCAGGCCGGCGGAGCGGCCGGGCGCCGCCGGCGCCGTCCCCAGCCTCGCTCCGCGGCGCCAGACGAGGGCCCGGATATGGGCAGCGCCGGGGGCGGATCCAGCGGAGCGCCGGCCGGGATGGTCACGACAGCCTGATCCGCGGGTCGATGACGCCGTAGAGCAGGTCCACGGCCAGGTTGATGACGATGTAGACCAGCGCGACGAATAGGCTGACGCCCATGATCGCGGGGAGGTCCAGGTTGACCGCGCTGTGGTAGGCGTACTGGCCCACGCCGGGCCAGGAGAATATGTTCTCCACCAGCACCGTGCCCGCCAGCAGGTTGCCGAAGGCGACTCCGGCCACGGTGATGATCGCCACCAGGGCCGGGCGCAGCACGTGCCGCAGCACCACCACGTGCTCGGGCAGGCCCTTGAGCCGCGCGGCTCGCACGTAGTCGTTCCCCATGATCTCCAGCATCGACGCGCGGGTGAACCGGGTCAGCATCCCGACGGTGAAGATGGCCAGCACCAGCGCGGGCAGCACCAGGTGCCGCAGCGCCGACCAGAACAGCGTCCACTGTCCGTGCACGGCGGCATCGACGGTGTACAACCCGGTCAGGTGGGTCGGGGGGTTCTGAGTGGGATCCAGGCGGCCGCCGCCAGGCAGCCAGCCGAGCTTGAAGAAGAACAGGTAGAACGCCACCAGGGCGACCCAGAACACCGGCATGGAGACCCCGCCGAGGCTGACCACCCTGATCACGTGGTCTGGCCAGCGATCGTGGAACACGGCGGCGACGATACCCAGGCTGATCCCGACGACCAGGGACACCACGATGGCGAACAGCGCCAGCTCGATCGTGGCCGGGACGTACTCCTCGAGGTCGGCCAGCACCGGCCGGTGGCTCTGCTCGGAGATGCCCAGGTTCCCGTGCAGCAGGTTCTTCAGGTACACCACGTATTGCACCGGCACCGGTTTGTCCAGCCCGTATTGGTGCCGGAATGCCGCCACCGCGGCCGGGTCGCCGATGGCCCGCTGGCCGAGGTTGGCCGCGGCCGGGTCGCCGGGCACCAGGTGGGTGACCACGAACGCCACGAGCGTGATGCCGACGAGGAGCACCAGGCCCGTCCCGAGTCGCCCGAGCAGGAAGCGGCGCAGGTCGCGGTGCCGGCCCCCGGGGCGAGGGCGCGGCACCGCCGGTGCCGTGGCGCTAGCCG
The DNA here is from genome assembly GCA_963722055.1 of uncultured Actinomycetes bacterium. Taxonomy (GTDB): domain Bacteria; phylum Actinomycetota; class Actinomycetes; order Streptosporangiales; family Streptosporangiaceae; genus Palsa-504. Next base: position 302,897 of record CAVRLA010000019.1, on the reverse strand, counting down.
GGCTCACCCCCGGCGCTAGCCGAGCTCACTGAGATCGACGAGCCACAGCGCGTTCGACTGCAGGTTCTTCACCGACGTGGCGCCGACCAGGATCTGGGCCGGCTGGATCAGCGGCATGAACGGGCCCGAGCTGTTCATCGACCGCTGAATCTGCTGGTAGAGAGTCTCACGGGTCGAGTTCTGCGTGGTGCTCGCGGCGGTCACGCCCATGGCCTCCAGCGCGGGATCGGCACCCTTGACCCAGCCCGCGCGCAGCCCGACCAGGGCACCGGGCAGGAAGTTGAGGTAGTCGGCCGGATCGGGGAAGTCCGGTCCCCAGTACCACAGGCCCATCGCCTCCTGGCCGCCCCGGTAGCTGCCCAGCGCCACCTGGATGGACTGGCCCTGCAACTGCACATTGATCCCGACCTGCTGCAGGTCCTGCTGCACGCGGGCGGCCAGGTCGCCGAAGCTGATCCCGTTCACCTGGATGTCGCTGGGGTAGACCAGGCTCAGGGTCGGATGGCCCACGCCGGACGCCGCGAGCGCCGCCTTGGCCTTGGCGAGGTCGTAGCTCGCTCCGGAACCGGCGGGCAGGCTGCCGAGGAACATGGTCGGGATGATGCCGGCCGCCTGCACGGCGCCCTTGCCCGCGAGCTGGACCAGGCTGGCGTAGTTGATGCCGTCCCGGACCGCCTCCTGGAACATCGGGTTGGAGGAGACCTTGGAGACCTTCGGGTTGTCGTTGGTGAGCAGGAAGAACAGGTTCGGCGACGCGCCGTTGACGATCTGCACGCCGGTCATGCCCTGGGCCTGGGTTGGCGACAGGTCGATGGCGATCTGGGACTCGCCCTTGAGCACGTCCAGCTTCTGGACGCTCGCCTCGACGTTACGGATCACGATCTCGTGGTACGCCGGCTTGGGTCCCCAGTAATTCGGGTTCGCCGTGAGCACCACCTGCGTGGTCGTGCTGAAGCTGGTGAGCGTGTACGGGCCGCTGCCCTCCGAGGTCGTATTGAGCGACGCCTCGGCCTTGTCGGCTGTGGCCGCGTTGGCCGCGTCGGAGCCGCCGGCGGCGACGACCTTGGCCTGGTCGACGATGCCGAGCGCCGGGTTGGTGAGGATCGCCGGGATGGCGGTGTTGGGCGTGGCGCTGGTCAGCACGACGGTGCTCGGGTTGGGCGCTGTGGCGGTGATCCCGGCCATCAGGAACGACGGGTTGCCGTTGATGTTCTTGGTCCGCATGAGCGAGAACACGACGTCGGCGGCGGTTACCGGGTCTCCGTTGGCGAACTTCACGCCCTGGCGCAGGGTGAACGTGTACGTCTTGGCGTCCGCCGACGTGGTGTAGGAGGTGGCGAGGTCGGGCACCGGCGTGGAGACGTCGGAGCCCTTGTAGGTCAGCAGTGTGTCGTAGAGCACGTGGTCGATCATCAGCCCGGTGGGCTCGAACATGCGCGCCGGGTCGACCGTCTTGAGCACGAAGGACGTCTCGACCACCAAATTGGACGACGCGGCCGGCGAGGAGGACGATCCAGCTCCGCTGCTGCTGCTGCTGGTCGTGCTGCTGCTGCAGGCGGCCAGGCCGACGATGGTCGTTACGGCACACCCAGCTGCCAGCATCCGGTTCAGTCGCATAGGCCCATTTCCCCTTGTCGTGTCGCGGTCGGCGCAGCGCGCTCATGGCCGCCAGGGCGGGAGACGAATAGGCAAACGTTCCCATCGATGTACGCGGAAGGTCAAGCACGTTCTGTTGCAACTGCGACACAACTATGTGACGGTCATGGCCGCTCGCCGCGCAAACGTTCTCACGGCGGGCCGGTCCCGCGATAATGGCACGATCACCTGGCCTGCGCGACGGGAGGGAGCAATGCGTGAACTCGACGAACTCGCCGAGCGGTTCTGGGCCTGGCGGGCTCGGCAGCAGCCCCGGACTCGTGACGACATCCCGCGCCTGGACCGGCCCGCGGGGTGGCTGCCGGAGGTAGATCCTGCGCTCGCCGCCCGCCGCCGCGACGAGCTCGGCGCCTTCCAGGCGGAGCTGGCCCGCCTCCGCCCGGACCAGGTCCCCAACCGTGTCGACCACCACCTGCTGAAGTCGGCGATGGCCAGGGTGACCTGGGAGAGCGACGTCCTGCGGGTGCGCGGCATCCCCCGGTTCTGGACCGACCAGGCCCTCGGTCCCGTCTTCGACGTCCTGCTGCGGCCCGGCGCCGACGGGCCCCGGGTCGCGGAGGCGGTGCGGCTGCTCCGTGCGGCGCCCGCGACGCTGTCGCGCGCGCCGCAGGCCCTGGGGACGCCGGCCCGCGAGTTCGCCGAACTGGCCGTAGCCGAACTCGACGGCATCGGCGCCCGGGTCGCGGCCTGCGCGCTGGCGTTGTCCCGGATCGATCCGGCGGCCGGAGCGGACCTGCGCTCGGCCGCGGCCGACGCCGGGGACGCCCTGGAGGGATTCCGGACGTGGCTCGCGGCGCGGATTCCGGACCTCCCGCCGGCCGTCCCGGTCGGCCGGGCGCGGTACGAGTGGTTCCTGCGCGAGGTGGCGTGCGTCCCGCTCACCGTCGAGGAGATCGAGGCCATCGGGCGCCGCGAGTACGAGCGGGCGGTGTGGCTCGAACTGCTGCACGCCACGCGGAACCGCGATGTACCCGTGCCGCCGCTGCCCGCCGACACTGGCCAGCAGGTGCACGCGCAGGCGCGCGACGAGGAGGCGGTGCGCCGGTTCTACGTCGGCCGGGGCCTGCTCAGCCAGCCGGCCTCGCTCCGCCACTACCTCACCCTGCCCATGCCGCCCTACCTCGAGCCGCTAGCCTTCCTCGGCGTGGCCGACGAGCTCACCGGGCCAGGTCGGCTTGCCGAGGATGGCGTGGCCTACACTCCGCCGCCCGGCCCCGGCCTGCCCTATTTCCGCGCCGCCAACGCCCGCGATCCGCGCGCCGGGATCTTGCACGAGGGCGCGCACTACCAGCAGCTGGCCCTGGCCTGGCGCAACCCCCGGCCGGTCCGCCGGCACTACTACGACTCCGGCGCCAACGAGGGCATCGCGTTCTACAACGAAGAGATGATGCTGGTCAGCGGGCTCGTCGACGACGCACCCCACACCCGCACGGTCTTGTGCAACTTCATGCGGCTGCGTGCCGTCCGGGTTTCGGTCGACCTCGGGCTGGCCACCGGTGCGCTGCCGATCGCGGCCGCGGCGGCTGAGCTGGCCTCCCGCGTCCCGATGGACGACGCTACGGCGCGGGAAGAGGCCGCGTTCTTCGCCGAGACGCCGGGGCAGGCGCTCAGCTACCAGGTCGGCAAGACCCAGCTGATCGCGCTGATCGCCGACGCGGTGCGGCTCCGGGGAGCCGACCTGGACCTGCAGGGCCTGCACGATGCGATCTGGGTCAACGGCAACGTCCCGATCGCCCTGCTGCGCTGGGAGTTGCTCGGGCTGACCGACGAGCTGGCCGCGCTCGGGATCGAGTTACCACCGGTGCTTAGCGCAGCGGGCGGCACGAGTCACGCTCGATCAGCCGGGTCCCGACCCGGAACTCACTGAACTCGTCGCGGCCCCGGTTGGCCGGCACCCCGGCCGGCACCTCGGCCGCCTCCAGGCGCTGCAACAGCAGCCGGGCCGCGAGCTCGCCCATCTGGCGGGCGTTGTTGTCGATCACCGTGATGGCCGGATGCCACCAGCGCGCGAGCGGGGAATCCTCGTAGCAGATCACCGACAAATCGGCCGGTATGGTCACCGAATGCTCCCGCAGCGCCGGGAGCGCGCCGTAGGACGCCTCGTGGTTCGCGACGAGCAGGGCCGTCGGGCGCTGGCGGGCAGGCAGCGCCAGCAGGGCCTCGACGGCCGTCCCGCCCGCATCGGGGCTGAGCGGGACGGCCAGCGCCAGCTCCTCGCTCACCGGCACGTCCGCGGCCTGCATGGCCAGCCAATAGCCCTGCATGCGCTCGCGCCCGGACGGCACGTCCGGCGGCCCGGCGATGATCGCGATCCGGCGATGCCCGTTTTCCAGCAGGTATTCGGTGGCCGAACGACCTCCGGCGATCTCGTCGCCGAGTACGCAGTCACCCGCCGGGTCCCGGGGGCGGCGGGCGAGGTGCACGGTAGGCGTGCCGAGCTTGCGCAGTTCATCGGTCGCCTCGCTGTCCGAACCGACGACGATGACGCCTGCCGCGCTGTGATCGACCAGGGTGTGCAGGGACGAGCGCTCCTGAACCGGGTCGCCCGCCGTCACCGACAGCATCAGCTGATAGCCCCGCTGGGCGAGCTCACGCTGCACGACCTCGGCGATCGTGTGAAAGCTCGTATTGACCAGGTTGGTCACGACCAGCCCTATGAACCGCGAGCGTGCCGTGCGCAAGGTGCGCGCGCTCGCGTTCGGCCGGTATCCGAGTGCGACGGCGGCCGCCCGCACCCTGGCCACGGTCGGACCGCTCACCCGGCTCGAACCGGTCAGCGCGCGCGAGGCCGTGCTGACCGACACCCCGCTGCGCTCTGCCACCTGCCGTAGACCGACTGCCAACGTGCGCCCGCTCTCGATTCGCCCGAAGTCATTGTGAGCGCCCCGTGAGAACGTTCCCGCACCGGATCGCTAGTCCATCACCATGACGATGCCGCGCCCGATCGTCAACCGCTTCGCGTGCTCATCATCCGGCCTCGATGAGAACCGCCACACCATCCAGGATGCGGTCCAGGCCGAAGATGAACTCGTCGTCCGGGTCGTCCGCGACCTCGAACACCCCGGCCGCGATGAACCTGGTGAGCGCGGGGAACCGGAGCGGATCGGCCAGCTCGGCCAGCATGCGGGGGTAGGAGGCCATCCACTGGTCTGGATCCAGCCCGGAGGCCCGGATCGCGGCCTCGATATCGGCCTCGGTGGTGGCCTGATTCCGCACGTAACCGGCCAGCAGCATGATCACCGACGCCTTGCGCGCCTCCGACAGCCCGGTGCCGGCCAGGCAGGCCAGCGCGTTCTCGAACCAGGCCACCTCGTTCGGCATGATCGGCAGTCCGCTCAGCGGGATGCGGACCACCCACGGATGACGCCGGGCCCCGGCCCGCAGCGCCCAGGCCCAGCGGGCCAGTCCGGCCCGCCAGCCCTCGCCCGGCTCCGCCCCGCCCGGGGCCGGCCCCCACGCGGCGTCGACCATCAGGGTCAGCAGTTCCTCCTTGGCGGACACGTGCCGGTACAGGGACATCGGCGCGGTGCCGAGCTCGGCGGCCACCCGGCCCATCGACACCGCGTCCAGCCCTTCGGTGTCAGCCACCCGCACCGCGGCCTCGACGATCCGGCCCAGGCTGAGGCCCGGCTTGGGCCCCTTGTGCGGCCGTTCCCGGACGCCCCAGGCCGCCGCGACGCTGCCCGGAAGGGCAGCGCTGTCCCCGGTCCTGGCCTCTGCGCCGGTCATGAGCCTCCCCTCCTCGGGTTGCCCTCCTCGGGTTGCCTCATCGGGTTGACAGCATCATATTACTGCGTATAGCTTACGCAAATATGCGTATGACATACGCAGTTAATCACGAGGGGTCATGCACATGAATGATGAGCTAGCCATCGAGGCGAGCGGGCTGGTCAAGTCCTACGGCGGCGTCCGGGTCCTGGGCGGCATCGACCTGCAGGTCCCGCGCGGCAGCGTGTTCGCGTTGCTCGGGCCGAACGGGGCGGGCAAGACCACCGCGGTCCGCATCCTGGCCACGCTGTCCAGGCCCGACGGGGGCCAGGCCCGGGTGGCGGGTTTCGACGTGGTCCGCGACCGCCGCCAGATCCGCCGCCGGATCAGCCTCACCGGCCAGTTCGCCGCGCTGGATGCGGCGCAGACCGGCGAGGAGAACCTGCGGATGATCGCCCGGCTGGCCGGGCTGCCGCGGGCGGCGGCCCGGCGGCGCGCCGCCGAACTGCTCGACCAGTTCGAGCTGACCGATGCCGGCCGGCGCCGGGTGGGCACCTACTCCGGCGGCATGCGCCGCCGGCTCGACCTGGCCGCCAGCCTGGCCGGGCATCCGTCGGTGATCTTCCTGGACGAGCCGACCACCGGTCTGGACCCGCAGAGCCGGCTGACCACCTGGCGGGCCATCGCCGGCCTGGCCGCGTCCGGCGTGACCGTGTTTCTCACCACCCAGTACCTGGAGGAGGCCGACCGGCTGGCCGGCCAGATCGCGGTCCTGGACGGCGGCCTGGTGGTCGCGGCCGGCCGCGCCGCCGAGCTCAAGCGGCGGGTCGCCGCGCAGCGGCTCGACCTGACCTGCCCGACCCCGGCGGCCTTCGGGCAGGTCAGCCAGATCCTCGCCGGACGCGCGGTGCACCTGGACCCGGCCGCGCTGACCGTTGGCGTGGCCACCGACGGCAGCGCCGCCCAGGTCCGCGCCGTGCTGGATGAGACCGACCCGGGCCGGGATCTGGTGGCCAGCTTCGCCGTGCGCGGCGCCACCCTCAACGACGTCTTCTTCGCCCTCACCGGATACGACCAGGAGGTCACTCATGTCTGACGCGCTGACCATGGCCCGGCCGACCGTAACCCTGCCGACCATGACGGGACGCAGCCTGCGCCTGTCCCTGCCGACCATGACCGGGCGCAGCCTGCGCCTGTCCCTGCGCAGCCCGGATGCGCTGCTGACCGCGCTCCTGCTGCCCGTGATGCTGATGGTGGTCTTCGTCTACCTGTTCGGCGGGGCGGTCGCGATCGGCACCAGCTACGTCGAGTACGTGGTACCCGGGGTCCTGCTGCTGTGCGCGGTGACCGGGGCCGCGACTACCGCGGTGACCGTGTGCCAGGACATGGCCGGGGGCATCGTCGACCGGTTCCGGTCGCTGGACGTGCCCGGGACGGCGCTGCTGGCCGGGCACGTGACCGCCAGCCTGGTGCGCAATGTCGTCTCGACCGTGCTGGTGGCCGCGGTCGCGGTCGGCCTCGGCTTCCGGCCGCACTCGGACCCGGCCCGGCTGGCCGCCGCGTTCGGCCTCTTGCTGCTGTTCGTTGCCGCGGTCTCGTGGCTGGCGGCGGCGTTCGGCCTGGCCGTCTCCGCGCCGGAGGCGGCCAACGGGGTGATGTTCTTCCTGATGTTCCTGTGCTACGCCAGCAGCGCCTTCGTGCCGGTCCGGACCATGCCCTGGTGGCTGCGCGGCTTCGCCCGCCACCAGCCGGCCACGCCGGTGACCGAGACCCTGCGCGCCCTGCTGGCCGGCCAGCCCGCCGGCCAGCCCTGGGGGACCGCGCTGTGGGTCGCGCTGGCCTGGTGCGGCGGGATCCTGGCCGTCTCGGTCCTGCTGAGCATGGTCCTGTTCCGCCGCCGTACCGCGTGAACGCCGTCAGCGGCCGGACCCACCTCGGGCCCGGCCGCTGACGACTGCCGCTAGTTGCCCTCCGCTAGTTGCCCTCCGCGGCGAGGTAGCGCAGCACCGCGAGCACCCGGCGGTGGCCCACGTCGCCCGGGTAGAGCCCGAGCTTGGCGAAGATCGAATTGATGTGCTTGCTCACCGCGCTCTCGGTGATGACCAGGGTCGCGCCGATCTCGGTGTTGGAGCGGCCCTCGGCCATCAGCGCCAGCACGTCGCGTTCCCGCTGGGTCAGCTCGCCCAGCGGGTCGCCGCCCCGGCGGACCAGCAGCTGCGCCACCACCTCCGGGTCCAGCGCGGTGCCGCCGGCGGCCACCCGGCGCAGCGCGTCCAGGAACTCGGTCACGTCGGCTACCCGGTCCTTGAGCAGGTAGCCGACGCCGCGCGTGTTGGCCGACAGCAGCTCGGCCGCGTACCGCTCCTCCACGTACTGTGACAGCACCAGGATCGCGATGTCCGGCCACCGGCCGCGGATGACCAGCGCGGCCCGGATGCCCTCGTCGGTGTGGGTCGGCGGCATCCGGACGTCGGCGATCACCACGCCGGGCCGTTCCCGCTCCACCGCGGCCAGCAGCCCATCGGCGTCGGCCGCGGTGGCCGCGACCTCGAACCCGGCGCTGTCCAGCAGTTTGGTCAGCCCGGCCAGCAGCAGCACCGAGTCCTCGGCGATCACCACCCGGGGACGGCCCGGCCGGGCCGTCCCCGCATCTCCTGTCACAGCCCCACGCTAGGACACCGGCTCACTCGGTGCGTAGCGCGACCGCCGGGCGGGCCCGGGCCGCCCAGCCGGCCGGGGCCAGCGCCCCGGCCACCGCGATGGCCAGCGCGGCCAGCGAGAGCAGCGCGAGCCGGGCCGGCGGGAACACCTGGGTGATGTCGGCCGGGATCCCGGTGTGCGCGGTCGCGGCCATGGCGTGCACGGTGGCCGTGGTCAGCGCCACCGCGGCCGGGGCCGCGATCGCCGCGGCCAGCACCGCGGGACCGACCATCCAGCACATCACCATGGTCAGTAGCTGGCCCGGGCGCATCCCGAGCGCCTTGAAGATGCCCAGGTCGTGCACCCGGTCCCGGGTGGTCATCAGCACCGTGTTGAGCACGCCCAGACCGGCCGCGACCGCGACCATCAGGGCGAGCAGGCCCACCAGGCCGATGGCGACCGTGTAGAACTTGCCGCCGTCCTGCTGGTTGGTGGCTCCCCACGGGCTGCTCCGGCCCAGGGCGGTGTTCACCGCCTGGACGTACCCGCCGGAGTCGGTGCCCGGCCGCAGCCCCACGTCCCACTGCAGCACGTTCGCCGGCGTGGCCAGGCCGGGCAGCGTCTGCGTGCTGCCGTACACCGCGGGGTTGCTGCTGGGGTGGAACACCTCCCCGGCAATGCGCACCGTGACCTGAGCGGTGCCGGTGTCGATGGTGGTGGTGTCGCCGACGGCCAGGCCGCTGGCGTTCAGGAACGCGGTATTGACGTCCACTTGACCCGGCGCGTCGTACCAGTGCCCGGCGATGATGCCGTACCCGATCCAGCCCGAGTCGCCGCCGAACGCCCACGCGCTCACGTCCCCGGCCACGCCGGGCACCTTGACCCGGTTCTCGTACACCTCGGTCTGGTGCGCCGTGCCCGGCTGGGCGCGCAGCGCGGCGGTCACCGCCGCGTCCTGCGCCGCGGTCGGGACCTGGTTCGGGCCGCCGCCCGGGCCCGCCTGCTGGATCTTCACCGGGACGGTGGCCGACAGGGTCTGGATGGCGGCCGCGCGGCCCAGCGCGGCGCTCAGCCCGAACGCGAAGATCACCGCGGTGGCCCCGAACGCGATCGCGGCCAGGCTCACCAGGGTGCGCGCGGGCCGGGCGAACGGCGCGGCCAGGCCCATGCCGACCGGGCGCGGCAGGCGCAGCCGTTCGGCGAGCCGGTACGCGGCGTATCCCCGGCCCGCGTTCGGGGCCCGGCCGGCCGCGATCGCCTGGGTGGCCGACAGCCGCCCGGCGCGCAGCGCAGGCCCGAGCGCGGCCAGCCCGGTCAGCACCAGCATCCCGGCCGGCGCGAGGACCGACGCCCACCACGGCACCTGCTGGCTGCCTACACCGTAGGCGTCGGCCGACTGGCGCAGCACCGGGACGGCCAGCAGGTTGCCCGCCACCACGCCGAGCACGCACCCGGCCACGGCCGGCACCCCGACCCGGCTCAGGTACGCCACCACGACCTGCGCCGGGGTCAGGCCGATGCTCTTCAGCACGCCGATCCGGTAGTAGCCGGCGGCGACCGCGCCGCTGACCACGTTGGCCACGATGAGGATGGCCATGACCAGGCCGATGAGCGCGAACGCGACCACGAACGGCTCCATGATCGCGCCGTTGCCGGTGTTCTGGCTCTCCGCGGCGAGCCAGGAGCCCGCCCCGGTCACCGTGCCCGGCGGAAGTGCCCCGGTGACTTCCGCCAGGTCGGCGCGGACCTGGGCGCTGGTGCCCGCGCGGGCGAACCGGTACAGCAACTGCGCGTCCGGCGCGGCGCCGGGCGGCTGCAGGGCGGCCACCTCGGCCGGGGCGACCCAGCCGTCGGCGGTGTTGGTGATGGAGCTGGCGAAGCCGACCACGGTCAACGTGACGGGGTGCGGCAATCCGGTGATGATGAGCTTGCTGCCGACCACCGGGCCGCCGTTTCCCGGGCTGGTGTTCAGCACCACCTGGCCCGGCCCGGTCACCCAGCGCCCGCCGTCCGGTACCACGTCGTCCACCAGACCGCCGGGCGAGGGCCGCCCGACGAGTGTGAGCTGCCCGAAGGGCTGGCCGCTCCACTGCGACTGGACCGTCGCCGCGCCGAACGGCCCGGCCATCGCGGTGACCCCCGGCAGGGACCGGGTGGCGGCCAGCCGCGCCGGGCCGGCCTGGGCCGGGTTCACGGTGACGACCAGGTGCGCGCCGTTCTGGACGGCGAAGGCGTGCTGGAACGGCCCGTCGGTGGCCGCCAGCAGCGTGAGGCCGAGCGTGGCCGAGGCGGTGGAGACCAGCAGGACCAACCCGAGCACCACCGCCTGCACCTTGTTCCGCAGCATCCCGCCGGCGGCGGTCCTGACCGCCCCGAACCAGTTCACCGGTACACCCCGGCGGGTGCGCCGGCCAGCCGTCCGTCCACGATCCGCACCGTGCGGGCCGCGTACCGATCGGCCAGGTCCGGGTCGTGGGTCACCAGCACCAGGGTTTGCCCGCCCTGGTTGAGCTCGCGCAGCAGCCGCCCGATCTCCTGCCCGGTGGCCGTGTCCAGCGCCCCGGTCGGCTCGTCGGCCAGCAGCACCGCGGGCCGGTTGACCAGCGCCCGGGCGATGGCCACCCGCTGCCGCTGCCCGCCGGACATCCGGGCCGGGTAGGCGTTGCGGTGCTCCGCGATGCCCATCCGGGCCAGCAGCTCGTCGGCCCGGGCCCGGGCCTGCCGCCGCGATGCCCCGGCCAGCTGGGCTGGCAGCAGCACGTTGTCTTCCACGGTGAGGTCGTCGAGCAGGTTGAAGAACTGGAAGATGATCCCGATGTGGCGGGCGCGGAACCGGGCCAGCGCACTCTCGCCGAGGGTGTCGATCCGCCGGCCCGCCACGGTGACGGTGCCGGCGCTGGGCCGGTCCAGGCCCGCGATGAGGTTGAGCAGCGTGGACTTCCCGCTGCCCGACGGGCCCATGACGGCCGCCACCTCACCCGCGGCCACGCCCAGGCTGACGTCCGCCAGCGCGGGCGGACCGCCGCCCTGGTAGGTCTTGGTCACGCCATCCAGCCGGATCACGTCGCCGGACGCACTCTGGTCCATATCAAATCCTCCTGAGTGGGGAAACTGACGCCACGGTGTCACGCGCGGGTGGCCGGGCACACTGCCCCAGGCCCCCTAATCGGGGGTGAGGCCAGCACCACCCGCGATGGTGAACCGGGCTGGATGGGCAGGCGCGGCCCGGTCACCTACCGTGGAAGGCATGGCCACCCTCGCCCCGCCCCGGGACACCGCGTCCCGGCCCGTCCCGTGGTCGCCACGAGCCTGGCGCCAGGCCTGGTACCTGGCCGTGGGCGTCCCGGTGCAGCTCCTCGCGCTGGCGGCCGTGCTGATCCCGTCGTGGTCGCTGAGCACCCCGTCCTGGTACCACCCCCTGGGGGAGCGGAACTGGGGCAAGCTGGCGCCGCTGCTGCTGCTCTGCCTGGTCATCGTGTTCCTCGCCGTCCCCGCGCTCACCGCCATGCAGCGGCGCCGGGTGCGCGTCACGGCCGGGGTGGACATACCACCCCCGCCGGCGGGGGAGCGCCGGTGGACCAGGACGGGCCTGGTCAGCTACACGAGCTCCCCGGCCACCTGGCGCCAGCTCGGCTACCTCCTGCTCGTCGCCCCGGTCATGGCGGTCGGCGCGATCGCCGCCGCCGTGGTGTGGCTGGCGGGTCTGCTGTGCACCCTGGTGTACGCCTACGCGTGGACGCGACCGCCGGGCAGCCTGCTGGCCCGCGGCCAGTCGTCGCCCCTGGACCACCTCCACCGGACGCTGCCCCTCCCGGGGGACGTCTGGCTGACCGTGGGCGGGCTCGTGCTGCTGGTCGCGGCGCCCCGGCTCACCGCCGCCGTGGCCGCGCTCGACGCCCAGGCCGCGCGCGCCCTGCTGGGTCCCAGCCGCGCACAGGAACTGGAACACCGGGTCGAGCACCTGACCCAGACCCGGACCGGGGCCGTCGACGCCGCCGACGCCGAGCGGCGCCGGCTGGAGCGAGACCTGCACGACGGGACCCAGCAGCGGCTGGTCGCGCTGGCTATGAACCTAGGCCTGGCCCGGGTCCAGGCCCAGACCGCCGAGCAGGCGCAGCAGGCCCTCGCCGAGGCGCACGACGAGGCCAAGGCGGCCCTCGCCGAGCTGCGCAACCTGGTCCGCGGCCTGCACCCGGCCGTGCTGGAGGACCGGGGCCTGGACGCGGCCCTGTCCGGCATTGCGGCGCGGATGCCGATCCCGGTCCGGCTAACCGTGGACCTGCCCCGCCGGCCGTCGGCCACGATCGAGGCGGTCGCCTACTTCGTGGTCTCCGAGGGCCTGACCAACATCACCAAGCACGCCCAGGCCAGCCAGGCGGAGGTGGTCGTGCAGCGAGCCGGTGACCGGCTGCACATCATCGTCAGCGACGACGGCGTGGGCGGCGCCCACCCGGCCCGCGGCACCGGCCTGGCCGGGCTGGCCCAGCGCGCCGCGTCGGTCGACGGCAGCTTCGAGATCGCCAGCCCGCCCGGAGGGCCGACCCTGATCACCGTGGACCTGCCCTGCGTGCGGTAGCCGCGCGGGTAACGTCAGCGGCCGCCGATGTCTTCGCTCCAGACCTGCGGGTAGCGCTGCTGGAACTCGCGCATGGCGGCCTTGCAGCCCGGGTCGTCGAGCAGGACGACCTCGACGCCGCGGTCGGCCAGGAAGGCGAGGTCGCCGGCGTAGGTCTCGGCTTCGCCGACCACGACCCGGGGGATCTGGAACAGCAAGATCGCGCCGCTGCACATCTGGCACGGGGACAGCGTGGTGTACAGGGTGGTGTCGGTATAGGACGGGCGGCGGCCGGCGTTGCGCAGGCAGGCGATCTCGCCGTGCGCCACCGGGTCACCCTGCTGCACCCGCTCGTTGTGCCCGGCCGCGATCAGCTCGCGTCCCTGGCCCGCACCGCCCGCGGCCAGCACCGCGCCGACCGGCACCCCGCCGGCCTCCAGGCTGGCCCGGGCCTGGCCGAGGGCCAGCGCCATCATCTCTCGGTCGTTCTGATCTGCGTGCCCGTATCCCATGCCGGTTTACGCTACCGTGCCAGCCGCCAGACCACACCGACGCCGCTCCCCGCCGGCGGGCGGAAGTCGAGGGGACGCCGCTCGATCTCGGTGAAGCCGAGCTTGCGCGGCACGCCGCCGCTGGCCACGTTCAGCTCGTCGTGCACGATCTCCACCCGGTCCACGCCCGGCAGCCGGAACGCCTGCTCCACCAGCGCGGCCGACGCCGCGGTGGCCAGGCCGCGGCGGGTGAAGGCCCGGTGCACCCAGTAGCCGATCTCCAGCCCGCCCGGCCCGATCCTGGCCATCAGGCCGATGCCGCCGGCCAAGGCGCCCTCGGTCCTGATCGCGTAGTTGTAGGCGGTGCCGGACTCCCAGTCCCGGGCCGACTGGGCCAGGAACGCGGCCTCGGACTCGACGCTGTGCCCGGCCACCCACGGCAGCCATCCACGCAGGTGATCTTCGGACTCGGTCACCGCCCGGACCAGGTCATCCAGGTCGTCATCACGGTAGCGCCGCAGGGTCAGCGGGCCGTACTCGATGACCTCGTCAGGTTCCGGCCGTTCGGTCATGCGGGCCCGCGCCCCTTCCTCTTCTTGTTGGGCCGAACGACCCGTGGTTTACGCGCCCGGGCTCTCCTTCTGGACGCGAGCGCGGCTTGCGGCCACTCGTAGCTGATCTCCTCCCCGACCCGGAGCCGGGCCCACCGGGCCGCCTCGACCTGCAGGGCCTGCGCGGCCGCGGCGATCTCGGCCGGCTCCACTTCCGCGTCGGCGCCCGGGAGCACGGACAGCTGGTCTGCGGCCAGGGTCAGAATCTGGATGTCCGACGGGTGATCGAGGCCCGCCACGCACTGGACGAAGTTAGCCAGCACCTCGGCGCGCAGGCCCCGCGAGTGAAAGGTCGTCAGCAGTTCCTTGGATCGCTCCCGCGCGCGCGGCGGCCGGCGGCCGCTGACGTGCTGCATGCTCTCGAAGATGAGGCCCGACGCGATGCCGCCCCAGATCCCGTCGCGGATGTGCAGCTCGCGCTCGACCACGAAGTGCATGATGTCATGCGGAAGCCGGGGTCCGGCCTGGCCGCCGTACAGCCGGTACAGGGTCCCGTCGTCGCGCTCGACCAGGGCGTAGGCGCGCTCGTGATCCGGGAGCCGGGGAAACGTCACGCGCATATCCCCACTATGCGGACCGGTCTGACGCGGCACCTAATGGTTTTCGGGCCGCTCGGCCGTGTCGTAGGGTAGCCGATCATGGCGGGACGCGGGACGACGGCGACGGTGGCGCTCGAGCGCGCTGGCCTCCCCTTCACGGTGCACGAATACGCCCACGACCCGCGGCATGAGTCCTATGGCCGGGAGGCCAGCGAGGCTCTGGGCGTGTCCGCGGATCGGGTGTTCAAGACGCTGATCGCGGCGGTGGACGGGAACCTGGTGGCCGGGGTGGTCCCGGCCGGCGGCCAGCTCGACCTCAAGGCGCTGGCCCTGGCGGTCGGCGGGAAACGGGCCGTGATGGCCGAGGTGGCGGCGGCCGAGCGGGCCACCGGGTACGTGGCGGGCGGCATCTCCCCGGTGGGCCAGCGCAGGCGGCTGCCCGTGGTGCTCGACGCGTCGGCGATGGCGTTCACCACGGTGTTCTGCAGCGGCGGGCGGCGCGGGCTGGAGATCGAGCTCGCCCCCGCCGACCTGGTCCGGGCCGCGAACGCCACGGTGGCTAGCATCGGTACGGCGGCACGGACCCCGCGGGAATGAGGCCAGTGATGGGGCTAGGCCAGGCACCGGAAATCCATGAGCTGGATCCCGCGGAGCGGATGTCCGTCGACGAACTCCGGGCGCTGCAGCTCGACCGGCTGCGTTGGACGCTGCGGCACGCCTACGCCAACGTCCCGTTCTATCGGAAGAAGTTCGACGCGGCCGGGGTGAGCCCGGAGGACTGCCGGTCGCTGGAGGACCTGGCCGGTTTCCCGGTCACGACCAAGGACGACCTGCGGGAGAACTACCCGACCGGCATGTTCGCGGTCCCCGCAGCCGAGCTGCGGCGGATCCACGCCTCGAGCGGGACCACCGGCCAGCCCACGGTGGTGGGCTACACCCAGCCGGACCTGGATACCTGGTCGGGCCTGATGGCCCGGTCGATCCGGGCGGCGGGCGGTCGGCCCGGCGACATGGTGCACGTGGCCTACGGCTACGGCCTGTTCACCGGCGGGCTGGGCGCCCACTACGGCGCCGAGCGGCTGGGCTGCACGGTCATTCCGGCTTCGGGCGGCATGACCGGACGGCAGGTGAGGCTGATCCAGGACCTGCGGCCGCGGGTGATCATGGTCACGCCGACCTACATGCTGACCATCCTTGATGAGTTCGACCGGGCTGGCGTGGACGCCCGGGCGAGCTCGCTGGAGATCGGCATCTTCGGCGCCGAGCCGTGGACCGAGGAGATGCGCGCCGAGCTTGAGGAGCGGGCCGGGCTGCACGCGGTGGACATCTACGGCCTGTCCGAGGTGATGGGGCCCGGCGTCGCCGTCGAGTGCGTGGAGAGCAAGGACGGCCTGACCGTCTGGGAGGACCACTTCTACCCGGAGCTGATCGACCCGCGGTCGGGCGCGCCGGCCGCCGCGGGTGAGCGGGGCGAGATCCTGTTCACCTCGCTGACCAAGCAGGCCATGCCGCTGGTGCGGTACCGGACCCGGGACCTGACCCGGCTGCGGCCCGGCACGGCCCGGCCCGCGCACCGGCGGATGGAGCGGGTCACCGGCCGGTCCGACGACATGATCGTGCTGCGCGGGGTCAACGTGTTCCCGACCCAGATCGAGGAGCTCCTGCTGCGGATCCCGGGCCTGGCCCCGCACTTCCAGCTCGTGCTCACCTCGCGCGACCACCTGGACGAGCTGACCGTCCAGGTCGAGGCGCGGCCGGGCCTTGATCCGGAGCAGCGGGCGGCCGCGGCGCGGGCGCTAGCCGCCCGGGTGCTCGACCACGTGGGCGTCCGGGTCCAGGTCACGGTGGCCGACCCGGACACCGTTGAGCGGTCGGCGGGCAAGATGCGCCGGGTGGTCGATCAGCGGGACCGGTGATTCCCGCCCGTCTCCCGGCTTGACCTGCAGTTAT
Source organism: uncultured Actinomycetes bacterium (assembly GCA_963722055.1). Classification (GTDB taxonomy): domain Bacteria; phylum Actinomycetota; class Actinomycetes; order Streptosporangiales; family Streptosporangiaceae; genus Palsa-504. The sequence continues at coordinate 286,747 of CAVRLA010000019.1, read as the reverse complement.
TAGCTGATGCTTAACTCCTCGCTTGCACATCGGGGGCCAACCCCGAATGATGCATACATGCAGGTTCCGGCGCATGTCGAATACGAGCGGGCGACCAGCGTGGAGCACGCGCTGTCGCTGTTGAGCCGGCCGGAGACCCGCGTCGTGGCCGGCGGCCACAGCCTGATCCCGATGATGAAGCTGCGGCTGGCCCAGCCCGAACTCCTCGTGGACATCAACGGCCTGGCCGAACTGGCCTTCATCACCAAAGACGCCGGCCAGCTGCGCATCGGCGCCCTGGCCCGGCACGCGGACCTGCTCGAATCAAAAGTCGCGGGCGACTGCTTCCCGATCTTCCACGACGCCGAACGCGTGGTCGCGGACCCGATCGTCCGGCTGTGGGGCACCGTCGGCGGGTCGCTCTGCCAGGCCGACCCGTCCGAGGACCTGTCCGCGGCGTTCGCCGCGGCCCGCGCGACCGCCGTCATCAAGGCGCCGGACGGCGTGCGGACGGTGCCGGTGCGGGAGTTCCACCGGGGTCCCTACGAGACCATCATCGGCCGGGGCGAGCTGCTCGCCGAGATCCGGGTCCCCGTCCCACCCGGCACCGGCAGCGCGTACGAGAAGGTCTCCCGGCGGGTCGGCGACTGGTCGATCGCCGCCGCCGGGGCGGTCCTGACCCTCAGCCACGGAACCATCCAGGAGGCGGGCATCGGCCTGACCGCCGTGGGCGCCGACCACTTCGTGGCGGCCGAGGCCGAGGACTACCTCCGCGGCCGAGCCCCCGGCGAGGACGCCTTCAGGCAAGCCGCCGCCATCGCCGCCGAGCACTGCCGGCCCGTCGCCGACCAGCGCGGACCCGAGGACTTCAAGCGGCACCTGGTCGCCGAGCTGACCGCCCGCGCCCTGCGGCGGGCGGCCGACCGAGCGAGGACCCAGGCATGACGATCCGCATCGCGATGACCGTCAACGGCGTCGAGTACGCGCGTGTGGTGGAACCGCGGCTGCTGCTTATCCACTTCCTGCGCGACGAGCTCGGGCTGACCGGCAGCCACTGGGGCTGCGACACGTCGAACTGCGGCAGTTGCGTGGTGTGGCTGGACGCCAAGCCGGTCAAGTCGTGCACGCTGCTGGCCGCGATGGCCGACGGGCACGCGGTGCGGACCGTGGAGGGGCTGGAGCGCGACGGCCAGCTCGACCCGGTGCAGCAAGGCTTCATCGAGTGCCACGGGCTGCAGTGCGGGTTCTGCACGCCGGGCATGATGATGACCGCCCGCTGGCTGCTGGACCACCACCCCGATCCGGACGAGGCGCAGATCCGCGAGGTGATCTCCGGCCAGATCTGCCGCTGCACCGGGTACGAGAACATCGTCCGGTCCATCCGCTGGGCCGCGGAGCACCCCGGGGCACGACCATGACCGGCGGCTTCGGGCGGATGCTGCGCAAGGAGGATCCGCGGTTCGTCCGCGGCCAGGGCTACTTCGTCGATGACGTGCAGCTGCCCGGCATGCTGTACGGGGCGGTGCTGCGCAGCCCGCACCCGCACGCCCGCATCCTGGCCATCGACACCCTCGCCGCCGAGGCCCACCCCCGGGTTCGCGCCGTGATCACCGGCGAGACCCTGGCCGAGCGGAACCTGGCCTGGATGCCCACCCTGTCCGGGGACCGGCAGGCCGTGCTGGCCACCGACAAGGTGCGGTTCCAGGGCCAGGAGGTCGCGTTCGTGGTGGCCGAGGACCGGTACTCGGCGCGGGACGCCCTGGAGCTGATCGACGTCGAGTACGAGCCGCTGCCCCCGGTTATCGACGCCCGCCACGCCCTGGACCCCGGCGCCCCGCTCATTCGCGATGATCTAGAAGGCCGCACCAGCAACCACATCTTCGACTGGGAGGCGGGCGATGCCGCCCGCACCGACGCCGTGTTCGCCGCCGCCGAGGTGACGATCGCCCAGGACATGCTCTACCCGCGGGTCCATCCGGCGCCGCTGGAGACCTGCGGCGCGGTGGCGCAGTTCGACCGGGTGACCGGCAAGCTGACCGTGTGGGAGACCACCCAGGCCCCGCACGCGCACCGGACCCTGTACGCCATGGTGACCGGCCTGCCCGAGCACAAGATCCGGATCATCTCGCCCGACGTCGGCGGCGGGTTCGGCAACAAGGTGCCCATCTACCCGGGCTACCTGTGCGCGGTGGTGGGCTCGATGATCACCGGCCAGCCGGTCAAGTGGATGGAGGACCGGTCGGAGAACCTGATGTCCACCTGCTTCGCCCGGGACTTCCACATGCACGGCGAGCTGGCCGCCGACCGGGACGGCACGATCCGGGCCGTGCGGGTCACGGTCCTGGCCGATCACGGCGCGTTCAACGGGACCGCGCAGCCGACCAAGTTCCCGGCCGGGTTCTTCGGCGTGTTCACCGGGTCCTACGACCTGGAGGCCGCGCACTGCCGGGTCACCGGCGTGTACACCAACAAGGCGCCCGGCGGGGTGGCGTACTCCTGTTCGTTCCGCGTCACCGAGGCGGTCTACCTGGTCGAGCGGCTGGTCGACCTGCTGGCCTACGAGCTGGACCTGGACCCGGCCGAGCTGCGCATGCGCAACCTGCTGCGCCCCGAGCAGTTCCCCTACACGAGCCAGACCGGCTGGACCTACGATTCGGGCGACTACCCCCGGACCCTCCGCACGGCCCTGGACCTGGCCGGCTACGACGAGCTCCGTAAAGAACAATTGACGGAACGGGCCGCCGGTCACCTTATGGGCATTGGGATCAGCTTCTTCACCGAGGCCGTCGGCGCGGGTCCACGCAAGCACATGGACATCCTGGGCCTCGGCATGAACGACGGCGTGGAGCTGCGCATCCACCCCACCGGCACGGCCGTGCTGCGGATCTCGGTACAGACCCAGGGCCAGGGGCACGAGACCACCTTCGCCCAGATCGTCGCCGAGGAGCTCGGCCTGTCCCCGGACGACGTGGAGGTGGTGCACGGAGACACCGACCAGACGCCGTTCGGGCTGGGCACCTATGGGTCCCGGTCCACCCCGGTGTCCGGCGCGGCGACCGCGGTCGTGGCCCGCAAGGTGCGCGAGCGCGCCCGGATCGTGGCCGCGGCCATGCTCGAGGTGAGCGCCGACGACCTGGAATGGGAGCGGGGCCGGTGGTTCGTCCGCGGCGACCCGGACTCCGGGCGGACCATCGCCGAGATCGCGCTGGCCGCGCACTCCGCCCTGGAGCTGCCGCCGGGCGTGGAAGGCCACCTCGACGCGAGCTGCGTGTACAACCCGCCGAACCTCACCTATCCGTGCGGGGCCTACATCTGCGTGGTCGACGTCGATCCGGGCACCGGCAAGGTGTCGGTCCGGCGGTTCGTCGCGGTGGACGACTGCGGGGTGCGGATCAACCCGATGATCGTCGAAGGTCAGGTGCACGGAGGGCTCGCGGACGGGATCGGCATGGCCCTGATGGAGGTCATCGCGTTCGACCGGGACGGCAACTGCCTGGGCGGTTCGTTCATGGACTACCTGCTGCCCACGTCGCTGGAGTGCCCGTCCTGGGAGCTCGGCGAGACCGTCACCCCGTCGCCGCACCACCCGATCGGGGCCAAGGGCGTCGGCGAGTCCGCCACGGTCGGCTCGCCGCCCGCCGTGGTCAACGCCGTGATCGACGCCCTGCGCCCGTACGGGGTCCGGCACGCGGACATGCCGCTCACCCCGGCCCAGGTCTGGCGGGCCATCCAAGGCCGCCCGCTGCGCACCGACCTCGCGATCAGCTGACCGGGGCGGATAAACTCACACCCGGAACTTATGCCCGAGACAAACACGGTGAGCAGCGCATTGACGAACGACCTGGACGAGAGATTCCCCGACGTCGGCGCGCTGTCCGGCGCCCTGGAGAGAACCGGCTACCTGGCCGGCGACCAGCTGTCCGCCGCGCTGTTCCTGGCCGTCCGGATGGGGCAGCCGATCCTGCTCGAGGGCGAGCCGGGCGTCGGCAAGACCGAGGCCGCCAAGGCCCTGGCGACCGCGATCGACACCCCGCTGGTCCGGCTGCAGTGCTACGAGGGCATCGCGGCCGCCGAGGCGCTGTACGAGTGGAACTATCCGCGCCAGCTGCTGGCCATCCGGCTGGCCGAGGCGGCCGGGGAGCACATCCGCGACCGGGACCTGTTCACCACGGAGTACCTGCTGTCCCGGCCGCTGCTCACCGCCCTGCTGCATCCCGGGCCGCGCCCGGCCGTGCTGCTCATCGACGAGGTCGACCGGGCCGACGACGAGTTCGAGGCGTTCCTGTTCGAGCTGCTGGCCGAGGCGGCGGTCACCATCCCCGAGCTCGGCACCCAGCAGGCCAAGCTGCCCCCGGTCACCGTGCTGACCTCGAACCGGACCCGGGACCTGCACGACGCGCTGAAGCGGCGCTGCCTGTACCACTGGATCGCCTACCCGGACACCCCCCGGGTCGCGGAGATCATCAGGCGCCGTGTCCCCGTCGCCGGCGAACAGCTGGCCGGGCAGATCGCGACCGCGGTGCAGCGGCTGCGCAAGCTCGACCTGACCAAGCCGCCCGGCATCTCCGAGGCGATCAGCTGGGCCTCCGCGCTCAGCGTGTTCGGTGTCGGCCAGCTCGACGGCCACGTCGCCGGCCAGACCATGAGCACCGTGCTGAAGTACCCGGAAGACGAAGAAACGGTCCGCCAGGCCGGGCTGGCCTCGGTGGTCGGCTCCCTTGACTAAGGCCCCGGCCCCCCTTGACTAAAGCCCCGCCCGCGACCCCGCCTACGGCCCCGCCTTCGTCTGACGCCTCGCCGGACGTCGCGGCCCTGGCCGCGGGCCTCGGCACGGCCCTGCACGCCGCCGGGCTCCCGGTCGGCCCGGACCGGTGCGAGCGGCTGGCTCGCGCCGTCACGGTCATGAACGCCCGCTCGGTGGCCGAACTGCGGGCCTGCGCGCTAGCCACCCTGGTCTCCGACCCGAGCCAGGTGGCCGCCTTCGAGCGGGTCTTCGCGCTGCTGTTCGGCGGGCCCGACCCGTTCCGGGACCTGCCGCTGCCCAAGGCCCCCGAGGCGCAGCGGCCCGGGGAGACCGGCAGCCCGCCGCCCGGCGCCCCGGCCCGGTCCGATCACGACGGCTTGCTGGCCGGGATGCAGGTCACCGACACCGGGTCGGCCGCCCCGCCCGACGACGCGCCGCTGACCGACGCTCCGGCCGTCCACCGGGTGGCCTCGGCCGCCGAGCGGCTGCGCGGCCGCGATTTCGCCCAGCTCTCCGCGGCCGAGCTGCGCCAACTGGTGGACCTCATGCGCGAGATGAGCCTGGCCGTCCCGCCCCGGCGGACCCGCCGGTACCGCCGCGCCCGCGACGGGAAGCGGCCGGACCTGCGGGGCACGTTGCGGCAGGCCCGGCGCAGCGGCGGCGAGGCGATCCGGCTCTCCCGCCAGGCGCCGCGGGTCCGGCCCCGCCGCCTGGTCGTGCTGTGCGACATCTCGGGCTCCATGGAGTCCTACGCCCGGGCGCTGCTGATGCTGCTGTACTGCCTGCACGGCGGCCAGGTCCGCGGCGGCCAGAGCCGGCCTGAGGTGTTCAGCTTCGCCACCCGGCTGACCCGGCTGACCCCGGCCCTGGCCGCGGCCAGCCCGGACAGCATGCTGGCCAAGGCGGGCGAGGCGGCGCCCGACTGGTCCGGCGGCACCCGGATCGGCGCCGCGGTCAAGGAGTTCAACGACCGCTACGGCGCCCGCGGGATGGCCCGCGGCGCGGTGGTGCTGATCATCTCCGACGGCTGGGAGACCGGCGAGCCCGCGCTGCTCGGCGAGCAGATGGCCCGGCTGTCCCGGATCGCCCACCGGATCGTCTGGGCCAACCCCCGCACCCAGTCCCCGCGCTACCGCCCCGAGGTGGGCGGGATGGCCGCCGCGTGGCCCTACTGCGACGCCGTGGTCAGCGCCCACAGCCTCGACGCCCTCGGTGACCTCTTGTCCGCCCTCCGCGCCCGCTAACCCCGCGGACCAGCGTTCGGCGAGCCGGGTTGCCGTCCGGGGCGGGGCTTCGGAAGGCAGCGGCGCCGCCGGGCGGCAAAATAAGCCGCTGGTGCGCAAAGCGGGTGCGCGCCAGCGGCTGGCTTGTGGATAACCCTCAGGCCACGTCCACGTGGATGGTGTGGTACCCGGTGGCGCCGTTGGGCTCGGTCCGGTGCACCACGGCGGTCTGGGTGTAGCCGGTCTTGTCGGTCGCACGGACTTGGAGCACGTGCTGGCCGGGGGTCGCGTCCCAGACGTAGTACCACTGGCGCCAGGTGTCGATCGTGTCCTGGGCGGCCATCGTCGCGGTGTACCAGGTGCCGTCGACGCCCACCTCGACGGCCTCGATGCCCTTGTGCTGGGCCCACGCCACGCCGGCGATCGTGACCCGGCCGGCGGCCAGGTTGCTCATGGCCTTCGGCACGTCGATGCGCGATTCGGTCTTGATCGGCCCCTGCTGGGACCAGCCCATCCGCACCCAGTAGGCGTCGAACGCGCCGAACGTGGTCAGCTCCATGTCGACGACCCACTTGGTCGCCGACACGTAGCCGTACAAGCCCGGCACCACCACGCGGACCGGGTAGCCGTGCGCCGCGGGCAGCGGCTGGCCGTTCATGCCCACCGCGAGCAGCGACTCGCGGCCATCCATCACCGGATCGGTGGCCACGCCGATGGTCATGCCGTTGACGTCGCGCATGACGATCTGGTCGGCGCCGGCCTGGATCCCCGCCTTGCGCAGCAGCGGGGCCAGCAGCGTGCCCTGCCAGCGGGCGTTGCCGATGTAGCCGCCGCCCACGGCCTCGGAGACGCAGGTCAAGGTGACGTCGTGCTCGGTCATCGGTAGCTGCGACAGCTGGTCGAACGTGATCGTCATCGGGTTGTCGACCATGCCGTGGATGCGCAGCTGCCAGGTCGCGGCCGAGACCTGCGGGATGGTCAGGGACGTGTCGACTCGGTAGAAATGGGCGTTTGGCGTGTAGAACGGGGACAGGCCCGGGATGTTCAGTGAGTCGGCGGCCGGCAGTGGCCTCTGCTTGACGATCCGCGGTGGCGTGACCTTCAGCACCGGCGGGCTGGCCACCTGGGTCGCCGCGAACCGCTTCCTGAGCAGCAGTTCGCCGCCGACCCCGGCCACGGCCGCCGTCGCGGCGGTGCCACCGACCGCGGTCAGGAACTTACGCCGGTCAACGCTGGTGGTCATCGCGCCCTCCGGCGCCCGCCGCCGTACGCGGGCTGCAGGGGTGTGACCGGCGCCGACGCGTGGGCCAGCCACAGCAACGCCACGATCCCCGCCAGAGCGCCGATGGCCGACGGGATGACGTCGCTGGCCCGGCTCTCCGGCCTGGTGACGGCCACGAAGGCGCCGAGCAGGCCAAGCGCGGCGATGCCCGCCACCCCGACGCTCGGGTTCCGCCGGGCCATGAAGCCGAGCACGATAGCGACGAACCCGACCGCCCCGAGCAGCAGCACCGTCTGGCCGTGCGCGCCGAAGTGGGCCATCAGGTGGCTGCGTAGGGACGTCGGCAGCCGGTCGAGGAATACACCGCCCACCACGCTGACCGGTGCGGCCTGTGGCCGGACGAACGCCGCGACCAGCGTGGCCACGCCGATCGCGACCTCCGCGGCCAGGAATCCCATCAGCGCGCCCACGACCGGCCCCCGGCTGTTATCCCGGTCGCCAGCACGGTCCCGGTCCGTGTCCCGCCACCATTCCCCCATGGTGTCCGGCGCGACGAGCACCGAGGAGGCGCCAGGGTCCAGCGCGGCGTACTCGGCCTGCGCCTGGTAGCCCGCCGAGTTGGTGAACTCGTGCCCGGGCTCGGTGTAGCCGTCCCAGCCCTCGTAGCCGTTCGGAGCCTCGTAGCCGTTCGGAGCCTCGTAGCCGTTCGGAGCCTCGTAGCCGTTCGGAGCCTCGTAGTAGTCCTCCGCCGGGCGGTATCCGTCGGCCGCGTCCCCGTAGCCGCCCCGGTACCCGCCCGTGGCACCGTCGAAGCCGTCCGCATAGCCGTCCCCGCCGTAGCCGTCCCCGACGGCGGGATAGGAAGTCGTCGTGCCGCCGTAGCCGTTTCCGCCCGCCCAGTAACCCTGGCCCGGATCGCTGTAACGAGCGCCGCCCCACGCATCGCCGTAGCCGTCGGCCGTCGGCCCGCGGCCGCCCCATGTGTCGCCGTAACCATGGCCCGCGGCACCGTAACCATTGCTCGGGGCACCGTAGCCATCACTCGCGGCGTCGTAACCGTTGCCCGCGGCACTATAACCATTGCTCGGGGCACCGTAACCGTTGCTGCTGCCCGCGAAGGCTTGCACCGGCTCCCAGGCCCGGCCATCCTCGCCTTGCTGGTAGGCCGGCCAGCCCTCCCCGGGGGTCGCGCTCGGCCACCGCTCTTGGCGTGGCGGCCTGCGGTGCGACGGCTCGTAGCTCATATCCCCATTCACGGCCCTAGCGGCCTGTTCCGTTTGATGTTTGGCTCACGGGTAACCAACCGGTAAGAAAGCTCCGCTCTCAGACCCCAACGGCCGCAAATGGGCTCAGACCTGGACCTTGTCCGCGGCCACCAGCTCCCACGGAGGAGCTCCCACCGAGACCGGCGCGGCAAACGCCGAACTCGCCACGACCGCCGTCCCATCCGTCACACCTACCCCGGCCGCCACGGCCGTGACCGGCGGACCGGCCGGTCCAGAGACCGGTTCCAGCCCGACACCCCGGCGTTGCCCGAACTCCCGGACCACCCAGCCCACCGCCACAACCAGCACCGGCACCCCGTACGCCACCGCGTCGTGCAACCGGTTCGGGATCGTGTACCGCCCCAGGTTCGGCTCGGCCGCGTAGTACGCGCCCGCCGCGAACGCCAGCCACTCCGGCCGCCCGTCCAGCGCCACGAGCATCACCAGCAGGAGTGCGTACCACTGGTAGCGCGGCGTGGTGACGGCCAGCGCGGTCGCGGTCATGAACAGGGCTCCCTGCCAGGGCCGGTCGGGGTCGGAGAACTGCAGCACGGCGAAGGCGGCCGCGGCCAGGATGAGCGCGGCCATGGCGGTGGCCGCCTTCCCGGTCAGGACCAGCCCGATGATGCCGAACCTGGTTCCGTTCTCGTACCCCTCCTGCTGCAGGTAGCCGGGCAGGAACCCGATCACCTTGCCGCCCACCGCGAGCACATGCGGGATGTAGACCACCGTGAACGCGCTGCCCGCGGCCAGGACGACGGTCATCCAGCGGCGCCGCAACACGGCGGGCACGGTCAGCACCGGCGTCATCTTGGTCGCGATGGCCAGGCCCAGCAGCACGCCGCCCAGCGCCGTACGCCGCCGGGTACGCGCCGAGGCCAGCACCAGCAGCGCCGCTGCCGTGATGGCGACCGCCACCACGTCCACGTGGGCGCTGTTGCCGGCCTCCAGGGCCACGGTCGGGCACCAGGACCACAGCGCGGCCATCCGCACGTCCCGGCCCAGCCGCCCCAGCCCGAACAACAGCAGCACGGTGGTCAGCACCGCGATGAAGGCCGTGGTGGCCTGGATCGGCATGGTCGAGGAATCACCCGCGGGCTCATAGTGCACCGCTAGGAAGTACGCCTCGGCCACGGGCGGGTAGATGGTCGGCACGCTCGGCCGGTTGATCAGCGTGCAGCCCGCTACCAGGTCCGCGGCCGCATGTGAACTCACAAAAGCGGGCGACAGGCAGTGGTCGGCGCCGGGATGCCAGAGGAACTCGTCCCGCAGCCCGTCCAGCTGCCGGGCGGCGGGCACGTACGCGTACGGGTCGATGCCCGCCGCCTGTACCCGGCCGTCCCAGACGTACCGGTACAGGTCGTCGCTCTGCGCCGCCGGCGCGGACACCGCGGCGATCTGGATCGCGATGCCGCCGAGCAGGATGAGCACGACCGAAGCCCGTAGCGGCACCTTCCGCAGCAAGAACGCCGCGGTCAGGAAGGCGATCCACGCCAGGGCGATGAGCGGCAGCGGTCGGACGTGCGCCGGGTTGAGGCTCGGCCGTACCACCAGCAGCACCAGGCCGGCCAGCGCGGTCAGGGCGAGGCAGATCGCCGCCACGCGGACCTTTACGTTCATGGAGCGTAGGGTGCCATGTTGCGGAACAGAAAAGTCATCCGCGCGCCTAACGGTAAGCATTCGGTAACAGCGCCAGCATTTCCGACTCGGACGGCTCGGCGAGCGCCTCGGCCGACGACTCCTCCAGCGCGGGCGTGACGCGGCAGCTGATCGACGCGAACCAGCGTCCCTCGACCGTCCAGGTCTCGACCTCGCCCAGCCCGGCGTCCCGGGCTATGTCCTCGATGTGATCCGCGCCCACGAACGCCCACGGGAACCACGCGCTGGCCAGGCCCGCGTAGCACAGCCGGACCTCCTCGCGGCGTAGCGGCGACCCGGGCGGCTCGAGTTCGACCAGGGCCTTACCCTCCGGTGCGAGCAGTTCCCCGGCCCGGCGCAGCAGCGCGGCCGGATCGCCGCCGATCCCGATGTTCCCGTCCGCGAGCAGCACGGTCATCCACCGGCCGGTGCCCGGGACGCGGCCGAACACGTCCCGTAGCATGACCAGCGCCCCGGACGAGCGGGCCAGGTCGACGGCGTAGGGCGTGATGTCGATGCCCAGGGCCGGGATGCCCCGCTCGGACAGGGCTACGGTCAGTCGGCCCGGCCCCGACCCGATGTCGAGGGTCGGGCCTACGCACCGGTCCAGCAGTGACTTGTCGCCGGGGCTCTCGTGCAGCCAGCCCTCCACCGGAAGCGGCATGCGGCTGCCGTCGGTGTGCTCGACCTCCGGCCGCATCCAGCCGGCTAGCGCGTGCTCGTAAAGCTCCCCGATCACGCCGACTCCTTCGCTATCCGTGATCCCTGGCGAAACTCCCACCAGTGTTAACCAGTCGCCGGGCCAGTTCAGGGCCGATCGGGGCGGTGCTTATCGAATCGTCACTGTGCTTACGTACTGATGACGAGCCGAACCGCTTTTGCCCCGACGGGTGGCTTGCATGCCCGTTTACGCCGTAACTTGTAGGCGTGATCATTGCCGTGGATAGGAACGGCCAGCCTTGGTAAACAACCCCGATCCGCCGGGAAGGATCGTCGTCGTGGACGACGATCCCACCGTCGCGGACGTCGTCGGACGGTACCTGGTCCGCGACGGCCACACCGTCGAGTGCGTACAGGACGGATACGAAGCGCTGCGCCGCGTCGCCGAAGAGCCGCCCGATCTGGTCGTCCTCGATCTCATGCTGCCGGGCATGGACGGCCTGGAGGTGTGCCGCAGGCTGCGGGCCCGCTGGCCGATACCCGTCGTTATGCTGACCGCGCTCGGTGACGAGACCGACCGCCTGGTCGGCTTCGAGACCGGCGCGGACGACTACGTGACCAAGCCGTTCAGCCCGCGCGAGCTCGCCCTGCGGGTCCGGTCCGTGCTGCGCCGGTCCCGCGGCGCCGGCCTGCCCGAACGGGCCGACCTCGGCGCCATCAACGACGGCAACCTTGTGGTGGACCTGTCCGCGCACGAGGTCCGCGCCGACGGCAAGCTGGTCCAGCTGACCTCGCGAGAATATGACCTCCTGGTCTTCCTGATGCGCAACCCGCGCAAGGCGTTCACCCGGGAGCAGCTGCTTAGCGAGGTGTGGAGCTGGACCTTCGGGGACACGTCCACGGTCACCGTGCACGTCCGGCGGCTGCGCGAGAAGCTCGAACCCGACCCCACTCTGCCCCGGCGCATCGTCACCGTCTGGGGTGTCGGATACCGGTACGAGCCGGAGGCGGCGTGACCCACACCAGCGGCGTTCTGGCCTGGAGCCTGCCGGCTGGCATCGCCTCCTCCGATATCGGCTTCATCTCGCTGTGGACCCTGGTGTCCGCGCTGGTCATCAGCGCCATCGGGGTTATCACGCTGAAGCTGCTGGCCGGACGCTCGATCCGGGTTTTGATCACCGGCGTCGTGCTGGTCTCGGTGGCCACCTCGATGGCCGGGGTGGCCGTCATCGCCTACCGCATGCTCAGCGGGGTGAACCAGGACGTCGTCCTGGACCTGATGGCCATCGCCGGCCTGGCCGGGCTGATCGTGGCCCTGGTAGTGGGGCGGCAGCTGATCAAGGCCAGCGGGGCCATCTCCGCCGCGATACAGGGCGTCGGCGAGAACGGCGTGTACATTGCCCCCCCGCGCACCCTGCCCGCCGAACTGGCCGAACTCTCCGAGGCCCTCACCGTCGCCTACGACCGCCTGGCCCAGGCCCGGTCCCGGGAGCGGGCCCTGGAGGCCAGCCGGCGCGAACTCGTGGCCTGGGTCAGCCATGACCTGCGCACGCCGCTGGCTGGCCTGCGCGCCATGGCCGAGGCCCTCGAGGATCAGGTCGTGATCGATCCGCGTGAGGTCTCCCAGTACCACACGCAGATCCGCCGCGAGGTGGACCGGCTGACCCTGATGATCGACGACCTCTTTGAGCTGTCCCGCATCCACGCCGGCGCGCTCCGGCTCTCCCGGCGGATGGTCGGCCTGGAGGACCTGGTGGCCGAGGTCGTGGCCAGCGCTGAGCCGGTGGCCCGGTCCAAGGGGGTCCGGCTCACCGGCGCCGCCGTCCGCGGCATGCCCGTGTTCATAGACACCGCCGAGATGGGCCGCGCCCTGCGCAACCTGGTCACCAACGCGATCAGGCACACGCCGTCGGACGGCGTCGTCGACGTGATGGCCGAGGTGCAGAGCGGGATGGCCTGCGTCAGCGTCTCGGACGCCTGCGGCGGCATCCCGCCCGGCGACCTGCCGCGGGTCTTCGACGTCGCCTTCCGAGGCGAGTCCGCCCGCACCCCGGGTCCTCAGGAAGGCGCTGGCCTCGGCCTGTCCATTGCCCGCGGCATCGTCGAGGCCCACTCCGGCCAGATCGCCGTCCGCAACGCCGGTCCTGGATGCCAGTTCCTCATCCGCCTGCCGCTGGCCCGCCCCGGCGCCCCCGTGCTGAGCCGTACCGCTCCCGGCGCCACCCCCGGCCGCCCCGCCATCAGCGCGAACTGACTCCCGGTTCCCCGCTTCCGAGGCCGTCGGCCGCTGGCCACCGCATTCACCGCCCGGATTTCCATCGGCGTGTCGTGAGCCTCGGAAGGCTATTTTTCGCTACTATGTTTGATAGAAATAATTCTATCGAACGGATCGTGGTTCATGCGCGAAACACCGGCTCCCCGCGACCCCGCGCCGGACGGCGACCCGTCCGGCGTGCCCGCGGGCCCCGGTGACCATCCCTGGCTGGGGTCTCCGGACTGGCGGCTGGTGCCGCAGAGCCCGGACTGGGACGAGGCCTACCTGGCCGCGGTGGCCGACGATGAGGATCCCGGTGACCTGGAGGAGTACGAGGACCCGGACAATGCCGCGCCGCCGGGCCTGGATGACGCCGAGCTCGAGGCGCTGATCGCCGAGGCCCTCGAGAGCACCGCCGACCAGGTCCTCGCCGCCGGGGCCGCGGCCCGGTCCGGCCACGCGGCTGTCCTGGCTGCGGTCGGGGCGGTGCTGGCCGGGCGGCGGGGGCCGGGGATGCCGGGGTCTGCGGAGTCGTTTGCGGGGGAGTGCGCGAGCCCGGCGGCTGGGTTCGCTGCCGGTGAGCCGCTGGATGTCGCGCCGGGCTGCGCGGCGCTCGGCCTGTTCGCTGAGGACGCGGCGGGCGATGATGACCGGTACGCCGGGGCTAGCGATGATGAGCTGCTCGGGGTGATCTGCGCCCGGGACCGGGCCGAGGCGGCCATGGCTGCCGGCAAGTACGCCGCGGTGGCGGAGCTGGTCCGCCGCCGCCCCGCTCCTGGCTGCGCGCTGGCGGGCCCGGCCCAGATGCCGGAGAGCTGGCATGAGTTCACCGCTCGGGAGCTGGGCGCGGTGCTGGGTGTGTCGGCCGGGGATGCCGAGCAGATCCTGGATCTGGCCTGGGCGCTGGAGGTCTGCCTGCCCGGTACCAGGGCAGCGTTCCGGGCCGGGATCGTCAACCACGACAAAGCCGGGATCATCGCCTGGGCCACCGCGCTGCTGGACCCTGGCGAGGCCCGCGCCGCCGAGGCCCTGGTCCTGGACCGCGCCGGGTCGCTGACCCCGGCCCAGCTGCGCGCCGCGATCCGGCGGGCGGTCATGGAGGTCAACCCGGACAAGGCCAGGCAGCGCCGCGAGCACATGGCCAGACGGACCCGGGTGGAGCGCTGGGCCGAGGACTCCGGCAACGCGGGCCTGGCCGGCCGGGAACTGCCTCCCGCCGAGGTCCTCGCCGCCGACCAGCGGGTCACCGCCTGGGCCAAGGAGCTGCGCAAGGCCGGCCTGGAGGGCGGCATGGACGCAGCTGCGGGCCCGGGCCTACCTGGATATCCTGCTCGGCACCGACTCCCGGCCACTGGGCAGCAGCCCGGACGGCACGCCCGCCCGAGACAGTGACGGCGATACCGGCAGGGACGGCCCTGGCGGCCGCTCAACCGGTCAGGGCCAGGCCGGATCCGGTCCCGGTCAGCCGCGGACCCCGGCCCCGGCCGGGCCGGTGGCCGGGGTGATCCCGCCCGGGTTCGCCGGCCGGGTCACCCTGACCATCCCCGCGACCACCCTGCTCGACCTCGCGGACCGGCCCGGCGAGCTGGCCGGCATCGGCCCCATCGACCCCGACCTGGCCCGCGACCTGGCCGCCGCCGCGGCCCGCAACCCCCGCTCCACCTGGTGCCTCACCGTCACCGACCGCCAGGGCCACGCCATCGGCCACGGCTGCGCCCGGCCCGCACCCGCCGCCGACGGCGCGAAACGGTACAAACCGGCTACGTCGGGTGGGCCTGACCCGCCCGGCGGGGCCGGTTCACCTTCACGCCCACCGATCAGCCTGGCCCGCCCGGCGGCTACGGAACCTGGCGACTCTCCACCGGGATCCCCGGCCAGCCGGATCTGCTCATCGAAATCGGCCCTCTCCCCACTGAAGGATGCGACCACCGCCACCAAGCTCGCGGCCACGATCCCGGGGTCATGCTGCGGCACCTGGCCCAGGTCCGGCACGCCACGTGCACCGGCCCCGGCTGCCGCAGGCCCGCGTCCAACTGCGACTTCGAGCACAACATTCCCTACGAGGCGGGCGGCCGGACCTGCCTGTGCAACGGGAATCCGAAGTGCCGCTTCGACCACCGGCTCAAGCAAGACCCACGCTGGAACGCCGAGCAGCTCGAAAACGGGAACGTCCGCTGGACCACGCCCTCCGGGCGGCAGTACACCACCGAACCGACCCGCTATCCCATCTGACCAGCGCGCGTGCCGCCAATCAGCTCGCAATCACAGCTACGCGCGGGCGGAAGCAGCCAGGGCAGGCTCGCGCAGGGCGGCACGGGCGAACTCGGCCATGCCCTCGGCAAACCGGATCTGGGCCCGGAACCCGAGGTCTCCGGCGGCGGCCACGGGGGAGGCCACCACGTGCCGGACGTCCCCGAGACGGTATTCGCCGGTGACCACCGGCTCGAGCCCGCCGCCGAACGCGGCGGCCAGCGCGGCGGCCATCTCGCCCACCGTGTGCGGCTCGCCGCTCGCCACGTTGTAGCACCGCAGCCCGCCGGGACGCAGCGCCGCCGGGACCAGCGCCGCCGGACCAGCGCCGGCCACCGCCCGGTCGACCGCCTCCAGGGCCAGCAGGTTGGCCTGGGCCACGTCGCGCACGTGCACGAAGTCACGCCGCTGGCCGCCATCCTCGAACACCCGCGGCGGCACGCCGTTCTCCAGGCAGGAGCGGAAGATCGCGGCCACCCCCGAGTAGGGCGTGTCCCGCGGCATCCGGGGGCCGTACACGTTGTGGTAGCGGAGCCCGACCGCGGCCCCGCCGGTCATCCGGGCCCAGCTCGCGGCCAGGTGCTCCTGGGCGACCTTGCTCGCGGCATACGCGTTACGCGGGTCGAGCGGCGCGTCCTCGGTCACCGTCGCGGTGTCGAGCGGCTGCGCGCACCGCGGGCAACGCGGCTCGAACCGGCCCGCGGCGAGGTCGTCGGGATGCCGCGGTGCGGGCCGGATCCGGCCGTGCGCCGCGCAGTCGTAGGCGCCCTCGCCGTACACGACCATCGAGGAGGCGATGACCAGGCGCGGTATGCCGTGCCGTCCCATGGCCTCCAGCAGTACCGCGGTGCCTGTGACGTTGACGTCCGCGTAGACCGGCAGATCGGACAGGTCTACGCCGAGGCCCACCATGGCCGCCTGGTGGCAGACCGCGTCGACCCCGGCCAGGGCCTCGTCCACCGCGGCGGGGTCGCGGACATCGCCGACCACCAGTTCGCCGCTGACGTGGTCCGGCCTGCCGTTGTGCACGGCGGGGGAGAGCGAATCGAGCCCGCGGACGTCATGGCCCGCGGCCCGCATGGTCTCCGCGATGTGAGACCCGATGAACCCGGCCGCGCCGGTCACGAGAACGCGCATGACTGCAGGAAAGCATGTGATAGGCGCAGGTCGGCCAGTCCGCCGATACCGTCATACCTTCGTAAGGCCCGATCGGCCCTTTTCCTGCCGTGCGCGGGCGGCCGCCCCAGTACTGTCGGGCGCCATGGAAATCGATGTGGTCCTGCCTTGCCTCAACGAGGCGGGTGCGCTGCCCTGGGTGCTGTCCCGGATGCCGCTCGGTTACCGGCCCATTGTCGCGGACAACGGTTCCACCGATGATTCCGCCGCCGTCGCCGCGAGCTTCGGGGCGCAGGTCGTGCCCGTGCCGCAGCGCGGCTTCGGTGCCGCCTGCCACGCCGGCCTGCTGGCTGCGAGCAGCGACATCGTCTGCGTCATGGACGCCGATGCCTCCTTCGACCCGGGCGATCTGCCCGCCGTGGCCGATCCTGTGCGGGCCGGCCAGGCCGATCTGGTCCTGGGACGACGTTCGATCCGGGGCCGGGGCGCCTGGCCGCTGCACGCCAGGATCGGCAACCGGATCCTGGCTGCCGAACTGCGCCGCCGGATCGGCGTCCCGGTCCGGGACCTCGGTCCGATGCGTGCCGCACGCCGGGAAGCGCTGCTCGCGCTGCCGATGTCGGACCGCCGCTTCGGCTACCCGCTGGAAATGGTGGTGCGTGCCGCCGAAGCCGGCTGGCGGATCGTCGAGACGGACGTGCCCTATTACCCGCGGACCGGGAAGTCCAAGGTCACCGGGACGCTCGGCGGCACGGTCCGGACCGTGCGCGACATGCGCCGAGTGCTCGCCTCCGTCACCTCGCCCGTGTCATGAACGGCCCGCACCGCACCGACCAGGAGTACACCGGCAAGCACCGTCGGGACAATACCCTCCCGTCCCCGTGGGCGGGCCGGGCTGAACCGTATGGCCGGCCAGGGCTGCCGGACGGTCGGCCGGCGCCGGGTGCGGTGCCCATGCCGAGCGCCGGGCCCGAATCCGGGTTCTGGCCTGAACCGGGACCGTGGACCGATGCCGGATAGCACGCCAGGGCCGGATAGCGCGCCAGGGCCGGATAGCGCGCCAGGGCCGGATAGCACGCCAGGGCCGGATAGCGCGCCAGGGCCGGATAGCACGCCAGGGCCGGGTAACGCGCTGGCGGCCCAGATCATGGTGATCGCCAAGGAGCCGGTGCCTGGCCGGGTCAAGACCCGGCTTACGCCGCCGTACACCCCGGCCGAGGCGGCCGAACTGGCCGAGGCGGCCCTGACCGATACCCTGGCTACGGTCGCGTCCGTCAACGTCACCCGCCGGGTGCTCGCCCTGGCTGGCACGCCTGGCGGATGGCTGCCGCCCGGCTTCGATGTTATCGCCCAGCGCGGCGGCGGCCTTGACGAGCGCATTGCCTGGGCCCTGGCCGACGCGCGGGCTTCCAGCCCGGCCCCCCTGGTGCTGATCGGGATGGATACCCCGCAGGTGACGGCCGCCCTGCTGGCGCAGGCCGCCGAGCCGCTGATCTCTGGCGCCGCGGATGCCACCTTCGGCCTGGCCCCGGACGGCGGCTTCTGGCTGCTTGGCCTGCGCGAGATCGATCCGGCGCTGGTGCTCGGCGTGCCGATGTCGCGCTCGGACACCGGGTCGCTGCAGCTGGCCAGGCTGCACGACGCCGGGCTCCGGGTCCGGCTGCTACCCGAACTGTCCGACGTCGACACGGCCGACGACGCCGAGCGCATCGCGGCGGCGACGCCGGGTTCCCGGTTCGCGACCCGGGTGCTTGCGCTGCGCCACCGGACCGTCGCGCTGCCGGTCGCGGCCCGAATAGCCACGGCGGGACTCGAGCCTTTCCGGCGGGTTGGGAACACGGTGGTTGCTGACGGTGGTTAAATACAACTGGTTGTACGAAGTTCGTGAACGTGTCACAGCGCCTGCGAAGTTCTGACCGCGGGTGTCCTGGATTCCTGAACGCCCGCCCGTTTAGTCGGGCCGTCCGGATGGGCAGTGGTCACCGCAACCCGGGAGCACACGACCGTGCGCTCCCGAAGTCGTCTCAGTAGGAGAAGTACATGCCTCAGGGCACCGTGAAGTGGTTCAACTCGGACAAGGGCTATGGTTTCATCGCCCCGGACGACGGCTCGGCCGACGTCTTCGTCCACCACTCCACCATCAAGATGGACGGATTCCGCGCCCTTCAGGAGAACCAGCGGGTCGAGTACACCGCTGGCCGTGGTCCCAAGGGGCCGCAGGCGGAAGAGGTTCACCCCATCTAAGGGGACAGGCAACACGTCACGGCACGCGCGGAAAGGGGCGGCCCCAGGGATCTGGGGCCGCCCCTTCAGCGCGCTCAGGCCACCGGGCCGGTGACCGTGACCAGGCTGCCGTAGCTGAGGTAGCCGTAAGCCGTCTTGGCCGCGTCCCAGGGCAGCTCGACGCAGCCCAGGCTCTGGTAGAACCCGTAGCTGTACCGGTCGAACTGGTGCACCGCGTCGCCGCCGTTGAAGTAGTTCGCGTAGTACACCGGGTCGTCGTACTTCGTGCCGTCCGGGTTGAGGCCCTTCATGTAGCTGAAGTAGAACTTCAGGTAGACGGGGAAGGTGCCGTCCACCGTCGGGGCCGCCGGGATGCCGGTATTGGCCAGGGTTTTAAGCACCACTTGACCGTTGTGCCAGATGGTCAGCATCTCCGGGGAGTACTGGCTGGCCAGCGCGTAGGTGTAGCCGTTGGGGTTGTCCTTGCCCTTCGCCACCGCGCTGAGCAGGTCGGACCACACCGTGCGGCCCGCCGTCCCGTCCATGGTCAGCCCCGTCACCGACTCGAAGGCCCGCACCGCCCCGACGTCGAGGATGTTGGCCGCGCCGGCCTTCCACTGATCGGTCAGGGACGACGGGTAACCGGATTTCCAGCTGAACGTTCCCGCGGGCGGCTGATACGCGGCGGACAGCTCGGCGTTGGCGTTGCTGGGGCTGATGACGGTCTGGGACGTAGCCGTCCAGGTCAGCGGCAGGTAACCCAGCTGGCCGAGCAGCTGCTGCAGGCGCAGGGTACTGAACGAGCCGGTGGTGAACCTCTCGGTCACGTTGGCGGCCAGCAGCCCGCCGGAGCCCGCGCTGGCTCCGGCGACCGAGATCATCCCGTTCGCGCCGCCCGGGATCTTCAGCGTCACCTTACTGTTCTGGAAGTATCCGATCGCGGGGGTGAAGACCGCCGTGTCCCCCTCGACCTGCCAGCTGCCTGCGATATGCGGGGAGAGCGTCGGCATCGGGGTGTTAGAGGCCAGCGGCGCGGAGAACTGCAGCCGGATCGGGGCCGCGCCGTTGACGCCCTTCGTCCCGGCGGCCGGGGTGACCAACAGAAGCTGGAGCGGAACGGCCGGCCCGGCCTGCCGGACGGCGGCGGCCTGGGCGGCCGACACCGGGTCGGCGTGGTCGCCCGGTGACGCCAAAGCGATGATCGCAACCCCGGCCAGTAGGACGACCGCCGCGCCGCTGGCGATCAGCGCCGCGGCACGCCGTCCCTTTCGGCGCGACCGGCTCGGCTCGGCTGCGGTGGTCCCGTCGCTGTCCAGCAGTGGCTGCTGTTTGCGGAACCATCCGGATCGCGACACGGCGCCGTCTCCTCCACGTGTTTTCACAATTGGACAACTGTAGGAAAGCAAACTTTCGGGGCAAGCAAGATCGGATAACACTCCTCCAACACACAGACGCGCATCCACATCGAAAGGTTGCCGGCCGGCAGCTGTTTCTGACCGGCGAATGGGCCGGTCGGCCGTATCGATCCCGTGTTGCCGTGCGTAGTCAAGCGAAATACTTGTCCAGTACTGCTCTGGCCAGCACAAATGTTCGATGTGGTGCCGCCCGCGACGGGAGGCCGGACTGAACACGAGGATAGCCGCCCGAGCTAGCCCGCCGCCTGCCGGGGCCCGGCCTGCCGGGGCGGTTCTCGAACCGAGCCATAAAGGCGGCCCACGAGAAGAACCGGACCCGACCCCCGGATGCGGCCCAGGCGCCCGGCACGCCCGCCAGCTCGTCCCGTTAAACCCCGGCCGGCCTTCCGGCAAAAACGCAATTATAATCTCAGCCGCCGACGATTACCGAGCCGCGGTAATGGCCCCGCTATTGCCCCGGAGCGACGTAACGACCAGAGCCGTAAAATGCGCGACCGGTCAATCAATACGCCTCCCGGGCACCCGCCTGCCCGTAAATGCCGTATCGCCTCGACCGCCACAGGCACAACGGCCACCACGGCGCTCTCGCCAGGTTCGGGGAACCGGGAGGTTCAGCCGCCGGGCCGGTCGGGCGGACCTGGCCGGATCTCCGATCGCCGTCCAGGCAAGGTCGTGACCTGCCCAGGCAGGCTTCCCGGCGCGGCCGCCGTAACTCTACCGAAAGATCTGTTGCTGACAGACAGAGTCGTAATAATTACTCTTTGTCATCGCCAGCGGCTCGTCGCCGGGTTCCGTAGTGCGGCCTGTCCTATCACGGAGCGATCTCGATCCGGCCGCTACGCCATCACCTGCAACGTAATAACTTGGCAATGGATTACCAAGGTTTCTCCTCAGCTTTCGGCTTAGAACCGGACAAAACGCGAATCTTCTTGATTTCCTGTTTTCGCCTTCGCGGCGGGTCTACCGTGATCCACCGGGAGCGTCACAGCGGACATCCATGGAGGTGGATTGAATGCTCAGCGGGCATCGGTCCGCATGGCGCCGTCGCGGTCGGAACAGTCGTGCGGCGCGCATCGCGGTCCCCCTCGCCATCCCGATGGCGTTGGGATTGACCCTCGGGATCATCCTCGCGGTCTCGGGCGGTCCGGTCACGACCATTAATCAGTCGGCCACGGATGCGTGCGGCGCGTCCGCGAGCCCCGCGGTATCCGGCAGCCCCGCGGTATCCGGCAGCCCCGCGGCTACGGTCACGGCCAGCGCATCGGCCTCGCCCTGCCCGTCGACTAGCGCGAGCGCCGACCCGGCCGTCGCCGCGGTGGTGCCGCCCGCGGCGACCTTCGCCAACGGCCCGACGGCGTTCTTCCCGCTCGGCGACCTGGCCACCAACCCGGTCGACGGCACCGGGGCGGCCATCAACCTGAACCAGACGGCGGCCGAGGCGGCCACGTCGATGAACTGCACCCTCACCGTGCCCAAGCGTCCGCTCAGCGCCCAGGGTCTGGCCACGCCGTGGCAGCTCGGCGACGGCTGCACGATGGCGAACTCCGCGAACGTGGGCGCCTTCGTCGAGGCCACGATCCTCGCGCCGGACGGCTCGGTGCAGATTTATAACCCGCTGGTCATAACCGCGGGCACCACCCCCGCCGCGGCGCCGACGGCGCCTACCATCGCGCCGGGATCCGCGGTCATCATCGATGTCGGCTTCAACGGCAACAACCTGGTGCTCGAAGGCCGCGGCGCGCGGCAGGGCAACTGCGTCGACGCCCTCGGCCAGTCGCTCATCGGCCAGGTCTCGGCCTGCAACGCGGTCAGCTTCTACCGCGCAGCTAACGCGGACATTGCGAACGGCTCGCTGACGGTCCCGCCGATCGGCACCTCCGAAGACGGCCAGCCGTGCGAGACCGTGCGCAACTTCGCCCTGATCGACCAGGACCAGAGCGACAACGTGATCACCACGTACCTGATCAACGCGAACGGCCAGACCGCCCAGGACACCGCGGCCAACGCGAATGGACTGGCCGGCGCCACGCCGATCGGGAACGGAAGCGACGACCGGCTGCTGGCCGACTTCGTCGATCCGGCCAACGGGTGCACCGCGTTCAGCGCGACCGACCCGACCGACGCGGCCGGCACCTCCGGTTCGCAGGCGCTCAACGAGCTGAGCGCGCGGGTCAACCAGACCGGGACCATCGCGGTCGTGCCGGTGAACGACGAGATGACCCTGGTCAACGGCGCGTACAGCATCGCCAAGACCAACGTCTACCGGTCGCTGGTCGACCAGCCGCTGCTAGCCCGCAACGTGGACCCCAACGCGGTGGCCGCGGACTACTGCCAGAACATGGTCAATATCGCCCCAGCTCACAACCAGCTGGACCTGACCAGGGACACAGCCTTCGCCTCGCCGGTCCCGGCCACGGGCACCAACCTGGCGGCGTTCCTGGGGGCCAGGCTGGCCGCGTCGTTCGGGGTCCTGGGCTGCGCCAACTTCGGCCTGACCGACCCGGTTAACGCCACCGTGAACGGCGCGGGCGCGGCCACCGCGGTCACCTACAACCTGGCCCAGCAAAAGGCGGCGATCACCGCCGCGGCAGGCGCCGGCCCCACCGCGGCAGGCACCGCCACGCCGACGGCCTCGCCGACCGGTGGCGCCGGAGACGGCTTGCCGTGGTCCGGCGCGCCGCCTCGCCGTTATCGGCACCACCAGAACGGAACCGGTATGTAGGACCCCGCTGGACGGGCCCGCCCGTCGGCTGACGCTCCACCGCGAGGTGGCCCTGGACGCCCAGGGCCACCTCGTCCGGTTTGGGCGCGTATACCCCCTGAGCTGCACCCTGTCCATTCGGTGATACTTACCTTACTCTACGTTCGGTAATCTACGGCCGTCACCTGTGGCGTAATGCGCCGGAAAGAATTCAGATTTCCCGATATATCCGGTTTTTGTAGCTAAAGGCGGCAAAAGTACTTTCTGTCTTTCGCCCCCCTCGCGCCGGGACGGGTCTAACGTCACCCTCCAGATACTCAGCGTGTACGGAGGTGGACGCCATGCTCACCTGGAGCGGTAATGTCATCGGGAAGGCCAGCGGTAACGGCACCGGTAATCCGCGTCGCCGCCACTCCCGGCGCCGGCCCCGGCGGGGCCTCCGGCCGCGTACGCCGCTGCGCCCGCAGCTGATCGTGCCGCTGGCCGTGCCGATGGCGCTCGGGCTGGCGCTAGGCGTGGTCATGGCCGAATCGGGCGGCCCGCCCACCACCCGGATCACGGCCGCCGCGGCCAACACGGACTGCGAGCTCATCGTCCCGCCGAATCCCCTGACCGCGACCGGCCTGGCCACCCCCTACCAGCTGACCGGGCCCGGCGGCCAGGACCCGGCCGCCTCCGGCTGCACGCAGGCCAACCCGAACCTGCAGGCCTTCGTCCAGGCCACCATCCTGGACCCGGCCACCGGGCGGCTGTGGGTCTACGAGCCGCTGGTCATCACCGCCGGCACCATCCCGGCCGTCGCGCCGGTCAAGCCCAGGCTGCCCAGGAACGCCGTGGTCGACCTCATGGTCGGGTTCAACGGCAACAACCTCCAGCTGACCGCGCCGCAGCGGCTCACGCTGCTCCGGGCCAAGTGCGTGGACGGCCTGCCGGGCTCGCTGTTCGGCCAGGTCTCCTACTGCAACAGCGTCTCGTTCTACGCCGCGGCGGACCAGGCCATCGCCGCGGGCAAGCTGCGGATCCCGGCCAGCGGCCGGTCGCCGCAGACCGGGCAGCCGTGCCCGACCACGCGCAGCTTCCAGCTGGTGGACCAGGATCCCAGCGACAACGTGACGACGAAGTACCTGCTCACCGCGAGCGGCCAGACGGCCCAGGACAGCACGGCCAACGCGGCCCTGCTGCCGGCCGCCACGCCCGTCAATAACGGCAGCGACAACGCCCTGCTCGACAATTTCGTCCTGCCCGCGCTCGGCTGCACCCCGTTCACCGCGCCCGACCTGTCCGACGCCGCCGGCCCGGCACCTCGCAGACGCTGGACGAACTCTCCGCGGCGGCCAACCAGCACGCCCCGATCGCGCTGGTCCCGGAGAACGACCCGATGACCATGGTCAACGGATCGCTCAGCCGCCCCAAGACCAACCTGTACCGGCTCGGCGTCGGCCAGCCGCTGGTCATCGGCGGCCTGAACCAGCCGTTCGGGGACGTGCGCGCCGGCGGTCAGCAGGCGGACACGCCCGCCAACTTCTGCGCCAACATGCTCAATATCCAGACCCCGTTCATCTCGGCGAACCAGTCACGGTTCAGCGCGAGTCCCTCACCGGTCCCGGCCACGGGGAACAACCTGTTCACGTTCATGGCGGCCCGGCTGAGCGCGTCGTTCACCAACCTCGGCTGCGCCGCCTTCGCCCTGCACAACACCGTGAGCCTGACCCAGAACGGGCAGGGCGTGGCCGTCGCCGCCGCGTTCGGCCTGGTCCCGCAGACCCCGGGCACGCGCGCCCCAGGCGCGCAGCCCGCGCAGGCCACGCAAGGCTCGCCAGACGCGCAGGCCACGCAAGGCGCGCAGGCTACGCAAGGCGCGCAGGCCACGCCGACTCCCAGCTCGCCGTCCCCCTCGCCCAGCCCACGCACCCAGCGGACCCAGCGGACCCAATGGACCCACGCACCCTACGGACCCAGTGGACCCAGTGGACCCCGTGGGCCCCCTGGAACCAGGGGAACCAGTGGGGGGATCCGTGGGGTGACTCAGGTTACGGAAACTAATCCCCGCTCAGCCGATGTTCGCGCTGCCCGCGAAGAAGTTGCCGGCCGCCGAGGTGTCCAGCGGAGCCGTGGCGGTGTCCGCGGGCAGCGCGGACGGGCTGACGAACTGGCTGCCCTGCGGCCCCGCCTCCACAGCCTGGCCCAGCGCGCTGCCCTTCAGGAACTGCGACCAGGGCAGGAACCACTCGGTCCAGCCGTCGTCCCACTTGCCCGACGCGGTGCTGGACGTGACCGTGATCGGGTCGCCGGGAATGCTCAGGTTGTAGTAGGTCACCGCGTCGTCGGGCGGCAGGTTCACGCACCCGTGGCTCACGTTGGTGGTGCCCTGATCGATCACCGACCAGGGGGCGGAGTGGTAGTAGTCGCCGCTGAAGGTGAACCGGACCGCCCAGTTGACCAGCTCGTTGTAGTAGCCGGCGGTGCCGGGGGTACCGCCGATCATCCGCACCGGGTTGTTCTTCTCCACACTCAGGTAGGTGCCGTCGGGCGTGGGCAGGCTGGCCCGGCCGGTGCTGACCGGCCAGTTATAGGTGAGCTTGCCGTTGATGTAG
This sequence comes from uncultured Actinomycetes bacterium, assembly GCA_963722055.1. Taxonomy (GTDB): domain Bacteria; phylum Actinomycetota; class Actinomycetes; order Streptosporangiales; family Streptosporangiaceae; genus Palsa-504. The sequence goes on along the minus strand of CAVRLA010000019.1, from coordinate 261,463 downwards.
ATCTGGGTGCGGTGCGTGGTCGTGCTGGCCACGGAGATGATCGATTCGCCGATGCTGAACGTCTGGGTCAGGTCGGCGGCTCCGTACACCCCCGGGGCGCCCTGCACCCCGTTCAGGTGGCCATCGAAGCTGACCGTGGTGTCGGCCGGCCAGTAGTCCCTCGGCCGGAAGTCCACGTGCTCGCTGCCGTCCCAGTACCAGGCGCCGACCACCGGCTTAGAGGTGGTCAGCGAAAGGGACCGCTCGACCGCGGCCCGGTTGGTGATCGGCTGGCTGAAGATCAGCATGATCGGCATGCCCACGCCGTAGGTCTGGCCCGAACCCTCGTAGATCTCGGTCGAGAACGTCGCCGCGGGGGTCAGCGTGCGGAAGGTGCTCGTGGTGGTGACCTGCTGCCCGCTGCCGTCCGTGCCGGTGGCGGTCACCGTGTAGCGCTGCGACACGCCGAGCGTCCAGCTGCTGTGCCAGACCCGGTCGCCGTCGCGTAGCGTGCCCGCCACCGGGCCGCCTGACGACGACACCGTGACGTTGGTCACCTTGCCCTTAGTCGCGGTGACGGTGATCGCGGCCGCGGGATTGACGCCGCCGCTCCCGTTGGCCGGCGTGATCTTCAGGTCCGCGGCCGCCTGCGCCGCGCTGGCCGAAGCTGACGCCGAAGCGGAAGCCGACGCCTGGGCCGGCGTCTGCGGGTGCGAGCTGCAGGCCGACGCGAGCAGCCCGACGGCCACCGCCGCCGCGATGCTGAGTGGTCTGGGCCGCCTGTGGCGGCGGGCCCAGATCCGCGCCGTACCACGCACGGTAGGCCATATTACGTGCTGCTTGCCCTGCGGCGGAGCCTGATGGCCAAGCCGAGGGCCAGCACGGTGGCCAGCACGAGCAGGTACTCCGGCCAGGCCCCGATCCGGTCGGCCAGGGTCCGGTAGCTGACCAGCGGCACCCGCGCGTCCAGGATGGCCCGGTGCCAGACGCCGCTGTGCGCGATCAGTGCGCCGTCGGGCGCGATGATCGTGCTCTCCCCGGTGGTGGAGGCGTACACCACCGCCCGGTCGCTCTCGATGGCCCGGATCCTGGCCATGGCCGTCTGCTGCTCGGTCTCGCCCAGCTGCCCGTCGATCTCGAAGTCCGCGTCGTTGGACTGCAGGGCGAGCACGTTCGCCCCGGCGTTGATCTCCGACCGCACCAGGTTGTCGAAGCCCACCTCGTAGCAGATCACGTCGCCCAGCCTGATCGGTCCGACGTCGAACACGACAGGCTCATGCCCGGGGGTGAAGTCGATCGGCACCAGCGACGGCAGCGAGCTGAAGCTGGAGATGATGCCGCGGAACGGGATGTACTCCCCGAACGGGACCAGCTGCCGCTTGACGTAGAGCGTGGCCGGGCCGGCGCCGGGCACCCACAGCTGGCCCACGTTGCGCTCCGGGTTCGTCAGCACCTCGCCGACCAGGACCGGGCGGCCGATGCCATCCACCGCGCCCAGGATCTCGGCGTACACGAAGGGATACACGCGCGGGTCCAGGCCGACGGCGTCCTCCGGCCAGACCACCACGTCCGGTGCGGGCAGGCGCCCCGCCTTCACCTCCGCGGCCAGCGCGGCCGTGGCCGCGACCTGGTTCTGGGTGACCTCGCTGTCGTTCAGCAGCTGCGGCAGGTTCCTGGCCTGGGGCACGTTGCCTTGGATCGCGGCCACCGCGGCCGTCGGCGCCCCGCCCACCGGGTCGACGGGCAGCACGCCGCCCGCGAGCACCAGGCCCGCGGTCACTACCGCGGCCAGCGCCGCGCCGTAAGCGCCCCGGGACCGCCAGCCGCCCGCCCCCAGCCCCGCGAGCACCGCCCGGGCCAGCATCGCGCCGGTCAGCGCGACCAGGAAGGTCAGCAGCGGCGCGCCGCCCACCGCCACCCAGCGGACGTCCGGGGCTACGGACTGGCTCATGGCCAGCCGGCCCCAGGGAAAGGCAAAGGGCCACCGGTCCCGCAGCGCCTCGGCGGCCACCCACCAGGCCGCCACTGCCGACGGCCAGAACGGCAGCTCGAGCAGCAGCCGCTGGCCCACGCACAAGATGGCGAAGATCAGCGCCTCGGCCCCGGCCAGCGCGGCCCACGCGTACCAGGCCACGTTGATCAGCCAGGACAGCAGCGGCACGAACAGGGCCAGGCCGAACACCAGCCCGCAGCCGAACGACCCGCGCAGGCTCCGCCCGGTCAGCGCCACCACCAGCAGCCCCGGCCCCAGCGCCGCCAGCGGCCAGACGTCCAGCGGCGGGAACGAGGCGAAGACGGCCAGCCCGCCCGCGACGCTCAGCAGCAGCGCCCACCGCATGCGGAACCCGCCGAACGCGCCGGCCCGCCCGGTCCGCGCCCCGGAAGCATCCACGGCCTGCGCTGATATCACGCTCGAAAGCCTAGCTGCCCGGCGCGCCTGCTCACATAGGCTGGAACGGTGAGCAGGCGCGGATGGTTTCTGTTCGCGGCGATGGGCGTGATCTGGGGCATCCCGTATTTGCTCATCAAGGTGGCGGACGGCGGGGTCTCGGTACCGGTGCTGGTCTGCACCCGGGTCGCGATCGGCTCGCTGCTGCTGCTGCCCGTGGCTATCCGCGGCGGCCACTTGCGCGCGCTCAAGGGGCACATCCCCTGGCTGGCCGCGTTCACCGCGTTCGAGATCGTCGGGCCGTTCGCGCTGCTGTCCAACGCCGAGAAGCACCTGCCCAGCTCGACCAGCGGCCTGCTGGTCGCGGCGGTGCCGATCTTCAGCGCGCTCCTGGCCTGGCTGACCCGGGCCGGCGACCGGCTCACCGCGATCCGGTGGGCCGGGCTGGCCATCGGCCTGGGCGGGGTGGCCCTGCTGGCCGGGCCGAGCGCGGCCCAGGTCGGCCCGCTGCCGGTCATCGAGGTGCTGCTGGTCGCGCTCGGCTACTCGATCGGCCCGCTGATCGCCAACCGCAAGCTGTCGCACCTGCCGCCGGTCGCGGTCAACGCGGTCTGCCTCGGCGCGGCCGCGCTGGTTTACGCCCCGTTCGCCGCGCTCACCTTTCCCACGCACGTGCCGTCGGTCCAGGTCCTGCTAGCCCTGGCCGCTCTCGGGGTGATCTGCACGGCGGCCGCGTTCCTGGTCTTCTTCCGGCTCATCGCCGAGGTCGGGCCGGCCCGCGCCACCGTGATCACCTACATCAACCCGGCCGTGGCGGTCGCGCTCGGCGTCCTGGTCCTCGGCGAGCACCTGACCGCCGCGATCGGCCTGTCCTTCGTGCTGATCCTGGGCGGCTCGGTGCTGGCCACCCGCCCCGGCTCGGCCCGGACGACGCCGCCGCCGGAGGACACGATGGTGGCGGGCGAGAGTGTTACCACGGCCCGTTCGGACTAATTTGTTCTTATGCCGAACGGATCGTGGTGCGTGCCCGCATGAGTGAGACAACCGCATCGCAGACGGGCAGCGGCGAGCCGGACTTGTACCTGAAGAGTGCCCGGGGCCGCTGGGTGGTAGCCGCTACCGTGCTGGGCTCGGGCATGGCGGCCCTGGACGCGACCGTGGTGGGCATCGCGCTGCCCGCCATCGGCCGGGACTTCCACGCCGGCGTGAGCAGCCTGCAGTGGGTGGTCGACGGCTACACGCTGACCTTGGCCGGACTGCTCCTGCTGGGCGGGACGCTCGGCGACAGCTACGGCCGCCGGAAGATGTTCGTGATCGGCACCGTGTGGTTCGCGCTCGCGTCGCTGCTGTGCGGGGTGGCTCCCGGCATCGGGGTCCTGATCGCGGCCCGCGCGCTGCAGGGGGTCGGCGGGGCGTTGCTGACCCCCGGCAGCCTGGCCATCCTGCAAGCCTCGTTCGCCGAGGACGACCGGATGGCCGCGATCGGGGCGTGGTCCGGGCTGGGCGGGGTGGCCACCGCGTTCGGTCCGTTCCTCGGCGGGTGGCTCATCGACGCGGTGTCCTGGCGGCTGGTGTTCTTCATCAACTTGCCGGTGGCGGTACTGGTCGTGGCCATCTCCGCCCGGCACGTGCCCGAGACCAAGGCACCGGGGCCGGTGCCCAGGCTGGACTGGAAAGGCGCCGCCTGCATCAGCGGGGCGCTGGCCGGGATCACGTACGGGCTGATCGCGGCGTCCTCGTACGGCTGGGGCTCGGTGGCGGTGCTGGTGCCGCTGGCCGTCGGGCTGGCCCTGCTGGGCTTGTTCGTCCTGGTCGAGGACAAGGAGCCCAACCCCATGCTGCCGCTCGGGCTGTTCAAGTCACGGCAGTTCACCGCGGCCAACGCGGTGACCTTCGTGGTCTACGCCGCGCTCGGCGGGCTGCTGTTCCTGGTCCCGGTCGTGCTGCAGGTGGCCCACGGGTACAGCCCGGTCGAGGCGGGCGCCTCGCTGCTGCCGGTGACGTTCATCATGCTCCTGCTGTCCTCCCGGTCGGGCGCGCTGGCCAGCCGGATCGGGCCCCGGCTGCAGATGACCGTCGGGCCGGTGGTCATCGCGGCGTCGTTCCTGCTGTTCGCCAGGCTCGAGAGCTCGGGCGACTACCTGACCGTGGTGCTGCCCGCGGCGGTGGTGTTCGGGCTCGGGGTGGCGATCATGGTGGCGCCGCTGACGGCCACCGCCCTGTCCGCGGCCCCGGCCGATCACGCGGGTGTCGCCTCGGCCGTCAACAACGACGTGGCCCGGGCCGCCGGGCTGATCGCGGTCGCCGTGCTGCCCGCGCTGGCCGGCATCACCGGAGACAGCTACCTGCACCCGGCCGCACTCGCCCACGGCTTCAGGACGGCGGCCATCATATCGGCCGTCTTCTGCGTCGCTGGCGGCGTCCTGGCCGGGCTCACTATCCGCAACCCCACCCGGGCCAGGAGCGCCCAGTCCACGCCGCCGGGGTCGTACTGCGCGCTGGACGCCCCGCCGCTGCGTAACCTGGAGGCCGTGCCGGTCACCGTTCCGGCCGAACCTGAGGGACAGACATGACCACCGAGACGACCGTCGGGGCGGAGACGATGCGGGCCGTCGAGGACGCCGCCCGGGCCGCCCGCGATACGGTCGCGGACCTGGCCAGCGTCCCGGACCGGCAACTGGACCACGCGCTGCGCGCGATGGCCGAACACCTGGGCCTGCACGCGGCCGATGTGCTCGCGGCGAACGCCGAGGACATGCGCGCGGCCCGGGCCGACGGCGTCCGGGACGCGCTGCTGGACCGGCTGCGGCTGGACGACGCACGGCTGTCGGGCATCGCCGGCCAGCTCCGTGCGCTGGCCGACATCCCGGCCGAGCCGTCCCGGCGGGCGATCAGGGCCCTGCCGGGCGGCCTGCGCCTGGAGGAATGCCGCCGGCCGGTCGGCGTGATCGGGGCCAACTTCGAGGCCCGCCCGAACGTGGTGGTCGACATCGCCTCGCAGTTCGTCAAGTCCCGCAACGCTGGCGTGCTGCGGACCGGCTCGGCCGCGATCCGTTCGGCCATCGCGCTGGCCGACGAGGTGATCGCGCCCGCCCTCAGCCAGGCGGGACTCGACCCGGCCATGATCCAGCTGATCCGCGCGCCCGGCCAGGATTCAGCGCGGGCGCTGGTCCGCCAGCCCGGGCTGATCCCGCTGGTCATCCTGCGCGGCAGCGGCGACAGCACCCGGTCCCTGGCCGCCGACGCGGCCCGGCACGGGGTGCGGACCATGGCCCATGCCGACGGCGGCGCGGTCCTGTACCTGGACGCGGCCGCCGAGACCGCCATGGCGGAGACGCTGGTCGAGGCCAGCCTGGACCGGCTCGGCGTGTGCAACCGGCTCAACCTGCTGCTCGTGCACCCGGCCCGGTGGGACGAGCTGGTGCCGCTCCTGGTCAAGCTGCTGGACCGGCTGGGTATCGCCGCCGCCCTGCCCCCGCACGCCCTTCCCCTCGGGCACGAGTGGGCGCTGGACGCCGGGCACGAGGCCACGGTCACGATCGCCCCCGCCGACGGCCCTCGGGCCGCCGCCGTGCTCGCGAACACCGAGACCTCGGGCCTGGCCGCCGCGATCGTCACTCAGGACCGGGCCGCCGCGGCGGAGTTCCTCGATGCCTACGCCGGAACCGGCGCGTTCTGGAACGCCACGACCCGCCTGCTCGACGGGTTCAAGCTGCTGTCCGTACCCGAGACCGGCATCAACATCGACGCCGTACCCGGCCCCCGCGGCCCCGTCACCTTCCGCGACCTGCACCTGCGCCAGTTCGTCGTCACCCCCGCCTGACGGCGTCACGCCGTCCTCCCCGATCGCCACCTCCCGGACCCCGCCGCTACCACCCGGATCCCGCCGCTACCACCCGGATCCCGCCGCTACCACCCGGATCCCGCCTCCCGCACCCTCCGCTCTGCAGATCCCCGCCGCCGCATCCCGCCCCCCGCAGATCCTCGCCTCCCGTGCCCCTTTCCTCCCAGTCGTACCATCCGTTTCACGGGCTGCTTCGTCGCGAACCTATGAACGTGGCGTTCTAATGGCAAGAACCGATAGAACGTGACATTCATCGGTTGCTTTCCCGATTTATTCGCAAATTTTAGCGATAGCGCGTTCCGATCCGGGGTCCCGAGGCTATTCCTTCGCTCCGGCGGCGAGGGCTGGCTGCGGATGCGGCTGAGGTTCGATGCGGGGCTGGGCCCGGTACCGGGCGAAGGCCGGCAGGGTCAGGCCGATGACGACCGCGCCCGCGACGGTGATCAGACCCCCGGCCAGCGCGCTGATGGCCGGTGAGGTCAGCGAGCCCAGCGCTCCCGCCTCGAGGTTGCCGAGCTGGCCGCCGCTCACCGCCACGACGTAGTTGGCCGCGGTGACCCGGCCGCGGAATTCCTCGGGTGTCGTCTGCTGAACGATCGTGCCACGGAAGACCACGGTGAAGGTATCCGCGGCGCCCGCTATGGCCAGCGTGACCAGGGTCAGCCACAACGTGGTGGCGATCGCGAAGCCCGCGAAAGCGGCACCCCAGACGGCGACCGCGCCCAGCATCGCCCGGCCCTGCCGGGTGATGCGCCCCACCGGTCCGGACAGCGCCGCGCTCACCAGGCCACCGACTCCGATCGCGGTAGTGAACAGGCCCAGCGTGCGCGGATCGGCGCCGAAGCGCTCGGCGTTGATGGCCGGGAACAGCGCGATCGGCAAGCCGAAGACGGTGGCGGCCAGGTCGGCCAGGAACACGCCCTTGAGCAGCTGACTACGCGAGATGTACCGCAGTCCCGCGGCGACCGCACGGGGTCCCGGCCGCGCGGCGCCCGCGGACCGCGGCAGTGTGGGCAGCCGGGCGACGCCGTACAGGGAGCCGGCAAAGCTGGCCGCGTCGAGCAGATAGCACGCGCCCAGGCCGAGGCCCGGTGCCGCGGCGATCAGTCCGGCCAGCGCCGGCCCGGTGGCGAGCATGATCTGGAAGCTCAGCCGGTTGAGCGCGAGGCCCGCCGTCAGCTGATCGGCCGGGAGCAGGCTCCGGATGAAAGTCCGCCGGACCGGGGCGTTGATCGCGCTGAGCGAGGACGACACGGCCACCAGGGCGTACAGCAGCCAGACCGAACCCGCCCCGGCGAACGCCTGCGCGGCGAGCCCGGCCGAGACGGCCGCATTGCCAGCGGTGGTCACCAGCACGAGCTTGCGCCGGTCGACCGCGTCGGCGATGGCCCCGCCGAGCAGCCCGATCGTGACGGTGGGAATCATCTGCGCCACGCCGAGGGCGCCCACCGCCAACGGTGAGCGGGTGATGTCGTACACCTGCAGCGGTACCGCGAACATGGTCAGCGCGCCGCCCACGGCCGACAGCGTCGACCCGGCCCACAGCCGCCGGAATGCCGGGGACTCCCGCAGCGGCCTGATGTCGGCCAGCCACCGTCCTGCTCGTGCCACTGTCACCTCACCCCTGGGCTTCAGTATAACAGTACTTATATAAGAGCTGTTATAATTATTCCATAAGACCTGTTATAATCAGGCCATGACCGAGGACCGGCCGGCCGACCCGACCGAGCAGCAGAGCACGTGGCGGCCGCTGCGCCTGCTGATAGCGGCGATGGACGCCGACATCGCCCGGATCTACGCCGAGGCGCAGATCACCGGGCTCACGCCGAGCATGGTGATGGAGCTGCTCCGGCTGCACGCGCACGGGCCGATGACCATACAGGAACTGGCCTCCTCGGTGCAGAAGACGCACTCGGCCACCAGCCAGAAGGTCGCCGCCATGCGGGCCGCCGGCCTGGTCCGCACCACCCCCGGCGCCGACGCCCGGACCAGGAAGATCATCTTGACCGCCAAGGCCCGCCGGATCATCGGCCAGCTAGCCTCGGAGTGGCGCGCCACCGAGGCGGCGCTGACTGACCTCGAGGACGAGATCCCGTACCCGGTCGGCCGGGTTGTGACCGACATCGAGGCGGCGCTGCGGCGCAAGAGCTTCCACGACCGGATTACCGAGAAGCTGGCCGGTGACCCGGACTGGAAGGCTGACTGAGCCCGGTCGGCTACTGCGCGACGTCGTTTCCGGTCGGCGCGGTGCCCAGCGGCGCGCTGGCGGTCGAGGGCGGCAGCGTCGCCGGGTCGACGAACGTGCTGCCGGCCGGCCCGGCCTGCACCGCCTCGTGCAGTGCGCTGCCGGCCAGGTACTGCGGCCAGCTCAGGAACCACTCGGTCCAGCCGTTGTCCCAGGTTCCGGCCTTCGGGCTGCCCACGATCGTGATCGGGTCACCGGGCACGGCCAGGTTGTAGTACGTCTCGGCGTCAGCGGGCGACAGGTTCACGCAGCCGTGGCTGACGTTCTCGAAGCCCTGCTCGCCGACCGACCAGTAGGCGTCGTGGTAGTAGTCGCCGCTGAACGTGAACCGCACCGACCAGGGGACCGACAGGCTGTACCCCGGCCCGGTCATCTGCACCGGGTTGGCCTTCTCGATGGTCAGGTAGCTCCCGTCGGGGGTGTCGTCACCCGGCAGGCCGGAGCTGATCGGCCAGTCGTAGCGGAGCTTTCCGTTGTAGTAGATCTGCGTCCGGTGCGTCCTGGTGTTCCCGACCGCGATCACCGACGGCCCGATGTCGAAGGTCTGGGTCAGGGTATGCACGCCGTACATGCCCGGCGCGCCCTGCACGCCGTTCAGGTGCCCGGTAAAGCTGACCGTGGTGCCGCTCGGCCAGTAGTCCCGCGGCCGGAAGTAGACGCAGGTGGGGGCCATGTTGCACGGATCATCCCAGTACCACGAGCCGACCACCGGCTTCGAGGTGGTGATCTGCAAGGCGCGCTCCACCGCGGCCTTGTCGGTGATCTGCTGGCTGAAGTACAAGATGATCGGCATGCCCACGCCGTAGGCCTGCTGGTAGCCCTCGAGGATCTCGGTGGTGAACGTCCGGCTGGGCGTCAGCGTGCGGAACGTGCTGGTCGCGGTGACCGTGCCGCCGGGCCCGGACGCCGTGGCCGTCACCGCGTAGGCCTGTGAGACGTCCAGCGCCCACTGGCTGCGCCACACCGTCCCGCCCTGGCTCAGCCCGCCCGGCACCGCCTCGCCGGAGGTACGCACGGTGACGTGGACCAACGTGCCGTCGGCCGCCGTGACCGTGATGCCCGCCGACGGGTCGGCGTCCTTGGCCCCGTTCGCCGGCGTGATCGTCACCCGCGGCGCCGCCCCGCGCCCAGAGGTCGTTCCGGCCCCGCCCGGGCTGCCGCTGGCCGCCCCGGTCCGGGCCGCCGCGCTGGCCTGGCTCGTCCCGTGCCCGCCGCCCGAGCACCCCGTCGCCAGCAGCGCCAGGGCCGCCATCACCGCCAGGCCCCGCGTAATCTTCCGAACGGCCCTCACATCAGCACCCGTTCCCCATCGCCGCGTGTCGTATACACGCCGGGCCGCGCTTCCGGCGGCCCGCTGCCTGCTGTCGCCTTCTAGACGCTGAGCGGCGAGCCCCGGTTGCGGGTCAACGGCGCGACGTACCAGCTCTTACTGGTACAACGGCCCATCGACCGCCTCGGATCAATGGCATCGCTGGCGGCGCCGTCTACGACATCTCGTCGCGGCCGCGGCGGCCGAACATCACCTAGGCGTCAGCCTGAACACTGCCTGCCGCGTACGTGATCGATTCCAGCACCATCTCCTCGCCACCGCTGATCCGGGCGCCGGGGCTGGCGCAGCGCGGACAGGTGGCCAGCAGGTCGGTGGTCTCGCCGCTGAACCCGCAGTCCGGGCAGACGATGGTGGCCGGCACCGTCACGAGCACGACGGCGGCGCCGGCCGCCTCGGTTCCTTCGGCCATCATGCTGAACGCCTGGGCCAGGGATTCCTCGTCAACGGCGTGCCGGACCCCGAACCGCACCCGGACCCCGGTCACCCGGCGACCGCCGGCGCGCTGGCGTACGGCATCCAGCACGCCCTCGCACAATCCGAATTCGTGCATATCCCTCCCGTGGGTTCAACGACCGGGGTCACGCCGCGCGGCGGGACCGCCGCTCGATGAGCTCGTCGACCACGCTGCCGATCAGCGCGGCTCGGCTACCGCTCTTGGTCCGGCGGCCCATGCGTTCCATGGCCGGGCCGGCCACCGTCTCGAAGGTGCTGATGGCCTCGCTCAGGAACCGCCGGGTTTCCGGGGACGCCATGATCGCCTGGGCCGATTCGATCGCCTCCGCCAGGCCCTTGCGGCCCTGGCGGGTGCCTATGTAGTAGCCGACCGCGAACCCGAATACAACTTCCACACCCCTCACGCCCTTCCTGGCCTGTGCGGGTTACATCTCACGAATCTCGAGGTACCGCTTGATGTCAGGCAGCGAATCGATCACTAGAGCCAGCACCGCCGCGATGACGACCGCCTTGATCAGCCTGCTCAGCATCCCGAGCACCTCCTTTCCTGGGTCTCGGTTCGTCCGGATGTCGTGCTAAGTCCGCCATGCACTCCTGCTCGTCCGCTCGCTGCTCGTGTCCGTGCGGTCCGGTCTCATCCGCCTGGGCCACGATCTCCTCCACGACCCGCACGGCGTGCGGCAAGGCCTCCCGGACCGGGTTGGACAGGCCCATGCCCGCATCCACCTCGGCCGGCTCGCACGCCACCACCAGGCTCCGCCCCGGGTGCCCGCCCAGCGAGGACAGCAGCCCGAAGATGGCATCCGGGGTCAGGCTGTGTGCGTCGATGACCGGCAGGGCATCCGGATCGGGCAGGTCCACCTCGAGCACGGTCACCGTGCCCGGCGCCTCCCCCCGCGGCGCCGCATCCACCAGCACGAACAGGTCGTACCCGTTGAGCAGCTCGTAGGCCAGGTGGACGCCGCGGATGCCGTAGTCGCGGACCTGTACCCCCGGCGGCTGCGGGCGCTCGGCGAGCAGTCGGACGACTTCGACGCCGAAGGCGTCGTCGCGCAGGAACACGTTGCCCACGCCCGCCACCAGGATCCGTCCGGTCATGGGGCACCCTCCGGCTCGCACGGCTCTACCTCGTCCGGCATGAAGTACAAGAACCGCCCGTGTGCGATGCTCAGATCCGGGTCGGGGTGGTCGGTCAGCGCCACGGCCAGGTACGGCTGGTCCTCGATGTCGAGCAGCACCGCCTGGACCTCGGCGATCCGCCCGGCCAGGAACATGTCCTGGGCGTCGGCGCGGCGCACGCCTGGGCGCAGCCGGACCAGGCTGCCGCGGGCCACCGCCCGGCCGCCGATCATCACCGCGTCGGTATCCGGGGACACCGACGCGTCGGCCTCCGGATCCCACCAGGGCACCGCCGGATCGTAGTCAGCCGGGACCCCGGTAAAGGCGTCCGCGGCCGCACCGGGCGCGGACGGGCGAAGCGACCGGATAGTGCCGTGCAGTCGTTCCATGGTCGGCGCGTCCATCGACTCGACCCGGTCGATCAGCGCGGCCGCCCGCGGATCGGTGGCCCGGGCCTCGCGCTTCTCCTCGTCTGACAGCGCGAGCGTACGAAGCGTGAGGATCTCGTCGATCTCGGTGCCGTCGTACAGCTCACCCGGGCTCTCCGGGGCCAGTTCCGGGTGGTCGTACAGGATGATCGGCGAGGCCAGCACGACCTGGCGCCCGCCGTCGGGGTCGGCCAGGACGGGCCAGCTGCCGGTGTTCTCGCACTCGGCGACGGCCGGCTTGGCCCACTCCGGCGGATCGGTCATCGAGATGAACTGCCCGCCGGAGACGGTGACGATCACGTGCGCGGCGACCAGCGCGGTCGGCAGCGCCTCGTCCCTGAGCCGCGGCGCGGGCCCGGAAGTGGGCCCGGAAGTGGGCCCGGAAGTGGGCCCGGACGTAGGCCCGGAAGTGGACACAGCCGCGGTCCGGTTCTCGACCCGGAGCTGGAGCCGGACCGCCCGCCACGGGCCCGGTACCGGCGTGGCGGCCACGGACACCGCGCCGGCCAGGGGTGCCCGGCGCCGGACCGCGAACCCGGACGCCCCGCGCCCTGGCGCCTCCGGCGCGGGCAGCGGCTCGCGGTCTTCGCCGCCCGGTACCGAGAACTCCTTCACCAGGCCGGGACCGAGCAGCTCGGCGGTATCGACGGTGAACTCGATCTCGCGCTCCACTGCCTCGTCCCAGACCGGGGCGCCGGGCCCCGCGGCATCGGTGGTGCTGCGCCGTTGGACCTGCAGGAACCGCAGGATGACGCGGACGACGGGCTGCCCGGAGTGCTCGAACACGCACTCGGTCCGGGTGAAGCTGCTCTCCGAGGGGTCGACCGCGGCGTACCAGGGTGCCATGACCACGCCGAACTGCCACCGGCTGCGGTTCTTCTGGGCCGAGGCCCGGTACGGATACAGGATGTAGCCCTCGTACAGGACGGCGTCGGCGATCTGGCGCACGGGGTCGAGGTTCACGCCCGTGTCGTTCACGCCCGTGTCATTCATGGCGGCTCGCCTGCGCCGGATCCCCGGCCTCCCCGGCCTCCCCGGCCTCACCGGCTGCAGCGAGCAGCGCGGCGAGGGTAGCGTCCCAGGTCGGCAGCGCGTGCTTGGCCTTGAACGCGGACAGCTCGTCCAGCGTCTGGCGGCTGCAGCGCAGCCACGCGCTGTTGGGGAAGTGGACGTCCACCAGCTCCTGCCAGACGCTCACCGGCATCCGGTAGGAGGCCTCGGCGCTCCACGGCACGAGCTCGACCGAGAAGCTGTCGCCGTTGGCCACGAACACGGTGCCGCTGAACAGCAGGAGCAGCGGGATCGTCCCGTCGTCCAGGCCCTGCAGGTAGCGGGCCGAGGTCACTTCCAGGTCGTAGGTGACCGGCACCGTCAGCTCGGTCTCGGTTACCGCGGTGAACGTGGGGACCATGGTGGTGACCGTGGCGAGCTGGATCGGCTTGACCGTCTCGGCCCAGCGCGACGGGTCGCCGAACAGGTCGTGCAGCCGCTGCGCCTCGGCCGCGGTGTACCGGCGGCGGTGCGGTTCGATGCGGATCTGGCAGCGCAGCGCGATCGCGTGCACCCGCACGCCCGAACGCTCGGTGATGGCCAGCGCGAACGTCAGGGTCGGGGTCGCCGCGTACCGCTCCGCGGTCGCGCCCGTGCAGCCGAAGATCAGGTCGGCCATCTCAGTGCCCTGCCCTCCAACGGCACCGCGCGCCGCCGCAACCCGTCCAGGAAGGCGGCCAGGGCCGCGCGCGCCTCGGCTCCGCCGTCGAAACCCTGCCATTTCATCCGCAGCTCGCCGACCAGCGAGTAGCACTCGTCGACCGGGATCAGGAAGACCTCGTTACCGTCCTCCGTGCGGTTGACGAAGATGGCCTCGACGTCGGGGGCCAGCGTGCCGAGCAGCGGGTGGGCGGCGGCCAGCCGGTCCCAGGCGGCCAGGTCCAGCTCGCACTCGGTCGCCCCGCCCGGGCTGGGGTAGCCGGCCACCACGCGGTCCAGCGCCGAGTTGTAGAAGAAGAAGGCCATGGCCACCGGGATCTGCAGCTCGTTCCAGTCCGCGTCGGTGAGCGGCCGCCCCGGGTCGTGATAGACGTGCTCGGGCACGGCCCGGTACCGGCCGCCGGCTGCCCCTTCGCGGGTGAAGAGCAGATAGCACGCGCGGCAGGTGCAGGACAGCGACCGTTTCTCCAGGTCCACCACGTGCCCGTGCCGCTCGCCGAGCACCTCGCGGCACATCTCGCACCGCTCGGCGCTCTCCGGCCCGCCCGCGTCGGAGCGGGCGGCGGCCCGCGCCGCCAGGACCTCCTGGATCGACGGCGGGAGGCCCGGCGGGACGCCCGCCGGTCCTCCCGCCGCCTGCTTGACGAACCTCCGCAGGCCCGTGGCGTGGGTCACCAGGACCCCCGGGCCGCCGTCGGGCGCCGGGTGATCTGCAGCAGGGGCAGCTCGGGGGCCGGGGTGACCACCTCGATGTCGACGCCGGCCGTCTCCGGAGCCGCGTCGGCCACCGCCTGCTCGATGGCTTCCTGGACCGCTCCCGAGCCGGACCCGCAGCCGTGGCCGCCGCGCTCCAGGCTGAGGTGGATGACGCCCGCCTCGTCCATGCCGCGGAACTCCACCTGGCCGGCGTGCGAGCCGAGCTGGGGCATGACCGCCTCGATCGCGCGCCGGACCCGGTCCGCGACCGGCAGCGGGTGCAGGTCGTGCAGCAGCAGCAGGCTCTCCACCAGCGGATCGGCGGCCAGCTTGCCCATGAGCCGCTGACCTGACCCGTTTCCCCCCGCGTCCTCGTCGATGATCGTGACGATATGGGCCAGCCCGGCACCATACAGCTCGACCAGGCAGCTCACCAGCTCTTCGGCGGTGGCGGCGACCTGCGGCCCGGCCTGCGAGCCCAGCTCGGCGAGCAGCGCTTCGACCCGCTCGCCCGCCTTTTGCGCATCGTGGCCTGCGGGCATCAGCCCTCCCTGTCGTCGGCTCTACCGCTCGTGCCAGTGACCCGGGTCACGTAGCCAGTATCACTCCCGTGGGCGAGTGCGCCTTCTTGAGCACCTTGCCGCCGCCGAGATACATGTGCACGCCGCACGGCAGGCACGGGTCGAAGCTGCGCACGGCGCGCATGATGTCGATGCCCTTGAAGTTCTCCTTGGCGTTCTCCTCGAAGATCGGCGTGTTCTGCACCGCGTCCTCGTACGGCCCGGGCGTCCCGTAGACGTCGCGGACGCTGCCGTTCCACGGCGTGGGCGGATATGGGTGGTAGTTCGCGATCTTCCCGTCCCTGATCACCATGTGGTGCGACAGCACGCCGCGGACGGCCTCGGTGAAGCCGACGCTGAACGCGTCCTGGGGCACCGTGAACGACTCCCAGGTCTTGGTCCGCCCGGCCCGGATCTCGGCCAGGGCCTGCTCGACGAAGTACACCGCGCACGCGGCGGCGTAGGCCTGGAAGTACGTCCGGGCCCGGTCCCGCTCGATCGCGTTGGACAGCGGCTGGCCCTGCTTGTCCACCGGGATCTTCCATTCGAAGGTGGTTTCCGGCCGGGACATGGTCCGGGGCAGGTTGATCTTCACGCTGTGGCCGGTGGACTGTACGTAACCGAAGTCCACCAGGCCACCCAGCGCGGTGGCCCACAGCCGGGCGATCGGGCCGCCGCCGGTGTCCAGCGGCAGGAAGTCCTTCCCGTCGAACCAGCGCGGCGACATGGTCCAGCTGTACTTGTCGTCGAAGTCGCGCTTGGCGGGCCGCGGGATCGTGTGCTGGTTCCACGGGTGGCGCCGGTCGACCGGGTTGCCGAGTTCGTCGTGGGTGACGAACATCTCCTTGTCCTCCCAGTCCTCGTAGTACGAGTGACCGAGCAGGATCCTGATGCCCAGGTTGATGTCGACCAGGCTGTTGGTGACCAGTTGCCCGTCCACCACCACGCCGGGCGAGACGAACATCTTCCGGCCCCACGAGGCCATGTTCCGGTAGGTGAAGTCGCAGTACTCGGGGTCGTTGAGGCTGCCCCAGCAGCCGAGCAGGACCCGCCGCCGGCCGACTTCCTCATACCCGGGCAGCGCCTCGTAGAAGAAGTCGAACAGGTCGTCGTGCATCGGCACGACCCGCTTCATGAACTCCACGTAGCGCATCAGCCGGGTCAGGTAGTCGGTGAACAGCTGCACCGTGGCCACCGTGCCGACGCCGCCCGGGTACAGCGTGGACGGGTGCACGTGGCGGCCTTCCATCAGGCAGAACATCTCCCTGGTGGACCGGCTGACCTGCAGCGCCTCGCGGTAGAACTCGCCCTCGAGCGGGTTGAGCGAGCGCATGATGTCACCGATGGTGCGGTAGCCGTGGTCGGCCGCGTGCGGGGCCTCGGTGGCGTTGGCCAGCTCCAGCACGCCGGGGTTGGTCTCGGCCACCATCCGCTCGCAGAAGTCCACCCCGACCAGGTTCTCCTGGAAGATGTTGTGGTCGAACATGTACTCCGCGGCCTCGCCCAGGTTGATGATCCACTCGCCTAGATGCGGCGGGCGGACGCCGTAGGCCATGTTCTGGTTGTAGACCGAGCAGGTCGCGTGGTTGTCCCCGCAGATCCCGCAGATCCGGCTGGTGATGAAGTGCGCGTCCCGGGGGTCCTTGCCCTTCATGAAGATGCTGTAGCCGCGGAAGATCGACGAGGTGCTGTGGCACTCCGCAACTCGCTTGGCCTTGAAATCGATCTTGGTGTAGATACCCAGGCTGCCCACGATGCGCGTGATGGGATCCCAGGTCATCTCGGTGAGCTCGGCCTCGCCGGGGGCGCCCGTGTCCGGTGGGTATTCGAGTGATGTCATCGTATGTTCACCACGTCTTCTGGTAGCCGGTGCGGAGTTCAGAGCCCTTCACGCGCCACTTCGGCTCCTTGTCCACCGTCTTGGCGGTGAAGCTCCGGAGGCTGCGTATGACCGTGCCGTACATGCCGCTGGCGGTCGTCGATACGGTCGCGCCTGGTGGCTTGTCCATGAACGGCATGAACTTGTCCGGGAAGCCGGGCATCGTGCAGGCGATGCAGATGCCGCCCACGTTCGGGCAGCCGCCCACGCCGTTGATCCAGCCCCGCTTGGGCACGTTGCACTTGACCACGGGACCCCAGCAGCCCAGCTTGACCAGGCACGTGGGCGAGCCGTACTCGGTGGCGAACTCGCCTTCCTCGTAGTACCCGGCCCGGTCGCAGCCCTGGTGCACCGTGGCGTCGAACAGCCACTTGGGCCGCAGCGCCTCGTCCAGCGGGATCATCGGCGCCTGCCCGGCCACCTGGTAGAGCAGGTACAGGATCGTCTCGGACAGGTTGTCCGGCTGGATCGGGCAGCCCGGCACGCAGACGATCGGCAGGCCGGCCTTGGACTTCCAGCTCCAGCCGAGGTAGTCCGGTACGCCCATGGCGCCGGTCGGGTTGCCCGCCATGGCGTGGATGCCGCCGTAGGTGGCGCAGGTGCCCACGGCGAGGATGCAAGTGGCCTTGGGGGCGAGCCGGTCGAGCCACTCGCTGGTGGTCATCGGCTGCCCGGTCGCCGGGTTGTTGCCGAAACCGCACCAGTAACCCTCGGACTTGATCGCCTCGTTCGGGATCGATCCCTCGACGACCAGGACGAACGGTTCGAGTTCACCCCGGTCGGCCTTGTGCCACCACTCGATGAAGTTGTCGGCACCCTGCTCGGGCCCGCACTCGAAGTCGATCAGCGGCCAGTGCACGGCCACCTTGGGCAGTCCCGGCAGGGCCCCGAGCACGATCTCCTCGATGCTCGGCTGGGTCGCGGCGGTCAGCGCCACCGAGTCCCCGTCGCATCCGAGGCCCCCGTTCATCCAGAGAATGTGCAGGACCGGTTCCTCCGCGGCCTGGGTCATCGCGGCCACCCTTCTGTAGGAGGCCCGCATCGGCGGGCGACCTGGTTAAGGTCACGCGCGGGCAGAACGCTGCGGCGCGAGTGCGCGAACCTGGCTGGCCGATCTCCTGCATAGGCCCGGATCGCGCTGATACGTGGTACGGTCCGGACCCGACGCGCGGCGGCACGGCGAGTACCGGGCTATGCGGTACCGCTGAGTCACGCGAGCCCATTTCTCGCCGTGGCCCAGTCGCTCGCCGACGAGATGCGCCGGCATGCTGACCGCTCATCACATGCTCACAAATGGCCGGCTGACGGCAAGGGCGCCATCGCCGGTGACGACAGCCTATTCCTGCGGCGTTCGGATCTGCAAGACAGAACAGTCTCCTGGATAGACACATATGTCTATCCGCCCCGACTCGTCTACGGAGCGATATTCCACGTACCCTCATTGTCATACCCCGGCGACAGCGGCGTGGCGGGGCGATTCACCGTGTGTGGTGACCCGGAGGGTGGCGATGGACAGGCCAGCCGACTTGATCAGCGACAAGGTTGAGGTTGTACCGGTCGTGGTCCTGTCGCAGACGTTCCCCGCGCGCCCGTCGTCCATCCCTGACATCCGCGACTTCGTCCGCCGCTGCCTGTCCCAGTCACCTCTGTCCGAAGAGGACAACCGCGAGGTGGGCGAGACCGTCGCCCAGGCGCTGCTCGAGGCGGCCGGCTCGACCGGAGCGATCAACGTCTCGTTCCGGATCTTCCCCGACCACGTCGAGGTCGACGTGCTGCGCTCCGGTGCCCAGATCGGGACGCCCGCGGGCCTGGATGCCCTGGCCTCGCTACTCAAGTCCCAGGAGCCCGCCGCTATAGGCCGCAACGGGATGGGCGGGCCGGACCCGGACGAGACCGACTTCGCCGACTGGATGGCGGCCGCGCTGCGCCGCGAGGGCATGACCATGGAGGTGGCCGCCCGCCAGCTCGGGGTCTCGGTCAAGACGGTCAGCCGCTGGGTGGGCGGCACCACCGAGCCGCGGCTGCGCGACCTGCGCCGGATCCGCGAGCTGTTCGGCGACTTCCCCCTGCCCTGATCACACTGCCCTGATCCCTGCCGTTACTACTCAGACCAGGCGCTATACCTGATCTCGCGGGAACCATGAGTAGACCCCGGCCCACCCGAGCCCGTACGGTTGGCCCCGTGGCTGATATCACGGGTAACTTCCGGCTCGGGCCGGACAACGGACGCGTCGTGCTCAAGACGGGCCGGCAGGGGATCGCAGCCAGGGCCGGCCATGACCTGACCATCGAGGTCACCCGCTGGTCGGCACAGATCGAGGTGCCGGACGAGGCGGCCGGCGGCGTCACGGCCGCCACCGTCTCCGCCGAACTCGATCTCGGCTCGCTGGAGGTCCGAGAGGGCACCGGCGGCGCCAAGCCGCTCTCCGACCGGGACCGCGGCGAGATCCGCAAGACCATGGGCGGGATCATCGGCACCGGCACGGCCAGCTTCACCTCGTCCCGGATCGTCCGCGTGGGCAGCACCGGCGGCGCGATCGAGGGCACGTTCACCCTCAACGGGCGCAGCGAGCCGGTCCGGTTGCAGGTGTCCGAGCCCGCGCCCGGCCGGTACCGGGGCTCGGCCCAGGTGGTGCAGTCCGCGCTCGGGCTCAAGCCGTACGTCGGCTTCTTCGGTGCGCTCAAGCTGAAGGACGAGGTCGGGGTCGAGTTCGAGGTGACCCTCCCCGCCGCCGACTCTGCGTGAGAATCCCGCCCGCCCCCGACGACATCACGGTGAGCCGCGTCTTCGGTACAGGCCCGTAGCACCACGGCCCGTTCGATTCATTAATGATTTTTATGGAACGAACGAACCGTGGCTCACCCACCCGCGCCCGCCGCCCGCGTCCCGGTCGAGCACCATCACGTCGTACCGGTTGACCGCCACGTGCTCCTCGGTCACCAGAACCCGCATCGCCTGCCCGCCGCTTAGCGACTCCCGCCCGGTCGGCCGCCGGCTTCCCAGCATCGCAGGCGGCGGGTGACAGTCAGGTCACATTTCCGGTCACCGTGCTGTGACCTCTCCTTCTGTACAACAGGTTGCAGGGGAGAAGCAGGAGGAAGAGATGACGTGCCGTTTTGGCTTCTTGAGGGGCCTGCGATGAACGGCAAGACCGGCGGTAGCCGGGGCCCGCAGCGTGCGGCAGCCCTGGCTGTCGTGGCAGCCGTCGCCGTGCTGGCCACGGCGTGCGGCGGCAGCCCCTCGTCCTCCGGCGGCTCTGCCTCGACAGGGTCGGCGACCTACCGGGCGAACCTGGCCTACGCGCACTGCATGCAATCCCACGGCGTGCCGGGCTTCCCCGACCCCAACCCATCGGAGGGCTTCAGCATCAGCGGGCACCCCAACGGCAACAGCCCCCTGGCGCGGGCTAACGACGGCTGCCAGCACCTGCTGCCTGCCGGCAGCATGGGAACGGGCGGCGCCGCAGCACCGGCAGCGGCCAGCCCGCCTGGCGCCGCGGCGACTGACTGCCTGGGCTCCCTGTCGTGTTACACACCCCGGCAGCTCCGGGTCGCCTACGGCATCCAGCCGCTGCTGGATCGCGGGATCGACGGCCGCGGCGTCACGGTGGTGCTGCCCGAGGAGGCCGAAACGGGGACCGGTCGGAACGGGGCCGGCCGGAACGGGGCCGGCGCCGCCCCCGGCGGTCACCGACATCCGGCAGGACATGGCGGACCTCGACAGCCGGTTCGACCTGCCCCCGGCACGGATCCAGGTCATCCGGACGACCCTGGCCGGCTCGTCCGCCTCGCCGTGGCTGGCCGGCGTGGAGGAGGTGGAGGACACCGAGCTGGTGCACGCCGTCGCCCCGGACGCCACCATCCGCGAGCTTCTGGTCGACCCGGCGGACGTGAGCACCCCGGCGAAGCTCGCCGCCACGTGGGCCACGGCGGTGCGGATCGCCGCCCGCAACGGCGAGGTGATCTCCCAAAGCGGCATTGGTCAGGACTTCAACCTGGGTGAGGACTCCTGGACCAGTGCGGAGGTGGCGACCATGAACTCGGCGCTGGAGTACGCCGCCGCCCGCCATGTCACCGTCGTCGTCGCATCGGGAGACGAGGGCGTGATCGGCAACGGCTCGTCCACTCCGGCCAGGGAAGTCATCCTGCCCACTTCCGATCCGCTCGTGCTCGCGGTGGGCGGCACCAGCCTGACCGCGAACCCCGTCACGGGCGCGTACATCAGCGAGACCGCCTGGAACACCCCCGGACTGCCCCCGCAGCCCGGCGCGTCGGGTGGCGGGTTCAGCCACCTGTTCGCCCGGCCCGCCTACCAGGATGGCGTGCCCGGCATCGGCGCCACGCGGGGCGTGCCCGACGTGGCGGCCGACGCTGAATCTGGCACCGGCATGGCCCTCGCGTTCAGCTACGGCGGCGGCCAAAACTACATCCTCGTCGGGGCCGGCGGCACCAGCGCCGGCGCGCCGTTCTGGGCCGGCCTGATCGCCCTGGCCGACCAGGAGGCCGGCCACCCGTTGGGCTTCGTCAACCCCGCCATCTACCGGATCGCCCGCAGCCCGCTGTACCGCAAGGCGTTCCACGACATCACCACCGGCAACAACACGGTGGTCCTCACCTCCACCTCGCCGCCGGTCACGATCACCGGCTACCAGGCCGGACCCGGCTGGGACCCGGTCACCGGCTGGGGAACTCCCGACGCTCAGGTCCTCATCCCCCTGCTGGCCCGCTGAGGCATCGCGAAATGATCCGGGCTTCCGGTGCCATTGCCCGGAAACCCGGAACATTGCCGGCTCGCCGGATCTGATCCGGACGCTGGTCGTCGCGGATGCGCTGATCTCGCTCGTCCTGGAACTGATCCCGGTGAAGCGCGATCGCGCCCCGGGTCAGCAGGGTGTGGCACGCTTACCGGGTGAGGATGCGGGACGGCTGGGAATCGCAGGCCCGCAACTGGGCGGAGTTCGCCCGTACGGGCCATGACCGTTCGCACCAGGACATCAACCTGCCGGTGCTGCTGGACCTGCTGCCGTCACCGGGCCGCCGGACCTTGGATCTGGGCTGCGGCGAGGGACGACTCGGCCGGCTGCTGCGGCCGCTGGGTTACCGGGTGGCCGGGGTCGACGCCTCGCCGACCATGGTGCGGCTGGCGGTCAGCCACGAGGCCGCCCCGCCCGCCGTGCTGGCCGACGCGGCCGCGCTGCCGTTCCGGGACGGGGCGTTCGACCTGGTCGTGGCGTACATGTGCCTGCACGACATGGACCAGATGCCGCGCGCGGTGGCCGACTTGCTGATCGAGGCCCTCCGCGAGCCCAGGGCCCCCGACGAGCTGATCGCCCGCGATCCCGCCGAGCGGCGCTGGCAGCGGATCCCCATGTTCTTGCACGCCAGGGCGGTGAAGCCATGATCGAGGCCGACCGTGATCCGGCACCCAGTACCCGCTGTTACGAACCCGCTGGGTCCCGTCCGTACCGCTCGGCCATGGCCCGGACCCCGGCGATGAACATCTCGACGCCGAGCCGGTAGTGGAAGTCCGGGTCGCAGTCGGCCATCGGCGCGGCCGCTTCGACCAGCCGCGGGTAGCGGGCCGAGGGCAGCATCTTGAAGTAGATCTCGCTCTGCCGGTGCAGCTCGGTGCGCTCCTCCTCGGACAGTTCCGGGTGATAGCCGGCCTCGCTCATGACCAGCATGATCCCGGTCCACAGAGTGCTGCGGGCGATCTCGGTGGCGTGCTGCAGATCGAAGCCGGCGCTCCGCAGGATCTCCAGGGTGGCCTCGGTGGCGCGCAGCGCCGCCTCGTTCCGCTTCTCATGTTCGAGCACCAGCTGGGGTGCGGACGAGTGGGCGCGTAGCACCCGGAGCAGGGACTCCAGCCCGCCCCGGAGCTGGACCCACCACGGCACCGACGGGTCGACGTGTACGTCGATCTCACCCCAGACCTGTTCCGCCATCCCCTCCAGCAGGTCGTCCTTGCTGCGGAAATGCCAGTACAGCGCCATCGGGGTGACGCCCAGGTCCTGGGCCAGCTTGCGGATGGTCAGCGCGTCCAGCCCCTCGGTGTCGGCGAGCTTGAGCGCGCGGTCGACGACGGCGCGCTTGCTGAGCCGCGCCCGTCCCGCGTCCTCGCCGTCCGGCTCCTGAAGCCGGGGATCTGCATCCATCACTTGACAACTATACAACGTACAAGCAATGATGTACAACGTACTTGTACGACGTATATGAACGACATACAGGTACGACGTACATGAGACTCAGGGGAAAGGACATCGCTGTGTCAGCGAGCACCGTGTCAGCGGATCCCTCTACGGGGCACCGGGAGGGCCGGCGATGGTGGGCCCTGGCGGCCGTGAGCCTGGCCGCCTTCATGACCTACCTCGACAACAACATCGTCAACGTCGCGATCCCGACCATCCAGCGCAGCCTGCACCTGTCGGTGTCCGGGCTGGAGTGGGTGGTCAGCAGCTACCTGCTCACGCTGGCCGGGCTGCTGCTGGTCGGGGGCCGGCTCGCGGACGTCTACGGGCGGCGCCGGCTGTTCCTGCTCGGCCTGGGCGTCTTCACGTTCTCCTCGCTGGCCGCCGGGCTGGCGGGCAGCGGCGGCGTGCTGATCGCCAGCCGGGCCATCCAGGGCATCGGCGCGGCGCTGCTCATGCCGGCCACGCTGGCCATCATCGTGGCCACGTTCCGCGACATCAGGGAACGCAACACGGCCATCGGCATCTGGGCCGCGGTCGGGGCCCTGGCCCTCGCGACCGGTCCCGTGCTCGGCGGCCTGATCAGCCAGCACCTCCACTGGGGCTGGATCTTCCTCATCAACGTGCCGGTCGGCGTGATCACGTTCGCCATCGCGCTGCGGTACGTGGATGAGTCCCGCGAGTCCTCCGCGGCCCGGCAGCTCGATGTGCCCGGCCTGGTCAGCTCCGCGGTGGCCTTGTTCGCGCTGACCTACGCGCTGATCGAGGGGAACGTCCGGGGCTGGACCGCGCCGCTGATCCTGGGCGCATTCGCGCTGGCCGCCGTGGCCATGGCTGCCTTCCTGGTCATCGAGTCCCGCACCGCCCGCCCGATGGTTGACCTGAGCATGTTCCGGAGCCGGGCGTTCAGCGGCGGCGTCGGCACGATGATGATCTGGGCCTTCGGCATCCTCGGCATCTACTTCTTCACCTCGCTCTACCTGCAGGAGACGCTCGGCTTCTCCCCGGTCAAGGCGGGCCTGGCCTTCGTGCCCATGGCGCTGTGCGTCGCGGTATTCGCCGCCGTCGCGCCGCAGGTGCAAGCGCGAGCCGGGGCGTACCGCACGGTGGCGTTCGGGATGCTGCTCATGGTGGTTGGCCTGGTCCTCTTCGCCCGCCTCGGCCTGAACGTGACCTACCCCGCGCTGCTGCCCGGGTTCATGCTCTTCGGCGCGGGCGCCGGCCTGATGAACGTGCCGCTGACCAACGCGGTCATGGACGCCACCCCGCCGGCTCAGGCCGGTATCGCATCCGCGCTGCTCAACGCCTCGCGCGAGGTCGCCGGCCTGCTCGGCATCACGGTCATCGGCGCGGTGCTGAGCACCCGCCGGGCCGCCTCCCTGCGGGCCGGCGCCGACCCGGTGCACGCGTTCCTGGACGGCTACCACACCGGCCTGCTGGTCACCATCGCCCTGATGGCGGCCGGAGTCGTGGTCAGCTACCTGACCCTGCGCCCGCGGGCCGGGTCGGCCCGGCCGTCGAGCGAGATCACCACGGTCACCGAGGTCGAGGCTATCGGCGAGTCCCTGGGCGAGCTCGTGCTCCCGGACCGCTGACCGCTCACCGACCCCTCACTGGCCGCTCACTGGCCGCATCAGCCCCGGATCGCCCGGAATGATCGGTGGCGATCCGGGGTTGGCGCGCTCATGACAACCCTAGGCATCATCGGCAGTGGCTTGATCGGCGGCACCGTGGCCCGGCTCAGCGTGGCGGCCGGGTATCACGTCGTACTGAGCAACTCCCGCGGTCCGGAGACTCTGGCCGAGCTCGCGGCCGAACTCGGCCCGCTCGCGACCGCCGGCTCCGCGGATCAAGCCGCCGAGGCGGGCGACCTGGTGCTGGTCAGCGTGCCGGTCAAGGCGTTCGGCGAACTCCCGGTCAAGCCGCTGGCCGGTAAGACGGTCATGGACACCGGCAACTACTACCCCCAGCGCGACGGCCACCTCGCCGAGCTCGACACCGGCGCGCTGACCAGCAGCGGCCTGCTCCAGCGCGACCGGCCCGACGCCCAGGTGGTGAAGGTCTTCAACAACATCTTCTTCAAGCACCTGGGCTCGCTGGCCCGCCCGCACGGCGCGCAGGACCGCAGCGCCCTGCCCATCGCGGCCGACAGCGCGGCGGCCAAGGCGGAGGTGACCGCGTTCCTCGACTCGATCGGCTACGACGCCGTCGATGCCGGCTCGCTCGCCGACAGCTGGCACCAGGAGCCCGGCACCCCCGCCTACGGCACCCCCTACGGGCCCTTTTCCGACGAGGCAGGCACCCCCGCCCCCGCCGCCAAGATCCACATCGCCCTAGTCGGCGCCCACCGCTAGCCCTTCGCCGCCCCGCCACTACCCCCTCCGCCCCACCAACTCCTCACGTCACACGCCCGCCCCCGGAGCGGCCCGTGAGCGGCCCAGCCCGGCCGGACCGGCCGGCCCGGAGGCGCTGCTGCGCACAGAACCCTCCCGCCAGCCGGCTTCCCGCCGCGGCCAGCGCGCTGACCGCCCCGGACGGGGCCCTAGGCTGGGAACCCTATGAGCGAACCGGATGCCGTCATCCACACCGAGGATCTGACCAAGGTCTACCCGGGCACCGATTTCGCCGCGGTGGACAAGCTCAACCTCGACGTGCAGACCGGGGAGATCTTCGGCCTTCTCGGCCCGAACGGCGCCGGCAAGACCACCACGGCCGGCATGCTCACCACCCGCGTGGTGCCGACCTCCGGCCGGGCCCTCCTCGGCGGGGTCGACGTCGCGGCCCATCCCGCGCTGGCCAAGCAGCTCAGCGGGATCGTCTCCCAGCAGAACACCCTGGACCGCCAGCTCACCGTCTGGGAGAACCTGTACTTCCATGGCCGCCTCTTCGGCATGGGCGCCAAGGCCTCCCGGCAGACCGCGGACCAGTTGCTGGAGCAGTTCCAGCTCAGCAGGTGGGCCAAGGCCTCGGTCTACGCCCTGTCCGGCGGCATGGCCCAGCGGCTCATGGTGGCCCGGGCCATCTTCCACCGCCCGAGCGTGCTCTTCCTCGACGAGCCCACCGCCGGCCTGGACCCGCAGAGCAGGCTCGCGCTGTGGGACCTGCTCGGCGAACTGCACGGCGAGGGCCAGACCATCCTGCTCACCACGCACTACATGGAGGAGGCCGACCGGCTCTGCCAGCGGGTCGCGATCATGGACCACGGCCGCATCCTGGCCCTGGACACGCCCGCCGCGCTCAAACAGGGCATCGGCGCCGACACGATCGTCACGGTCAGGACCACCGGCGACCCGGCCCGGCTGGCCGAACTGCTGGCCAAGGACGTCGAGGGCGTCACCCGCACCCGGGTGGCCGACGACAAGCTCGAACTGCACATGCAGGGCGCCGACCGGCTCGTCCCGCGCATCGTGCTGGCCGCCGAACGCGAGGGCTACGACCTGGTCGACGTGTCGATCGCCGAGCCCACCCTGGAGACCGTGTTCATCAGCCTGACCGGAAGGGAGCTGAGAGAGGAATGACGGCCTCGGTCACCGCGCCGGCCCCAACCCCGGGAGCCCGGCGGATCGGCGGCGGTCCCACCCGGTCGGTGGCCGCCGCCAGCTGGACCGCGCTGGGCGCCCTGCTGCTGCGCGACCTCGTGGTGCTGCGCAAGCACATCTGGGAGTTCGTGCTGCGCACGCTCATCCAGCCGTTCCTGCTCTGCTTCGTGTTCCTGTACGTGTTCCCGAAGATCGGGCAGGGTATCGGCGGCCACGGGTCCGCCGAGCAATCGGCCTTCGCGACCATCCTGGTCCCGGGCGTGGTCGGCATCTCGATCATGTTCCAGGGCGTGCAGTCCATCGCCCTGGCCATGGCCCAGGAGTTCGGCTTCACCCGCGAGATCGAGGACCGGGTCCAGGCTCCCTGCCCGATCTGGCTGGTGGCGATCGAGAAGGTACTCTCCGGCGCGGCTCAGGGCATCCTGTCCGCGGCCATCGTGCTGCCGATCGCCTCGGTCGTCCACGCGCCCGGGGTGGAGGCTCACTTGTCTCTGCACTGGTGGATCATCGTCACGTTGGTGCCGCTGGCCTGCGTCGCGATGGCGGGTCTCGGTCTGGTCCTCGGTACCAGCTTCGAGCCGAGGAACATCGGCCTGATGTTCGGCTTCATCATCCTGCCGATCACGTTCCTGGGCTGTACCTACTACGCGTGGACCAAGCTCGCGCCGGTTACCGTGGGCGGCTGGCCCTGGCTGCAGACGATCGTACTGATCAATCCGCTCGTCTACGTGAACGAGGGCATGCGCGCCGCGTTCACCGACGCGCCGCACATGCATCTGTACGTGATCTACCCGGTCATAGTGGCCTTCGCCGCGGTGTTCCTGGCCATCGGCCTGCGCAACTTCCGCCGCCGCGTGCTGTCCTAGCCGCGACCGGCCGACCGCGGCTCAGGCCTTGGCGGGCGCCTCGGTGCTGTCGGGCGTCTGCGACGCGGCCAGGCTGGCCCGGACCTCGTCCATGTCCAGCTCGCTGGCCTTGGTGATCAGCTGCTCGAGCGCGGACTCCGGCAGCGCGCCCGGCTGCGCGTACAGCATGATGCCGTCGCGGAGGATCATCAGCGTCGGGATCGACCGGATGTCGAACGCGGCCGGCCTGTTCGCCTGGGGACCCCCGCCGCCGCCCTCGTTCATGCACCCGGAAGACCTGGCCGCCATGATGACCGGAGCCCACTCAGCCCGCTGATGCGGCGTGCCTTACGATCAGCCGGGTGAACGGTGCTCAGGCGCTGATCGCCAGCCTGGTCGGGGCGGGCGTCGACGTGTGCTTCATGAACCCGGGTACGTCGGAGATGCATTTCGTCGCGGCCCTGGACTCCGTGCCGCAGATGCGCGGCGTGCTGGCCCTGTTCGAGGGCGTGGCCACCGGCGCCGCCGACGGCTACGCGCGCATCGCCGGACGGCCCGCCACCGTGCTGCTGCACCTTGGCCCCGGCCTGGCCAACGGGCTGGCCAACTTGCACAACGCCCGCCGGGCAGGCAGCCCCGTGCTGACCATCGTCGGGGCTCACGCCACCGGTCACGTCCGCTACGACGCCCCGCTGCAGTCCGACATCGAGGCCCTGGCCCGGACGGTGTCCGGCTGGGTGCACACCTCCGGGACCACCCGTGACCTGGCCCGGGACGCGATGCGCGCCCTGGCCGCGGCCCGCCGCGGCCAGATCGCCACCCTGGTCCTGCCCGCCGACGTGTCCTGGAGCGAGGGAGGAGCCCTGGCGCCCGCCCGCCCCACCGCCGAGCAGCTGTCATCGACCATAGTCGATGACAGTCAGGTAACCTCGGTGGCCGACCTGCTATCGCCCCAGGCGATGCTCTTCCTCGGCGGTAAAGCCCTGTCCGAGCCCGGCTTGCGGGCCGCCAGCCGGATCCGCGCCGCGACCGGAGCGCGGCTGCTGGCCGAGACGTTCCCGGCCCGGATGGAGCGCGGCGCCGGGCTCCCGGCCGTGGACCGGCTGGCCTACCTGGCCGAGCAGGCCGAAGACCAGCTGGCCGGGGTCGGGCACCTCATCCTGGTCGGCGCGCGCTCGCCGGTGTCGTTCTTCGCCTACCCCGGCCGGGCCAGCGACCTGGTGCCCGCGGGCTGTTCCGTCACCGTCCTGGCCGAGCGCGACCAGGATGCCGTGGCCGCCCTCGAGCACCTGGCCGTCCTGGTCGCGACCGGGACGCCTCCGGTCCTGGCGGCCCCGGCCGTCCGTCCGGCCGAGCCGGGCCCGCTCACCGCGATCAGCCTGGCCAACACGATCGCCGCGTCGCTCCCGGCGGGCGCCATCATCGCCGACGAGGCCAACACCTCGGGCTTCGCGCTGCCCACCGCCCTGACCGGCGCGGCCCGGCACAGCCTGCTGACCCTGACCGGCGGCTCGATCGGCCAGGGCCTGCCGGCCGCCACGGGCGCCGCGGTCGCCGCGCCGGACCGGCCGGTGCTGTGCCTGGAGGCCGACGGCAGCGCGATGTACACCATCCAGGCCCTGTGGACCCAGGCCCGGGAGCAGCTCAATGTGACCACCGTGCTGATCAACAACGCCGCCTACGCCGTCTTGCGGATGGAGCTGGCCCGCACCGCCGCCGGGCGGGCGGGGGAGCGGGCCGCGCGGATGCTCGACCTGTCCGGCCCGACCCCGGACTTCACCGCGATCAGCACCGGGCTGGGCGTCCCTGCCGTCCGCGCGACCACCGCCGAGGACCTCGACCGGGAGCTGCGCCGGGCCTACGCTGAGGCGGGCCCGCACCTGATCGAGGCCATCGTCCCCCCGATCGTGCCGCCCCCCGGGACGGCCTGGTAACGACGACCGTGGAGGAAACCAGATGACCAGCCCGGCGTTCGGCGACTACCAGCTCGAGATCTACCTGGCCGGGCTGCAGGGGGTCCTGCCTGCGTTCCCGATGGCGTTCGCCGAGCTGGAGGCCCGCGCCGCGCAGGCGCTGCCGCCGTCGGTGCTGTCCTACGTGGTCGGCGGGGCGGGCAGCGAGCACACCCAGCGGGCCAACGTCAGTGCCTTCCACCGGTGGGGGCTGATGCCGCGGATGTTCGTCGGCGCCACCCAGCGGGACCTGTCGGTCGAGCTGTTCGGGATGACGCTGCCCTCTCCGCTGTTCATGGCGCCCATCGGCGTCCTCGGCCTGTGCGCCCAGGACGGGCATGGCGACCTGGCCACCGCGGCCGCGGCGGCGCGCACCGGGGTCCCGATGATCGCCTCCACCCTGTCCGTGGACCCCCTGGAGGACGTGGCCGCCCGGTTCGGCGCGACCCCCGGCTTCTTCCAGCTCTACACGCCCACCGACCGGGACCTGGCCGCCAGCCTGGTCTCCCGGGCCGAGGCCGCGGGCTTCAAGGGCATCGTGGTCACGCTCGACACGTGGCTGACCGGCTGGCGCCCGCGCGACCTGGCCGCCAGCAACTTCCCGCAGCTGCGCGGGCACTGCCTGGCCAACTACACCACCGACCCGGTGTTTCGCGCGCTCCTGGACCAGGATCCTGACCGCGACCTGGCCGCCACCGTAGGACGCTGGGCGGGGCTGTTCGGGAACCCGCTCACCTGGGATGACCTGCCCTGGCTGCGCTCGCTGACCACGCTGCCCCTGCTGGTCAAGGGCCTCTGCCATCCCGACGACGTGCGCCGGGCCAGGGACGGCGGGGTGGACGGGATCTACTGTTCCAACCACGGCGGACGGCAGGCCGACGGCGGCCTGCCCGCCCTGGACTGCCTGCCCGGCGTGGTCGAGGCGGCCGACGGCCTGCCGGTGCTGTTCGACTCCGGCATCCGCTCCGGCGCCGACGTGATCAAGGCCCTGGCCCTGGGGGCCACCGCGGTCGGCCTCGGCCGACCGTACGCCTACGGCCTGGCCCTCGGAGGTGCCGACGGCGTCGTCCACGTGCTACGGAGCATCCTGGCCGAGGCCGACCTGATCATGGCCGTCGACGGTTACCCCACTCTGGCCGACCTGACCCCGGATACCCTGCGCCGTACCTGCGATCACGACTGAGCGACCCGGCGGTCAGGTGCTCTTGAGGCTGCCGATGCTGAGCGACCCGCCCGTCGGCGGGCGCAGGCCTTCCTCGGCCTCCCGGACGTATTCGGCCGGGTCCCGGTCGTGTGGGGTGACGCCCGCGAAGTGCCGCGCCTCGTAGGCCGCGAACGCCACGGCTAGGTCGTGCCGGCGCTGCAGGCTGGCCAGCCGCCGGAAGTCGGTTAGCCCCTCGCGTTCCTCCTCGGCCATGTGGTCGCCGTTGGCCAGGTTCGCCGCGGCCACCGCGGCGTACCACGCGTCGGTGCCGACCTGGTGCCGGGCCACCTCCGCGACCGCGTCCCTGATGTCGTTGTGATCGCCGATCGCGTCCAGCGTCTCGCCCTCCACCCCGGACGCCCGCCGCGCGGCCAGGCCCACCTGCAGCAGTGCCGGGTAGAAAAGCTCCTCCTCGGCCGCCGCGTGCAGCTCGAGGAACGACGCCAGCCGTCCCCACACGGCGGACAGGACCTCGGTGTCTGTGCGGCTGATCTGCTCCAAGATCGCGAACAGCCGGCGCTGCTCGTGATGGTCATCCAGAATCAGCTGGGTGATGTCCACCGTGCCATCCTCTCAGCCCTGGACGTTGAGCTCTGCGATGGGATCGGTGGGCATGTCCATGGCCCGCAGCAGCGCGAGCAGTTCGTCGCGCTCGGCCGCCGTGACCGGTGCTTCCCGCCTTCCGGTTACGGAGTGCTGAACCCAGGTAGCGGCTGTCCCTGCGGGCCGCGTGCGGTCCGCTGCGATTCCTGACCCCGCCGAGCGTGAGCAGCTCGTCGGCTTGCTGGCCAAGGTCGCGGCTCACTGGCAGCAGGTCAGCGCCAGCCGGCCGGATCCTGCCTCTAATATTTCTTGACAGTTATATTTCTTTCTAGCTATATTTGCCGCGTGTTCGAGGTTCTGGTCGAACCGCACCGGCGGCGCATCCTCGATCTGCTCCGCGGCGGCGAGCAGACGGTCGGCAACCTGACCTCGGAACTGGGCCTCAGCCAGCCAGGGGTGTCCAAGCACCTGCGGATCCTGCGCCAGGCGGGCCTGGTCGAGGTGCGAGCCGACGGCCAGCGGCGCCGGTACCGGATCCGGACCGAGCCGCTCCGGGAGATCGATGAGTGGCTGGCCCCGTACCGGGCCGCGTGGAGTGAGCGGCTCGACGTGCTAGAGACCCACCTCGACGACATGGACGAGTGAGGAGAATCGCACCATGGACGATACGAGCCTCGGCACCCTGGCCCGCCAGGGCGACCGCTGGACGCTCACGTTCACCCGCAGGCTGGCCCACCCGCGCGAGAAGGTGTGGCGGGCCGTGACCGAGCCGGAGCACCTGGCGGTCTGGTATCCCCAGCAGATCGTGGGCGAGCGCAAGGCCGGTGCGTCGCTGCGGTTCGTGAGCTCCGACGGGGACGGCTTCGACGGCCAGATGCTGGTCTTCGACCCGCCCTCGGTCATGGAGTTCACCTGGGGTACCGATCTGCTCCGGATCGAGCTGGCGGCGGACGGCGCGGGGACCCTGCTCACGCTGACCGACACCTTCGATGACGTGGGCAAGGCCGCCCGGGACGCGGCCGGCTGGCACGAGTGCCTCGACCTGCTGGCCAGCGACCTCGACGGCACGTCCCCGCCGGCCTGGGGGCAGACCTGGCGCCAGGTGCACCCGGTCTACGTGACCCAGCTCGGACCCGACGCCGCCGCCATCGGCCCGCCCCCCGGCTGGGAGGAGCACGTCGCGGACCGGGCCTAGCGCCGCGGCCAGGTCCGGGGGAGAAAACCGGTCGGCGGCCGGGCTGCGCGAGGTCGACAATGGATCGTGACCTCGCCCGATGATCTGATTCCTCTGCACGGCGGCGGCCGGTCGGTAGTCCACCGCCGGGGCAACGCGGTGATCCGTGAGGCCGGGCCGTGGACGCCAGCGGTGCATGCCCTACTGCGCCACCTGGAGGACGTCGGCTTCGCCGCCGCGCCGCGCGTCATCGGGTCAGGGCTGGACCGTGCTGGCCGGGAGGTATTGACGTTCATCGACGGCGAGTTCACCCAGCCCGGCCCGTGGAGCATGGACGGTGCCGCCGCGGTCGGCCGCCTGCTGCGCGATCTGCACCGCGCCACCCGGTCGTTCCGCCCGCCCTCGGATGCCGTCTGGTTCCCCTGGCCCGGCCGCGACCTGGGTCGCCCGGTCAAGGTCATCGGTCACTGCGATGTGGCCCCTTGGAACATCGTCGCTCGGGGCGGCCTGCCGGTCGCGCTCATCGACTGGGAGACCGCCGGGCCGGTCGACCCCCTGGTGGAGCTGGCCCAGCTGGCCTGGCTCAACGCCAAGCTCCACGACGACATGGTCGCCCGGCGCGAGCACCTGCCGCCGGTGGCGGACCGGGCCCGCCAACTCGGCGCCATCGTCGACGCCTACGGGCTGACCGCCCGCCAGCGCAGCGGTTTCCTGAGCCAGATCATCGAGTTCGCCATCTGCGACACCGCCTGGGAAGCCGACGCCGCCTCCGTTACCCCGGAGCTGACCGCACACCCGATCGCGCTGTGGGCGATGGCCTGGCGCGCCCGCTCCGCGGCCTGGATGATCCGCCACCGCCGTACCCTCGAAACCGCCCTGACCCGCGGAGCGCCGTGAACGGCTCCGAACCCGCTGTGCGTGCTGGCCCCCAGGGTCCTAGACCACCCTGTGACCTGCGATGAAACCTCACGCGGAATTACTCGTTAGACAGGTCACGGGGGCGGCCTGCTTCCGCGCGGGAACTCCCCCTTACGGAGGTCATGGTGGGATTCGCGTCGCAGGTCACGCACGGGCGGCTGGGCCGTGCGCGGCTCATCGCCATGCTGGCCGGCGCCGCGGTCTGCGTCGCGGCGACCTCGTGCTCCTCGGGGCCACCGGGGGAAGTGCCCGGCGCGGGCACCGAGGCGCCGCCGATCACGATCTTGACCCACGGCGGGAACAACGGCAACGGGGACATCTTCCTGGCGCCCGAGGGCGGCGGTTACCAGAACGGCCCGGAGATCATCACCAACACCGGCCGGGTGGTGTGGTTCCATCCGCTGCCGGCCGGTGAGATAGCCACCGATTTCCGCACCCAGACCTATCTGGGCCAGCCGGTCCTGACCTGGTTCCAGGGCGGCGGCCCCGGGGGCGGGACCGACGAGATCTACAACGACCACTACCAGCCGATGGCCACCGTCAGGGCGGCCGAGGGGTACATGACCGACTTCCACGAGTTCCTCATCACGCCGTGGAACACCGCGCTGATCCTGGCCGACCAGTCCTCGACGGCCAACCTCAGCTCCATCGGCGGCCCGTCTGACCAGCAGGTCATCGACGGCGTCGTACAGGAGATCGACATCAAGACGGGCCGGGTCCTGTTCCAGTGGAACAGCGCCGATCATGTGCCCTACCGCGATAGCCAGATGCCTCGGCCGGGCTCGGCCAGCATGTCGTGGGACTGGTTCCACATCAACGCCGTCCACCTGGACACCGACGGCAACCTGCTGATCGACGCGCGCAACACGTGGACCACCTACAAGGTGAACATCCACACCGGGCAGATCATCTGGGAGCTGGGCGGCAAGCAGAGTTCGTTCACCCTCAAGGCCGGACCCGGCCAGGCCCTGGACCACGACGGCGAGATCTTCGCCTGGCAGCATGACCCCGAGGCCATCGGCGGCGGCGAGTACACGTGGTTCGACGACGAGTCCGGCGGCATGCTGCTCGGCTCCAGCCGGGCGGTCACCGTCCGGCTGGACCTGCAGACCCACGTGGCCACCTTGATCAAGTCCGACAACCAGCCCGAGGGACTGGTCGCCGGGGTCATGGGCAACGCGCAGACCACGCGCAACGGCGACCTGTTCGTCGGCTGGGGCAACCTGCCCTACATCTCCGAGTTCAGCCCGTCTGGGAAGCTGCTGTTCAACGCTGAACTCCCGGCCGGCATCGCGACCTACCGGGCCTACCGGCTGCCCTGGACGCCCGGCGTTTGAGCAGCCGCCAGCAGGGGCATCGCCAAGCGCGGGGGATGCTAGCCGGGCGGGAAGGAACGGACACCGATGACCGGCGACGGGCAGCACCAGGACGAGCCGGCGGGGCCGCCGCCGTCGCGCCGGGACAAGCGTGTCTACCTGGCGCTCATGACCGTCTGCATCGGTCTGTTCGTCTTGTCCTGGGCGGTCCTGGACCGCTACTCGATGACCGCGGCCATCGTCGTCTCGGTCGTGGCCTTGGTGATCCCGCCGTTCGCCGTGATCATCGCCAACGTGGGCGGCGCCGCGGACCGGCGGCGCCCGTAACGACAGGAGACGCTCCATGAGCTACGCCCGGCAGATGCTGGACACCTTCTCGCGCACTGTGGACGTGGACGCCGACCTGCTGGCCGCGGCTATCGACGCGATGAGCGACTGCGCGCAGGCCTGCACGGCCGACAACGCCGCCGACCTAGGCGAGCCCAACCTGGCCGACATGGTCCGGTGCATCCGGCTCTGCCTGGACTGTACCGACATCTGCGCCACGGCCGAGGCGGTCACCAGCCGCCTGATCGACTACGATCCTGCCGTCCTGCGCCCGCTCCTGGAGTCCTGCGTGGCCATCTGCCGCAGCTGCGGCGACGAGTGCGAACGGCACGCCCCGATGCACGCGCACTGCCGGGTCTGCGCCGAGGCGTGCCGCCGCTGCGAACAGGCGTGCCGGGCGCTGCTAGCCGCCCTGCCGTAGGCTCACGTGCCGAAGGGCAGGCACGGTACACCGAAGGACTCGTCCGCGGTGATGCACACCGCCGACAGGCCCGGGAAGACCTGGTGCACGCCGAAGCTCCACCAGTACCAACCCCGGCCGAGGGTGAAGGTCTGCTCGGCCACCACCTGGCCGCCCGGGTGCTGCGCCGAGTAGACGATCACCCGCCAGGCCTTGGTCGCCGTGGTGTTGTACTGAACCCACTCCACTACGGTCCCGATGCAGGTGCCGCCTGGCTCCGCCCGCCACCACAGGTGGCCGCCCTGGGTGCGGTCGGGATTGGTGATGAAACCGAGCGCCGGGATGACCGCCGCGGTAACGCCCCGGCAGCCGGCGTCCGCGGTCGCGGCCGCGGGGCTGGCCTGGCTCGTGCCCGGTATGAGCAGCGCCATCAACCCGATGATGAGCAGGGCCGCGAGCCAGCTACCGGACAGCCGTCCGGTCCGCATGGCTGGCCTGGTCCGCAGTATTCGCCTCACGCCTGGGTCTCCTTCTGGTCATGCACGAAGGTTTCCGGCGCCCGGGCGATTCACTTGCCCAAGAAAACGATCACACCCGCAGCTTGGTTCAGTCGGTCCCCAGCGCGCCGAGCCGCTCCTCCAGTTGCTGGGCGTTGACCTGGGCGTAGTTGCGGTAGCAGTTGTTGAACAGCACATGGGTGACCGAAGCCCCGGCGGCCAGGTCGCGTATCTTAGGCGCCCACTCAGAAATCTCGCCCTCGCTGTACTCGTAGCCGAACCGCTCGTAGATGTCCTTGCTCTCCCACTTGTCCGAGTGGCCGTGCATGCGGACCAGGGCCAGGTCGCTGGTGGCGGCCATGACCGGGGGAATCGAGCTGGTATAGCCCTGCGGCATGTCCACGCACACGTACGGGATCTGATGTGAAGCGAGGAACCCCAGCGTCTCTTCCTGGTTCTCCGGGGTCATCCAGGTCTTGTTGCGGAACTCCACGCACACCCGCCGCGGCGCGACCCGCTCCGCGCAGGCCACGATGTAGTCCTTGCGGGAGCGGCCGATGGGGAACCAGGGCGGGAACTGCAGCAGGATCGCGCCGAGCTTGCCCGCCTGGCGCAACGGCTCCAGGGCGGCCAGGAACCGGTCCCAGGCCTGGTCGGTCACGGCCGGGTCGACGTCCTTCAGGTACACCCGCTCCTTGGCGGCCCCATCAGAAGCCCCGCCAGAAGCCACGGCCTCGCGCAGGTCCGCGGGCAGCGCCTTGACCGGGGTGGGGTGCTGGGTGAACAGGCTGAACGCCTTGACGTTGAAGGTGAATCCGGCCGGGGTCCGCTCGGCCCAGGACGCGGCGGTCTGCTCGGCGGGCAGCGCGTAGTAGGTCGCGTCGACCTCGACCAGCGGGAACTGCCGGGCGTAGAACCGCAGCCGCTTCTCCGGGGTGTTCGCCTCGGGTGGGTACCACCCGGAGGCGATCAGCGTCTTGTCCGTCCAGGACGCGGTGCCGACCAGGATGGATCCCATATCCGCGCCGCTCACGAGCTGACCGGCGCCCGGCGCGCGGTGCGGTACAGGTCGACCAGCTCGCCGGTGGTGGTCGCGTCCTCCGGGCCCTTGTCGTCCCGCCACCGGCCGGTGAACCGCGGGAACCGCATGGCCAGCCCGGCGTCCTCCTTGACCAGCCCCCAGGCCGCCGAGTAGCGCGGCGACAGGGTCAGCTCGGCGCTGAGGATCTCCAGCACCACCCCCGGCTCGAACCACACGTCGGGCTGCTGCCGGGCATCCACCCGGGCCGGCCGCTCCGCGGAAACCAGCGGAGCCAGCCGGCCGGGCAGCGCGGCCAGGTCGGCGTCGGAAAACCCGGTGCCGCACTTGGTCACCGTGCGGAACACGTCCGCGTCCGGGTCGTAGGCGGCCAGCAGCACCGCGCCGTAGGTGCCGGCCCGCTGGCCGCGGCCGGCGAACGCGCCGACGATGACCAGGTCGACGGTGTCGGACAGCTCCGTGCGGTAGTCCCGCTTCAGCTTGATCCACAGCCAGCCGCGGTTCCCGGCCTGGTAGACCGAGGCGGGGCTCACCGACTTGCACATCAGCCCTTCGCAGCCGTCGGTGATGGCCTGCTCGAACGCCGCGTCCAGCGCGGCCGGGTCGGTCACCTCGGTCGCGGTGGTCAGCCGCAGCCGCGGCCCGGTGGTGATCGCCTCGGCCAGGGCGGCCCGCCGCTCCGGGTACGGCCGCCGGGTCAGGTCCTGGCCGTCGGCGTAGAGCAGCTCGAAGCAGAACAGGCCGACCGGCACGTCCCGTACCGCCTCGGCGATGCCGTATTTGCGCCGCCTGAACATGACCTCGGCGAACGGGTGCAGCTCGTCGGTGGCCGCGTCGAACGCGACCACCTCGCCCTCGATGATCGCCTCGGCCGGGCGCAGCCCGGCGGCCAGCACCTCGACCACGTCCGGGAACTGGGTGCTGACCTCTTCCAGCCGCCGGGTCCACAGCTCGATCCTGCCGTCCGCGGTCCGGTGCGCCTGAAGCCGCATCCCGTCGTACTTGTACTCGGCCGCGCATTCGCCGCCCAGCTTGGCCAGGATCTCGGTGGCGTCGGCCAGCCGCTGGGCCAGCATGACCCGCACCGGGTTACCCGGGCGGACCTGGATCTGCTCGACCGCTGCCAGCCCGCCATTTACCAGGGCGGAGGCGACCAGGCCCAGGTCGCAGCAGATGCTGTAGGCGCGTTCCAGTACCGGCCGGTCGGCCCGCCCGCCCGCGTAGACCTGCGCGAGCGCGTCCAAGATGGTGGGCGTGCCGATGCCCAGCCGCAGGTTCCCGGTCACCTGGCGGACCAGGTACCGGGCCTCCAGCGGGGTGGCCCGGCCCAGCAGCAGGGCCAGCAGCTCCAGCTTGAGGCCTTGCGAGCCGGTTCCTTCCGCGTTGGCGATCTGGCGCAGCGTGTTCACCACCCCGACGACCGTCAAACGTTCGGCCGGGCCAGATCCAGACGCCGCGGCGCGCAGTTGCTCGGCGGTCTGGCCCAGGTCGCCGGTCTCCCGCACCAGGGCCGCGACCTCGGCCTGATCGACATCGGTGGCGGCGGCGACCGCGCGGATGGCCATCTTCTCGGCCAGGCCGAGGTCCACCCCCGCGAACTCCGGCGCGATCAGGCCCTGGCCCAGGTAGCACACCACGGGCAGCAGCTGGGCCGGGGTCTGGGCCAGCAGCGCGGCCAGGCGCTCGATCAGCACCAGCCGGCCGGTCGCCTGCTCCAGGTCACGGTAGGCCTCGGCCACGATCTCGTACTCCACCACGCCTCCCTTCCGCCCCCGTCGATCATGACACGAGCAGAAAAACGGTCGGCATCAGCGGTCGATGATGGCGGCCGCGATGGCGGCGGCGTGCTTCGCCGGGGGACCGAACAGGTGCAGCCCGCCGTGCGCCCGCTTGAGGTAGCGATGCGCCTGATGCTCCCACGTGATGCCGATGGCGCCGTGCATCTGGATCATCTCGGCCGCGGTCCGCATCAGCACCTCGGAGCAGTAGACCTTGGCCGCGGCGGCCCGCAGCCCCCGCCGGGGCGCATCCCCGGCGGCGGCGGCGAAGGACCGGGACAGCGACCGCGCCGACTCGACCAGCACGTGCAGGTCGGCCAGCCGGTGCTGCAGCGCCTGGAAGCTCCCGATCACCCGGCCGAACTGAACCCTGGTCATCGTGTAGCCCACGGTCAGGTCCAGGGCCCGCCGGGCCGCGCCCGCCTGCTCGGCCGACAGGGCCAGGCAGGCCAGGTCCCTCGCGGAGCGAAGCGCCGCGGCCGCGTCGCCGCCGATCGGCTGGCCGCGCGCCCCGGTCAGCCGCACGACGGCCAGCCGCCGGGCGGCGTCCATCGCTACCGCGGCCGTGCGGTGCACCCCGTTCTGGGCCGGATCCACGTCGAACAGGCCCACGCCGGCCGGGCCGCGCGCGGCGACCAGCAGCACGTCGGCGTCCTCGCCGTCCAGCACGTAGTGCGCCTCGCCGTCCAGCTCCCAGCCGCCCCCGCCGAACGACCGGGCCGCGCACGCTACGTCGTCGGTGTCCCAGCGCCCGGCCCGGGTGGTCCAGGCCAGGGCCGCCGTCGCGGACCCGTCGGCGATCGCGGGCAGCAGCCGGCCGCAGGCGTCCTCGTCGCCGGTGGCCAGCAGGGCCTGCGCGGCCAGGACCGCCGAGCCGAGCATGGGGGAGGGGGTCAGGTCCCGGCCCAGCTCCTCCATGACGAGCCCGGTCTCGGCCGGCCCGGCGCCCGCGCCCCCGTAGCGGACGGGAATCGCCAGGCCCGCCACGCCGACCTCGCGGCACAGCCGCGGCCAGGGCTCCTGGCCGGCCGAACCCAGCAGCCCGCGTACCGCATCGCGGAGATCCTGCTGCTCGGCGGACAGGCCCATCACAGCTCCCGCAGGACCCGGGCCCGGTGCGCGGCCTGGCCGTCCCGTACCTCGGCCCGGAACGCCTCGGTCACGGCTGCGCAGCCCCGCGCATGCCCCGCGCGTCCAGCCCGGCCAGCGAGTGCCCCGACACCTCCGCGTTGTGCGCGTGCGCCACGTGGTGCAGGCCGAACACCGCGTCCATCCCCGGCCGCATGCCCATCAGGTCCTCGCACTGGTTGACCGCCCGCTTGGCTAGCGCCAGGCCGAACGGCGGCATCTGCGCGATCTGCCCCGCGAGCTCGAACGTCGAAGCTTCCAGGGACGCGCGCGGCACCACCCGGTTCACCATGCCCGCCTGGTAGGCCCGCTCCGCGCTGAACCGCCCGCCGGTGAACAGCACCTCCTTCGCGAGCCGGGGCCCGAGCACCCACGGGTGCGCGAAGTACTCCACGCCCGGGATCCCCATCCGCACCACCGGGTCGGCGAAGAACGCGTCCTCGGCCGCCACGATCAGGTCGCACACCCAGGCCAGCATCAGGCCACCGGCGATGCAGGCGCCGTGCACCATCGCGATGGACGGCTTGGGGATCTCCCGCCAGCGCCGGCACATGCCCAGGTAGACCTCCATCTCGCGGGCGTACCGGGCGTCGGCGCCGGGCTTGCCCACGTGGTCCCACCACAGCACCGCCTGCCGGTCGAAGGACTGGTCCGCGTCCCGCCCCGGGGTGCCGATGTCGTGCCCGCCGCAGAAGTGTTTTCCCGCCCCGGCCAGCACGATGACCGCGACCTGGTCGTCGTTCACCGCCCGGCCGAACGCCGCGTCCAGCGCGTAGGTCATGGCCGAATTCTGCGCGTTGGCGTACTCCGGCCGGTTCAAGGTGATCAGCGCGACGCGGTCGCGCACGTCGTACAGGACCTCGTCCGCCATCAGCCCTCACCTTTCAACACGCGCTTGAGCACCTTGCCCGACGCGTTGCGGGGCAGGGCCGCGCAGAACTCCACCCGCCGGGGCACCTTGTAGTTGGCCAGCCGCTCCCGGCAGAAGGCCAGCACGTCCGCCTCGGCCAGCACGTGGCCTGGCCGGGTGACCAGGAACGCCTGACCGACCTCGCCCAGCCGCGGGTCGGGCACGCCGATGACGGCCGACTCCGCCACCCCGTCCAGCCGGGCCAGCACCTCCTCCACCTCGGCCGGGTACACGTTGAACCCGCCGCAGAGGTACATGTCCTTGATCCGGCCGGTGATGGCCAGGTTCCCGGCCGCGTCCAGCCGGCCGGCGTCGCCGGTGTGCAGCCACCCGTCCGCGTCGATGGCCGCGGCGGTGGCCTCCGGGTCATCCAGGTAACCGAGCATCAGGTTCGGCCCGCGCAGCAGGATCTCCCCGTCCCCGCCGATCCGCACCTCGAACCCGGCCGCCGCCCGTCCCGACGTATGCGACACCGTCTCCGCCGCGTCCCCCGGACGGCACATCGTCGCGACCACGGCCTCGGTCAGCCCGTAGCCGGTCAGCACGACCTCGAAGCTCAGCTCGTGCCGCATCCGCTCGACCAGGGCGACCGGTACGTCCGCCGCGCCGGTGACCGCCAGCCGCAGACTGGATAGATGGAACGCGTCGCGCGCGGGATGATCCAGGATCGAGACGTAGATGGTCGGCGCCCCGGGCAGCACCGTGATCCGCTCGGCCTCGATCAGCCGCATGGCCGCTTCCGCGTCGAAGACCGCCTGCGGCACCAGCGCCGCCCCGCTGACCAGGCAGGCCAGGATGCCCGCCTTGTAACCGAACGTGTGGAAGAACGGGTTCACCACCAGGTACCGGTCGCGCGCGGCCAGGCCGGTGCACTGCGCCCAGGCCCGGGCCACGCCCAGGGTGCGCTCGTGCGAGGTCATCGCGCCCTTGCTCCGCCCGGTGGTACCCGAGGTGAACATGACGTCGCTGACGTCGCCCGGCCGCACCGCCGCGGCTCGCCGCCGCACCTCGGCCGTGGTGACCGAGTCCGCCCGCCGCTCGAACGCGGCCCAGTCGCCGGGCATCCGCACCACCAGGTCGAGCCGGTCCAGCACGCCCTCGTCCGGGCCCTCGGCCGCGGCGCGCATCAGCGCTCCGAGCCGGTTCACGCCGAGGAAGCCATCGGCCACGAACAGCGCCCGCACCCCGCTGCGCCCGATCACGTCCAGCGCCTCCCGGCCGGTGAACCGCGTGCTCACCGGGACCAGCACCCCGCCCGCGGTCAGCGCGCCCAGCGCCGCCAGCAGCCAGTGGCCGTCGTTCGGGCCCCACACCGCCACCCGGTCCCCGGGCGCCAGGCCCCCCTCGATCAGCGCGGCCGCCACGGCCGCCACCCGGTCGCCCAGCTCGCGGTAGCTGAGCCGGACACCGCCGGGCCCCGGGTCAGCCAGCGCCTCCGTGTCGCCGAACTCCCGTGCCGCCCGCGCCACGGCCCCCGGGATCGTCAGCTCCACCGGCGACCTCCTAGGATCGCGCCCCCAGGCGACCCTCCTAGGATCGCGCCCCCCACCGGCGACCCTCCTAGCAAGCAAGTGCTTGGTAGGTTTACCCTACGCACCAGGGGCACCGCCGGCTAGCCCCACGGGAGGCCCGGGTGCGGTTCACGCCGCAGGACGAGGAGTTCCGCGCCGAGGTGCGCGCGTGGCTCGACGCCAACCTGACCGGCCCCTTTGCCTGCCTGCGCGGCGCGGGCGGCCCCGGCCGCGAGCACGAGCGCTTCGAGGAGCGGCTGGCCTGGAACCGGCACCTGGCCGCCGCGGGCTGGACCTGCCTGGGCTGGCCCGCCGAGTTCGGCGGCCGCGGCGCCGGCCTGGCCCGGCAGGTCATCTTCCACGAGGAGTACGCCCGGGCCGACGCGCCCGCCCGGGTCACCATCGTGGGCGAGGAACTGCTCGGCCCCACCCTGATCGCCTTCGGCACCCCGGAGCAGCAACGGCGTTTCCTGCCGCCGATCCGCGCCGTCACCGAGCTGTGGTGCCAGGGTTACTCCGAACCCGGCGCCGGCTCTGACCTGGCCAACGTGGCTACCAAGGCCGTCCTCGACGGCCAGAACTGGGTGATCACCGGCCAGAAGATCTGGACCTCCCTGGCCCACGTGGCCGACTGGTGTTTCGTGCTGGCCCGGACCGAGCCCGGCTCGACCCGCAGCCGCGGCCTGTCCTACCTGCTGGTCCCGATGCGCCAGCCCGGGGTCACGGTCCGCCCGATCCGGCAGCTCACCGGCACCTCGGAGTTCAACGAGGTGTTCTTCGACGGCGCGCGCACCGACGCCGCCCACGTGGTCGGCGAACCCGGTGACGGCTGGCGGGTGGCCAAGGCCACCCTGGCCCTGGAGCGCGGCGCGGCCATGCTCGGCCTGCAGGTCGGCTTCCGGCGTGAGCTCGAGGACCTGCTGGCCGTGGCCCGGCGCACGCCGGCGGGCACCGATCCGCTGCTGCGGGACAAGCTGGCCCGGGCCTGGATCGGCCTGGAGGCCGTCCGCGCCTACGCCCTGGACACCCTGGGCGGAGACGACCCGACCGAAGCCTCCGTCCTGAAGATCCTGTGGTCCCGCTGGCACCAGGGTCTCGGCGAGCTGGCCATGGAAGTCCTCGGCGCCCCGTCCATGGCCAGCTCTGCTGGCCCGGGGGGACGACCCCCCCAGACCCCCCCGGAGGGGACCGACCTCGACAGGTGGCAGCGGCTGTACCTGTTCAGCCGGGCCGAGACGATCTACGGCGGGTCGGACGAGATCCAGCGCAACATTATCGCCGCCCGCGCCCTCGGCCTGCCCCGACCCGCATGAACGGCCACCAGCTGCTGGACGGGAAGGTCGTCGTGATCACCGCGGCGGCCGGCACCGGCATCGGCGGCGCCGCTGCCCGCCGCTGTCTGGAAGAAGGCGCCCAGGTCGTACTCAGCGACCAGCACGAAGCCCGGCTGGCCGCCACCCGCGACGAACTGGCCGCCACCCACGGCGACCGGGTCTGGTCCCAGCCCTGCGACGTTACCCGGGAAACCCAGGCCGCCGCGCTGATCGAGGCCGCCGCCGGCCACTTCGGCCGCATCGACGTGCTGATCAACAACGCCGGCCTGGGTGGCACCGCCTCCGTGCTCGACATGACCGACGAGCAGTGGGCCCGGGTCCTCGACGTCACGCTCACCGGCACGTTCCGCTGCACCCGGGCCGCGCTGCGCCAGATGGTCGCCCAGGGCCACGGCGGCGCGGTGGTCAACAACGCCTCGGTCCTCGGCTGGCGCGCCCAGCCCGGCCAGGCCCACTACGCCGCGGCCAAGGCCGGCGTGATGGCCTTCACCCGCTGCGCCGCCCTCGACGTCGCCCGGCACGGCATCCGGGTCAACGCCGTCGCCCCGAGCCTGGCCCTGCACCCCTTCCTGGCCAAGGTCATCAGCGAGGACGTACTCGCCGACCTGGCCCGCCGCGAGGCCTTCGGCCGCGCCGCCGAACCCTGGGAGGTGGCCAACGTGATGGTCTTCCTGGCCAGCGACTACGCCGCCTACATGACCGGCGAGGTCGTCTCGGTCAGCGCCCAGCACCCCTGAGCCCCGCACCACTCCCCGCCGCACGCACCCCGCCCCGTTCAGCCCATTATTTTTTTACGGAACGGACCGTGGCTCACCCTCCCCGAGAATGCGACGCAGCGCCACCATCAAGCCCGGCCACCATCAAGCCCGGCCACCATCAAAGCCCGGCCACCATCAAAGCCCGGCCACCATCAAAGCCCGGCCACCATCAAAGCCCGGCCACCATCAAAGCCCGGCCACCATCAAAGCCCGGCCACCATCAAAGCCCAGTCAGCCTCTGAGCGCGGTTTTGACCCACCTCGCCGCGGATGTCCCTCGTGGTGTCTCCGGTGGATGTCCCTCGTGGTGTGGGCTTGGTGCTCGCTCGCGCGCCTCATTTGCCCGTCGACCCCTTATGCAT
The DNA here is from genome assembly GCA_963722055.1 of uncultured Actinomycetes bacterium. Classification (GTDB taxonomy): domain Bacteria; phylum Actinomycetota; class Actinomycetes; order Streptosporangiales; family Streptosporangiaceae; genus Palsa-504. Next base: position 217,109 of record CAVRLA010000019.1, on the reverse strand, counting down.
CCGTGCTCGCTCCGGTTTTCGCATCCTGCTCGTTCTGCAGCAAGTGAACGTGGCGTTCTAACGTTTAGAAACGTTAGAACGCCACGTTCATCGGTTGGGTGAGCCGCACGCCTGTGACGCGATGGCCGGATGGGGCTGAGGTGCTCAGCGGGCGTCGCCCCCTCGCGCGCCGTGCGGCTTACAGGCGCTCGATGATGGTGGCGGTGGCCATGGCGCCGCCGGCGCACATAGTGATCAGCGCCGTGCTGGCGTCACGCCGCTCGAGTTCGTGCAGCGCGGTGGTCAGCAGCCGGGCGCCGGTGCTGCCCACCGGGTGCCCGATGGCGATCGCGCCGCCGTTGACGTTGACCCGGTCCGGGTCCGGCCGGTGCACGCTCCGCCAGGACAGCACGACCGACGCGAACGCCTCGTTGACCTCGAACAGGTCGATGTCGCCGATCCGCATGCCGGTGCGGGCCAGCACCCGCTCGGTGGCCTGGACCGGTCCGTCCAGGTGGTAGTAGGTCTCGGCGCCGACCAGGCACTGGGCCAGGATGCGGGCCCGCGGCCGCAGGCCGAGTGACCGGGCCCGGTCCGAGGAGGCCAGCAGCACCGCGGCCGCGCCGTCGGAGATCTGCGAGGACGTGCCGGCCGTGTGCAGGCCGCCCTCGACCACCGGCTTGAGCCGCGCCAGCGCCTCCAGGCTCGTCTCGCGCAGGCCCTCGTCCCGGTCGACCACGCGGGTCTCGCCGGTCGGCTGGCCGTCGGCGCCGAGGACGGGCGCCTTGACCGGCGCCACCTCCCGGTCGAAGCGGCCTTCGGCCCACGCGGCCCGGGCCAGGGTCTGGGACCGCAGGCCGAACGCGTCGGTGTCCTCGCGGGACAGGCCGCGGCGGACCGCGATCCGCTCGGCGCCCACGTACTGGTTCGGCAGGTCGATGTCCCACCCCGCGGGCCGGGGCGAGCCGATGTCCGTCCCGACCGCGGCCCGCAGCGGGATTCGGCTCATCGCCTCCACCCCGCAGGCGATCCCGACGCCGATCGCGTCGGCCGCGATCAGCCCGGCCACCAGGTGCGCGGCCTGCTGCGCCGAGCCGCACTGGGCGTCCAGGGTCAGGCAGCCGGCCTGCTGCGGCAGCCCGGCGTGCAGCCAGGCGGTCCGGGTGATGTTGTTGGACTGCTCGCCCGCCTGCGTCACGCACCCGCCTGCTACCTGTTCTACTTCGGCCGGGGCCAGGCCCGCGCGGTCGAGCAGGGCGGTCTGGATACCGCCCAGGAGCTCGGCCGGGTGCACGCCGGCCAGGACACCGCCGCGCTTGCCGACCGGGGTCCGGACCGCTTCGACGATCACCGCACTGGCCATGGTTCACCCCTGCACGCTTGTGGTCTAATCAAAACTAGAACACGTTCCACTCTGTAGCCAAGGACTGGCAGCCAAGGGAGGCAACCGTGGCCGCACCGGAGATCCCGCCTGGCTTTGACTTCACCGACCCCGACATCGGCGTGATCAGGGTGCCGGCCGAGGAACTGGCCGAGCTGCGCCGGGCGGCCCCGGTCTGGTGGGTCGCGCAGCGCCGCCGCTCCGCCGGGTTCGACGACGAGGGGTACTGGGCCGTCACCCGGCACGCTGACATCCTGGCCATCTCGAAGACCCCCGACGTGTACTCGTCCTGTGAGAACACCGCGCTGATCCGCTACCAGGAGGGCACGCCGCGCGAGTCCATCGAGATGCAGCAGATCATCCTGCTCAACATGGACCCGCCCGAGCACACCAAGCTCCGCGGCATCGTCTCCCGCGGCTTCACCCCCCGGGCCATCGGCAACCTGCGCCAGGCCCTCACCGACCGCGCCGAGCGCATCGTGGCCGCGGCGCTCGAGACCGGCGCCGGGGACTTCGTCACCGATGTGGCGGCGGAACTGCCGCTGCAGGCGATCTGCGAGCTGCTCGGGGTGCCGCAGGAGGACCGGGGCAAGATTTTCGCCTGGTCGAACCGGATGATGGGCTACGACGAGCGGACCGCGGACGAAGAGAACGACGGGATGGTCGCGGCCACCGAGGTCCTCGGCTACAGCCTGGCCATGGCCGAGGAGCGGCGGGCCTGTCCGCGGGACGACATCGTCACCAAGCTGATCAGCGCCGAGATCGACGGGAACCAGCTGACCGACGACGAGTTCGGCTTCTTCGTGCTGATGCTGGCCGTGGCGGGCAATGAGACTACCCGCAACGCCATCGCGCACGGCATGCTCGCCTTCCTCGACCACCCCGGGCAGTGGGAGCTGTTCAAGGCCTCGCGCCCCGACACCGCCGCGGACGAGATCGTCCGCTGGGCCACGCCGATCACGGTCTTCCAGCGCACCGTGACCCAGGACACGACCCTGGGCGGACACGAGATCAAGGCGGGCCAGCGGGTCGGCCTGTTCTACCGGTCGGCCAACTTCGACGAGGAGGTCTTTACCCAGCCCGAGCGGTTCGACATCGGCCGCAACCCCAATCCCCACCTGGGGTTCGGCGGCCTCGGCACGCACTACTGTCTGGGCGCCAGCCTGGCCAAGCTGGAGATCGAGCTGATCTTCAACGCGGTCGCCGACGCCATGCCGGGCATCGCCAAGACCGGCGACCCGGTCCGGCTGCGCTCGGGGTGGATCAACGGCCTCAAGAGCCTCCCGGTCAGCTACCGGGGCTGAGATCATCCCTTCTTCGACTTGGCGGCCTTCGGCTTCTTGACCTTGGGCGGCAGCGAGCCGACGTGCTCCCGGGCCTTGTCCACCCAGGATGAGGCCAGGTCGGCGTCCCTGCGCCAAGCGGCGGGCAGGCTGATGTAGCCAGCCATCGCGTGCCCCTCGGGACCGAACGGGCCGGATCCGTCGATGGCCGCCAGCTCGTGGGCGTCCGGCTCGGCGAGCCGGACGCCCACGGCGGACCCGAACAGCCCGGCGAACATGTTGCCGCGCACGAAGGCGCCGAGGTTGCCGAACATCGGCTTTATCTCGACCTCCGGGTCATCGGCGATCAGCGACCGGAAGAACTGCTTGTCGTCCTCGTTGGGCTTGGGTATCTCCACCGCGGGCTCCCGGCTCGCCGTGCGCTACGCGGGCTGCGGCGCTTGCTGGATGATGCTGAACACGGCGCCCTGCGGGTCGGCGATCACCGCCATCCGCCCGACCGGGGTGTCGAACGCCGGGGCCAGCACCGACCCGCCCAGCTCGGTGGCCTTGGCCACGGTGGCGTCCGCGTCGGCCACGCCGAAGTAGACGTGCCAGTGGTTGGGCGTGCCCGGCGCATACGGCGGGGTGGTGCCGCCCACCATCTGCCCGGCCGCCTCGAACAGCGTGTACGGCCCGTCGCCCATGTCCATGGTGGAGGTAGTCAGGCCCGTCACGCTCTGGTAGAACGCGGGTGCGTCCGGGTCGGTGGTGATGAGCTCGTTCCAGGTGACCGTCCCTGGTTCGTTGACCAGAGTCGCGCCGATGGTCTGATTCGCCTGCCACAGCGCCACCGGCGCGCCGGACGGGTCTATGACGAAGGCCATCCGCCCGGCGTCCATCACGTCGAACGGCGCCATCGCCACCTTGCCGCCCGCGGCTTCGGCCTTGGCCACCGCGTCGTCGACGGAATCGACGGCCAGGTAGGTATTCCACATCGGCGGCGCGCCGGCGGCGGCCATCTCCGGCGGCTGCGGGGCGATGGCGGCGACCGCGTGCTCGCCGAGCACGGCCATCGAGTAGACCGCCCCGTCCGGCATGAGCTGGTCGTCGTAGGTCCAGCCGAACAGGCCGGAGTAGAACGCCTTGGCGGCGTCCTGGCTGGGTGTCTGCAGGTCCACCCAGTTCGGCGTGCCCTGGGTATAAGAGGTACGTACAGGCATGATGTCCCCCTAATCGGTTGCTCACAGTAAAGTGACTGGCCAGCTTGGTCACTGTCTGTCCACCGTACTCCAGCGGTCTTCGGGGCGGCGCGCTGGCCACCACCCACCTGGCGGGCGGCATAGAGTGGGGCCCAGCGGAGCTCGCCGGAACATCGACGCGGCCGAGGACAAGCCTTCATGACCGAATCCAGCCCACCGGACCCGTCACCCCCGCCTGCCGCGCGGCACGACCTGCTGGCGACGAGCAAGGAGAGACGAGCCCGCGGGAAGGGCGCCCGTAAGCAGGTTCCGCGAGGCGCGCTCGGGCACTGGGACGAAGCGGACCGCGGACACGACGCCCTGAAGACGATCCTGGCCCAGAACCAGATCCGTATCCCGGAACTGCTTCCCATCCGCCACCAGCGGATGGCGGTCTCTGCATGGAATTACTACCGGGGCGCCGCGGCGGTCATGGCCAGCGACCTGGCTTGCCAGGCCCATAGCGGGCTTGAGGTGCAGTTGTGCGGCGACGCCCATGTGCTGAACTTCGGCCTGTGGGCTACGCCGGAACGGAACCTGTCGTTCGACCTGCGCGACTTCGACGAAACCCTGCCCGGCCCGTTCGAGTGGGATGTCAAGCGCTTGGCGGCCAGCCTGGTGGTGGCCGCACGGGAGAACCGAGTCAGGCCGGCGCGGGCCGCGGCCGCGGTGACCGCGGGCGTGGAGGCCTACGGCCGTCGCATGCGCCGGTACGCGACGATGCCGGAACTCGACATCTGGTACGACGGCGTGCCCGTCGACCGCTTCATCCGCTACTTCGAGCCAGCCGACCGCGGGCGGGTCTCGGTTCACATCGAGAAGAAACGGAAGCGCCGCACGAGCCGGGGCGCGTTCACCAAGCTCACGACCATGGCGCACGGCCGCCCCCGGATCACCGCGGATCCTCCGGTCCGCGTCACGATCGGTGATGACGAGCAGGCCGACCTGGTCGACCATCTCCTGACCGAGTACCAGCTGACTCTCCAAGATGACCGGCAGAGCCTGTTCGACCGGTTCACCGAGGCCGATGTGGTCCGCCAGGTCGTCGGAGTGGGCAGCGTGGGGATGCGGGTCTACCTGGTGCTGCTGGAGGGCCGGACCGGCGCTGACCCGTTGTTCTTGCAGGTCAAGCAGGCTGGCCCGTCGGTGTATGAGGCTCATCTTCAGCCGAGCCGTTACCGTCACCACGGGGCGCGGGTGATCAATGGCAAGCGGCAGATCCAAACCGCCACCGACATCTTCGCCGGCTGGGGCTCGTTCCACGGGAAGGACTACTACGTTCGGCAGTTCCGCGACATGAAGATCATCCCGACCACCGACCTGATCGCCCCTCGCCTGGCCGAGTTCGCGACCGCATGCGGGGAGACTCTCGCCCGCGCCCACGCCCGCACCGGCGATCCGGCGGCCATTGACGCCTATATCGGTAACGGCGCCAAGTTCGCGGCCGCCATCGGCCAGTTCGCCCGCTCGTACGCCGACCAGAACGCCATGGATCACGCCCAGCTCGTCAGCGCCATCGCGGCCGGCGTCGTGGACAGCCTGGCTGACCGCCCTTCTTGACCACTGGCCGGGTTCGATCGCCCGGTCGTCCGGGAAGACCTGATCGTGCCGGGAGTTTTCGGCGAATCGAGGTACAGAGATGAATGCGACTCTTCTGGCCGCCCTGAACGATGCCGAGCGGTTGCTGGTCGCCCAGACCGAGCGGGCTGAGCTCGCCGCCCTGGACGAGGACGCCGCGATCGACCTCGAAGCCCGGATCAGGCGCGCGCGTAACAAATACGTCGGCCAGTACCGCCGGGGCGCTGGTGCCCGCGTGGCCGAACACGGCGCGCGTGGCCAGGCGGCGCCGGAGAACCAGCAAGCCGCCCTGAAGGCCGAGGCGTTCGAGGAGGCCTTGGCCCGGGTGAGTCGCCGGGTCGCAACCCTGGCCCGGCAGTCAGCGGCCGCCCTGCGCGCCGAGCGGCTCGCGGCGGCCAGGTCGGCCAGGGCAGCTCGCGGCCCGGGTGCCCAGGAAGCCGCGCCTGCCGTCGGCCGGAAGGGCCCTGCGGTCACCGCGGCGGGCGCTGGTGATCGTGCCCTGCACTCGCCGGTCAGCAAGAAGCAGCGGGCGAGCACCCGCGCGGCGGGCGCACGCCAGCAAGCCAAGCGCGACAGCCGCTGACCAGCCGCTGACCTGCGGGTTAGCGCGGCGTGCTGGCCACCACCCACATGGAGAAGAACTGCGAGCCGCCGCCGTAGGCGTGGCCCAGCGCGGTGCGCGCGCCGGGCACCTGGTGGGCGCCGGCCTTGCCCATGACCTGCAGCGCGGCCTCGGCGAAACGGAGCAGGCCGGACGCGCCGATCGGGTTGGAGCTGAGCACCCCGCCGGACGGGTTGACCGGGAGCCGGCCGCCGAGGGCGGTCTCGCCCGCCTCGGTCAGCCGCCAGCCCTGGCCCGGGGCGGCGAAGCCGAGGTTCTCCAGCCACATCGGCTCGTACCAGGAGAACGGCACGTAGATCTCGGCCACATCGATCTCAGCCAGCGGGTCGGTGATGCCGGCCTGCCGCCACAGCGCCGCGGCCGCCTCCCGGCCCGCGGCCGGGTCGACGTGGTCCTTGCCCGCGAACATGGTGGGCTCACTACGCATCGCGGTGGCCCGGATCCAGGCCACCGGACCGGGGGCCGCGGCGGCGGCCTGCTCGTCGCCGATGACCACCGCGCATGCGCCGTCCGAGGACGGGCAGGTCTCGTCGTACCGGACTGGGTCCCACAGCATGGGGGAGGCCTGCACCGACTCCAGCGTGATGTCGGCCTGCTGCAGGTGGGCGTACGGGTTGAGCGCGCCGTTGCGCCGGTCCTTGACCGCGACCAGCGCGCCGATGTGCGCCGGTGCGCCGCTGCGCCGGATGTAGGCCCGGATGTGCGGCGCGAAGTACCCGCCCGCGCCGGCCACCACCGGGATGCTGAACGGCGGCGCGATCGACAGCGCCCACATGGCGTTGGACTCCGACTGCTTCTCGAACGCCACGGCCAGCACCCGGCGGTGCAGGCCCGCCTGCACCAGGCTGGCCGCCACGATGCCGGTCGCGCCGCCCACCGAGCCCGCCGTGTGCACCCGCAGCAGCGGCTTGCCGGTCGCACCGAGCGCGTCGGCCAGGTACAGCTCGGGCATCATCACGCCCTCGAACAGGTCGGGCGCCTTGCCGACCACCACCGCGTCGACGTCGGCGAGCTCCAGGCCCGCGTCCTGCACCGCGCGGTCCGCCGCCTCCCGGCACAGCCCGGCGATCGACACGTCGGTGCGCTTGGACCGGTGCCGGGTCTGCCCGACCCCTAGGACCGCTGCCGGTTGCCTCACTCTGTCACCTTCATTGGCCCTCCAGCACGCAGACGAGGTTCTGCTGCAAGGCGGGGCCGCTGGTCGCGTGTCCGAGCGCGCGTCGCGCCCGGCCTTTCATGACCGCTTGCGCCGCCATCCCGATCCGGGCCAGCCCGGCCGCGAACATCGGGTTGCCGCACAGCGCGCCGCCCGAGGGGTTGACGTCGGTCCCGTCGCCCAGCCGCAGCGCCTCGCGGAGCAGGAGCTCCTGGTGGGTGAACGGTGCGTGCAGCTCGGCCACCTCTACCCCGCCGACGTCGGCCGCGCTGTGCCCCTTGGCGCCTGCGGCGCGGGCCACGGCGGCAGCCGCACAGGCCAATCCTGCCGCGGCCGCGGACGGCACGGCCAGCAGGTCCCGCGCACCCAGCTCGCCCGAGTCGATCCGGTGCTCGAACCCGGTGATCCAGGCCGGCCGCGCGCACAACTCCCGGGCCCGGCTTGCGGCCGCGATGATCACCGCCGCGGCCCCGTCGCCGACCGGGGCGCAGTCGTGCGCCCGCAGCGGCTCGGCCACGTACGGCCGACCCAGCAGGTCCTCGACCGCCACGTCACCGGACACCTGCGCCTGCGGGTTGGACCGCGCCGCCGCCCGGCTGCGCGCCGCCACCGCCGCCATGTCCTTCTCGGTCCACCGCCCGGCGTCCAGGCCCAGCCGGGCCTGCAGGGCGGCGATCGACACCGAGTCCGGCCACAGCGGCGCCACTAGGTACGGGTCGAGCTGCAGGGCCAGCACCCGCCGCAGCTGCGCGCCCGAGGACTTGCCGAACCCGTAGGCCAGCGCGATCTCGGCCTCGCCGGTGAGGATCTTCACCCAGGCCTCGTACAGCGCCCACGCGGCGTCCATCTCCACGTGCGATTCCATCGCCGGCGGGACCGCGCCGATCGCGTCGACCGCCTGCACGAACGAGAACGCCCGCCCGGCCAGGTAGTCCGAGGATCCCGAGCACCAGAACCCGATGTCGGCCTTGGTCAGCCCCGTGGCCCGGAGTACCTCGGCGAAGATCGGCACCAGCATCTCCACCCCGCTGGTGGTAACGTCCTCGCGCACCCGGCACGGCGCCTGCGCGAACCCGACCACCGCCACGCCGGTCACAGGTGCCTCGCGTACGTCTCGTAGGCCGCGTCCGGCTCCCCGGTAGGCGCGAAGTGGCTGATGCCTCCCGAGTCGCTCCACACCGCCTTGACCCGCAGGCCCATCCGCACCTCGCTGGGCTCGCAGCCCAGGATCAGGTGCTGGAACGCGATGTCCGCCCCGTCCAGCAGCACCGCCGCCGCCACGTAGGGCGGCGTCACGCGCTGCCCCGGGTAGCCCACGTTCACCACGCAGAACGTCGTCACGGTGCCCTCCTCGGGCAGTTCCACCTCCTCCTGGGTCGGGACGCCGTCGGCCGGGCACGTGCCCCGGGGCGGCACGTACACCTGCCCGCACACGCCGCACCGCTGCCCGAGCAGCCGGCGCTCGGCCAGCCCGCGCAGGTAGGCGCTCTCCCCGGGCGAGGCGGTATGCATGTAGCTCAGCCGCACCGGCGTGATCGTCCCCGTCACCGCGTCCGCCTCGTCGCTCAGGCCGGCCGTCGGCGCCGGCCCGTCGCCCGGCTCGAAGCAGGCGATGTCCCGGATGCTGCCGACTCGGCTCGCCGCCCACCGGGCCCGCACCCGCATCCCGGTCCGCATCGCGGCCGCCGATCCCGCGTCCACCGCGTGCAGCATCGCGGTGTCCGCGCCGTCCAGCCGGATCAGCGCCCAGGCGAACGGCCGCGCCAGCGGCTGGCCCTCCAGCGGCTCCGGCATCCAGGACCAGCTGACCACCGTGCCCTCCGGCCCGACCTCGGTCAGCTCCCCGGGCGGCTCCGAGCCCACCGGGTCGTACTCGAACGGCGGCGCGTGCACCCGTCCGTCCGCGCCGCGGGCGCCGAGGATGCGCCGCCCGGCCAAGGCGGTCATGAACTCGCTCAGCACCGGGCCGAGCGAGCGCGTGTAGTCGAACTCGATCTCCAGCGGAGCCCGCAGCGGATCGTCCACCCGCCGATTATAGAACGTGTTCTAGTTGGCGGTCAGGGCCCGGCCGGGGCGCCTTGTCCGGCCCACCCCGTTGCCCAGGTCCAGCCCAGCCACCTTGTCCGATAATAGAACGTGTTCTAGATTAAGGGCCATGACTGTCTTGGGCCTGTGGGCCATCGCCGAGGCCACGCCCGGCCGGGCCGCCATTATCGAACCGAACGGCCGGGCCGTCAGCTACGCGGAACTGGCCGCACGCGCCGACCAGTACGGCCGCGGCCTGCAGGCTCTGGGCCTGCGGGCCGGCGACACCGTGGCCGGGCTGCTGCCGAACGGCACGGATGCGCTCGCGCTGTTCTTCGCGGCGGCGCAGACCGGGCTGTACGTGGTCCCGGTGAACTGGCATCTGACCGCCCTCGAGGTGGCCTACATCCTGGCCGACAGCGGCGCCCGGGCGTTCGTGGCCGACGAGCGGTTCGCCGGCGTGGCGGTGGACGCCGCGGACGCGGCCGGGATCGACCCCCGGGCCCGGTTCGCCGCCGGCCAGGTGCCCGGGTTCGCGCCGCTGGCCGGGCTCGGTGCCGGCCGTTCCGGGCGGCCCGAGCCGCGCACGGCCGGTGGCCCCATGATGTATACCTCAGGCACCTCGGGCCGCCCCAAGGGCGTGCGCCGCCCGCTGACCGGCGAGGACCCCGACAAGGTGCCGGCCACCGCGGGCTGGTTCTTCGGGCTGTTCGGGCTGGCGCCGCTCGATGATCATGTGCACCTGTGCTGCTCGCCGCTATACCACACCGCGGTGCTCAACTTCGCCACGATCTCGCTCCAGCTCGGCCACCCGGTCGTGCTGATGGACCATTTCGAGCCGGCCGAACTGCTCGCCTTGGTCGAGAGGCACCGGGTGACCCACACGCACATGGTGCCCACCCAGTTCCGCCGGCTGCTCGCGCTCCCGCAGTCGGCCCGCGACCGGTACGACGTGTCCTCGCTGCGGTGCGTGATTCACAGCGCCGCGCCGTGCCCGCCGGACGTCAAGCGGCAGATGATCCAGTGGTGGGGGCCGGTGGTGACCGAGTACTACGCGGCCAGCGAGGGCGGCGGGACCGCCATCACCGCCCCGGAGTGGCTCGCGCGCCCCGGATCCGTGGGCCGGGCGTGGCTCGGCACCGAGGTGCACGTGCTGGACGAGGCGGGCGACGACGTGCCGTCTGGCCAGCCCGGGCTAGTCTACATGCGCATGGGCACCTCGACCTTCGACTATCACCGCGACGAGGAGAAGACCCTGGCCTCCCGGGCCCGCGGCATGTTCACCGTCGGGGACATCGGCTACCTGGATGACGACGGATACCTGTATCTGTGCGACCGCAAGAGCGACATGATCATCTCCGGCGGGGTCAACATCTACCCGGCCGAGATCGAATCCGCGCTGTCCGGCCACCCCGCGGTCGCCGACGTCGCGGTGTTCGGTATCCCGCACGACGAGTGGGGCGAGGAGATCAAGGCCGTGGTCCAGCCCGCCGCCGGGGCCGAGCCCGGCCCGGCCCTGACCGCCGATCTGCTGGCCTACCTGGGCGAGCGGGTGGCCAGGTTCAAGCTGCCCCGGACCATCGACTACGTGCCCGAGCTGCCCCGCGACCCCAACGGCAAGCTCTACAAGCGCCGCCTCCGCGACCCCTACTGGACCGACCGCGACCGCGCCATCTGAGGCGGGCCTCAGTCGGCCGGCGGCAGGTCTTCCACCTGTTTCTTGGTGAGGTTGACCTTGATTCCCTCTTCGGCTCCGGTCACGGCACTGACCGGGATCGCGACCTTCTTGCGGCCCCAGAAGTGCCCCTCTTTGAGCAGCACGTGGGTTATCTGGTTATCGGCCGGGTTGACGAGGAACCCTTGCACCTCGCCGATCTCGCCGTCGACAGCGTGCACCCGGTCACCGGGGCCTACCTCCGCCTCGCCCACCGGAACGACATCCTCGAACACAACTGGCGGCGGCCCGGGTATCCCCATCGGGCCGGGCATGTCGGCGAACCCCAGGTCGGCCCCTTCCACCAGGTCCGCCTCGTCGGCGGGATCGAGGTTTTCGAACTCGGCGATAGTGCAGCGCAGCCTGATCCCGCCGTCCGCGGCGTCGACCAGCTCCACAGGGACGAGCCGACCGAGCCCCGACTCGTGCCTGGGCTCGATGACTAGGTGCGTTACCGCGTGAGCGTCCGGATGGATGACGATGCGGCGCAGTACGCCGCAATCACCGTCCGAGCAACTGGCTCTTGTCCCCATCGCGAACTGTCTCTCCTGCGCCATCGCTGGTTCCCTTCGGGATGCGGTCGGCCGTCGCGTACCCCGAGCGTAGTCTCGCCGCCCGTCCGGCGACACGGCCCGCAGGAGCAGCCACGTACCGGCGGGCCGCTGGCCACGACCGTGCCATCTGAGCGTGCGTCAGCTCCGGACCGGGTCGCGGCTGAACAGCTTCCTGGCCCACACGTAGCTGCCTAGCGCGATGGCCAGGCTCCAGGCGATGGCGAGCGCCGCGTTGTGACCGATCGGGCCGCCGGTGAGCAGGCCGCGCGCCGTGTCGATCACCGGGGTGAACGGCTGGTACTCGGCGAACCAGCGGACCGCGGCCGGCATCGAGGCGGTCAGCACGAAGCCGCTGCCCAGGAACGGCAGGATGATGAGGGGCGTCGGCGCGTTGCTGGCCGCTTCGACGGTCTTGGCGGCCAGGCCGAGGGCGACCGACAGCCAGGTCAGCGCGAAGGCGAACAGGATCAAGATCGCGGCGGCGGCGAGCCAGTGCGCGGCGCTGGTCGTGGCGCGGAAGCCGGTGAGCAGCGCGATCGCGATCACGGCCACCATGCCGAGCACGGTCTGGATCACCCCGCGGCCGACGTGGCCGGCCAGCATGGCGACCCGCGCGATCGGCATCGTGCGGAACCGGGCCATGATGCCCTCGGTCATGTCGCTGGCCACGGAGACCGCGGTGGAGGTCGAGGCCGCGACCGCCACCAGCGCGATGATGCCGGGGGTGATGAAGGTGGCGTAGGCGGCCCGGCCACCGTTCCCGGCCTGGCCGACCGTCCCGCCCAGGATGTACACGAACAGCAGCAGGAACAGCACCGGCATGAGGATCATGAACAGGATCATCGACGGGTACCGGAACATGTGCTTGAGGTTGCGGCGCAGCATCGTGGCCGAGTCGGCCAGCGCGGCGGTCATCATCCGAAGTCTCCTTAGTTGCTGGTCAGGGCGAGGAAGACGTCGTCCAGGTCCGGGGTGTGCACGGTCAGCTCGGCCACGTCGAGGCCGTGATCCTCCAGGCGGGCCAGGATGCCGCGCAGTTCCGGCACGCTGCCGCCGGTGGGAACCTCGAGGGTGAGCGCCTCCTCGTCGGCCTGGGCTGTGCCGACCTGGCTGGCTGTGCCAACCTGGCGGGCGGTGCCGACCTGGCGGGCGGTGCCGGCGGGGCCGACCTGGCCGGCGGTGCCGGCGGGCCGCGCGAGGACCGCGCGGGCCTTGCCGAGCGTGCCCGCGTCAGTGAACCTGAGCCGGATGTGCCCGCCGGGGATCATGCGCTTGAGCTCCTCCGGCGTGCCCTGGGCGATCAGCGTGCCGTGATCCAGCAGCGCGATCTGATCGGCCAACTGGTCGGCCTCCTCCAGGTACTGGGTGGTGAGGAAGATCGTGACGCCGCCGCGGGTCAGGTCCTTGACGACCTGCCACATGGTGCGGCGGCTGCGCGGATCAAGGCCGGCGGTCGGCTCGTCGAGAAAGATGATCCGCGGGTTGCTGACCAGGGTCATGGCCAGGTCGAGCTTGCGCTGCATGCCGCCGGAGTAGGTGGTGGCTAGCTTGCCCGCCGCCTCGGTCAGATCGAACCGCCCGAGCAGCTCCTCGGTCCGCACCCTGGCCCGGGCGCGGCCCAGGTGGTACAGGTCCGCCATCATCATCAGGTTCTCCCGGCCGGTCAGCAGCTTGTCCACCGCCGAGTACTGGCCGGTTACGCCGATCACCTCCCGGACCCTGGCCGGCTCCCGGTTCAGGTCGTAGCCGGCCAGCGTGGCGTGGCCACCGTCCGCGTGGATCAGCGTGGACAGGATCTGGACCGTCGTGGTCTTGCCGGCGCCGTTCGGGCCGAGCAGGGCGAAGACCGTGCCCGGCTGGACCGTCAGGTCGATGCCGTCCAGTACCAGGTGCTCGCCGTACGACTTGCGCAGGCCGGTCGCCACGATCGCGGCCGTCTCCCGCGGGCTTGGGGAGGTCATGTCGTCTCCACGTTGCTTTCGTTTTCTATAATATTTCCTACCATGCAAACGCTACGTTGCGTTTCTAAGTTCGTCAATTTAGATTTGCGGTCTTATGGCTATTCTTACTGGTAAAGACCTCAATAACGTTGCCTTGACCAGTGTAATTTAACGCAACACGGACCGAGGCTTCTGTTGCAATGAGCTTGTGGTTGAGGCATACTTTGCAACGAGACGCGAAGGAGGGCAGTTGCCCGGTGGCAGGCTGACGCCAGAGGACCGGCGGCGGATCGCCGCCTGGCTGGCCGAGGGACGCTCGCAGGCCGAGATCGGGCGGCGGCTGTCCCGGCCCACCTCGACGATCACCCGGGAGGTCAACCGTAACCGCGGGCCCGCCGGCTACCAGGCCGATCAGGCCCAACGCGCCACCCGGCAGCGGGCCCGCCGCCGCCCGGCCCCGACCTCGGCCCTGGCCCCGGCGCCGGTGGCCGCTCCGGCTGATCCCCGCGTGGACGGACGCGATCCGGCCGCGGTGAGCAAGTTCGAACAGCGCTTTACCGAGGTGCTGGTCCAGATGGGAATGTCGAGAATGACCTCTCGCGTGCTCACCTGCCTGACGACGGCCGACTCCGGCAGCATGACCTCGGCCGAGCTGGTCCGGCGGCTCCGGGTGAGCGCCGCCTCCATTTCCAAGGCGATCGGTTTCCTGGAAGGTCAGCATCTCGTCCGCCGCGAACGGGCCGGTCGGCGCGAGCGGTACGTGGTCGATGACGATGTGTGGTACCGGGCCTCGGTGGCCACCGCCGCCACCAACGACCTGTTCGCCGAGGCCGCCCTGGCTGGCGCCGAGGCCCTCGGCCTGGACACCCCGGCGGGTGCCCGGCTCGCCGACTCGGGCCGGTTCCTCAAGTACCTGAGCGAGGACCTCCTGCGTCACGTCGAGTACTGGCACACCGCGATTACCGGCCGCGGCCCCGGCGAGCCCGCCGACCCGCCCACCGGACCAGCCGTCAACCGACCCAATGGCCCATCGGACCGGTTATAACCGCCCCAATGGCCCATCGGACCGGTCAGCGCCGATGGCCGAGTGAGTCACTCGCGTGATCAGCCACCCGGGCCGACACAACCAGCCACACCAGTAAGGCGCAACCAGTCACACGAGTAAGGCGCAACCAGTCACACGAGTAAGCGGTCGCGGAACTCCGGGCGCCGCTTCTCCAGGAAGGCGCGCGGCCCCTCCCGCGCATCCTCGCTCGCAAACACGCCGAGCCCCACCTGAGCCTCCAGCGCGAACGCCTCGTTCTCCGGCATCCCCTCGGTCTCGCGGATCACCTGCAGGATGGCGCGCACCGCGACCGGCCCGTTGGCCGCGATCGCCTCGGCGATCTCCAGCGCTTTGCCCAGCGCCTGGGCGTCCGGTACCACGTGACCGATTAGCCCGATCGACCGCGCCTCGTCCGCGGTGATGTGCCGCCCGGTGAGCAGCAGGTCCGCGGCCACCGTGTACGGAATCTGCCGCGGCAGCCGGACCGCCGAACCTCCCAGCGGGAACAGCCCCCAGCGCGCCTCGGAGATGCCGAACCGGGCGCCCTTCCCGGCCACCCGGATGTCACATGCCTGCAGGATCTCGGTGCCGCCCGCGATCGCCGGGCCCTCCACGGCGGCGATCAGTGGCTTGGTCAGCCGCCGCCCCTTGAGCAGCGGCTCGATCACCGACAAGTCCAGGTCGGCCATCGAGGCGCCGGGGTGCGAAACGGTCATCGCCTTGAGGTCCGCGCCGGCGCAGAACGCCCCGCCCGCCCCGGTCAGCACGCAGACCCGGATCCCGGGGTCGCTGTCCACCGTGTCCCAGGCCTGGCGCATCAGCGCCATCATCGGCGCGCTCAGCGCGTTGCGCGCCTCCGGCCGGTTCATCGTGACGATCAGCACGTGCCCCCGGCGCTCGATCAGCGCGTGCGGCGGCCCCGCACCGGGCACGTCGCTGGTACCGTCCGAACGGGTGCCGTCCGAACGGGTGCCGTCCGAACGGGTGCCGTCCGAACCGGTGCCCTCCAAACCGGGCGCGGTCACGGCGATTCCCCCACTCCAGGCGTCCCGAAGGCTTGCCCAGAACAGTAACACGTTCTACTTTCGTTCCCATGGCCCTGAACTTCGCCGACCTCTTCGAGCACGCGGCCGACGCCTTCGGCGATCGCACCGCGGTGGCCTGCGGCGACCGGCAGGTGACCTACGCCGAACTCGACGAGCGGACCAACCGGCTGGCCCATTACCTGGCCAGGCTCGGGGTCGGGCCGGGGGACCACGTGGGGCTGTACGCCCGCAACTCGATCGAGGCACTGGAGACGCTGATCGCCGCGTGCAAGCTCCGCGCCTCGGCGATCAACATCAACTACCGCTATGTCGAGAACGAGTTGCACTACATGTTCGCGGACTCGGACCTGACCGCGCTGGTGTACGACCGCAGGCTGGGGCCGATCCTCGATGCGGCCGCCCCGGCCGCGCCCGGCCTGCGCGGCCTGGTCGAGGTCGACGACGGCAGCCAGACCGCGCCCCACCCGCAAGCCACCGGCTACGACACCGCGCTGGCCGCCGCCTCGCCGGAGCGCGACTTCCCGGCCCGCAGCAACGATGACGTGTACATCATCTACACCGGCGGCACGACCGGCTACCCGAAGGGCGTGATGTGGCGCCACGAGGACATCTGGCGCACCCTGGGCGGCGGCATCGACTTCATTACCGGCGAACCGCTGCCGGATGAGTGGGCGCAGTCCCGTAAGGGCCTGGAGGCCGGCGAGTTCGTCAAGCTCTGCGCGGCGCCGCTCATCCACGGCAACGCGCAGGTGGCCGCGCTGGCGGGCCTGTTCGCCGGGGAGACGATCGTGCTCCTGCCCGCCTTCGATGCCCGCGAGATCTGGCGCGCCGTCCAAAAGCGCCAGGTCAACGTGCTGGTCATCATCGGCGACGCGATGGCCAGGCCGCTCATCGAGGCGTATGCGGAAGGCGGTTACGACGCCTCCTCGCTGGTCGCGATGTCCTCGAGCGCGGCGCTCTTCTCCCCGGCGGTCAAGGACGCCTGCGCCAAGGCGCTGCCCGACGTCGTGATCACCGAGGCGATCGGCTCCACCGAGACCGGCTTCGCCGGGATTTCCTTCGTGTCCGCCGGCGAGCCGCACCGCGGCGGCCCGACCGTCATGGCCGGCCCGGACGTCATCGTGCTCGGCGACGACGGCCAACCCGCCGCGCCAGGCCAGGTCGGGCGCCTGGCCCGGGGCGGGCACGTCCCGCTCGGCTACTACAAGGACCCGGCCCGGACCGCCGCGATGTTCGCTGAGGTGGAGGGGGAGCGCTACGCCATCCCCGGGGACATGGCCCGGGTCGAGGACGACGGGACCATCACCCTGCTCGGCCGCGGCAACACGTGCGTGAACACGGGCGGTGAGAAGGTCTTCCCCGAGGAGGTGGAAGGCGCGCTGAAGTCCCATCCCGACGTGTTCGACGCGCTGGTCATCGGCGTGCCCGACGAGCGGCTGGGCCAGCGGGTGGCGGCGCTGGTGCAGCTGCGCCCGGGGGCGCCGACCGACCTCGGCGCGCTGCAAGAGCACGTGCGCCGCCAGCTCGCCGGGTACAAGGTCCCGCGCAGCATCTGGCTGGCCGACGCCATCCGGCGCACGGTGTCCGGCAAGGCCGACTACGGCTGGGCGCGCGCGTACGCCGCGAGCCATGCGCCGGGCCTGGACCGCACCTCGGGCGCGCACTCCCCGACCGCGCCCCGGTAAGCGAGACAAGCGAGACAAGCGAGACAAGCGAGACAAGCGAGGTGAGCGCCACCATGCGGACGTCCCTGTGCGACCTGCTCGGCATCGAGCATCCCGTGGTCGGGTTCAGCCCGTCCGAGCACGTCGCCGCCGCGGTCAGCCGGGCGGGCGGCTTCGGGGTGCTCGGCGCCGTCCGGTTCAACGACCCGGCCGAGCTGGACGCCGCCCTGGACTGGATGGATCAGCACACCGGCGGGCGCCCGTACGGCATCGACGTGGTCATGCCGGCCCGCGTCCCCACCGAGGGCACACCGAAGGACCTGAACCAGCTGATCCCCGAAGGGCACCGGGACTTCGTCGAGCAGACCCTGCTCAAGCTCGGGGTGCCACCGCTGCCCGGGGACGCGCAGGCCGCCGACGGGGTGCTCGGCTGGCTGCACTCGGTCGCGCGCCAGCAGGTCGAGGTCGCGCTGGCCCACCCCGCGCGCCTGATCGCCAACGCGCTCGGCCCGCCGCCGCCGGACGTCATCGCCCGCGCGCACGAGCGCGGCATGCTGGTCGCGGCGCTGGCCGGGACGGCCGGGCACGCGCGCCGGCACGTGGCCGGCGGCGTGGACATCGTGGTGGCCCAGGGCTACGAGGCGGGCGGGCACACCGGCGAGATCGCCAGCATGGTCCTGATCCCCGAGGTCGTAGACGCGCTCGCCGGAGCCGGAGCCGACGGCGTCGGCGAGCGCGGCGTCGGCGAGCGCGGCGTCGGGCCAGAAGGAACGGACGGGACGGTGCCGGTGCTCGCCGCGGGCGGGATCGGCTGCGGCCGCCAGGTCGCGGCCGCGCTCGCGCTGGGCGCCGCCGGGGTCTGGATGGGTTCGGCCTGGCTCGCCACGGAGGAATACGCCAGGACGACGAGCGCCCCGGTGGTCACCGAAGCGGTACTCGCGGCCACGTCTTCGGACACCGTCCGGTCCCGGATCTACACCGGCAAGCCCGCCCGGCTGCTCAAGAACCGGTGGACGGACGCCTGGGAACAGCCCGGCGCGCCCGAACCGCTCGGTATGCCGCTGCAGAATCTGCTGGTCAGCGAGGCGCATCAGCGCCTCATGCGGTCCGGGCAGCCGGACGTGGTGCCGATGCCGGCCGGGCAGATCGTGGGCCGCATCACCGAGGTCCGCCCGGTGGCCGACGTGATGGCCGACCTCATCAAAGAAGCCGACCAAACCTTGGACAGACTACGCAACCTGCGATGATGGTCTGGTGAGGATTTCCGTAAGCGTCGGCTACTGGTCGGCCGGCCCGCCGCCCGGCGCCCAGGAGCTTTTCGAAGCGGCCGACCGGGCCGGGGTGGACCAGATCTGGACCGCGGAGGCCTACGGCAGCGACGCCTGGACCCCGCTGGCCTGGTGGGGCTCGCGCACCACCCGGATCCAGCTCGGCACCGCGGTGTCCCAGCTGTCGGCCCGGCCGCCGGTCACCCTGGCCATGACCGCGATGACCATGGACCACCTGACCCAGGGCCGGATCCTGCTCGGCATCGGCACCAGCAACCCCCAGGTGGTCGAGGGCTGGTACGGCCAGCCGTACCCCCGCCCGCTCGAGCGCACCCGGGAGTACATCGACATCGTCCGCCAGGTCATCGCCCGCGCCGAGCCGGTCAGCTACGACGGCCGGCACTACCAGCTGCCGCTGACCAGCGACCAGAGCACCGGGCTGGGCAAGCCGCTGCGCTCCATCCTGCACCCCTACCGCACCGAGATCCCCATCTACCTCGGCGCCGAGGGCCCGAAGAATGTGGCCCTGGCGGCTGAGATCGCCGACGGCTGGAACGTCATCTTCTTCTCGCCCGCGATGAACGACTTTTACGCCACGGCCCTGGCCGAGGGCTTCGCCCGCCCCGGCGCCCGGCACACGGCGGAGACCTTCGACGTGGTCGGCGGCCCGCTGGCCATTATCGAAGACGACGACCTCGAACGCGCGGCGGATCACATAAGGCCCACGCTCGCCCTGTACATCGGCGGTATGGGCGCCCGCGGGGTCAACTTCCACCACGAGGTCTTCGTCCGGATGGGCTACGAGGCCGAAGCCAAGAAAATCCAGGATCTCTACCTGGCCGGCGACAAGCGCAGCGCCATAGCTGCCGTACCCACCGCGCTGGTCGAGGACGTGGCGCTGATCGGTCCCTGGGCCAAGATCACCGAGGATATCCAGCGCTGGAAGCAGACCGTGCTCACCACGTTCGCCGTCCACGCCAACCCGCGCGACCTGCCCAGGATCGCGGACCTGATCCGCTGAGGCCGCGCCAGGCAGCGCCGCGCCAGACAGCTCTATCCGGCAGGGGGGAATCACGTGCTACCGCGTTCACTAACGAGCCGGGCGAGCCCGGTGGCCCACCGGGCCACCGAGCAGCGCGGGCTAACGGCGCCTCCGGCCTTCCCACGCGGCTGGTTCGCCGTCGGCTTTTCCGCCCGGCTACGGCCCGGGCGGCTGCAGCCGCTTACCTTCATGGGCACCGAGGCGGTGCTGTACCGGACCGCCTCCGGACGCGTGTGCCTGGCCGAGGCGTACTGCCCGCACCTGGGCGCGCACATCGGCCTGGGCGGCGCGGTCCGCGGAGAGCTGATCCACTGCCCGTTCCACGGACTGGGCTTTGCCGCGGACGGGCAGTGCGTCGCCAGCCCGGATGGCAGGCCGCCCCGGACGGCACGGCTGCGCACGTTCGAAACCTGCGAGGTGGACGGCGTGATCGTGGCCTATTACGATCCGGGCGGCCTACCCGCGCCGTGGCGGATCGAGTCCCGGGCGCCGGGCGGGCGATGGCCCGCGCCCACCACCCGCACCTGGCGTTTCCGCGGGCATCCGCAGGAGGTCAGCGAGAACAGCGTCGATCTCGCCCACCTCAGCGAACTCCACCGGTTCGGCGAGGTGCGCGTGCTCGAGCCGGTCAGTACCGACGGCCCGCGGCTGGGCGCCCGTTACGCGATGCGCCGACGGTTCCTCTTCACTCGCGGGCTGTCCAGCGAGTTCTCGGTCCGGGTCGAGGGCTTGGGTTTTTCTGTCGTCGAGCTATCGATTCCGTCGCTGGGCTGGGAGGTCCACCAGTTGGTGCTGCCGACGTCGGTCGACGAGACCGACGTCGAGCTCCGGCTGTCCGTCACCCTGCGCCGGGCCGAGGGTGTACGCGGCTGGCGGCGTCTGTTCGGCGTGCGGCCGGTCACCGTGCTGGCGCAGCGGTTCGTCGCGTCGGTCGTGGCCGCGGAGATCAACCGGGACATCCCCATCTGGCAGCACAAGCGGTATCTCGACCGGCCCGCGCTGGGCCCTGGGGAAGGCTCGATCGGGCGTTACCGCAAATGGACCCGGCAGTTCTACTCTCCGGACCAGGTACCCGCCGCCAACAGCGAGCCGACCACGCAGGTACCCGCCGCCGACAGCGAGCCGGCCACGCAGGTACCCGCCGCCAACAGCGAGCCGGCCACGCAGGTACCCGCCGCCGACAGCGAGTCGGCCACGCAGGTACCCGCCGCCAAACAAGCGAGCAACGGCCACGCTCGAGGCGACGGCAACGGCCACGCTCGAGGCAAAGACTTTCTAGGCCTTGGTGCCCCGTCGCCCGGCGCGGAACTGCTGGACCGAATAGCCGGTCAGCACCGTGGGCCGCACGGCGCGCGCCGAAGCGCTACGGGGAAGGTTCAGCATCGGCCCGAGCTCGCCGAAGTAGCCGCCCGCGTTGATCACCGTTACGTGCTCTTCGGCGCCGTCGGCCTTTTCGCGCAGGATCTCAACCTCGCCGGATTCGATCACGTAGACGAGGTCGCTGGCGTCACCCTGGTGGAACAGGAACTGCCCTTCCCCCAGCACGACTTCCCGGGACTCGCGCTGCGCCGCCGGAAGGTGGGGGGTCAGCTCGACGACCTTGTCGGCGAGCTGGGTGATGCGCTCGTCGTGCGTGGCCACGACGACCATCCGACCCGGGCTGGCCAGCTCCCGCAGCAGCCGCAGGATGCCTTCGACCTGGATGTAGTCGAGGTGGGCGGTGGGTTCATCGGCCAGCACCAAGGGTGGATCCTGCACCAGGGCCCGGGCGATGGCCGCCCGCTGCTGCTGCCCGCCGGACATCTGATCGGGCCGGTGAGTGGCCCGGTCGGCGAGGCCGACGCGGGTCAGCAAGGTGCTGGCTCGCTCGCGGGCGTCCTTGCGGGAGACGCCCGATAGGCGCAGCGGGACCATCACGTTGGCCCGGGCGCTGAGACTGGGGATGAGGTTGAAGGCCTGGAACACCACGCCGACGGTGTGTCGGCGGTAGGTGGCCAGGGCTTGCCCGCGTAGTCCGGTGGTCTCCTCGTGGTTGAAGTAGATCGAGCCAGAGGTCGGCTTGAGCAGTCCGGCCAGGCAGGACAGCAGCGTGGTCTTGCCGCAACCGGAGGGTCCCAGCAGCACCACGAGCTGCCCGTCGTCGCCGTCGAACGAAAAACCGTTGAGCGGCCGGATCTTGTACCCGCCGGACGTAAACTCCACGGTCAGGCTTTTGACGGACAGGGACACGGGCCCTACCCCCCGAACGCCGCGGCGGGATCGGCGCCGGTGACGCGGCGCAGGGCGACCAGGCTGGCGATGAGCCCCACCGCTACCGCGATCGCCGGCAGTGTGGCGAACGCGGCGCCCGGGACGACCACGGGCTGGTGGAACAGGCCGCCCATGAAATTGCAGGCCACCATGGCCAGTGCGGCGGCGAGCAGGGTCACCACGACGGCCTGGAGAGCTAGGCTGCCGAACAACGCCCGCGAGGACGCGCCCAGCGCCTTGAGGACGGCGAAGTCCCGCACTCGCTGCAGGGCTGACACGTACAGCAAGGCAGCGACGATGATGGCCGCGACCAGCCACATCATGATCTTTGAGTTGTTGATCGATGAGATCGCGCCGGATAGGTGGGCCAGGTCGCTCTGCTCCACCGCCTGGTTAGTCAGCACCTCCAGGCCTGGCGGCACCGTGGTCGGGATGCCCTGCGTCACCACGGCGGTGACCAGGGGAGCCCCGCCGAGACCCAGGGCCTGGGCGTCGTGCAGGCTCATGTAGAGGATGGGGGTGCCCGCCATCATGGTCCGGTCGGTCACCTGTCCTACCACGCGCATGGGTATGGCTCCCACCGTGATCTGCGTTCCGACCGCCGCCCCCGCCCCGACGTCGGCCACGACCTGGCCGGGTCCCGAGAGCGCGTGGCCCGCGGTCACGGCGGGATCGCCCAGGTTCCCGATCTGGACCCCGAAGACCTCGACCGTCTTAATCTGGCCGTCGATGCGTGCCACCTGCTGAGCCAGGATCACCAGGGGCGCGGCCCGGCTCACTCCGGGAGAACGCGCTATCGCCGCCGTATCGGACTGGGGGAAGACTTCCGACCCGACAATGCTTCCGTGGGAGTTTTCGGCTAGCACCCATCGCTGGGCGCCCACTCCGCCCACCGTCCAGTTGATTTCTGCCGTGAACCCCGCGGCCAGCCCGGCCAGGAGCAGAGCCATGGCGAGCACCAAGCCAGCTCCGACCACGGCGATGAGAAACTGGCGATACCGATATCTCAGATCGGAAAAAGTAACCCCCACACAGCTACAAGCGTAACAGCCCGCCTCAGAAAGCACAGGCCACGACCGCAGCGACGACGATTAGGGCCCGCTGCCCTACTCAGCCAGCGCGGCGCCGATCCGGCGCAGCTGCGCGGTCGCGCCGCCCAGCGCGAACTCGTTCCCCTTGGCCGCGACGAAGTACCGGTGCACCGGGTACGAGACGTCGATGCCCAGCCCGCCGTGCACATGCACCGCGGTGTGCGCCACCCGGTGGCCGCCATCGGCGGCCCAGAACTTGGCCGTGGCCACCGCCACGTCGACCTCCGGGCCTGCCTGACCGCAAGCCAGCAGCCACGCCGCCTGCCACATCGTCAACCGGACCGCCTCCACGTCAACGTAGGCGTCGGCCAGCCGCTGCGCCACCGCCTGGAACGAGCCGATCGGCCGCCCGAACTGCACCCGGGCCCGGGCGTGCTCCGCGGTCAGCTCCAGCGCCCGCTCGACCACCCCGACCTGGACCGCGCACAAACCCACCGTCGCCCGCGCCACCAGCCAGCCCGCGACATCAGCGCTCGGCCCGAGGACCCGATCGGAACCCAGCACGACGCCCTCGAGCACCAACCGCCCGGCCGGCGCGAAGTCCGTCAGCTGCTGCGCCTGCACCGCGACCCCCGGATCGGACGGCGCGACCAGGAACACCATCACCCCGTCCGCCGACGCCGCGGGCACTAGGAACAGATCGGCCTGCGGGGCCGCCGGAACCGCCGTCTTCACCCCCGACAGCACCCACGAACCATCCGGTGACCGCACCGCGCGGCAACTTCGCCGGCCCCAGTCATCCCCGTCCTCCTCCGCCAGCGCCGCCGTCAGCACCACCGACCCGTGTCCGGCCGGCCGCGCCCAGCGTTCTTGCTGTGCTGCCGTCCCGAACGAGGCAATCGCCCCCGCCCCGAGCACGATCGAGGCCAGGTACGGCACCTCCGACACCGAGCGTCCCAGCTCGATCAGCACCGAGCACTGCTCCAGCAGCCCCAGTCCCGCGCCATCCAGCGACTCAGGCAGGCCGGCCGCGAGCACCCCCGCCGCGGCCAGGTCGGCCCACGGCTCATTCCGCTCGGCCAGGATCTTCCGCGCCAGCCCGGCCAGCTCGTCCTGCGCCTCGCTCACCGTGAAGTCCATGATCAGCCCCCTAGCGCCGCGACAGCGGCAGACCGAGCGCGGCCGCCGCGATGATGTCCCGCTGTACCTCGTTGGTCCCGCCGCCGAAGGTCAGGATCAGCGCCGCCCGGTGCGCCCGCTCGATCCGTCCGGCCAGCATCTCCCCGGGCGACCCCGAACGCACGACCCCGCGAGCCCCGAGCACCTCCATCAGCAGCCGGTACGCCTCGACCGCGAACTCGGTTCCGAACACCTTCGTCGCCGACGCGTCGGCCCGCCCCAGCACGCCGCCCGCCGAGGCGACGCGCCAGTTGAGCAGCTTCAGGAACTCCGCCTTGGCGTGCACCCGGGCCAGGTTGAGCTGCACCCACTCGGCGTCGATCACCCGCCGGCCGTCCGCCTGCCGGACCGACGCCGCCCAGTCCCGCACGTCAGCCAGCGCCGCCATCACCGGCGCCGCCGAGGTCAGCGCCACCCGCTCGTGGTTGAGCTGGTTCGTGATGAGCGGCCAGCCCTGGTTCTCCTCGCCGACCATCGACGACAAGGGCACCCGGACCCCCGAATAGTACGTGGCCGACGTCACCACCCCTGCGACCGTCGGCACCGGCGTCCAGGAGAACCCGGCCGCGGTAACCGGCACGATGATGATCGACAGCCCCTTATGCCGGTCCGCCGCCGGGTCGGTCCGGCAGGCCAGCCAGAACGTAGTCGGCGTACTGGATCAGACTGGTCCACATCTTCTGCCCGTTGATCACGTACTCCTGGCCGTCCCGGACCGCCGTGGTCCGCAGCGAGGCCAGGTCGGTGCCGGCCTCCGGCTCGGAGTACCCGATCGAGAAGTGGATCTCACCCGCCGCGATCTTCGGGAGATAGAACTCCTTCTGCGCCGGCGTGCCGAACCGCATGATCGTCGGCCCGACCGTGTTGATGGTCAGGAACGGCACCGGCACCCGGGCCGTGGCCGCCTCGTCGGTGAAGATGAGCTGATCGAGCGCGCTGCCGCCGCGCCCGCCAAACTCCTCAGGCCAGCTCAGCGCCAGCCAGCCGTCGCGGCCGAGCTGCCGGACCACCGAACGGTACGCCTGCCCGTCCCCCAGGTCGTCGTCGCCGCCCGCCAGCGCCGCGCGGACCTCAGGCGTCATCAGCTCGCCGAAGTACCCGCGCAGTTCGAGCCGCAGCCGTTCCTGGTCCGGGGTGTAGGCGATCCGCATCAGGTCCCCTAAAATAGAACGTGTTCTAGCAGCTTACCGGTTCGAAATGGCGCTCACTATGCCCGAGGCCTTCATCGTCGATGCCGTGCGCACCCCCGTCACCCGTCGCGGCGGCGGCCTGGCCGACGTGCATCCGGCCGACCTCGGCGCGCACGTCATCCGGGCCCTGCTGGCGCGCACCCAGGCCGACCCCGGTGCCGTCGACGACGTGGTGTTCGGCTGCGTGGACACGGTCGGCCCGCAGGCCGGCGACATCGCCCGCACCGCCTGGCTGGCCGCGGGCCTGCCCGAGGCGGTACCCGGCGTCACCGTGGACCGGCAGTGCGGCTCGTCCCAGCAGGCCGTGCACTTCGCCGCTCAGGCCGTGCTGAGCGGTACGGCCGACCTGGTCGTCGCGGGCGGCGTGCAGAACATGAGCCAGGTCCCCATCGGGGCCGCCATGAGCTTCGGGGGGGATCGGGGGGGTCGTCTCCCCCGGAGCCAGCAGAGCCCCGAAGACCCCTTCGCCGGCTCCCGAGGCTGGCGCGAGCGGTACGGCGCCGAGGAGATCTCCCAGTTCCGAGCCGCGGACCTGATCGCGGACAAGTGGGGGATCGGCCGCCCCGAGATGGAACGCTTCGCCCTGGCCAGCCACCAGCGCGCCGTCCGCGCCGCCGATGGCCAGGCCTTCGACGCCGAGATCGTGCCCTACGCCGACATCAGCCAGGACGAAGGCCCTCGCCGCGACACCACGCTGGAGAAGATGGCCGCGCTCAAGCCGCTCCGCGACGGCGGCCGGATCACCGCCGCGCTGTCCAGCCAGATCGCCGACGGCGCCGCGGCCCTGCTGATCGCGTCGGCCCGCGCGGTCCGCGAGCACGGGCTGACCCCGAAGGCCCGGATCGTCCACCTGTCCGCCCGCGGCGACGACCCGGTGCTGATGCTCACCGCGCCGATCCCGGCCACCGCCCATGCCCTGCGCAAATCCGGGATGTCCCTGGCCGGGATCGACCTGATCGAGATCAACGAGGCCTTCGCCTCGGTGGTGCTGGCCTGGCAGCGCGAGACCGGCGCGGACCTGGCCCGGGTGAATGTCTGCGGCGGGGCGATCGCGCTCGGCCACCCGCTCGGCGCCACCGGCGCCCGGCTGCTCACCACCCTGGTCCACGCCCTGCACCGCCTCGGCGGACGCTACGGCCTGCTGACCATGTGCGAAGGCGGCGGCCAGGCCAACGTCACGATCATTGAGCGCGTCTGACCAGCGCAGCGCCGCACCAACCCGAGCGACATGAACCTGGACTTTCATTACGGTAGAGCGACATGAACCTGGCCTTCATGTCGTGAACCACCGTCCGTTCAATCAAAAATCTTTATCCGGAACGGAACGTGGTGATCCTGTCCAGGCACGCCTCAGCGTCCCTCATGATCGCCTCGATCAGTTCGGCGCACGACGGCAGGTCCTCGATCAGCCCGGCCACCTGCCCGGATGACATCAGCCCCAGGTCGGTCCGCCCGTCCACCATGGCCGCCCGCAGCAGCACCGGCGTGTTCGCCGCCATCAGGACCTGACCCCAGCTCAGCCCGCTGTCCCGCCGCATGGCCCGCCCCTGCCGGACCATCTCCCGCCAGCTCACCCCCGCCAGCCCCCGGTACGCCGCCGCGCTCCGCACCGCTCGCACCAGGCTCCCCGCCGCACCCCCGCCGCCCGCACCCCCGCCGCCCCTCGCACCCCTGCGGCTCATACCAAGCTGGTCGACCATCCTCGTCCGTAGTACGCGATGCGGCACGCCGTCGACCCGGGCCGTCACCACGGTCCCGTCCAGGCCGGCCGCTAGGTAGAGCCGCTTGACCGCGTCGGGCACCGGGCTGTCGCTGGTCAGCAGGAACCTGGTGCCCATGGCGATGCCGGCCGCGCCCCAGGCCAGCGCCGCGACCAGGCCGCGACCGTCGAAGAACCCGCCCGCCGCGATCACCGGGATGTCCACCGCGGCCGTGACCTGCGGGATCAGCAGGCTGGTGGGTACCACGCCGACGTGCCCGCCGCCTTCGCGCCCGGTCGCGATCACCGCGTCGATGCCCCACCCGGCCACCTTCTCCGCGTGCCGCCGCGCGCCCACCGAGGCGATGGTGGTGACTCCGGCCTCTTTGAGCGCCGCGATCAGCTCCGGCCTGGGGGCCTGGGCGAACGAGGCGACCGGGACGCGCCCGGCGATGATCAGCTTGACCCGCTCGGCGGCGTCCGGCGCGTCGGCGCGCAGGTTTACGCCGAACGGCGCGCTGGTCCGGCCGGCCGTCTCGGTGATCGCGTCCTCCAGCTCGGCCAGGCTCATGGTTGCCGAGGCGATCAGGCCGAGGCCCCCGGCGTTGGACGTCGCGGCGGCCAGCCGCGGCCCGGACACGTAGCCCATCGCGGCCTGCACGATCGGGTGCCGGATGCCCAGGAGTTCGGTCAGCCGGGTGCGGATCAGTGTTGTCCCGCTCGCTCTGTCTTCCCGCTCGCCTCCGGGCGCTCTTGACGCACCGCCTTCCCTCCTCGCTCCTTCGTCGCTCGTCAGTCCAGGCGGTGCCGCGCCCTTCGGCTCGCGGGGGAGTCCTGGCAGCGCGCGGCCCTTTGGCTCGCTCAAGGCAGTTCTCGCTCCCGCGCCCCGTCCGGGTCGAGCCGGGCCCGGATCAGGCCGAGCTCCTCATCGGTCGGCCGCCGGGTCACCGGCACCTGGTCCGGGACGGCCAGCGGGAACCCGGTGGCCGCCACCACCTCCGCCACCTCGACCCCCGGATGGACCGAACGCAGCCGCATCGTCCGCTCCGGCGTGCCGAAGTCCAGCACGGCCAGGTTGGTCACCACCCGGCGCAGCTCGTGTGCGCCCCGGTCGTAGCCGACCCCGCACACCATGTCGACGTGCTCGACGAACACCCGGGGCGAGTGCCGCGGGATCCAGTAGCTGACCGGGTGGTTGACCGTGTTGCCCGGCGCGCCGCGCACGCCGAGCAGCTGGGCCTTGGGCCGCTTCCAGTCCCCGATGGCCGAGATGTTCTGGTTCCCGAACCGGTCGATCTGCGACGCGCCCATCATCACGTGCCGGCGGCCCGCGGCCAGCATGGTGAACACCTTCGCGTACGGCAGCCAGCCCTCGATGCCGCCCCCGGCGTCGACGAGGTAGGCCTCCCCGTCGGTCAGCAGCAAGTCGGGGGAGAACGTGAGCCGGGCCAGCCGGGCGCCCAGCGACGGGATCAGCCCCATCGGGCTGGCCAGGATCGCGCCGTCGCCCCGCCACGCCTCGGCGCAGGCCGCCACGCAGACCTCGGCCCGGGTCACGTCGATCACCGGATCGCCTCTTGGTAGGCGGCCTCGTCCCCGTCCAGGTACTGCTTGGTGAACCGGCGCCATTCCTCCGGGTCAGCCGCGGCCGCCGCGTAGCGAGCCTGGAACGCCTCGTCGCGGCCGTAATCGGGAACGCAGCTGGTGAAGTGCGCGCCGTTCGGGGTTTGCGTGACGGCGTGGACCATGGCCCGGTTGAGCAGCAGGGTCTGCGGCGGCCC
Source organism: uncultured Actinomycetes bacterium (assembly GCA_963722055.1). GTDB lineage: Bacteria > Actinomycetota > Actinomycetes > Streptosporangiales > Streptosporangiaceae > Palsa-504. Next base: position 188,462 of record CAVRLA010000019.1, on the reverse strand, counting down.
GGCCAGGGTCGGGACGATCCGCTCGCACGACAGGTAGGCCCGCTCGGCGGCCAGGCAGAACAGGTCGTCGAAGTACGGGTCGGGACCGAGGTACTGCCCGTTGCCCGCGGCGTCCGCCCGGTTCATGTGGACCAGCGCGGCGTCCAGCCGCAGGGCCGGCATGGCCACCAGCTCCTCGGCGTCCGCATACGGCGACCGCACCGTGCGCAGCTCCGGGTTGACCTCGAGCACGCCGGAGCCGAGCCCGGCCCGGATGGGCAGGAACGGCAGCCGGTGCGCGGCGGCCAGCAGGCCCCAGTGCAGCATGCCCTCGTCCAGCTCGGCCAGCTCGACCCTCCCGGCCTGCCGGGCCCGGCGGAAGTGCGGCTCGAGCGCGATCGAGTCCAGCGACGCGAACCCGGTGACGACGCGCGCAGCCTGGCCGGACGCGAGCAGCAAGCCCACGTCGGGTCCCGCGTAGGACACGATGGTCAGGTTGCGCAGCGGCGAGCGCAGGATGGCCCGGACTAGCGCCATCGGCTTGCGCCGCGACCCCCAGCCCCCGATCCCGATCGTCATCCCGTCGCGCAGTTCGCCGACGATCTCGTCCGGGGTCATGTCCGCTTTCCGTCGATGAACGCCTGGCGGGCCGTGTCCCCGGCGCCGGCCAGGTTCAGCTCGAACGTGAACCCCTGCTCGTACCGGTAGGAGCGCTTGACGTCGACCGGGTCGATGCCGTTCAGCGACTGCTTGGCCAGCCTGATCACCGCCGGGTCCTTGGCCGCGATCTCCTCGGCCAGGTCGCGCGCGGCCCCGCGCAGCTCCCGTTTCGGTACCACGTCCAGCACGGTGCCGAAGGCGAGCAGCTGGCGCGCGGTCACGGTCCGGCACGTGTAGACCATGGCCCGCATCAGCGGCTGCGGCACCAGCCGGGCCAGGTGCGTGGCTGCGCCCAGCGCGCCGCGGTCCACCTCCGGCAGCCCGAACGTCGCGTCCTCGGCCGCGATCACGATGTCCGCGTTGCCGGCCAGGCCGACGCCGCCGCCCAGGCAGAAGCCGTGCACGGCGGCGATCACCGGCACCGGGCAGTCGTAGACCGCGGCGAATGCGGCAAAGCATCCGCTGCTGGCGCCGAGCAGCGCCCCGTGCCCCCTGTGCTGACTCTCCGGCCGCTGCATCTCCTTGATGTCCACCCCGGCGCAGAAGCCGCGGCCCTCGGCGGCCAGGATCACGACCCGGGTCGCGGGGTCGGCGCCCGCCGCGGTTACCGCGGCCGCGAGGTCGTGCCAGCCCTGCACCGGCAGCGCGTTGACCGGCGGGAAGTCGATGACCACCTCAGCGATCCCGTCGGCGCTGCGCACCTGCACGCTCATCCCGGGCCTTACCCGCGTTGACCTAGCGTTTGCTTGGGCGGAGCCTAACATGGTGCCATGCAGCCCGTCGACCAACCGTTTCCCGGCCTGACCGGGCGCCGGGTGATCATCACCGGCGGGACCAAGGGCATCGGGGTGGGCGTCGCGCGGGGGTTCCTGCGGGCTGGTGCCCAGGTCCTGGTCTGCGCCCGCAACCCGCCCGCCGACGGCGCACCTGACGCGGACGGCCGGACCGCGGAGTTCACCCGCGCGGACGTCCGCGACCCGGAGCAGGTCCGCCAGTTGTTCGCGACCGCGGTGGACCGGTTCGGTGGCGTGGACGTGGTGGTCAGCAACGCGGGCGGGTCCCCGCCCGTGTCGGCCGCCGCCGCGTCCCCGCGGTTCCACTCCCGGGTCATCGAGCTGAACCTGATCGCGCCGCTGCACGTCGCGCAGGGCGCCAACCAGGTCATGCAGGGCCAGGCCGAGGGCGGCTCGATCATCATGATCGGCAGCGTGAGCGGTACCCGGCCGTCCCCGGGCACGGCCGCCTACGGAGCGGCCAAGGCCGGCCTGCACCACCTGGTGACCAGCCTGGCCATCGAATGGGCGCCCAAGGTCCGGCTGAATACCGTGGTACCCGGGCTGGTCGCCACGGAATCGGCGGCCGGCCACTACGGCGAGGCGGGGGCGGCGGCGGCCGCCGCCACCGTGCCACTGGGCCGGATGGCCACCCCGGACGACGTAGCCAACGCGTGCCTGTTCCTGGCCTCGCCCCAGGCCGCCTACGTCAGCGGCGCGTACCTGATCCTGCATGGCGGTGGCGAACGCCCGGCGTTCCTGTCCGCGACCGCCCCCGAAGCGGAGTCCGGCTAGGTCCCCGGGTCACAGCAAGCCCGCGGCGGCTACTGCTGCGGGTGCTTGCGCACGGCGTAGGCCACGTTGATCACGCCGACAATGACCCAGATCAGGGCCGTGAGCATGATGGAGGCGCCGCCCGGGGACCCCCTGAGCACGATCGCGGTCACCGGCAGCGCGACCACCATCGACCCGAGGGCCAGCATGATGGACTGCCGGCCGGAACGGTCGGCCCGCTCGGTCGCGATCATGCGCCGTTCGGCCCGGAGCATGCGCCTGGCCCGGCGGCGCTGGTGCCTGCACCCCGCGTACCGGTCCAGCTGGGTCAGGATGCGGCCATCCACCTCCGCCGTAATCCGGTTGTCGATCTCAGCCGCGATCCGCTTGTCTATCTCCGCGCCGATACGTTCCACCAGACCCTCGGCCAGTGCCTGGTCGTAGCCGGGGCCGAGGTCCTGCAGGGCCGCCACCGAGGCGGCGATCTCAGCCTGGCTATCTGTGGCCATCACGTCCTCCGAACGTCCCGTCCATCCTTGGCTAAACGGTACGAACACCAGGTAGGTAAGCGGAATGCGGCTAGCACCCGTCGTGTCCTGGGGTTTTCCCCATCCCTGGCCTTTGGCGGAGGGTAATTCGCGCGTCGACCCGCTACAGCGACCCCCGGTGCTAGCGGAGCGTCTCCGGATAGGTGCCCGGCACGGCGCCGATGACGGCCAGGGACTCCACGAAGAAGTAGACCGCCTTGAAGAACTCGAGCAGGTCACCCTCCTCGAGCACGATCTTGCGGTACATGACCGTGCGCTGCGCGTCGTAGCCCTCGTGCAGGGCCTTCCAGTCCTGGTAGTCCATGCCGAGCACGTAGGTGGCCTTGAGCGGCTCGTCCGGGTCGATGATCCGGCAGTCGGTGACGGTGCCGCCGCCCCACTGCACGAACAGGTACGCCGTGCTATTAAGGCCGGGCAGCTCCCGGCAGCCCAGCGCCCAGGACGCCGGGTACATGCTCTTGATCAAATCGAAGAAGTCCCAGTACTCCTGCAGCTTGCTCGCTCGCGCCTGCTCTGAAGGCCCGGCCGTCAGCGCGTCGGCCACCGAGGCGGCCCACGATGGGCTGAAGAAGTCAGACATTGGATCACCCTCCCGCCAGCACCGGCTGCACCTTCTCCAGCAGATCCTCGAGGTCGGGCGAGAGCCCGATGCCGACGTCGTTCAGCTTGCGCCGGAGCTGCAGGAAGAACAGCGCCCGCACCTCGTCGTCGGTCCAGCCCAGCGGCTCGTAGTAGATCCGCCGGCTGACCACGCCGGACACCGCCAGGATCGTCCGCAGCGTGTCGTGGATCTCGTTGATCATCGTCGGGTCCTTGCGCACCGCGTCCTGCAGGTAGCGCATGCCGCCCTGCACGTGCCGTGATTCATCCCGGCAGGTCGCGGTGAAGCCGGTGTAGTAGGCGGGCAGGAACCCGCGCCAGCGGGCGTAGGACAGCGTCACCTTCATCACCGACAGGGCCAGCACGCCCTCGATCCACAGGAAGTAGGTGGTGCCGTAGCGCACCCGGGCCCGCTCGTCGTACGGATGGAGCCGAAGCTCGTCCGCCTGGTAGGCCAGCAACCCGAACGGCGCGACGAACGTCTCGGACACCCACGGGAACGAGGCGTCCAGCACGGCCATGATGTCATCGCCCGGGAGCCCGACGACCTCCCGGTAGAACCGGTCGAAGAACACGGTGTGCCGCGCCTCGTCCTCGATCTGCGCGGCGATATGGAGCTTCTCCTCCTCGCTGGCACCGATCATGAACACCGGCAGCTCGATCTCCACCTGCCGCTCGCCGTGGTGGAAGCCGGAGGCCACGGCGATGAACGACTGCCGTTCCTCCTCGGTCATCTTCTCCTGCCAGTCCACCCTGTCCTGGCTGAAGTCGAGGTCGTAGACGTCCCACCGCTGCTTGAGGTACTTGCGGTACAGCGTGGTGAAGTCCGGTAGCGACTTCAGGTCCTTGTGGACGTACTCGATGACGTCGTCGATGTCGACCTGGAGCACTTCGGTCAGGGTAGATTCCTCGATCTCGCGCACCTGGGCGTCGCTGAGCGCGCGGGGACCTTCCCGCAAGACCGCCGTCGGGCTCTTGCGTTCGGCCATGTCGACCCCCTTACCGCCGTAACCGGATACTAGAAAGCAATTCTGCGACTCATTCGACCCCGGTTCGTCCGCACCCGTCAATATCCACCCTCGCGATCAGGCAGGCGTGCACGATCCTGGCGGGCCTTCCGCCCCCGGTGTACGCTCCGAGAAATAGAACGTGTTCTAATCAAGGGCCGCGCAGGGGAGCACGCCATGGTCGCATCCATCACGCCGCATCGCGACGAGGTCGGCCTGGCCGACGGCCTCATGCTGATCGACGGGCGCTGGGTCGCCGCCGCCGACGAAGCCACCTGGAGCCACCTGCACCCGGCGACCGGGGAGCAGGTCGCCTCGTTCCCGGTCGCCGGGCCGGCCGACGTGGACCACGCCGTGCGCGCGGCGCGCCGGGCCTTCGACGAGGGCCCGTGGCCGCAGACCCGGGCGGGCGAGCGGGTCCGGGTGCTGCGCACGATCGCGGACCTGGTCCGCGCGCACGGCGATGAGCTGCTGCGGCTGCAGGCCCTGGACAACAGCGTCCCGCTGAGCTTCGGCGAGATCTACGCCATGTCGTCCAACTTCGTCGCGGACGTGTTCGACCACCACGCGGGCTGGGCCGACAAGCTGGCGGGCGAGACGCTGCCGCCCTACCAGGGCGGCGATCACCTGGTCCTGACGCTGCGCGAGCCGGTCGGCGTGGTCGGCGCGGTGATCCCGTGGAACGCCCCGCTGGTGCTGTTCGCCCAGAAGGTCGCGCCCGCGCTGGCGGTCGGCTGCACGATCGTGCTCAAGCCGTCGGAGTACGCCACGTTCGCGGTGCTGCGGCTGGCCCGGCTGATTGCCGAGGAGTCCGGCCTGCCCCCGGGCGTGCTCAACGTGATCACCGGGCCCGGCGAGCCGTCCGGGCAGGCCCTGATCAGCCACCCGATGCTGGACAAGCTGTCGTTCACCGGCAGCCGGGCGGTGGGACGGAAGGTCATGACCGCCGCGGCCGCCGGGTGCAAGCGGGTCAGCCTCGAGCTGGGCGGCAAGAGCCCGTCGGTCGTGTTCGCGGACGCGGACGTCGGCAGCGCCGCCGCGGTGACCATGGGCACGGTGACCCTGGGGTTGTCCGGGCAGGTATGCGCGGCCCAGACCCGGGCGCTGGTTCAGCATGACGCGGTAGAGGAGTTCCTGGCCGCGGCCGAGATGATCAGCACCATGGTCAGCTACGGGAATCCGTTCGACCCCGAGGTCACGTCCGCGCCGCTGATCAACACCCGCCAGCTGGACCGGGTCCTCGGTCTGATCGCCCGCGGCCAGGAAGAGGGCGCCCGCCTGGTGTGCGGCGGCGGCCGCGCCGACGGTGACCTGGCCGTCGGCAACTTCGTCGTGCCGACCCTGTTCGCCGACGTGTCCAACGACATGAGCATCGCCCGGGAGGAAATCTTCGGGCCGGTGCTGTCGGTCATCCCGTTCGCCGACGAGGACGAGGCGGTGCGGCTGGCCAACGACACCGAATACGGCCTGGCCGCCACGGTATGGACCGCGGACGTGAGCCGGGCCATGCGGATGACCAAGGCCCTGCGGGCCGGCACGGTCGGCGTGAACGGGTTCCAGCTAGAGCCGAACTGGCCGTTCGGCGGCTTCCGGCAGTCCGGGCTCGGGCGCGAGGGCGGACGGGCCGCGATCGAGTCCTACACCGAACTGAAGACTGTCCTGCTGCCGTTCACCGGCGAGATGATGTAACCCGGGAGCAACTGCGAGGGAGGGTCCATGCCATACCGGGTGGCTATCATCGGCGCGGGGTTCGGCGGGATCGGCATGGCGATCGCGCTCGAGCAGGCCGGCATCGACGACTTCGTGATCCTGGATCGAGCCGATGACCTGGGCGGAACATGGCGCGATAACAGCTATCCGGGCCTGACCTGTGACATACCCTCGCAGCTCTACTCGTTCTCGTTCCGACCCTGGCGCTGGAGCCGGCGCTTCCCGGCCCGCGACGAGATCCTGGCCTACCTGCACGCCCTGGTCGCCGAACACGGCCTCGGTACTCGCCTGCGCTTCGATCACGGGGTCACGTCGGCCGAGTTCGACGAGCCCCGCGCGGTCTGGACCCTCACCCTCGACGACGGCAGCACCCTGGAGGCGACCGCGGTCGTCTGCGCCGTCGGCCAGCTCGGCCGGCCTATCCTGCCCGACATCCCCGGCCGGGACGATTTCGCCGGCCCCTCCTGGCATTCGGCCCGCTGGAATCACGAGGTCGACCTCAGTGGCCGCCGCGTGGCCGTGGTCGGCACCGGGGCCAGCGCCATCCAGTTCGTGCCCGAGATCGCCAAGGTGGCCAGCCACGTCGACGTCTACCAGCGCACCCCCCCGTACGTGTTGCCCAAGGCCGACCGGCCCTACCGCGACGCCGAGCTAACCCTGTTCGACCGGGTGACGGCCGTGCGCAAGGCCGATCGGCTGCGCATCTTCCTCTACGGCGAGCTGCTCACCAGCGGCTTCGTCCTGTCGCCCAAGATCCTGGCCGCGCCCATGGCCATGTGGCGCCGCCAGCTCCGCGCGATCTCCGACCCCGAACTGCGCGCCAAGTGCGTCCCCGACTACGTGATGGGCTGCAAGCGGGTGGTGTTCTCCAACGACTGGTACCCGGCCCTGGCCCGGCCGGACGTCGACCTGGTCACCGACCAGATCGACTGGATCCTCCCGGACGGCGTGGCCACCGCCGACGGCACCATCCGTCCCGCCGACGTGATCATCTACGGCACCGGCTTCCAGGCCACGCAGTTCCTCACGCCGATGCAGGTCTCCGGCCGTGGCGGTGTCCGGCTGCAGGAGGCCTGGCGGGATGGGGCGCAGGCCTACTTCGGCATCACGGTCTCCGGGTTCCCGAACTTCTTCATGCTCTACGGGCCGAACACCAACCTCGGCGGCAACTCGATCATCTACATGCTCGAAGGCCAGATCGGCTACGTGCTCGGCGCGCTTCAGGCGCTCGACCAACACCGCCTGGCCTGGCTGGACGTGCGCCCGGACGTGCAGGAGAAGTTCAACACCTGGGTCCAGTCGGCCAGCCGGACCTCGGTGTGGGAAACCGGCTGCCACAGCTGGTACACCGTCGGCGGGCGCAACATCAACAACTGGCCCGACTACACGTTCCTGTACCGGTACCGGGTCCGCCGCTTCGACCTGGCCGCGTACCGGGTCATGCCGCGCCAGCCGGCCCTGGCCGCCCGCGGCGCGGCATGACCGCCCGCCACGCCCGTCCCGCTCGCGGCCGGCCGCGGGTGCCGACCGCGGTCATGCGCCTGGGCGTGCGGCAGCTCGGCCGCCGCTGCCTGGATCCGGCGCTGCCCTGGCCGGTGCAGCGCACCCGGCTGGACCAGTTCACCCGGACCTCGCTGCTGCCGCGCGGCACCACGGTCACCCAGCAGGTCATCGCCGGGCTGCCCGCCGAGGTGGTGGCGGCCCCGGGCGCGGACGCCCGGCGGACGGTGGTCCACTTCCACGGCGGCGGCTACTGCGTGGGCTCGGCGCAGTTCCCCCGGTCCTGGGCGGCCCATCTGAGCGCCCAGGCCAGCTGCCGGGTCGTGCTGCCCGAGTACCGCCTGGCTCCCGAGCATCCCTATCCGGCCGCGCTCGAAGACGCCCGCGCGATCCTGGCCACGGTCTCCGGCGAGGCCGGGCCCGGTTCGGTCGTGCTGTCCGGCGACTCGGCGGGCGGCGGACTGGCCCTGGCCCTGACCCTGTCCTTGCGCGACGAGGGCCGGGAGCTGCCGGCCGGCGCCATCCTGCTGTCGCCCTGGCTTGATCTCGGCCGTGACCGCCGCGCCGACCCGGACCTGGTCCGCCAGGACGTGGTGCTCAGCCCGGACTGGCTGGAGGCCTGCGCCCGTGCCTACGCCGCGCCGGCCGCCTGGGCCGACCCGTCGGTCTCGCCGCTGCACGCCGCGCACGCCGGACTGCCGCCGCTGCTGATCCAGGCCGGCTCCAGCGACCTGCTCGCCCCGGACGCCGGCCTGCTGGCTGCCAGCGCCTCGGCCGCCGGGGTCGACGTGACCTATACCAGCTGGCCGCGCCTGTGGCACGACTTCGTCCTGCAGCCCGGCCTGCTCGCCGCGGCCGACAGCGCCCTGGACCAGGCCGCCTGGTTCGTCAGCCGGGTGCGACCTGCGGCGTAGCCGGTACGCCTGAGGTCGCGCCGGACGCGGCCCACGTGGGTTCTCGCGGGCATGCGGCCCTCCCTCCACCCTGGTCCGGAGCTTACGTGACCATCTAATCGCTTTGACTGGTCTCCGCGTGACCGGTAAACTGATTTTACTGGTCACAAGTACGGTGCGGGCGCCGGCGGCTTGCCGGGCCCGGCCGATCGGAGGTGCGAGTCATGGTGATCCTCCTCGGGCTCGCCGCCGCGGTGCTGTACGGCAGCGGCGACTTCCTCGGGGGCATGGCGTCCCGGCGGGCCCACGTGCTGACCGTGCTCACCCTGGTCGAAACGGCCGGCGCGATCGTCGCCCTGGCCGTCGCGGCGGTCTGGTCCGGCCCGGTCAGCCTGGCCGGGCTGGCCTGGGGAATCGCCGCCGGGGCGATCGGCGGGCTGGGCCTGATCATCTTCTACGCGGGTCTGGCGGCCGGGCCGATGAGCGTGGTGGCACCGGTTTCCGGGCTGGTCTCCACCGTGCTGCCGGTCGCGGTGGCGCTAGCCGAGGGCGAGCGGCCCAGCCTCAGCGTCTACGCGGGCGCGCTGCTGTGCCTGGTCGCGATCGTGCTGGCCAGCTCGGCGGGCGACACCGGCGAGGGCCGCGAAACCAGTACGGCGCGGCGATCCGGGCGTCCGGGCCGCGGCATCGCCTACGGCGTGCTGGCAGGCCTCGCGTTTGGCCTGTTCTTCCTGCTCATCCGCAACGCCGGCCAGTCCGGTGCGGTGTGGCCCGTGGCGGCCGCCCGGATCGGTGAGCTGGCGGCCGTCCTGGCCGTCGCGGCTGTGCTAGGGCGCGGCCTGCTGCCGCGCGGCGCGGACGGCCGGCTCCTGCTGACGGCGGTCGGCGCGGGCGTGATCGATGTCGTGGCCAACCTCTGCTACGTAGCGGCCACCCGGACCGGCCTGTTCGGCCTGGCCGTGGTGCTGGCCTCGCTCTACCCGGGGGTCACCGTGCTGTTGGCCCGGGTGGTGCTCGGCGAGCGGCTGCGCTGGGTCCAGCGCGCCGGCCTCGGGCTCGCCGCGATCGGCATCCTGCTCGTCGCCGCCTGACCGGCGGAGTGCCTGGTCAGTCGGCCCAGGGCGCGTCCCAGAACGGTCTGACCTCGACCTGGGCGGTTTGCGCCAGCGGATGACCGGCCGCGACCTGCAGCGCCGTATCCATGTCCCGGCACTCGACCACGTCGTAGCCTCCGATCTGCTCCTTCGTCTCCGCGAACGGCCCGTCAGATACGAGCAGCTCGCGGTCCCGCACGCTGACGATCTTGGCCTCGCGCGCAGACCGGAGCGGGCCGCCGCCCACCCTGACCCCGCGCTCGGTCATCTCCTCGAGCCACGACTTGACCGCGACCTTCAAGGCCGCGTCGTCCTCTGCCGTGATCTCGCCGGACTCATCGACCCAGAACAGCAGCATGTACTTCATCGGCGTCTCCCTGCCTCATCCCAGCCCGGGCTGACCGCCCCCACGGTATCTTCCCGGATAACCTGGGCCAGTGAAGGCCGGAGGAGCCCTGGTCCTGACCGCGGATCCCGGCGCGGCGGTCCGCCGGGCCGTAGTACAGGCCAGGGACGCGCTCGGCGATACGTCCCCGTCGCTGGCCGTCCTGTTCGCCTCGGCTCATTTCCTCGACTCGGCCGATGCCCTCCTGGCCGCGATCGCCGAGCAGACCGGTCCGCTTCCGCTCATCGGCTGCGTGGCGGAGGCGGTGGCCGGCGGGGCCCGCGAGGTCGAGTCCGAGCCCGCGATCTCGCTGTGGCTCGGGGCCGACCTCGGCCCGGTCGAGACCTTCGCCATGGAATTCATCCGGACGCCCAGCGGGGGCGCCTACGGCGGCTACCGGTTCCCCCGGGACGCGGCGGGCGTCCACCTGATGATCTGCGACCCGTTCACGTTCCCGGCCGGCGGCCTGCTGACCCACCTGAACGAGCAGCGGCCGGGAGCGGTAGTCATGGGCGGCCTGGCCAGTGCCGCGCTGCGGTCGCGGCAGAGCCAGCTGTTTCTCGACGGCCGGGTACTGTCCTCCGGCGCCGTCGGCGTTCACCTGCCGCGCGCCGAAGTCCATCCCCTGGTCGCGCAGGGCTGCCGCCCGATGGGCGACGCCTACATCATCACCGGTGCCCAGGGCAACGTCATCCACGAGCTCGGCGGGCGTCCGCCGCTGACGCGGCTGCAGGAGATGGCGGCGGCGCTGCCCGGCCGCGACCAGGAACTGCTGGCCCAGGGCATCCTGCTGGGGGTGGTCATCGACGAGTACCGGGCCGAGCCGGGCCAGGGTGACTTTCTGATCCGCGGCCTCATCGGCGCCGACCCCGATTCGGGCGCCATCGCGGTGGGCGACCAGATACAGGTGGGCCAGACGGTCCAGTTCCACGTCCGGGACGCCGCGTCGGCCGATGAAGACCTGCGCCGCGCGCTGGAGCGCGAGTCCGCCGCCCTCGGCGGCCGCCGGCCCGCCGGGGCGCTGCTGTTCACCTGCAACGGCCGCGGATCACGGATGTTCTCCGCGCCCGACCACGACGCCGGGCTCATCGCGACCACGCTGGGCGACATCCCCATGGCCGGGTTCTTCTGCGCCGGCGAACTCGGACCGGTAGGCGGACAGAACTTCCTGCACACCTTCACCGCCTCGATCGCGCTGTTCCCCGACCGCCCAATTGACCCAAAAACAGGTTCGAAAAGCTAGCCTTTTTCTGCAGGATCATGCTATAGTGGTTCGTACGGGGTGTTTCAGACCTTTCTTCTGAACGGAGCGTGGTGCATGCGCCCGGACCCGTTCTCCGATCCCGGCGAAGACGGCCAGGAGCCTGACCGCTCCCTGCCGCCCGCCGAGCCCTCGGCCGAAGCCGGAGCCGAGCCTGCGCGGCAGGGCCTGTTCCTGTGCCTGCCCGCCGGGTCCCTAGACACCGACCAGTTCACTCAGTCCGGCCCGGCTGCGGATATGCCTCCAGACCCGCTGCTGGCCAGCATCATCGACACCGTCACCGGCGAGGACGCGAAAGGCCTGGCCGGGCTGTCGGATGACCAGCTGATCGGCGTCATCGCCGCGGTCCGTCGGTTGGAATCCCGCGTCGCCTGGTACCTGCTGGCCGCGGTCGGGGAGTTCACCGCCCGCACGGTCGGCGAGCCCTGCGCGGCGGAGTTCGCCGCCGACCAGTTGGCCTGCGAACTGCACCTCACGAGCGCCTCCGCCGCCGCCCAGATGGACTACGCCCGCACGGTGACCGGCCGGCTTCCGGCCACCTACGCCGCGCTGCACGCGGGCACAATCCACTCGGTGCACGTCCGGATAATCGAAGACGAGACGAGCGTCCTGTCCGACAAGGACGCGGCCAAGGCCGATGCCGTGCTGGCCGAGGTCGCGGGATCGCTGACGTTCGGGAAGCTGCGCTCGAGCGCGCACCGGCTGGTCCTGGAGCTGGACCCGGAATCCGCCGAGCGCCGCAAGGAGACCGCGAAGCAGGACGCGCACGTGCGCAAGTTCCGGGAAGACTCCGGGAACGCCGGGATGGTCGCCCGCGAGCTCCCGCCGGATGAGGTCCTCGCGTCCTGGCAGCACGTCGAACAGCGGGCCCTGGACCTGCGGACCGCCGGCCTCCCCGGCACCCTGCAAGAACTCCGCGTCCGGGCGTACTTGGATTTGCAGGAGCGCGACAGCCGCCCGGCCGAGCCCGTCCCGGACAGCACCGGTCTGGTCGGCCCGGATGACACCAGAGAGCCCGGCGGCCCGCAGGACGACGGCAACGGCGGCCCGGATGGCGGCAGCGGTCCCGGCGGACCCGCCAGCAGCCCGGGCGGCAACGGCTACCCCCGCCGCCGCAGCCCGGACACCGGGCCCAGCTTCGCCGCGCTGGTGAACATCACCGTGCCGTGGTCCGCGGTGACCGGCCAGTCCGCCACCCCGGCCGAGGTGGCCGGCTTCGGCCTGGCCGACGCCGCCGACGCCCGCGACCTGGTCGCTGCCGGGGCCCGCGACCCCCGCACCCGCTGGTGCGTAACCGCGCTGCATCCCGACGGGACCGCCGCCGCCCACGGCTGCGCGCCCGGCCGGCACCCCCCGCCCGGCACCGGTGACCCCACCGTCACCCCTGGCCCCGACCCGCCCCCCGGCACTAGCCCGCAAGACTGGTTGCACGTCCGGCTCACCCCGATCGCCCGCGAGACCTGTGGCCACGCCCGCACCGAACCCGGCTACCGGCCCAGCCGCAAACTCCAGCACCTGGTCAAGGTACGCAACGCCCGGTGCACCGCCCCCGGCTGCGGCCGCCCCGCCGCCCGCTGCGACCTGGACCACACCATCGCCTGGCACCAAGGCGGGCTGACGTGCGAGTGCGGCCTGGCCCCGTCATGCAGGCGATAACTACACATGTCGTCCAGCGCGGTCACGTGCCTGCGGGGCACGAGCACCAGCCATCCTGGCAGCGCTGTCCCGAACGCGTGCGCGACTCTCCATCCTGGCCCGACATAGATCCACTCTCTCGGGGGCAAGTCAAGGCGCTCATTGATGCTGCAGGCGAAGCAGGCGTCCTCGTCGGCCATCACGGCAGTATGGCATCCCCGCACGAGGCTGGTTCGGTCGATGCGGTCCGCTTGAGCCCGCCAGCAGGCCGTGTCAGGTCCGGTATGCGTCCCGGCGGTGGCGGATGGAGTAGATCTCCACCAGGCGCTTGGCCTCGTAGATGCGGTAGACGATCCGGTAGGTCCCGCGCCGGGCCGAGTAGAAGCCGTCGAACGGTTCGTCCAGCGGTTTGCCTGCCCTGTAAGGGTTCACGGCGATAGACCCCTCGATTGTCTCCATCGCGGCAGCAGCCACCTCCAAGGGAAGGTGCTCGCGGATGTTGCGGCGGGCCTGCCCGGACAGGCTCACCGCGGGCCTAGCCGCCGCCGCTGCTCCAGCTCAACGCGAACCTGCTCGGCGCTGTAGACATCGCCCGCCGCGAAGTCCTCACGGGACTGCCGCAGGTCCGCCAGGGTCTCCTCATCGCCGAGGATGTCCAGCGTCTCCTGCATGGACTCGTACTCCGCCACGGAGATCAACATCACGTCGGCCCGCCCGTTCCTGGTGATGGTGAAGTGATCATGCTCGCGTGCCACCCGGTCGGCCAGTTCCGCGATCCGTGCCTTCGCTTCGGTGATGGGTATGGTCTCCACACAGACCACTATACAGACCGGTCGTGATTATGGACAGGCAAGTGGCTATCCTGACAATCCGGCCTTGACTTCGAACTCGACGACGCGGTGCAAGTCATGACGACATACCTTCGCCGCGGATTTCCTGGGAGGGCGATGGACCACTTGTGCTGTTGGGCCGACAGGGCCGTCAGAGGCGGCTAGCTTCTGCTTTTGGCAGCGATTCCTTTTCTGACGTTCGTCCGAGAAACCGCACTTCGGCTCTTGGCGCTTTCGGATCACCCGTCCGGTGAGCCGAGACCGAGCTGCCAGTCCTTCGGCCTTGTCCTCGGGGGTCGGCCCCTGCCAGCAGGTCCCGTCGGCCGGCAAGCACTTCGGCGCTCAGGGAGTTCTCGAACGCTTGGCGAGCGCAGGCGTATAGCACGGCTGAAACATCGCAGGAGCACACTGGGGCCATGGACATGCGACGGGTGCGGGTGGGGTGCGAGTTCGTGTACGTGGCTGTCGTCGACACCCCGGCCGTTTTCCAGATCGAGCCCCGGGACACGGCCCCGGTCAGCCTCGCGCGACGGGAGTGGTCGACGGAGCCAGAGATGCGCATCCGTCACTACACGGACCTTTACGGCAACCCGTGTGCGCGGGCAATGCTGCCCGCCGGGCGTTCCACGCTGCGTTTCGACGCCTTGGTGCTGGTGCCCGACGCGACCGAGGGCGCCGACGAGCAAGCGCCGGAGCTGCCCCCGGAAGAGCTGCCAGACGGGGTGCTCATCTACACCCTGCCCAGCCGCTACTGCCTGCCCGACATGCTCGGCGACGAGGCCTGGTCGCGCTTCGGCGCCATGCCCGCCGGCTACTCCCGGGTACAGGCGATCTGCGACTACGTCAACAGCCACCTGACGTTCGAGTACGGCCGGAGCGGCCCGCGGACCACGGCGGCGGATGTCAACGCCTCGGGGTTCGGTGTCTGCCGCGACTTCACCCACCTGGCGATCTCGTTCTGCCGGGCGCTGAACATCCCGGCTCGATATGTCTTCGGCTATCTGCCGGACATGGACGTGCCGCAGGACCCGGCGCCGATGGACTTCGCCGCGTGGATGGAGGTCTGGCTGGGCGACCGGTGGTGGACCTTCGATCCGCGCAACAACCGCCGGCGTAAGGGCCGGATCCTGATCGGATGCGGACGGGACGCGTCCGACGTGGCCATGGTCACCACCTTCGGCGCGCCGCTGCTGGAGTCGATGACCGTGCATGCGCGGGAAGAGCCGGAATGAACCTCCTCGCGCGGCTCGCTCAGCCGAGCCGGGTGACCTCGACGGTGACGGCCAAGTGCTCCGCCGCCGGGCCGGAGTAGATGCCGGACAGCGGCCGCACGTCCGCGTAGTCGCGGCCGCGGGCCAGCAGCACGTGCCGGCTGCCCACCTCGGCGAGACTGGTCGTGTCCGCCGCGACCCAGTCACCGGCCCAGAATTCCACCCAGGCATGGCTCTCTCCCGTCATCGTCTCGCCGACCTCGGCTTCCGCGGCCGGGTAGAGGTAGCCGGAGACGTAGCGCGCAGGCAGCCCGGCTGCGCGCAGCAGGGCCAGCGTGACGTGCGCGAAGTCCTGACACACTCCCTTGCCTGCGGCGCGGGCCTCGGCCGAGGATGTGCGGACGTGTGTCGCACCTCGCTCGTAGCGCAAGGCCTGGCGGGTCCACTCGGCGGCGCGCAGCCCGGCCTGCACGGGCGTCGGCTCGGCGCGCAGGGACCGCCCGAGCTCGGTGAGTTCGGGCTCGGCGGTGACGAAGGACGAGGCGGTGAGCAACTCGGCGAAGCGATCCTGGACCGCGGGCGCGGCCAGCTCGGACCAGCTGATGCCCGCCGGCACGGCCCGCGGCGGGGCGGTCTCCACCGTCGACGTCGCCAGCACGACAAGCTCGGTGTGCGGCACGTGGATGTCGAACGCGTCCACTGCCGTGCCCCAGTAGTCGACGTAACGAAGCGGCCGCACCGCGGGCGTGACGACGAGGGCGGCTTGCAGGGTGTGCTGCCCGTCCACGCTGGGCGGGGTCAGCCTCGCTTCGTTGTACGACGCCCGCACCGGTTCGGCGTAGTTGTAGACGGTGCGGTGCCGGATTGCGATCCGCCAGCTCATGCCCCGGTCTCCTTGAGGCTCCACTGGGGCGCCGGTGACCCGGCGAAAAGCCGTTGGGTCACCTCCTCGCTGATCGTGGAGACGGCGTGCTGCAGTCCGAGCAGCCGGTCCGGCAGGCCGTCGAGGAGATCGGCAGCGGACAGGAACTCCAGGTCGGTTCGTGCCCGGCCGATGGCCCGGCGAGCCGGTTCGTCCAGCCCTGAGCGCCCGGACGCCGGGTCCAGCCGGGCCAGCGCACGCTCCCCGGCCTGGAGCGCGTAGAAGACTGACCGGGGGAAGAGCCGGTCCACCAAAAGGAACTCCACCACTCGGGGAGCCTCGACGCCTTGCTGGTAGGTACGCAGGTAAGCATCGTGGGCGGAGCACGCTCGAAGGGTGGAGGTCCAGCCCTCGCTCGCGCGCTCGGCGCCGATCCGGGCCGCGAGCAGGCGGGCGGTCATGTCTACCCGCTCCAGACTGCGGCCCAGGATCAGGGCGTCATAACTGGTGTCCCGGCTCATGCTCGCCTCGACGTAGCCGGCCACGCTGGCCGCGCGCTCTCGGACGTAGGAGAAGAACGGCGCGGGGCCGAAGTCGCGGGCGGCCGCCACCCGGGCCGGCAGGGAGTTATGGGTGGAGTTCAGGCACTCCCAGATCTCCGCGGAGAGCGCCTCCCGGGCGCTGCGGGCGTTCTGCCAGGCGGCGGACAGCGCGCCGACGATGGAGCTTGGCGAGTCCTCCTCGTAGCCGAGCAGCTCCATGACGGCCCGGGAGTCCCGCTGCCGCTCGGCGGTCTCGCCCGGAACGCCCATGACCGCCAGCAGGACGGCGCAGGCGCGGGCCTCGTCCACGCCCGGGTCTTCGAGCACTTCGTGGAAATGCACGTCAAGCAGCCGGGCGGTATCCTCCGCCCGTTCGACATACCGGCCCACCCAGAAAAGCGCCTCGGCGACCCGACTCAGCATCCCGGTCCCCTTACTGCTGCGGCTGGTCTTGGCGAGGACCGGCGTCGGGTTCGGCGCCGCCTACCGCCTGCGCAGGAAACGCCGACAGCCCGTCGGCTTCGGCGTCCCAGCCCGGCGAGGAGGTCAGCACCCAGGTGTCCTTGGAACCACCGCCCTGGCTGGAGTTGACGATCAGGCTCCCCTCCCGCAGCGCCACCCGGGTCAGTCCGCCGGGCGGCACCCGGACCTGCACCCCATCGTTGACCGCGAACGGTCGCAGGTCGATGTGCCGGGGCAGCAACTGGTCGCCGAGCTGGGCTGGCGAGGTCGACAACAGCACCAGCTCCTGCGCGATCCACGCCCTGGGCGCGGCCAGCACCTGCTCGCGGACGGCGGCCAGTTCGGCGTCGGAGGCCCGTGGCCCCACGACGATGCCGTGGCCGCCGGACCCTTGCACTGGCTTGACCACCAGCTGGTCAAGCCGGGCCAGGCATTGCGACCGCACGTCAGGATCGTCGAGCCGGTAGGTCCTGACGTTCGACAGCACGGGGCGCTCGCCGAGGTAGTACTCGATGAGCGCGGGAAGGTAGGTGTAGGTCAGCTTGTCGTCGGCTACGCCGTTGCCGACCGCGTTGGCGATCGTGACGTTGCCGGCGCGGGCGGCGTTCAGGATCCCCGGGCATCCCACGACGGAGTTGGCCCTGAAATGCACCGGATCGAGAAAGTCGTCGTTGACGCGCCGGTAGACGACATCCACCCGCCGCTGCCCTCCCATGCTGCGCATGTACAAGATGTTGTCGCGGCAGAACAGGTCCCGGCCCTCAACTAGCTCTATGCCCATCTTGCGGGCCAGGAAGGCATGCTCGAAATAGGCCGGGTTGCCCACACCGGGGGTGAGCAGCACCACGACGGGCTCCTCAGCGCCGACCGGCGCCGACCGGCGCAACGCGTCCAGCAGCCACCCCGGATAGGTAGCGACCGGCCGGACCTGCTGCTCCAGGAACAGGCCGGGGAAGACGCGGGCCATGGTCCGGCGGTTCTCCATTACGTAGGACATGCCGGACGGCACTTGCAGGTTGTCCTCGAGTACACGCAGGAGCCCTGCCTGGTCGCGGACAATATCGATCCCTGCGAGGTGGACTCGCACGCCGTTCGGCGGCTCGATGCCGTGCGCCGGCCGGCAAAACCCGGCCGAGGTGGTAAGCAGCGAACGCGGCACCACTCCGTCCCGGACCACCTCGGCCGGCCCGTAGACGTCGGCGAGAAACGCCTCCAGCGCGCGGACCCGCTGCACGACGCCCGCTTCGACCAGCTCCCACTCGGCTGCCGGGATCAGCCGCGGGATCAGGTCGAGCGGGAAGACCCACTCTTCGCCGGCATGGGAGAAGACGACGCCCTGGTCGCGGAAGCTGCGGTCCCGGGCCTCTGCCCGCCGCGCCAGGTCGTCGCCTGTGAGCGTCTGCAGGGCGTCGTACAGCGCCCGCGTGTGCAGGTGCGGCAGACCATCCGCTCCGAACATCTCGTCGTAGGCAGGGCCGCGCGGGTATCTGTCGAGGAGGCCGCCCATAAGTGGATTCGTACCACTGGTCTGTTACCCCGTCATTCCGCGTCGTTACAGTTCAGAAACAAAGGTAGTTCACTATGCGGTAATGGCAGCAGTCGCACCGCAGGTCCGGACCGGGCGTGAGCTCCGGTGTACTGCGGAGGTCTCGACCTTCGCGCTCAGGGTCCGGTGCTGCACAGACGGCGGTTCCGGACCGGGGAGATGACATGACGGAGCCGGCCGGTGCGCTGCCGTCCACCCCGCTTCGGCGTGAGCCGCCCCGCGAGCTGCCAGAGGCAGGCCGGCTGACTTACGTGTTGCGCCAGCGTTTCAGCTACACCTATGACGCGCCGGTACGGGACCTGGACCACCGGCTGGTCGTGGTGCCGCCACGCCGGCACGGCGACCAGCGGCGGCGGCGGCACTCGATCACCGTCTCCGCCGCCGGCGCCCGGACCACTCACCGGCGGGACGCCGCCGGCAACCTGGTTACCAGGTCTCGCGTGCCACTGGTGCCGGACAGGGTTGAGTTCGTGGTGGACGCCGTTGTCGAGCGTGTCGGGCCGGGCACCGACGTGCTTGTTCCGGCCGCCGCTCTCACCGACTCACGGCTGCTGCGCCCGACCCGGCTGACCGCCGCCGACGCGGCCATCCGGCGGCTGGCGGCGACGATGGCCGGCCAGGACACGCTAGCCACCGCCGATCGGTTCTGCGCGTACGTGCATGAGGCGATCCGCTACGCGTACGGGGCGACCTCGGTCGCCACCACCGCGGCCGAGGCACTCGCCGGCGGACGGGGGGTCTGCCAGGACGCCGCGCATGTCATGATCGCGCTCTGCCGGGCGATCGGGCTGCCGGCGCGCTACGTCTCCGGGCACCTGCTCGGCGAGGGCGGCACGCACGCCTGGGTGGAAGTTATCGTCGCCGACGCCGACGCCGCGCGCGCCGTAGCACTCGACCCCTGCAACGGCTGCCGCGCCGGCGCGAATTACCTGACCATCGCCACCGGGCGTGACTACACCGACGTAGCCCCGACCTCCGGCACTTATCTAGGCACCGCCCGCGGCAACCTGACCGCCACCAAGCAGGTTGACATCACGCTGCCCTGACCTTCCCCGAGCCGATTACCACAGCCGCCAGCAAGTCCCGCTCCACGCGCAGAACAGGATTGTCCGATGCTGAGTACCCCCAGACGCGGTCACACTCGCCAAGAACCTCATCGAAGAACACCTGGTCTGCCCGCAATCCTGGGTGGCCGGTTTACCTGACGGAGCACCTCGTCTCTTCGCTCATCAGGCGCGACGAGGAAAAGTGGTACGGAGATATCGCGCTGCTGGGCGAGCAGATCGCTCATCCGCAGTATGCCTGAGTAGATGGAAGTGGTGCTCTCGATCTCGAACGCCGCCTCGGTGGAGTTGCCGTCCAGCCAGAGCACGTCGATCAACTCGATGGTCCTGCTGGTGACCGGATCGAACTGCTTGGGCAGGATTGCCCTGCGGCGTGGCATATCGCCGAGGCGCTGGCCCTTCCATTCCCTGCCCTGGTCATTGCTGGCGACATGTACGTCAAAGCCCATATCCGCGCCGAGCTTGAGGAGCAGGTACTGGATCTCCGTGTGGGCCGTGGCGGCAGGCCCGGTCTCTTCTGGCGTCTTTCCCTAGTCGTCCTCTGGGACGACTACCGTGCCATCAGTCGTCTCGTGCCGTTCGGCGGGCCCGGCACGACGGGTCGCGAGCCTGCCCAGAGGCCGTACAACCGGGTTAGCCTCAGCTTCCCGCAGTGCACGCACGACCGCTTCGCCGTCAGGCGTCTTCCACCTGACCGGAGATCCCCGGAATGGTCCCTGCCACCGGTTCGGGTTATCCAGCCCCTTGAAAGACCGTGAGCTCGTTGCGCATATCCAGGACCGGAACCCCCTGCTCTGGTGGGAGCGCTAGCACGACGCGGACTCCTACCCGGCTAGGAAAACATCGGACTTCCAGGTTAGGGTCTCGTCGTAGACAGGCTCGCTGGTTACTTCCAGCAGGCCAACCCAACGCGATGCCCCGATCAGGTAGCACAGCAGATAATCCCCGTGCTTGATCTTCTGAACTGTCTTCCAGCGTTTCTCGCGGAAGCCGACATCGCGTCCATGGTCGAGAAATTCTTCCCAGGTCTCGACAGTGAACAGGTCAAGCCGGAACGTCTGGGACATATCGATAGCTGCCAGCGCGAGCCCGAATGGGCTGAATGCCGCGTGGCCTGCGTCAGCTCCCTGCGTGCTTGCCCCCTGAGGCACGCCCGCGCTAGCCAGCAGTAACCGCGGGCCGGTACGGCGTTGCCTGACGGTTATCTGCGCATGCGATCGATACCATTGCTGGTGTGGAGATGCAGGCGTTCGAGACGGTTGACCAGGCCGCCAGCGACGCTATCGCCATGCTCCGGGAGGGCGAGCGGCTGAGCATGCTCTGGCGCTACGTCTTCGTCCAGATGCTTGACGACTACACGAGCGTCCTGCGCCACGCAGGAGTCCCGGCCGCCGCGCGGATGTGGGCAAGCGCCCCCAGGAGCACCGGAGACATCCGCGTCGATGCCGCGTTCGCGGCGATGGCCGAGTACCTGGCCCGCCGGGACGGATGGGAGGTTCCGTCATGGGCCCGGCTGCCCGGACGTGAGGCGTGGCCCTGGTGGTTCGTCACCGACCTGCGAGGCCTCCACCCGCGCGCCCTGGTTGAGTCGCCGTCTTCGTTCCGCCGCCGCGGTGTCTTCATCACCAGCGGGGCACTTGACCGCGCATGAGCGCGGGCCTCGGGCGTGAGGACATCCGCGCGCTCCTCGATGACCTGTCGGCGGAACTGGGGGCCCGGGGGGCGAGAGCCGAGCTCTTCCTCGTCGGCGGCGCCGCCCTGGCCGTGGCCTATGACGCCGCGAGGGCCACCCGCGACCTCGATGCGGTGTTCATCCCCACCGGCACAGTCAGGCAAGCGGCGGCAGCGGTAGCGCAACACAGGGGACTCGCCGAAGACTGGCTGAACGACGCGGTGAAAGGATTCCTGCCCGGCCCCGACCCGGACGCGCAGCGCTTTTACTCAAGCGACTCGCTGATCGTCGACGTCGCGTCCCCGAGGTACCTGCTCGCGATGAAGCTGTTCGCGGCCCGCGCCGAGATCGACGCCGACGACATCATCCTGCTCTACCGCAATCTCGGGTTCACCACGGTGGACGAAGGCCTTGACCTGGTTGAGCAGGCCTATCCAGGACGGCCGATCCCGGCCAAGGTGAAATTCCTCCTCACCGAAATCGTGGACTCGATGCAGCACTAGAGTCCACCCACGGGCAAGCACCGCGGACCTGATGTGTGTGTATGACGACAGCCCATAGTGCAAGCGATAACCACACAGGTCTATCGTCCGCCTTGGTGCTCCGTCTCGTTTCGTCCGCGCTAACCCGAGCGTGAGCGACTGTTGTCCGCTGCCGCCCAGACGACACGATATGCAGCCATGAGATACAAGCGCGCTGTCGAGAAACTGCGGATCCTGGCCGAAACGTGCGAACGCATGAAGATCTTCTGGTATGACACGGAGCCGTTCCTGAAGGCCGTATACGCCTTCGGTGAGGTGCTGGACGGAGCCCGACCCGCTCGACGCCGTTCAGGTCGCGGTCGCGATCAACCTGCCTCCTGAGGAAGTTCCCTGGGAGTCCAATCCCCATGGCACCGACTGGCTGGCGAACGAGCTGCGGCTCAGCAAAGGCGGCTTCATGTACTTCTGGCGGTCGTATCTGGATTCGATATGGAATCACTACATCCGCGGCCCGGTGCAGATCTGGTCCGTCGATAGCGGCCCCGATGAGCAGGCGCTGGCGGCGCTGGAAGCGAGAGACTTCGGCTCGCTCAGCCGCCTGGTCCCGGAACCAGCTGATGAGCGGCTGCAGCTCCGGGAAGACCTGGACGCGGCGCTGGCCCATTTGCGCGAGGTCCGCGACAAGTACTGGGAACATGACTGGCGGCGCGCGCACCGCGGCTACGGCCGCCACCCGGAGAACGAACTGTGGGACGCGGTCGAGGGATTCCTCGACCTGGTTGATGCCTCCAGGTCCGGCAAGCCGGACACCTGAGATCCCGTGACCGCATGGCGCGGACGGGCCCGGGCATCCTTCTCCGATCAGGGCAGCAGCCGACCGTTCGCCTGCTGTCGTCCTGCGGTCAGTTCAGTCATAGGTCGTCTGGAAATTCATCAGAGGGTTCGGCGGCGAGACGGCGAGCCAGGTCGTCGTACCATCCCGTGGCCCACCTGCGAAGATCTGCGATCTCCGCCTCATCAAGCTCATATACGGCGAAGTCTTCGTCAGGGAAGACGCCGACGCCAGCGAGATGATCCAGGATTGTTTCGAGGTCGAGGTCGGGTTCATGACGGCGGGCAAGACGCTCGAGATCGATGTAGGAGAAGGTACCGGCGGCTGCGTGCAGATCGATGATGTCGCGGATCACGAACCGGTCATGCCAGGCACGGGCCTTCAGCCCCACAGTGTCCTCAAGCGACAGCGCCCGTACGCTCGTCATAGCAGAGACCTGGACAGTGACGAAGCTCGGATCGAGCGCCTCCTTCAGCAGATCCACCTCCAATTCCGCTCCGCAACCGGGCAGCCGCAGCGTCAAGCGAGCGTAACGGCCGGTCGCCTCCACCAGTTCCACGTGATATCCCGCGGCCTGGAAGGCATTCCGGACATGCCCGGCGATCTCCGGCAGCGGCGTGTTGTCTCGCGTGGCGAAATCCAGATCCTGGGACGGACGACGCAGGATCTCATGAGCCCGGAAGGCATATCCTCCCGCCAGCAACAGGCCGTAGCGTTCGAAGACAGGTAGGCCATCAAGCAGTACTCGCAGGTGAGCGGCTGGTAGCCCCTCCAGGCTCACCGGCAGGCCGTTGTCATCAGTTTCCGCTCCCACTCCCGGCGGGCGTGCGGACCCAGGAGCCGCCGCAAGCGGGGCCACATGCTGACCAGCGATTCGCGATTCACGAACCGCTCAAGGTCCTCCCGCTGCGCCTCCGCGAGCAGCAGCGCATACAAGACGAGGCGCTGGTCGTCGTCGCCGACGTCATACACGCGCCGTCCTGACCAGGCGACATGCAACGGCAACTCGACCAGGCCAGTAATCTGTCCCCTCAGGTCTTCCAGGGAAGACGGCACGCGGCGCTCGTACTCCACCCAGCGCGATGGCAAAACACCGTCGTCCATATGGCTGATTATCCTCTCTGAGGCATGTCACCAGGATCCGGCGCGCCGCAAAACTCGCTCGCCATGAACCTGGCCACCTGCGCCAGATCCCGCCGCTCCGAGCGAGGCCACAGGCATCCTCCAGTGCGGCAAGCTCTCGGATGATGAATCAGTGCCCTGAGATGTTTTCGCAGCTCAACGGCTATATCTGCCCATGCATCCATAGTCCGCTATGTCGCCATCACCATCGGTGTAAGCAGGCCGAAGGCTGGCGGCTGGAGCAGCCCGAACCCGGCGTACTGGTCTAGCCCGAAGTTACGGCCAATTCGGCAGGCGATTCCCGTTCTGACCTGGTGTTTTGCTGGACCGGCCGGGTGGCTTTCTGGCTACGTCAAGGTCAGCGGGATCGGAGCGCCGATGAGCTCGAAGGCCTGCCGCTGGGCGCTGGTCGGCTCGGCGAGCATCGCGATAGTGACCTGGGTGCCGGTGTACCGGACCTGGTTGCGGGTCAGCGTGGCCAGGTGCTCCAGCAGGCCGCGGAAGCTGTGGTAGGGCTGCCCGGCCGAATCGTGCTGGTACGACGCCTTGACCTGGGCGCCCGCGGAGCGGCTGGCCGGGGTGACCGGGTTGTCCGTGGCGGGCGGATTCTCGTCGGTGAAGGTCAACGGCGCCCAGGCGCGGCGCAGGTGCCAGGTGAGGTAGCAGGCGAGCATGCAGATCAGCACGTGCGCCTTGACGCGTTCTTCGAGCCGGTGGAACACCGGCCGCAGGTCCAGGTCGTCGGATTTGATGTGCCGGAAGTCCCGTTCCACGTATTTGAGGTTCTTGTAGGCGGTGACCACGGCGGCCGCGTCGAGTTCGTCCGCGGGGATCGGGGTGCGCAGCACGTAGAACCCGTCCAGGGCGGCCTCGGCGTCGATCTGGTCTTGCCGTCGTTCGATGGTCAGGGTGGTGTCGGTGATGGTGACGGCGAAGTGCTTGGCGGTCTTGTACTTGGTGATTACCTTGCCGACCTCGACCCCGATTTCTCCTGCGCCCTGCAGGCGGCCGGCCTGAACCCGGGCGATGAGGGGGGCCAGCAGCTTCTCGGTGGCGGCGAGTAGGTCCTCGCGGGTGCGGGCGCGGTCGGCGGCCAGGACCGGGTTGCGGCAGGCGACCAGCCGCTCGCCGGGGAAGTCTTCGGAGGTGATCTCGGCGAGGTCCTGCTGGTCGAACAGGCTGAGCTGCAGCGGGCCGTCGTCGGCCATCAGCTTGCGGATGGCAGGGGCGCGCAGCGCGGTGATCCACCGGTAGGCGTCGGGCTGCGGGGTCCCGTCCTCCTGCTGGTTCAGGGCGTCGATGCGGGCCGAGGTGATCATCCCTCGGTCGCCGACCATGACCATCTGGGCCAGCCCGAATTTCTTCCGGACCACGTCCACGATGGCGGTGAACGCGGCCGGGTCGCCGGTGTTGCCGGGGAACACCCGGACCGCGACGGGGCGGCCGGACGGGTCGGTGAGCAGCCCGTACTCGATCTGCAGTTTTCCTTTCTTGCCGTCCCGGGAGTAGCCGCGGGCGGCCAGCGGGCAGCGCCGGCCTTCCAGCCACGAGCTGGACAGGTCGAACAGCGCCATCTTCGACGGGTTGGGTTCCGGGGCCAGGTGGCGGCGGGCCAGTTCCGCCTCGATCGCGTCCTGCCGGTGCTCCAGCCAGTCCATCGCGGCGTAGATGTCATCGGTGGACGCCTCGGCGACGCCGAGGTCGCCGCCCAGGGTGGTGTCGGCCCACCAGGCCACAGTGGACAGCTTGGAGCCCGGCCGGACGACGCGGGAGATGATCAGCGCCATCGCCAGGTCCCGGTGCCGGCCCGCCGGGCCGAGCAGGGCGGGCAGCCCGAGCTTGGCGGCCATGGCGTGGACGGCGGCGGCGTGGCCGTGCGGCAGCGACCCGGTGATGGTGACCGCGCCGGCGGCGGGGACGAGCTGCTGGCCTTTGAGCCCGGCGTCGATCAGGTCGATGACGTGGCCGGGCAGCGCGGACAGGTTGGCCACCGTCTCGTTCTTGACCTTGCCGCCGTCGCGGTAGGTGCGGCGCAGGTACGCCGAGGAGTAGTCCTTGCGGCGGCCCTGCTTGTCGACGTACCCGGTCTTACTGACTCTGACTACGTGTACTTTCCCGCTTCCTCCAGCCATAACCAGATCATAGCGGTAAGCCGTTACAGATCCCGGTAGCGACACGTCTATTTTCTGACTACACTCTGTGGCCGGATCTCACCGAAACGGCAGTTCAGGGCGCAATACCTACAGAGAGCTACGGCAACTTCGGTCTAGCACACCCCGGCCGGCGGCATCTACGCCACCGCGCCCACCCGGTATCCCGCGTAAACCCCGACGCATCGGGCCAAGTGGCCGGGCGCCTCGACGACCCGTCCGCTCCCGCCTGGACCGGGAGACCGGACCGGCGAACCCTAGGGGGCCGTCCCGCCGCCGCGACCAGGGAACCCGATGGTCTCGGTGGCCAGCGCGAGCGTGTCCTCGCACATGAAGCCCGTCCCGGACGACCACCCGGCCAGCGCTCGGCCGACCGACTCCAGGGTCCACATGCCGTCCGGCGAGCCGTGTTCGGCGGCCTGGAACGCGGCCCGGACCCGGGGCGGCTCCATCACCGCGGCCACCCCGCCGTGCACCACGAACACCTCGCCGTTGATCGCCTCGGCCGCCGGGCTGGCCAGGTAGACCACGAGGGGCGCAACGTGCTCGGGCGCCAGCGGGTCGACCGCACCAGACGAGGGCGGCGACCCCATCAGGTCGGCGGTCATAGCGGTCCGGGCGCGCGGGCAGATGGCGTTGGCCCGGACTCCGTACCGGGCACAGCTGCGCGCGGTCGTCACCGTAAGCGCCGCGATGCCGGCCTTGGCCGCCGCGTAGTTGGGCTGCCCCGACGAGCCCAGCAGGAACGCCTCGGACGAGGTGTTCACGATCCGGCCGTACACCGGACCGCCTGCCTGCTTGCTCTGCTCCCGCCAGTACGCGGTGGCAAACCGGCTCGTCACGAAGTGGCCGCGCAGGTGCACCCGCAGCACCGTGTCCCACTCCTCGGCCGACATCGAGAAGATCATCCGGTCGCGCAGCACCCCGGCGTTGTTGACCAGGATGTCCAGCCGCCCGTACGCCTCGAGCGCCGCCGCGACCAGTCGCTCGCCCGTCGCCCATTCCCCGACGTCTCCGGCGGCCACGACGCAAGGCCCGCCCGCGGCCGCGATCTCGTCCGCAACCGCATCAAGAGCGGACCCCGGCAGGTCGTTGAGCACCAGCCGCGCCCCGGCCCGGGCCAGCGCCAGCGACTCGGCCCGGCCGAGCCCGTTAGCCGCGCCGGTCACGACGGCCACCCTGCCGTCCAGCCTCAGCAGGTCATCCACGTCAGTACCCCGGCCCGGACAGCAGGCCGCCGTCGGCCACGAACTCGCTGCCGGTCGAATAGGACGACTCGTCCGAGGCCAGGTAGGCCACCAGCCGGGAGATCTCGACCGGCTCGGCGAACCGGCCCAGCGGCATCGCCTTCAGGAAGGCCTCACCCTGATCCGGGCCACGGGCGCCCGACGAATCGACGATCATCCGGGTCAGCACGCCCCCGGGATGCACCGAATTGACCCGGATGCCGAACCTGGCCAGTTCCCGCGCCGCGACCTTGGTCATGCCGCGGACGGCGAACTTGCTCGCGCTGTAGGCCGACAGGCCCTCCGCGCCGGTGAACCCCTCGATCGAGGAGATGTTGACGATCGACCCGCCACCCGCCTTGGTCATCGGGTCGATCACCGCCTTCATGCCGAGCCAGCAGCCGACCGCGTTCACCTCGAGCACCTGCCGGAAATCGGCCGCCGGCATGTCCGCGATCGACGCGAACTGCAGCACCCCCGCGTTGTTCACCAGCACGTCTAGCCGGCCGAAGACCTCCACGGTCAGGGCGGTCGCCGCGGCCCAGTCCTCCTCGCTCGTGACGTCGTGGTGCAGGTACCGGCAGGCCTCCTCGCCGAGCTTGGCGGCCACGGCTTCGCCCCAGTCGTCCAGCACGTCACCGAACACCACCTGCGCACCTTCGGCGACGAAGTGCCGGACGTGCGACTTGCCCATGCCCCGGGCGCCCCCGGTAATCAGCGCGACCTTCCCGTCCAGCCGTCCCATGGCCCCGAGCCTACCGCCGCCTCCTGCCCAAAACTAGAACGTGTTACTGTTTTGCCCAAGGCCGGCCCGCCGGGCCGGACCCTCGCCGGGCCGGACGCCGGAGGACCGGATGGAGCAGAGCGCGGACTACATCGTGGCCGGAGCCGGCAGCGCGGGCTGCGTGCTGGCCAGGCGCCTGGCGCAGACCGGCGCCAGCGTCATCCTGCTGGAGGCCGGCGGCCCGGACCGGACCCGGCTGGTGCGCCAGCCGGGGATGATCGCCATCTTCCACAACGTGCCCGCGCTGAAGAAGCGCCTGGACTGGGGGTATTACACCGTCCCGCAGGCCGGCGCGCTCGGCCGCCGGATCCCGCAGCCCCGCGGCCTGGTGCTGGGCGGCTCCGGCTCGATCAACGGCATGGTGTTCGTCCGCGGGAACCGCCAGAACTACGACGACTGGGCGGCGGCGGGCTGCCCTGGCTGGGGCTACGCCGATGTGCTGCCCAGCTTCAAGCGCTTCGAGGACTGGGCGGACGGCGCCACCGCGCTGCGCGGTTCCGGCGGCCCGGTGAAGGTGACCAGGCAGAAGGATCTGACCCCCGCCTCGCAGGCGTTCATCGAGGCCCTGGCCGCGACCGCCGGGGTCAAGCAGATCGACGATTACAACGCCGAGACCCAGGAAGGCGTGGGGGTCTGCCAGCAGAACGCCAGCGGCGGCCTGCGCTACAGCACGTCGATCGGCTACCTGGATCATCACAGCCTGCCGAACCTGACCGTCACCACCCGGGCGCTCATCACCAAGGTGGTGATCGACCAGGGCCGCGCCACCGGGGTCGAGGTCACCACCGCGGAAGGGCCCGCCACCATCCGTGCCGCCCGCGAGGTGATCCTCAGTGCCGGGGTGTACGGGTCGCCTCAGCTGCTGATGCTGTCCGGCGTCGGCCCGGCCGGGCACCTGCGCGAGCACGGCATCACCGTGGTCGCCGACCTGCCGGTCGGTGACAACCTGCACGACCACCTGTTCGTGCCCATGACCTACTGCATGACCTCGGCCCGCAACCGCGGCACCACGCCGTACTTCGTCGGCGGCATCCTGGCCGAGGCGATCCGGCACGATTCCTGGATGGGCCGGACCGTGTTCGAGGTCGTGGGCTTCGTCCGCAGCCCGCAGGCCGCCCAGATCCCGGACCTGCAGATCCACGTGCTCCCGTGGAGCTACCCGTTCCCCAACCAGGACTCACCGGAGCGGCACAAGGTCGACAAGCGCAGCGCGCTGACCATCATGCCCACGCTGATCTACCCGAAGAGCCGCGGTACCCTCCGGCTCGCCTCGGCCGATCCGGCCGCCGCCCCGCTCATCGACCCGGCCTACCTGACCGAACCCGACGACACCCGCCTGCTCCTGGACGGGATGGAACTCATCCGGGCCACGATGGCCAGCAAGCTCATCGCCGACCAGATCAGCCTGGAACTGAGCCCCGGGTCCGCCTACCCCGACCGCGCCGCCCTGGCGCGTGAGCTGCCCAACCGCGCCACGTCGGTCTACCACGCGGTCGGCACCTGCCGGATGGGCACCGACGAACGGGCCGTGGTCGATCCCGAGCTCCGCGTCCGCGGCATCGACGGCCTCCGCGTCGCCGACGCCTCGATCATGCCTAGCATCCCCGGCGGCAACACGAACGCCCCGGCCATGATGATCGGCGAGCACGCCGCCTCTCTCATCACGGCGGCCGCATCGGCCGGCCATTGATAAATCGGTTCCCGATAGATCGGCAACCGATATAGACTGGTCTTCGTGTCCAGTCGAAACACCGACCGCGGCCCGGAGCCGGGCCTCACCGACCGCGGGCCGGAGCCGGGCCTCACCGGGTTCGGCCGGTACGCCGGCCCGGCCACCCTCATCCTGTCCAGCCTGGCCGACGGCGCCAAGCACGGCTACGCCCTGACCAAGGACATCGAGTCCTTCTCCGGCGTGCGGCTTCCCCCCGGCACCCTGTACGAGGCCCTGGCCCGCCTCCAGGCCCAAGGGCTGATCGAGCCGGTCGAGAGCCACGACCGGCGCCGTCCCTACCGGCTCACGGCCGTAGGCGCGCAGGCCCTGCGGGCTCACCTCGACGTGCAGCGCCAGGTCGCCGACGTCGGGCTGCGCCGCCTGGCCAGCGGCTGGGGCAACGCATGAACGCGGAGGCGGAAGCGGAAGCAGCCCGGTTGCTCCGCTGGTACCCCAAGACGTGGCGGGCGCGCTACGGCGAGGAGTTCGCCGAACTGCTGGTCGCCGACATCACCGAACGTCCGCGGTCGAAATCCCGCACCGCGGATGTGATGCGGGGCGGGATTATGGCCCGGCTCGCGGCCGCCGGGCTCGGCGGAAGCACGCTTGAGGCGTCCGCGCAGGTGCCCGCCAGCCTGACCGCGCTGGGCTGTTGCACGGCGGTCTTCGTGAGCCTCGGCGCGGCCATGTGGTCGCAGCTCACCGTCGGCTGGCAGTGGTCGGCGCCGGGCAACGCGGCCACCACGATGGCCATGGTCGTGATGTCGGCGGCCATCCTCGTCCTCGGCGCCCTGGCCCTGGCCGCCGCGGTGCCCGTGCTGTGGACCGCCGGATGGCGCCTCGCGACCGGCCGGCCGCGGGGCCTGCTCGGTCCGGCGGCGCTGGTCGTGGCGTGCGCGGTGATCATGTTCGTCGGCGCCCGGCATTTCGGGAACGGCTGGCCCGGTACGGGCGGCCACCGGCTAGGCCTGGTGCCCGGCGGGATAGCGGCCTTCTCCTGGGCGTCCACCCTGTCGGTGTCCTCCTACTGGGCCCATCCCGGCGCCCTGGCCGGCTTTCCCGCCGCCGAGCTGGCCTGGATGGCGGCCAGCCCGCTGGCCCTGGCGGGCCTGGCCGGCGGGGCGGCGGCACTGGTTCGCCGGGCCGAACTGCCGGCGCGGGTCCTGGACTTCGAGACCCGGATCGGCACCGCGGCGTGCGCCGCCATGGCCGTCTTCCTCGGCGGCTGCTGCGCCTGGCTCGTCAACCGTGAACCGGGGAACCTGTTCCACGCCGGGGCGATCGATGCCGCCGGAGCCGCCGTGATGACGATTGCGCTCCTCGCTGCCCGGCACGCCGCTCGGGCCGCCCGGCTCGCCCTGAGTCGGCCGCGATGACCGCCGCCAGAACCGGGTGGACCCGGCGCCGGGTGCTGACCCTGGGCCTGGCTTCGGCGGGTGCGGTGGCCGCCGGGGTGGTCGGCGCGGAGCGCGGCATCCTGCCGGGTAAAGCGGTGCTCGACACGCTGGACGGGGCGTGCTCGGTCCGGGCCACGGCCGTCACGTTCGCCCCGCTCGGGCCCTCGTCCTCGGGCACGTTCTATTCGATGGCCCGGCACCGGACGGTCGGCTACACGATCGCCTACCCGCCCCGGCACCGAGCCGGGGCCGAACTGCCGCTGGTGGTCATGCTCCACGGCTACGGCGGCAACCACACCGACGCGCTGAGCGGCATGTCTCCCGCCCAGGCCGTGGCGGTCCGGGTTGACGGCGGCCCGCTGGCTCCGATGGCGCTGGTCACCGTGGATGGCGGCCCGGGCTACTGGAACCCGCATCCGGGCGATAACCCGATGGCGATGGTGGTCGGGGAGCTGATTCCGCACTGTCGGCGCCTCGGCCTGGGACGCAGGCGCATCGGGATGATGGGCATCTCGATGGGCGGCTATGGTGCTCTGCTGCTGGCCGAGAAATACCCGCACCTGATCGACGCGGTGGCCGCGATCAGCCCGGCCATCTGGACCAGCTACGCGCAGGCGCACGCCGCCAACCCCGGCGCGTACGCGTCACAAGCGGCCTTCACGGCCAACGACGCGGTGACCCACGCCGCGGCGCTGGCCCGCATCCCGGTGCGGGTCGCAGCCGGGTATGAGGACCCGTTCTACCCGGGCGTGCAGGCCCTGGCCCGGGCGCTCCCGGCCGGAGCCGTGGTGGACCTGGCCCGGGGCTGCCACACTGATCCGTTCTTCGCCGAGCAGCAACCCCCGTCGCTGGCCTTCCTGGCCCGCCACCTGACTAGGTCGTGATCCCGTGGAACAGCAGCTGGAGCAGCCCCTCGGCCACCTGGTCGGTGCTGTAGCCGCCCGCCACGCGCCACTGCGACGGGATCCACAGGACGTCCCGCAGCAGCCGGTAGGTGAGCCGGGGGTCGAGGTCGGCGCGGAACATCCCGGCCTCCTGGCCCCGCTCGAGCTGGGTGACCCAGGTCCGCTCGATCTCGTTCACCGCCTTGCGCAGGTAGCTGAACCGGGGCTGGGTGCTGAAGTAACTCCAGTCGTTCTGCAGCATGGCCAGGGCGGCCCGGTGCCGGGCCAGGGTCCGGCTGGTCGACCGCACGATCTGCTCCAGCACGTCCCGGGCCGACCCGGCCGAAGCTACCGCGGCCCGGTAGTCGGCCAGCACGTCGTTGATGAAGCTGGACAGGATCTCGTCGCCGATCGACTCCTTGGAGTCGAAGTGGTGGTACAGGCTGCCGGACAAGATGCCCGCGGCGTCCGCGATCTCGCGCACGGTCGTGGCCCGGAAGCCCTTCTGCGCGAACAACTCGCCCGCTAGCCGCACCACGTCGGCCCGCCGCTGCCCCGCCGCGCCACCCCCGGCCGCTCCGGCCGGGCTCGGACGGCCAGCGGGCGCCGCACTCGCTCGGCCGGTTTTTGATATGGAACGGCCGCTCCTCCCGCTACCCTGACCCGTACTGCCCACAGGGCGATTATCGCAGCCAGGGGCTCCTTGACCTAGCGCTTGCTCGGTTCATACCCCGGGATGCCCGCGAACCGCTCGTCGACCTCCGCCTCGGTCAGGCCGAAGTCCGCCAGGTCGTACCGGTGCCCTGCCCG
Source organism: uncultured Actinomycetes bacterium (assembly GCA_963722055.1). GTDB lineage: Bacteria > Actinomycetota > Actinomycetes > Streptosporangiales > Streptosporangiaceae > Palsa-504. The sequence goes on along the minus strand of CAVRLA010000019.1, from coordinate 156,056 downwards.
CGGCCCGCGGCCCTCGCTCCCCGCGGCCAGCGACCGCATCGCGTCCGCGGCCGCGCCGGACAGCGGCAGCCCGAAGTACCCGTACACCGCCTCCACGGTGCCGAACGGATCGGCCACGAAGTCGTCGTAGGCCACGTCGTAGAACCGCGCCGGGTCGCGCCGGGCCCGCTCGGCCGTGAAGCGCTCCAGCCCGGACGCCCACAGCGACAGCTGGTCCTGTCCGATCACTGGCCCGCGGAACGTCTCCGACCAGCCGTCGGAGGCCTGCGCGGCCAGGCTGCACACCGACGCGACCGCCGCCCGCGGGGCCCGGTGGGTCTGGATCACCAGCGCGTCCGGGTAGACGGCCAGCAGCGCGTCCAGCGCGAACAGGTGGCTAGGGTTCTTGAGCACCCAGCGGCGCCCGGCGTCGTTCAGCCCGATCAGCTGCAGGTTGCGGCGGTGCCGCCGGTACGCGTCGGCCCAGTCCTGGTCCCGCAGCCACGCCGAGTAGCCCGGCAGGTGGGCCAGGCACTCGAAGGAGACCGAGCGCATCGACTGCCGCAGCAGCTGCCAGCACTCCTCGACCTGGTCGGCCGCCACGTAGTGCACGCCCATGAACTCGGGATGCTCCACGTGGTGCCGGGCGCAGGCCGCCTGGACGAACTGGAACACCGGATCATCGGCCCAGGCCGCCCGGGGCGGCCGGGGCTGCGGCGCTTCGGCGAGCCACAGCTCCAGGCCCTGGTGCGCCGGGTCGGCCACCAGCAGCCGGTGCAGCGCGGTGGTGCCGGTCCGCGGCAGCCCGGTGACGAACACCGGCCGCGCCGCGGGTACCGTCGCCCAGGCTGGATGCGCCTGCCACCCGGCCTCGCTGAGCAGCCGCGCCACCAGCGCTCCGCGTAGCAGGGTCCGGGCCGCCTTCTCGCCCCGCGGCGTCAGCCCGGCGTCCCGGGCGTAGGACTCGAGCAGCACGCCCAGCCCGTCGGTGTAGTCGTCCGGGCCGAAGTCCGTCAGCCCGGTGATCCGGCTCGCCGACGCGTGCAGGTCGTCAACGGTCCCCACGGCGGTCAATGGTGGTACTCGCCGCAGTTGACGTCCAGGCACTGCCCGGTGATCGCGCGGGCCAGCGGGGAGGCCAGGAAGACCACCGCGTCGGCGACCTCGTCGGGCTCCGGCAGCCGCCCCAGGTCGGTCCCGGCCGCGGTCTCGTCGTAGATCTGCTGGACCTCCACGCCGCGCTTGTGGGCCTGATATCCGAAGTACCACTTCAGCGAGTCGCCCCAGATATGGCCGGGCGCCACCGAGTTGACCCTGATGCCGCGGGGTCCGAGCTCGGTGGCCAGGCTCTGCGCGATGGCCAGCAGGGCCGCTTTGGCCAGCTTGTAGGGTCCCATCCGGCGCTGCGAGAACCGCACCACCATGGAGTTGATCATCACCACCGAACCCCGGCTCTCCGCCAGGGTGTCGGTGAACAGCCGGGTCAGGCGCAGCGCGGCTACCACGTTCGCGTCGAAGCTCTCATCTAGCGCGGCCAGGTCCACGGCCACCAGGTCCTTGATGGGCGGCATGGCCAGCGCGTTGTACACCAGCGCGTCGACCCGGCCGAACGCCTCGCCCGCCGCGCCCGCCAGGCGTGCCGCCGAGTCGGCGTCGGCCAGGTCGGTCGGCACGGCCAGCCCGCGCCGGCCGAGCGCGGTGACCTCCTTGGCCACGTCGTCCAGCCGCACCGCGGTGCGCGCGGCCAGGACCACGTCCGCGCCTTCGCGCGCGCTGGCCAGCGCGATCGCACGCCCGAGACCGGAACCGACGCCGGCCACCACCACCACCTTGTCCTGCAGCATCATCAGCCGAGCATCCTTTCCGCGACAGCGCGAGGCGTGCGGCGATCCGCGTCCGTCATGTCAGCCGAGCATCCGTTCCGCCACCGCGGCCTGCCGCGCCGCGATCCTGGCCCGCCACTGTTCGGGTGAGGTCCGGGCGGCCTCGTAGTACGGCAGCAGGCCGGGTAGGTCGCCGACGGCCACCACCGCAACCTGCGGCCCGTCCTCCTCGGTCAGGTCCCGGGTCAGCCGCTGCCAGCGGATCTGCACGTAGCCGCGCCGGTGCCCGGTACGTTCCAGCCAGTTGGCCACGCCGGGATCACGCTCGCTAATCACGAACCGCAGCATGCCGTCCGGGTCGATGCGGGCCTGGCCGGCGGTCAGGCTGGTCTGGTGGTTGATGTAATCCAGCGAGACGTACCACATGCTGCCGAGCTGGATGCCCTGGTACGGGGCCCCGGCCACGGGCACGGTCACGATCATCGCCTCGTCGTCGGCCAGGTCGTAGTGGCCGGCCGAGGAGAACTGGGTGGCCAGGCCGCCGGGGGTCGGCCGGGGCGGCGTCATGGTGTTGACCGGCTCGGTCAGGTAGAACCACTGCGGGAAGGCCAGGAACGTGCGCAGCCGGCCCAGCAGGATCTTGCCCGCCACGGTGTACCGCTTGGCCAGCGCGTCGGGGTCGGTCGTGGCCGGCGGCGCGCAGCCCGCCCGGTCGGCCCGGTGGATGCTGATCGTGCCCCGGCGCTCGGCCGCCCAGTCGCTGTACACCTCGCGCACCAGCAGCATCGAGGATCCGGCGCCCAGCCGGAAGTGGTTGTGCCCGCCCCCGGCCGGCCCGAAGCGCAGCTCGAACGTGCCGTCGGCGGCGATGTCGATGGCCCGGTCGTCGAACGCGCTCAGGCTGTCCGGCACCTCGACCGGGGAGTAGTCGCCCTTCAGCACCTGGAAGCTCAGGTCCGCGGTCGTGCCGCGCCGGCCGGTGACCACGTACTCGGCGTCGTCCCGCAGGTAGGCGTGGAAGTACAAGGTGTCCGGGTTGTCCAGCCCCATCTTGGTGTACGGGCCGGTCGAGGCGACGAAGTACGGGAAGTCCCGCTGGTACGCCCAGGCCAGCCGCAAACTGGCCTGGATGCCGCCGGCCAGGTAGTCATATCCCTCGGCCAGGTCCTGTTCCGAGGCGATGTGCGGGGCGCCGGCGATGATCTTCTCGGCCTCGGCCAGCGCCTCAGCGAACGCCTGCGTCCGCACTCTCAGACCCCAGCATCGCCGTGAACCGGAAGCTCGGCAGGTCATCCAGGGACAGCATCGCCTCGTAGGTGCGCACGTACCCGGTATGCGCGATCCGCCAGCGGCCGTCCTCCCCGCGCCGGTAGCGGTCCTGGTAGAACGCCGCGCCCTTGATCATCACGCGGTGCGCGGTGGCGAACACGGTGTCCTCGAACGACCAGGTCCCGGTGGCCTCGTCGCCGTCGATGGAGATCTCCGGCTGGCCCGCGGAATGCACGGTGATCATCTCCGGCCCGAGCTTGTCCCGCAGGAAGCCGATGATCTCGTCCCGGCCGGTCAGCTTCAGCGGCCGACCGTACACCATCGTGCCGTAGTCCACCGTGGCGTCCGGCGTGAAGACCTCGGCCAGGTCGTCCCACAGCTTCAGGTCGACGCAGCGCAGGTAGCGGTACTTCATCTGGCGGATCTCTTCGAGCGCGACAAGGTCCATGGCCACCAGCTTGGTCCATCCGATTGACGAGAACAAGAACCTGTTCTAGTTTTCGCCACAAGAACCCACCCCCGAGGATGGTGTCATGCGGTTCTGCTACGCCGAGTCGATGACCGACCCGTCGTTCTACGCTCCGCTGGCCCGCGCCGCCGAGGCGGCCGGGTTCGACTCGATGATGGTGCCCGACAGCATCTGCTATCCGGAGCACGCCGACAGCCGGTACCCGTTCAATCCCGACGGCAGCCGCGAGTTCCTGGAGGACAAGCCCTTCCTCGAACCGTTCTCGCTCATCCCCGCCCTCGGCGCGGTGACCGAGCGGATCCGGTTCATCACGTTCGTGCTGAAGCTCCCCGTCCGCCACCCGGTTCTGGTGGCCAAGCAGGCTACCTCGACCGCCGTCCTGACCGGCAACCGGCTCGTCCTGGGCGTCGGGACCAGCCCGTGGCGGGAGGACTATGAGGTGCTCGGCGTGGACTGGGACACCCGCGGGCAGCGCATGGACGAGGAGATCGCCATCCTGCGCGGGCTGGCCGCCGGGGGCTACTTCGAACACCACGGGGCGATCTTCGACCTGCCGCCGGTCAAGATCGCGCCGGTGCCGAGCGCGCCGATCCCTGTCCTGGTCGGCGGTCACTCCGACGCGGCCCTGCGCCGGGCCGCGTCGCTGGGCGACGGCTGGCTGCACGGCGGGGGAGACCTGGCCGAACTGCCCGCCCTGCTGGCCCGCCTGGCCGAGCACCGCCGCGCCGCCGGCACCGACGGCCGCCCGTTCGAGGTCCACGTGATCTCGGCGGACGCCTACACCGCCGACGGCGTGCGCCGACTGGCCGGCCAGGGCGTGACCGACGTCATCGTCGGCTTCCGCTGGCCCTACCACACCGGCCCCGACACGGAGCCGCTGGCCGACAAGCTCACCAAGCTCAACCGCTTCGCCGACACCGTAATCGCCCCCCAACCCGCCTGAGACTAGGCTGGGCGCTCTGCGTACCTGCCGCACCGGCCTCGCACCCGGCCTCATCAGCGCCGCCGTCGGCCTCGCCCTGGGCCTGCTCGCCCTCGGCCCCGGCCTCCGGCGCGGCTTCCTGCTCAGCTACGACATGGTGTTCGTGCCCCGCGAGCCGTTCTCCGCCGCCCTTCCCGGCCTGGCCCCGCCCCGCGCGGTCCCCAGCGACCTGGTTATCGCCACCTTGTCCCGGGCCCTGCCGGCCGACATCGTGCAGAAGTTCGTGCTGCTGGCCATCTTCGTCCTGGCCTGCTCCGGCGCCTCCGCCCTCCTCGGCCGCGAGCCCCTCCTGGCCCGCCTAGCGGCCGGCGTGTTCTACACCTGGAACCCATACGTGGCCGAGCGCCTGATCATCGGCCAGTGGGCCCTGCTCCTCGGCTACGCCGCCCTGCCCTGGGTCCTCCGCGCCGTCCTCGCCCCCGACCTGGACTCCCGCCGCGGCGCCGCCCGCCTGGCTCTGGCCCTCCTGCCCGCCGTCATCGGCGGCTTCGCCGCCCTGGCTATCACCGCCCTGGTCGCGCTCCCCGCCGCGCTGTTGACCAGACGGTCTCGCCGGTTGGCCGTGGTTCTGGTCGCGCTAGCCGCGGGCAGCCTCCCCTGGTTCATCCCGTCCCTCCTGCACCCGGTGTACGTGGACCCGGCCAGCGTGGCGGCCTTCGCCGCCCGCGCCGACACCCCCTTCGGCAGCCTCGGCAGCCTGCTCATGCTGGGCGGCAACTGGAACGCTCAGACAGTCCCGAAGGCCTACGGCGGAGCCTGGTCGGTCCTGTGGCTGGCCGTGGTCATCGTGGCCCTGGCCGGGTACGTCCTGATCGCGCGCCGAGAGCATCGCTGGCCCGGGCTGGGGCTGGCCGCCGTGGCCGGCCTGGTGCTCGCGGCCCTGGGCGTGACCGCCCCCGGCCGGGACCTGCTTCGCTCCCTGATCGCCGCCGGGCCCGGCTTCGCCATCCTCCGCGACGCCCAGCAGTTCGTCGCCCCCCTGGCCTTGGCCGAGGCCGCCGGTTTCGGCCTAGTCGTAGCAGCAGCCCTCAACCCCGGTCCGCTCGCACGGACAGCGCCGAGATACCCCGGCCCGTTCGGCCCCATAGACCTTAACCCCGAGCGTCCCGCCCGCGCCGACACCGCCCGAGCTATGCATGGCGTCCCCCGACCCGAACGGCCGATCCGCGCCGACGCGGCCACGATCATGCTCGGTGTCCCCGAGCCCGCGCGTCCCGCCCGCGCGGCCGCGGCGGGTATCGTCCTGGCCGTCATCGCCCTGCTGGCGCCGGTTCTGCTGCTGCCCGGCCTGGCCTGGGGGGCCGCGGGGCGGCTACGGCCCGCCTGGTACCCGGCGGCCTGGCTGGCCGCGGCGCGCACCCTTGACGCCAGCCCGGCGCACGGCAGCGTACTGCTGCTGCCCTGGGCGACCTACCGCACGCCACCCTGGAACCACGGCGAGGTGGTGCTCGACCCGTGGACCCGGCTGCTGTCCCGCACGCTGATCTGGAACGACGGGACCCAGGTCGGCGACGTGACCCTCGCGCCCGACGACCCCCGGGCCCGCGGCCTGGCCAGCGCCATCACCGCCGGCGGCCCGCTGACCGCTACCCTGCGCGCAGCCGGGGTCCGGTTCGTCCTAGACGACGCGGACGGACCCGGACCGCAGGTCGCCGCCCGGCTGCCCGGATCGGTCGTGATCATCTCCCGGCCCGGCCTGACCGTATACCAGCTGCCGGGTTAGCTCGAGAAAATGTCACTGCCCTTGGCTACGATTAGAACACAGCTTTGATAGCCGCATCGCCGACCGGAGGGAGGTGACCCAGGCGCCATGAGCATGATGACGGTCCCGGCCGGCGAGGCCGACGAACTGGACCTCCTGCAGACCCTGATGGGGTCGATGGCCCGCACGGACCCGACCGAGCTGGCCCCGGAGGAGGTGGCGCGGCGCCTGCGGGTGCTGGAGCAGGTCGACGCGATGGGAGCGGCGGCACGTGGCCGCCTCCTCGAAGTGTTCGACGCCCAGGACGGTTCGGTGGCTGACGGGCAGCGCACCACCCGGACCTGGCTGGTCCACTGCACCCGGGTCACCCGCGGCCAGGCCGCCGAGCACCGGGCCGTCCAGGCCGTGGCCCGCCAGCACCGGGTCCTGCTGGACGCCCTGGCCGAGGGACACGTGCTGACCAAGTCTGAGGCGCTGCAGCTGGCCAAGTGGACCCGGCCCATCCCCGACGAATACCGCACCCAGGCCGAGGAGATCCTCGTCGCCGCGGCCCGGGCCGGGGCGGATCTGCGGTCGCTGGCCGCGATCTGCGCCGAGATCCGCTACCGCACGGCCCCGCCCGACCCGGATGACGCAACGGGCAAGCACCTCGACCGCGGCGTGTCCTTGGAGACGACGTTCGACGGCGCGGGCGTGATCCACGGCGATCTCACCCCGGAATGCACGGCCATGGTCGAGGCCGTGCTGGACGCCCTGTCCGCCCCCGACGGTGGCGGCGACCTGCGCACCCGGCCGCAGCGCTACCACGACGCGCTCCAAGAAGCGATGCGCAGACTCCTGGCCTCCGGCCTGCTCCCCCAGCGGGCCGGGCAGCCGGTCAAAGCCCTGGTCCACATCTACTTCACCGAGCTCCTCGACATGGACCCCGACTCGGCCCTGCAGGACAAGTGGATCACCGAGTACCGGGCCCAGTGGGCCGCCCATCGCGCCACCGCTTCCGTCAGCACCGGCGACGGCGGTTCCTGGCTGGACGGCGACGCGGCCCGCAAGATCGCCTGCGACGCCATGCTCATTCCCGTCGTGACCGGCGACATCGATCCCGCCGCGGTCGAAGAACTCATCGTCCTGTGCGTCGAGTACCACCGCGTCCGCACGCAAGCCGTCCCCGAAGACCGCGATCCCGGCGGCACCTCCGTTCCCACCGAGCTCGCTGCCGTGGTCGCGGATGCCCTGGCCGAGATGGAGCACCGGATCCTGGCCAAGATCCTGCAGGTTGTCTCCGGTCCCGGTGGCGCCGCCTCCTTCCTGCGCCGCAACCTGCTCGGTAAGCCCCTCGGCGGCCCCTCCCTCCCGCTCGACGTCGGCCAGACCGACGACATCCCTCAGCACCTGCGTCGGCTGGTCGCCCTGCGGGACCAGACCTGTCAGCACCCGGGCGGCTGCGATCAGCCGGCTTCAGGCTGCGAACCGCACCACGTCCAGCATCGGGCCGACGGCGGCCATACCAGCCTGGACAACCTGAAGGATTTCTGTTGGTGGCACCACCATGTCCTGCTGCACCGGCTGGGCTGGACCCTGACCGCTCACCCCGACGGCACTACCGAAGTCCGGAGCCCAACCGGGAAAACCATCCGCAGCCACAGCCCGCCGGCCCGCCCCGGGTGAACCAGCCGCCCGGACCCTGGGCTAGTGTCATGCGCCGGTTAGTTCGTCGGGGGTGGCGGGGTGAGCCAGGCTGTGTGGTCGCCGAGGTAGAGGCCGCAGGCGCAGTCGAGGGCTTCTTGGGGGGTGCCGACCGGGTACCCGCTGGGAAGGATTGATTTTTCGTAGTCGTCGTGGCTGGCGCGGTAGATGGCAAATCCCCAGGTGGTGGCCGAGTCCGCGTAGCGGAGCCGGAACAGGGGCAGGGTGGTGCCGTCGGGGAGCTGGCCAGCGACGTAGGCGAACTGGCCGTGCCAGCGGACGGTGATGCCGGCGAGCTGGGGCCACCGCTCGGCTGCCCGGGCGGCCAGGCGCTGGCGGAGCGAGGTCTTGGTGGACTCAGGTGGCTTGGCCATATCAGCATCTTGCCCCAGCGCGGTGGCCTCATCATGGAGGCCGTTGCGTTCCGGCACCGGGCCGGCGCCCGTCAGCGAGGGAGCTGCCCGTGTCCGTCAGCTCGTATGTGATCTGCCTGGATGAGGCCGGCCGGGCGGAGCTGGAGGCGGTTACCCGGCGCGCCACGGCGCCGTTCCGGCTGGTGCTGCGGGCCCGGATCGTGCTGCTGGCCGCGGACGGCCTGCCGAACAGCGCGATCGCCGCCCGCCTGGGCATCTGCCAGGATACGGCCCGCAAGTGGCGCCGCCGGTACTGCGAGAGCGGCCTGGCCGGGCTGGCCGATGCCCCGCGGCCCGGCCGGCCGCGGACGTTCCCCGCCCGGGTCGTGGCCGAGGTCAAGGCCCTGGCCTGCGAGCTGCCCGCGGCCAGCGGGAAGCCGCTGGCCCGCTGGACCTGCCCTGAGCTGGCCCGCGAGGCGGCCGCCAGCGGCATCCTCACATCGGTCTCGCCGTCCACCTGGACACCCTCGCCGAGCAGATCCTCGCCTTCGAGCAGCACTACAACGCCACCGCCAGGCCGTTCGACTGGAAATTCACCCGCACCGACCTCAACCAGCTCCTGACCCGCCTCGGCCGGCACGACCCGTTCGCGCCACGACCGCTAGCAGCATGACCCCCCGACGAATTAACCGGCGCAGGACACTAGTCCCTGGTCAGGATGTCGGCCTGGCCCGCCGTGATCGCGGTGACCTCGCCGCGCCGCGCGCACTTCATCAGCCGGTGGTGTTCCTCCTCCGGCACCGGCAGGGCCTGGCTGGCCAGCATCAGCGGGATGCCGTCCTGGATCCGGTACAGCCGGCGCAACCGCGGGTTGTACAGCACCGCGTGGTCGGCGAAGTACAGCAGCCCGCGCTTGTCGATGGGGCACACCAGGATGTCGAGCAGGGTGTCTTCCAGCGCCATCACTGCCTCCCCGCATAGCCGGGTACCGTAGCCGGGCTGGGCCTGGCCTCCTGCCGGGACAGGGCCACGATCACGAGCCCGGCTACCGCGATCGCGGCCAGGCGCAGGACCAGCTTGGCCGGATTAGTCGGCAGCTGTTCGTGGAACAGCCAGGTGCCCGCGATCAGGAAGTACACACTGCCCGTGACAGTGGACACCGGGACGAGGATGGAGGCCCGGCAGGACTGTAGCCCCACCTGGTAGAACAGCAGGGCGGCGGCCGAGGAGCCCGCGAACACGTACAGGTAGGGCGACGAGAGGACGCCGGTTACGATGCTCGCGGCCCCGTGGTTGTGGACGAGGATTCCTGACAGCCCCTTGATGGCCAGCGCTGCGACGCCGTAGAGCAGTCCGGTACCGATGCCGAAGCAGATCGCCGCCGGGGCGCGGTGGCCGCGGGAGCGGTCGCGCAATGGGCTGGCCGCGACCAGCAGGCCGATGACGGCCGACGGGATCGCGACCGCCGCCATCCAGCCCGGGCTGGCGTGGTACCCGGCCCCGCTGCCCGTCCCGCCGGCCGAGGCGGCCAGCAGGATCACGCAGACGGCCATCGCGGCCACACACCTGAACTCCACGGCGCCGAGGCGTTCCCGCAGGACTACCCGGGACAGGACCAGGACCAGCGCGACGCCAGAGGCGAGCACGGGCTGCACGACGCTGACCGGCTCGAACGTCAGCACGATGACCTGACAGGCCAGCCCCAGGAGCATCAGCGCGAACCCGGCCAGCCAGGCCGGATCGGCCAGCAAGCTGGCTATCAGGTGCGGCACCCGGCGCACGTCGAGGGCGGGCATCCGCCCGAGCGCGCGCTTCTCCTGGATCAGCCCTACGTTGTAGGCCGTCGCCGACAGCAGCGCCAGCCCGATTCCGGCGTAAGGTGCGGCGCTCATCGATCCTCCTCGGCAGGCGGCGCTTCCTGGGTGGTCGGCTTTCGACCGGGGACCACCGGCATCAGCGCGGCGGCCAGCGCGACGAGCGCGCAGGCTTGCGCCGGCCAGCCGAACGGACCGAACAGCCCCCCGCCAAACGGCCGCACCGCCGACAGCAGCCCCGCCGCGAGCATGCCCCCGGCAGCGACCACGGGCAGCATCACTGCGGGGTCCGTGGCGGTCGTCCTGCCTGGCCATCGTCGCGGCCGCCAGGCGAGGTAGGCCAGCAGGGGAACGGCGAGCGCCACCGGGCCGCCGGCCACGAAGATCAGCGCGGTGACGGCGAGCAGGCCCGGCCAGCCGCGGCCTTTCTTCGCCTCTATCCCACGTATAACCATTGGTCCGGCGCCCCTTCGCTTCGCAGCGACCAGGGACCACGCCGCGAGAGCGAGCAGCAGGGCGGCGGCCAGCATGGAGGCGATCAGGACCAGGTGGTACGTCGAGGACGGCCGGAAGGTCATCGTGATCGTGCCGCCCGCGCCGGCCGGCACGATGAAGGCCTGCTGCCAGCCGTCCAGACGTACCGGTGCGAGTTGCTGCCCGTTCAGCGTCGCGGCCCAGCCGGGGCTGTAGTTCTGGTGTACCTCCAGGTAGGAGGCTGCTCCCGGGCCGATGCTAAGCCGGTGCTGGTCCGGCTGCCAGCTGCCCACGGTGACGACGCGAGCGGCATCAGCCGTGCTGGGGGCCGCGCCGGTGCTGGTCAGGCTGAGGTCGGTGACCGCGAACGTGCCCGGCGTCGCCGCGATCAGCGTGTGCCGCCCGGCGCCCAGGCTCAGCGCCCCGCCGGGGGAGCACAGCCGCATCGGCAGCGGAAGGTAGCCGCTCAGCTCGCCGATCGTGCCGCTGACCGACGTCGGATACAACCGCCCGTCGACGTTCAGGGCCGGGCCCTGGCCGCAGGCCAGGGTGAACGTCGCTTGCTCTGATGGCGTGACCACGCGCAGGCCCGCCAGCGCGGGCACGGACAGCTGCGACAGCCGGAGCGGGAGCGTCTCCAGCTGGCCCGTTGAGGTGATGATGGTGGCCTGGCGCACCCTCGGGAACGACACGTCGATCCGGTTGGTGGTGAGCGGCGTGGCGAACCTGACCAGGCCGCCGGGCCCGATGCTCGCCTGCCGGGTGCCGTCCGGGCTGGTGATCTTCACGGTCAGCGGGGTGGACGGCAGGCCGGCGGCCGGCCGCACGATCAGCGACGCGATGCGGCGCTGGCCGTGCCAGCTGAGGTGGATCACCGGGGTGGCCGTATCGGCGGTCCACGGCATGTCGGCCGATCCGCTGATCAAGCTGGCCGGGAACCCGGCTGGCTGCGCGCCTGGGGTCGAGGCCACGCTGACCTGCAACACGCCCGGGCCCGGCGGGCTGATCGTGTCCAGGAGCGCGTCCAGCCCGGGGCCGGGCAAGGCGAGCGCGGAGGCCGACAGCCGCAGGGTCGCGTGGCGAGCGACGGTGAACACGCGCGCCATGGGCGCGGTGGCCGCCGGGTCGGCGTAGGCGAACGGTGACGGCACCTGCTGGTGGAAGGAGAAGATGGCCGATGGCGCCTGCTGGCCCGCCGGATCCTCCGCCGACTGGAGCAGGCGGGTCACCCGGACCCCGGGGATCAGCACGTCCGAGATGCCCGCGCCCGGATTGCCCAGAACCACTCGCCGGGCGTCGGCGATCGTGATGCGCAGCCAGCGGGTGCGGCCGGGAACCACGTTCAGCGGCTGGACCGCACCCGTCACCGCGACCTGGGTGGTGGCGCGGCCGGCCGCGGTGGACACCTGGAGCACGCTGGCCATCTCCCGGTCCGTGCTGTCATCCAGCAGGCGGATCCCGACGCTGGCCGGCAGGTCCACCGGACCGGAGAACGTGATCTGGATCCACTGGCGCACCGGCGTGTACTCGTTGCCTTCTGCCCAGGCGGTGGCCGGATTACCGTCGAAGGCGTTGACCGGGTCGTCCTCCTGGGTGTCGGCGATCCCGGAGCCGTAGGACGATACGGTCACGCTCGCCGCGCCGGACAGTACGGCCACCGTCTGATGCCCGGCAGCCGGCACCGGCAGCAGCTGCCGGGGCGGCCCGCCGGCCCGGCCGAGTTGCCCGGCCCCGGGCGGGTTGGTCTCCCTCGCCGTGTAGGTGTAGGAAACGTTGGCGTTGACCAGGCCGAAAAGCGTGTCGGCCCGCCGCTGCCCGTCGGTGACCGCCCACACCGAGGGACTGACCGGCAACTGGTCCCCGGCGATGATGGCGGGCTGCCCGGGTCCGAGCAGGCCCTGCCCGGTGAGCTGCAGGAGCGAGTCCGGCCCCCCGTTGACCAGCACGGTCTGACCGGCTGGCAGCACGGTGACCGGACTCGGTGCCGGTCCAGAGCCAGCGGCGAAGATCTCGACCGCCGGGTAGCTGGGCAGCACCGACCGCTGCTCACGGGTCGCCCGCGGTTCGATCTGAGCGCCGCCGATCGGCGGCCCGAACGCGGCGACCCGGGTGAACCCGGACAGGGCCAGGGTCTGGTGCACGAGCACCGCGGACGTGTAGCCCACCTGCCGCGGGTCCAGGTCGTTGCGCACCACGATGTAGCGGACCCCGGCCCGCTGCAGATAGCCGGCCAGGCCGGTGACCTGCTCGCCCGATTCGATCGCGTTTTCGGCGGTATCCAGCAGGATCTGCGCTCCCGCGCCGCCGTAGGGCACCAGGCCGGCCTGCGCCCACGGCGAGGTAGCCAGGGCCACCAGCGGGTCGTCGATCGGGTCACCCCACAGGTAGTCGCCATGCGCGTCCGCGGGCACGACCAGCGCGGTGTTCAGCGGCGACCGGGCCGCCAGGAACGCGGCGGCCTGGTACCAGTAGCGCGGCACCGCCGAAAACGAGCCGGGGTTCAGGACCTGGCCGGACAAGTACGGCAGCATGAGCCCGATCAGCACCAGGCCGGTGACCGCCCCGGCCTCCAGAGCGAACACCCGCTGCACCCGGCCGGCCCGCCCGCCGGAGGCACCAGGCCCGCCGGAGGCACCAGGCCCGCCGGGGACCGCCCGTCTGCCGGGGACCGCCCGTCCGCCCAGGACGGCTTGCCCCGCGCGCGCCCGGGCCAGCCAGGTTGCGACCGCGTGCGCCAGCCCAAGCGCCAGCGCGGCCGCGATGACCGGTTCCAGCTTGTACACGCTGCGGAACGGGGCCAGCGGGCCGTCCAGCAGGCCGTCGATCGGGCTGTGGAACGGGCCGCCCAGCGGCCCGCCGTAGCCGGCCAGCGCGCCGGCCGCGGCCAGGCCGACCGACAGCCGGAGCCAGACCGCCGCGGGCATGTTCCGCATCGCCAGCCCGTACAGGCCGCACGCGGCCGGGATGGTGCCGGCAATGATGGCCATGGGGGTGCTCACCAGGGCCCAGCCCGCCGGCAGCCAGGGCGTGCCGAGGTTGAGGTAGGCGGTCCAGTTGCCCGCGCCGCGCAGCGCGGTAGCGGCGGACATGGTGCCCGTCGTCGTGGGGGCCTGCTCGATGTAGGGCAGGAAGTTGAACGCGTACTTGCCCTGCAGCAGCAGCGGCAGGGCCCACCACGCGGTGGCCATGACCACCGCGCCCGCCCAGCACAGGGCCAGCGCGACCAGGCGCCGGCCGCGAGCGTAGGTCAGGATGAACAGGCCCGGCAGCAGCAGCGCGTCGATGGTCACGGTGGCGTTCACCCCGCCCATGCACAGCACCACGGCGCCGGAGCGCACGGCCGGCCCGAGCACGCCGCCCGGGCCGCGCACGGCCCTGATCAGCGGGAGCACCGCCCACGGGGCCAGCATCCCGGGCACTACCGCCGACGAGGTGGACCCGATCACGATCGTGAACGTCGGCCACAGCGCGAACACCAGTCCGGCTAGGGCGCGCGTGGCCGGCGACCCGATGCCGAGCGCTTCCGCCAGCTTGACCAGCCCGCCGAACCCGACCGCGATGATCAGCGACAGCCACAGCCGCTCGGTGAGCCAGACCGGCACGTGCGCGAGGTGGCCGACCAGGTAGAACGGCGCCATCGGTACGGCGTAGCCGATCGCCTGGTTGTTCAGGGCACCGAAGGTGTTCAGCGGGTCCATCAGGTGCCACAGGTTCGCGTAGAAGCCGGAGGGATTCAGGTCCACGCTGAGCTTGGTGTCGAAGAACATCCGGCCCGGGTCGTTCGCCAGCAGGATGAGGAAGGCCCCCAGCCCCACCAGGGCGGACCAGCGCAGCACCGGGCTGCGCGCCGGCTCGCCCGCGTCCGGAGTCGCTCCGGCCGCTCCGGCCGCTCCGGCCAGCCGCCCGGCCGCGCCGCCGTGCCGCGCCGCGCCGCCGGGCCGCGCCGGGCTGGCGTCCTGGTCAGCCCGAGCCCGGGCTGTCATCCGGTACGCCTCAGGATCAGCATGAGGTTCCAGGTAGCGACCTCCCGCAGGCCGGGCAGCCGGACCAGCCAGCCGCACCAGCGCGGGTAGTACCGCGGCCGCGCCTCGAGGACCGCCACGTCGGGCCGGGCCCGTACCGCCCGGAGCACCGGGCCGACGTGCACCCGGAACAGGTTGACGCCGCATTCGTGCTTGGGCTGATGGTTATGCCGCCGCAGGTATCGGCGCGCGGCGTAGCGCGCCCCCAGGTAATGCCAGGGCGACATCTCGTGCCCGCCCCACGGCGAGTACCAGTTGCAGAACGACACGTACACCAGCCCGCCCGGCCGCGTGACGCGGATCATCTCCTCGATCAGCCCCATCGGATCGGGGACATGCTCGAGCACGTTGGAGGAGAACGCCACGTCGGCGCCGCCGTCGCGCACCGGCAGCCAGTAGCCGTCCGCCACCACCGCGCCGGCCGGCGCGTCCGTCCGCAGGTGCAGCTCGGTCGGATCGGGTTCGAACAGATAGCAGTGCGCGCCCCGGGCCCGGAACGCGGTGGTGAACCAGCCGCCCCCGCCGCCGACATCCACCACCGTCCGGCCGCCCAGCTCACCGTGCACGGCCACCTGCTCCACAGCGTCCTCGGCCAGGCGGGCGTAGAACGCCTCCGGGTCGGTCTGCTCGGCCAGAAACAAACGGAACAGCCGGACCGACCGGCGCACGCCGGAACTGGCCGCCTGATCGGCAGGGTGACGGCGGTTCGGCGCCAGCAGGCTCATGCAGGTCCTCTATAGTCACGCCAGGCCGGTGCGGGACCACGAGCCAGGCGGCCCGGATACCGGCCTGGCCAGAGAACAACTAGCGTATGGTAGCGGTTCTCAGAATGCCGGTAGCGGGGTGCGGCCATTTCCCACCACAACGGCGGATATGGCCGGCTCGGCCGGTGCCGGTCCTTGACTACCGGCCAGTAGCCACCAAATAATGCTGAAATCTTCACATCCCAGCCGACGATCTGGCTACTCCTTACCCGGATTCTCCGCGACAGCCCGCGACCTGGAGCCGCGACATGACCGATGATCCAGGCGCATTGGCCAGGAACATCCTGTTCATCGCATGGCGGGACCTGGCCAACCCGCGGGCCGGGGGATCTGAGGTGCTGGTCGACCAGCTGGCGTCCGGCCTGCTGACCCGGGGCCACCGGGTGACGCTGCTGTGCGCCGGGCCGGTCGCCGAGCGGCCGTACCAGGTGCGGCGCAGCGGCGGCACCTACTCCCAGTTCGTCCGCGCGCCCCTGGCCTACCTGCGGCACTTCCGGGACACCGACCTGATCGTCGAGGTCTGTAACGGGATGCCCTTCCTGGTGCCGCTCTGGTCCCGGCGGCCGGCGATCTGCCTGGTGAATCACGTGCACGCCGAGCTGTGGCCGATCCGGTTCCGCCCGCCGGTCTCCGCCGTGGGCCGGCGCGTCGAGAGCACGGTCATGCCCTGGGTGCACCGCAAGAACCTGTTCCTCACCGTGTCCTCCTCCACCGCGGAGTCACTGGAGCGGATGGGGGTCGGCCAGGACCGGATCCGGCAGATCTGCAACGGCGTCGTCCGGCCCGATCCGCCCGCCCCGCGTTCGCCGGACCCGCTGTTCCTCGCGCTCGGCCGGCTCGCCGACTACAAGCGCCTCGACCTGCTGCTGCGGCTGTGGGACCGGGTGCGGCACGTGACCGGCGGGCAGCTGGTGATCGCGGGAGACGGGCCGGAGCGAGCGCGGCTGGAGGCGCTGGCCGGACCCGGTGTGGTGTTCGCCGGCCGGGTGTCGGAGCAGGAGAAACACCGGCTGATGTGCTCGGCGTGGCTGCTGGTGCACCCTGCGCTGATCGAGGGCTGGGGCATCGTGGTCGCCGAGGCGGCGATCCGCGGGACCCCGGCGGTAGCATTCGACGTGCCGGGGCTCCGCGATTCGGTGGTCCCCGGCGAGACCGGGATGCTGGTGCGGACCGAGGGTGAGTTCGCCTCGGCTTGGGCCAGTTTGGCCATCGACGGCCGGCGGCGCGAGACGCTTGGCCAGGCGGCCCGCGGCCGGGCGCTGCAGCTGCACTGGTCTGCCGCGGTCGAAGGGTTCGCCGAGGTAGCCGACGAGGCCATCAAGCGCGTCGAAATCGAGCAAGGGCGCCGGAGGGAGCCAGCATGGCGGTGACCTCTCCGCCGGGGGGGCCAGGGCCCGTCGCCGCAGGCGGCCAGGCCAGCACCGTCGCTCCCCCCGGAGCCAGCACAGCACCGGGCTACCCGCTCCAGGCGTTCTACGAGAACCCGGACGTCCCGCTCAGCTCGGGACCGGACCGGGCCCGGCGCCAGGCCCGGATGCTGGCCGAGGTGCTGCGCGGCGTGGCCGGCCCGGCGGTGATCCTCGACGTCGGGTGCGGCGACGGCTCCGCGCTCGCGGCCGCGATGGAGCACAATCCGGCCCACCGGTTCGCCGGGATAGACTGGTCCGCCGACGCCCTGCGGCAGGCCAGGGCCCGTCGCCTCACGGTGGTACGCGGTAGCGTCAACCCGCGGCTGCCGGTCGTGGACGGTGCCGCGGACGTGGTGATCATGAGCGAGCTGATCGAGCATCT
Organism: uncultured Actinomycetes bacterium; assembly: GCA_963722055.1. GTDB lineage: Bacteria > Actinomycetota > Actinomycetes > Streptosporangiales > Streptosporangiaceae > Palsa-504. The sequence goes on along the minus strand of CAVRLA010000019.1, from coordinate 138,931 downwards.
GGTCGATCCCGACGGGGCGGTCGCCGAGATCCGGCGGGTCCTCCGGCCGGGCGGCTCGCTGCTGCTGTCCACGCCGAACCTGGCCGCCTGGTACAACCGAGGGCTGCTCGCCGTCGGGATCCAACCCGTCTTCTCCGAGGTGAGCCTGCGCGGGGTGTTCGGCCGGCCGGGCCGTGTGGTGGCCGGTCACCTGCGCCTGTTCACCCGGCGGGCGCTGACCGAGTTCCTGACCGCCAGCGGGTTCCGCTGCGTGACGGTCTCCGGCGCTCGCTACCACGACGTGCCGCGGCCGCTGGGCCCGCTCGACCGGGCCTTCTGCCGGTGGCCGTCGGCCGCGTCCATCCTGCTGGTCCACGCCCGGAAGGAATGATTCCGCCGATGGCGCAGGTGTCTGACACCGGAACCGAGGCGGACAAGACCCCTGCCCGCCGGCGCAGACGCGGACTGGAGCTTGGCGGCTTGGCCATCGGGATCATCGCCGGGGTGGGCATTACGCTTGGCTTTCTGATCCCGGCGCGGCACCACCCGTCTGCCCCGGTCGCGCCGAGTACCCACGCGCCAGTACTGGTGACCGGTTCAGCGGGACCGTCACACGATTCGGCGGAGCAAGCGGACCTGGCCGCGCTGGACGGGGAGTGGATCGCCTACTCCGACCATTCCACCTGCGCCGACTGGGCCGGCGGCGACGGCGTCTCGGCGATCCGCCTCAACGACACCCAGCTCGCCTGGTTCTTCTCCGATACCTTCATCGGCCCGGCCGGGCCTACCATCGGTTTCTCGCACCTCAGCGGGTTCGTGCACAACGCGGTGGTCGTCCAGACAGTGCTCAATACCGGGACCGGGCAGGGCAGCACGTTCGTCACCATGACCGGCGGCGGAGCCTGCACCGGCCCCGGCGGCCCAGGCAACGCGGCCCCGGTGGTAGGGGCACCGTCGGCTGTGCCCGGCGGGGCGTCCGACCGGTACTGGGACGAGGACGGCATCGAGATCAACGGGACGGTCGTCAAGTTCTACGACCATTACCTCGCCCGCCGCTTTCCCTTCGTCCCGGTAGGAACGGTGATCGCCAGCTTCCCGGCCAGCCAGCTCAGCTCGGCCGGCCGCGGAAGCCAATACGGTGCGGTCGCCCAGCCGGACCTGGTCTCGCTGCCGTCTTACACCCCGCCGTCCGACGGCTCCCCGATCCTGTGGGGCGCCGCGCTGCTGCAGGCCGGGAACATGGTGTACATCTACGGCGCGCAGAGCCCGAACGTGCAGGTCTCGGGCAACCAGCTCTACCTGGCCCGGGTCCCGGCGTCACAACTGACGACGTTCTCCGCGTGGCAGTTCTATACGGGCGCCGGCACGTGGGCCGCCGGACAGCACAATGCCGAGCCGGTTCAGCCGCCGGGCAGCGGCCTGCTCGTGTCGTCCGGGTTCAGCGTGATCCAGGTGGGGAGCCGCTACTGGCTGATCCAGGGCGGGGTGACGCCGGGCGGACCGGATATCGACGCCTACCCGGCCAGCGCGCCGTGGGGCCCGTTCGACTTCGGCGCCGGAAGGCTGCTGTACCGGGACCCGACCATCGGGCTCTACGCCACGGACGACTACCGCATCATGTACGAAGCGCGGGTCGAACCCGCACTTTCCACCCGCGACGCGCTGGTGATCAGCTATAACGTCAACTCCGAGGCGGTGACCACCGGCTGCGTGCCGATGTCCTTCTACACCAATACGGTGACCCTGCCCCGGTTCATCGCCGTTCCGCTCGCGGCCTTCGGCGATAACCCGGGCGCGCCCGGCAACTCGGCGTGGAGCGGACCGCAGGACGATCCGCGGATCGTGCCGCGGAACCCGTCGCAATGGTTCGACGCCTGGGCTTATCCGGGCACCGGCTGTCCGCCGGTGCCCGGCCTGGCGTCGGTGCAAGCCACGCCGGGCCCCGGCGAGGTCACGTTGAGCTGGCCCGATGCTGGCCTCGGCATCCACTATCGCGTCTACCTGCAAGGGCCGGGCGAGCCAGGAACCGCGGTGGCCACCGCATACTCCGACCGCGCCACCATTACCGGGCTGCAGCCAGGCAGTTACCAGGCCACGGTGGTGACGGTCAACTTCAAACAAAAGACCGGGCCGGCCGCCAAGGTAACGTTCACCGTCCCTTGACCCGGCTGCTGTTACGCTCCAATGAAAATCCAGCCTGAAGGAGAAGTGCTGTGGTCCGGGTGATCGTCGCCGTTGTCGTGGGCCTGGCCATCGCCATCGGCGGGACCGTCCTCGTGGTGAACGTGCTGACCAGCCACAGCAACAGCACACCCAGCAACTCCTCGACCTACAACTACGGCTCCCGCTGACCAGCCTGACCGGCCCCGGTCGGTCCCGGCCAGCCCAGATCGTCAGCCCAGGTCGTCAGCGCAGGTCGTCAGCCCAGATCGTCAGCGCAACAGCAGGCGCGCGGCCAGTTCCAGGTGATTGGTCACGTCGTCGGCCGAAGCCCGCCTGGTCACCCAGGCCACCAGGTTGGACAGCCACACGTCGCCGATTACCCGGGCGATCGCGAGGTCGTCGGTCGACGGCTCGCTCTCGTGCATGGCCTTGGTGAACATCCGCTCCATCAGCCGCGCCACGGCGTTGACCTCGTTGGCCGCGCTGGGGTCGGCGAACATGAATGCCCGCGTCATCGCCTCGGTGAGCATCGGCTCGCGCTGCATCGACCGGGTCGTGCGGCCGAGCACGTACAGCACCCGCTCGTACGGCGTCTCACCCGGAATCGGCCGGCGGTCCAGGCGCTCCTGGTTCCGCTCGAACTCGCGGGCCAGCGCGGACACCAGCAGATGGATCTTGGACGGGAAGTACCGGTACAGCGTGCCCAGGGCCACGTCGGCCCGCTCGGCGACGGTCCGCATCTGGACCGCTTCGTAGCCGCCCTTGGAGGCCAGCGCCAGCGTGGCGTCGAGAATCCGGCGGTGCCGGTCGCGCTGGGCCGCCGAACCGAACTCGGCGTCCGCCGCCGCGTTCGGCGGCGCGCCAGCCCGTGCTCTCGTGGTCGCCATTGAGCCCCCTTCTGTCCTGGTCATGGTACCCGCGGCCCCGGCTGGGCCACCGCTGTGTCCTGGCCTCAGATTAGTGAAACGTGTTCTAATTATGCCGTGCCGATCGCCATCACACCGGATCAGCAGGCCCTGCAGGCGTCCCTGCGCGACTGGGCCAAGCAGGCTGACCCGCTCGCTGCGGTCCGCCGCCTCGAGCCCGGCGCCCCCGCCCCGGCCGAGACCACCTACCTGAGCGATCTGGCCGCCCTCGGCGTCTTCTCGATCGCGGTGCCTGAGGCGGTCGGCGGCGCCGGCGGCACGCTGACCGACCTTTCCGCCGCCCTGGAGCAGCTCACGATCGCGCTCGTCCCCGGCCCGGTCCTGCCCACCGCCCTGGCCGGCCTGCTCGCCGCCATCCACCTCCCCGCCCTGGCCACGGGCGAGGCCACCGCCGCCGTCGCCCTGACCGCCGACGGATTCGAAGCCGTCCACGCCCCCGACGGCACCCTGCACGTGACCGGCCAGACCGGCCCGGTCCTGGGCGCCGGCACCACCTCTCACCTGCTCCTGGGCGCCACCACGGACCGGGGCGAGGCCTGGTTCTGGATCGCCTCGGACGCGCCCGGCATCACGCTCACCGGCCGCACACCCGTCGACTTCTCCCGCTCGCTGGCCGACGTCGCCCTCGACGACGTGATCATCCCCGCCGGCCAGCACATCAGCGGCCTGGATACGGCAATGGTCCGCGACCTGGCCGCCACCGTTTTCGCCGCCGAAGCGGCGGGCGTGGCCGCCTGGTGCAGTGGCACCGCCGCCGAGTACGCCCGGACCCGCCGCCAGTTCGGCCGCGTGATCGGCGAGTTCCAGGCGGTCAAGCACCTGTGCGCCACCATGGCCTGCCGGGCCGAACGCGCCGCCGCGCTGGCCTGGGACGCCGCCCGCGCGGCCGACGAAACAGCCGACGAAACCGCCGACCAGGCGCCCGGCGAGCACCCGCTGGCCGCCGCGGCCGCCGCCGCGCTGGCCCTCGACGACGCGGTCGACAACGCCAAAGACTGCATCCAGGTCCTGGGCGGCATCGGCTTCACCTGGGAACACGACGCCCACCTGTACCTGCGCCGCGCCCTGGCCCTGCGCCAGCTGCTCGGCGGCACCCCCGCCTGGCGCACCCGCCTGGCCGCCCTAGCCGCCGCCGGCGCCCGGCGCCAGCTCCGCACGGACACCTACGAAGCCAGCCCCTACCCCGGCATCGGCGCCTGGGCCGGCCCGGCGATCGAAAAGTACGGCAGCCCGGAGCAGCGGGATCGCTTCCTCGGCCCGACCCGGCGCGCCGAGATCACCTGGTGCCAGCTGTTCAGCGAGCCCGAGGCCGGCTCCGACCTGGCCGGGCTGCGGACCAGGGCCGAACGGGCCGGCGGGGGCTGGCGGCTGACCGGTCAGAAGGTGTGGACCTCCCTGGCCCGCCAGGCCGACTGGGCCATCGGCCTGGCCCGCACCGACCGCGACGTGCCCAAGCACCAGGGCCTGACGTACTTCCTGGTCGACATGCACGCGCCCGGCCTCGACATCCGCCCGCTGCGCGAGATCACCGGCCGCACCATGTTCAACGAGGTCTTCCTCGACGACGTGTTCGTCCCGGACGAATGCGTGCTGGGGGCGCCGGGCGACGGCTGGCGGATCGCCATGTCCACCCTGGCCACCGAGCGGGTGGCCATCGGCCGCGGCCAGGATGAGGCGGTGGAGGCCCTGCTGGCCGCGGGCGGTGCCGACTCAATTTACGCTGAACGGACCGGCCTGCACGTGGCTGCCGCCATGTCGATCGCCCTCCTAGGCGAGCGCGGCGTCCATCCCGCGATCCGCAAGCTGATCGGGGTCGGCCACCGCCAGGCGGTGGCCGAGACCGTGCTGGAGCTGCTCGGCCCGGTCGGCGCCGCGCAGAGCGAGGCCAGCGGCGAGTTCCTGCTCACCCGGTGCCTGTCCATCGCCGGCGGCACCACCCAGATCCTGCTCAACCAGGTCGGCGAGCGCGTCCTCGGCCTGCCCCGATGATGGACTTCACCCCCGCCGAGAGCCAGCAGGCCGTGGCCGCCCTGGCCGCCGAGATCCTCACCGAACCCGACCCCTGGAAGGAACTAGCCCGGGCCGGCCTGCTCGACGCATCCTCCCTCGGCGTCCTCGACACCACCTTCCTGCTCACCGAGATCGGCCGCCGCACCCCCTCCCTCAAAGCCCACGCCACCCTCATGACCGGCGCCCTTCCGCTGCTCCGCTGGGCTCACCCCGACCTGCAACGACAATTGCTCCCCGGCGTCGCCTCCGGCGAGCTGCTCCTAACCGCCGCGATCCGCGAGCCCTCCGACCCCCAACCCACCCCTCCAGCCACAACAATCACAGACGGCAAGCTCTCCGGCACCAAGGCGGGCGTCCCCTACGCCGAGCAAGCCGCCCTAATCCTGGTGCCTTCCATGATCATGAACAGTTCGGGACAAATAGTGACCAAAACTGTTCACGATCATGGTGTCGCCCTCGTGAACCCCCACGCGGCGGGCGTAAAGCTCAGACGCACGCACAGTTCGAGCGGCGAGCCGGAGTACACACTGCGGATGGAGCAAGCACCCATCCTGGGGATGCTCGGCGGGGCGGATTGCGTCCGGGACTTGTACCAGCTGGCTACCGCGGGGGCGTGCGCGCTGGCGGACGGGGCGGTGGCCGGAGCGCTGGCGCTGACCCGGGATCACGTAGCCACCCGGGAGCAGTTCGGGCGGCCGCTGGCAGAGTTCCAGGCGGTTTCCCAGCAGATCGCCGACGTGTACATCGCCTCGCGCACGCTGCACCTGGCCACCCTGGCCGCGTGCTGGCGGCTGGATGCGAGCCCGGATGCGGGCCCGGACGCGGGCCCGGACGCGGGCCCGGAAAGGGACGCCGCCCTGGACGTGGCGGCCTACTGGTGCGCGGAGCAAGCCCCCCGGTCCGTTCGGATATGTCATCATCTGCACGGCGGGCTCGGGATGGACGTGACCTATCCCTTGCACCGGTTTTCCTCGCTGGTCGCCGACCTGGTCCGGTACCTGGGCGGCGCGGAGTACCGGCTGGAGCGGCTGGCATGTTCGTCGACCTGACCCCGGACCAGCGCGCGCTGCGCACCGAGCTGCGCGGCTACTTCGCCGGCCTGATGACCCCCGCCGAGCGCGCCGAGCTGCTCACCGAACGGCACGGCGTGGTCTACCGCGACGTGGTGCGCCGGATGGGCCGCGACGGGTGGCTCGGGGTGGGCTGGCCGGTCCGCTACGGCGGGCGCGGGTTCGGCCAGGTGGAGCAGCAGATCTTCGCCGACGAGGCGGCCCGGGCCGACGTGCCGCTGCCCGCGGTCACGCTGCAAACCGTCGGGCCCACCCTGCACGAGCACGGCACGCCGTGGCAGCAGGACTTCTTCCTGCCGCGCATCCTGGCCGGCCAGGTGCACTTCGCGATCGGCTACACCGAGCCGGAGGCCGGCACGGACCTGGCCTCGCTGCGCACCCGGGCCGTCCTAGTGAAGGGGGGAGGGGAGGTGGGTGGGGACGAGTACGTCGTCGACGGGCAGAAGATCTTCACCACCGGCGCCCACGCCGCCGACTACATCTGGCTGGCCTGCCGCACTGCCCCATCCCGACACGAGGGAATCACCATTCTCATCGTGGACACCCGCGACCCGGGTTTCTCCTGGACCCCGATCATCACGCACGACGGTGCCCACCACGTCAACGCGACCTACTACGCCGGGGTGCGCGTCCCGGTCCGGATGCGGGTCGGCGCGGAGAACGAGGGCTGGCGGCTGATCACCACCCAGCTCAACCACGAGCGGGTCATGCTCGGCCCGGCCGGGCGGATCGCCGCCCTGCACGACCGGGTGCGGGCCTGGGCCGCCGACCGCGCCCTGCTCACCCAGCCCGACCTGCGCCGGGCGCTGGCCCGGGCCGGCGCCGTGATGCGCGTCAACGAGCTGCTCAACTGGCAAGTCGCCTCTTCGCCCGCGCTGGACGTGGCCGACGCGTCCGTCACCAAGGTCTTCTCCTCCGAGCAGCTGCAGGTCATCGGGCAGGAGCTGGCCGAGGCGGTGGGCCGGCACGGCGACCCAGCCGACCCCCACACCGCCGCGCTGCTGACCTGGCTGGACGTCCAGCTCAAGCGCAACACCGTGCTGACCTTCGGCGGGGGCGTCAACGAGGTCCAGCGCGAGCTCATCGCCACCGCAGGCCTCGGCCTGCCGCGGGCGCCGCGATGAGTTCCGAGGCCGCGATCCAGGAGACCGCCGCCCGGCTGATGGCGGCGGGGGAGAGCCAGCCGCGCGCCGCGCGCGACCCGGTCAACCTGCCGATGATCCGCAACTGGCTCGAGGCTCTCGGCGGCGGCGCCGGGGACCCGGACCCGGATACCGCCCCGCCGGTCATGATCCAGGTCTGGACCATGCCCGGCCGGTACGGGGTCCGTGCCGACGACGACCCGCTGGGTCAGATGAACCAGGTCCTGGACCAGGCCGGGTACACCTCCGTGGTCGCGACCAACTGCGACCAGGCCTACCAGCGCTACCTCAAGGTCGGCGAGCAGCTGTCCGTTCGGACCCGGCTCCTGGACGTCACCGGCCCCAAGCACACCGCGCTGGGCGAGGGCTGGTTCGTCACCACCCGCAGCACCTGGTTCTCGGCCGGCGAGCCGGTCGCCACCATGGACTTCCGCATCCTCAAGTTCCGCCGCCCCGAAGCCACCGCAGCCACCGCAGCCACCGCAGCCACCGCAGCCGCGGAAGCCACGGCAGCCACCGCAGCCACTGCAGCCGTCGTCGCTCCCGCCACGGCCCCCGCCGCCAGCACCGCCGCCACTTCCGTCACACCTGACCCCGGGCCTCCGATGCGTCCGCAGGTCACACCCGACACCGCGTTCTTCTGGGCCGGCACCTTGGCCGGCGAGCTGCGCATCCAGCGCTGCGCCAGCTGCGGCGCGTTGCGCCACCCACCTGGCCCGATGTGCCCGGCCTGCGGCACGCCCAGCGACGGCGGATACGTCGTGGCGGCCGGGACCGGCGAGGTGTTCAGCTACGTGGTGCACCATCACCCGCCGGTGCCGGGCAAGCAGCTGCCGCTGGTGGTCGCGCTGGTCCAGCTGCCCGAGGGCGTGCGGATGGTGGGTGAGATGCCTGGCGTCGCCCCGGACCAGGTGCGCATCGGGCTGCCGGTGCGGTCCACCTTCCTCCGCGTCGACGACGACCTGGACCCCTTGGCCCTGCCCGCCTGGCGGCCCGCCGAAGGAACTCTCCCGGACCGCGTGATCGACGTGACGCCCACCTTCGTGGTCGCCTCGGCGCTGGCCACCCGCGACTTCTATGCCGTGCACCACGACCGGGACCGCGCCCAGGCGCAGGGCGCGAAGGACATCTTCGTCAACATCCTGACCACGATCGGGCTGGTCCAGCGCTACGTCTGCGACTGGGCCCCCGACGCCGTGGTGCGGGCCATCTCGATCCGGCTCGGCGCACCCTGCCACGCCGGCGACACGCTCACCCTCACCGGGCAGGTCACCGCGTCCGACGGCGCGGAGCAGGTGGTGACGGTGACCGGCCGGTGTGGCCTCGGCGACCACGTCACCGGAACGGTCCGGATCGAGCGGCGCCCGTGAATACTGCGGCCATCGTCGGCATCGGGGCGACCGAGTTCTCCAAAGACTCCGGCCGCAGCGAGCTTCGGCTGGCCGCCGAGGCGATGCGGGCCGCCTTGGACGACGCCGCACTCAGCCCGGCCGACGTGGACGGCCTGGTCACCTTCACGATGGATAGCAACGCCGAGATCGCGGTCGCGCGCGAGCTCGGCGTTCCCGAGCTGCGCTTCTTCAGCACGATCGGCTACGGCGGCGGCGCCGCCTGCGCGACCGTGCAGCACGCCGCGATGGCCGTCGCGACCGGCACCGCGGAGGTGGTGGTGTGCTACCGCGCGCTGAACGAGCGCTCCGGCCGCCGCTTCGGCCGGGTCGTGGCCGGCGCGGTCACCATGCCGACCACCTACGGTGTGGACAGCGGCTGGCACTACCCGATGGGCATCGCCACCCCGGCCGCGACCGTGGCCATGGCCGCCCGCCGCTACATGTACGCCTACGGCGTGACCAGCGAGGACTTCGGCCGGGTGACGGTCGCGGACCGTCGGCACGCCGCCACCAACCCGCACGCCTGGTTCTACCAGCGCCCGATCACCCTGGCCGAGCACCAGGCCTCCCGCTGGATCGTCGAGCCGCTCCGGCTGCTGGACTGCTGCCAGGAGAGCGACGGCGCCGTTGCGGTCGTGGTCACCAGTACGGACCGGGCCCGCGACCTCCCGCACCGGCCCGCCGTGATCCGCGCCGCCGCGCAGGGCGCCGGCCCCGACCAGTTCCTCATGACCAGCTACTACCGCGACGACCTGACCGGCCTGCCGGAGCTGGGCGTGGTCGCCGGGCAACTGTGGCGACAGGCCGGGATCGGCCCGGCCGACGTGCGCACCGCCGTGCTGTACGACCACTTCACCCCGTACGTGCTTATGCAACTGGAGGAACTCGGCTTCTGCGCTCGCGGCGAGGCCCGGGACTTCATCGCCGACGGCGCGATCGAGCTTGGTGGCCGCCTGCCGCTCAACCCGCACGGCGGCCAGCTCGGCGAGGCCTACATCCACGGCATGAACGGCATCGCCGAGGCGGTCCGCCAGGTCCGCGGTACCGCCGTCAACCAGGTCCCCGGCGACGGCCCCGTCCTGGTCACTGCCGGCACCGGCGTCCCCACCAGCGGCCTGATCCTGTCCCCGTCCTGATCAGCTCGGCGGCCTCTTCAGAGGAATTTCGCAGTTCCTCCACGCTGAGGCCAGTATCTTCGAGAACCGACCGCAGGTGCCTTTCGGCACGTCCCGGCCGCGATGAACTGGGACAGTCGTTTCCCGCCCGTCAGGGTGCTTGAGCCGTCTTCGTCCTGCTCGACGGTGTACGGGACATGCACTGTCGTCATAGGTTGCAATGTACGCTGCCCTGCTCCTGGGCATTCGCATCTCTTCCCCGCCCGTCCTGCCCGCCCCGGGAATTCGCATGAGATTCTGCCGCTGACGCGGCTCTTGCCATATGAGCGCGGCGTTCTATCGGGAAGAGCCGTCACAACGCCGCGTTCACCGGTTGACCGGGCCGGAGGCGGCGGTACTGGCGGGGCTGGAGCGCGACGTGTGGCTGCGGCCGACATGCCGAGCGAGAGGAGGGCGGCACCCCGACCCCGGAGAGAGGATCAGGAGAACACACACCCGCACGCGTAGCCGTGGGAGGGATCGTTCTCGATCTGCCCGGCCTGCTTTACTGCGCCGGTCTGGAGTGCCAGCCTGGTCGGGTGGGGCCAAGGATCCGGTACTGCGCCACGCCCGCAGGCCGCGTCGCATACTCGACGTCGGGCGCTGGCCCGCCGCTGTTGGTCGACTCGGGCTGGGTCAGCCACTTGCAGGTGCATAGGGAGCTGTTCTCGTTCGCCAGTGTTATAGAGCGGCTGGCCGAGAGGTTCACCGTGATCCGGTACGACAAGCCCGGGTGCGGCCTGTCGGACCGGGAGGGGATCGACCTGTCCTTCGATGGGCAGGTAGCCGCGGCGCTGGCGGTGGCCGACACGGTGGGCGCCGGCCGGTTGTGCCTGTTCGGGGCTTCGCAGGGCGGTCAGATCGCCGCGGCGATCGCAGCGCGGTATCCGGAACGGGTCGAGGCGCTGGTGGTGTACGGGATGTGCGCCAGCGGCCGGGACCTAGCCCCGGCCGCGGTCCGCACGTCGGTCGTGGCGCTGGTGCGGGCCCACTGGGGGCTTGGGCTGAAAGCGCTGACTGGGGCGTTCGTTACCGATCCCACCGCCGAGGACGTGGCGGCGTTCTCCTGGTCTCAGCGGGCCAGTGCCTCAGCCGACGTAGCCGCCCGGCTGCTGGAGGTGTACTACGACACCGACATCAGGGCGCTGCTCCCGGCGATCCAGGCGCGGACCGCGGTGCTGCACCGCGAAGGGGACCGGGGCACCAGGTTCGAGCTGGGGCGGGAGGTCGCCTCACTGATCCCCGGGGCGACGCTGATCCCGCTGCCGGGTTCGTCCCACCTGTTTTATCACGGCGACTGGCAGGCGGTGGTGGAGGCGACGCTGGGCTTCTTGTGCGAGCCGTCCAGCCCTGGGCCGCGGCTGACTGGCCGTGAGCTGGAGGTGGCCGAGCTGGTCGCCGCGGGGCTGACCAACCAGGCCATTGCCCGGCGCCTGGCGGTGGCGCCGCGGACGGCCGAGGCGCACGTGGAGAACATCCGGCGCAAGCTGGACGTGCACTCCCGGGCCCAGATCGCGGCGTGGGTGACCGAGTACCGGCTGCGTCCTGGAGCGCCTTGGTAGTTCACCCTACGTGCGCACCGGGGAAGGGCGCCGCAGCCTGGGCCGCCGCCGGGATTGCCCGTAGTTCACCCGATAGCAGCCCGGGCCCGGCGAGCCCTAGCGTCAAGGCATGTCACAAGCCACGACGCCTATCCAGCCCCCTGGCATGACGCAAACCCTCCTCATCGCACCCCGCTTCTGCGGCCCCCCGGGCAGCGGCAACGGCGGCTACGTATGCGGACGGATCGCCGCTTACCTTGGCGGACCAGCACAAGTCACCCTGCGCCGACCGGCCCCGCTGGCCACTCCCCTGTCCGTCGAACGCGACGGCCAAGGCTCCGTCCGTGTCCTGGACGGCGGCACCCTGGTCGCCGAGGGCACCGGGTTGGCCGGTGACCTGGCGCTGGGGCTTCCCGGCCCGGTCTCGATCGCAGAAGCACGCGCGGCCGGCACCCGGTGCCGGCTACGGGTCCACCCCGACCAGCACCCCTTTCCGGGTTGCTTCGTGTGCGGCCCGGAACGCCCGCCTGCGGACGGACTGCACATCCTGGTGGGACCGGTCGCCGGCCGGGAGCTGTCGGCCGACGTCTGGTATCCCGACGAGGCGCTCGCGGGGCCAAACGGGCAGGTCCGGCCCGAGTTCGTCTGGGCCGCGCTCGACTGCGCCGGCGGCATCGGCGCGCTGGAGGATATCGCCGTCGGCTCGCCGTACCTGCTGGGCAGGATGGCCGCCCGTCAGCTCGCACCGGTCACGGCGGGCCAACCGCATGTCGTGGTCGGCTGGCGCCTGGCCCAAGACGGCCGCAAGGTCATGGCGGGCTCCGCGCTGTTCACCGGCACCGGGCAAGCAGTCGGCGTCGCGCACGCGACCTGGATCCGTCTCGACCTGTCGGAGGTATCACGCCCGGGGCTGGCCGCCGGACGAACCCTGGCCACCGAAAACCGAAAAACGAGTATAGGAAGCCCATTACGGCGCCAGCCCGTAAAGATGATCAGGACGCGGCGGCGAGGTCGAGCGCGGCGAGGTAGCCGAACGTCATGGCCGGGCCGATCGTCGCGCCGGCGCCGGCGTAGCTGTGGCCCATCACCGACGCGCTCGCGTTGCCCGCGGCGTACAGCCCGGGGATCGGGGTGCCGTCCGCGCGGAGGACCCGGGCGCGGGAGTCGGTCCGCAGGCCGCCCTTGGTGCCCAGGTCGCCGGGCACGATCTTGACCGCGTAGAACGGCGGCCGGGTCAGCGGCGCCAGGTTCGGGTTGGGCTTACAGCGCGGGTCGCCGTAGTAGCGGTCGTAGGCCGAGTCGCCCCGGCCGAACTCCTCGTCCCGGCCCGCCGCGGCGAACTCGTTGAACCTGGTCACGGTCTTTACCAGCCCTCCGGCCGCCACGCTGGCGGCGACGGCCAGCCCGGCCAGGTCATCGGCGCGGACCACCGCCCCGGCGGCGTACCAGCGGCGGGGCAGCGCCTTACCCGGCGGTCGGCCCGCGAAAACGTACCGGTCGCGGTACCGCTGGTCGAAGACCAGCCAGGCCGGGATGTGCGGGTTCTCCGGCGTGTTCGCGTCGTACATGGCGTGCACGGCGTCGACGTACGGGGCCGATTCGTTGACGAACCGCTGGCCTGCGGCGTTGACCAGGAGGCAGCCGGGCAGGCTGCGCTCGGCCAGGCAGAAGTACGGGCCGCCGGGCAGCGGGATCGACGGCCCCCACCAGGCGTCGTCCATCAGCCCGGCCGCCGCGCCCAGGTCCAGGCCGGCCAGGATCCCGTCGCCGGTGTTGTCCGGCGCGCCGGTCGTCCACTGGGCGCCGGTCGGCTCGCGCTGGTACCGGCGGCGCATCTCCTCGTTGCGCTCGAACCCCCCGGTCGCGATCAGCACCCCGCGCCGGGCCCGGATAACCACCGGTTCGCCGGCCCTCATCGCCCAGACCCCGGTCACCCGGCCGTCTCGTACCTCCAGGCCGGTCAGCGGAGTATCCAGCCACACCGGCACCCGGTCGGCCGCCAGCCCGGCCCGCAGGCCCGCGGCCAGCGCCTGCCCCAGGCTCAGCACCCGGCGCCTGCGCAGCCGGCCGCGCAACGCCCGCCCCGCGATCCGGCCGCCGGCCACGACCGCGCGCGGATGGCGCGGCCCCAGGCTCAGCCAGCGGTACTCGGCCTGGGTGATGGCCACCGGGGACGGCAGGTACGGCCGGGCCAGGTACGGCAGTTCGCCGCCGAGTACCCCGCTATCCAGCGGCACCGGCTCGACGCTGCGCCCGCGGGCCAGCCCGCCCGGGGCCTCCGGATAGTAGTCGGAGTAGCCGGGCACCCAGGCCAGCCGCAGCGGCGTCCGGGCTAGGACCAGGTTGAGCATGGCCGGGCCGTGCTCGAGGAACGCCTGCTGCAACGAGGCCGGGACCTCGGCGCCCGCCACGTGGGCCAGGTAGGCCCGGGCCTGACCGGGCGTGTCGGTCACCCCAGCGGCCCGCAGCACCACGTTGCCCGGGGCCCAGATCCCGCCCCCCGACCGCGCCGTCGACCCGCCGAACGCCCCGGCCTTCTCGACGACCACCACGCTCAGCCCGAGCTCCGCCGCAGTGAGCGCGGCCGTCATCCCCGCCGCTCCGCTGCCCGCCACGACCACGTCGAACTCGGCGGGCTCTGTCGTCATCCGGCCCCTCCCGTCTGGATAATAGAACACGTTACAGTTTTGCGCCGATCCGCGGGAGGCCCCGTGCCGCCGGACTGGAACGTCGACTGGGACGTCGAGGCCGACGTGGTCGTGGTCGGCTTCGGGGCCGCGGGCGCCTGCGCCGCACTGGAGGCGGCCGCGGCCGGCCGTTCGGTGCTGATCCTGGAGCGGTTCGGCGGCGGCGGGGCCACGGCCCTGTCCGGCGGCGTCGTCTACGCCGGCGGCGGCACCCCGCAGCAGCGCGCGGCCGGGGTCACCGACACGCCCGAGGCGATGTTCGGCTACCTGCGCAGCGAGGTCGGCGACGCGGTCCCGGCCGAAACGCTCCGGGAGTTCTGCGACGCCAGCGTGGCCATGCTGGCCTGGCTGGAGGGCCACGGCGTGCCGTTCGAGGGGAGCCCGTGCCCGGACAAGACCTCGTATCCGACCAACCGCCACTACCTGTACTACTCCGGCAGCGAGCTGTCCGCCGCCGACCTGGCGCCGCCCGCGCCCCGCGGCCACCGGACCCGCGGCCGGGGCACCTCGGGCGGCCTGCTGTACGCGCGGCTGGCCGCGGCCGTCCGGGGCGCCGGCGTCCGCGTGCTCACCCAGACCGTCGCCGAGCAGCTGGTCACCGAGCCGGGTCCCGGCGGCCGGGTTACCGGCGTGCAGTGCCGATCCCTGCGCGGTGCGCCCGGCTGGGCCCGGCTGGCCCACCGTCTGCTGCACCGCTGGTCGGTCAAGCCGTACCTGTACGCGCCCAAGGCCGGCCGGGCCCTGCACCGGCCGGTCGGCTGGCTGGAGCGGCGGTACGCGCGGCCGCTGCGGGTCGGGGCGGCGCGCGGGGTAGTGCTGGCCGCGGGCGGTTTCGCCGCGAACCGGCCGATGATGCGCGCGCACGCGCCGACCGCGCGCGGCGGCCTGCCGCTGGCCACCCCCGGCGATGACGGCCGCGGCATCCGGCTCGGCACCGAAGTCGGCGGCGCGACGGCGTTCCTGGATCGGGTCTCGGTCTGGCGGTTCCTCAGCCCGCCCCCGGCCCTGCTGACCGGTGTGCTGGTCGACCGCGCGGGCGAACGGGTCTGCGACGAGTCCCGTTACGGTGCCGCCCTCGGCGACGCGATCATCGGCCGCGGCGGCCGGGCCTGGCTCCTGGTGGATCACGCCACCCGGGCCGAGGCGCGCCGCCAGATCCGCGGATCCACGCTCTGGTTCCAGCGCCTGCAGGCCTGGTACCTCCTGACCAAGGCCTCGGTGACGGCGCCCACCGTCGCCGCGGTCGCCGCCCGGGCCGGGGTCGACCCGGACGGCCTGGCCGCCACCCTGGCCGCGTACAACGCCGCGGCGCGCGACCCAGCCCGGCCCGACCCGGCCAGCAAGCCCGTCGCCGCGCGAAAACCGCAGGACCACCCGCCCTATTACCTGATCGACTGCTCGGTTCGCCCCCGGCTGTTCTACCCGGCCCCGGTCCTCACCCTCGGCGGGCTGGTCGTCGCGCCCGGCTCCGGCCAGGTGCGCCGCGCCGACGGCTGCCCGGTCGACGGCCTGTACGCGGCGGGCCGTACCGCGGCCGGCTTGTGCTCACGCTCCTACGTCAGCGGCCTGTCCCTGGCCGACTGCGTCTTCTCCGGCCGCCGGGCCGGCCGCAGCGCCGCGGCCAGCCCGGCCAGCCCGGCCAGCCCGGTCGTCTCGGAGCCCGGTTAGCTGGGCTGGGGCACGATCCGGATGTACGGCTTGGGCTCCTCCCACTCCCCGAACAGCTCCTTGGCCTGCTCGTTGGAGACCGAGCCGGCGATGATGACGTCCTCGCCCGGCTTCCAGTTGACCGGCGTGGCCACCTTGTACTTCGCGGTCAGCTGCAGCGAGTCGACCACCCGGAGCACCTCGTCGAAGTTGCGCCCGGTCGTCATCGGGTAGACCAGGACCAGCTTGATCTTCTTGTCCGGGCCGATCACGAACACGTTCCGCACGGTGGCGTTGTCGGCGGGGGTGCGCGCCTTGGCGTCACCGGTGACGTCGGCCGGCAGCATCCCGTACAGCTTGGCCACGTGGAAGTCGGAGTCCGCGATGATCGGGTAGTTGGGCGCGGTGCCCTGCGTCTCGGCGATGTCGGCGGCCCACCGCTCGTGGTCGCCGGTGGAATCGAGCGAGAGGCCGATGATCTTCACGCCGCGCAGGTCGAACTCCGGCTTGATCTTGGCCATGTAGCCGAGCTCGGTGGTGCAGATCGGGGTGAAGTCCTTGGGGTGTGAGAACAGGACCCCCCAGGAGTCCCCGAGCCAGTCGTAGAAGTGGATCGGCCCCTCACTGGTCTCCGCCTCGAAGTCCGGCGCGGTATCGCCGATAGTCAGTGGCATGGTCTTCCTCCCTTGGTTATCGCCGCACCGTGCTTAGCACGAATGCGCCCCTCAGCGCAATTTACGACATAGTCAGTAGGTAATGTGGACCTCGGGGGTCAGGGAGACGGCCTGGCAGGCCAGGATGTAGCCGTCGGCCAGGTCGGCCGCCTCGAGCACCTCGTTGTGGGCCATCTCCACCTGGCCGCCGGTGAGCTGGCAGGCGCAGGCGCCGCAGATGCCCTGGCGGCAGGAGTACGGCGCGTCCAGGCCGGCCCGATGAGCACGTCGAGCATCCGGGTCCCGGCCGGCCAGGGCAACCGGGTGGTCGCGCCGTCCAGCGTGACCGACAGCGTGGCCGCCGTCGCACCGGTGGTCACCGGGATGTCCTCGAACGGGTTCTCGGCCAGCGACAGGAACCGCTCGACATGCACCCGCTGGCCCGGCACGCCGAGCCCGGCCAGCGCCGACCGGACCGCCGCCAGGTACGGGTCCGGTCCGCAGATGAACGCCTCGCCGGAAGTGTACAGAGCCGCGTACGGGCGGGTCAGGCCCGCGAGCGCCGCGACCGAAGGCAGGCCGAGCAGCGAGTCCAGCCAGTGCACCACCACCAGCCGGCCGCCGGAATCCGCCGCTAGCTGGCCCAGCAAGGAGCCGAAGATCACCGAGCGCTCGTCCCGGTTGGCGTAGACCAGCACCACCCGGCCGCGCCCGGCGGCCAGCGCCGACTTGAGGATGGACATGACCGGCGTGATCCCGCTGCCCGCCGCGAACAGCAGGAAGTCCCCCTCCAGCGAGCCCGGGCAGAACGTCCCGGCCGGCGGCAGCAGGTCCAGCACGGTGCCCGGCGTCACACGCTCAAGAATCCAGTTGGACGCGTACCCGCCGTCAGTTCGCTTGATCGTGATGGCCGGCCGCTCGCCCGCATGCGGCGAGCTCGACAGCGAGTAGCACCGCGCCACCGAGCCGCACAGGTCCGACGGCACCCGCACCGTGACGAACTGCCCCGGCTGATAGCCGAACACCGAGGCAAGCACCGGCGGCACGTCGAGCACCAGCGAGCACGCGTCGCCGGTCTCCCGTACCACCTCGGCCACCGGCACCTGGTAGTACTCGCGGGTCAAGGCGGCGACACCGCCAGGCGCCCGGCCGCCACCGCGCCGTCGATGCTGTCCCGCAGGCTGCCGCAACCCTCCACCAGCGCGCTGGGCCTGGCCGCGGAGAACTCCCAGCACGCCCGTACCGCCGCCGCGGTCCACTGCACGGAAGTGTGCTGCGGGCTGAACTTGACCGCCAGCACGGCCGCCCCGCAGCGCGCGCACTCCACCGGGCTCGCGACTCCCCGCCGCTCGTCGCGATGACCCGCCGGCTGCGTACCGTTACCTAGCATCAGCTCTATCGCCCGGGGGGCCGACCCTGCTGGCTTGGCCGCCTGCGGCGGCGGGCCCAGACCCCCCCGCGGTCCGGGCGAGGTTCGCCGCGACCTCCGCCTCCCAGCCGGCCACCGCGCGGGCGGTGTCGATCTCGAACTCGAACCGCGCCACCATGTCCGGCGCGATGTCGGCCACGTCGCAGTAGAACTGCTCGTACCAGCGGCGCACCTGGTAGACCGGTCCGTCCTCGGCGCACAGCAGCGGGTTGTCGATCCGGGTCTTGTTCATCCAGATCTGCACGTCCTGCTGGAACCCGAGGCCGACGAAATCCGCGAACTTCGCGGCGACCCGTGAGGCCTGGGCGTCGGACAGGCCGGGCGGCCGCTTGACGATCGCGCCCCACTGCAGCAGGAACGAGGTCGGCGTGACCGGGTAGTGGCAGTTGATCAGCACGCTCTCCATCGTCATCCCGTGGTAGTCGTGCCACAGGTTGTCGATCATGTAGGCCGGGCCGAAGTACGAGGCTTCCGAACGCAGCGTGGTCTCGTCGGAGCCGTCGGCGTAGTTCGACGTCCCGCCGACGTCGGGCCGGGACCGGGTCCGCAGGTACTGCGAGGCGACGTGACCCTCGAAGACGTTCTTGAAGTAAGTCGGGAACGCGAAGTGGATGTAGAAGAAGTGCGCCATATCCACCACGTTGTCGATCACCTCGCGGCAGTTCGCGCCCTCGACCAGGATCGAATCCCAGGTCCAGTCGGTCCACTCCGCGGAGCCAAAACCCTCGATCACCGGGATATCCACGTCCGCGGGCGGCGGGTTGCCCTCGGGATCGTGCCAGACGAACAGCTGCCCGTTGCGCTCCAGGCTGCGCCAGGACCGGGTCCGGGCCGTCACCGGCACCCGCCGCGCATACGGAATCGAAGCGCACCGGCCGTCGCCGCCCCAGCGCCAGTCGTGAAACGGGCAGGCGATGGCGTCGCCCTTGACCGTGCCCTGGGTCAGGTCGCCGCCCATGTGCCGGCAGTAGCCGTCCAGGACGTGCAGGACGCCGCCGGAGTCGGCGAAGACCGCCAGCTTGGTGCCGAACGCGTGCACCGCGTGCGGGCCACCGGCACGGAACCTGCCCGCCAGTCCCAGGCAGTGCCAGCCGCGCGCGAACCTGGCCGGCGGCGCTCCCGCATCGATGGTCCGAACCTGATCCATACCCTAAGACTAGAACATGTTCTAGTCTTGGGCATATGGCAACCTCTGATCAGCAGGCTGTGATCGCCGGGGTCACCGAACTGCTCCCGGCGTTCGCGGCCCGAGCCCAGGAGGCCGAGGACCGCCGGGTGCTGTCGGCCGAGTCGGTCAAGGCCCTCGCCGAGACCGGGTTCTTCCGGCTGCTCCAGCCCGCCGGCTTCGGCGGCCTGGAGGCCGATCCGCTCGCGTTCTACACCGCGGTCCGGCTGATCGCCAGCGCCTGCGGGTCGACCGGGTGGGTCGCCTCGGTGCTCGGCGTGCACCCCTGGCAGCTGGCCCTGTTCCCGCCGCAGGCCCAGCAGGACGTGTGGGGCGCAGACCCGGCGACCCGGATGTCTTCGAGCTACGCGCCGACCGGGCGGGCCAGGCCCACCGACGGGGGGCACCGGCTGGACGGGCGCTGGAGCTTCTCCTCCGGCTGCGACCACGCCACCTGGGTCCTGCTCGGCGGCCTGGTCACCAACGACGAGGGCCAGCCGGTCGACTTCCGCACGTTCCTGCTGCCGGCCAGCGACTACACGATTGACGACGTGTGGGACACGGTGGGGCTGCGCGGCACCGGGAGCAACGACATCGTGGTGGACGGGGCCTTCGTCCCTGAACACCGGTCGCTGAGCTTTACTGATGTCACCCGCCTGGCCTGCCCCGGCCAGCAGGTCAATCCCGGACCGTTGTACCGCGTTCCGTTCGGGTCAATATTTTCCTATGCCATCACCACGCCGGTCATCGGCATGGCGACCGGTGCCTACGCGGCCCATGTCGAGTACCAGCGCGGCCGGGTCCGGGCCTCCTACGTCGGGCAGAAGGCGGCCGAAGATCCGTTCGGTCAGGTCCGGATCGCCGAGGCCGCGGCCCTGCTGGACGCGGCGTGGGCGACGCTGGAACGGAACATCGCCGAGCTGATGGGGCACGCCCGGGCCGCGGAGAAGATCCCGCTGCCGCTCCGGCTGCGGGTGCGGCGCGACCAGGTGACCGGCACCGGCCAGGCCATCCGGGCGGTGGACCTGCTGTTCGAGAACTCCGGCGGGCGCGCGCTGAAGATGGGGACGCCGATCCAGCGGTTCTGGCGGGACGCGCACGCGGGCCGGGTGCACGCCATCAACGACCCGGAGCGCGCGCTGTCCATGTTCGGCCGCGGCGAGTTCGGCCACGACGTGCCGCCGGACGCGATGATCTGAGGGGAGGCCACAGCATGCACCTGCACTACACCGAGGAGGGCAGCCACAAGGGCGTGCCCGTCGTCATGCTGCACGGCGGCGGGCCGGGCGCCTCGGGCCTGTCCAACTTCCGGCGCAACCTGCCCGTCTTCGCCGAGCGGTTCCGCATCCTGGTCGTCGACCAGCCCGGCTACGGCAAGTCCGACAAGCCGCCGGTGCAGGGCAACTATTTCACCTTCGCCGCCGACGCCCTGGCCGTCCTCCTCGATGAGCTGGGGATCGACCGGGTCCACCTGGTCGGCAACTCTCTCGGTGGCGGGACCGCGGTCCGCTTCGCCCTTAATTTTTCTGAACGGGCCGAACGGCTCGTGCTGATGGGCCCCGGCGGCCTGTCGCTCAACGTGTTCTCCGCCGACCCGACCGAGGGCGTCAAGCGGCTGGCGGAGTTCGCCGCGCCGCCCGGCCCGAGCCGCGAGAAGATGGCCGCGTTCCTGCGCACCCTGGTGTTCGACCAGCGCCTGGTCACGGACGAGCTGATCGACGAACGGTACGCGGTGGCGTGCGACCCGCAAGCGCTGGCCGCCATGGCCTCGATGGGCGCCTCGTTCTTCGACCCGGCCACCTACGAGCAGGGGCTGCTCTGGCGGGAGGCGCACCGGCTCCGGAACCGGGTCCTGCTGATCTGGGGCCGCGAGGACCGGGTCAACCCGGTCGACGGCGCGCTGGTGGCGATGAAGATGATCCGCCGCGCCCAGCTGCACGTGTTCGGCGGCTGCGGGCACTGGGTGCAGCTGGAGAAGTTCGACGAGTTCAACCGGCTGGCCATCGGCTTCCTGGAGGGCACATGATCTCCTCGCTCGGCTACCTGCGGATCGAGTCGGCCGACGTCGGCGCCTGGCGTGAGTTCGGGCTGAAGGTGCTCGGCATGACCGAGGGCCGCGGGCCGGAAGACGGCCCGAAAGACGGCCCGGAAGACGGCACTGTCTATCTCCGGATGGACGACTTCCCCGCCCGCCTGGTCATCGTGCCCGGGCCATCGGAACGGCTGATCGCCTCGGGCTGGGAGGTCGCGGACGCCGCCGCGCTGGCCGCGGTGGGCCGCGCCCTGGCCGATGCCGGGGTGGCGTACAAGTCCGGCACCGCCGACGAGGCCGCCGCGCGGCGGGTGGGGTCGCTGCTGCGGGTCGAGGATCCGGCCGGGCACGCGCTCGAGGTGTTCTGCGGGGCCGCGCTGGAGTCCAGGCCCTCGGTCAGCCCGTACGGGAACCGGTTCGTCACCGGCGACTTGGGCCTGGGCCACGTCGTGCTGCCGGTCCCGCCCGGGTCCTCGGCCGCGTTCGACTTCTACACCGAGGTCCTCGGGTTCCGGCTGCGCGATTCGATGCGCATGCCGGCCGAGTTCTTCGGCGGCGCGCCGGGCGATCCGCCGGTGTGGTTCCGGTTCCTGGGCTGTAACCCGCGGCACCACTCGCTGGCCCTGGTGCCGATGCCGGCGGCACCCGGCATCGTGCACCTGATGATCGAAGTCGCCGCGCTGGACGACGTGGGCCGCGCGCTGGACCGGTGCACCCGGCGCGGCACGCCGGTCTCCGGGACGCTCGGCCGGCATGCCAACGACCATATGGTCTCGTTCTACGTGCGTACCCCCGGCGGGTTCGACATCGAGTACGGCACCGACGGCATGCTGGTCGACGACGCGACCTGGATCAGCCGCGAGACCACCGCGGTCAGCCTGTGGGGGCACAGCTTTGCCGGACCTGAGCACTGATCCTGGCCCCGAGGCTGCCGACGGGTTCCGGCAGGTGCTCGGGCACTTCTGCACCGGCGTCACCGTGATCACGACCGTCGACGGCGAACGGCCGGCCGGGTTCGCCTGTCAGGCGTTCGCCGCGCTGTCCCTCGAGCCGCCGCTCGTGCTGTTCTGCCCCGGCCGGTCCTCGGTGACCTGGCCGGTCATCGCCCGGGCCGGGCACTTCTGTGCCAACGTCCTGGCCGACGGGCAGCAGGAGCTGGCCCGGAGGTTCGGGACCAGCGGCGGCGACAAGTTCGCCGGGGTGCCCTGGTCCGCGGCGCCGTCCGGGGCGCCGGTCCTAGACGGCGTGCTGACCTGGGTGGAGTGCGCCGTCGAGGCGGTACACGAGGCCGGCGACCACTACCTGGTCACCGGCCGGGTCACCGGGCTCGGGCCCTGCCGTCCGGGCCGGCCGCTGCTGTTCTACCGCGGCCGGTACGGCGCCACCGACCCAGGGGATGGTCCCGCCGAGGTCGTGGACACCCTGCTGGCCTGGCCGAGGTATGCCGATTGGATGTGAATAACAGGGTGATCCGGGCGCGCCTGGGGGGGAGAGGCGCGCCCGGACGTCAGTATTCGGTGTCGATCGTGTTCAGCGCCGCCTGGACCTTCTCCAGCGGGCCGCGCAGCTGCATCATCTTCAGCATCTTGCCTGCGATCTTCACCTTGCCCTGCATGAATGCCTTCTGCCCATCCAGCTCGCCTTTATTCACCTGAGCCGAGGTTTCATACGACTGGCTGATCGTGACGTCGGCGTCGGCGATGTCGCCCAGGCCGGCCGAGGCACTGCCGTCGGCGATGCGCAGCCAGTAGCGGACCTCGCCCTGCGGCGTGCCCGAGATGACCATCTGCAGGGCCGCGCTCTTGCCCTTGAGCGCGGCGCGGACCGCGTTGTTCCCGGCCATGGTGGCGTTGTACGCCTCGACCCACTCCTGGGACAGGTACGTGACGGGCATGCGCTCATCTCCCTCATCGTCGCCGCGGCGGCCCGGTTGGAACAGCGGCAGGGCCGGACGGCTTCCAGGCAGGGCTCAAGCGCCGGAACCCACATGCTGGGACCAAGCGCTTGCTTGGTAAGCCTAGCCCGGCCTAGACGGGAGCGTCAACGCCCCGCAGAGTTGGCCTCGTCTCGCTTACCTCACGTTTAACCTCCTTAGATCACGGGTTCGCATATTTGCGGTGTGCTGGGTTCCGCCTCCACTAATGTCGCGGCACGCGGCTGGTCGCTAGAGGGCCTGGCGATGCGAGCGGCGGCCTGGGAGGGCAACGTGAAGTTCAAGGCGATCGCAGTCATCTCCACCACCGCGGCGTTCTGCTTGGGTATGGCGGGCTCGGCAATGGCCTCGCCGCTCAGCACCAAGCCCGCGCCGCAGGTAACGGGGGCCCGACTGCAGTCCGCACTCCTGCCGGCCTCGGCCTTCGGGGACGGCTTCACCGCGTTCAACCGGCACAACAGCGGAAGCAAGCTCACCTCGACGCGGGTTCTCGTCAAGCCGTCGAGCTTGAGCTGCGCGAACTTCTGGCAGTACATCTACACCGCAGGCTTCGGCAACACAGCCGGCGCGATGGACAGTGTCAACAACCAGAATCCGGATTTTTCTAATTACCCGAGCGTCGTCCTAGGCGCCGACCAGGCCGTGCTCCAGTTCAAGACCGCTGCTGCTGCGACCTCGTTCTACAACCAGGCGTACGCGAAGTACCAGCGGTGCACGGCCTTCACCGTGCCAGACCCGGCCGACAACACCCAGTACGAGCTGACCCTGCGGTCGCTGTCCAAGACCACCGTCGGCAAGAACAAAGCGTTCCAGGTCATCCAGCTCGACGATGTCACCGCACTACCGGCGCTGGCCTTCTACGCGAACACAGCGGTTGTGCTCTCAGGCACGAACGTCTACACCATCGACGACGTGAACGGGACCAACGACCCGATTTCCGTCTCGCTCCTGGGAAATCTCATCAATCGCGTTCAGGCGCTCTACAAGCACCACTAGGCGCTAGGGCGGGTTCCTGGTCGCCGGCCGGACTGTTAGATTTGTCCCACCGTGGCGGCATTTGTCCGACCGAGAGGGAGTCAGCTATGGCGGCCACCCAGCCGGAATCAGACGACCAGCTGGCGCCGGTCGACTTCCTGGCCATCGAGTTCCCGGACGGCCGGCTCACCTCAGCGGGCTTTGAGCAGCTGCTTGCCCTGGTCGACCAGGGCGTGGTGGACATCCTGGACATGGAGTTCATCACCAAGGACGCCGACGGGACGAGCAGGAAGATCGACGTCTGGGACTTCGCCGTTCCCGAGGGGGTCGACCTGACCGCCTGGGCCGGCGCGTCATCGGGCCTGCTCGATGACGAGGACGTCAGCGAGATCTCCTCGGCGATGCAGCCCGGCAGCGCCGCCGTGGTCGTGATCTACGAGAACCGGTGGGTCCTGGGCATCGTGGACGCCTGGCACCGTGACGGCGCGCGCCTGATCGCCGAGGGCGGATTGTCCGCCGCCGACATCGTCGCCGCCCTCGATGCCACCGAGCCCGCCCCCTGACCCGACGGCGACACCCTTAACTGACCCCGGCGACCAAGCAAACCACGAGGAGGGGCACCCATGGGCCTACTGAAGACGGCCGCTACCGTCGCGGTGGCCAGCTCGGTGCACGGCCGCATCCAGCGCCGGCAGCAGGCCCGCTGGGCGGCGCAGGACCAGGCCGCCGCCGCACCGCCACCGCCCCACCCGCCCCACCCGGCCCAGCCGCAGCAGGCCTACGCCCAGCCCGCCCCGCCGCCCGCGCCAGCCGCCCCGGCGCCGCCCGCCGACACGGGCGACCGGCTCGCCCACCTCAAGCAGCTCGGCGAGCTCCTTCAGGCCGGCGTGCTAACCCAAGCCGAGTTCGAGCAGGAGAAAGCACGCATCATGAACGGCTGACCGCGCGACCCCGGCAGCCGGATCACGGCCGTACGGAGTTCACAGACTGTCCGCGGCCGCTGCGGCGCGCTCGGCGATCTCGTGGTCCTGGACGCTGGTCGCGCCGGACACGGCCACCGCGCCGGCCAGCCGGCCGCCGATCCGCACCGGCACGCCGCCGCCGAACGGGACCACGTCCGGCCGGGCGATCATCCCGTAGAAGAGCTCGGGTTCGGCGCCGAGGTCCTCGCGCCATTCCCGGCCGAGGTCGATCGTGGCCTTGCCGGTCAAGATGACCGTCTGGGTCTTGGCCACCGCCGTCCGGGCCGACAGCCGGGTGGCGCCGTCCATGCGCGCGAAGGCCAGCAACGCGCCCGCTTCGTCGGCCACCGCCACGGAGATCCGCACCGCCAGCCGGCTGGCATCGTCCATCGCCTGCTCCGCGATCTGCCGGGCGGCGGCGAGTCCGAGGGAATCCATGGCTGCGCTCCTAACCACGCGGCCGGGCCGCGCGCGGTTGCCTCGGCCGGCTCCGGGCGATGTGCGCGATGGCCTGCTGCGGGTCCGGGCACACCGTCACGTAGGCCAGGTCCCGGTCGTCGATGACCAGGTGGTCCGCGAACGAGCGCAGCACCTCCGGCCACCCGGCGCCCAGGAAGATCAGCTCCGCGGCGACCGGCTCGGTTTGTAGCACGGCCCAGGCGATGGCGGCCTCGGACAGCGTGCCGATCCCGCCGTCGACGGCCACCATGGCGTCGGCCGAAAGCAGGTGGGCCAGCCGCTCCGGATAGGTGTCGGACCAGCGCAGCTCGTGGTTCCACCGGTTCGGGGTCAGGTGCGACCAGCCGCGCATGGGCAGGCCGATGACGCGGCCTCCGGCCTGGGCCGCGGCCCGAGAGGTCACCTCCATCAGGCCGCCATAGCCGCCGGTCATCACGGCCCAGCCTCGGGCGGCGATGGCGGCGCCGAGCTGCTCGGCGGGCAAGCAGCGCCGATCCGGTGGCGAGAGCCGGGCCGATCCGATGACCGCGACGGTACGCATGTCCGGGACGCTAGCCGGCGACGAGCTGATAGCCGCGCACCCCCTTCTTGCGGTTGAGGGTGATGATGGCGCCGCGCAGCACGCCTTCGGAGTACTCGCTGCCCGGGTTGATGGCCAGCGTACGGCCGATCCGCGCCTCGCCGCGGGATTCGTGGATGTGGCCGTGCAGGCTCAGCATCGGCTGGTACTTGGCCAGCGCGTCCCGCACCGCGGTGGAGCCGACCCCGGAGATCACCGGCGTTCCGCCCTTCATGATCGGGCGGAACTCCGCGTCGAGCAGGGCGGCCTGATCGATGGGGGTGTCGTTCGGCGGCACGTGGAAGTTGAAGATCACCCGGTCGGTGTTGCCCAGCGCCTCCGCCTGCCGGGCGATGTACGCGGCGAGCTCGCCTTCGGGCAGCTCTCGCGGCGAGTCCCACGGCGTCTGGTTGGAGTAGCCCACGCTGATCATGGTGAATCCGTCGCCGAGATCGACCACCGTGTTCTCCGGGTTGACCGCCACGGCCGAGGTACGCAGGATGTCGTCGACGAACGCCGGGTCGTCGTTACCCGGCGCGAAGAAGCACCGGATGCCGGTGCCGGCCAGCCGCTCCTCGGCCAGCTCCAGCCAGCGGCCGAGGGTTTCGTGCATGAGCTTGCCGAACAGCTCGGTCACCGCGTCGGGATCGGCGCGGAAGCGGTCCATCTCCTCGGGGGTGGTCTCGTAGGCGTAGTAGCCGGCGTCGGCGATCGTCTTGCGCAGCTTGGCCAGGCCGTCGCCGGTGACGTGCAGGTTGCGCCCGTACAGGGTGGCGGTGTAGGCGCCCTGACCGCGGTCCACGATGGGCACGATCATCTTGCCGGTGATGTCACCGCCCATGATGATGGTGTCGCAGTCGTAGAACTTGGCCGCGTTGAGGAACTTGCGCAGGCACACCTCCGAGCCGTGGATGTCGGTCGCGAAGTAGATCTTCCGGTCAGCCATGGGGGGTGCCTGCAACTTCCTCGGGGAGTTCGTACCAGGGCGCGCGGCGCCCGATCCGGGCGCGCGCCTTCCAGCGCAGTGGCTTGCCCGGCTCGTCGATGGCCTGCTGGATAGCCTGGGTCCGCTCGGCGACGGCCGCGCGGTCCGGCTCGGCCAGTGCGTCCCGCGCGAACGCGGCCAGCTTGGCCAGGTTGTCGCTCAGCGTGGTGTACCAGCCCCAGTCGGCGGTGGTGACCGCGCACAACCGGTCCAGTGACACCTCGTCCCGGCCGGCCTCGTCGGCCCGGCCGAGCTGGTGGTTGCGCAGCAGCTGGGCCGCGTCGACCAGGTCCTTGGTGTTGATCTCGACGATCTGCAGCTTGGTCAGCACCAGGTCGGCCAGGCTCAGCGTGTCCGGCAGCAGGGTGAGCCGGTCGGACAGGTCCAGCGTGTGGCACATGGCGAAGGTGCCCACGAACACGTCGAGCTGGCGTCCGTTCGCGGTGTCGTAGAAGAGCATCCGCCGGTCGCCGCGCAGCGCGTTGAACCGTTCGTTCGGCTCGTACCCGAGCTCGGTCAGCGCCGCCTTCGCCGCCTTGCCCTCCTTGCGGCCGATCACGATGTCGATGTCGGCGTAGGACCGGCGCAGCTCCGGCGGCGTGGCCAGGTGCTCGTGCCGCGCCACGGCCAGCCCGCCGATCAGCCTCCCGCTGACCTGGTGGGCCGCGCACCCGGCCAGGACCTGCCCGGCCTCCGCAGTGATGTCCGCGAGCGGCTGCCTGTCCGTCATGCTGGATCTCCGAAGGTGGCCCGGTGGATGGTCGCGTAGTGCTCGTCCCTGGCCTGCTCGCTGGGGAAGTTGTAGCTGCGCTTGCCGGCCAGCCGGGCCAGGTGGAAACCGAGCTGGGCCAGCGGCAGGGCGGCCAGGACCGGGCTGAGCTCCTCGGGCGCGCCCGCGGCCAGCCGCAGGTGGCCGGCCCGGCCGGGTGGCTCCAGGTCGGAGACGACGGTGACGTCGGCCCCGATGAACTCCAGCTCGGACAGGATCTCCCAGGCCCGGTCCCGGGCGGCACCCGCCGGGGCGACGACGATGACCGGATCGCCGGGCCGGGTGATGAAGTACTCCTCGTGCGCCCACTCCTCGACGTTGGTGGTCAGCGCGACCTGCTGGGACGCCTCGAAGAGCTTCGCGGCGCCGAACCGGGCCGTGGCCTCGTTCGGCCCGGCGCCGAGGAACGTCACGAACCGGCCCGAGGTCATCCGGGCCGCCAGGTCGGCGGCCCCATCGTGGCACCCGTCGAGCGTCTTGGCCGCTTGGCCCGCGAGCTGCTCGCACGCGTCGCGCAGCGCCTCGCCGCCGTCGGCCTCTGAATCCCGCGGGGTCCGCCGGGCCAGCTCGATGAGCGTGCACAGCATCCCGATATAGGTGCTGGTGCCGGGGGAGAAGCCGAGCGTGGGCACCTCGATGGGCAGGATGCGGTCGGCCGCCGCGGCCAGCGGGCCGTCGGCCCGGCCGGTGAGCGCGATGACCGGGACGCCGAACGCGGCCGCCTGCGCGGCAGCCTCGATCGTGCGGCCGACCTTCCCGGAGTAGGAGATGGCCAGCACGGCGCTGGCTTCCGGCAGGTAGCGGACGTCGTAGCGGGCCAGGTCGAGCGCGTGCACGGCGTGCACGCGCAGCCGGCTGTGCCGCCGGAAGGCCAGGGTCGCGGCCAGTCCGGCGAACGCCGAGTCGCCACAGCCGGTCAGGTACAGGTGCTCGATGCCGCGCCCTTCCAGCCAGCCGGCCAGCTCCCGCACGTGGCCGCCGGGGTCCGCGAGCTGGCCCGCGATGACATCGGGGATGGTCGCGATCTCCTGGTTCATGGTCTCGATGCCGTAGTCGTCCTGGCCGGGCGGCGCCGTTGCCGCCCGGCCAGGACGGGCTGTGGCGGCGGCGGCGCCCACGGTCCCGCCGCCCGCCGCCCGCCCGTCCGTGACGTGCCCGTCCGTGACGTGCCCGTCCGCGACGCGCCCGTCCGCGACGCGCCCGCCCGTGACCTGTCCGCTCGCGAGCAGGTCGCGAGCTAGCCACCCGCGGTCCAGTAGGCGCAGCGAGCCGACCGCGCCGATCGCGGCCGCCGCGGTGACACAGCCCCGCCAGGCCGCCTCGGCCGGGTCTTCGCCGAGCGCGAGCCCGGCGGCGAACCCGCCGCAGAAGCTGTCACCCGCGCCGGTCGGATCGACCACCTCGGCGGGCGCGGCCGGCACCCACGCCGCGCGGGAGCCGGGCTGGGCCACCAGCGCGCCGCCGCCGCCCAGCTTGACCACCACGCACCTCACTCCGGCGCTGATCAGCTCCGCCGCGGCGTGCGACGGATCGTCGTACCCGATGAGCGAAGCCAGCTCCTCGCGCGACGGCACGAACACGTCGACCAGCCGCGCGGCGTCGAGCACCTCGGCACCGCGCCGCCAGTCCTCGTGCGTGTCCAGCGTGATGACCGCTCCGCCGGCCCGGTCCCGGACCGACCGGATGATGGCGTCGGCGGCCGCGAGCGGCATGGCGGCGACATGCACGACCGGCGCCGGCGTCCGGTCCAGCCACGCGTCCGGGAGGTCACCCGGTCGCGGCGCCACCTCGGCGCTGCGACCGCGGGGCGTCCGGTAGACCCAGCTCCGGGAGCCGTCGGTCTCGTAGATGACCCAGTTCCGGACGGTCGGGCCGTCGATGGGCCGGATACCGCCGGTATCGGCGCCGGCCTCGCGCAGCCGGTCCAGTGCCTCAGCGGGGAAGTCGGTCCCGCACCGGGCGACGACACCGACCTTCTCGGTCCAGGTCAGCGCGGCCGCGGCCGCATGCACCGAATTGCCGCCGAGCGTGCCCATCTGGCTGCTGCCATCGGGCTGGATGACGTCGTTGACGGTCAGGTTGCCGACGATGATCACGGGCCGGACCATCACCGGTCACCTCTACCCTGGACGGGCATGGAAACGGCTCCCTTACTCGGGCGGGATCTCCTTGTAGGTCAGGTTCAGGTTGACGCCGCGGCGCTTGTTGTACAAGACCGCGCCGATGTACCACAGCACGCCGGCCGCGATCACGCCGAGCATGAACTCCACCGACAGGTGCGCGGTCACGGCGAAGGTGGTGCTGATCGACTTGTCGGTGATGAACAGCACCAGCAGCGCGCCCAGCGAGATCACCCCGCCGGCCCCGGCCAGCGCCACGGCCGGGACGCCGAACAGCCGCCGGCCGCCCGCCGCCTCCCAGATGTCCTTGAGCCGGTAGGGGAACGCGACGCCGGCCGCGGAAACCAGGATGAACGCCGCGATCTGGGCCAGCAGCGCGCCGAGCAGGCTGGCCTGCGGGACGTTGATCAGCGCGAGCAGGGCCAGCTCACCGGTAACGGTGCAGAACACGATGGCGACCACCGGAGTGTGGGTCCGGTCGTTGACCCGGCCGAGGGCCTGCGGGCCGCTGCGGTCCAGGCTCCAGGCCAGCATGTACCGGCTGGCCTGCAGTTCGGACAGCGGCGTGCCCATCAGGGCCCAGATCACGAAGCCGATGCCGATCAGCGCGAGCAGCAGCACGTTGTGGGTCAGCAGGGCGGCCAGGAAGTTGACGCCCGGCGGGAGGCCGGCCGGCAGGCCGAGCTTGGCCGGGTCGTTGGCGGCGAGGTAGTCGACGCTGCGCAGCCAGCTGGTGCCGACGGCGTGGGTGGTCAGCAGCACGATGATGGCCAGTACGAGCCCGTTGATGAGCACGCCGCCCACCATCGCCACGTACTGCGACCGGGACGCCCGCTTGACCTCGCCGCCGATCTGCGCGGAGCCCTGGGCGTAGCCGACCACGAAGAACACCCACGGCAGGATCAGCAGGGTGGCGGCGAAGCTGAACGGGGCGTTGGCGCCGGTGAAGCCGGCCGCATGTGCCGCCGGGATGACCTGGTGGTACTTGAGCGTGCCGTTCTTGGCCGCGAACGAGTCCCAGGACGCGGCCAGGCTGGTGCCGCGCGCGATCAGCAGGATGACCATGATCAAGATGGCCAGGCCGGCCAGCAGGAACAGCCACTTCTGCACCCGCCAGTACACCCGCCCGCCGAAGATCAGCAGCACCGCGAACAGGACGTTCAGCACCGTGCCGAACAGGAAGACGTACCACTGCATGTGGATGCCGAGGAAGGTGTGCTTGGCCAGCAGGTCATTCGCCGCGGTGATCCAGCCTTGCTGGCCGGTCACCGACCCGATGGTGATGAACGCGGCCGGGACCGCCGAGACGAGCGCGAACCAGGCGTTGAACCCGATCCAGAAAAAGATCAGCCAGATGCCCTGGCTCCACGACAGCAGCCAGCCGAGGAACGGGTGCAGCGCGCGGCTGACGAACACGTAGTCCCCGCCGGACCGGGGCATCGCCGCGGAGAATTCCGAGTACACCCACAGCAGCGTGAACGCCATGATCACCGTGCCAATGACCACGGCCAGCACCATGTTGCCGCCGGGGAAGATCGCCGGCGCCTGCTGGAGCAGCAGCACTGAGCCGACCGCCACGTTCATGCCGAGCGTGTTCATGATGAGGGCGTCCCACATGGACACCTCACGGACCAGGCCGGTGGCGTTGCGGGTGAAGTTGGAGTCCTGCGGCGCTCCTGTCACTGGGGCGGGGGTCGACGTCATGCGATCACTTCCTGGGCGCGTGCCCGGCCGGGGCCGGGCCTGACGGGGACGATGCGCCATCGGTGGTCCCGACGACGTGCTTGAGCTGGCCGCCGACGCGGTAGCTCTCCAGCGAGAAGGTGAACCGGTCAGCCCGGTACAGCACGCGCGACACCTCGGTCGCGCGGTCGTCCTGGTCGAAGGTCGTGCCCTGGACCTGGAGCGCGGAGGCGCCCGGCGGCAACTGCAGCAGCGCCGCCTCGTCGTCCCGGAGCTGGACGACCTCGATGGTGGACAGCGCCCGGCCCATCTGCACGCCGTACAGCCGCTCGAGCGTGGCGTACAGCGGGACCTTGGCGAAGTCCTGCGCGGCCAGGTCGGGGAACCGGGCCGGGTCCAGCCAGGCGGTGAGCAGGGCGAGCGGCCCGTCGGCGACCGATGCCACCCGGTCCAGCCGGAACAGCCGCCTGGGCTTGGCCTCGAACGCGTCGCGGACCTCCGGCGGCGGCGCCAGGCTCGCCGCGCAGGTCACGGTGAACGAGGGTTCCAGGCCCTGGCTGCGCAGCGAATCGGTGAAGCTGCCCAGCAGGCTGATCTTCTCGATGACCTTGTTGTCGTCGCGGACGAAGGTGCCCTTGCCCCGGACCCGGAACACGTAGCCCAGCCGCACCAGGTCGAGCAGGGCCTGGCGGACCGGCGCCAGGCTGATGCCGAGGTACTCGGCGTACTGCCGTTCGTGCGGGAGCTGCTGGCCGGGCCGCAGGCTGCCGCGCTCGATCTGGTCCTGCAGCAGCTGCCGGAACTGATGGTGCAGCGGCACCGGCGAGTCACGGCTGATCGACAACGAGAGCTCGGTCAGCGAGCGGTCGGCCTCGGGCGCCATACTCGACAGATACTAAAATTATAATTTAATGTCAAGACCATGACCGGGCCTCTCGACCTGCTGATCCGGGCGCCCCGCGCGGTCACCGGCGATCCCGACGAGCCGGAGCGACCGTTGGCGGTCGGCATTTCTGGCGGAACGATCACGGCCGTCGAGCCGCTGGGCACCAGCACGCTGGCCGGGCGGGACACCCTCGACCTGAACGCCGGCGAGGTGCTCATGCCCGGCCTGGTCGACAGCCACGTCCACGTCTGCGAGCCCGGCCACACCGACTGGGAAGGCTTCGCCGCCGCCACCCGGGCCGCCGCGGCAGGCGGGATCACCACCGTCGTCGACATGCCGCTGGACAGCGTCCCGGTCACGGTGAGCGTGGACGCGCTCCGGGTCAAACGGCAGGCGGCCGACGGCCAGTGCCATGTCGACGTGGCCTTCTGGGCCGGGGTCATCCCGGGTAACACGCCCGAGCTCGAACCGCTGGCCCGGGCCGGGGTGGCCGGCTTCAAGTGCTTCCTGGCCGACTCCGGGTCACCCGAATTCCCGCCGGTCGACGTGGCCGAGCTCACCCGGGCGCTACACCGCGCGCGAGTCCTCGGCCTGCCCCTGCTCGTCCACGCCGAAAGCGCCCGCGCCGCCCCGGCCCGGCTGGCCGACCTGACCGCCCACCCCGGCCAGACCTACGCGGGCTACCTGGCCTCGCGTCCCCGCGGCCTGGAGAACCTGGCCGTGGCCGAGATCATCGAGGCGGCCCGAGCCACCGGCGGGCACGCGCACATCGTGCACTTGTCTAGCTCGGACGCGCTGCCCATGATCGCCTCAGCCCGGCGCGAGGGCGCCCGGATCACCGCCGAGACCTGCCCGCACTACCTGACCCTGACCGCCGAGGAGATCGGCGACGGCGAGGTGGCGTGCAAGTGCTCACCGCCGATCCGGGAGGCGGCCAACCGCGAGCTGCTCTGGGCCGGATTGCGGGAGGACCACATCGACTCAGTCGTCTCGGACCACTCGCCGTGCACCGCGGCGATGAAGGCCGTCGGCGACTGGAACGGGGCCTGGGGCGGCATCTCCTCGCTGCAGCTCGGCCTGCCGCTGACCTGGACCCAGGCGCGCCGCCGCGGTCTCGGCCTGGCTCAGGTCGCGGCGTGGATGGCGGCCGCCCCGGCCCGGCTGGCTGGCCTGACCGCCAAGGGCCGGATCGCGGCCGGCTGCGACGCCGATTTCGCCGTCGTGGCCCCGGAGGAGTCCTTCGTGGTCGACCCCGGCCAGCTGTACCACCGGCACCCGGCCACCACCCCGTACGCGGGCCGGACGCTGTACGGCGTGGTACGGCTCACCCTGCTGCGCGGGCACGTGATCGACCCGGACCGGCCGCACGGGAAGCTGCTCAGGAGGGCCTAGTGAAGATCGTCGTGGTGAACGTCAACACCAGCGTGTCCATGACCGAGGTCATCGCCGTCGGCGCCCGGCGCTACGCGTCGCCCGGGACGCAGATCGTGGCCCTCCGCCCGACCTTCGGCCCGGAGGCGGTGGACTGCGCCTTCGAGAGTTACCTGTCGGCCGTCGGCGTGATGGACCGCGTGCTGGCCTACCGTGACCCCTACGACGCGGTGGTGCTGGCCGGCTTCGGCGAGCACGGCCGCGACGGGCTGCAGGAGCTGATCGAACCGCCGGTGGTGGAGATCTGCGAGGCCGCGGCGCACGTGGCGATGATGATCGCCCGCAGTTTCTCGGTGGTCACCACGCTGCCGCGGTCGGTGCCGGCCATCGAGGACCGGCTGAAGCTGGCCGGGCTGGCGGACCGGTGCGCCTCCGTCCGGGCCAGCGGGATGAGCACGCTGGAGGTCGACGCCGATCCGCGCGGCGCGGTCCGCGGGATCGTGGACCAGGCCCGGATCGCGGTGCAGCGCGACCACGCCGAAGCCATCTGCCTGGGCTGCGCCGGCCTGGCCGGCCTGGAGGAGGCCGTCACCGCCGAACTGGGCGTGCCCGTGATCGACGGGATCGGCGCGGCGGTCCGGCTGGCCGAGGCCCTCGTGGGCCTGGGCCTGGCCACCAGCAAGGTGTGCACCTACGCGCCGCCCGATCCGAAGCAGATCACCGGCTGGCCGCTGTCGCAGCGCCCCGGCGGCCCGGCATGATCCCGGCGACCGACCTGGCCTCCCGCTGGCTCGGCGGCAGCGTGATCGCGGCCAGCGACGAGTCCTTCGGCGAGAAGGAGAACCTGCTCACCCCCGCCCCCGCCGCGTTCGAGCCCGGCCACTACGGGCCTCACGGCGAGATCGTCGACGGCTGGGAGACCCGGCGCCGCCGCTCGCCGGGCCACGACTGGGCCCTGATCCGGCTGGGTGCCCCGGGCATCATCACCTCGGTCGACGTCGACACCAGCTTCTTCACCGGGAACTACCCGCAGGCCATCAGCCTCGAGGCATGCGGGCACGAGGGTTACCCGAGCCCCGACGAGCTGTGTCATCCCTCGGCCGGCTGGGAGCCGATCGTCCCCCGCCAGGAACTTACCGGGGACCGCCACAACCTCTTCCCGGTCACCGACGGCCGCCGGTTCACCCATCTCCGGCTGTCCGCCTACCCGGACGGCGGCATCGCCAGGCTCCGCGTCTTCGGCCAGGTCGTCCCCGATCCGCGCGGGCTGGAAGCGCTGACCGTCGACCTGGCCAGCCAGGCTTACGGCGGCGCCATCGTGGCCTGCAGCAACGACTTCTACACCTCGGCCGCCCATCTGATCCGCTCCGACCAGGCCCGCACCATGGGCGAAGGCTGGGAGACCCGCCGCCGTCGCGACGGCGGCCACGACCACGTAGTGTTCCGGCTCGCTTTCCCGGGCGTGATCCGCCGCATCGTCATCGACACCGCCCATTTCAAGTACAACGCCTCGGCCGAGGTGGCGCTGCACGCCTCGGCCCAGGACCCCCACCCGCCTGCCGACCCGCTCGCCGACCCGGCGGCCTGGCGTCCCCTGCTCGCCCGCACCCGCCTGCAGCCGGACACCCGCCACGAGTTCCTCAGCCAGCACGACCAGCCCGCCGCCGCCGTCCGCCTCGACGCCTTCCCCGACGGCGGCCTGTCCCGGGTCCGCCTGGTCGGCCGTCTCACCCCGGAGGCGCGCCGCGCCGCCGGCTACCGCTGGTTCAACTCCCTGCCCACCGCCCAGGCCGTCCAGTGCCTCGTCGCCGCCGGCCTGGACCCGTCCGCCGCCGCCGACCTGGCCGGCCGCGGCCCCCTGACCGAGGGCGCCACGGCCGGCGATCAGGCCCTGACCGCCCTGCTCGAAGGCGGCTGACGACCGTAATCTTTTATGGAACGGGCCAGGGTGCACCGGCCCAGGTCCAGTGCGAGCTGTGCCAAGACGATCGTGGTGACGTCCTCGGCGCGAGTGACGTCACCACGATCGTCCAGCGTGGGTTAACCGGTATACGACACCGAGAACCCGTCGCCGTCGGGCGACCCGGGCTCGGCCACGATCTGGTTGTCGTAGTTGATCAGCTCTTGCTCGAGCGGGTTCAGGGACCACGACGGCAGCCCGGCCCGCAGGTCGGAGAACTGCACCGTCCCGAAGTCCGCGAGCGGCTGGAAGTTCGCCCCGGCCTCGATCAGCCCGGGTCCCTCGACCACCCACTCCACGGTGCTCCCGCCGGCGTAGGAGATGTTGCTGGCGGATCCCTCCTGGATGTAGGACTCGGACCCGTCCCGCTCGATACCGTACGTCCCGCCGGCCGTCATCCACCCGGACCACCCCGTGGTCAGGTCGTCGATCCGGGTGACCCACTGGTCCGACGACGGGTCGAGGTACACGCTCGCCTGCATCTCGTCCCCGGGGGAAATGGCCAGGTTGAAGTCGAACGGGGCGTGCGCATCCGCTAGCTCCCACCAGGCCTGGTCCTGCTGGGACCCGTTGCTGCAGGTGTCCCCGACCCCGGTCTGGAGCAGGGCCTGGCCGGGCACGACCCCGCCGATCCCGGCCCACACCCCGTCCACGGCGTTCGGGGTCCGCTGGCAGTCAAGGGTGGGGACCGTCCACTCCCCGCTGACGTACTGGATGTCCTGCCCCGACTGGATCACGTACCCGGCCCAGTTGCCGGTCTCGCCGTACATGACGCCCCGGGCCAGGCCGGACCCGCTGGCCGCGGCGGCGCCCCCGCCGGACGCGGCGACCAGGGCCAGCGCGGCGGCGGCGGCCAGCACGGCCCCCGCCCGGCGCAAGCCGTGCGTGCCCGCCTGGCCCAGGAAAGTGCGCCCTACGGCGCTGGGACTGCTTGTGCTCATTGCTGCTCCCTATAGGTTGGCCGGTAACAAGCTGGTTTCCGGGTCTGGGTCCAGCGTCATGGCGGCGGCGGTGCCGCTGCCATGCGAAACTTCGTCGTTCGCGGATCGGAGTGGGGGGTCGGGACGTGTTCGATCCAGGTCTGCGCACGCGGGTGGTGTACGACATCGCGGTGCGTTACTCGGGCCCGCTCTGGCCGCTGGGCGCCGCGATCAGGGGCTGCTGCGTGTGCGGCCTCTGGCTGCTGCTCATCTGGTTTCCGGCCGGGGCCTTGCTGCGGGCCCCGTTCTTTCTCCTCCTGGTGACGGTCGGCGTCGGCACGGCCTGGCTGCACACGCAGTCCCGGCTGCTTGACCGGCTTGCCCGCCTGCCGGTGCCGGGACTGCGGCAGGCCGCCCGGCACCTGGGCGGTACCCAGGGACGCGCGACGGCCGACCTGTCCGGCATCGCGGAGAGCGTGGGGATCGTGATCGCGCTGTTGCTGTACACCGGGCCGGTGGCCGTCACGCCGCTGCCCGCCGCGGTCTACCTGACCGGGCTGGGGCTGGCGGCGACGCACGTCTGGTCCGCGTGGTCGCAGGTGATGACGGATGCGAGCTGGTACAACCCGGCCACGCCGCCGCATCCCGGGCTGGTGCGGTTCCGGCCGCTGATGCCGGTGGCGGTGTCGGTCATCGCCTTCGCCCTGTACGGGTGGCCGTACTACACCGGCCACGCGTCAGCGCCCGGCGGCCTGGCCGTCGCGCTGCTGCTCGCCGGGTCGGTCCTGCTGCTGCTGCCGTACACGCTGCTGATCGAGCTGCTGCTCCGCTCGGCCGCGCAGACCTGCGAGGTGCAGGTGGAAGACGTGCGCGCCAGCGACTCCTCCACGGTGCACAGCCTGGTCAAGAACGCGGCCCACGCCCTGATCTGGCAGGCGCGGCGCGACCAGGAGATCAGCGCCGAAACCCGGTCGCTGATCAACGAGGTGCTCATCGTGGCCGAGGAAGCCCGCCAGATCGTGCTCGGCGGCGGCGTGCGGCCGGGCAGCGTGGACCTGCTGTGGCGGTCGGTGAGCACGATTGTGCCGCGGGAACTGCGCGACACGGTGCAGCTGGAACCCGGCAGCAGCCAGGTGCGCATGGGCCGGACCGACTACGGGCTGGCCCGGCGCGTGCTGCAGGACCTGATCACGAACGCGTGGAAGGCGGGCGCGCAGCACATCCGGGTCGGCGTGCGGGCCGGGCCCGGGTCCAGCGACTGGGTCAGCGTGCAGGTGGACGACGACGGGTCCGGCGTGCCGCCGGGAGCCCTGGCCGATCCGCGGTCGAGCCTGCACGTCCTGGAGAACCACCTGCGGCATTTCGAGGGCACGCTGGCGCTGGCCGCCGGGACGGCCGGCGGCACGCTCGCGTGTGCCCGCTGGCGGTCCTCGCCCTGGGAGCCGAGATGAGACCGGGTCCCGGCGGAAAATGAAGAAGTTTCGCCTTTTTGCGCGGCGGCCGCCGTGGCCACACTGGTCCCGGCGGGGCGCGAGCGATCCAGGAAAGGTGACGTCATGCGGATTCTCGTGATCGACGACTACGTGGAAGCGGAGCTGGCGATCGCGCACGTGCTACAGGACACGCCTCACCTGGTGGCGGGCGTCCGCGACCCGAGGCAACTGCCCCGCGTGCTGGCCGAGGCGGAGCCCTTCGACCTCGCCCTGGTCGACATGATCTTCGTCGACTGCTCGATGACGGGCCTCGGAGCGCTGCGCCTGCTGGCCGAACATTCACCGCGCACCCAGTCGGTGGTGCGCTGCTCCGACGACGAGGACAACCGTCAGCTCCACCTGCTGGCCGCCTTCACCTTCTTCGCCCCGCTGGCCCTCGCCCCGCGACGCGACGGGCCGGACGCGATCGAGCCGCTGCTCGATGCGGTCGGACGCGGCGTGCCGGTCGCGTCGGGCGCCGAGCGGTACCGGCACCACGGCCCTCCGCCCGCCCCGCTGGATGAACTGCTGCGCAAAGAGTCTGATCTGGCTATCTGGCAGGAGCTGACCCGGTTCGACAAGCGGACCGACATCGCCCGCGCGGCCTTCGTCTCCGCCAGCACGGTGGATCATTTCATTAACGAGATGGGCCCGGTGGTCGAGGAGCTGCAGGCTCGCTTCGGGGACACCGGCGCCGCGGTCGCGGACGGCCGGGAGCACGCGCATAACACGCCGCTGATCCGGCTGGCCCACTTCGCCCGGCTGCACAAGGACTTCTTCCGCGACCCCGACCTGGACCAGTTGCTGGCCGAACGCTGGGCGGGCCGTCGCAGGACGCTGAGCGCGGCCTCGGCGGACGTGCGCCGGGCCCGGCCGCTCGGCCGCCGTCGCGCGCCCGGACCTGGATGACGGCGGGTTACCTGCCCGTGCTCGGAGCCGCGCTCCGCCACGGCCCATGGGTGGCGGCGGGTTACCTGCCCGTGCTCGGAGCCGCGCTCCGCCACGGCCCATGGGTGGCGGCGGGCGCGTCACTGGCCGTGACGCCGGCGGGTTTCGCGGTGGTCGCGGCGGCGCTCGAGCGCCGGCTGCTCCGCCCCCGCCGCGAGTTCCTCGCGCTCAGCCTCGGTGATCCGCTGCTGGCCGTCTCGGTCGCGCTCGGGGTCTGGCTGGCGGGCGGGCGCGTACCGAGCGGCCCGGCCGCGCTTCCGTTCGGCCTGGCCTGCCTGGGCGGGTGCCTGGGCTTCGGGCTGATGCAGTGGCGCGCCGAGCTGCGGAACGGTTTCTACACCCGGGCCCAGGCGGTGTCACCGACGAAAATATGGCACCAGCTGGTCGTGTACCCGGTGCTCGGCTACTGGCTCTGGACGGGGGACCTGGGCGGGCTCCTGGCCCCGGGGCCGGGCCTGGCGAAGGCCGCGATCGTCGGCTGCGTGGCGGCCTGGCTGCTGGCCAACGCCTACGATCGCCTGCACCCGAAACTCGGCCATCCGCCTTACGACTGGTCCCGGCTCCGCCCCCAGCGCCCGCCCTGGCCCGCGCAGTCCGCCTCGCTGCGGGCTTACCTGAGCCAGTAGGTCAGCGGCCGGTCCACCGGGGCGGGCGGCGTTCGGCGAAGGCGCGCACGCCCTCGCGCGCGTCGTCCGAGTCCAGCATCCGCCGGTAGGCGGGCAGGCCGTCACCGCGCATGACCCGGTACCCCTCCGCCACCGGCGTGCCCTCGGTCTCGCGCATGATCTCCAGCGCGGCCGCGACCGACAGCGGCGCGGCCGCGCTGATCGCGTGGGCCAGGTCCAGCGCCGCGGGCATCAGGCCGGCCACCGGCACGACCTGGTTCACCAGGCCCCAGCGGGCGGCCTCGGCCGCGCCGATCCGGCGGCCGGTGAGCAGCCATTCCACTGCGATCGGGCGCGGCAGCCGGGACGCCAGGCGGAGCAGGCCGCCGGCGTCCGGGACCAGGCCGAGCGTCACCTCGGTCAACGCGAACTCCGCGTGCTCGGCCGCCACCACCAGGTCGGCGGCCAGGACCAGCTCGAAGCCGCCGCCCAGGGCCAGCCCGTTCACCGCGGCGATGACCGGCTTGCCGATGTCGAAGAACTCCGTGAGGCCTGCGAACCCGCCCGGCCCGTGGTCGGCCTCGACGCCCTCCCCGGCCGCGGCTGCCTTCAGGTCCCAGCCCGCGCTGAAGAACCGCTCGCCCGCCCCGGTGAGGATCGCGACGCGGAGCCCCGGCTCGGACCGCAGCCGGTCGAAGGCGGCGTACAGGGCACGGCTGGTCGGCACGTCGATCGCGTTGGCCTTCGGCCGGTCCAAGGTGATGACCAGGACCGGGCCGTCGGCGCGGGCCTCAACCTCCATAACGCTCCATACGGACGCAGCAGGGATCGTGCGATGATGTGACGCTGGATCTCGCTGGTGCCGTCCCAGATCCGCTCGACCCGGGCGTCGCGCCACCAGCGTTCGGCCGGAAAGGCCGACATCAGGCCCATGCCGCCGAAGATCTGTACGGCCGTGTCCGTCATCCGGCCCAGCATCTCCGAGGCATACAGCTTGGCCATCGCCGCGTCGGCGTCGGTCATCGTGCCCTGGTCGCACTTGGCCGCGGCCCGCAGCGTGAGCAGCTCGGCCGCTTCCAGCGCCGTGGCACAGTCGGCCAGCTGGAACCCCACGCCCTGGAAGCGGCCTACCGGCTGGCCGAACTGACGTCGGGTGGCCGCCCATTCGGTGACCGCCTCCAGCACCCGGCGGGCCCGGCCGACGCTGGTGGCGGCGACCGTCAGCCTGGTCGCGCCCAGCCACTGACCCATCAGGTCGAAGCCGCGCCCCTCCTCGCCCAGCAGGTTCCCGGCCGGGACGCGGCAATCGGCGAAGGACAGCTCGCACTGGTGATAGCCGCGGTTCGACACGCACTCCGAACCCCGGGTGACGGTCAGGCCGGGGGAGTCCTTGTCGACCAGGAACGCGGTGATCTGCTTCTTCGGGCCGTCCCAACCGCCCGTGGCGGCGAACAAGATGACAAAGTCGGCCACGTCGGCGTGGCTGATGAAGTGCTTGGTGCCGTTGATCACGTAGTCGTTCCCGTCCCGGCGGGCCGTCGTGGACATGGAGCGGATGTCCGAGCCGGAACCCGGTTCGGTCATCGCGACGCAGTCGTGCCGCTCACCGCGGATGGCCGGGATCAGGTAGCGCTGCCGCTGGTCGGCGTCGCAACCCTGCAGGATGTTGCTCGGCCGCTCGACTAGCATCTGCAGGGCGTAGCTGGCCCGGCCCAGCTCGCGTTCGGCCAGGACCAGGGACACCGCGTCCAGCCCGCCGCCGCCCAGCTCGGCGGGCATGTTGGCCGCGTACAGCCCGGCGGCGATCGCCTTGGCGCGGATCTGACCGGCCAGCTCCGGGGGGACCTCGTCCAGGCGCTCGACCTCGTCCTCGTGCGGATAAAGCTCCTTCTCCACGAAGGCCCGGACGGTGTTGACGATGAGCCGCTGCTCCTCGGTGAGCGTGAGATCCATCAGGCCTCCGATGCAGGGCCGGGCGGGATGCGAATGGAACGCCCCACGTACTCGGGCACCGGCAGGGCGGCGGCGTGCGCCGCGCGTATCTCGCCGAGCACCTCGGCGATGTGCGACGGGAACGGGGCGGCCTGGCCGGCTCGCGTGTCCACGTGCAGCAGCATCTGCTCGGCGGTGGCGATGAGGCGGCCCGTGGCGCCGTACATCTCGTGCAGGATGTGCAGCCGCTTGGCGTCGGTACCGAGCACCTGGATCGTCAGGCTCAGCCGCTCGTCCTCGTGGGCCTCGCGCAGGTTGCGCAGGTGGGTCTCGACCGTGTAGAGCGAATGGCCCGCCGCCCGGTAGGCGTCATCGATTCCGAAGAACCGGAAGAAGGCGTCCGAGCTTTCCCCCATGATCAGCAGGTACGCCGATTCGGTGAGGTGGTGGTTGTAATCGGTCCACTGGGGCGAGACCGTCACCTCAGCCAGTCGGAACGGCGCCGGGATGTCCATTATGTTCACGATACGAACGATTCGTTACTCATGTGAAGCGTAACGAGACGGCTCGACCGGGGTCAAGAGCGTCCCGCGCCGTCCCCGCGCCGCCTCCCGCGGCCGAGCTCCGCCTCAAGCTCCTCGGCGACCTGCGCCATCTGGTCCGCGTCCGCGGGGTCCGGGGCCGGGTAGCTGGGGTTGATCGCGTCGAGCGCCGTCACCAGGACCGCGGCGGTGGCCAGCCGGCTGAACCACTTGTGGTCGGCCGGCACGACGTACCACGGCGCCCAGGTCGTGCTGGTGTGGCTCAGCATGGCCTCGAAGGCTCGCTGGTACTCGTCCCAGTAGCCCCGCTCCTTGATATCGCTGGAGGAGAACTTCCAGTTCTTCTCCGGGTGGTCGACGCGCTTGAGGAACCGCTTGGCCTGCTCCCGTTTCGACAGGTTCAGCATGACCTTGACCACGCGGATCCCGTTGTCGACCAGGTAGCGCTCCCAGTCGTTGATCTCGCGGTAGCGGCGGGCCCATAGGCCGCCCTCACCTCCGACCGCGGGCATCCGCTCCGCGGCAAGCAGGTTCTGGTGAACGCGGACGACTAGCACTTCCTCGTAGTGGGACCGGTTGAAGATGCCGATCTGGCCCCGCCCGGGCAGGGCCCGCTGGCAGCGCCACAGGAAGTCGTGGTTCAGCTCCTCGGCCGAGGGCTGCTTGAAGGCGTGAACCTCGACCGCCTGGGGGTTGACCCCGCTCATCACGTGCTTGATGGTGCCGTCCTTGCCCGCGGCGTCGATGCCCTGGAGCACCAGCAGCACGCCGAACGTGTCCTGGGCGGCGAGCCGGTCCTGGTACTCGGCCAGCAGCTCCACGCCGTCGGCCAGCAAGGTGGTGGCCTGCGGCCGGGTTACCTGGCCCGTGTATCCCGGGTCGTGGTCATGGCTCAGCTTCACCTCGCTCCCGGGCGCGATCCGCAGCGGTGCGATGAGCTCGGTCATGAAGCGAAGGCGTTTGTCCATCCCCTCACCATCAGGTCGGGTATCGGCCGGGGTCTCCCAGCCTGGCATAAGGCGGGCACGGTATGCTACCCGGCCATGTGGAACTCGTTCCGGACCGACGACCGTACCGGCCTGGTGGCCGAGGTGATCACCTATCCCGGCGGCGGCGGGGACGAGATCCACGCCTACGTCGTCCAGCCCACCGGCGATGGGCCGCGGCCCGGAATCGTGGCCGTGCACCACCTGCCGGGCTGGGATGAGTTCTACCGGGAGTTCTCCGACCGGCTCGCCCGGCACGGGTACACCGTGATCTGCCCCGACCTGTACGACCGCTTCGGCCACGGCACCCCCGACGACGTGGCGGCCAAGGTCAGGTCGGAGGGCGGCGTCGCCGACGACAGCGTGGTGGCCGACTGCGCGGCCGCCCTCGGATGGCTGAACGCCCGGCCCGCCAGCAACGGCAAGGTCGGCATCATCGGTACCTGCTCGGGCGGTCGGCACGCGCTGCTGGCCGCCTCCCGGGTGCCCGGTTTCGATGCGGTCGCCGACCTGTGGGGCGGGGGAGTGATCGCGGCGCAGGAGGAACTGTCGCCGGCCCGCCCGGTCGCGGTGATCGACTACACCGCCGATCTGTCCGCGCCGCTGCTCGGGCTGTTCGGCAACGACGACCGGTATCCCTCGCCCGACCAGGTGAACCAGCACGAGGCGGAGCTGAAGCGGCACGGCAAGGACTACGAGTTCCACCGGTACGACGGCGCCAGCCACGGCTTCTTCTACTACCAGGCCCCGATGTACCGGCCCGAGGCGGCGATGGACGGCTGGGCGAAGGTGTTCGAGTTCTTCGGCCG
Source organism: uncultured Actinomycetes bacterium (assembly GCA_963722055.1). Classification (GTDB taxonomy): domain Bacteria; phylum Actinomycetota; class Actinomycetes; order Streptosporangiales; family Streptosporangiaceae; genus Palsa-504. The sequence goes on along the minus strand of CAVRLA010000019.1, from coordinate 95,066 downwards.
CCACCTGTCCAGCTGACCGGCGGATCCCGGCTGGACGGGAAGTCGGTCCCTGCGCTTACTCCAGGCCAGCGAGATACGCGCCAGGCTCGATGTAGTACGGGTTGTCGTGCACCCCGCCGTCCACCACCACCATGGGGTGCGTCCGCAGGGAGTCGACCAGGACCTCGGCCCCGAAGCGCTGCAGGTCATAGAGGCAGACGAGCACCGCCGGGAGGTCGGCCGCGAAGGTGGTGATCTTGGCCTCGTACCGGGAGAACTCCAGGCGGCCGTCGGGATGATCTAGCGCCGACGGCATCTCGCCCGCCGCCCGGAGCAGGCCGGTTCCCTCGGCGCCCCGGGCCTCGGCCACCGCCTGCTCCCAGTAGGACAGCATGCCGTCGATGGAGAACGTCCCGGTGCGCAGGTACGCGTCGGCGGGAGTGGCCAGCTCCAGCTGCCCGGTCTGCACCGAACGGCCCAGGTCGACCTCGCGGCCGAGCCTGGTCAGGACCTCCGCCGGGCTCAGCGACTCGAGGATGCAGATGCATTTGTGCCCCGCGGTGATGCCCTCGGCCAGGAACGGCATGACGAGTTCGTCCCGGCCGGCCGGCTCGCTGTAGAACGCGCAGATGTGGGTGCCGGCCGGAACCGAGCGGTTCATGATCGTCACTGCTCCGGGGCCCGTCATGATCTCTCCTCGCGACGGCATTCCGATCCTAGCCCGCATCCGGGTTCGCTGACCCCGTCCTGGTAGGAGCGGTTTCGGTTCACCTCACGCGGCATCCGTAATAGTTCCGTGATATCCACGCGATCCGGTTGAGACACAGGGCTGCCGGTCACTAGCGTGATCCCGAACCGGGCCAAGGGAGCACGACAAGCACATGAACAAACGGCTGACCAGAGCATCCGGGTTGCGGCGCGGCATCGCCGTCACGGTGCTCACTCTCGGCGGGCTCGCCGTGATGGGCGGCCTGGCGGTCTACGGCGGGATCGCCGGCGCGGCTCCGCAGCCGACCGTGGCCCAGGTCCAGGCCCGGATCAACCAGCTCACCTCGCAGTTCGACCAGGTCAGCGTGCAGCTCGACCAGGCCAGCCAGCAGCTTTCCGCCGCCCGGTCCAAGCTGGCCCAGGTGCGCGTCCACCTGGACTACGCCAACGCCCAGTTCCGGGAGGCGCAGGCCACCGTGGCGCAGACCGCGGCCGCGGCGTTCGAGGACTCCGGCGCGACGTCCGTCGCGGGCGTGCTCACCTCGGGCGACCCCTCGGCGGTGCTGCAGCAGGGGTCGCTGCTGATGGAGCTGTCCGGCAACCAGAACGCCCAGACTAAGCAGTTGCTCGCCGACGCTAGCGAACTGGCCGGGGCCGAGGAGCAGATGCAGCGCACCGAGAACGGGGTCGCGGCCCTCAAGGCCCGGCTCACCGCCCAGAAGAACTCCCTGGGCGGGCTGCTCGCGACCGAGAAGGCCACCCTGGCCAGCCTGACCGTGCCGCAGCAGCAGACGGTCGCGAGCAACTCGATCGGGGCGGGCGGCACGACCACGGCCACGTACACCGGGCCCACCTCGACCCAGGCCGAGCAGGCCGTCGCCTTCGCCTACGCTCAGCTCGGCAAGCCCTACCAGTGGGGCGCGACCGGTCCGGGCAGCTTCGACTGCTCCGGGCTCGCCCAGGCCGCCTGGGCGGCGGCCGGGGTCTCGATCCCCCGCGACACCTACGAGCAGTGGGCCGCCCTGCCGCACATCGCCGCCTCCGCCCTTCAGCCCGGCGACCTGCTGTACTACGACGGCATCGGTCACGTCGCCATCTACGTCGGGGACGGCTACATCATCGACGCCCCGCAGACCGGGTTGGACGTGGAGAAGATCCCGATGGCTACCCCCTGGTACGCGGAGACCTTCGTCGGCGCCGCCCGCCCCTAGGGGGGTGATTCCCGACGGCTGAGTTAGCCGAACGGCCGCGGTTCTTGCAGGTCGAGGGTGCGCGAAATGGAGCGGCGGATCTCGTCGCTGATCTCGCCGTTGCTGTACATGTGGGCGAGCTTGTCCCGCTCCGCGCGGACGAGTTCCCGGCTCAGGCCGGCGGTGTCGACCACCTCATCCTCGCTCGCGTCACCTAGCGCCACGCGGACCCGGTCCAGCCGCATCTCCAACAATTGCCGGTACACGCTGGCCGTGTCCTCGTCCACCTCGCCCGCCTCGGCCAGCTCGTCCAGCCGGGCCAGCCCGGCCTCGGTGACCTTCGCCCGCGCTGACGCCTCCGCCCGCTGATGCCGCTCGCTTTGCGCGAGCCCGAGTGCGCGCAGCAGCGGCCCGAGCGTGAGGCCCTGTCCGATGAGCGTGGCCATCACGACGATCGCGGCCAGGAAGACCAGCGTGGGCCGTTCGGTGAACGCCCTCCCGTTCAGCATCGTGGGCAAGGTGAGCACGATGGCCAGCGAGATGGCGCCGCGCATGCCGCCCCAGCCGATGACCAGCCGCTGCCGCCACGGGTTCCGGACAAACGCGGGATGCGGCCCGGGCAGGAACCGGGCCAGCGGGGACACGAGCAGTTCCCAGGCCAGCCGGATCCCGATCACGGTGGCCACCACCGCGGCGGACGCGCCCGCCAGCGTGGGCACCGTGTGCGCGCTGGGCAGGTGGTCCGCGAGCGATCGCAGCTCCAGCCCGAGCAGCACAAACAGCGCCGACTCCAGCAGGAAGATCAGCATCCGCCAGAACATCGTGCCGGTGACCCGCGAGGCGGGCTGGATCAGGCCGTCGGACCGGGTGCCGAGGTACGCCCCGGCCACCACGGTGGCCAGCACGCCGGACACGTTCAGCTCCTCAGCCGGGATATAAGCGACGAACGGAGTGATGAGCGAGATCAGGATCTGGCTCGCCGGGTCGTGCACATGCCGCCGGATCCGTCCGATCACCATCGCGACGACCAGCCCGTACGCGACCCCGCCGAGGACGACCTCGGCCAGCCGCGCCAGGCCGTGGCCCAGCGTGAACGGGTGCGCTATCGCCTCGACGGCCAGCCCGAAGGCGGTCAGCGCGACCGCGTCGTTGATCAGGCTCTCGCCCTCCAAGATGGTGACCACCCGCGTCGGCGCGCCCAGCCGGGTCAGCACCGACGTCGCGGCCACGGCGTCGGTGGGCGCCACGGCGGCGGCGAACGCCAGCGCGGGCGCCCAGCCCAGGCCGGGCAGGACCAGGCGGGTCACCCAGCCCACGCCGATGATCGTGGCCGCCGTCGCCCCGAACGCCAGCCCGGTGATCGGGATCGCGTTCTCCCGGCTTTCCCGGGGGGCGGACAGGAACGCGGCGTTGTAGACCAACGGGGGCAGGAACAGCAGCAGCACGACATCGGGTGGCAGGTCGACGTTCGGTACCTGCGGAATCAGGCCCACGAGGACGCCGAGCACGACCAGCACGATCGCGTCCGGCACCTCGAGCCAGCGCGCGACCGCCCGCCCGACGATCATCACGCCGGCGATCGCCACCGCCAGCGTGAAAAGCTCCTGCTGCCCCACCGGCCTCTCCCTGAACCACCCGGGATTGTCTGGCCAGGCTATCGGGCCGCCGTAGGGTGCCAACCGCGGCCGACCCAACCAATGAACGTGGCGTTCTAACGTTTCTATGGCTGTTGCAGATTCGCGGCGTGTTGGCGTGCGTCTCCTGGCCGGGTTTGACAGGGTCGGGGTATGGCGAAGAAGTACCGGCCGGTGGACCGGGATCAGCCGTTCTTGTTGCCGCCGGATATGCGGGAGTGGCTGCCGGCTGATCATCCGGTGTGGCTGGTGATCACGGTGGTGGAGGATCACCTGGATACCTCGGCGTTCCACGCTGGCCGGAAGACCGGGGGTGCGGGGACGGCGGGTTATGACCCGGACATGCTGGCGGCGGTGCTGGTGTGGGCGTATGCGCACGGGGTGGCGTCGTCGCGGGAGATCGAGCGGCTGTGCGGGACCGATGTGGCGTTCCGGGTGATCTGTGCGGGGAACGTCCCTGATCATGTGACGTTCGCCCGGTTCCGGGGTGATTTCCCCGGCGCGGTCGCGGGGTTCTTCGCGCAGGTGCTGGTGCTGTGCGCGCGGCTGGGGATGGGCCGGCTGGGGATGGTGGCGCTGGACGGGATGAAGATCGCCGCGTCGGCGTCGAAGGCGGCGAACCGGACCGAGGAGGGGCTGGCCAAGCTGGCCGCCGGGCGGGTGGCGGCGCACGCGGCGGCTGATGCGGCCGAAGATGAACTGTTCGGCGCGGGCCGGCGGGGGGATGAGGTGCCGCCTGAGGCGTGGAGCCCGCGGCGGCGGGACGAGCGGATCGCGGCCGCGCTGGCCAGCTTGAAAGCCGAGCGGGAAGCCGCGGAGGCTGCCGAGGCGGCCCAGGCGGAGGCGTTCCGGGAGCGGCAGCGGACCGGGCAGCGGACCGGGTGCTCGCCGGCGTCGGCGGCGGTGGAGCTGGCGGAGGAGAACCTGGCCCGCGCCCGGGCCGCGCGGGCCGCTCAGCTGGCGGAGCTGGAGGCCCGGTATGCGGCCGGGCAGCCCCGCCGCGGCCGCGCAGCCCGGCCGGACGCGGCCGGGATCGATGACTTCTGCCGGGTCCGCGAGGCCCAGGCCCAGGTGGAAGCGGCCCGGGCCCGGGCCGCTGAGGCCGGGCGCACAGCGGCGGAGAAGGCGGCCAAGGCCAAGGGTCCCGGCCCGGTGCGGAACATCACCGACCCGGACTCGCGGCTGATGCCGGTCCGCGGCGGCGGGTTCATCCAGGGCTACAACACCCAGAACATGACCAGCGACGACGAGCTGATCATCGCCACCGAGCTGACCGATGAGCAGGCCGACTGCGGCTGGTTCGAGCCGGTGCTCGCCAAAGCCCAGGACGCCGCCGCCCTCATCGAGGCGCACCGCCCCGCCGCCGCCCCAGGCCCTGACCTGGCCGGCCAGGACCATGACGGCGGCCCCGGCGGCGGCATCGGGCTGGCCTTAAGTCACAGCGTCACGTTCACTTGTTACTAAAAGCGCGCCCGGCGGGCCCTGGATGCGAGGCCCGTGATTTCAGTGCCGATCTACGCAGTGGCCCGATGCGCATGCCCTTTGCCGTTTGTGATCCGAGCGGCCCGGGCGCAAGTACGCGGCCACGGTGCGCACCGGGACCTGAACGATCCTCACCGGCCTCCCCGGTAGTGACCGGCGGCCAGTTCCCGCAGGTCCCGGACGGGAAGATCGGCCGCCAGGTAGGAGACGACGCGGCAGTCGGTCACGGCCCGGACCGTGGCCGTACGACGGCTCTGCTCGACCGAGGCGCGCCGCGCGATGACAGTTGACGAAGGTGTCGCCTTCGCCGTGGCGGACAAGCCCGCTATCAAACCGGCGCCGCCCGTTAAGTCCGCCCCAGATACCGCCCTCACCCCCAGGCAGCTGGAAATAGCCCGGCTCATCGCGGACGATCTCCCCAACCGGCAGATCGCGGACCGGCTGTTTCTGTCCGAACGAACCGTGGAAACCCACATCACGAACATCCTCAACAAGCTCGGCCTCAACTCCCGGATCCAGCTCAGCCGCTGGATTGCCGAGCTGCCGGAGAGCGCACGGTCCTAGCCGTCTTCATGTGCTAAGGAGCTGGGTTGGCCGAACGATTCATGACCTGAGCCCGGGCTGGTGATAATCGAGGGGTGGGGGAATTGCCGACGGGTACCGTCACGATGCTGTTCAGTGACATCGAGGGGTCGACCGCGCTGCTGAGTCGTCTAGGTGACCGGTACGGGCGGGCGCTGTCGGATCACCGGGCCCTCATGCGGGCGGCCTTTGCGGCGTGGCATGGCCGTGAGATCTCCACCGAGGGCGACAGCTTCTTCGTGGTGTTCGGATCCGCGGTCGACGCGGTGGCTTGCGCTCTGGCGGCGCAGCGCGCGCTGGCCGGGCACGACTGGCCGGGCGGGGATGCCGTGCGGGTCCGGGTGGGCCTGCATTCGGGAGAGCCGGCCCGGTACGAGGACGGCTACATCGGCATGGACGTGCACCGGGCGGCGCGGATCGCGGCGACGGCGCACGGCGGCCAGGTGGTGCTGTCGGAGGTGACCTTGCAGCTGGCGCGCCCGCTGCCGACCGGGATTTCGGTCCGGGATCTAGGTTTCCACCGGCTGAAGGACATTACCGCGGCGGAGCGGATCTGGCAGCTGGCCGGGCCGGGCCTGCGGGCGGACTTCCCGCCGCTGAAGAGCCTGGGCACCCAGACGAGCCTGCCGCTGCCGGCCACGCCGCTGGTCGGGCGGGATGAGGACCTGGAGCGGCTGCATGCGATCCTGGCCCGGCCGGAGGTGCGGCTGGTCACGCTGACCGGCCCGGGCGGGGTGGGCAAGACCCGGCTGGCGCTAGCCGCCGCGGCGGCACTGGACCACGCCTTCCCGCACGGGGTGTTCTTCGTCGCGCTGGCCGCTGTCCGCGACACGGACGTGATGTGGAAGACGCTGGCCGGCGACCTAGACGTGGCCGGCGACCTAGACGTGGTCGGCGACCTAGACGTGGCCGGCGACCTGGACGTGGCCGGGGACGGGCCTGCCGCTGTGCTGGAGCACCTGCGGGACCGCCGGATGCTGGTAGTGCTGGACAACCTCGAACAGCTCGCCGGAGCCGGCGAGGTCGCCGCCACGCTGCTAGCCGCGGCGCCTCACCTGGTGCTGCTAGCCACCTCGCGCGGCCCGCTGCACGTCCCAGGTGAGCACGAGTTCCCGGTGCCGCCGCTGGAGGTCCCCCGCGAAGCCGACATGGCGACGGTAACGAACTCTGCCGCGGTGCGGCTGTTCGCCCAGCAGGCGGGCATGGTCCGGCCGGCCTTCGTCATCACGGAGGACAATGCCGCTGACGTCGCGGCCATCTGCCGCCGCGTGGACGGGCTGCCGCTAGCCATCGAGCTGGCCGCGGCCCGGGTCAGGCTGCTGGCCCCGAAGGCGCTGCTGGCCCGCCTCGGGCAGACCCTGGGCCTGGCCACCGTCGGGGCTGGACGGCCGTTGCGCCAGCAGACGCTGCGGAACACCATCGGCTGGAGCTATGACCTGCTGGCACCGGACCTGGCCGGAGTGTTCCGCCGGATGAGCGTGTTCGCCGGAGGCTGTGACCTGGACGCGCTCGCCGAGGTGGCCGTGACCGGCGACGACCCAGCCGGATCCGATCCGCTGGAGCTGATCGCCGAGCTGGCCGACGTCAGCCTGATCACGGTGACCGAGGGGGCCGACGGCGAGCCCCGGCTGGGCATGCTCGAGACGATCCGCGAGTACGCCCTCGAGCGCCTCGAGCAAGATGACGATGCCGACGGCGCACGGCGCCGGCACGCCGAGCACTACGCCGGGGTGGCCGAGCAAGCCTTGGCTCAGGTTGACGGCCCCGGCCAGCTGGCGGCCCTTGACCGGCTGGAGGCCGAGCACGACAACCTGCGCGCCGCTCTGGCCTGGTCGCTAGAAGCCCCGGCCGCCGACCCGGCTGGTCAGGACGAGCGGACCCTCATCGGCCTGCGGCTGGTCCAGGCCCTGATCGCGTTCTGGTATCAGCACGGCCACGCCACCGAGGGGCGGCGGTGGCTGCAGCGAGCCATGGACGTGGCCTCGACCGGCGGCGGGGCGCCGCTGGCCAAGGTAGCTCACGGGCTCGGCATACTGATGGACCAGCAGGGCGAACCGGACGCGGCGCTTCGGCTATTCGAGCGCAGCTTGGTCATCTGGCGCGAGCTCGGCGACCGGGAGCAGCAGGCCCGGGAGCTGAACAGCCTCGGCATCGTCCATCGCCATCTCGGCGACGTCGACACGGGGCGAGCTCTACTGGAGGAAGCCGTCGCCCTCAACCGCGAGCTCGGCGACAAATACCGGCTGGGCGCCTCGCTGGCCAACCTGGGGCAGGTGGAAGGCGCGGCGGGACGCCTCGACCGCGCCACCGAGGTCCTGCAGGAGGCGCTCGCGGTTGACTCTGAGCTGGGAAACCCGGTCAACATAGCCATTGACCGGCACTCGCTCGCGCTGGTCAGTCTCCGCGCGGGCCGCCCGCGCGAAGCCCGGGACCTAGTCTGCGGCATATTCGACTACGTCGTGAGCTCCGGCAACACCGCCTTTTACGTAAACACGATTGAACTGGCCGCCGCAATCATGGCCGCCCTGGATGAGCCGCTGCTGACGGCCCGCCTGGCCGGTGCGGCCGAAGCCATCCGGCAGGAGTCTGGCATGCTGATCACGCCGCAGGAGGGCGCCCTGCTCGAGGAGCTCCTGGTCCCGGCGCGCGCCACCGTGTCGTCGCAGGTCTGGGACGCCGAGCTAGCCGCTGGACGCGCGCTCACCGAGCAAGAAGCGCTCGCGCTCCTGCTCTCGCTCAGCCCGGCCCACGACACACCCGCCTAGCGGCCGGACCAGGCCGGGCCGGGCCGGGCCGTTGAGCGGAGGTCAGCCTGAGGAACTCATCGCTGGGCGGCCGAGGTACACGTAGCGGCCGGTCAGGCTGTCGGCCTGCTTGCGGTTGCGGACGGGCGGAAGGTCGTGCCCATCGAGTTGCGGACGACGGAGGAACTCCAGGACTCGGTAAATCCCGGATCCAGCTCAGCCGCTGGATTGCCGAGCTGCCGGAGACGACGCGCTCCTAGCCGGCTGAGAGGACAGCCTGATCATCACCGTGGAGCCAGTCCTCGATCTCATTGGTCCAGGTACGGATCAGCCTCCGCGCGGCCCTGATCTCCGCCTGACGACCGCGCAGAACGGCATCAATCGCGGCGAGCTGATCCCGTGCGCGCTCGGCGGTGACGCGACTCGGTGCACCCTGAACCTTCGCCGACAGCAGCTGCCGGATCGACTCGATCGGGATTCCGACCGCGCGAAGACCCGCGACGAGCCGCAGCTGGTCCACGTCGAACGGGCTGTAGTCGCGGCGGCCGCCGCGATCGCGTGCCGGGGCGGACAAGCCGGCCCGCTCGTAATAACGCAATGCTTCCACCGATAGGCCCAGGTCCGCGGCCACCGCGCCGATCGATGTCATGCCAGCCAGTACAACACGGCCAACGCGATCACCACCAACCCCCGCACCAGGTGATGGGTCAGGTGGTTCTGCCCGGCTACCCGCTGCCCGTACAGCACCGGGGCGATGACCGAACTGGCCAGGCCGACCACGACCACCGCGAGGCTGCCGGCGAGCAGGCCGGCACCTACCAGCACTGCGGCCCCCGCGAAGACCGCGGCCACCTGCGGCGCACGCCGCGCCACGACCGCGAGCACCAGATTGAGAACACTCCACGCTGCCAGGAGGCAGTCAGCAACCATTCGCATACCAGGAACGTAGGACCTGAAGCGCGCTACAGGTCAAGCATCAAACGACAGCCCTGAACCCGCAGCCCTCGGCCACCGCTGAGTTCGGCACGTCTAGGTCCTCCTCACGGCCCTTGCCCTGACTCGGATTATACAGAACAAATTTTTGAATACGCGCCAAGAACAACCTAAAATGTCAGGCCCGCCTGCTAGCGTCGAAGGAGACAGCGACCCCTATCGAGGTATCCCAGGCCGGAGGTGAGACCAGCGTCATGAGTACCGCGGCGGTCCCGGCCAGCGCCAGTGAGGCGCTGCGGATGCTGCACTGCAGCCTAAGCCTGCTGCAGTCCGCGGCCGGTTTCCTCGCGGTCGAGGGCGCGGCGGACCTGCCCGCCGACACGTTGGCTGAAGGGCTGCGGGCGCTGGAGTCCGCCGACGCGGTCGGCGCTGCGGTCCGAGGCCTGTTCCTGGAGGCCTTCGACGCGCAGGACGGGCCAGTAGCCGACGGGCAGCGGACCGCCCGCAGCTGGCTGGTTCACTCGACACGGGTCACCAAGGGCCAGGCGGCTGAGCACCGGGCGGTGCAGGCGCTGGCCCGCCAGCATCCGGTCCTGCTAGCCGGCCTGGCCGAGGGCTGGGTGCTCACCAAATCGGTCGCGTTGCAGCTGGCCAAGTGGACCCGGCCCATCCCGGCCGAATATCAGGCCCAGGCCGAGGAGATCCTCGTCTCCGCCGCGCGGGCCGGCGCGGACCTGCGGGCGCTGGCCGCGATCTGCGCGGAGATCCGGTACCGGACCGCCCCGCCGGACCCGGACGATGAGCAGGACAAGCACCTGGATCGCGGGGTGTCGTTTGACACCACGTTCGACGGGGCCGGGGTCATCCATGGCGACCTCACCTCGGAGTGCGCGGCGATGGTGCAGGCGGTGCTGGACGCCCTGTCCGCACCGCAGGGCGGCGGAGACCTGCGCACCCGCCCCCAGCGTTACCACGACGCGCTGGAAGAGGCGATGCGGCGGCTACTGGCTTCCGACCTGCTCCCCAAGCGGGCCGGGCAGCCGGTCAAGGCTCTGGTCCACATTTCATTCGCCGACCTCTGCGAGATGGACGCCGACTCGGCGCTGCAAGACCGGTGGATCGCCGAGTACCGGGCCCTGTGGGCGGCTCAGCGGGCGGCCGCGTCGGTGTCTGCGGGGGACGGCGGCGCGTGGCTGGAGGGCGAGAAGGCCCGCGCTATCGCGTGCGACGCGATGATCGTCCCGGTCGTCGTCGGCGATATCGACACCGACGCCGTAGAGGACCTGATCGTCCTGTGCGTCCGCTACCACCGGATCCGGACCAGCACCTCCGGCCCCGCAGACGTTACCGCCCAAGACGCGGCGATCGCGGAGATGCGGGCCGGACTGGAACAGCAGATCCTGGGCAAGATCCTCCAGGTCGTCTCCGGCCCCGTCGGGGTGGCCTCGTTCCTCCGCCGCAACCTGACCGGCCAGGGCCTGAACGGCCCCTCCCTTCCCCTTGACGTCGGCCAGACCGACGACATCCCGGTCCACCTGCGTCGCCTGGTCGCCCTACGGGATCAGACCTGCCAGCACCCCGGCGGCTGCGATCAGCCCGCCGCCGGATGCGAGCCGCACCACGTGGTCCACCGCGCTGACGGCGGTCGCACCAGCCTGGCCAACCTCAAGGATTACTGCTGGTGGCACCACCACGTAGTGCTGCACCAGCTCGGCTGGACGCTGACCGCCCACGCCGACGGCACCAGCCAGGTCACCAGACCGGACGGGAAGGTCATCCGCAGTCACAGCCCGCCGTCCCGGCCCGGGTGACCGCCCGGCCGGGACGGGGCCGGTTGTCCGCGACCCGGCAGCTATGGCGGGATCAGGCGATGAGCAGGCGCAGGCCGAGTTCTGCGGCGTCGAGGTTAACGAGGTCGCGGTTGCGTTCGGCCCACTGGCCGGATGCGAGGTCATCACGGAGGCTGTGCACTGCCCGCTGCTCGGCGTCCGGGCCGACCCTGGCCCAGATCGACATGCCGCGGCGGACATGCTCGTCCAGGTATGCCTCGGGTCGGCGCCAGAAGGCGTGGTAGAAGCCGTCAGCGCAGTCCCACGGAACGAGCACCGGCTCGGTCCGGGCTCCGATCGCGCCGGCCAGCTCGGTCAGCGAAGGCCGGCCAGCCAAGAGGCCGGCGTACTCCGGCAGGTAGTCACGATTCAGCCAGAACAGATCGAGGTCACTGGCGTCGCAGGTGAACACGACCACGCGGCGAGCGACGCGCCGCATCTCGCGCAGGCCCGCGATCGGGTCCTGCCAGTGATCGATAGTAGCGAAAGCCATCGCGGCGTCGAAGGACTGGTCCTCGAACGGGAGGCGCTCCGCGGTGGCATCGACGCACGGCGCTGCGCCGGCGGGACGCTGCGCCCGCATGACCGCCGACGGCTCTACCGCAGTCACGTCGAGGTGGGGAGGCTCGTAGGACCCGGTGCCGGCCCCGACGTTCAGCACGGTCCGCGCGTCGCCGAACGCAGCCCAGACCTGAGCGGCGATCCGCGGCTCGGTGCACCGCGTCATGGTGTAGGTCGCTCCGATGGTGTCATACAACGGCGCGCTGGACATCAGGCTGCCTCCATCTCCGGCGGCAGATCATGTGGCGAGCTGCCGGTGCGATATATCGGATCGATACATCGAAACGATACGAGACTAGTGCGTGCCGGGCAAGCCGGGCAGAAGTGGCTTGCCGGGCACTGGCTTCGGATCACAGCCCGGTCTACTAAGCGCCACTTCCGTTGGGCGTGCGGGTAAGGTAGCCGCGCCCGCAGCGAAAGGGGCAGGCTGTCATGACCCCCCTTCGAAGTCCTGAAGCGCCGTCCGCAAGAGTGCACCGGCAGCCCATTCAAGCGTCGCGAGGATTTCTTCGTCGTCATCGAGCCCGGCGGAGTCTTTCATCGCGATGACCGCTTCGGTGCCGAGGATGACCGCGAGAGCGCACCGGAGCCGGTTACGGCCTGACTCGCCCAATCGTTCGCCGAGCGGCCTCAGTACTTCGTCGATGTATCGCATCCGGCGGCCAGCGCGCACGGGTATCTGGCCGCCGTCACGCTGGTTCGCGAGCCAGGTGTCCATGTAGACGCGCACGCCGGTGCGGATCAGCGCCTCGTCCGACAGCATCGCCTGGGTAAATGTGCCAGTCAGAGCCGCTAGCCGTTGTGCGGGGTCCTCGGTCGGGAAGCTGGCGACGAGATCCTCGACCGGCTTGACCAGGGCTTCTACGTTGGCGACGTCCAGAAGCAGTGATTCCTGGGTGGGGAAGTACCGGTAGGCGGTCGCCCGCGACACCAGCGCCCGTTCGGCGGCCTCGGCCACGGTCGGGGGCCTGCCTTCGCGCATCAGGGCGGTCGCGGCCTCGATGATGGCGGCCCGGGTCCTGTTCCGCTGATTGGTATTGACACGGACGTCTTGATCTGAGACTTGCATCTCACTATCATACTACTATCTCGAAAAGAGATGATGGTATCGACGGAAGGGGACAACGATGCCCGCACAACCGGTGGTAGTTACACCGACGGACCGCCCGCGGGGGCTCAACGTCGTCGGCGAGCAGATCACCGTGCTCGCCGACGGCGCGGCGACGGGAAGCTACGAGATCTTCCGCCAGGCCGGACCCGAAGGCAGCGGCCCTCCCCCCCACAGCCACCCCTGGGACGAGGCGTTCTACGTGATCGCCGGACAGGTCGCCTTCGGGGTGGACGGCGACGACAATCTCCTCGCCCCACCGGGCACCTTCGTGCACATCCCGGGCGGATCCACGCACTGGTTCCGATTCGGCCCAGGCGGCGGCGAAATGATCTCGATGACGTCGCGGGTCGGCGCCGCCGCGTTCTTCACCGACGTCGACCGCGAGGTCTCACCGACCGAGCCGGACTTCGGCGTCCTCCTGGGGGTCGCGGCCGCGCACGGCCTGACAGTGCCGCTACCTGCGAACTAACCCTCGAGACACCTCGTGGTCCGGACCGGGAGCGGTTCACCGCATCAAGGGCTACCGTCCGACGCCATGAACGGCATGAGCCCGCCGCCCCGCCCCAGGTAACCACCCCGGTAGGCCCCCGCGGGCCGGAAGTTCACTCAAAGCCGGCCGTGTCGCCTGCCCCGCGGCGCACGATCTCGGGCTCTGGCTGGGAGAAGTCGACCACCGTGGTCGGCTCGGTGCCGCAGTCGCCCGAGTCGATCACCGCGTCGACGGCGTCAGCTAGCTGCTCGGTGATCTCCCAGCCCTGGGTCATGGGCTCGTCCTGGCCGGGCAGCAGCAGGGTGCTCGAAACCAGCGGTTCGCCGAGTTCGGCGAGTAGCGCCTGCGTCACCACGTGGCGCGGGATCCGTACCCCGACGGTCTTCTTCCTGGGGTGCTGCAAGATGCGCGGCACCTCCTTGGTCGCGGGCAGGATAAACGTGTAACTGCCGGGGGTCGCCGCCTTGATGGCCCGGAACACCGGGTTGGCCACGTACGCGAACTGGCCCAGCTGGGCGAAGTCCTGGCACACCAGCGTGAGATGGTGCCGGTCATCCAGGCCGCGGATGGACCTGATCCTGGCCATGCCGTCCCGGTTGCCGAGCTGGCACCCCAGCGCGTAGCAGGAGTCCGTGGGATAGGCGATCACGCCGCCGTCGCGCACGATATCGGCGATCTGGACGATCGCGCGCCGCTGCGGATTGGCCGCATGGATGTCGAAGTACCTGGCCATGCGACGAGCTTAGGGGTGTCGTCCCTCGAAAAAGCCGCGCGGGTTCGCGATCAGCATGGCGGCGATCTGCTCCTCGGTCACCCCGTGCTCGCGGGCGTACGGCAGCACCTCATCGTGGATGTGCAGGTAGTGCCATTGCGGCAGGAACGGCAGGACGTTCGGGTCGATCCAGTCGATATAGCAGGACGCGTCCTGGGACAGCACCATGCGCTCGGCGTAGCCACGGCGGCACATCTCCACCAGCGTGTCCGCCCGCGCCTCGAACGTGATCGCCACGTTGATCCCGAACCGGTCCATACCCAGCATGAACCCGGCGTCGGCCAGGTCCGCGAGATGGTCGCAGTCGGTGGTATCGCCGCTGTGGCTGAGCACCACCCGGCCCGGATCGACCCCGGCGGAGTCGCACAGCACCCGCTTGACCTCGAGCCCCGTCTGCGACCCGGGATGGGTATGCACGGTGATCGGCACGCCGGTCTGGTGGTGGGCCGCGGCCACTGCGCGCATCACGCGCTCGACGCCCGGAGTCATGCCGCCCTCGTCGATGGCGCACTTGAGCATGCCCGCCCTGACCCCGGTGCCAGTGATGCCCTCGGTGATGTCGGCCACGAACATGTCCACCATCGGGTCGGGCACCTCGGTACCGAGCGCCTCGTTCAGCGCAGGGCCGCGGTAGGAGAAGAACAGCGGCACGCTGTCGTAGGTGTACAAGCCGGTCGCGACGATGATGTTGAGCTCGGGCACCTGCTCGGCGACCCGCTGGATCCGCGGCAGGTTGCGGCCCAGGCCGATCACGGTCGGGTCGACGATCGTGCGTACGCCCTGGGCGGCCAGCGCGCCCAGCCGGGTGGCCGCGTCCGCGATGCGTTCGGATTCGCTGCCCCACTCGCCGGGATAGTTCTGCTGTACATCCGCGGTCAGTACGAAGATGTGCTCGTGCATGTAAGTCGGCCCGAGGTCGGCGGTATCCACCGGACCGCGGACAGTGGGGACCTGGCTCATTCGGCTGAGACTCCTGTTACGTATGGGCGACCAACTCAGCGGTTATCCCGGCCGGGATCACCGGGCGCGAGCGCGCGCCGGGTCCCGCGCTCCGGATCGTATTCCTCCCGGCCGAACACCAGCATGTCGTCACCCAGCAGGATCAGCGAGTAGGGGCTAGGACCCGATCCGGCGACATGGCCGTGATTGTGCACGTCCCGGGGTGGCACCAGCGTCGCCACGTCGCCCCGGACCAGGGCGCGCTCCTCCGCCAGGCGCAAGTCGGCCCGGCCGCCGTCCTGGCGGGACGCATCCCACCGCTGGTGGGTCTCCACCCCGCGGACCGGGGCGATGCCGACCCAGCAGCGGTGCGAATGGGTGTAGCCCATGACTCCCTCCGGACGGTGGACCAGGACCAGTCTGGGACCTCGTTCGGGTCTGATCAGCCACCGGTTGCCGGGTGAGCCGGGCGGGAGCTGCGCGATCAGCGGCGCGAAGAACTCCTCATCGGCGGCCAGTTCCACCAGCAGCCGGCCCACCTGATCCATGTCGACCACATCGGCCGAACGGACCTCGTCGAGCCGATCCGCAAAGTGGCGGAGTGGATCATGCGACGGCATAGCCTGTCTCCTTCGCGCTAACTCTCCGGGGGGATACACCACCGCCCAGTCGGCGGCCATGTCGACCAGGGTCCACTGGTGCTCGGTGGCGGCGGCGTACAGCGCGCTGGTGCCAGCGCCCAGGATGGGGTCACGGTCGTAGGCGTACTCGCGCTCGGCGTCGGTGTGCTGCACGACCAGCTGCAGGGTCCGGTGCGGGCTGGCCGCGGTCCACTGCAGCATGGCCAGGTCCCCGTCGGTGTTCCCCGCGGCCAGGATCGGCCGCTGCCCGATGTGGGTGTGGATCGAGGCCGGCTTTTGCGGCCCGTCGTTGATGACCTGGATCGTGGCGCTCTTGACGAGTTCGGGTCCGGCCGGGCCGTCGCGGAACTCGGTCGCCCCCACGCTGCCGATCACCCGGTACGGCGGCAGGCCGTAGATCTCGGCGGCGAACGCCCGCATGAAATCGGTGCCGCCGCCGGAAAAGATCCAGCAGGAGAACCCGTGACCGTCCAGCAGGTCGAGCAGCTCCAGCATCGGCTGGTAGACCATCTCCGGGTACGGGCGGCCGGAGCGCGGGTGCGAAGCCGAGGCCGCCCAGCGGCGGCACGCCGCACCGAACTCGTCGGTGGTGATGCCGGCGTGAGTGAGCGTGAGCAGCTCGGTCAGCGCGGGCATCCCGCCCGCGTGGAGCTCTTCCAGGCTGGTGGGATGCCCCAGCTCGGCCGCCCGGTCCAGCGCGAAGGCCAGCTGAGCGTACCTGGGCTGCTCGGTCCACAACGTGCCGTCGTTGTCGAACACCGCGATGCGCTCCGGCTCCGGCACGAACTCGGCCGAGTCAGGGTCGGTCACCGCGGCGACGAACTCCACGATCGCCTGCTTGGCGGGTGTCTGGAGCCAGCTAGGCAGCGGGTCACCGGTCATGACGACTGAGCGGTCGCCTGGTCGCCGTGCAGGGCGGCCTGGAGTTCCATGGCGTCCCTCCTATGCCTCGGCAGTGCTTGCGGGGGCCCCGAACGTTGACTTCGCGGGTCATCGTAAGAAAACGCACGCGCATCCGGATCATCCCTCCCGGATGATCCACGGCCGCGGTCAGAAGATGGCGATGGGGTTGATCGGCGAGCCTGTCCCCGCGCGCAGGCGGAGGGGCGCGATGACGCACAGAAATGACCAGCGGTTCAGTTCCTCGCAGACCGCGGCGAGGTCATCGAGCTGCAGCCAGTCCAGGAGATGCAGCCCCATCGCGTTGACCGCGAGTACGTGCACGGGAAAGTCCACGCCCTCGGCCGCGCTGGGAGCCGTGTCGTTGTTACTGTCGCTACCGAGTACGCCGATCCGCCGTTCCGCGAGGAATTCCAGGGCCACCGGATGCAGCCCGGCCCGCGTCGTCGCGGAGTCCCAGGGCCCGAGCATCCGGCGGCGATAACGGTGGCCGACCCGGACGAACAGCAGATCGCCCGGCTCGATGCGGACCTCCTGCGCCGCCTCCGCGGTGATCAGGTCATCGGCGGTCACGTGATCGCCCGGCTCCAGCCAGGGCGCTCGTCGCACTCGCGGGATGTCGAGTAGCAGGCCGCGGCCGACGATCCCCTGGCCGGCCACGTCGATGGACAGCTCGGTTGCGCCCGCCGCGGTGACGGCGCGGGCGTCGACGCCGTTGTAGAGGGTCCCGTCGAAGATCACGTGACACAGGGCGTCGATGTGGCTGTCGGCGTTGCCGTGGATGTTCATGGCCAGCCGGTCCATGGCGAACGAGAGCCCGGACTCGGGCGGGCTGAGCCCGGGCTGAGTCATCTGGTGCACCGCAGGATCGGGGTTGTCGAGGGCCACCTCAATATCGACCGGCGCCGCCAGCGACACCGACCGGCCCAGCCGGACACCACCGGCCGCCGCCGTCACCTGCGCCGGCGTGATGTTGTTCAGGCCTCCCCGCCGGTCGGCGGGTCCCCACCGGGACATGTGCTTCACTCGGTCGCACAGGGCTCGGAACTCCGCCGCGCTCAGTTGGAAGTCACTCATCCCCCCAGCGTCACGCACCGGGCCCGCGCCGTCATCCTCTTCCGCGGGTGGCAAGCTACCTCCTCAGGCCGTGACACCCGTGCCCGTTCGGGCCAGGTGCCCTTCTTTTCTATGGAACGGTCCTCGGTGCCACCAGCCAGGACACGACGACGTTACCCGTACCGGACGGCGGCAGGTGCACGATCTTCCCTAGGGTGGCGTCGTGATCGTGCGCCGGGCCGACCTCGGCATAGCCGACACTCAGCGCGCCCGCATCGACCTGCTTCAGCGCGCCGAACGACGTGCTCATCGCCGTCTACGGGCTGAGGGCCCGCCGGTGCTGCTGCTGCACGGCTGGCCGTATGACATCCACAGCTTCGCTGAGGTCGCGCCGTTGCTGGCCTCGGCTGGGTACCGGGTCATCGTCCCGTTCGTCCGCGGCTACGGGACCACCCGTTTCCGGTCCGACGACACGCCCCGTAACGGTCAGCAAGCGGTCTTGGCGGTGGACGTCATCGCGCTGATGGACGCGCTCGGAATCGACCGGGCCATCTTGGCCGGCTTTGACTGGGGGGCCCGGTCAGCCGGCGTCATCGCGGCGCTGTGGCCGGACCGCTGCCGCGCCCTGGTCTCGGTCAGCGGGTACCTGATCGGCAGCCAGGCGGCCAACGTGGCGCCACTGCCGCCGCAGGCCGAACTGGCCTGGTGGTACCAGTTCTACTTCGCCACCGACCGCGGCCGAGCCGGGTACGAGAAGTACCGGCGCGAGTTCAGCAAGCTCATCTGGCAGCTTGCCTCACCGAAGTGGGCCTTCGACGACGCCACGTTCGCGCGCAGCGCGGCCGCCTTCGACAACCCCGACCACGTTGCGATCGTGATCCACAACTACCGATGGCGGCTCGGCCTGGCCGCGGGCGAGCCGCAGTACGACGACCTGGAACAGCGGCTCGCCGCCGCCCCGGCTATCACCGTGCCCGCCATCACGATGGAAGGCGACGCCAACGGCGCGCCGCACCCGGAGGCCAGCGCCTACGCCGGCCAATTCACCGGGAAATACCAGCACCGCGCGATCGGCGGCGGCGTCGGCCACAACCTGCCGCAGGAAGCCCCGCACGCCTTCGCCCAGGCCATCATCGACGCCGACCGCTTCTGACCGGCGACGATCACGCCGCCGGCGGGCTGGCCGTGCTTCGTGGTCTGGCCGGTAGGCTCGGGATATCCGCGCCGGGCGGCCTGCCCGGCCGTTGCTGGAGGTACCGTGCGAGGACCGGACAGGCGTCGCCCCAGCGTGGCTCGATGAGTGACCCAGGCCCGGCGTCCCTGTTCCTGGTCGGGCGGGACGCCGAACTGGCCCGGATCGAGTCGGCCGTGGCCGATGTGGCTCAGCAAGGCGGCACCGTGCGGATCGCGGGAGATCCGGGCGTGGGCAAGAGTGCCCTGCTGCGCGCCGGCCAGGAGCTAGCGGTCGCACGGGGTTATACGGCCCTCAGCGTCCATGCCACTGAGGGCGAAGCCCATCTGGCTTTCGCGGCCCTGTACCAGCTCCTGCGGCCGATCCTCGGCCGGATCGACGAGCTGCCCGCCGGGCATCGCGCGGCCCTCATGAGTGCCTTCGGACTTAGCGAACCCGGAGCTGCCTCCGATAACGGGTTCTTCATTGCCCTGGCGGCACTGGAGCTGATCGCGGACGCCGCCGCGCAGACACCGGTATTTGTCGGAGTTGACGACCTGGTCTGGGTGGACGACGCCAGCCGGGAGGTCATCGAGTTCGTCTCCCGGCGCATTACCGATGAACAGATCGTGATGCTCACCACGTGTCGCCTGAACCAGCCGCCGGAGAGCACGTTCGGCTCCCTTCTGCTCTGGCTCGAGGCTCTGGACCCCGAGGCTTCCCGAGAGCTGCTGCATCACCAGGCGCCGGGCCTGCCAGCCGGTGATGAGGCACGGGTGCTAGCGGCGGCCGCCGGGAACCCGCTCGCTCTCCTAGAGCTCGCGAGGGTAGCTGGCCAGGCGGGCGAGTCGTCTGCCTTCGCCCCGATCCCGCTTACCCAACGGCTCGAGCGCTCCTTTGCGGCGGGGCTCGATGACGTGGCGCCAGCGGTTCGCATGGCCTTGCTCGTAGCTGCGATCCAGGACAGCGATCAGCTGTCGGAGACGTACGCGGCCCTGGCTGAGCTCAACGGCGACCACGAGGCCAAGATCGATCTGCACCGGGCCGCACAGCTGGGCCTGCTGATCGTCGACGGCGACACGTTCCGTTTCCGCCATCCGCTGGTCCGGTCGGCCATCGCCCAGTCGGCGCATCCTGACGAGCGGAGAGCTGTCCATCAGGCGCTCGCGGCCACGCTCAGCGCCGACCCTGACCGCGCCGTCTGGCATCGGGCCCTGGCGGCTCCCAGCCCGCAGGAGTCCCTGGCCGCAGAACTGGACGCGGGAGCCGACCGGGCCGCGGCCCGCGGCGCCCCCGGTCCGGCGGAGGAGTGGCTCAGGCGCGCCGCCGAGCTTTCCGAGGACGACCGCCATCGGGGTCACCGGCTCCTTCGTGCGGCTGAACTGGGCTTCGAGCTCGGGCGCCACGAAACCGTCTCCGAGCTGATGTCGCAGGCCCGGACCCTCACCCTCGATCCTTCCGACTATGCCCGCCTGGCCGGCCTCGAGGGTGCCTTCGACGACGGGATCCCTGGCGACGAGGACCGCATCGGCCGTCTGGTGGAGGCGGCGGACCGGGCCCGCCGGGTCGGCGAAGAGGGCCTCGCCGCGTCGTTGCTCCTGGGTGCCTGCAATTCGTGCTACTGGGGCGCGGCAGGCGAGGACCTGCGGTCGCGCGTCCGGGCCGGCATTGACGCGCTCAGCCTTGACCGCGCCGACCCGCGGGTCATGGTGCTCTACTCGGAGATCGACCCGTTTGCGCGCGGGGCCCTTCTCGTGGATCAGCTCACCTGGTGGGCTGCGCAGGAGATCACCGACGTGGCCCGGCTCGGGCTGCTGGCCCGTACCGGATTCATCGCGGGCGACTTCGAGCGCGGCCTGGGCTTCGCGACGCGGGCGTCTGACCTGCTTCGCCGGCAGGGTCGTATCGCCCTGTTCACCCAGACCCGGGTGCTGGAGGCCTTCGCTTCGCTGTACCTGGGCCGCTGGGATATCACCCTCGTGGCGTGCGACGAGGCGTTCAGATTCGGGTTTGAGACCGGTCAGCCACTGTGGGCCGCGTGCGGTCGGCTCGGGCAGGGCAATCTCGCCGGGCTGCGCGGTGACTCCTCAGCCGCCATGGATATCGCGGCTGAGGTCGAGAACGATGCGGTCAAGGCGGGCAACCGGGCGCTGCTCAACGGCGTTCAGCTCACCCGGGGATTCGCGGCGCTCGGCGACGGGCGGCCCGGCGACGCGCTCGACGAGTTCAGGCACATGGTTGATCGCCATGACCGCGCCTACCAGTACCCCCAGTGTGCGTGGGTTATCGACTACCTGGCCGAAGCGGCCTCGCTGAGCGGTCGCGGCGCGGAAGCCCTGGGGCCGCTTCGGCACATCGAGGAACTGGCCGGTGACACGCCCGCTTCCGGGGTGGTGCGGGCGCTTGCGTACGCCCGGGCCGTCCTGGCCGGCGAAGACCAGGCGGAAGCGCTGTTCAAAGAAGCCATCCGGCTCAAGGTCAACGCCTCACCGTGGTACTGCGCCCGGGTGGACCTGGCCCACGGATCCTGGCTGCGGCGGCACCGGCGGGTCGCCGAGTCACGTCGGCCGCTGGTATCCGCACAAGCGGTCTTTGACGCCCTGGGGGCCGCCGCCTGGTCAGCGCGTGCGATGCAGGAACTCGCGGCCACCGGCCGGCGAACCCGGCACCACGAGCCCGATGCCTGGTCGAAGCTGTCGGCTCAGGAGCTGCAAGTCGTCCAGTTGGCGGCCCAGGGATTGACCAACCGGGAAATCGGTGAACGGCTGTACCTGTCGCATCGCACCGTGGGCTCGCATCTCTACCGGGCGTTCCCCAAACTCGGCGTCCGATCGAGATCGCAGCTGCACCTGGCTCTGGTCGCTCAGAGGCCTTTATCGCTGAGCCAGGACAGGCAGGCCTTGGCGACGTCCCCCCAGCCGGCATCGATCGTCAGCGAATGGCCGCGGTCGGCGAATTCGACCAGTTCGGTCGCGGCCGGCGAATAGCGATACTGCTTCAGCGTCGCCTTGGTGATCGCCTCGGGAACAGTGTGGTCTTGACCGCCCATGATGAGCAGGAGTGGCCCGCGGCTCGGGTTCCGCGTGTCCACTTTGGCCGGGGAGTGCAGCGAGAAGTTAGCCGCGGCCGCCTCGAAGAGCGGCTTGCCGGGCGATGGCACGACCCACCTGTGGTAGAGCTCGGCCGACTCCTCGTCGGTCAGCGTGTTCCCGAAGCTGTAGTGGAACTGCTCGGCGGTGAGCATGACGGCACGATGCCGGTTCGCGGGGTTCTTGAAGACCGGGAGGGTCGCCCGCAGGGATGACAGCGGGAGCGGGAGGACCCCCTTGATCTGTGCCGCGTCGATCGCGATGGCGGCCCCGGCTCGATCTTGCCCGAGCAACTTCTCGGCTATCATCCCGCCGAAAGAATGGCCGATCAGCACCGGACTGGCGTCCAGGCCGCTGATGATCGAAGCGAAATGCGCGACGACGTCATCGATTCCCTGGTCAGCAACCGAGTCCGGATTGGCCCGGGCCAGTTCGACGGTCTCCTGATCGCCTGGCCAACCCGGCGACAGGACGCGGTAGCCAGACTGCTCGAACATGGACTCCCATGACCCCCAGGAGCTCTGGTGCAGCCAGAGGCCGTGGATGAATAGCACGGGATGAGGTTTGTCAGGCATCTGACCTGGCCTTTCGTAGTTTTTGGCCGATATGATTTCCGGGCGCTACCAGGTGGGGATGAGACCGCCGTCGATGGTGATGTCGGCGCCGGTCACGTTGGCCGTACGGTCGCTGGCCAGGATGAGCACCAGGTCGGCGACCTCCTCCGGGCGGCTGAACCGGCCGGTCACCATCTGGTGAGCGGCCTGGCTCTGCACGTCCTGGGGGCTGGCGCCGGTCGCGCGGCTGACCGTCGCCGCGACCCCGTGGTCGCCGAGCCACAGGTCGGTGGCGACCGGGCCCGGGCTGATCGTGTTGACCCGGACGCCGTGCGGGCCGGCCTGCTTGGACAGGGCCTTGGAGAAGTTGGCCAGCGCAGCCTTGGCCGCGCCGTAGTCCATCACGGCCGGGTCGGGCAGGAACGCGTTGACCGAGCTGATGGTCACGATCGCCCCCTTCCCGGCGGCGAGCATGACGGGTAGCGCGGCGCGGGTGGCGCGCACCGCCGCCATCAGGTTGAGGGTCAGCGAGGCCTGCCAGTCCTCGTCGGTGATGCCGCCGAAGCCGCCCGGCCGGGCCGGAGCGGCCCCGACGTTGTTGACCAGGATGTCGATCCGGTCGCCTGCCGCCGCCACCAGCCTGGCCGGCCCGCCGGGTTCGGCCAGGTCGACCTCCACGACTCGGACTTGGCCGGCTCCGGCTAGCTCGTCGAGCTCGGCGGAGGACTTCAGCGCCCCGGCGGTGACGTGCACGCCCTCGGCCACCAGCCCGCGGGTGACCGCCAGCCCGATGCCATGGCTGGCCCCGGTGACGACCGCGGTCTGCCCGTTCAGGCGTAGATCCATGATGTTCCTCCTTCGCCGGGAATCTCGCCGCGACGGTCAGGCGGCGTGGACGCTGTCCGGCAGGTACCCGACCTGCTTCAAGAACGCGAACTGGTCCTGGAGGGTCAAGATCTCGGTGACCTTGCCGTCCCGGAAGTGCCAGATCGCCGTGTCCCGGACTTCGACCGGCTGGCCGGTCGCCGGGACGCCGCCGTACGGGCCGGTATGCGTTCCGCGCCAGATGAGGGTCACGGCCAGCTTGTCGC
Organism: uncultured Actinomycetes bacterium; assembly: GCA_963722055.1. Classification (GTDB taxonomy): domain Bacteria; phylum Actinomycetota; class Actinomycetes; order Streptosporangiales; family Streptosporangiaceae; genus Palsa-504. The sequence goes on along the minus strand of CAVRLA010000019.1, from coordinate 71,610 downwards.
CCGCGACGAACATGTCCTGGATGCTCGTGGTCAGATCGGGGCAGCCCGCCAGCCGGTCGCGGATCCTACCGACCGGTCCGGCCACGCCGACACGCACACCGTTGGTCCGGACCTCCTCGCTGAAGATGTCGTCGGCCATCGCGAGATCGCCGGTCCATCCTTCGGTGAACCACCGCCGCGCTATCGCCATGTACCGTTCGCTGGTTTCCAGCTCGGCCGGGCTCGTCATGACTTCTCCTCGCGGTGAGCTGACGGGTACTGGTCAAGGCTCTCCCGCCGACCCCGGCCCGCGCTTGCGTCATCTGACTGAATCCCGGCGGCCCAGCCCGGTGATCCAGCCCCGGTGATCCGGTCCGGGGTCAGGACTCGCGCGAACCGAGCAGACGCTCCAGGAGCGTTTGCAGCCGGCGCTGCTCGGAGGGCGCGAGCTGCCCGGTCATCGGGGACAGTGACCGTTCGATCCGGGCGTGCAGGCGCTGGGCGAGCTCGGCCCCGGCCGGGCTGAGGAACACGTCCACGGCGCGGCCGCCCGTCGGCAGCACCGCGCAGCGCATCGTTCTCACCCCGCGGGAAGCTTTCGGCGAAGGCCATCGTGGCCTGCGGTAGTCGTGCCGCTGAAACCATGCCCGGCGCGGTCAGCCCACTGCGCCTCGGTGACGGCCTCCGGCTCGGCGGGGAGGTAGTGGCTGAGGATGAGCTCGCGGACCCCGGCGCGTTCGGCCACGCCGCCGACCTGGCTGACGTCGGTGTGCAGGGCGGCCATCCGGGCCAGTCCGGCGTCGTCCATACCGTGCCGCCGCAGGTAGTCCAGGTCGGCCACCTGGTGGACCAGGATGTCGGCGCCTGCGGCCAGGGCGATCAGGTCCTCGTTCACCGCGGTATCGCCCGAGAACACCACCGAGCCGTCCGCGGTGTCGAACCGGTAGGCCAGCGCCGGTACGGCCCGGCCGTGCATCACCGCGACCGCGGTGACCCGGACCCCTGCGTCATCAACGACGACGACCGGAACCTGGGTGCGGTCCGGCCTCCATTCTGGGGCGGCGATGTCGATCGCCCGGACCAGCGCGCCCGCGTCCGGCATGCGGGCGTCGAGCGGCATGACGTTCAGGTGGTAGGCGTAGCCGGCCAGGATGTGGCCGACCAGGTCCTCCGTGCCCGGTGCGGGCCGGTCGGGGTAGATCGTCGTCTGACGGTGGAAGACCTCATCCCCCGCTGGCAGGGCCGCGGGCCGCGACGGCCCGTACACCCGGATCGGGGCCAGCGGGCCGTCCGCACCCGTCCTGACGCCCCACGGGTACAAGAGCATGCCCGGAAGGTCACCGATGTGGTCGGCGTGCAGATGGGTCAGGAACACCGCGTCCAGGCGGGTGAAGTCCAGTCCCGCCTGGACGAAGGCCGACGGAGACCCGCGGCCGCAGTCGACGACGAACACCCGGCCGTCGACGATGAGCGCCGACGAGATACCCCCGCGGCCGGGCACGGGCAGGGGCGCGCCCGCCGTCCCGAGCAGGACCAGTTCCGTAGCCATGCGTGCCCGTTCGATTAAATGATGGTGGTCAGGAGCCAGAACGTGGTTCCGGTGCCCGCGCCGTAGGCCAGGTGGCCGCCCAGGTCCCAGGCCAGGGACTTCGCGTCGTACTTCCAGATCGGCTGGTACAGCCCGGCCACCGGCAGGGCGATGTAGTCGTTGGCGAAGAGCGCGGCGCCGAAGGGCACGCCGTACCCGGGATTCGCCCGGCGCGCCGAGCCGGCCAGGATGCCGTACACGGCCCCGAAGGCCGATCCGTAGGCCCAGTGGGCGATGGTGCTGGTCAGCCACGCCGAACGGTCGGGGAGCTTGCGCTGGGTGAAGCCCTCGATCACGCGACGGGCGGCCTGCCCCGGGACAGGGGCCGTCTCCCAGGTGTCGACCGGCGCGAATTCCCAGGCCCGCGGGCTCTCGGTGCCGCCCGCCCGGCGGTACTTCAGGTACTGCACGGCATCCAGGCAAACGGTGCCCACGGCGCCGGCCAGCAGGCCGGCGGCCACGGCCGTCAGCGGGGTCAGCGGGTGCTCTCGGGTGCGCACGGCGATCCTCCGGTCGGGGTTTCAGGGGTTCAGGGCGCGAGCCAGGCCAGGGCGGCGGCGAGCAGGGCCTCGGTGCCCGTCCGCAGGCAGGGCTGCATCGGGGGCAGGAACTTCGGCGAGTGGTTGGTGGTCAGATCGGCCAGCTGCCCGGCCTTCTCAGCCGCCAGGTAGGTGTCCCGGTCGGTGTACCCCAGGCCCCAGTAGGTGTACGGGACGCCTGCGGCGTCGGGGATCTTGCTGAAGTCCTCGCTGACCGTCTGCCGGGGGATCTCGTCCGCGCGGTCGCCGAAGTGCGCGGCGAACGCCTTAACCACCCGTTCGGTGACGGCGGAATCGTTGTCGGTGACCGGGAAGGTGAACTCGGTCTCGAACTCGGGGTCGCGGGGCGAGCCGCTGGCCTGGCACTCGGCGCGGACGATGCGCTGGATCGCGTCCAGCATGCGTTGCCGGGTCGCGCTGGAGTAGCTGCGCACGTTGAGTTCCACGACCGCGTGGTCGGCGATGACGTTACTCCTGGTGCCGGCGTGGCAGCTGCCCACGGTCACCACCGCGATGTCGCCCGGCGTGACCTCGCGGGACACGACGGTCTGCAGCCGGACGATGATCATCGCGGCCAGGACCACCGGGTCGACGGTGTTCTGCGGGGTGGAGCCGTGGCCACCCCGCCCGTACACGGTGACCTTGAGGCTGTCGGCGGCCGACATGAACGGGCCGGAGCGGGTGCGGACGGTGCCGGCGATGCCGGGCAGCAGGTGCTGGGCCAGCGCCACGTCCGGGACCGGGATCTTCTTGAACAGGCCGTCGTCGACCATTTCCTGCGCACCCTCGCCGGTCTCTTCGGCGGGCTGGAACAGCGTGATCAGGGTCCCGTGCCACCGGTCACGGTGGTCGGCCATGAGTTTGGCCATTCCGGTCATGCAGGCCATGTGCAGATCGTGGCCGCAGGCATGGGTCACGCCCACCTCCATGCCGCTGGCGTCCCGGACGGTGACCGTGCTCGCGTACGGCGCGCCGGTCTCCTCCCGCAGCGGCAGCGCGTCGAGTTCGCAGCGGAGCAGGACGGCGGGCCCGCTGCCGTTGACCAGGACGCCCGTCACCCCGGTACCGCCGATGCCGGTGGTGACCGTGAAGCCGTTGTCGCTCAGCCGGCCGGCGACGCGCTGGGCGGTGTGGTGCTCTTGGTGGGAGAGTTCGGGGTGGCGGTGCAGGTCCTGGTAGAACGCCTCCTGGTCGGGCCGCAACGCCTCGTAGCCGGCCAGCACGTCGTCGATGACGGCCATTACCGCTCCCCTCCGGAGAAGATCTCGAGGAAGAACAAGAACACGTTCAGCACGTCAAGGAAGATCGAGGCGGCCAGCAGGGGTGCGGTGTTGGTGTCGGTGTTGGTGCGCAGCCGCTGGAAGTCGAACATGGTGAACCCGGCGAAGATGACCAGGCCGAGGACGGAGTAGACCAGTTCGCCGCCGGGGATGTGCACGAAGATCAGCACGATGCCGAACACGATCAGGGCCACCAGGGCCCAGAAGCAGACCCGCACGATGACCGTCAGGTCGCGCCGGGTGGCGTAGCCGGCGGCGCCGAACCCGGCGATGAACAGCGCGGTCGCCCCGCCTGCCTGCCACAGCGCGCGCGGGTCCATGCTGCCGTAGTAGGCGATGGTCGGGGCCACGGCCAGCCCGATGAGCAGGCCGAACGCGGCCAGCAGCCCGATCGTGAGCGGCACCGACCGGCGGGCGGCGAAGCGCATGGCGATCAGGGCGGCGAAGGCGGCGATGAACGCGACGATGCCAACCCCGCCGGTCAGGTTGCGGCCCAGCCAGGCGCCGAGCGCGAACAGGGCCGCGGTGGCCGCGACGTAGCCCATGGTCTGCGCGAACAGCGTGTGCGCCTCGCCCCGGGCCGTCGTGCCCATTTGCTGGTAGGTGAGAGTGCTACTCACGGCGTCTTAATCCCTTCTGCGCCCTGGACCTTGGGTCCGGACTCCATGACTCCTGCTCTCTACGGTCGCGTCCGCAGGCCTCCGGCACACCAGGGTGAACCCTGGCCCAGACCCTGGTCCGCAGCCAGGGTAACGGCCAGGGTCCTTCGCGGGCTCGCCGGGCCGTTCGCGGTGCGACAGTAGAGCCAGGTCCGGCTCATCGATCAAGGAGACGAGATGGCGACCACAGTGGCCGACGTGATGGTGGCGACGCTGCGGGCGTCCGGCGTGCAGCGGATATACGGGATCCCCGGGGACTCCCTGAACGGGTTCACCGACTCGCTGCGCCGGGACGGCGCGATCGCCTGGGAGCACGTCCGGCACGAGGAGGCCGCGGCGTTCGCGGCGGCGGCGGAGGCGGCGCTGACCGGGGAGCTGGCCGTATGCGCGGCCAGCTGCGGACCAGGCAACCTGCACCTGATCAACGGCCTGTTCGACGCCAACCGCAGCTCGGTTCCGGTGCTGGCCATCGCCGCGCACATCCCGGCCGAGGAAATCGGCGGCGAGTACTTCCAGGAGACCCATCCGCAGGAGCTGTTCCGCGAGTGCAGCGTGTACTGCGAGCTGATCAGCACGCCCGAGCAGATGCCGCGGATCCTGCAGGTGGCGATGCGCACCGCCCTGGCGCGCGGCGGGGTAGCGGTGGTCGTGGTGCCCGGCGGAACGTTCCTGGACGAGGCGCGGGGGGCCACCGCGCCGGTGCCGATCCGGGCGACGCCGCCGGTGGTCCGGCCATCTGACGCCTCGCTGGTGGATGCGGCCTCGGTGCTGAACGACGCCAGCGCGGTGACCATCTTGGCCGGCGCGGGCTGCGCCGGGGCGCACGACCAGCTCATCGCGCTGGCCGGAGCGCTGAAGGCGCCGGTCGTGCACGCGTTCCGCGGCAAGGAGTCCGTCGAGTACGACAACCCGTACGACGTGGGGATGACCGGGCTGATCGGGTTCCCCTCCGGGTACCGGGCCATGGAGCACTGCGACGCGCTGATCATGCTCGGCACCGACTTCCCGTACCGGCCGTTCCTGCCCGAGGGCGTCCCGGTCATCCAGGTCGACGTGCGCGGCGAGCGGATCGGCCGGCGGGTACCGGTGGCTTTCCCGTTGGTGGGCACGGTCCGGGACACGGTTGACGCGCTGCTGCCGCTGCTGGTGGCCAAGGACGACTCGTCTCACCTGGACCGGATGACCGCGCACTACCGGCGGGCCCGGGCCCGGCTGGACAAGCTGGCCCACGACCGGCGGAACGACTCGCCGCTGCACCCGCAGTTCGTCGCGGCCACCGTCGACCGGCTCGCCGCCGCGGACGCGGTGTTCACCTTCGACGTGGGCACGCCCTCCATCTGGGCGGCGCGGTACCTGCGGATGAACGGCACCCGCCGGCTGGTCGGATCGTTCAGCCACGGCTCCATGGCCAACGCCCTGCCGCACGCGATCGGGGCCCAGGCCAGCCACCCCGGCCGGGAGGTCATCGCGCTGTCCGGGGACGGCGGGCTGGCCATGCTGCTCGGCGAGCTCATCACCCTGCGGCAGCGGCACCTGCCGGTCAAGGTGGTGGTGTTCAACAACGGCGCGCTCGCGTTCGTGGAGCTGGAAATGAAGGCCGGGGGCATCGTCACCTACGGCACCGACCTGGACAACCCGGACTTCGCCGGGATCGCGCGGGCGGCCGGGCTGTTCGGCGTCCGGGTGGAGAAGGCGGGCCAGCTGGAGGACGCGCTGCGGGAGGCGTTGGCCCATGACGGCCCGGCGCTGGTTGAGGTGGTTACCGTCCGGCAGGAGCTGTCCCTGCCGCCCAAGCTGACCTACGGCCAGATCAAGGGCTTCACCCTGTACGCGACCAGGACCATTCTGTCCGGCGGCGGCGAGGAACTCGTCGAGCTGGCCAAGACCAACCTGCGCCAACTCGAGGTCGAATAAGCCGACGCCGCGGGTCCGCGCTTCAGACCGGAGGTCCCGGCTAGGCCGACTGGCGCCGGGCCCCGGGTCGATCGCTGAGGTTGCGCTGACGCGCCCACAGCACCGAGGTTCCGGCGAGCGCGGCGGCCAGATCGGCCACGGTGCGCCGGGCGAACCACGGCGCGAGGAACACGGCAATCGTGTCCCGATACCGGTACAGATCGTCCGCAGCGGAGAAGTCCGCCTGCAGGACTCGTTCCAGGAAAGCGAAGGTCCGGGCGAGCCCGGTGGTCCTGGCTAGGTCGGCGAACTGCTGCCGGGTGAGGGCGGCCACCATGACCCGTTCGCCGTCCGCGGTGGCGAAGTCGCGGGCGAAGCCGCCGCGCGGGTAAGCCATCTTGTCCGTGCCCTGCTCGGTGAAAACTGCTTCCATCGCCATCTCCGGGCGGCCCGGGTCAGCGGACGATGCGCAGCGCGAGCCGGGCCGGGCAACCGCGCTGCACCAGCCGCGCGACCTGATGCCAGTCGACGTCATCGGCGTAGATCTCGGCCAGTGACCCGGGAATGCCCAGCCGCGTGAGCTGCGACACGCGCCAGTTGTGCACGAGCAGTTCGTCGCGGTCTGCAGGGTCTAGTTTCATCGCTCCTCCGTTCACGGCGCGGGACGGCGCCTGCCTTATACGCCAGCCTGGGGCCGGGGCGGGTGATATGGCATCGTCAGGTTGAGGTGATTTCGCGGACCGCCGCCCGTCGGCGATATCGCGGAGCCGGGCCTCATGCTCTACCCGCCTGAGGTCCCTGGCGCATGCGCCGCAGCGCGTGCCGCTCGTCCTCGCTGGTCCCGCCCCACACGCCGGCCTCCTGACCGCTGTCCAGCGCCCACTCCAGGCAAGGAGCGCGGACGGTGCATCCTGCGCATATCTGTTTGGCCTGGACCACCTGGCGCAGCGTCGGCCCGGCGTTCCCGATCGGGAAGAACAGCTCGGGATCGCGGTCACGGCACGCGGCGAGATCACGCCAGTCGGTGCTTCCGCTCGGCGCTGGGCGGGGCGGCAGGTGAACGCGTGTGTCAGTCACGAACTCCACCCTGCTACTCCGGGCGGCCTGTCGCGCCCGTGAGGCCCCTGGCCCGTACCCCTGGCCCCCACCCGGGGATACGGGCTACCGGGGTCTAAGGCTCTATACCGACGCCGGCCGGGAGGCGAACTGGGCGGCGGGCGAGCGCCCACTTTCCCGGCGCCGCGGGGCCTGCATCAGTGGTAACTGACACCGCCAGCCAGAGGAGAACCGACATGGCAAGGATCATCATCAGCGAGAACGTCTCGCTCGACGGAGTCATTCAGGACCCGGCCGGCGACGAGGGCTTCCGGCACGGCGGCTGGATCGGCCGTATCGGCGACCGGAGCCGCGACGAGGCGGCCAGGGTCGCACTCGACGAGGCGCTGGGCACCGAGGCCATGCTGCTGGGCCGCCGCAGCTACGAGTTCCTCGCCGCGCGCTGGCCGTCCCGGACGGGCGCCCTGGCGGACCGGCTAAACAGCAAGCCCAAGTACGTCGTGTCCTCGACCCTCCAAGATCCCGGCTGGAACAACACGACGGTGCTCAAAGGCGACGCGGTGAGCGAGGTCTCGACGCTGAAGCAGCAGCTAGCTGGGGACATTGTCGTCGCCGCCAGCTTCCAGCTCCTGCCCACGCTGCTCGAGCACAACCTCGTCGACGAGCTGCGACTGATGATCTACCCCGTCGTGCTCGGGTCCGGCAGGCGTCTGTTCGGCGAGATCAGCGGCAACAAGCTCATGCGCCTCGTCGGCAACGAGACCGTCGATGACCTAGCGTTCCTCACCTACGAGCCCGTCCGGGGCTCGTAGCGGCCGCTAGGCCGACGTCGGCGCCCGGGGCTCGTGCGATTATGGGCTATGCGGCCCGCTGGGAATCAGGAGCCCGCGGGCCGGCGCCCGGCTGGGCCTGGTGCGGCAGGCGTGGTTTCCCGTCCTGAGCTGTGGAAGCGGCTCGGGGAGGCCGTGCGGGTGACGGTGGTATCGGCCCCGGCGGGCAGCGGGAAAACGGTCCTGCTGCGGTCCTGGATCGAGGAGACGGGCCTCACCGAGTGCGCCGCGTGGGTGCAGGTGGCCCGGGACGAGCGTGATCCGCAACGGTTGTGGCTATCGGTGCTGGACGCGCTGCGCCAGACGGTCCCCGGGTCAGCGCTGGTGCGCCCGTTGACCGCGGCGCCGGATCTGGACGGCTGGGCGATGGCCGAGCGGTTGCTCAACGACCTGGTGCCGGTGCGAGAGCGGCTGTGGCTGGTGCTCGACGACCTGCATGAACTGGGTTCGGACCAGGCGTGGCGGCAGCTGGAGCTGCTGGTCATGCGCGCGCCGCCGCAGCTTCGGTTCGTGCTGGCCACCCGGCATGACGTTCGGCTGGGGCTGCACCGGTTGCGGCTGGAAGGCGAGCTGACCGAGCTGCGGGTCGACGATCTGCGGTTCAGCCTGGCTGAGGCCGGGGCGTTGTTCGATGCGGTCGGGGTGGACCTGCCTGGGCCGACGCTGACCAGACTGGTGGACCGGACCGAAGGGTGGGCGGCGGGGTTGCGGCTGGCGGCGTTGTCGCTGGCCGGGCGCCCAGATCCGGAGCGGTTCGCCCGGGAGTTCTCCGGAAGCGAGCGCACTGTTGCCGAGTACCTGCTGGCTGAGGTCCTGAGCCGGCAGAGCCCGGAGGTGCGGCGGCTGCTGTTGCGGACCAGCGTGCTGGAGCGGGTCAATGGCGAGCTGGCGGACCTGCTGACCGGGGGCAGCGGCGGGGAGCGGGTGCTCCAGGATCTGGAGGAGGCCAACGCGTTCGTGGTGTCGCTGGACGCGGCACGGTCCTGGTTCCGCTACCATCACCTGTTCGCCGAACTGCTGAACCTGGAGCTACGCCGCCTCGAGCCGGATGAGGTCACCCCGCTGCACCGGGCCGCCTCCGGCTGGTTCGCCGAGCACGGCCACCCGGTGGAGGCGATCCGGCACGCGCAGGCGGCGCGGGACTGGGGCCTGGCCTCCCGGCTGCTGGCCGACCACTGGCCGGGCCTGTACCTGGGCGGGCAGGAGATGACCGTGCACACGCTCATGGCCGGGTTTCCGGCCGGGGCGCACCCGGCCGATGCCGAGTTGGCCGCCATAGCCGCGGCCGACGAGCTGGCCCAGGGATCGCTGAGGGCCGCGGAGCGCTACCTCGGGCTGGCCGAGCGGCGGTCGGCGTTGGTGCCGGAGGGCCGGCGCGGGCACGCGCAGGTACTGCTCGGGGTGGTCCGGATGCTGGTGGCCCGGCAGCGCGGCAACCAACGGGCGCGGGATGAGGAGGCGCAGCGGCTGCTGGCCGCGGCCGAGGCTCTGGAGGGGGCCCGGCCCGGGCTGGGGGACGAGCTGCGCGCGCTGGCGCTGGTCGAGATCGGCAACAGCGAGACCTGGGCCGGCGCTGGACCAGGCCGAGTCGCACCTGGAGCAAGGGCTCGCGCTGGCGCGCCGGATCGCGCGGCCCTACCTGGAGTTCATGGCGCTGGTGTTCCGGGCGGAAATCGAGCTCTCCCGCTGCTTTCCCCGAGCCGAAGAGCTGAGCAGGCAGGCGATCGGCCTGGCCGAGCGGCACGGCTGGCTGGACGATCTGTTCGCGGGCTTCGCCGCCATGACGCTGGGATCCGCGCTGGCCTGGCAGGGGCGGCTGGCTGAGGCGGAACCCTGGGTGCAGCGCGCCGAGCGCATCTTCCGGGTGGAAGCCAATCCCGCGGCGGCGATGGGGAGTCAGTACGTCCGCGGCCAGTTCGAGCTGGCCCGCGGTCAGGTCGCCGCCGCACTGGCCGCATTCCTGGCCGCTCAGCGCTTGGCCGGGCCGCACCCGCTGGCCAGGCCCCTGCGGGCCTGGCTCTTGCACGCGATGGTGCGTCCCGGCGACCGCGAGCAGGCCGAGCAGATCCTAGCTGGACTGGACGAACGGGACCTCAACCGCGCCGAGATACGCATCGCCGCCGCGGTCCTGCGGCTGGCCCAGGACGACCCGTACGCCGCGAGCGCAGCGCTGGCGCCGGTGCTGGACGGCGCGATCCCGGTGGGGTGGCAATCCTGGCTGATCGAGGCGTTCCTGCTGGAGGCGATCGTCCGGGACGCGCTCGGCGACCCTGCCGCCGCCGGGCGTGCCCTCGAGCGCGCGCTCGACTTGGCCGAGGCCGACGGCGCGCTGCTGTGGTTCCTGCTGCACCCGGCCCCGGCCCTGCTCGGCCGGCACGCCCAGCGCGGCACCGCCCACGCCGCCCTGCTCGCCGCGATCCGCGACCTACTATCCGGGAACCGGCCCGCGTCGTCGTCTGCCCGCTCTCAGCCGCCGCTCCAAGCGCTCAGCGACCGCGAGATCCGCGTACTGCGTTACCTGCCGACCCACCTGTCGGCGCCCGAGATCGCCCGGGAGTTGTCCGTCGCGACGAGCACGGTCAAGACTCACATGCGCAACCTGTACGCCAAGCTCGGCGCGCACAGCCGGGCCGAGGCGGTCAAGACCGCCCGCGCCCTGGGCCTGCTCGCTCCCTCCGCGCAGCAGCGCTGAACCGACGGCCCAGCGTCGCGCCGGACGACCCCGCTGGCGTAGCGGCCGCCCCGGATTATCGTCCGCCTGGCCGGGTCATGCCTCGGACCGGTCAGGCCGTCATCTGCTTCGACCATTTTCTAGCCACTGGGCGGAGCATCTGATGGCGCACCCAGATCGTTAGCGCGGCCCAGGGTTACAATCGTGACGCCAGCCGCGGGCCAGCACCCAGGACTAGCAGCAGGGATGGGTATCCGGCGCCTCCTTTTCCGGTTCGACGGGCGGCGTAAGGAGGTGCGCTTGACGGGCTTCGACCAGGTGGAGAGCTCGTTCCGGGCCGGGAAGGTGGCCCTGCGCGGACGAGACCGTGAGTGCGCGGTCCTGCGCGGGCTGGTTGAGGGGGTCTGCGCCGGTCATAGCGCCGCATTGGTGCTGCTGGGCGAGGCGGGAGTGGGAAAGACCGCGCTGCTGCGGTACGCCATCGGGTCGGCGCCTGAGCTGCGGGTCGTACGCGCGGTAGGTGTGGAGTGTGAGATGGAGCTCGCATTCGCCGCGCTGCACCAGCTATGCAGGCCGATGCTCGGTCGGCTCGAACATCTGCCGGTGCCGCAGCGCGATGCGCTCGGGACCGCCTTCGGCATCGCTGCGGGACCGCCGCCGGATCGGTTCCTGGTCGGCCTTGCGGTGCTGAGCCTGCTGTCCGAGGTGGCCGGGGAGCAGCCGCTGATATGCATCGTGGATGACGCGCAGTGGCTCGACCAGGCATCGGCTCAGGCACTGGCGTTCGCCGCACGTCGGCTGCAGGCCGAGTCGGTGTTCATGATGTTCGCGATGCGTCAGCTGAGCGCTGACTTCAATGGGCTGCCAGAACTGGTGGTCGAAGGCCTCTCGAAGGCTGACGCACGAGAACTGCTGGATTCCGTGGTCCGGTGGCCACTGGATGACCCGGTAGCGGAACGGATCGTAGCCGAGACGAAGGGAAACCCGCTTGCGCTGCTGGAGTTGCCGCGGGACCTGTCGCCGGAGGAGCTGGCGGGTGGATTTGGGCTGCCGGATGTGCTGCCGCTGTCAGGCAAGATAGAGCAGAGTTTCCTGCGGCGGACTGAGAGCCTGCCCGAGGACGCGCGGCGGTTGCTTGTTCTCGCGGCGGCCGAGCCGACCGGCGATGCTGCCCTGATGTGGCGGGCGGCCAGCCTGCTCGGGCTCCGGGTCGGGGCCGCGGACTACGAGGGGGCAACCGGGCTGCTCGAGATCGGAACGCGGGTACGGTTCCGACATCCGCTGGTGCGCTCGGCTGTCTACCAGGGGGCGTCCGCCGGTGACCGCAGGAAGACGCACGCCGCGCTGGCCGAGGCAGCCAATCCAGATGTCGATCCCGATCGCCGCGCCTGGCACCGGGCGCAGGCCGCTTCGGCGCCCGATGAGGATGTCGCCGCAGACCTGGAGCGGTCCGCGGACCGAGCGCAGGCTCGCGGAGGCTTGGCGGCGGCGGCCGCGTTCCTTGAGCGTTCGGCGGATCTGACCGCTGATGCCGGACGCCAAGCCGGACGCGCGCTCGCCGCCGCGCGGGCTAAATACCAGGCCGGAGCGCCGGAGGCGGCGACCGAGCTGCTGGCCAGGGCGGAAGCAGGAGCACCCGATGAGCTACTGCGGGCCCAGATAGGCCTGCTACGCGGTCAGATGGCGTTCGCCACCAGTAATAGCGGAGAGGCTTCGGCGCTGCTGCTTCGGACAGCCGAGCGGCTCGAACAGATCGACCCCAAACTTGCCCGTGAGACCTACCTCGATGCGCTGGCCGCCGCGATATTCGCTGGCCGTCTGGCCGATATCGTCGGCTTGTCGGAGGTCGCGGTGGCCGCACGCGGTGCGCCTGCCGCGCCGCAGCCCCCGCGCGCACCAGACCTGCTTCTGGACGGACTCGCGATCCTGATCACGGACGGCTACGCAGCCGGGGTGCCGGTTGTGCAGCGCGCGGTGAGTGCCTTTCGCAGCGGAGACGCTGCTATCGGGGACGAGTTCCGCTGGTCCTTCGTCGCCTGCCACAGCGCCCACGATCTGTGGGATGACGAGGGATGGCACGCGCTGTCCACTCGATATCTCCAGCTCACCCGTAACGTCGGTGCGCTCGGCCTACTCCCCATCGCTATCAGCCAGCGGGTCGGCATGCACTTGCATGCAGGCGAGTTCACGGCAGCGGCCTCGCTGGTCGAGGAGACCGCGGCCATCACCGAGGCCACGCGGAACGACCTGCCGCCCTACAGTGCCCTGGCCTTGGCGGGCTGGCAGGGTCGCGCACCCGAGGCGAATGAGCTGTTCCAGGTCACCATGAGCGTCGTGGCATCGCGTGGCGAGGGAATGGGGCTCAGCCTCGCCCAGTACACGAGCGCTGTACTCAACAACGGCCTTGGCCGCTATGCGGCGGCGCTGGATGCCGCTGACCAGGCGAGCGCGTACCCGCAAGAACTCGGCTTTGCCAACTGGGCCCTGGTCGAACTGGTGGAGGCGGCGGCCCGCAGCGGCGATACCGGCCGCGCCGCTCGCGCCGTCGAGCAGCTCACGCGCACGACGAGGCACAGTGGTACGCCGTGGGGCCAGGGCATCGAAGCGCGCTCGCGCGCGCTTATCAGCGACGGCGATGACGCCGAGGCTCTGTACCGTGAAGCGATCGAGCAGCTCGGCCGTTGCCGCGGCGCCGTGGCCCTTGCTCGTGCTCATCTCATCTACGGGGAATGGCTCAGACGCCGGAACCGGCGAGCTGATGCCCGGGTCCAGCTGCGGACCGCCTACGAGATGTTCACCTCGATGCAGGCCGAGGCGTTCGCCGACCGCACCCGCCGCGAGCTGCTGGCCACCGGGGAGACGGTCCACAAGCGCTCCGAGCCGGCGCGTGACGAGCTGACGCCCCAAGAGCGGCAGATCGCCTGGCGGGCCAGGGAAGGACGCACGAATCCCGAGATCGGCGCGGAGCTATTTCTCAGCTCGCGCACGGTGGAGTGGCACCTGCGCAAGGTATTCACGAAGCTCGGCATCACCTCCCGGCGGGAACTCCACACCGCGCTGCCCGAAATCGGAAGGCTGGCCACGTCGGCCTAACAGGGATCGCGCCTCAGGCCCGAACGGGCATCCAGCGCGGCAAGGATCGCTTGCGCGCATTCCCGGGGAGTAGCAACCGAGGTGTCGACATCCACGTCATACTTCCTGAACGTGTGGACCAGGGCATGCTGACCGCGCACCGTGCCAGCGATACGGTCGCCGCGCTCCGTTTCCCGCTGCTCGGCGATGGCCAGCGGGCAATGCACCCCCACCCACAACGTATTCGCTGCCACCAGGGCATTCTGCAGCCCGGCTGGCTGATCGGGCACCAGCCACACATCGTCGATGACCTGATCGAGCCCGGCACCGGCGCACGCAGCCCAGTACGCCTGGCTCGCATTGATCATCCCCAGTCCCAGCGGGCCTGGCACGACGTCGAAGGCAGGCTGCCCGTCAACGGTAGCCGGGACCCAGCTGAACCCGGCTGCCCCGTGCCCGCCGATCGCGAAGAACCGCTTGCTCTGCGCCGCCAGGAAGGTATCAATGCCAGTCACCTGAAGGGGCATGGGCCAAAGCTCTTGCAACGCCGCCGCGATGCTCGACTTGCCAGAAGAGCTCGTGCCGTTCAGGACAATGCAGGTTGCCGTCATCCCGCCAGGATGCCTCGGAACTCACGCCAGCTGCAGTCTTTAGCAGTCACATAGACGGAAGCGCAGCTGGGTGCCGTTGTACCAGGCGATGTACTCGACCTACGGACCGCCTATGGGTCGAGGGTCGCTAGCAGTCTTTCGCAACGCCGTGGGTCTTCGGTGAGGCCGGCGCCCAGGCCCCAGAGCCAGTAGTCGACCGCTTGGACAATTGTCCAGGCGCGGGCCCGCTCCGGGTGCAGCATGCCGGTACGGGTCAACGCGGCGAACAGGGCGTGGACGTCATGCGGCTGCGTTGCGTCGTCGATGCGATCCCACATCAGTTCGGCAACCGACCGTTCCGGGTTGCCGATGACTGGCTTGGGATCAATGGCCAGCCACGGCCGCCGCGAGCCGGCCAAGATATTGTCGTAGTGCAGATCACCGTGCACCAGCTGGCTGCCTGGATCGGTAGCCAGATCGCACGCCAGACCACAGGCGATGTCGATCCAACGACCCGGTACTGGTTCGCCCAGCGCGCCTTGCCGGCGACGCAGGATGCCGGGCTTTTGCGACGCGATGTCAGTGAGAAGCGGCAATCCAGCCGGCGCCGGTACCGCGAGTTCGCGAATCAGGCGGCCGGCTATCTCGGCTGCGGTGGCTAGTTCCGTGGTGCGCAGGGTGCGGTCAGGATCGAGCCGCTCCAACAGCAGCGCGCCATGCTCGCGATCGGCTTCAAGCAACCGTACCGCGCCATTTCCGTTCCACGCCTCAAGCGCGAGCGCCTCATCAATGGCGTTGTGTTCTGGCCCTGCGATCTTCAGGACGCACGGCATACCTCGACGCGATGCAACCAGGATCGTGCTCCAGTCACCTCGTGGCGCCTGGCCGGATAGCGTCAGCTCCCAGCGTTCGCACACCAACTCAACGACCGCAGCCAAGTGCGGCGGCAACTGAACCACCACGACCTCCGGATCGAGTCTGGGCTTGAGATCCCGGCTAGCGGCAAGCTAGGCAGTGGCCAGATCGGTTAGCGCCGCGTCGGGATGCGGCGGGGTGTGGACGCGGGAGGCGATGGCGGCCGCGGCCAGGCAAGCAGCGGCGCCGGTCAGCAGGGCGGCCCGCACCCCGGCAGCGGAGATGATGGCCCCGGTGATGATGCTGCCGACCGGGCTGGTTCCGATGTAGACGTAGACCCACAGCGCCATGATCCGCCCGCGGTAGGCCGGGGAGGAGTGCAGTTGCAGCGTGGTTGAGCACAGTGTGACGAACGAGAAGGCAGCCGCCCCGGTCGCCAGCAGCGTCAGGCACGCCACAGCGACATCCGGTGCCCCCGCGGTCGCGGCGAGGAAGACCCCGAACGCCAGCGCGGCGGTCATCAGGTACGGACGGCGGGGATGGCGGATGAAGCCGACGCCGAGCGAGCCGGCGACCGACCCGATGCTGAGCATGGTGGACAGCAGCCCGTAGGTGCCGCCGTTGCCATGGAACGTGTGGCTGGCCAGCACGGGCAAGATGACCGGGAAATTGAAGGCCAGCAGCCCGACCAGCGCCATCATGACCAGCGGCAGCCACAGCTGCTGGCGGCTGGCCGCGTACCGCAGGCCCGCGCGGAGGCCGCCGGCCGCGTGCCGTTGCGGCGCGCCGCTTCGCAGCGGGCGCAGGATCACGAGCGCGGCGATCACGGCCAGGTAGGACAGCGCGTTGACCGCGAAACAGACAGTCGTGCCGATGGTGACGATCAGGACGCCGGCCAGGGCCGGGCCGACCACCCGGGCGCTGTTCATGACGACGCCGTTGAGGCTGACCGCGCTGGACAGGTCCTCCGGCATCACCAGGAAACCGATGAACGCCTGCCGGGCGGGCGAGTCGACGATGCCCACGACACCGCTGGCCACGCTGATCGCGATGATCACCGCGACGGACGCCTTCCCGGCGACCGCCAGGGCCCACAGCAAGCCGGCCAGCACGCCATAGGCGGTCTGCGTGCCGATGAGCAGCCTGCGCAGGTCGACCCGGTCGGCGACCGTCCCGCCCCACGGGCCGAACAGCAGCGACGGCACGCCGCCCGCGGCCAGCACCAGGCCCAGTTCCGCCGCTGAGCCGGTCAGCCGCAGGACCAGCCAGCCGATAGCAGTCTGCTGCACGAAGGTGCCGCTGGCCGAGGCCACCTGACCCGCGAAATACAGCCGGAACGGCCGCGAACCCAGCGCACGGAACGTCCCCCGCCTGCCGGTGGTCTGGACACGATCACCCGATGCCGTCTTGGTCAGCGCGCCATGCTCCGCAGGCTGAGCGCCTTCCTCTTCGACCTGGGGCGTGGCCTCGGGCACCACTCGCAATCCCTCACGGTCCATAGCGCTCCCGTCGCTGCTGGCGATCAGGCCCTCAACCCTAATGTCCCGGCTCTCACGCCGAGATGGCAGTCGACGACGAACTCCAAATCACCGGCTGACTCGGCCGGGCGCTGCGCTGCCTTCGTGCCCACGTAACAAACCCCTCGCTGCGCGTCGTGCCCTCGCCACGATGCCTACCGGCGACGTACTATCCCTCGGTGGACTCCTCGAGCCCGTCCGCCGCGGAGAGCACCTCGGAGGTCACCGCAGCGCTTGCTCCTCGTGCCATGGAGATGTCTGCTGACGTCTACCAGCTGATCGTGCGGGAGATCCCTCAGCTGCGCAGCGACCAGCGCATCCTGGAACTGCTCGAGGCGAGCGTCGCGGAGAATGTGACCACTGTGCTGCACATTCTGCAGCACGGCATCGACATGGAGAAGGTGCACGCCCCAGCGGCCGCGGAGGAATACGCCCGTCGGCTGGCGCAGCGCGGGGTACCCATCGCCGCGCTGCTGCGTGCCTACCGCATCGGGTCGGCCCGATTCGAGGACTGGTGCCTGCAGGAACTGGGACGGCGTACCGACAACGCGGCAGTGGTCAGCCTGGCCGGGCTGCGCATCGCGGCGGTCCTGGCTTCCTATATCGACAAGGTCTCGGAAGAGGTCGTGTCCGCCTACGAATCGGAGAAGGAGAACTGGCTCAGGAACCAGAGCGTGGCCCGGGCGGCGCGGGTCCGGGCGTTGCTGCGGGACGAGCTGGTAGACGTCGATTCCTTTGAGGCCATCCTGGGCTACCGGCTCCGGCAGCGCCACCTGGGCGTCGTGACCTGGATGACCGGGGCGGTAGCAGGCGGCGATTCCATCGGACAGCTCGAGCATGCGACCACAGAACTGGCGACCGGAGCCGGCTACGACGGACGGCCGATGTTCATCCCCCAGGACGAATTCAGCGCGTGGGCCTGGCTGCCGCTCGGCATCCGGCGCGATATCGATGTCCCGGCTATGGGCATCAAGAACGTCCCGGGCTCTGACCGGATCCGGTTCGCCCTCGGGGAACCGGCGCTCGGGATCACGGGTTTCCGCCGCACTCATCAGCAGGCGCTGCACGCCCAGGCGGTCGCCCTAGCGGCCGGACCATCGGCTCAGCTGGTGACCAGCTTCGGCGAGGTCGCCCCGCTGGCCCTGATGTCAGGCTCGATCGAGTTGCTGCAGACCTGGGTCATCGAGACCCTGGGGGCCCTGGCCGCCGACGACGCGCAAGGCGCCCGGCTGCGCGACACATTGCGGGTGTTCCTGCAGGAAGGCGGCAGCTACAAAACCACGGCGGAACGTCTCGTGCTGCACAAGAACACGGTCCAGTACCGGATACGCAAGGCCGAAGAAGGGCTCGGGCGGCCCGTCAGCGAGGACCGCCTGCACATTGAGCTGGCCCTGCTGGCCAGTCAGTGGCTAGGCACCGCGGTCCTGCGGCCGGCTGACGAGCCCGCACCTCGCTCGGCGCGATCTGGCCTCCGGGAATCGGAATAACACCGCCCGGCCCCGCTGATGTCACCCCGGATGTCTAGCTCTTGAGCGCTTCCTGCAGCTCGCTGGTGATTTCGTCGGCCGTGGCATCCATCGTGTGCTTCACTACCTTGGCGGCACCCGTCAGCGCCTGGTCGACTGCTTTCTCGATGGTCGGCTCGCCCACCGCGATCAGCCCCGCCTGGTTGGCCGTCAGTTCCTGAGCCGCCTCGTAGAGTTCCTTGCGGGGCAGAGTCCCTCCCCCGAACCACTCGGGGACGACGCGGATGTACGGGCGGTCCATCCGCTTGACGACGTGGGGCTTGCCGTTCTCCTGGTCAATCACCGCCGCGTCGTACGAGCCGATCATCTCGTCCTTGTGCAGCTGCTCGATGGCGTCCAGGTCCGCCAGCGCGGCTGAGACGCTGTCGTAGGATGCGGCGTACAGGACCATTGGTTTCTTCTCAGCCATGGTGTCTCCTCGGTATCGGGTTACCCTAGGTGCGGCTTGACGCTAACCTGCCCCTTGTCGTGGACCGGGCCGTGTCGTGCCGCTCACTTAGCAGTTGACACCGCAATCTCATGGCGGTAACGGCGATGCCGCCTCTCGTGTTATTGGCCTGGGCTATAGGGTCAGGCCGCTCCTACTGATGGTCATAACTGCGGAGCGGAGGGAGAGACCTCTGATGGCTGCTACGGATAGCCGTGGCGAGGATGTGCGGGTGGCGGTGCTGGGGACCGGCATCATGGGCTCGGCGATGGCCCGCAACCTGGTCTCCGCCGGGCTGCACACCACGGTCTGGGATCGGTCGCCCACCGCGACTGCGCCGCTGTCCGAGGCCGGAGCCCTGGTGGCAACGTCGGCAGCGGAAGCGGTCCGGGATGCGCACGTCGTGATCACGATGCTGCCGACCGCCGACGTGGTTAACTCGGTGATCTTCGCTGGCGGCGTAGCACAGGCGCTGGCGGGCGGCGCGGTCTGGGCGCAAATGGGCACGATCGGCGTTGCGGCCACGACCGGGATCGGCAGCCGGCTCGGTCAGCTGCGGCCCGATGTCATGTTCGTGGACGCGCCGGTATCGGGCAGCAAGGGCCCGGCCGAGGCCGGCCAGCTGCTCATCCTGGCGTCCGGCCCGCCCGCGGCGGCCGCGGCCGTGCGCCCGGTGTTCTCGGCGGTCGGCCGCAAGACCGTGTGGCTGGGCGAGGCCGGCCAGGGCAGCCGGATGAAGCTGGTCGTCAACGCCTACATGTCCGTCTTGATCGAGGGCGTGGCTGAGGCCATGGAACTGGCTGGCCGGCTGGGCATCGATGCCTCTGAACTGGCCGAGGCCATCGAAGGCGGCCCGCTGGACGCGCCGATCGCGGGCGCCAAGCTGCACAAGATCGAGCGGGGCGATTTCGCGCCCGAGTTCCCGCTGGAGTGGGCGCTCAAGGACGTGGACCTGGCGATCGCGGCCGCGGGCGATGATGAGCTGCCGCTTCTGGCCGCGCTGTCCCGCCAGTGGCGCGCAGCCGTTGACGCCGGCCACGGCCGGGAAGATGTCAGTGCCGCCCGCCTGGCGCTCGGCGGCCGCTAGCCGGCTTGTGTCGAGGGGAGGCGGGGGCCGGGCCCGCCGATACTCGGGCAGCGGCCGGCCGGTCCGCCGCTCTCTCGCGCGTTTCCGCGGAAACGCGCCCGTCCCGGTCCCGCCGAAGGTCCGGGCCGCGTCAGCCGCCCGTGCTTGTCACGTCCTCGCCCTGGGCGCTCATTCCTTGATCGCTAGGCCAGCGTGGCGATGGCCTTGTGGACCGAGGCGATGGCGCTGGCGCCTTCGCCGGTGGCTGCGGCGACCCGCTTCATCGAGCCGGAGTGGACGTCGCCGACCGCGAACACGCCGGGAATGCTGGTCTCGAACGGAAGCGGCCGCCGTCCCAGCGTGGCCCACGCCGGTCCGAGGTCGTCGTCGGTCAGCTGGACGTCGGTCCGGATGAAACCATCGTCCCCGGTAGCGATCCCGGTCAGCCAGTCCGTGGCGGGCTCGGCGCCGATGAAGCAGAACAAGCCCGCACAGGGCTGGGCTTGCGCGGTGTCCGCCGTCCGGTCGGTGATGGTGACTTCCTCGAGGAAGTCACCGCCATCGAGCCGGGTGACCTCGCTCCGGCACCGCACCGTCACCCGCGGGTGGCCCAGCAGCCGGTCGACGAGATAGGCCGACATCTCGGTCGCGATGTCCGGGCCGCGGACGACCAGGGAGACCTCACTGCCTCGCCCGGCCAGGTACAGCGCCGCCTGACCCGCGGAGTTCGCGCCGCCGACCACCGTGACCGGGCTGTCCGTGCACGCCCGGGCTTCTAGTTCGGTGGCCGCGTAATAGATGCCGGCGCCCTCGAAGTCAGGCCAGCGTTCCAGCGGCAGTGCCCGGTAGCGGGCGCCGGTCGCGATGACGACGGCTTTGCTGTCGATGACCTCCCCGCCCTGCAGGTGCAGGCGGAGCAGGTCGCCGTTGCGGTCGGTGTCGAGCTTGACCGCCTGGCACGGGCTGGCCAGCTGGGCTCCGAACTTCAGCGCCTGGAGCACGGCCAGGCCGGTCAGATCGGTGCCGGAAAGGCCGAACGGGAAGCCGAAGTAGTTCTCGATCCGGGAGCTTGCCGCGGCCTGCCCGCCGGTGCCGACGGCGTCCAGCAGCACGGTGTCCAGGCCCTCGGACGCCCCGTAGACCGCGGCCGCCAGGCCGGCCGGGCCCGCGCCGACGATCGTGACGTCAACCGGCTTGGCGGACGAACGACGGTAGCTGAGGCCAAGCTTCTCGGCCAGCCCGCCCGGCGTGGCCTGTGTCAGCGTGGTGCCGGGCATGACGACGGCGGGAAGGTCGTCCTCGGTCAGGCCGGAGGACTCCATCATCGCCTGGCCCGCGGGGGTGTCGGCGTCGAACCACAGGTGGATCAGGCGCTGACGGGCGGCGTAAGTCCGCAGGGCCAGCGCCGCCGCCGACCTGTCGGTGCCGACGATCTCCACCGCCAGGGCGGCGGTGCTGCGCTGCAGCAACTCCCGGCGGGCAATCAGCGCCTTGAAGACGATGTTGGACAGCTCGACATCGTTGGCCATGAGCTGCCGCAGGCGCTCCGGCCTCACCCGGTAGATCGTGCCGCCCTCCCGCACCCGGCACAGCAGGTAGACATTCTGCCCGGTCAGCAGGTTCAGCTCGCCGACAAAGCCGCCCGCGTCCACCGCCGCGACGGTCGCGGCGGGCGCGCCGGCCGTTTCCGTCCGGATCACCTCCACCGAACCCCGGTCGACCACGATCAGGTCGACGTCTTCGTCGCCGGGCCGGAACAGTACATCACCCCGATGAGTCTCGTGCGGCGCGCCGTAGGTCAGGAGCCGCGCGAACAGCTCGTCGCTCAGCCGCGGCGATGCAACGCTGGTCGGCACCAGCGGTTTGCCCAGCTGTCCGCGTCGGTGGCTGGCGCGCAGTCGATCCAGATCATGCGGTGTCGCCCAGGCCACCGGTCTGGCCAGGCCGGGCTGACTGAACATAGGGCCATCCGCGGCCCAGGGCGCGGCGGCGGTACGCGACAGTTCATTCATCGATGTCACGCTTTCAGCTCTCCGGCCATCTGGTCAAACGTCTTGCCGCCTATGTAACTCTCAGTGCCGTCGGCACAAACGTTGCCGGGTCGGGTGGCTCTTCACTGATCGCGCCACTCAAGGCTGCTGACGAACGTGCCCCTGCTCCGGGACCATGCTCGGGCCTTGAGCAGACGATCGCAGCAACTGCAGCGAGATGATGGGGAAAAGGATGACGCTGAACAGCCCCGCGGCGACGAGTGCGGCCGCGTTGGCCGGCCCGATGGCGTGCACCTGAAGCCCGATGGTGGTGGCGGCGACGATGAAGGGCAGCGACGTCGCTTGGAGCAGCCCCACGGCGGCGACGTCTCGGACGCCGGCTAGGGCAGACCGGTAGAGGACGGCGGGCAGTCCGCGCACGACCAGCAGGGCCAGCAGGAACAGCGGCACCCGCAGCACGGTAGAGGCGCTCGAGAACAGCACCGACAGGTTGAATGTGAGCCCGCTGGTGACGAAGAAAACCGGGATGAGGAAGCCATAGCCGATGGCATCGAGTTTCGGGTGGAACAGCGGGTGCTTGTGTTCGGCATCCGCGTCCACCAGGCGAAGGATCGCCCCGGCGATGAACGCGCCGAGGATCGCCTCGAACCCTAGATGCGTGGCCAGGGCGCCCAGGCCGACCACGAGCAGCACCGACAGTCGTATGCGGATCTGGGCTGAGGTGTCGGCCAGCTTGTTAATCATCGTGGTGATCCACATTGAGTGCTCGATGCGGAGCGTTCCGATGGCGAGGAGGACAACCAGGACGCCAAGCAGCGACAGCAGCAGCAGTTTGGGACCTATGGCGGTCGTGTGGCCCGAGAAGAAGAGGGAGAGCAGGATGACCGGGCTGAGCTCGCCGAGCGAGGCGCCGGCGATCGCGAACTGGCCGGCGGGACGGTCGGCCACACCGGCGTCCTGCAGGATGGGAATGATCAGGCCCAGCGACGTGGCCAGGAGGATGATCCCGGTGAGCAGCGGGCTTTCGACGACACCCGCAGCGTGCAGCACGATGCCGACGATCAGGGCGAGCAGCGCGCTCAGGCCGAACGCGAGTCCGGCCAGGCGGGCGCGAGGCCCGCGAAAGTGGCGGACGTCGACCTCCAGGCCAGCGAGAAACAGCAGGAACGCCAGCCCGATCGTCGAGGTCAGCCGTACCGCCTGGTCAGGTTGGATCAGGTCCAGTACCGCGGGGCCCAGCACGATCCCGGCGACGATCTCCAGCACCGGTCCGGGGACACGCACCCGCGGCACGGCCGCGAGGATCAACGGCACGGCCGCCGCGACCGCAAGCACGGCGACGAGATTGTCGAAGTTCATCGCGGCCACCATCCGCTCACCGCCTGGTAACGCACTGGGCCCGCCTTCCTGTCCACGTTGCTGATCTCAGCGTCGTGCTCCACGGGGAGCATCGCGCCCGTGTAATCACGGGCCGGCGCTTCGGTCTGCGGCCGGGGCCGCGCCAGTACTCGCTCGGAACCATCTGTCGAGCGTCGGTGCCAGGGGTAACGGCGCAGGTCCCTCATCAAACAGGAGCCGCGCCCGGCCTTCCGGGTTCGGTCTCCGCGGGTAGGCTGACGGGCGGACGTTAGTGGTGACTGGCTGGGAGGCCGATGACGGCACATTCCGGTATCGGGAGCCCCGCAGCTGGGCTAACGGGCCGGCGCAGCGAACGTGACGCACTTGACCGGTTCGTTGCTGACGTGCGGGCCGGCCAGGGCCGGGCCCTGGTGGTGCGCGGTGAGCCCGGCGTAGGCAAGACCGCGCTGCTGGACTACCTGGCTGAGCGGGCCTCGGGATGCCTGGTGGCGCGGGCGGCGGGCGTGCAGTCGGAAATGGAGCTGGCGTTCGCGGGGCTGCATCAGCTGTGCGCGCCGATGCTGGATCATGCCGAGTCTCTTCCGGATCCGCAGCGTGAGGCGCTGCGGACCGCGTTCGGCCTCAGCGCCGGACCGGTGCCGGACCGGTTTTTGGTGGGCCTGGCCGTGCTGGGCTTGCTGTCCGAGACGGCTGGGGAACGTCCGCTGGTGTGTGTGGTGGATGACCAGCAGTGGCTGGACCACGCCTCAGCGCAGGCGCTGGGGTTCGCGGCCCGCCGGCTGGCAGCCGACCCGGTGGGCCTGGTCTTCGCGGCGCGGGTCCCGGGCCAGGACGTGGCCGGGCTGCCGGAGCTCGTGGTAAAGGGCCTGGCCTACAACGATGCGCGATCGCTGCTGGAGTCGGTGCTGAGCCGGGTGGCCGGGCGGCTGGACGCGCGGGTCCGGGACCGGATCATCGCCGACACGCACGGGAACCCGCTGGCGCTGCTGGAGCTGACGCGAGGGCTGACCCCGGCGCAGCTGACGGGCGGGTTCGGGGTCAGCGAAGTGGTACCGCTGGACGGGCGGATCGAGGAGAGCTTCAGGCGGCAGCTGGAGGCGCTGCCCGCGCAGACCCGGCGGCTGGTGCAGCTGGCGGCGGCCGATCCGTCCGGCGATCCGGTGCTGGTGTGGCGGGCGGCCGGGCGGCTCGCGATCGGCGCCGGGGCGGCCAAGCCGGCGGTGGAGGCGGGGCTGGCCGAGTTTGGCGCGCGGGTGCGCTTCCGGCATCCGCTGGTGCGCTCGGCGGCCTACTGGTCGGCATCGGCCCAGACCAGGCAGGAGCTGCACGGCGCGCTGGCCGAGGCCACCGACGCGGCGGTCGATCCTGATCGGCGGGCCTGGCACCGGGCCCAGGCCGTGCCGGGCCTCGATGAGGAAGTTGCTGCCGAACTCGAGCTGTGCGCAGGCCGGGCCCAGCGCCGCGGCGGTCTCGCGGCGGCGGCCGCGTTCCTCGAGCGGTCCGCCAGGCTGACGATCGACCCGGCCCGCCGCGCTCAGCGAGCGCTGGCCGCGGCGCAGGCCAGGAACCAGGCGGGCGCATCTGACGCCGCGCTCGGCCTGCTGGCCATGGCCCAGGCCGGGCCACTGGATGAACTGCAACGTGCCCGCGCCGACCTGCTCCGCGCGCAGATCGCGTTCGCCTCCAGTCACGGCCGTGACGCGCCCCCGCTCATGCTCAGCGCGGCCAAGCAGCTCGAGGGGCTGGACGCCGGGCTGGCCCGCGAGACCTACCTGGAAGCGTTCACCGCCGCGCTGTTCGTCGGCCGCCAGTCTCCGGCGGTCGGGGACGTGGCCAGAGCCGCACGTACGGCGCCCGCGCCGCCGGCCCCGGCCCGCGCCCCCGATCTGCTCCTGGACGGCCTCGCGCTGCTGGTGACGGAGGGCTATGCGGCCGGGACGCCCGCCCTGAAACGGGCGCTGCTCGCCTTCCGCGGCCAGGACATCTCGGCGGAGGAGGGGCTGAGCTGGCTATGGCTCGCCGGACTGGCGGCCATGGCGGTGTGGGACGACGAGACATGGCACATCCTGGCCAGCCGTCACGTCAAGCTCGCGCGTGACGCGGGGGCACTTAGTGAGCTCCCTCTCGCGATCCGGTGGCGCATCCTCCTGCACACCCACGCGGGCGAGCTGGAGCAGGGCGCGGCGCTCATCGCGGAGGCGCAGGCGGTCACCGACGCGACGGGGAGCCAGCTTGGGCCCCACGGTGCCTTGGGCCTCGCCGCGTGGCGGGGCCGTGAGGCCGAGGCCACTGAGCTCATCCAGGCCACCATGGACGCCGTGACGAGCCGTGGCGAGGGGAGGGGAGTGACCAGCCAGTACGCCGCCGCCTTGCTGTTTAACGGCCTCGGGCGCTACGACAAGGCCTTCGCCGCCGCCGAACTGGCGTGCGAGTACGACGACATCGGCGTCCTCGGATGGTCGCTCACCGAGCTGATCGAGGCGGCCGTCCGCAGCGGCCAGCCCGCGCGCGCCTCCAACGCTCTCCAGCGGCTTTCCGAGATGACCCGCGCCAGCGGTACCGACTGGGCGCTTGGCACCGAGGCGCGCTCGCGTGCCCTGCTCAGCGAGGGTCGGGCCGCCGAGAACGGCTATCGCGAGGCGATCGAGCGGCTCGGCCGGACCCGCATGCGCCCGGCCGTGGCCCGCGCCCACCTGCTGTACGGCGAATGGCTGCGCCGCGAGAACCGGCGCCAGGACGCCCGCGCCGAGCTACGGACCGCCCATGGCCTGTTCACCGCGATGGGCATCGAGGCGTTCGCCGACCGGGCCCGGCATGAGCTGCTGGCCGCCGGCGACACGGTACGCAAGCCGACGGTCGAGACGGTCAGCGAGCTGACCGCCCAGGAGGCGCACATCGCGCGGCTCGCCGTCGACGGCGGCACCAACGCAGAGATCGGCGCCCAGCTATTCCTCAGCACCCGGACCGTCGAATGGCATCTCAGCAAGGTGTACACCAAGCTCGGCGTCGGCTCACGCCGCGAGCTGCGGCAGGCCCTCGCCCGCCTCGGGCCGGCCGACCCGCAGGCCTAGCGGCAGCGTGAACGCATATCGGGTCAATCACGAGGTGCCGCCGGGCGGGCCGGACCGTTGGCTGGGTTCCATCTTTCCTCGATGCGGGCGAAGCGCCAGATAAGCAGGGCGGCCAGCCAGGTGGCGAGGAACAGCCCCACGATCACGAACCCGGCGGTGTTGATGTTGAACCGGTACATCAGGCCCCAGAAGCCGGTGGTACGGCTGAGCCCGTGGATCTCCTGCGGTAGCAGGCTCAGGGCCTCGACCGCGCCGATGACGAAGCAGATCGCCACGGACAGCCCGGTGATGGCCAGGTTGTAGTAGACCTTGCGGACCGGGTTGAAGAACGCCCAGCCGTAGGCCAGGTTCATGAACACCCCGTCGGTGGTGTCCATAATCGTCATGCCCGCGGTGAACAGGACCGGCAGGCAGATGATCGCGTACCACGGGATGTGCTGGGAGGCCAGCAGCGCGGTGGTGGCCAGCAGGGCGACCTCGGTGGCGGTGTCGAAGCCCAGGCCGAACACGACCCCGACCGGGTACAGCTGCCACTCCTTGGTGATGACCGCCATCCAGCGGCCGAAGAACCGGGAGAAGAACCCGCGGCTGGCCAGCTGGCGCTCCAGTTCGGCCTCGTCGTAGGTGCCGCGGCGCATCGAGGCGAAGACCCGCGCGATCCCGGCCAGGACCACCAGGTTCAGCAGCCCGATCAGCAGCAAGAAGGCCGCCGAGACGACGGTGCCGAACAGGCCCCCGAACCGCTCCAGCCCCGAGCCGCTGTCCGAGACCGCGCCGAAGACCGTCTTCTCCGCCACCACGATCCCGGCCCCGATCGCGACCACGACGGTCGAGTGCCCGAGGGAGAAGAAGAACCCGAAGCCGAACGGGCGCGGCTGGCCAGTGCCCTGCCGCTCGCCCAGTACCTTGCGGGTGCTGTTGTCGATAGCGGAGATGTGATCGGCGTCAAACGCGTGCCGCAAGCCGAGCGTGTAGGCCAGCACCGCCACCCCCACCCCGAGCCCCTGGTAATGCGAAGGCACCACGAAGGCGAACAAGATGACGAACCCCGCCACGTGCAGGCCCGCGATCATCCCGTACATCGCGATCAGCCTGGCTCGCTCCTGGGCGGTCATCGCCGCGAACGACTGCCGTAGCAGCTGCCCGATGCGAGGCGACCTGGATTCCATGGCTTCCACGGTCGCGTGCGGAGGAGGTCACTCGCACCCGTACGGCCCCTGGCCCGTGCCCCCGGTCTGCGGGTCGGCCCAGACCAGGGAACCCGGCCGGGGGTGTCACGGGTTCGACGCGCCGCCCGGAGCGCGACCGTGATTCCTGTACCAACCAACAGAAGGAGGGCTCATGCCCACGATCACCGTCGGCCAGGAAAACAGTTCAGATATCGAGATCCATTACGAGGATCATGGCGCCGGCCAGCCGGTGGTGCTGATCCACGGCTATCCTCTCAGCGGCCGTGGCTGGGACAAGCAGGTCCCGGCCCTGCTCGAGGCCGGCTACCGGGTCATCACCTACGACCGGCGCGGGTTCGGCCAGTCCAGCCAGCCGGTCACCGGCTATGACTACGACACCTTCGCCGCCGACCTCAGCGCCCTGCTGGACCACCTCGACCTGCACGACGCCGTCCTGGTCGGGCACTCGATGGGCACCGGCGAGGTCACCCGGTATCTGGGCACCCGCGGCTCGGCCCGGGTAGCCAAAGGGGTGCTGGTCTCCCCGATCCCCCCGTTCCTGCTGCAGACGGCCGACAACATCGAAGGGGTGCCGCAAGGCCTGTTCGACGGATTCGTCCAGGCCGCCCAGGCCGACGCCCCGGCGTGGATGAAGGGCTTCCTGGACAACTTCTACAACGTCGACACCCTGCGCGGCACCCTGGTCAGCGACCAGGCCTGGCAGGCCAGCTGGAACCTGGCCGTCAGCGCGTCGGCCACCGCCGCGGTGGCCTGCATCCCGACCTGGGCGACCGACTTCCGCGCCGACCTCCCCGAGATCGACGTGCCGATCCTCGTCATCCAGGGCGACGCGGACCAGGTCCTGCCGCTGGACAAGACCGGTAAGCGGCTGCCCGGCCTGATCAAGGACGTGCGGTTGGTCGTCATCGAGGGCGGCCCGCACGCCATCCCCTGGACCCACGCCGCCCAGGTCAACACCGCCCTGCTCGGCTTCATCCGCGGCTGACCCCCGGCCGTCCCACACCACTACCCAGAAGGAAGCACACCCCATGTCGAACCACTTCAGCGCCGACAATCTCAAGTTCCCCGGCGACGACCGCCGCCTGGACCTCACCGACGTGTTCGTCTTCCCGGCGGCCGCCGGCCCGGAACATCATCACAGCCTGCTGCACCGTCACCACCCCGGCACGACCGTGCTGATCATGGACTCCAACCCGACCAGCGCCCCGCCGCCGATCCCCGCCCCGGTGACCGGCCCGGAGTTCTACCCCGGCGCGGTCTACCGGATCAACATCGACACCGACGGCGACAACCACGCCGACGTCGCGTTCACGTTCGTGTTCTCCGAGTACGAGAACGGCAGGCAGACCGGGAACGCCTGGTACGCCACCGGCGCCCAGGCCCGCCAGGCCGAACCCGGCGGAGAGATACTCGCCGAGGGCATCCCGGTCAGCTTCGACGGCACCGTCCAGCCCGTGGAAGCAAACGGGATCCGGCTGGCCGCCGGGCTGCGCAGCGACCCGTTCTTCGCCGACGTCGAAGGCGCCCTGCACGGGTTCGCCTGGACCGGGCACGACGACTTCGCCGGCAACAACGTCGACTCGATCGTGCTGGAGGTCCCCGACGACATGCTCGGCGGTCCGGTGATCGGCGTGTGGGCCTCGATCAGCCGCTACCAGGACGGCGTGCTCGAGCAAATGGACCGCGGCGGGAACCCCACGATCAACCCGTTCATCAACCCCGACGGGGAGAAGAACCTGTTCAACTCCCGCCAGCCCGCCGACGACGTGGCCAACTACCTCGGCCCGTGGTCGGCCATCCTCGAAAACGCCGGCGGCTACACCCCCGAGCAGGCCAAGGCCGCCGCCCTGCAGGTCCTGCCCGACATCCTGCACTACGACCGGACCCAGCCCGCCACCTACCCCAACGGCCGCATTCTCGCCGACGACGTGTACAGCCTGCGCTTCGCGTGGCTGACCAACGGCAAGGTCCCTCCGTCCGGCCTCAAGCCGCACGACGACCTGCTGGCCCACTTTCCCTACCTCGGCCCGCCCGACACCAGCCGCTGAGACGGCTTCTCCGCGCCGGCGACGTGACGGATCCCGTCGCCGGCGCGGCGGTCCACCGAGTTCGCGGCCAGCTCGAGGAGTGGAACGCCGGGAACCCCGCCGAGATGCAGGCGATCTTGGGGTCGCTGCCTATGGATCTGTGGATGACCGTCGAGACCACGCCGCTCAGCCAGCACCCGAGCGACCCGGCGCTGATCATCGCATGACCGGGAACGACCGGCGGGTCGCCATCATCACCGGAGGCTCTCAGGGCATCGGCGCCGGCCTGGTGGCCGGGTTACACCGCCGCGGACTACGCCCTGCTCACCGGGGTCAACCGGCACGCGGCCTGTTGCGGCCAAGCTGAGGTGGTGAGTAGCGTTGAGGCGAAGCGTCTCTCCTAGTCCTCGCTCCGGATGGTCGGTGTGACATGCCTCCGTCCCGGTTGTTCGGCAGGACCGCCGAGCTGGAGATCCTGGGACGGCTCATCGCGAACGTGCGAAGGGGCCGCAGTGCCGTCCTGGTCGTGCGGGGAGAGCCGGGGATCGGCAAGACGGAACTACTGCGGCATCTGATCGCCGAGGTGCCCGGTTTCGGGGTGACCCGCGTGGCCGGCGTCGAGTCGGAGATGGAGCTCCCCTACGCGGGGCTGCACCAGCTGTGCGCCCCGATGCTCGGTCGGCTCGGGTCGCTGGCCGAGCCGCAGCGTCGCGCGCTCAGCGTCGCGTTCGGGCTCGCCTCCGGAGAAAGCCCGGACCGGTTTCTGGTCGCCTTGGCGGCGCTCAGCCTCATGGCGGAAGCCGCCCAGGAACGGCCGCTACTGTGTATCGTCGACGACGCGCAGTGGCTCGACCAAGCCTCGGCCCAGGTCCTTGGATTCATCGCGCGCCGCCTGCTGGCCGAGCCGGTAGCGCTGGTGTTCGCGGTCCGGACGCCGACCCCCGGAGCTCCCGCGTCGGATTACCTGGCGGGTCTGCCCGAACTCCGGCTGGGCGGACTGGATGAGCAGTCGGCTCGGGCGCTGCTGGCGACGGTCATCTCAGGTCCGCTCGACGAGAGCGTCCGCGCCCGGATCCTGGCCGAGACCCACGGCCATCCGCTGGCCCTGCTCGAGCTCTACCGTGGCCGGAGCGCCGCCGACCTCGCCGGCGGGTTCGCTCTTCCGGACGCGGGAGACCTGCCCCGGCGCATCGAAGATCAGTACGCAGCACGCCTGGGTGAGCTGCCCGCCGAGGTCCAGCGGCTGGTCCTGCTGGCGGCGGCCGATCCAGTCGGCGACCCGGCGCTGATCCTCCGGGCGGCCCAGATGCTCGGCCTGGACCCCGGAGCCATCAACCTGGCCGTCGCGGCCGACCTGCTGGAGTTCGGTGCGACCGTACGCTTCCGCCATCCCTTGGTGCGTTCGGCCGCCTACCGAGCCGCCACCGCCGAGGACCGGCGAGCCGTACACGAGGCGCTGGCCACCGTGACCGATCCGCTGGCTGACCCCGACCGCCGGGCGTGGCACTGCGCCCACGCGACGGCGGGGCCGGACGAGGCGGTGGCTGAGGAGCTCATCAACTCGGCCAGCCGTGCCATGCGCCGAGGCGGGGTCGCCGCCGCCGCGGCCTTCTGGGAGCGAGCCGTGGCGCTCACTCCGGACCCGGGCCAGCGGGCCTCACGGGCTCTGACGGCGGCCGAGGCGAAGTATGCAGCGGGAGACTTCGAGGCGGCCCAGGCCCTATTGGTAACCGCTGAGGTCGGGCCGCCGGGCGAGCTGGACGAGGCGCGCGCGCAGCGGATGCGGGCGCAGGTCGCGTTCGCGCTGCGGCGGGGCGGCGACGCGCCGCCGCTCATGCTGCAGGCCGCGCAGCGGCTGCAGAGCCTGGACGCCGAACTGGCCCGGCAGACCTTTCTCGAAGCCCTGCTGGCTACGATCTACGCCGGCCGGCTCGCCTACGGACAGGACGCGAAGCAGGTCGCGCGCGCGGCGAGATCCGCGACGCTGCCGCCTTCCGGGTCGCAGCCGCCGCACTCGCAGCTGCTCATCCACGGCCTCGCCGTGCGCCTGGCCGATGGGTACCTGGCCGCCGCCCCCACGCTCAAGCAGGTCCTGTGCCGCTACCGGACGCAACCGCTCGAGCTGGGCTGGCTGTCCGTCGCGTACAACATCGTCGCCATGGACCTGTGGGACGACGAGGCGTGGTTCGAGCTCGCGGCCGGCCAGCTCCGACTGGCGCGCGCGAACGGCACCCTCAGCTGGCTTCCGTTCACGCTGGACTATCTCGCCGAGATCCACGTCCAGGCCGGCGAGCTGTCCAAGGCCGCGGCCTTGCTGATGGAGCGTGAGGGCGTCGACTCGGGGACCCGGGAAGCCACCTTGCCCTACCTTCCGCTGCTGCTCGCCGCGTGGGGCGGGGACGCGCCAGGCGCGGCCGAACGGGCCGAGGAAATGACCCGCGGCGCGACGGAACGGGGCGAGGGCGCGGCGTTGACCTACACGGACTACGCGCAGGCGGTGCTCTATAACGGCCAGGGCAACTACCGGGCCGCGGCCGAGGCGGCGCACCGGGCCAGCGCCGTCGACGAGATCGTCATCTCGCCGTGGGCCCTGTACGAACTGGTGGAAGCCGCGGCACGAAGCGATCAGCAGGAACATGCTCGCGCGGCGGCTGGTCAGCTGTCGCAGCTAGCCGTGGCGAGCGGCAGCAACTGGGCTCGCGGGGCAGCGGCGCGGTCCCGGGCGCTGGTATCCCGGGGGCGCGGCGCCGAGGAGGAGTACCGCGAGGCGATCGAGCTGCTGGGCAGAACCCGGATGGCGACCCACCTGGCCCGCGCTCGCCTGGTCTACGGCGAATGGCTGCGCCGCGAGAAGCGGCGGGTCGAGGCCCGCGACCAGCTGCGGTCCGCGTTCGACGCGCTCACGTCCATGGGCGCCGAGGCCTTCGCCGAACGGGCGCGGCGAGAGCTCCTAGCTACCGGCGAGACGGCGCGCAAGCGCAGCGACGATACCCGCACCGACCTGACGCCGCAAGAGGAGGAGATCGCCCAGCTGGCCCGCGAGGGACAAACCAACCAGGAGATCGCCGCACAGCTGTTCATCGGCCGCCGCACCGTGGAGTGGCACCTGCGCAAGGTGTTCGCCAAGCTGGACATCAGCTCCCGCCTCGAGCTCGACCAGGCCCTGAGAAAAAGGAACATCCGGTCATGACGGAACAGATGCTCGGCGAGCTCGGGCGACTCGAGCCTGAGCTTGCCCGTCAGGGCGGGCATATGCGCTGTACCAGGTCCTGCCAGCTGTGCGCGATCCGTTCGGCGGCTTGCGGGTCGGCGGTGAGGTCGGACGCGGACAGGTAGAGCAGCAGGGGACCGTCGAGGGCGGCGGTGAGCTGGACGGCCAGCATGTCGACGTCGGCGCAGCCGAGATCCATCTGCCCGAGCAGCATCCGGATGTTCAGCTGGGACATGGGGGTCTGTGATCCGGCTGGGATGGGCTGGTGGCCGTCGATGGCCGCGCGGGCGATGTCGCGGTGGGCGATCAGGAAGCCGGTCCGGGGCGGCGCCCCAGCCGCCGAGCACCTGCGCCTGGTCGCCGGCGAACTGCAGATGGCCGACGTGCGCCAGCAGGTCGCGCTGTCGCTACTCACCGAGTTCGCCAGCCCGCCGCGGCCGCGGTCTAAGGACCGTCACCGCTCACACTGCCGCCGCTGTGGGCGGGACGCTAGGTTGGGCTCAGGCGCACCGGCGGCTATCCAGATCCGGACGTTCTGGGTGCCGCGGGTGAGCCGGGGGCGGGGTGCCGGCGGTCTGCATTCGGCGATGTGGCGTTGCCCGGCATCTGCATCGGCCCGTGCCTGCCTTGTGGCCGCCAGGAGGAGAAATGACCGTTGTTGTCGGCGCGCCGGAGGACTTCACGCTGGAGGCGTTCCGGCGGGTCACCGTAGATGGCGAGGGGGTCGTCATCGGCCCGGCCGCGGTACGGGTGATGGGTGAGGCCCGCGCGGGGTTCGAGCGCCTATTGCGCGCTGACCCGGGTGGCTTCATCTACGGGGTGACCACCCGGCCGGGTGTGGAAGTCGGCACAGCGATCCCGCCGGAGGAACTGCGCGACTATGCGCGCCGCTTCCGCGGGGTGGGCCGGGGCTTCGGCCGGGATTGCCTTGATGAGCGTGTGGTCAGAGGCATCGTCTTCGCCCGGCTGGCCGACTTCATCGGCGGCCACGCCAAGGTGCGGCCTGAACTCGCCCAGCGCGTAGCCGCCCTGCTGGATGGCCCTTTGCCGCGCGTTCCCCTCGACGGGCAGGACGGCGCCGGGGAGATCTTGCCTCTCATGCATGTGATGGCCGCCGTGGACGCCGGCGACCTGGTGGAGGGCGAGGGCATGGCGCTGATCAACGGCTCTCCGTGCGCCACCGCGCTGGCCGCCGATGTCACCCTGCACGCCAGGCACCGCCTGCGGCTGGCCGAGGCGGTCTTCGCGCTGTCGATCGAGGCGGCTGCCGCCCCGCTCGATGCTTACGATGAGGCCCTTGATGGCCTGCGGGGCGATGAGGCAGAACGCACCGTCCTGCATCACCTGCGCGGCCATCTGCGCGGCGCGGTCACATCAGACCGGCTGGCCCACCAGGCGCCGGTCAGCTACCGCATCCTTCCCCAGGTCCTGGGTCAGGCCCAGCGTGCCGTGCAGGCGGTGGCTCACGCCGCTGCCACAGCCCTCGGTTCGGTCACCGAGAACCCGGTGTACCTGCCCGCCAGCCAGGGCCATCCCTTCGGCCGCGTCCTCTCGACGGGCGGATTCCACAACGGCGCGGCCGCCCCCGCCATCAACTGGCTGACCGCCGCCTGGGCCGACCTGGCCCTGGTGGCGCAGCGCCAGGTCACCGCCATGCACAGCGCCACCTCAGGGCTTCCGCACCTGCTCGCCCCGGCCGGCTTCATCCCCGGGGCCTCAGGCGGGGCCACCAATCTGTTCGGCTGGGTAGCGACCGGGCTGGTCGAAGAAGCCCGGGCGCTGGCCGCGCCCACCCTGCTGCCCGCCACCATCAACGACACCCAGAACGACATTGCCACGCCCACCTTCGGCGCCTACCGCAGCCAGCACCGGGCCGCCGAATGCCTCGACAGCGTCCTCGCCATCTTGGCCCTGGTCTCCAGCCAGGCACTGTCCGTCACCAGCCGCCACCCGGCACCACCCCTGGCCGGACTGCTGAACGGCATCCGGTCAGTGTTCCCGCCCGTCCAGACCGAACGGGAAGGCCAGGGAACCCAGGCCGCAGAACTCGCCGCCATCTTCAGCAGGGCCGCCCTGACCGGCCAGCCCGACTTCCCCAGCCATCAAGCCCAGGCCAGCCCGCAGCCATCGCCCTGACCACGGCGCCGCCAAATCGATCGTTGGGCCCTATCTTCTGGCTGACTGGCGGCCCGGGTCGGCGGTCTGCGGTGATAGCCCCGGCAGGACATAGCCCGCACAGGGGCAACGTCTCCACAACGAACCCAGCCGGACCCCGCACGACGCTGGCGGGCGGTGAGATGCGGCGGTGTGCGCGCACCGGACACACGCTCGTGCCGTCGGCACAGACGTACAGTGCCATTCCCAGAGCAGGCCGGCGCCCACGGACAGCCAGAACACGAAATAGACGAAGGCGATCACGAAGGCCACAGCCATATAAGAGGCATCGCCACGCAGCGAACCGAACGCGACAGCGGCGGCCACCATGGCCGGCGTCACCAACCCGGATGCACCCCACTGGACCACGTTGAGCGACCGCAGCGGCCTGCGCGGCGGGACTCCGTCCAATCCGGCGGGAACGTCGGCGGTGACTGCGTCCAGTTCCGCGTAGGTACGTGCGGCGCGCGCCTGGGCGGTTCGCGCGTCGAACTCGTCTTTGGCCAGCCAGCCCTGCGCGAACGCAGCTTCGAGCACGCCGGCCGCCTCCCTGCGGCTGGCGCGCGACGCCCGCAGGTGGCCGCGGCCGGCCGCGGCAACTGTCTTCTCGTCTCCCGGCCCTGCCCTCACGGCGCCTCCCCGCACGATCCAGAGAACGGCCCAGCGGGGCTGCCCTCGGGCGGCCGTCCTCAGACCTTCTCACCGCGGGCATCTATCGCCGACCCGAGACACACAATATGCGGCAGTTGAGGATGTTCAGCCCAAGCATGGCGATGTATAAAAATACGGGCCGACGGGGCTGCAGCCGCTGAGTCGAGCAACACCTGCTTCTGGGGCCTTGGCCCGGCGAACGCCTGGCCCGACCGGGCCATCTGCAGCGGCCGCGTGAATCTGGCCCGAACGGGCGAAGCGGCAGCACCGCGCCGTCGGATACCACTGACATAACGGGATCAGCGGGTTCGCCGGGGACTGTCGCTGGCAGGCGAAGCCGCTGACGGGGAGCGAGAAAGTCGATCAGCTGCATCCTCGGAAGACACCGTCCGCCAGGCCACACCGAGGAAACCGCGATGCACCCCACCACCAGCTACCACCTGGCCCAGGCCCGCATAGCCGACCTGCGCACCCGAGCCGCGCTGCGGAGCCACCATGACCGCCACGACCGGTAGCACGCACCCCGGCGGCGCGGCAGGCCCGGGCCGCACCAGGCATGTCCTGCTCCGCGACGAGCAGGGCCGCCTGAGTCTGCGGCGGCTACGACCGTGGCACCGCGTGCTGGCCCGCTGCGCGGCTGCGCGGCTGGACCGCGAGCTCGCCGCCGGCACCTGCCCCGAGAGCAGCGTCGCCCTCGCCGCGCGTGCCATCCAGCTAACCTCGACGAAGTTCCGCCACGACCTGGCCGCCAGCCTGCAGCGGATCCTCGCGGCCGCCGGCCACCCGCCCGCGGTCGTGCCCTCCCGGGTGGCTGCCGTTTCTCCGCCGCGCCTGCCGCTGAGCCGGGCACAGATCAGCCAGCTGACCGGCCCGCTCGCTAGGCTGGCCGGCTACCTAGCCACGCCCGGCCCGGTCCCGGCACAGGCCGCGGCGATGGCCAGCCAGCTGCTCGCCGACGGCACCGGCCCGCTCTACCATCCGGTCCGCGGCGATGATCTCGCCGACCTCATCGAGAGCCTGACGCGGCCCTGACTCGATAACGTCCCGCACTGCGCTATGTCCCCTGGTTGACGGCTACCGCAACAAGATCCGCTCGAACCGGCCGGCACGGACGACCCTGGTTCAGGGACGGACGAGGACTTTGAGTGCTTCGCGGTCGTTCATGAGCCGGTAGCCTTCGGCACGATGCGGACGACCGCGTCGGTGGGCTGCTGGATCTTCGGGTCGGCGACGTCCTCGACGCGTACGTCGCCGGCCTGGTACAGGAGTGTTGCGCGCATGTCTTGGGTTCCTCTGTCAGTGGGTGCTGGTGGGCGGCTGCCTGAAGATGTCCATTAGTCGGTGATCTCCTTGAGCTTGAGCATCGCGGTCATCGCGCACGGCCAGCCCGCGTAGAACGCCAGGTGGGTGATGGCCTGCACGAGCTCGTCCTTGGTCAGGCCGTTGTCCAGCGCCCGGCGCAGGTGCGAGCCGAGCTGGTCGCTCCGGTACAGCGAGACCAGCGCGGCGACGGTCACCAGGCTCCGGTCCCGCTGGGACAGCCCCGGGCTGGCCCACACCTGGCCGAACAGCACCTCATCGGTCAGCCGCACCAGCTCCGGCGCCGTATCCCCGAGCAGCTGCTGGGCAGGCGACTTCGCCTTATCCGTCATATCCGCACCCCATTAGTCCGGCCATGTGACGCCCGCACGCCGCGGGCCCTGGCGGCTCATCCACCTCTACCCGGCCCGGCCAGCCAGGACACGGCAGGGCAGAGGTCTGCGCCCCTTTTAGCATGCCGCGCCCGGCGGCCGGGCGGCAGGCCGGTTCATTCCGGGGAGCCGCCAGCGGGGGTGCGACAGGACCCCCCACGGCTGAAGTGCGCACGGCCCGGCCGGGGGCACACTGGTGGCATGGCAGCAGAGCAGCAGGACAGCGCCGGCACCGAACTCGGGCTCTTCCTGCGCGCCCGCCGCACCCAGGTCACCCCCGCCCAGGCCGGGTTCACCCCAGGCACCGGCGTGCGCAGGACCCCCGGGCTGCGCCGGGAAGAACAACCGCCGCACAACAACAGCCGCACTGACACCCCGCCACTCAGGCCTCTCCGCTCGCCACCGCCGTCCAGGAGGCTACCGGACATGCGCCGGCAGGACGGCCGGCCGCGCTACCATCCGGCGCGACGCGGTGCCCGAGGCTAGGTTTCAGGTATGCCTTCGATCGACGACATCGCGGCGGAGTACGTGGAGCGGGCCGCCGCCCTGGACCCGTGCTACGCCACTTACGCCGGGATCGCGGGGCACGACCACGAGCTGGCGGATCTCGGTCGGGAGGCACTTCGACATCCCGCAGCGCGCGCACCGGATCGAGGCCGTGATCGCACCCACCAACGACGGAGGGATCTACTACACCGCGCCCTCCGATGACTGGTCCCGGCCCGGGCGGATGTGGTGGTCGGTGCCGGACGGCGTTGAGGCTTTCTCCACCTGGAAGGAGGTCACGGTCGTCTACCACGAGGGCGTTCCCGGCCATCACCTGCAGATATCGCACGCCATGGCGGCCAGGGAGAGCCTGAACCGCTGGCAGCGCATGTCCTGGGTATCCGGCCACGGTGAGGGCTGGGCGCTCTACGCGGAGCGGCTCATGGCAGAGCTCGGATACCTGGACGACCCGGGGGCATATCTCGGGATGCTCGACAGTCAGCAACTGCTCGCCGCCCAAGTGCCCCTGGACATCGGGGTGCACCTGGAACTGGATGTTCCCAGGGGCACCGGCTGGCGCGAGGGCGAGCGCTGGAACGCCGAGATCGCCTGGGAGTTCCTGCGCGCCCACTCCAGCTGGGATGAACGACAACTGCGCTCCGAGCTACGTCGCTGCCTCGGCATGCCGGGTCAGGCCCCTTCCTACACCCTTGGTGAACGGACCTGGCTACAGGCCCGGGAGGACGCCATGGCACGGGCCGGAGGAGCCTTCAGCCTCAAGGACTTCCACGCCAAGGCACTCAGCCTGGGCGCTATGGGTCTTGACCCGCTGCGCGAGGCGCTCGCCCTCACCTAAAGACGCTCAGCATCCTGCCCCATGTCCGCGCGATTGCCTCATCAGAGTTCAGCATCACCACGCGGCCAAGCCACAGCTCTAGGTCCTCACGCGTCCGCGGTCCCCAGCTTCGCGTGGTCGCCCACTGCCACAGCTCGCCCACGGTCACGAAGGTCACGCACCATGCCATGCCCGTCAGCCTCGCGGCCAGCGGGTCACCGAGTGTGCCCTTGATCGCGCGGGACGCTACTCGCTGGTGCCGCCGCTGGCCGTGGCCGGCCTGACCCTGCAGTCCAGGGCGCCCGGTCAGTGCTTAGGAGCGTTGTTGCTGTTCGTCACGAACGTGGCGGCCATCCTGGCCAGCGGCATCGTGGTGATGGCCCTGTACCGGGTCGGCCGGGTCTCCGGTTACCCGGCGCTGATGAGGCCCAGGGAGCGGGCCCGGCTGACCGCCTCATCCCGGCTGTGGACGCCGAGCCTGTGATACAGGCGTTCGGCTCGCTCCTTGGCTGCGGACCGGGAGATGCCCAGCTTGTCGGCGATAACGGAGAAGGGCAGTCGTGTGGGCAGGTACCGCAGGACCTGGGCCTCTGCCATGGTGATCGACGCTGCCTGGACTCGTGCCCCGGCCCGGCTGGTCGCTTCGGCGGCTATCTGGTCGGCGGCGGCAACAGTGATGAGGGACTCGGCCACGGACTCGGCGGCCACCTCGTCGGCGGCTTCCATGGTCGCGATGTCTTCGGCAACGGCGTCAGCGGCGGCCTGGTCGGCGGCGGCCACGATGAGGCCGGCGGCGGTCAGCGCCATGACCGCCTCGTGGGCGGCCGCCTCTTCCACCAGCCCGGCGGTGATCAGCGCCCGGACCGCGTTGGCGGCAGCAGCCGATTGGATCCGCTGCGATTCGGCCACCGCCTGGGCCGCCTCGGCTTGAGCCGCGGCCGCTGCGAGCAAGGCGACGGCCTCGTCGGCCTGGGCCTGGGCGATCACCTCAGCCGCCTCCTCCATGGCGGCGACCTCGGCTCCCACCACCAGCCCGGTCTCGGCGGTCAGGAAGCCCTCGCCGATCAGCATGCCGCCGGTCTCGGCGATGGCATCAAACAGCGGGGCGGCCCAGTAGTGCTCGACGAGCAGGAAGGCCAAAGCGGTCCCTGGCTCCAGAGACTCGGCCAGTGCCCGCGCATCGGCCAGGCCGAAGGCCGCGGAACCGTCAGCCGGCGACGGCACAGCCGGACCGCCGTCCGCCACAGGAACCACCGCCGCCAGCAGCGAGCCGAAGTCCTCGTCATCACCGATGCTCAGCCGTTCGATGCTGCCGTCCTGCCTTCTGGCCACGAAAAGCATGTCGAGCAGGCGAAGAACTCCCCGGCCGCGCAGACGATCGACCTCGGCCAGGATCCTGTCCTCCGAACCGGCGCCGCGGCTGAAGCCCAAGGCGATCACCTGGAGCGGTGCGGTCATCGTTGCCCTCCTCGTCCTGGCCCGTAACCTCGCCGACAGTACCACCAAGCAGCGTCACCGCCAGCTGCAGCTCCTGTGGCCGGCACCTCATGCCGCGCGGGTGCCGCGCGGGAGGCGGGTAAGGTTCCGGCATGGCTGTCTCATCACTAAGGGTCCCGCTCGGCACGCAGGCGCCCGGCTTCACCCTCCCCGACACCAGCGGCGTGATGACAGGCATTGACGACTTCGCCGCCGCGCCCGCATTGCTGGTCGCGTTCTTGTGCAACCACTGTCCCTATGTCCGCCACATCGAGACCGCGCTGGGCGCGCTGCTGTCGCGCTACCCCGACCTGGCCGTGGCGGGCATCTGCACCAACGACGCCGATGCCTATCCCGGCGACCGGCCGCACGAGCTTGCCGGGCAGGCCCGGCGCGCCGGCTGGACTTTCCCGTACCTGGTCGACGCCGACCAGACCGCCGGCCGCGCTTACCATGCCGCCTGCACGCCGGACTTCTTCCTCTACGACAGCGCGCGCCAGCTGGCCTACCGCGGAGCGTTCGACCAGTCCACACCCGGTAACGGCAAGCCGGTCACCGGCGAGCTGCTCCGCGCGGCCATCGAGCTGACCCTGGCCGGCCAGCCGGTACCCGAGCCGCACCGGCCCAGCATGGGCTGCTCCATCAAATGGCGGTCCTGACCGTCTTCATGACCAGCCAAAGGCCTCGGCCGCCTCCCGTGCGCCGGGGACATCAAAGTGCCGGCCCGCATCGCGGGCGTGAGCGCCGCCAGGGGATCTTCCGCGCCTGCGAGGCGTTCAACGGCTCCAGCCGCCGGGCCTGGCCGCGTTACCCGGCCCATCGCTCGCCGCTACTGTGTGCGGGACGCGCCGAGGTCGGCCAGCAGATTCTTGTCCCAGATCATGATGGTGTGGCCACCGAAATGATAGATCCGCGCCGGCCGGCCGAAATCGGTCACCGCGATCCGGTACGAGACCGGGTCCGGGCCGCCGCCCGTGGTCGAGACGACGAAGTTGGCGTAGTGCAGCCTCGGGTCATACCACGAGGCCTTCGACTGGTAGAGGTCCGGAGCCGCTCCGGACCACCCGAAGTACGTGACCAGGAGTAGAACGCGCCCGTCGGTGCCGAGCGTGATGACGTTCGCATTCCAGCCGGTCAGACCGGTCTTCAGGTGATGGGTGACCAGCCAGTCGGCCAGAGCCTGATCTTGGGCGGGAACCGCCGGCTGCGCGACACCGTATCCGAGGACCGCCAGATAGCAGGCCAGCACGACGCTCAGCGCCGGCACGAGCCTCAGCCTCACAACCGGGCCGGACAGCAGCCGGCCGGCCAGGACGGCGCCCAGCGGCAGCACCGCGACGATCAGCCGGAAGTGATACAAGCCTCCCGGCAGCCTGCTGAACGCGAAGGCCGCCAAGTTGATGATGATCGCGACGGTCAGCACCTGGACCACGAGATCGTCAATCCGGAAGAAGCGCCAGATCGCCAGCCCGAGCGCCCATGCCGCCAGCGCGAGGCCGACCAGATGTGCCGCCGCGAAGGCCGCCGCCACTCCCGGGTGCAGACCGGAGAAGTCGGCGCCGTACAGCACGAGCACCCCATCGGCCGTGACCCTGAGCTGGCCCGGCACTGCCCTCAGCACGGCCGGGGCGGTAGGCAGCCCGGTGACCACGTAACCGCCCAGCCGGTCGATCACGCGGACCGCGAGCCCGGCTGCGGCCACCGAGGCCACGGCCGCCACCAACAGCGACGCCTCGTACCATCGCGAGGTCAGCGGCTCACGGCGCGCCACCCCCTGACCGATGCGCAACCAGCACACCAGCGCCAGCGGCGCGATCGCCACGAGCAGGGTGATGCCGTCGGCGATCTGGACCCACGCCAGCATCACCGTGATGATCAGCGGCACGTACCAGCGCCGTGGTGCCCGGTCCAGCACCAGCCAGGTCACCAGGAGCGGCACCTGCGTGCCGGTATGATCCGGCGCCAGGAGCACGATGGATGCGCCGAACCGCAGCTGCGGCGCGATCATGATCCCGGACGCGATCAAGACGCGGACCAGCGCCTCCCGGCCTTTCGCCCGCCCCTTGGCCAGCAGGCCCGCGAGCAGCACCAGCAGCGTATAGGTGAACCCCGCCGCTACGTGAACCACGCCGGGCCCGAGCCCGCGGATCAGCTCCACGCCCATGTACTCGGGCAGTTCGGTGGTGTAAAAGGACACATCCGAAACCGTCCAGCCGCGCAGCAGCGGGTTGCCGTGCAGCATGTCCCACGCCTGCAGCGCGCTGGCCGCGCCATCAGACGTGACCGCCTGCGTACCGGACAACCGCCGGTAGCAGAAAAACAGTATGACCCCCGCGACCACATAGGCGGCAACCCACACCCACCAGGCAAGCTTCCGCCACGACCGCGCCGGCGGCACCTCTGCGGTGCCCGCCTCGCCCGCCACCTCCGCTGCCGGCTGCCCCATACGGCCCCCGTCAATGATCCCGGTTAGCCATCCGTCATAATGCCACTACGAAAGGGTCACGGGCATGATAGCGGCCCTACTGCTCACAGGCCCTCCAATCGCCCCTGCCTCTCAAATGCGCGATCGTTCTAGGCCAACTCTTCTGACCGCTAACTCCAGTCGGCCCGGCCTCAGCTCCCAACGACCCGTACTGACCTCAGATGAGCGGAGGACGAGGGATGGGTGCGTCGTTGACCTGCTGGTCGATGTCGACCCAAACGGCGTCGTCTTCGATCTTGCACGCGTAAATAGGCGCGGGGCCGCTGGCAAAAGGACCGACGGCCTCGCCGGTGGTCAGGTCGTAGCGTGACGCGTGGGCGCCGCAGACCAGCGTGTCATCGTCTTGGAGGGAGCCCTCGTGCAGGGGCTGGCCTTGGTGGGTGCAGGTGTTGTGGATCGCCCTGACATCGTCATCATCGAGGCGGACGAGGCAGATCGGTTCGCG
The DNA here is from genome assembly GCA_963722055.1 of uncultured Actinomycetes bacterium. Classification (GTDB taxonomy): domain Bacteria; phylum Actinomycetota; class Actinomycetes; order Streptosporangiales; family Streptosporangiaceae; genus Palsa-504. The sequence goes on along the minus strand of CAVRLA010000019.1, from coordinate 28,990 downwards.
CAGCTCGTCAACGAGCATGATGTCGCCGACCTCCAGGTCGTGGAGGTTCGCGACGGGTACGAACGTCATGGCTGTGTCCTTCCTTTTGCCGGCCGCCGGGGTGCGGGCAGGCTGCCGCGCACCTCGACCCAGCCGTTACGGATCCGGGTAGGTAGTACGGGTTGCGGCTGGCTAGCCGGGCCGCGGCTGACGCAGCCGTCGGCGAGCGCGAAGCGGGATCCGTGCAGCGGGCAAGTCACGGTCAGGTCTGCGACCGGGCCGCGGCTGAGCAGGCCGCCGGCGTGGCTGCAGATGTTGTCGATGGCGTACAGGCTGCCGCAGTGGCGGTACAGCATGATCTGACGGCCCTCGGCTACGACGGCGGTCGGCGAGTCGTCCGGCAGGTCGGCCTCCTGCAGCGCGCGGGTCCATCGCCGTGGCTCGATGGCCCACGCCACCCGGCTGACCATCACACCTTTGGTGAATACCAGATGACCACCGAGGTAACCGGCCGCGGCCGTGACCGCGAAGCTGGCCGCGCCCAAAGCGCGCGCCGTGCCGCGGTGGCCAGCCACCCGGGTGCCGAGGGAGGCACCTTGCAGTCCCAGGGCCACCGTGTTGAGGAGGCCGTGGAAGAGCCCAACGCGACGGTCCTGATCGTTACTGACGGTCCAGTCGCTCAGGCCGGTCAAAGCCGTGGCACCCGCGGCGAGGATGCCGGCCGCGCTGAGCATGCCTGCGGCGTCGATTCCGCGCCGGGGAGTCGGGTCGCGGTCCGTAGCGTCCAGCACCATGACGCCTGCCCACAGCCCGATGGGCAGGTCGCTAAGTGCTGGATGCAGTGGGTGGCCGACCCATCGGCCGCCATGCAGCAATTCAAGGGCAAGATTGTCCTGGTGCCTTTCGCGGACTGGTCCCAGCACGGCGGTCAGCCAGTCGCTCAGAGTTCGGAGCCAGCCGAGCCGGTCGAGCCAGCCAGCGAGGTCGCCATGCCAAGCGATCAACCGGGTGGTAGCGGACGGGGAACTAATAGCCGGCTCGGCCTGGCCGGCTGCTGACGGATCGTCGGCCTGGCCGCTGCCTGTTCGCATCAGGTTCCTCCAGGGTGGCATCATCTGGTGGCTCGATCCTGGAGAGAATCTTCCAGGTCTTCGCTCATTCTGCTCGTCTCACCTTGCTGCACCTGCCCGGCGGGAATCGCCTCCCAAACTGGGCGACGGCACTGACCCCAACTCGGATGGCCGTCAACGACGCGGCAATCGGCGATGATTACGTGACACGGTCGAGGTGCCCGAACTGCACAATCTGTACGCGTACGTAACGAGCCAGGAACTAGGCCTCACGGCTGCCGGGGGTTACCCGAGCGTGGCGCTGGTGAGATCGATCCGGAAGAGCGGTTTGGCGCCGGCGGTGACTGCGGGGAGCAGGCCGGCGGCCTGAGGAAGCAGCTGAGCGATATAGAAATGGGCGGTGCCGATCTTTTCCCGGAGAAACACCGCATCGGAGGCGCTCGCGGTTCGGAGCAGCCGGGACGCGGCAAGCGCCGATCGGGCCATCAGCCAGCCGCCGACGACCAGCCCGGATAGCCGCAGGTATGGCGTCGCCCCGGCTAGGGCATCGTTGGGCTCGGTCGGACCGCGGGCGATGATCCAGCTGGTTGCTTCCCGCAGCGCGCTAACCCCGTCAGCGAGCGCCGGCCGCATCTCGTGTAGTTCCGGGTCGGCGGCGGCCAGCTCCGGGTCGAGCGCGTCCATCTGGGCCAGGAGGTCGGCCACTGCTGCTCCGCCACGCATGGGCACCTTGCGGGTGACGAGGTCGATGGCCTGGATGCCGTTCGTGCCCTCATAGATCGGGGAGATGCGTACGTCGCGCAGGTACTGGGCCACGCCGGTCTCCTCGACGTAGCCCATGCCGCCGTGAACCTGCAGGCCAGTCGAGGCGAGCTCCACGCCAAGATCAGTGCACCACGCCTTGGAGATCGGCGTCAGCAAGTCGGCCAGTTCGCGCCGGGCGTCCCGTTCGGCCTGGTCAGAGTGGTGCCGGGCCAGGTCAATCGAAACCGCGTTGGTGTAGAGGAGGGCGCGCATCGCCTCGATGTAGGCCTTCATGGTCAACAGCATCCGCCGCACATCAGGGTGCTCCACGATGGGCGACTGCTCGCCCGAAGGAGCGTTGACGGCTCGGCCCTGCCTGCGCTCCTGCGCGTAACGCAGGGCGTCTTGGTAGGCGCGCTCAGCAAGAGACAGCCCCTGCAGGCCGACCGAAAGCCGGGCCGTGTTCATCATGGCGAACATGTAGCGCATGCCCTGGTTGGCCTCGCCGATCAGGTAGCCGGTCGCCCCGCCGGCGTCCCCGTACGACATGACGCACGTCGGGCTCGCGTGAATCCCGAGCTTGTGCTCGATCGATACGCACCGCAGGTCGTTGCGGGCACCCAGCGACCCATCCTCCTTGACGAGGTATTTGGGAACAATGAAGCACGAGATGCCCCTGGTACCCGAGGGCGCGTCGGGGACCCTGGCCAAGACCAGATGGATGATGTTGTCGGCCAGGTCATGTTCGCCATAGGTAATGAAGATCTTCTGGCCGGTGACGCGCCACGTGCCGTCCTCTGCCGGCACCGCCTTGGCGCGCACCGCCCCGAGGTCGGAGCCCGCCTGAGGCTCGGTCAGGTTCATGGTGCCGGCCCACTCGCCGCTCACCATCCGTTCAAGGAAGGTGGCCTGCTGGACGGAGCTGCCGTACTGGGCCAGCATGTCGATGGCGCCCTGGGTCAGCAGCGGGCACAAGGAGAACGCCATGTCCGCCGAGGCCATCATTTCCTGCATCACGACCGCGACCAGCCACGGGAACCCGCCGCCGCCGAACTCCTGAGAGAACGGCACAGCACCCCAGCCGGCGTCCACGTACTGCCGGTACGCCTCGCGGAACCCGGCCGGGGTCGTGACGTTGCCGTCGCCGTCCAGGGTGCTGCCAGCGATATCGCCGATCTGGTTGAGCGGGCCCACCACGCCGGCCATGAACCGGCCGCTCTCCTCGATTACCCCGAGCACAGTATCTGGATCAGCGTGAGCATAGGCCCCGAGCTTGGACAATCCGTCAAGGTCAACAAGCTGCTCCAGAACGAACCTGATGTCACGAAGCGGGGGAACATACTCGGCCATAACTCAGGCTAAGCCTGGCCAGGCCAGAAAGCACGGCCCGTCCGTCTCGCTCCGGACACACTCGGGATACGGCTCCGGTCCGCATCCAGCCCATGAGTATCCACGATGCGCTGCCGCGCACAGCCTGAACATGCGCCATCCAGAAAGCGAATAGGCGCTCAGCATCTTCGAGTCGAGGACGCTCCGTAGCACGCCGCGTAATCAAGCCTCACCAAAGCTGGGCGCGCCGGATCCGCCGATATGGACGGCCGGGCGGGCTTTCGGCATTATCCGTCGGGCCGCGAGCCCGCTCAACGGGTCGCGGGTGGCCGCCCGCCCGGTGGATGTCCGCTTTCTTACCGGCGACACGGCCATCGTGGTCAGCGAGGACGGGATCATCTTCCCTGGGCAGGACGCTGTCGCGAGCGAGCGCCTGGTGCGCGCGACCTGGGTGCTGGTCAGGCGCGACGGCGGCTGGCGCATCGCCTCCTACCACAACAGCCCCGCCAGCTAGGGTGTCGTCTTCCGGGTGCGGGGCGCTCCCTTCCGAGGAGCCGCCCTGCACCCGGATCCGAACGTTCCGGGTCCGCAGCAGCGTTGCCACGGTCGTGATCGCCAGAGTAAAACGGTGTGGACCTGGTCCGCTGAGCGGAAGGAGCCTTCACGATGGCGCTGTACGTGGCCTTGTGCTACTACGACCGGGACCAGCCATGGGACGGAGTGCCGGACAAGGAGTCCACCCCCGAGTACACCGAGTTTGCCCGGCGGGCCACCGAGGCCGGGGTCATGCGCGGCGGCGAAGCTCTGCACCCGGTGACCATGTCGACGACCATCACCGTCTCGGGCGGCAAGGGCGGCGACGTCCTGGTGACCGACGGCCCTTACGCCGAGGCGAAGGAGGTCTTGGCCGGGTACTTCCTGCTGGAGGCGGCCGACCTCGACGAGGCCATCGCGTGGGCGGCGCAGATCCCGGCTGCCTGGCGGGGGAAGATCGAGCTGCGCCCGGTAGCGCCGGCCCACGGCTAGGCACCCTGGTATGGATGCCGCCGACACTCTGGCCGAGGTGCTGAAGGGCGAAGGTCCCAGGGTGCTGGCCACGCTGGCCAGGACCATTGGCGACCTGGCCGTCGCCGAGGATGCGCTCTCCGAGGCCACGATCACCGCCCTGGATGCCTGGCCCAAAACGGGGATCCCTGACAACCCGCGGGCCTGGCTGGCCGTGGTCGCCCGCCGCAAGGCCCTTGACCTGCTGCGACGTGAGTCAGCCCGGGCCGCCAAGGAGACCGCCGCGTTCCGGTGGGGAACCGGGGCCGCACCGGACCAGATCGAGGAGGCGATCGAGGCGATGGAGCCAGAGACGTCTCTGCGCGACGACATGCTGCGCCTGATCTTCACCTGCTGCCACCCGGCGCTCGGCCGTGAGGCCCAGGTAGCCCTCTCGCTGCGCGCGCTGGCCCGCCTCGAGGTGCCGGCCATCGCCCGCGCCTTCCTGGTGCCTGAGGCCACCATGGCCAAGCGCCTGGTGCGGGCCCGCGCCAAGATCACCACCGCCCGCATCCCCTACGCCATCCCCGCCGACACCGAGCTTCCCGGCCGGCTGGCCGCGGTGCTGGCGGTGGTGTACCTGATCGCCACCGAGGCCCACGCCCCGACCGGCGGGCACGCGGTGGCCCGGGTCGATCTCGAGGCCGAGGCGATCCGGCTGGCTCGCTTGCTGGCCAGCCTGATGCCCGACGAGCCCGAGGCGCTCTCCCTGCTCGCCTTGTTGCTGCTGACCTCGGCCCGCACCTCCGCCCGCACCGACGCCGACGGTAACCCGGTGACGCTGGCCGGCCAGGACCGCACCCGCTGGAACCGAGCCGCGATCGCCGAGGGTTCGGCGTGGCTGTCCGAGGCGGTGGCCCGGTCCGGCGGGGTCGCCGGGCCCTATCAGATCCAGGCTCACCTCGCCGCGGCCCACTCGACCGCGCCCAGCTGGCAGGAGACGGACTGGGACCGGATCGTCGGCCTCTACGACCTGCTCGGGTCGATCACGGCCAGCCCGGTGGTGGCGCTCAACCGGGCGGTCGCGGTTACCGAGCGCGACGGCCCCGAGGCGGGGCTGGCGGCCCTGAAGACCATCGCCGGCCTGGAGTACTCCCATCTGTGGCACGCTGCGCTGGCGGACAACCTGTGCCGGCTCGGCCGCACGAGCGACGCGGCCGGAGAACTTCACGCCGCGGTGACCCTGGCGCCCAGCGAAGTCGAACAGCGCCTCCTGCAAGGCCGTCTGCGCAAGGTGCGGTCCGAGCTCGGCTGACCGCCTTCTGGTCTTCTCGCTTTCCCCCGCTTTCCCGGCCCTTTTTTCCCGGGGATATGTCCTCCGCCCGCCGCACCGTTCGTCCTTTCCCTGCAAGAGCGGTCCCCGATCTCGCGGATCGCCCGGGAAAGGAGAAGCAGATGACTGGCAGCAGCACCAAGCAGGCCGGGGCGCCGGGCGTCAGATCCGGTACCCAGCTGAGTTCACAAGGAGGCACCACCATGACCGACGAAACCATCAGCGCAACCACGATCATTAACGCCCCAGCCGAGGCGATCTTCGCCGTACTCGCCGACCCCGCCAGGCACGCCGCGATCGACGGCACCGGGTGGGTCCGCGAGCCCCTTGACGGCCAGCCGCTGACCGCGGCGGGTCAGGTGTTCCGGATGGCCATGTACAACGACAACGTCCCGGGCGGGCACTACCGGATGGCCAACCGGGTGCAGGTGCTCGACCCGCCACGCGCCATCTCCTGGGAGCCAGGCATGGACACCGGCGATGGCAACCCGCAGATCGTCGGCCACATCTGGCGTTACGACCTGGCCCCTGCCGGACCATCCGGAACCAAGACCACCCTCTCCTATGACTGGTCGGCGGTCCCCGACTCCCTCCGCGAGCGACTCCCATTCCCATTCCCCCCGTTTGCCGCAGATCATCTGAGCAACTCTCTGGCTCACCTCGCCGAACTGGTCACCGGGTAACCGGCCGGCAGGCCGGCCAGTCCCTGCCTCTGGCCTGGCCAGGCCGGGTGGCTGTATATGTGGTCGCGGGAGCTGCCGGAGCCGCCCTGGCCGGCGTCGCCGACCCGGCCAGGCGTCCGCCCGCCTACATCGAGGTCGCCCAGCTCGACATGTTCCGCGACGAAGACCTCGCTTACGCCCTGCGCCTCGGCCAGGCCGGCGTACCCGTCGAGTTCCACCTTCACCCCGGCGCCCCGCACGAATTCGACTTCATCGCCTTCAACACCACCGCCGCCCGGCGCCATCGCCGACCGCGTTCTTTCGAGCACCGGATGCCCCTGTCCCTCACCGGTGGCTGCCGTGCAGCCAGCCCTGATAAATGATCGCCGCAGCGTCCTGGCCGCACAGCCAGCACCGATCAGATAATCTGCGTGCCTCTACGATCGGAGTCCGTCAGCACACGTCGCGTAAATATTCGGCGATCGGCTCACTGACGTGGGACGGTCCCGAATGCGTTGCGTAATCAGCCCTCTTCTGGAGCGGCGCGCACACTGCCGCCGATCTGTCGCGGGTCGCTTCAGCCAGGCAGCCTCGGTGGCGGCGCACAGATCAGGTTGATCTGGGCCCGGTCGGGCGCAGGTGTCCGGGGCGCTTGACGGACTCGGTGAACTCGATCCATGCTCGCGGGCTTACATCGATCACCGGCCCGTCAGGGTCCGTGGAGTCCCGGACGGCGACCAGTGCCTGGCCGGTCCCGACTTCAACGCAGTTGCCGTTCGCGAAGCTGTAGGTGGACTTCCGCCAGTTCACGTAAATCATGTCACTCAGTGAAACAGAGCAATTACGATAAGGGAACACCCGGCGGAAGAGCCAACGCGATCTGTGGCTGATTCGTTACAATCAGTACGTGAAAGGCATGCTGTGGATTGCGCGTTCCGCCCCCCGGCGGGGCCGGCTCCCGGCCGGAGATCCTCGGCCACCCTCATCAGGCTGCGGCGGCCAGACGACACACCATCAGCCTGGTGAACGCGACGATACCCGGCTACCCGGCCACCATGCTGCAGCGGGTCAGGGCACGGACGCTGCAGCGACACAGGCCCGGCCGGGTCGCGCTGTTCGCTGGCGCCAACCACACCCCGCGCGACGGCAGCGGTGCCAGCAAGCCACTGGTGACCGGCACCCAGACCGCCCGGGAACCTGACAGAGATACGGAGCCAGGCCGCAGCCGCCCGCGCCCGGGTGATCTGGATGACCCGACCGCCGGCGACACCGCGAGAATCGCCGCCTACCCGCCGTTCCAGGGCCAGCAGATCTGGCTGGACGCCGCCGATCGCCGTGCCGTGGACGACGCCATCCGCACCACGGCCAGCTCCGCCGACATGGTGGCCGGCCTGGCCGACGCGTCCGGCAGCCCTCCTGATGCGGGCCCTGCCGAGCGCCGACGGGCTTCATCCCGCGTTTGCCGGGCAGACGGCCATCGCCACAGGGTTCGCGGAACGGCTCGCCGACAGCAGCCAGGGGTAACCGAGCCGCTGAGCTCCGCCCGGCGAGCTTCGCGCAAACCTGGACCACACCTAGCAGGCCGGTATACCAGGACATACAGGCGAGGATGGTGACAGACAGCTCTGCGAGACGTGCTCACTGGATTCCTGGCGCGATAACGGGCGCAGCGCTGATAGCCCGCGCGGTCCGCCTCAAAGCTCGCCGCAGCTCCGCCGAGGCGGACGCACCGGCCGACGCCGGCTTCATCCGCGCCCTGCACGCCGCGCTGCGCCGCGATCTGTGCCAGCTGAGCGAGGCCGCCGCGCACCTCGGCAACTCCCCGTCGCCAGCCACCGTACTGGCCGGCTGAAATGCCTTCCGCGCGCAGCTCGGCAACCACCACCCGGTGGACGACGAACGCCCCCGGCGGGCAGCCTGACGGCGCTCGGCCCGATGCCGCCGCGACATGGATCGTCGGGTGACCGGCACCGCCGTAGCCCGGGTGCAGACTTCCGGGCGCTCGGCAGCGGACCGGCGTTGAGCGTGCGACCGGCGCGTCCGGGTCTGGGCCTGGCGGTTCGCCGTGGAGCGACCGGGGATCATCCCGGCCCTCGGCCTTGCGTCGTCCCGCCGGAGATGCAGATGCGCCTTCTCGACCCCCTGCCGGCGCGGCACCAGGCGTGCGCCTGCCGCCAGCCACCCGCGTTTCCCCTGCTTCGGCGTCGCGACTGAGTCAGCCATCTCACTGAACGATAGCCCGTGATAAGGTCAGTTAGCTAGCTAACTCAGAAGGTTCCCAGGAGGTCATCGGCGCAGGCTCAGGGCGAGGGGCCCAGAGCACGCGGCCGGAACCGCAGCAAGGTCCCGCTCGATACAGACTCGATACAAGAAGGACACCGATGAAGTACATGCTGCAGGTTCGATTCAACGGCGCGGATCTGGCGATCAACGAGCTCCCCGCTGAGCAGAGGCAGGCGATCTTCGCCGAGTTCGAGGCGATCGGCCGGCTCCCAGGAGTTCTGGACGGCAACCAGCTCCAGCCCGTCAGCACCGCCAAGACCGTGCGCGCACCGGAGGGCCGGCCGCATGTCACACACGGGTCGGCCGTCGACTCAAGCGTCGCGCTCGACGGCTACTATCTGTATCACGCGTCTGACCTCGAGGCGGCTCTCGCCCTGGCCGCACGGATCCCCGCCGCGCGGTTCGGCGGCACCGTCGAGGTCCGCCCGGTCGTGGAGCGCTAGCGATGGCGGAGTTCCCAGCACCCAACGACGGGATCGTTCTCACCCACTTCATCGTCTCCGCCGATGTGGAACGCTCGCGGCGCTTCTACACCGACGTGCTCGGAGGCGAGACTCTTCTCCAGGGCCAGCCGGCGATCGTCGCGCTCGCCAACAGCTGGATCATCATCAACGTCGGCGGCCCACCCACCCACGACAAGCCGACAGTCACGCTCCAGACTCCCCGAGATCCCGACCACGTGAGCAGCTTCTTCAACATCCGCGTCGCCGACATCCACCGCGTGTACGAGCAGTGGAGCGCCCGCGGTGCCCAGTTCCTAACCCCGCCCACCGACCGCGGCCGCGAGCTCCGCTGCTACATCCGGGACCCCGACGGACACCTGATCGAAGTAGGCCAGACCACCGGGCTCCCGGCCCGCGGCTGATACCGCCGGCACCGCGGGCTCGGCTAGCCCGAGACACCAGGCAGAAGCATCGAGCCGCTGACGCCCACCGATCCCGCCATGGGCTACCTCGGCACGGCATCAGCAATCCCCGCGCGGATGAAGTGCGAGTCCAGCCGATCCCATAGCGGCCAGGCCCTGGCCCGCTCCGCGAGGTATGCCGGGCACCGCGAGAACCGTGGCTCCAGGACGCCGGATCTGGTCGCCGGGCTGGTGTGGTGACCGCGTGCCAGAATGCTGGGATGGGGTTTGACCTCGTTGTACGCGGGCGCGACCGTCGTCACGCCTGGTCACCGGGAGGCCGCCGACATCGGCATAGCCGACGGCCGGATCGCCCAGCTCGGCGGCACGATGACGGGCACGGAGGAGCTCGCCGCCGATGGCCTGCTCGCGATTCCTGGCGGGGTCGACGCGCACACGCACCTGGTGCACCAGGGACTTGCCGAACGGGTCGAGTTCCCGGTCTGGGTGGATGACTTCTGGTCCGGCTCGAGAGCGGCCATCGCCGGCGGCATCACCACGATCGGCAACATGACGTACCCGATGCCGGACGAAGAAGGCACGGAGGAGACGCCGGTCGTCGCGATCACCCGGGAGATGACCGGCGCCGCCGGGGAGGCCGCGGTCGACTGGTTCTTGCACCCGATCCTGCTGCACCCCGCCGCGCTGCCAGAAGGCGAGGTCGGCGCTCTTGCCGGGGCCGGGCACGCGAGCATCAAGATGTTCTTGTCCGACCCGGACCTGGCAGCCGACGAACCTGCCCTGCTCGCAGCGGCTACCGCGGCGCAGGCGGCCGGGTCGGTGACACTGCTGCACTGCGAGGATGGCGCGATGCTCGCGCAGGCCGGCGAGCAACTGATCGCGGCGGGCCGGGGCGCGGTCGCGAACTTCCCGGACGCCCGTCCGGTCGCCGCCGAGGTGGCCGCGGTCGACCAGGCCATCGGCATCGCCCGCCGCACGGGCGCGCGCGTCTACATCGTGCACCTGTCATCGGCCGCCGCGCTTGACCGCTGCCGCCGAGCCAGGGCCGCCGGCCTGCCGGTCTACGTCGAGACCCGGCCGCTGTACCTGCACCTGACCAGGGAACGGTTCGATGAGCCGGACGCGGCGAAGTACGTCGGGGCCCCGCCGCTGCGCGAGCAGTCCGACCGTGAGGCGCTGTGGGCGGGTCTGGCCGGCGGCGATGTCGACACGGTGTGCAGCGACCACGCGCCGTGGACGCTGCAGGCCAAGCTCGACCCTGCGCTGAACGTGCTGACCGCCCGGCAGGGAGTCGCGGACCTGGAGACGCTGATGCCCATGCTGTACTCCGAGGGCGTGGTCACCGGCCGCATCACCCTCGACCAGTTCGTGGCCCTGACGGCGGCGAACGCCGCCCGCATCTTCGGCCTGTACCCGCGCAAGGGCGCGATCGCCGTCGGCTCCGACGCGGACATCGCACTGTGGGACCCAGGGCACCGGCGCACGATCGACGGCGCGCACATGCAATCACGGTCCGGCTATTCGGTGTACGACGGCTGGCGGGTGCAGGGCTGGCCCAGGTTCGTCATCCGCCGCGGCCAGGTAGCGTTCGCCGACGGCCAGATCACGGCCCGCCCAGGTGACGGTGAATGGCTCCCGCGTAACAGAACGGCCCGGGATATTACCCTCCCCGTCGCCGGACGCCGATTTCAGCCCGCCCCTACCAAGGTCCCGGGCCCCGAATGGGCTGCGGATGTCGCACCGGTGCAGAACGTTGCCCAGGATCGGGTGCATGTGCCTTGGCTGCCGCCCTGGCTGAAGGCCAGCGCGATCGCGATGAGCGCAACGGTAGTCACCAGCCACAGCAGCAGCACTGCCTGCGGCAAGCCCAGGCGCTGGTACGCCCGGCGGGTATGTCGCGGTCCGGGGCCAGAACGCCGGACCGCTCGCCGCGAGCCGACATGGATCTTCTCACGCGCCGGCATCTCCTCGCCGGATGCCAGCCGGGTGAATATGGTCAGCCGCGCGACCAGTGCAGGGTCACAGCTGGCCAGATCGTCCTTAATCGAGTTCAGGGCCTGCTGCTCCCACGTGCTCATTACTGGTCCCCCCATCGCTTCGCCGCGGCCCCCGCGGTCGCGGCGACGTGGAGAGCATCGCGATGAGCGGGCCGGGGGGCCTGGGCGGGCTGGGCGGGCAGGAACAGGACTGCCAGGATGGCCCCGGCCGCGGCGACGGCGCCAGCGACGAGGCAGCTGACGGTGAGGCCGCGCAGGAAGGCGTTGGCGGCCGCGTGCTGCAGCGCCTGTCCGAGGGCCGGGTGGCCGAGGGCGGCGATCTGGCCGGCGGCCGCGTAGGCGGCGCCGACGGACTGGTGCGCGATCGAGACGATCGAGCCCGGGACGTGCGCCACCACGATCGCGGCGGCTGCCGCCACCGGCGCCATGGCGATGAAGATGGACGCCCAGCTGAAGTGCTCAAGCAGCCAGCCGCCCACGATCGGCCCCATCGCGATGGCCACCCCGGCGATCGCGCCCCACAAACCAATGGCGCGAGCCCGTTCCCTCCGCTCGGTGAAGACGTTGGAGATCAGCGACAGCGTCGCCGGGAACGTCATCGCGGCGCCGAGCCCCATCACCGACCGGGCCACGATGAGCTGCGCCGGGCTCGTGGTGAAGCCGCCGGCCAGGCTGGCGGCACCGAACACGGCCAGTCCGGCCAGCAGCATGCCCTTGCGGCCGAACCGGTCGGACGAGCTGCCGAAAGTGAGCAGCAGCGCGGCGAACACGAGGTTGAAAGAATCGACGACCCACTGCAGCTGCGTGGTAGTGGCATGCAGCTCGCGCACCATGGCCGGAAGCGCCACGTTCACCAGGGTCGTGTCCAGGTTGACCAGGAACGCCGCGAGCAGCAGCGCGACCAGGATCATGGGGTTTGGATCGCATTTCTTTGCCGCCGGAGTGGGTCGTTCCTGCCGCGGTCACCAGGCGGTGGCTGCGCGGCTCAGCCGGGCCGTATTGCCTTCTATCTCGCGGCGGCAGTGAGCGGAGCGGTGGCCGGCCGCGGTGTGCGCGGAGCCCTTACCAGCGCGGACACAGACGTGATGTGCAGGGCGAACAGCAGCGGCACGGCGGCTGTCGGGATCAGCGCGAGCGGGAGCTCGCTGATCGGCGCCCCGGACGGGGTGACGTTGATCAGCGCGAATCCGGTGAGGGCGCCGAGGGTCAGGGCGTTCACAAGATCGGTCATGCCGAACGCGTTGAACCACAGGGCGGCGCGGCGGCCGGTGCCCTGCGCGAGCCTGCGGGCGACCAGCGGCGCGGCGATGCCGGCAGCGATGTCGCCCAGGCCCGCGGGCAGCGCGAACAGTGCGGGCAGATGACCGAGAAACATGATGAGCAGGAAGGCCGTCCCCTCGGCCACCCGGAACGTGTGCGGGAGCTCCAGGCGGTGCACCATGCCCGGCGCCGTCAGGGCGCGCGCCACCGCCGGGATCCGGCGCAGCGCCAGCAGCAAGGCCAGGAACCCCGCCACGGCGACCGGCAGCCACGGCACCCCGTGGCCGAGCCGCGCGTGGTACCAGCCGTGCCCCGCGATCACCGCGCTGGCGGTGAACCAGCCGCCGAGCACGACGGCTGCGCCCCCGGCGAGCAGCGCCGCGCGGCGTCGGCTCAGGCCGGCGCGTACCGCGCCGCCGTACAGCACGACGCAGGTCGCGGCCGGGATCGCGATGATTCCGGCGATGGTGATCGCCCACAGATAACCAGGCGGGTCGTACATGACACCCTCCTCCAGTTGACTATCTATAAGCTACTATCTTGACGATAGTATCTGTCAACTAGTATTGTGAGGGCGTGACAAGGAACGTCCGCACCTATGACCACTTCTGCCTGACGGCGCGCGCCTTGGAGCGCGTCGGCGACCGGTGGAGCCTGCTGGTGATCCGCGACCTTCTCACCGGCGCCAAAAGGTTCACCGACCTGATGGACCGCCTCGGCGGGATCACCCCCAAGACGCTCAGCCAGCGGCTGCGCGAGCTCGAAGACGCCGGGATCGTCACCGCCGACCGTGAACCAGGGCGGCGGGAGGTCTGGTATCGCCTGACACCGGCCGGAGCCGACCTCGGACCCGTCCTCGACGCGCTCAGCCGGTGGGGGCTACAGCACGCCTGGCGCCGGCCCCTCCCCGGCGAGCCGCTGCACGCCGAGCATCTGCTCCGCTCCGCTACCCAGGCCATCGACCTCGCCGCCGGCGACCACGAACCAGCCCGCTGGCATTTCCGGCTCGACGGTGCGGACTACCTGGTCGAAAGCGACGGCCGCCAGTGGTCGCTCACCGCCGGGGCCCCACCCGCACGAGCCGACGTCACGATCACCGGGACCACCCAAGCCCTGACCGCCCTCATCTTCGCCGGGTCAGACGCCAGCATCGACATCACCGGCGAAACCGGGCCAGTCCGGCGATTCCGGCAACTGATCAGCACCATGGCCACCGTCGTACAGCCTGTCTAAAACCGGAGCGACGACGACAACGTGTACGCGCTGAGTGCCGGGCCAATGTCAGCCGCGATTGTCGCAGCTAACGATCTCAATAGCGGGGGTTACTGGGTCTGGTCACCGGGTGCGGTGCGTTATGCCTGAGTGATGAGGTATCCCGATGGCGGCGGCCTGGACGCGGCGCAGCGGGTCGAGGTAGCGGACGGGCACGTCACGAGTGGCTGACGCCGAGGTCATCGGAGATCCCGGCCGCGAGCCGCTCCCACTGGGGAGTGGGACGCCCGTTGATGCGCCACTGCTCGCCGGTGTTCCGCCAGAACTGAGGCCAGCCCGCCGGGGAATCCTCGAAGGTCTCCTGACGGCCGTACACGGTCATGTCGAGCAGGCCGTACACAGACCCCATGGCCTCCGTGGCCCGGCCAGTGGCCCAGTAGGTTTCGAACACCCTCTCGCCGTCACGCAGGTAGCAGACAATCATGCCGAACCAGCGCCCGGCGACCAGCGCATCGGTGGAGGGCTCCACTGAGTACCAGGGCATGGGATAACCCATGAACTCCCGGTAGCGGGCACTCTCCTCGTAGGGTCCCTCGGAGAAGGTGGCGAACGTGACGTCACGCGAATGCAGGTAGGACAGGTCGCTGACCTGTCCGTTGCAGAACGTGCACCCGGGGCACTGGTCCCGCGCGGGCTTGCCGGCATGCCACATGTGGAAGTAGCCGATCAGCTGGCGGCGGCCCTCGAACACCTCTACCAGCGGGACCTGGCCATGCTCGCCGGTCACCGGGATCGAGGGATCGACCTCGACGATGGGCAGCCGCCGCCGGGCCACGGCGATCGCGTCACCTTCCCGGGTATGCGCCTTCTCCCGCACCAGCAGCTCGTCCAGCTGCGCCTGCCAGGTGGCCCGGTCGGTCACCTCAGGCATGGGTGCGGCACTCTCGGCTACTGGTCCCCGCTCGTTCCACGACTCACCACTCATGATCGCCTCCGCGCGCTGTCCGTCGCTGTCGGTGTAAGTATCCAGACGGTCAGGCGGCGGGAAACTCATCGCCGCCTGGCGGGGCTCCAGGAGTAACGGCGCGGGGCTGGCGCATCAGGGTGCTGCCCCCCCGGGCTCTGGCTCTTGAGCGCCGTGCCCGGCGGTAGGCGCGCCTCCCAGGCTTGCATCACCTATCCGGACGGCTGTCGGTGCGCGGTGTCCCGCGCCCGGTTCCGGGGCGCGGGACACCAGTGTGGTGCTGGCGTTTAGTAACGGCGCTTGCAGCTGGTCTTGATGTCGATGGGTACGGATTCGGTCTGCTTGGTGGTGCCGTCGCTGGCCCAGAAGGTGATGGTGATCGTCGAGTTCGCCTGCAGGCCAGCCGGGATCGTCGTCACCGGGTACGCCTCGGCAATGGTCTCCGGTCCCACAGAGAGGGGACCTGTTCCGTTGCTCCAGCCCGGCGGTATAGGCGGGGTGCTGGTAGACCACGTGTCGTTGGTCAGGTTCTCGTCGAGGACGGCGTTGGTATAGGAACCGCCGGCCGGCAGGCCGGACGCGCCGAAGGTCAGCGGTGTGGACCAGCTCCCGTTCAGGTTGAGCTCAAGGTATTCCGTTCCGCCGGCAGTGGTGAAGCAGGCCGGGCTGGCGGTGTACTGATCGGTGAGCTGCCAGCTGGGACTGGCCGCCGCGGCCGGGGTGGCCAGCGCCACCGCGGTGAGGGCGGCAGGAGCCAGGAGGGCCGCTACGCGCCAGTGTGTGATTGTCATGACTTTTGTCTCCTCCTATGTCTGGTTGTTAACGCTCACACCTAGCGGCGAGCGTCGTCGTCCCGGGCCAGACCGGGGGAGGCCGCGGGCCACAGTGGCGCAGCCGGGCGCGGCGAGATGGCCGGGGCCGCGGCTCCTGGCGTACCGGCAGGACCGCGGCCAGCCCGACGCCCGTCGGATCAGCACGCGCAGCACCTACAGGCATGGCGGACCCGGGGCCAAGGGTTCCCGCTCCCGGTCCACGTGAACGACTACGGGCCGCGCAGCAAAACACTTCAAGGCTGCACCTCCCGGCGTCAAACGTTCACGTGGACCGGGAGCGACCTAGGTTCAGGAGCACGTGGGGTTCACCATGATGGCGATCGTGGCCGATCCAGCCAGGCGGACCCCTGTGATGACCGGGAACTCGACGTGTTCGCATGACAGCCTCTCCACCCTGACCGCGCCGAACGGACGGTGTCCGGTGCTGGCTGGATTGCGGTGAGAGCGCCCGGAAGCGGCCAGCGGAGATACCTATCCATTACAGACAGGTCCCTGGCGGCCATCCGGTTCAGCCCGGCCACCGGGCCTGGGCCGTCACGGCATCTGATCTGCGGTCAGAGGTGGCACCGCCCCGCTCGTGTGCTGGTGCGGTGGTGGTCAGGGCCCCGGCAAGTCGTTTGGGTGCAGCTCCTTTGAAGGGACTTCCTGGCCAGCAGCTTTATACACACTCAGCGCCTGACCAACTGCCTCACTCCAGAGGAGCTGCACCCTTTACCTTTCAAGGTCAGTGGAGGCTGCTGGAGGGCCCGCCGGGTGGCCGTCCAATGCGGGGGGGCTGGGGCGCGAGCATCTGGTCAACGAGGCTGCTGACCATGTTTGCCAGGGGTGGCCACGGGAAGGCGGGGCGGTCTGCCCGGAGTGTGATGACGCCGTGCAGGCAGGCCCAGAGCGTCGATGCGGCCAGGAAGGGATCGGTCGGGCTGTGCCTGGCTGCCAGCGCGTCGCCGACCGCGTCCATGAGGACCGAGAACGTGGGGGCGCCCGGCAGCGGCCTGCCGTCCCATTCCACGTGGCGGGCCTGGCCGCGGACCCCGAAAAGCGCCCGGTAACGTCCGGGGTGAGCCTGGGCGTAGCCGCAGTAAGCGTCGCAGACCGCGGGGAGCCGGGCGACGGCGTCCGGGGTGCTGCCGGCCGCCAGCACCATAGCCTGCCGCAGGTCCGCGAACTCCAGGGCGTATACCTCATACAGCAGTTCGTCGAGGCTCGGGAACTGCAAGTAGAGGCTTTGCGGGGAAGTTCCTGCCGCGCGGGTCACCGCGCGGATGCTCACGTCGGCCTCCCGCTCGGCCGTCATGAGGAGCTGCCGGGCCGCCTGGATGAGCTCGGCCCGCAGCAGCGTGCCCTCGCCCCGCCGGTTGCGCGGCCGTCGCGGCGAATCAGCTGGCTTCTCCACTTGACTAACTATACACCTGTCTACATAGTGGTGAGTAGATGCCCGTCTACTTAGGAGCCGTCATGCCGGAGCCGTTGACCATTACCCGCATCACGCACAGCTGCCACCTCATCCGCATCGGGGAGCTGACCGTGCTCACCGATCCGTGGTTCAGCGAGAAAATCTTCTACCATCCCGGCGAGCCAGTCGCCCTGCAGCCGGGGGAGCTGCCGCCGCTCAGCGCTGTCCTCATCAGCCATCACCACTACGATCACTGCGACCTGGCCGCGTTCGCCGCCTACCCGGGCAAGGGCGTCCCGATGATCGTGGCCGGGCCCGTCGCCCCGCGTGCGCGCGCCGCGGGCTTCACCGACGTCCGGGTCCTGGAGCCGTGGCAGGCCGCCGCCGTCGGCGACCTTACCGTCACCGCCGCGCCGGGCAAGCACGCGGTCCAGGAGATCACCTTCGTGGTCAGCGCCGGGGGCCGCAGCGTCTACTTCGCCGGCGACACCATGCTCATCCCCGAACTGCGCACGCTGCCCGACCGCTTCGGCCGCTTCGACGTCGCGCTGCTGCCGGTCAACGGCCTGCAGATCCGCCCCCAGCTGAACAAGCAGGTCGTCATGAACGCCGAGCAGGCCGCCGAGCTCACCGCTGTCCTGCGCCCCGGTATCACCATTCCGCACCACTACGCCTTCACCGGCGGCTGGCTCGGAGACCGGCTCATCACTAAAGGCGACCGCGACCCCCGCCACTTCGTCACCGCAGCCCAGCGGCTCGCACCCGGGTCAGCCGTCAAGATCCTCCAGCCTGGCGAACCCCTGAAACTGGAGACAAGCAATACTGCCCTGTAACAACTCATGATCCGCGTGAGGATTACCATCGGGTGCACTCTTCTGAAGGGACTTCCGGCCAGCGGCTTTGCCGGATGACCGGCTGAACGGCAACTTGGTCTTCTACTGTCGTGCGCAGGGGAAGGAGACCGTGGATGGGCTCGCTGATCGAGGAACTCAAGCGCCGGGAGGTGGCTTCCCGGGCTGAGGCGGGCCGGCTGCGCAGCCGGATCGAGGAGCTGGCGGAGGAGCTGGCCAGGGCGGAGGAGCAGGCCTCGCGGCTGGCGATCGCACGGGAGGAAGTCGCGCGGGTGCTCGAAGAGCCCGCTGCCACAGAGCCTCCCGCCGGGCAGAACGGCAGGCCGGAGGGGCAGGCGCGGCCGGCTTCGCCCATCGGGGCGGTGACGGTGCCGCCGTGGCAGGAAGGCTCGGACGCGTCGGTGCTGCCGCAGGCCTATCAGGACCTGCTGGAAGTGGCGGCCGACGCGGGGCGCCCGCTGCGGGCGGGCGAGTTCGCCGCCGCGGCGGGGTTGGCCACGGACAAGGCGAAGGTGGAGGGCCTGCGGTCGAAGCTGAAGCTGCTGGCCGCGCGGGACTGGCTGGCCGCGGTGCCCGGCGGCCTGTTCACGCTGCCCGGTCACGCCGGGAAAACAGCAAATCCCGGACAGTGAAAGGTTCTTCTTCCGAGGTTCGGAGGTGCAACCCAAATCCGGATCTCAAGGAAGAAGAACCCTTATGGCAGAGTACTCCGCGGTTCCGCCCGATGATCCGTTCGCCGTGTCGAGAGGAATGTTCGACGGGCTGACCGCCGAGCTCGCCGACCCGGCCGCGGCCGGGCTCACGGCCTGCGAGCTGGAAGAACTCCTGGACGAGCGGGGACGTGAGGTGCTGCGGCAGCTGCTGCAGGACCACTTCGACCTCCGGGCCGGGCGGGAAGAGCAGCAGGCCCGGCAGGACCGTGCTCCCGTGACGGGCCACGACCAGATCACCCGGACCCGGCTGGAGACCGGGCACGGCCGGCTGCTGGCCACCCTGTTCGGCACGGTGAAGGTGAACCGGTGCGCCTGGCGGAAACCGGGATCGGCCAACTGGTGCCCGGCCGACGCCGCCCTGTCGCTTCCGGCGGGCCGGCATTCGCACTCCCTGGCGAAGCTGGCCGCGCTGGAAGCGGCCCGCGGCTCGTTCGGGGACGCGCACGCGGCGATCGCCCGCCGCTGCGGGAACGTTATCGGCAAGCGGCAACTCGAGGAATCCGCCGTGAATGCCGCCGCCGACATCCCCGCCTTCTACGCCGCCAGGGTCCCGGAGCCGTGACGGCGGAGACGCTGCTGGTCCTGTCCGCTGACTGCAAGGGCATCGTGATGCGGCCCGGGGCGCTGCGGGCCGCCACCGCGAAGGCCGCCGCCCGGCTGGGGAAGATGCGCACCCGGCTGACGGCCGGGGAGAAGCCGAATCGCAAGAGGATGGCCGCCCTGGTCACCGTCTACGACGCCGAGCCCGCCCCGCGCCGCCCGCAGGACATCATCGCCCCGCCCGGCGGCCGACAGGGCGCCCGCCGGCTCCGGCCCGGCCCGAAGGCTCTGGCCAAATGGCTGGCCGGGTCCGTCCGCAAAGACCCCGCCGAGGTGATCGCCGCCGCGTTCGGCGAGGCCGAGGCCCGCGACCCCGGCCACCTGCGGACCTGGGTCGTCCTGGTCGACGGGGCCGAGCACCAGCTCGCCCTGATCCGCGCCGAGGCCGCCCGCCTCGGCATCGAGATCCACATCGTCATAGACCTCATTCACGTCATCGAGTACATATGGGGCGCCGCGTGGAGCCTGCACCCTACCGGGGACCCCGCCGCCGAGGACTGGGTCGCGGCCAAGACGCTCGCCGTGCTGGCCGGCGACAGCGCCCGGGCCGCGCAGGAGATCACCGCCCAGGCCGACGCGGCTCTACCCCGACATTAAGCAGGGGCAATACACGCTCGGAGCCTGACCGGTCAGCTCACTCCAAACGAGCTGCACCCAAGTCGTTTAGCGGTTCATGATCGTTTGCAGAGGGCGGCCGGGCATGGTTGCGCAGGGCAGCGGCGATGCTGGTGGCGCCGGGCCCCTGGCCATTCATCTGGTCGTTTTGGACCACGGCGTGACGGAGTTGGCGAGCCGGTCTGCGGCTTGGAGGAACGGGCGGGCCTCGGCTTGGTGGCCGAGGCGGAGGAGGAACAGCCCCGAAGAGACCCGGGATTACGTAGTCTCATCCTCTCCTCCCTCAGCTCTACGCGCCTTCTGCTCAACTAGCGGTAGTTTGTTGACCCTGGAGAGGGTTTGCGGTATGCCTGGGAGTAGTGGCACGAGCTCCTCAGGGGGTGCGTGATGACGGCACGGCGGCCTTGTCCTGCGGCGCCGGGCCCGCTGGAGGGGTATGCGGCCCGGTTCGATGACCTGTTCGGGTCGTTGGCGCAGCGGCGGGGGTTCCGGGAGTACCTGGCTGGGCTGCTGGCGCCGCGGGACCGGAACAAGACGCTGACGGCGCTGGCCGGGGCCGAGCCGGTGACTGGGGCGCAGCACCCGGCGGTGCAGCGGCTGCAGTTCTTCTTGTCCGAGTCCCGGTGGGACCCTGACCAGGTGAATTCCCGTCGGCTGGAGTTGCTGCGCGCGGACCCGGCGACCGCGCCGCATGGCGGCGGGGTGCTGGTGATCGACGACAGCGGGGATCGCAAGGACGGCGCGAAGACCGCGCACGTCGGCCATCAGTGGCTGGGCCGGTACGGCAAGACCGACAACGGCGTGGTCACCGTCACCACGGTATGGGCTGATGAGCGGCTGTATTACCCGGTGCACGCGGTGCCGTACACCCCGGCGAAGCACTTCCCCAAAGGGAAGAGTGATCCGGGGTTCCGGACCAAGCTGGCGATCGGCGCGGACCTGGCGGCCCGGGCCCGGGCGGCGGGGTTCGTGTTCCGGGCGGTGGCCGCCGACAGCGCATACGGGGACCAGGACGGGTTCCGCGGCGAGCTGGCCGAGGCCGGGCTGCCGTTCGTGATGGCCCTCAAGCCCCGCCACGGGACCTGGGCCTATGGCGCTGGTGCCTACACTCCCGTGGACGCCGCCCGCGCCCTGGCCTGGCGCGGGCCGGATGATCCGGGAGACTGGCGGCCGGTGACCCGCACGTTCCGCGACGGGCGAACCGAGACCTGGTACGCCGCCGACGCGACGCTGGGCTGGTGGGGGCCGGACGGCTTCACCCGGCTGGTGGCAGCCACCGCCGACCCGGGCACCCTGCCGGACAAGGCGACCTGGTACCTGGCGACCAATCTGCCCCGGCCGGGCGGGCCGCGCGAGGCCGGCAGCGTTCACCCGGCCGCGGACCTGGCCGAGATCGTGCGGATCTACGGGATCCGGCACTGGACCGAGCAGAGTTACAAGCAGGTCAAAGACGAGCTGGGCTGGGCCGACTTCCAGGTCCGCTCCGATGTCGCCATCCGCCGCCACCAGACCCTGGTCACCTGCGCGTTCAGCTTCTGCTGGGCCGCCTGGTTCGCCGATCAGCCGCCGGAGCACGACGTTGACCCATCGCCGCCGGAGCCCGGCCGCGGAGAGAGGGGGGCCGCACGCCGCCAGGCCGGCGTCGGCGCCGTCGTGGCCGCGGGCGCTGCGCACGGTCCGCGCCTGGCTTTCCCCCTGGATCGCGCTGCAGCGCTGGTGGCCGGCATGGTCCACAGCGCCCCCGCCGCCGCAGCTGCAGGCCCTGATCAACTCGGTCGCGGCAGGCTGCGGCCTGCACCTCTACATCCGTAATTAACAAACTACCGCTAGTGTCCCGCGCCTGAAATCCTAGCTATATATTCGGCTAGGGAGTTGAGGATCTCCTCCGCGGTCTTCGTCCAGGCGAACGGGCGGGGGTTCTGGTTCCAGTGCTCGATCCAGTCGCGGATGTCGGCCTCGAGGGACTGGACGGACTTGTGGACTCCGCGGCGGATCTTCTGGTCGGTGAGGTAGCCGAACCAGCGCTCGACCTGGTTGATCCAGGACGATCCGGTCGGGGTGAAGTGCACGTGGAAGCGGGGATGGCGGGCCAGCCAGGCCTGGATCTGCGGGGTCTTGTGGGTGCCGTAGTTGTCGCAGACCAGGTGGACGTCCAGCCCCGGTGGCACGTTCTTGTCGATCTTCTTCAGGAACTTCAGGAACTCCTGGTGGCGGTGGCGGCGGTGCAGCTCGCTGATGACGGTGCCGTCGGCGATGTCGAAGGCGGCGAACAAGCTGGTGACGCCGTGCCGGGCGTAGTCGTGGGTGCGCCGCTCTGGCATGCCGGGCATCATCGGGAGCACCGGCTGGGACCGGTCCAGGGCCTGGACCTGCGACTTCTCGTCCACGCACAGCACAACGGCCTTCTCCGGCGGGTTATGGTACAGGCCGACGACGTCGACGACCTTCTCCACGAACAGCGGGTCGGTGCTCAGCTTGAACCCGTCGGTCAGGTGCGGCTTCAGGTCGAACTTGCGCCAGATCCGGCCGACCGTGGACTTGCTCAGGCCGCTGCGCCTGGCCATCGAGGACCTCGACCAGTGCGTAGCGTCCCGGGGGATCTCCTCCAGGGTGGCGGTGACGACCTCCTCAACCTTGTCCAGCAGGATCGACGGCGGCCTGCCGGGGCGCGGCTCGTCGGTCAGCCCGGCCAGGCGCTGCCGGACGAACCGGCCCCGCCACCGGGCCACGGTGTGCTCAGTGGTCCGCAGCTCGGCGGCGACCCGCTTGCTGTCCTTGCCGCCGGCGCAGGCCAGCACGATCTTCGCCCGCAGCGCCAGCGCCTGGGAGGTCTTCGCCCGCCGCGCCCACCGGCCCAGCTGGTCCCGCTCGGCGGCCGTGACCACCAGGCCGGCCTTCGGCCTGCCCGGCCGGGCGCCGTCCGCCAGTCCGGGCAGCCCGTCCCGCGCGAACCGCTGACGCCACTTCCGCACGGTGTCCGTGGCGAGCCCCAGCCCGGCCGCCACTCCCGAGTTGCCCCCAGCCGACGGCTCAGCGCAGGCCAGGACGATCCTCGCCCGCTCCGCCATCCGCGGCGAGCCCGATCCCAGCAAACGCCGGAGCTCCGCGCGGTCCCCATCCGACAGCGCCAAGGGCGCAACTGGAAGCGACATGACAACAGTCTACAGACTTACGTCGCTCATCTCAGGCGCATGACACTAGCGGTAGTTTGTTAATTACGGATGTAGAGGTGCAGGCCGCAGCCTGCCGCGACCGAGTTGATCAGGGCCTGCAGCTGCGGCGGCGGGGGCGCTGTGGACCATGCCGGCCACCAGCGCTGCAGCGCGATCCAGGGGGAAAGCCAGGCGCGGACCGTGCGCAGCGCCCGCGGCCACGACGGCGCCGACGCCGGCCTGGCGGCGTGCGGCCCCCCTCTCTCCGCGGCCGGGCTCCGGCGGCGATGGGTCAACGTCGTGCTCCGGCGGCTGATCGGCGAACCAGGCGGCCCAGCAGAAGCTGAACGCGCAGGTGACCAGGGTCTGGTGGCGGCGGATGGCGACATCGGAGCGGACCTGGAAGTCGGCCCAGCCCAGCTCGTCTTTGACCTGCTTGTAACTCTGCTCGGTCCAGTGCCGGATCCCGTAGATCCGCACGATCTCGGCCAGGTCCGCGGCCGGGTGAACGCTGCCGGCCTCGCGCGGCCCGCCCGGCCGGGGCAGATTGGTCGCCAGGTACCAGGTCGCCTTGTCCGGCAGGGTGCCCGGGTCGGCGGTGGCTGCCACCAGCCGGGTGAAGCCGTCCGGCCCCCACCAGCCCAGCGTCGCGTCGGCGGCGTACCAGGTCTCGGTTCGCCCGTCGCGGAACGTGCGGGTCACCGGCCGCCAGTCTCCCGGATCATCCGGCCCGCGCCAGGCCAGGGCGCGGGCGGCGTCCACGGGAGTGTAGGCACCAGCGCCATAGGCCCAGGTCCCGTGGCGGGGCTTGAGGGCCATCACGAACGGCAGCCCGGCCTCGGCCAGCTCGCCGCGGAACCCGTCCTGGTCCCCGTATGCGCTGTCGGCGGCCACCGCCCGGAACACGAACCCCGCCGCCCGGGCCCGGGCCGCCAGGTCCGCGCCGATCGCCAGCTTGGTCCGGAACCCCGGATCACTCTTCCCTTTGGGGAAGTGCTTCGCCGGGGTGTACGGCACCGCGTGCACCGGGTAATACAGCCGCTCATCAGCCCATACCGTGGTGACGGTGACCACGCCGTTGTCGGTCTTGCCGTACCGGCCCAGCCACTGATGGCCGACGTGCGCGGTCTTCGCGCCGTCCTTGCGATCCCCGCTGTCGTCGATCACCAGCACCCCGCCGCCATGCGGCGCGGTCGCCGGGTCCGCGCGCAGCAACTCCAGCCGACGGGAATTCACCTGGTCAGGGTCCCACCGGGACTCGGACAAGAAGAACTGCAGCCGCTGCACCGCCGGGTGCTGCGCCCCAGTCACCGGCTCGGCCCCGGCCAGCGCCGTCAGCGTCTTGTTCCGGTCCCGCGGCGCCAGCAGCCCAGCCAGGTACTCCCGGAACCCCCGCCGCTGCGCCAACGACCCGAACAGGTCATCGAACCGGGCCGCATACCCCTCCAGCGGGCCCGGCGCCGCAGGACAAGGCCGCCGTGCCGTCATCACGCACCCCCTGAGGAGCTCGTGCCACTACTCCCAGGCATACCGCAAACCCTCTCCAGGGTCAACAAACTACCGCTAGTGCTGCATCAGGTTACGTTTGCCTGGTCGGTGATGTAGCGTAGCCGCTCATCGTCGGCGTGGTTGCTACGCCGGATGATGTACCTGTGGATCATGCTGGCCTGCGTGCCGCGCGACCGTCGGCATGCTGGGAGGGCCTCTGATCCCAATCCTCTCGCAAGACCGGGCGGCCGAAGCGCCGCCATGGACCGGCGGGAGTCTGCTGCCGGAACCTGGGATGTGACGGAGCCGCGCCTAGCCTGTCTTCCCGATGATGGTGGTGATCTCGTCGGCGCTGAAGGCCCGCATCGTATTCGAGCGGATGCTGCCGAGAGACCCCACCCGGAGCAGGGCCGCCGTCGCCGTTTCATCATCGGGGAAGTCGACGACGGTGACGAGGTTGTACTCACCGACCGTCCAGAGTAGTTCGCGTACCCGGCCGCCTGAGCGCTCGGCGAGCTCAGTGAAATTCGCCGCGCGACTCGGCGAGTCCTTGTAGTGCTCGATGCCCTGGTCGGTCCAGTGGATCAGAGATACGTAGGTCGGCATGCTCGTAACCCCCCCTTTGGTGCCTGTAAAGACCAAATCATCCTCTACCCGGGTAAACGCAGAGGTCAAGGCTGACGTCAGGTTATCGCTCGGTGCAAACGGCCGGATACTTAGCGGCGACTCCCGCGCGGGCCAGCGGCGGCAGATGGGTTGTAGATACTGCTCGGTACCTCTTCGCCCCCTGCGGGCTGGGCGAGGCCAAGCTGTAACGAACGGCTACGCCGCATCACCGACCGGGCAAACGTAGCCTGATGCGGCACTAGCCAGCGGCCTCAGGCTCGCCAGGCGGACGCTGCGGTTAGGACCTCAGACCAAGATCTGCTCCCATCTAGACCCTGCTGGTTTATTCGGTCAGGCGGTGAGGGTGAAGTCGAGGCGGGCGAGGTGGCTTGATCGTGTGCGGTCCAGGGGGTGCTCCAGGTCCAGTAGGCGTCCATCCGGATCATGTTGATCGCGGCGGCGGCGATGGTGTGCTCGAGGCGGGTCTTGGGCAGTCCGAGGTAGCGTGCCCGGCGGATGCCGGTGACGTGGGTGGCCTGGCGCATGGTGCCCTCGATGCCGGCGCGGGCGTTATAGCGTGCCTTCCATTGCGCTGAGGTCTGCTGGGTGCGGGCGCTGGTGAGCGCTTCGTGCAGCTCGCGGGGACGGATGGTGATCTGGCGGCGCCGGCTGCTGGTGCACAGCTGGCGTGCCGGGCAGGGCTGGCATGCGGTCGCCGGCCAGGACACCACGATGGCCTCCTCGTGGCGCTGCCGGCACGGGGTCCAGGTGGTGCTGGCGATTCCTTGCGGGCAGGTCGCCTGCCGGGCATCGAAGTCGAAGGTAAACGCGGCCTTGTCATATCCGGCGCCTGCCCTGGCCTGGGCGGAGTTGTCCAGCCGCAGCGGGCTGACCAGCGTGATCCCGAAGACGCGGGCGGCGTGGATGATCAGCTCGGCCGACGGGTAACCCGAACCGGCCAGGTGCTCGCCGGGCAGCAGCTGCCTGTCCTCCAGCTGCTGATGGACCGGGGTGAGCATCGCGGAGTCCGGGACGGTCGCCTGGGTCGTGGCCACGCCGGTGACCAGGTTCGGCCGGTCACCCCGCCCCAGGCGGCCGGTGCCAGGCCCGTACCCGGGCTTGCGCCGGGGTGCGGGCCAGGGGCATTGCAGGTCTCGGTGAAGTGGACCTTGTACCCGCCCCAGCCGTGGCCCCGCTTGACGCCGTAGCGGGCATCAAGGTCATACGGGGAGATCAGCTGGTCTCTGCCGGGCGGGAGACCGTCCCCCCCGGGGAGCTTGTCCCGCCGCCGCACCTCCTGCCGGCCGCCGCTGACCTGCCGGCAGAACTGCTGGATCCAGATCCGCCGCAGCGCCTGGACGGCGGGCAGCTCCCGCAGCCACGCCGGCGCGCCCGGCCCGTGCGCCTGATCCAGCAGGAAGTAGCCGTCCGTGCCGTACCGGACCATCAGGTCCTGCCGCCCGGCCTTGCTTGCGGGCAGGTGCAGGTCATCGATCCGCGCGCCGTACACCTGCTGCCAGGACCCGTCGATCACCCCGGCCAGCCAGCCCGGCGCCGCGACCGACAGCGCCTCCAATGCTGCCCGCAGACTCTCCCCGGCCAGCTCCAGCCGGTTCAGCATCCGGATCGCGCCCAGCACATGGGTGGAATCGGTGCGCTGCCTGCCGCCGGCCCTGACCAGGCCCAGCCCGGCCAGCCGCTCCAGCAGCGCATCCAGCGCCAGGCACGTCAGGTCACCGGCCACCAGCCGGGACCGGAACTCGCTCAGCACGCTGGCATCAAAGCCCGGATCCTCCAGCTCCAGGCCCAGCGCGTACTTCCAGGTCATCCGGTCGCGGACCGCCTCGGCGGCCTGCCGGTCGGTCAGGTTCTCACAAAAACTGCAAGACACTGGCCATCATCAGCTGACCCGGCGAGATCCCCGGCCGGCCCCGAACCCCGAACGCGGCGCTAAACCGGGCATCGGCGTAGACCTCGCCCAGCTCATCGCGGATCCGCATCGCCAGATTCCCCTGCCGGGACGACGAACGCGCCATCTTCGCAGTGAGCTCGGGAACATCCGGCCAGGGCCGCGCCTGCATCGACATGACTACACCATTCTGCGGCCAAGCAAGAGGCGGGATGAGGAGCAAGGCGACCGCAGAAAAGATCATGAACTACAGGCACGCCGCTGCTCTGGAAGCGCCTCGGCGTGCCGCCGAATAAACCAGCAGGGTCCATCTAGCTCCCAAAATCGGACATCGGGAGACCGCGCGAACAGAAACTGGCCCGATATAGGCCTCTGACCTGCAAGAACTCGGTGAGGTCTTCACGTTTAGGGCTGACCTGGGCATACGGGGTCTGGCCGGCGGGCTGCCCACAGGTTAAGCGGACGCTGCCCACGTTATCTGGAGGTCGTCGTTCCGGTTCCAGGGCTGCCGGCCCGTAACGCCCGTGCCTATGCCGGGCGGTCCGGCTAACGGTTCCAGCGGGGATCGGCTTCGGCGATGGCGAGGCTGAGGACCTCGAGCTCGGTGATGAGTTCGCGCAGGCGGCGGTGGTTGTCGAACCAGGGGCCGTAGTCGGCGAACTGGTCGTCGGTGAGGATGCGGGTGGCGGTCTTGCCGTCTTTCTTGCGGGTCCACTGGTGGTAGGGGCCGTGCAGGCGGGGCGGGTCGGCGTGGCAGCGGCAGTTCGCGTGCCCGCAGCGGGTCATCCGGTCGGCGAGGGTGCCGGGCAGGGCGAAGCCGAGGGCGGCTAGCTCGCGGGCAATGCGGGCGGCCTGGGCTTGCTGGGCCGGGGTGGGCGACACGCCCTCATTGTCGCAGCCGGGGTCCCCCGTCTCACGCATGTCACTAAGTATAAGTGCTGTATGCCGAATGCTGAGGTGGAAGCCTACATCGGACGGTGGCAGCCGTCGACGGTATCTGCACAGGCGGCGGCGTTCGCCCGGGACGTGATCGCCAAGGCCGGGCCGGAGGGGCGGGAGCGGGCGAAGAATCTGCTGTGGGCCGCGGGCAAGCTGGCCGATTACGCGATCGGGCTGGGCCTGGAGGCGGTGCCGGAGGTGGTGCTGCACCCGTCGACGGCGGAGCGGTTCACCCGGTGCGCGCCGGGGTTGTCCGGCGTGGCGCGCCGCACGCTGCGCACCAACCTGCGGTTCATCGGGCGCCGGGTGGTGCCGCAGCTGTATCCCGCGGATCTGCCGCTGCCCCGGGAGCGGGCCAAGAAGCCCTACAGCCCGGCGCAGATCGGCGGCTACCTCGCGCGCGCGGACGCCCAGCCCACCATGGAGCGGCGGATGCGAGCGGCGGGCCTGATCTGCCTCGGAGCCGGCGCCGGGCTGATCCGCGGCGACCTGCGTGACGTGCGCGGCACCGACGTGGCGTGCCGGTCCGGCGGCGTCATCGTGCAGGCCAGCGGCCGGCGCGCCCGGGCGGTGCCGGTGCTGGCCCGCTATCAGGCCCGGCTGCTGGCCGCGGCCCGGTTCGCCGGGAACGCGCTGATCTGCGGCGGGACCGATCCGGGCCGGCGGAACCTGACGAACCCGCTCGTGGCCGCGCTGGACGGCGGGGGCGGGCTGCCGCGGCTGGACACCAGCCGGCTGCGGGCGACGTGGCTGGCTGACTGCGCGGAGCTGCTGGGGCTGGCCACGTTCATGCACGCGGCCGGGATCAGCTGCTCCCAGCGGCTCGGCGACCTGGTTGCCGGGCTGGAGCCGGCCGGCGAGGCGGACGCGGTGCGGCTGCTCGGGGCCGCCCGGCGATGATCACGCTGGCGGCACTGGAGGAGGTTATCGACCGCTCGCGCGTCGCGCCGCGGATCGAGGTCATGCTCCCCGCCGGCGTGCGCGCCCGCCAGCTGAAAGCGCGCACCCTGCTGGCCGGGATGTGCCTGGCGATGGCTGACGGCCGGCCTGCGCACCTGACCCGCGTTCACCAGGCGCTGACCGCACTCAGCGACGATGACAAGCGGCGGCTCGGCGTGATCGCGGACTGGAAGGACGGCCCGCACCTGCTGACCTACCGGCAGACCGAGCGGACCTTCGGGCTGGTCGCCGGCGCCCTCGGCAAGGACG
>CAVRLA010000018.1:0-249636 GCA_963722055.1 uncultured Actinomycetes bacterium | reverse complement strand
CGCCCCACCGCAGCCCGCTGTAGGCGGCGGTGCTGGCCATCAGCTCATCCCGTTCCCCGTGCCGCCCATCGGCCAGCGCCCGGCCGAGCTTGCCGATGTCGCCATCGGACGGGATCTCGTCGGGGTCGACCCACAGCGCCGACTCCCCCGAGACGGTCACCCGCTGGGCAGGCAGCGGCCGCTCCCCGGCCTGCCAGTGCACCATGGCCAGCCGCGGATTGGTCAGGAACCCGCCCTCGATCCCGGCTGCGACCAGCGCGGAGAGCATCCCGTGCACCCGCTCGCCTTCCCCGGCCGTCGGCGCGGCGTTGACGATCTGCTGCGTGTGCGAGGTCTTGATGTCCTGGCAGGTGACCGCGTCGATGACCGGGGTGGCGAACCGCTCGCACAGACGCCGCTGGGTGTGCGCGTGCTTGCGGGACCACCGCTGTTCGGCCGGCAGCCGGTCCGGGTTCAGGTAATACGCGATCAGGTCCGCGCCAGGCCGCTCCATATTCGCGGCGTCAGCCTGAAGCCGTTCGGTGACCCTCTCCAGCTTGGCGGCCAGCTTCGCCTCGGTCGCGCCCTGCCGGTACTTCCGCTGTCCGTTCTCGGTGAACACGGCCCGCCACGGCTCCCCGCCGGTCTCCGGCGGGTACACCAGTGATGCCGAAGTCCAGCTCGATCACCGGGCGGGCCGACTGGCGGACGGAGTTGCGGGCGCTCCCCGCTCACCCGGGGGCCTTTCGGCGGGCGGCCCGGCCCGGGCCGCCCGGCCGGGCGCCGTGAGGACCGTCCGGGAGCCGGTTGTGTTACTTTTGTGTTGATCTTGGTCCGCGCGGGCGCTGACTGCGCCATAAGAGGGCCTCTCTTCCTGCGTTTATGCAGGTGAGAGGGCTGACAACCTGGGCTCCCGCGATAGGACTCGAACCTATAACCTGCCGGTTAACAGCCGGACGCTCTGCCGATTGAGCTACGCGGGATCGACCCGGACAAGGGTAGCGCACTCCTGCCGGGCATGTGACAACCGGCCAGCGTGCCACCTCCCGTTCACCTCGCGCTCATCACTATGAGTACGCTCGTGCTACCGGGGAAGGTCATGTATGCACAGGATGAACCTGCGTGAGAGGGGTGCCAGATGCGAGCACGGATCACGTTCCTGGTGGGGTTCGCGGTCGGCTTCGTGGCCGGCGCACGAGCCGGCCGTGAACGCTACGAGCAGATGGTGAAGTTCAGCCGGAAGGTAGCCGAGAATCCAGCCGTGCAAAAGGCCACCCGCACCGCGGGATCGAAGGCGGCGGAGCTGTCCAAGACCGCCGGGCAAAAAGCCGCCGAGCTGTCCAAGGCCGCCGGGCAGAAGGCCGCCGAGCAGATGCCGAAGGTCGCCGAGACGGCCAAGAACAGCGCGAGCAAAGTACGCGACCGGATACCAGGCCGGAACTCCGACGACGCCGATACCATCACCGCGAACGGCACACGTCCCGGCGACTAGGCGGCAGGGCCAGAGCGTTAGTCCAGGTACTCGCGCAGCATCTGCGCGCGGCTGGGGTGGCGCAGCTTGGCCAGGGTCTTCGACTCGATCTGCCGGATCCGCTCCCTGGTCACGCCGAACTCCCGGCCGACCTCCTCCAGCGTCCGCGGGTGACCGTCGGTGAGTCCGAACCGCAGCTGGATGATCCGCTGCTCGCGCTCGGCCAGCTGATCCAGGACGCGCTCGAGCTGGTCCTGCAACAGGATGAACGCCGCGGCTTCCATGGGCACCACGGCGTCTGCGTCTTCGATGAAGTCCCCGAGATCGGACTCTTCCTCGCCGATCGGGGACTGCAGCGATACCGGTTCCTGGGCGATCCGCTGGATCTCCGCGACCCGCTCCGGCTCGAGCCCCATCTCGGCGGCGATCTCGTCGGCACTGGCTTCCCGGCCTAGCTCCTGATGCAGCTGCCGCTGAACCCGGGCCAGCTTGTTGATCGTCTCGACCATGTGCACCGGTACCCGGATCGTCCGCGCCTGGTCGGCGATGGCCCGGGTGATGGCCTGCCGGATCCACCACGTCGCGTACGTGGAGAACTTGTAGCCGCGGGTGTAGTCGAACTTCTCCACCGCACGGATCAGGCCCAGGTTCCCCTCCTGGATGAGGTCGAGGAACACCAGCCCGCGGCCGATGTACCGCTTGGCGATCGACACCACGAGCCGCAGGTTCGCCTCGATCAGCCGCTGCTTGGCCTTGACCCCCTCGCCGGCGAGCAGTTCCAGATCGCCGTGGATGGCGCCCAGCAGCGGGATGCCGCCGCCGAGCTTCTCCTCGGCGAACAGGCCCGCCTCTATGGCCTTGGCCAGCTCCACCTCGTCCTCGGCGGTCAGCAACGGGACCCGGCCGATCTCCCGCAGGTAGATCCGCACCAGATCGCTGGTGGGGGCCCGCCTGCTGCCCTCGGCTCCCTTATCGGCGAGCCGGAGCTCGGCTTCGGCATCGTCCTCGCGCGGCACGTCGAGCACGTCCACGCCCTCCTCGGCGAGCGTGCGCACCGCGGCATCGAGAGCCTCCGGCGGGAGGTCGGCGCGATCCAGCGCCACCATGACGTCAGCCATAGTCAGGGAACCTCGTTCCCGCCCTAGCGCCACGAGATCGGTCAGCTGATCCGCTGGTGATGGTCCGTTCGTCAGCACCGTGAGGGTCACGGGACCAGTCTGCGTCATAAACCGTTGGTTACGGGGGACCTAATTTTGTCACCCCAGCGCTACTAACACGCACGATCCGCAACCGTATAATCACGCCGCACCGGCGCCTCAGCCGCCCGCAGCCCGGTCGAGCAGGGCTCTCCGGCGGGTCTCCAGAGCGACCAGATCGCCGAACATCCTGTTGTATCCCGCCTGCTCTTCCACCGGATTCATGCGCTGCAGCCGGGCCTTGACCGAGCTGATCTCCCGGCTGACCGCGAGCTCGCCGACCCGGGCCAGGACCACCTCGGCGTACTTGGCGTCCGGCTCGCCGGCGATCTCCAGCGGCTCGACCGCGAGTCCGGTGACGAAGGCCTGGGCCCGCTCGTTCGGCGCCTCCTCGCGCAGCCGGGCGGCCCATGCCCGCCCGCTGCCACCGCCCGCCGCCGTGCCACCGCACGAGGCGATCAGCGTGAACACCGCCCGGTGCGCCGAAGCGGTGAACGCGTCGGCGCCGAGCGAGTCGAACTCCGGCCCGCACAGCCCAGGCCGCTGCACGGCGAGCTGGAGCACCTGCCGCTCCAGGTGGACCACGGGATCACCGAGGTCGTACGGCTGGTCTTGATTTTTTTGACTGAACGGTCCGTGGTGCCCGTTCCCGGTCTCCCGCGTGTCGTCCGGGCGGGTCGCGCGCTTAGATCCCGCTGCTCTCGAGGTGCGACCAGGCAAGTGCCCGGCGATCCGGCCGAGGATGAGCTCAGGATCGTTGAGCCCCAGCCACCGGTCGACCCGTCCGGCGTACACCTTGCGCAGCGCGTCGTCCTTAATTCGCGCGATGAACTGCGCGGCAGCGTCGAGCGCGGCAATCCGGCCCTCCGCCGTATCGAGGTCAAAATCATCGAGCAGGCTGCGGATCGCGAATTCGTAGAGGGGCACCCTGCGCGCGATCAGGTCGCGCACCGCCGCGTCGCCGTGCGTAAGCCGGACGTCGCACGGATCGAGACCGTCAGGCTGAACGGTTACGTACGTCTGAGTGACGAACTTGTCTTCGGCCTCGAAGGCGCGCAGCGCGGCGCGCTTCCCGGCTGCGTCCCCGTCGAAGGTGAAGATGATCTCGCCCCGGGACAGGTCCGTATCCATGATGAGGCGACGCAGCACCTTGATGTGGTCCTCGCCGAACGAGGTGCCGCAGGTGGCCACCGCGGTGGGTACCCCGGCCAGGTGGCAGGCCATCACGTCGGTGTAGCCCTCTACGATGACCGCCTGCCGGCGCTGGGCGATCTCCCGCTTGGCCAGGTCCGCCCCGTACAACACGGTGCTCTTGCGGAACAGCGAGGTCTCCGGCGTGTTGAGGTACTTAGGCCCGTCGTCGTCGGGGTCGAGCTTGCGCGCGCCGAACGCGATGACGTCACCGGACAGGTCCCGGATGGGCCACATCAGCCGCCCGCGGAACCTGTCCCGCGCGCCGCGGTTGCCTTCCCGGGCCAGGCCCGCCGTGATCAGCTCACCGTCGGTGAAGCCGCGGCCGCGCAGGTGCCGGGTCAGGTCCTCCCAGGCCTTCGGCGAGTAGCCGACGCCGAACCGCTCCGCATCCTTGAGCTCGAAGCCGCGCTCGGACAGGAACTTCCTGGCGTGTTCGGCGCCGGTATCACCAAGCCGCTCGGCGTAGAACTCGGCGGCGCCCCGGTGCGCGTCGATCAGCCGGCGGCGCTGGCTCTGCTCCTGGCCGGGCACGTAGCCGCCCTGCTCGTAGCGCAGCTCGAGCCCGGCCCGGCCGGCCAGCCGTTCGACCGCCTCGACGAAGCTGAGGCCGTCGATCTTCTGCACGAACTTGATCACGTCGCCGCCCTCGGCGCAGCTGAAGCAGTAGAACAGCCCCCGCGCGGGGGTGACGTTGAACGAGGGCGTCTTCTCGTCATGGAACGGGCACAGGCCCTTGAGCGACCCGCCGCCCGCGCTTCTCAGCTGCAGGTACTCCCCGACCACCTCGTCAATGGGCGATCGCTCGCGAACCGCCGCGATGTCCTCGTCGCGGATCCGCCCAGCCATCGTCCACCTCCGCCGACCTCTGGCCCGCCCAGGGTTTCCCGCTGCCCCGAGGTCCCGTCGCGGCGAGTCTAGTCCGCCCGGGCGCGGTCCGCCGGGATAGACGCGGCTATGTGGCCACCGAGGACGGCCCCTGGCCCCGCTAGCCTGGGCGAGTGGGTGATCTGCTGGTGCTGTGGGACGTCGACTATACGCTGCTGAGCGCGGGCGGGCTGGGCAACAGCCTGTACGAGGCGGTGTTCCGGGAGATGTTCGGCCGGGAACTGACCGCCGTCGCGCCCAAGGCGGGACGGACCGACCGGGCGATCATGCTGGACACCCTCGCGCTGGCCGGGGTGCCCGAGCCGCGAGCTCATGTCGATGACTTCCTGGCCGCACTAGCCTGCCGGGTGACCGCGCTGGACGGCAGCGTCCACGCCGCGGTCCACGCCCTGCCCGGCGCCTCGGGCGCCATCGCGGCGCTGGCCGCGGCCGGCCTCCGGCAGTCCGTTCTCACCGGCAACATCCGGCCCCTCGCGGCGCTGAAGCTCCGTCTGGCGGGGCTCGGCGATCATCTCAACCTGGACGCCGGCGCGTACGGGGACGTCCATGAGGTACGGGCCGAACTCGTGCCGGTCGCCAGGCAGGCCGCCCGGGCGGCGTACGGGGCGGACTTCGGCGGCCCGTCGACCGTGCTGGTCGGTGACACGCCGCTCGACGTGACGGCCGCACTGGCCACCGGGGCCCGCGCGGTCGCCGTAGCCACCGGCAGCTTCGCCGCGGCCGACCTCGCTGCCGCGGGCGCACACGCCGTCCTGCCCGACCTGACCGATGCCTCGCTCGTGCTCGCCGCCGTCACCGGCCGGACCTGACCGACCTCATGCTCGCCGCCGTCACCGGCCAGGCTTGACCCGCACGCGGGAGAGAGCACGCTCGACTGGGCAGCCCGGTGAGCACGGCCGCGGCCAGCCCTCCCACCCGTGGACCCGGAGCACCTGGGCGACCTGGAGGGCGGTCGCGCAGGGATGACGGCGGACCTGCTCCCAGCCGTACCTGAGTGTCTGTTTCCGGTCCACCGCCGCCGCGTTGTCGCGAGCCTTGTCCAGCCACTGCTTTTCGTCCAGGTGCGCCAGCCGCCCGTCCAGTTCCACCACCACGCCGTACGCCACATAGAGCCGGTCCCGCCGACCCCGGCGGCCGTCCGGGCCGACGAACGGCGCCTGCCGGACCGGCTCGGGCAGCCCGTGGGCGCGCTCCACATCGCGGTCGTATCGGTACTCCAGCACCGAATGGTCACCGCTGGCCGCCGCGGCCATCAGCTCATGCAGGTCAGCCCGCCAGCGCAGCTTCGGCCGCTGGCGCATGGCCGTGCGCAGTCGGGGCTCGTCAGTCAAGTCCCGCGCGAACGCGCGCGTAATCCAGCCGCACACGTCATCGAAATTCGAGGCCGTCTGCGTCAGGTCGAGCAAGGTCTCCTCGACCCTGGTCTGCGGCGGATTGCTGTCTCGCTGTGTTGCCTCCACTGCCCGCCCGGACCTGTGCAGGCTGATTCCGGGAACCGCAGCGACATGACGCTGACGAGGAACGGTTACATGAATCAACTCGGCTCGCTTGTCGGTGAGCTTGACGAGTTCCGCTGCCGTTTCGTGGCTGAGAACTGCTCCCGGGCCAGCCAACAGCACGGCCGCCCACAGCTGGGCACCGCGGCCAGGAGTCCCCGGTGAAGGTGGCGTAAATACCGGGGTAGACCCGCTGCCACCGGTCGCTTCTTAGCTTGGGTGGATCATGTCCACGGTGAGTCCAGCTTGAATAGCCTGCGCGCGAGATATGACACCGTATTGACGCCTGGCAAGATTGCGGAGCGTATACGGAAGCTCACCTTCCATGCGGGACAGTGTGCGTCAAGCCACCGACATTTGCCCCATACGCCTCAAGATCGTGGTTGATCCGGGCTTCATGGTTGATCGGTTGTACTTGGGCGCCACCAATCCACCGCCAAGCCCGGATCCACCACGCAAATGGGACGTGCGGGACTGGCGGGGCGAGTGACGAGGACGCGGGCGGGTGCTGGAGCGATGGACGGCCCGGCGGGTTGCTGGTGGTGCTGGTGGTGCAGTGGTGCTGGGCAGCGCCGCAGCGGGATGCCGGGCGCTGAGTTGCAGTGGTCAGGCTTCCCGGGCGGCTGGGCCTTTCGGAGTACTGGGCGCTGGGCGGGGTGCTGGACGCCGGGAGGGCGGGGGGTGGGGGTCAGACTTCGGGGAGGGGGATATCGGGGTTGGTGAGGCGGGAGAGGTCTACTTGGCGGGCGGAGCGGATGAGGGACTGGATGTCGTCGTTGACGTCCCAGACGTTGACGTTCATGCCGGCGACCACGGTGCCGCGGGAGAGCCAGAAGGCGATGAACTCTAGCCCGGCGCGGTCGCCGCGGTAGGCGACCTCGTCGTAGCGGCCGGGAGAGGGCAGGCCCGCGCACTCCATGCCGAGGTCGTACTGGTCGCTGTAGAAGTACGGCACGGGGTCATACACGACCGGCTGGCCGAGCATGGACCGCGCGGCAGCCGGACCGCCGTTCAGGGCGTTGGCCCAGTGCTCGACGCGGACCCGGCGGCCCAGCAGCGGGTGGTAGGAGTTCGCCACGTCGCCGGCGGCGAAGATGCTGGGATCCGTGGTGCGCAGCGCCTCGTCGGCCAGCACGCCGTTCTCGACGTCCAGGCCCGCGGCGGCGGCCAGCTGGTCGTTCGGGGCCGCGCCGATGCCGACCACGAACAGGTCGGCGGGGACTTCGGCGCCGGCTGAGGTGATGACTAGGCCGGGACGGAACTCGGCCGCCCGCTCGCCGAAGCGGAACTCCACGCCGTGCGAGCGGTGCAGGTCGGCGAACACCGCGCCGAGCTCGGGACCGAGCTGGTCGTGCAGCGCGCCGGGCTGCGGCTCGAGCACGGTGACCGGGCAGCCGTAGGAACGGGCGGCAGCCGTCGTCTCCAGGCCGATCCAGCCGGCCCCGGCCACGACGACCCGCGGGCCACCCTGGAAGGCCTCGCGCAGCCGCCCTGAGTCGTCGGTGGTGCGGAGGTAGAGCACCCCTTCCCGGTCGGCGCCGGGGATGTTCAGGCGGCGGGGCGACGCGCCGGTGGTGAGGAGCAGCTTGTCGTAGGGCACGATGCTGCTGTCTGACGTGACGACAGAGGAGGAGGCGCGGTCGATGCCGGTGACCGTGACGCCCAGGCGCAGGTCGATGTCGTGGTCGGAGTACCAGTCCAGCGGGTGCACGTAGACCGTGTCCAGCGGTTCGTTGCCGAGCAGGTATCCCTTGGACAGCGGCGGGCGCTCATAGGGGAGTTCGGTCTCGGCGCCGAGGAGCACGACGTCGCCGTCGAAGCCCTCCTCGCGCAGGGTCTCGGCGGCTTTGGCCCCGGCCAGGCTGGCGCCTGCGATCACGAAAGTTGGCATGGGCCAACGTTAGGGCCCGCACAGCCGGTGATGCCAGGCGATCGCGGACGTGTCGGTAAGGCTCGCGATCTGGTCGATGACGACGCGGCGGCGCGCGGTATCGGACTCGGCCGTGTCCCAGGCCGGGCGCAACAGCGGGTCGAGCGTGGCCGGCGCGCCTTGCTCGACCGCGAAGGCCAGCTCGGCCAGCAGTTCCCGTTCCCGGGCCTGGGCCGCGATCACCCCGGCCCGGGTCATCACATAGTGCGCGGTGATCCCCTTGAGCAGGGCGCACTCCAGCCGCTGCTGCCGCGGCACGATGAGGTCCGCGGCGTAGCGGGTGAGCGGATCAGGGCGAGTAAGGGAGGACTCACCGTGGGCGGCGCGGGTTGCGTCTTGGGCGGCTAGGCAGAAGCGGCCGATCAGCTCGCTGGTCACGTTCTTCAGCGCGGCCGCGCCCGCCGGGCCACCGTCGTAAGAGGCGGGCCAGACGTCTAGGGCGAGCAGCGCGTCGAGGACCTCGGTGAGTTCGGCCACGGAGACGTCATCGCCGACATACGTGGTGGCCGTGGTCTGTGATACCACGGCCCGTTCCGTCAAAGAATTAAGGTTTTTGAAGGTGATCAGGCCGGCATGGAAGCCGTCTTCCAGGTCATGCACCGAATAGGCGATGTCGTCGGCCCAGTCCATGACCTGAGCCTCGAGGCAGGGGCGGCCGGCCGGGGCGCCCTGGCGGATCCAGCCGAAGACCTCGGCGTCCTCGGCGTAGACGCCAAATTTGCGGGGGCCCCGGGGGGGTTCGGGGGGGTCGTCCCCCCCAGGCGGTGGAGCGGGGGGTCGTCCCCCCGGGCTAGCAGAGCTGGCGCCAGGGGCGTGGCCTTGCGGGGGGGTCTGGGGGGGTCGGCCACCCGGGCCAGCGCGGAACCACGGGTACTTGAGGGTCGCGTCCAGGGTGGCCCGGGTGAGGTTCAGGCCGGCGCCGGGGACCTTCGGCTCCAGGCGGGTGAGCAGGCGGAGGGTCTGGGCGTTGCCCTCGAACCCGCCCGCCTCGGCGGCCAGCTCGTTGAGGGCGGTCTCGCCGTTGTGGCCGAACGGGCTGTGGCCGATGTCGTGCGCGAGGCAAGCGGCGTCCACCAGATCCGGGTCGCAGCCGATCTCGCGGCCGAGCTCCCGCCCGATCTGCGCGCATTCGAGTGAGTGGGTGAGCCTGGTGCGGGGGAAGTCCGCCGAGCCGGCCGTGACCACCTGGGTCTTGGCGGCCAGCCGTCGCAGCGCCGCGCTGTGCAGGACACGGGCGCGGTCGCGCTCGAAATCGCTGCGCCCGGCCCGCTTGGGCTGCTCTGCCACCCAGCGGGCCGTGGCGCTTTCGTCGTACCTCGGCACAAATCCTTTCTACCTGGTACCTCTGACAAGTCCTTCCTAGCGGCTGTCGGAGCCGCCACCGGCTAGCGCGGCGCGGCCTGCCTCCAGGCGAGCGATCGGAACCCGGAACGGCGAGCAGGACACGTAGTCCAGGCCGACCTGGTGGAAGAAGTGCACCGAGTCCGGGTCGCCGCCGTGCTCACCGCAGACGCCGAGGTGCAGGTCGGGCCGGGCGGCCCGGCCTTCCTTGACCGCGATGTCGACCAGGCGGCCGACACCGTCCCGGTCGATCGTCTCGAACGGTGAGACACCGAAGATGCCCAGCTCGATGTACTTGCTGAAGAACGCGCCTTCCACATCGTCGCGGGAGAAGCCCCAGGTCATCTGCGTCAGGTCGTTTGTGCCGAAGGAGAAGAACTCCGCGCTGCCCGCGATCGGGCCCGCGTTCAGGGCCGCCCGCGGCACCTCGATCATGGTGCCGATCAGGGTGTGCACGTAGGTGCCGGTATCTTCTTCGACCTCCTTGAGGACCTTCTCGGTCCGCTCGCGGCTGATCTCCATCTCCTGCACGGTAGCGGTGAGCGGGATCATCACCTCCGGCTGCGGGTCCTTACCCGCCTGCTTGAGCTGCGCGGCCGCGTGCGCGATGGCGCGGACCTGCATGTCGGGCAGACCCGGGATGACCAGGCCGAGCCGGACCCCGCGCAGGCCGAGCATGGGGTTCTGCTCGTGCAGCCGACGTACCGCGGCCAGCAGTTCCTGGTCCTTCTCGGTGGCCGCGTCGCCGGCCAGAGCGATCTTCACCGACAGCTCGGTAAGGTCGGGGAGGAACTCGTGCAGCGGCGGGTCGATCAGCCGGATGGTGACCGGCAGGCCGTCCATGGCGTCCAGGATCTCCACGAAGTCGCCGCGCTGCAGCGGCTCCAGAGCGTCGAGCGCGCGCTGACGGTCCTCGTCCGTACTGGCCAGGATCAGGTCCTCGACCAGCTGGCGGCGCTCGCCAAGGAACATGTGCTCGGTGCGGACCAGGCCGACGCCGCCCGCACCGAACCGGCGGGCGCGGGCGCAGTCCGGGCCGTTGTCCGCGTTGGCGTGCACGCCGAGGCGGCGCTTGGCGTCGGCGTGGTGCATGATCTCGTGCACGGCCCGGATCAGGTCGTCGGCCTCGGCGGCGTGCGGGTGCAGGTCGCCCTCGAAGTAGCGCACGACCTCGGAGGACACGACCGGGACCTCGCCGAGGTAGACGGCGCCGCTGGTGCCGTCGACCGAGATCATGTCGCCCTCGTGAACGGTGACCCCGCCGGGGGCGGTGAACTGCCGGGCCTTGGTGTCCACGGTCAGTTCCTCGGCGCCGCAGACGCAGGTCTTGCCCATGCCGCGGGCGACCACGGCCGCATGGCTGGTCTTGCCGCCGCGGCTGGTCAAGATGCCCTGGGCAGCGATCATGCCGTGCAGGTCGTCCGGGTTGGTCTCGCGCCGGACCAGGATCACCTTCTCGCCGCGGCCGGCCAGCTCGACGGCGCGCTCGGAGTCGAAGACGGCCTGGCCGACGGCCGCGCCGGGCGACGCGCTGACCCCGGTGGTGATCTTGGTGGCCTGGGTACCGGTGTCGAACCGGGGGAACATCAGACGGGCTAGTTCCTCGCCGGTGACCCGGCGGAGCGCCTCGTCCTTGTCGATCAGGCCCTCGTTGACGAACTGCATGGCGATGCGGAACGCTGCCGCGGCGGTGCGCTTGCCCACCCGGGTCTGCAGCATCCACAGCTTGCCCCGCTCGACGGTGAACTCGATGTCGCACATGTCGCGGTAGTGGGTCTCGAGCGTCCGCATGATCTGCATCAGCTCGTCGAACACCGGCTTGTTGATGTCCTCCAGGTCCTGCAGCGGGACGGTGTTCCTGATGCCCGCGACCACGTCCTCGCCCTGGGCGTTCTGCAGGTAGTCGCCGTAGACGCCCTGGGCGCCGGTGCCTGGGTCGCGGGTGAAGGCCACGCCGGTGCCCGAGTCCAGGCCGAGGTTGCCGAACACCATGGCGACCACGTTCACGGCCGTGCCCAGGTCGGCGGGGATGCGCTCCTGGCGCCGGTACAAGATCGCGCGATCGGCGTTCCAGGAGTCGAACACGGCCTTGATGGCCAGGTCCATCTGCTCCCGGGGATTCTGCGGGAAGTCCCGGCCAGTCTGGGTCTTGATGATGCCCTTGAACGTCTCGACCAGGTTCTGCAGGTCGTTTGCGTCCAGGTCGACGTCGTTGCGGACGCCCTTGGCCTGCTTGGCC
Organism: uncultured Actinomycetes bacterium; assembly: GCA_963722055.1. GTDB lineage: Bacteria > Actinomycetota > Actinomycetes > Streptosporangiales > Streptosporangiaceae > Palsa-504. Next base: position 237,905 of record CAVRLA010000018.1, on the reverse strand, counting down.
TCATCGAGGGCGTGCTCGAAGTGCTCGCCGTCGATGTCCAGCACTGTCTTGCCGAACATCTGCAGCAGGCGCCGGTAGGAATCCCAGGCGAACCGCTCGTTGCCGGCCTGCTTGGCCAGGCCCTGCACCGACTCGTCGGACAGGCCGATGTTCAGGACGGTCTCCATCATGCCCGGCATGGAGAACTTCGCCCCAGACCGGACGCTGACCAGCAGCGGGTCGGCCGGGTCGCCGAGCCTGCGGCCCATGGCGCCTTCCAGCTTGTCCAGGTGGTTCTGGATCTCGGCGTCCAGGCCATCGGGGGTGGTGCCGTGCTGCAGGTAGTACCGGCACGCCTCGGTGGTAATGATGAATCCGGGCGGCACGGGCAGGCCCAGATTGGTCATCTCAGCCAGGTTGGCACCCTTACCACCCAGCAGGTCCTTCAGATCCTTGTTGCCTTCGGTGAAGTCATAAACGAGCTTCGGCACTTGCTGCTCCTCGCCGCGCGCGACATCGTGAGTACTCAAGGGGGGACTCTACCGTCGCTACTCATGCACTGACAGGGACGGATGACCCTACCTGGCTGTGCGCCCGGATAGGCGGCCAGGAAATTACTCGCGCCAGGCAACCACTGTATGCCACCAGCGTCTCTGATATGTGAAAGCTGATCCCATGGACGTGAGCCAGCCGAGCGAGCCGGCGACGTCGGCCGGTGACGGCGGGTCCTTGGGTCGACCAGACGCCCGCCGCGCCGTGACCGCGCTGTACCAGGCCCACGCGCTCGGTCTGATCAGGCTCGCCGTAGTCATGCTCGGCGACCGGGCTGCCGCCGAGGACGTGGTGCAGGATGCTTTCTCCGGGCTGTACCGGCGCTGGCATGCGCTGTCGGACACCGACAACGCGCTGAGTTATGTACGCTCAAGCGTCATCAACGGCTGCCGGTCGGCGCTGCGTCGGCGCAGCCGACTGGTCGGCCTGGCCTGGAACTCGCCGCCGTACGAATCCGCCGAGGCGATGGCCCTGGTAAGCGAGGAGCATAGGGCCGTGCTGGCCGCGATGAGGCGGCTGCCGACCCGGCAGCGGGAAGCGCTGGTCCTGCGCTTCTACCTTGACCTCGACGAGGAAGAGATTGCCAGATCGATGCGGATCAGCCAGGGCACCGTCAAGTCCACTACCTCACGCGGGCTGGCCGCGCTCGGACGCCTGCTAGGGGACCAATCATGAACACACTCGAACACCGCATCGCGGCCGCCACCCGTGCAGCCGCCGAGACCGTCACGCCGGCCAGCGTTCCGCCGCTGAGCCTGCCCGCCGGCCGGGCCAGCGGCACATGGCGCTGGCGGAGGCTGGCTCCGGTCATGGCGGCGGTCGCGGTGGCCGCGATCATCCTCACGGTCGTAGCCGTCCGGGACGTGCTGAGCACCCGCACGGCCGCGCCGACCCGTCCGGCAACTTCCTCGGCCGTCGCCGAGTATGTCCGGTCGGGGCAGATCCCAGCGTTCTACGTGACGCTCACGGCCCCCGGCGGCCTGAACACGCATCCGGCTACGGCGGTGGTGCGCGCGACCGCGACCAGCCAGGCGCTGGCGACGATCAAGCCGCCGGCCGGCTGGACCGTGGTGGCGGCCACGGTGGCCGCCGACGACCGGACGGTGGTACTGGACGAAGAGCCGTGGACCGCCAAGTCCAGGGCGGGACTGGCCTCGGGCACACTGGTGCTGGCCCGACTCAGCGACTCCGGCCAGATCCGATCGGTCATGCCGCTGGGGCTGACCGTGCCGGGCGGGGCGTCGCTGAACGGGCTGGCGTTGTCCCCCGACGGGAGCCGGATCGCGCTGGTCACCCGGGCCAGCCAGAACCTCCCCACACTGATCCGGGTGACGGTGGTCACGCTGGCTGGCAGCGCGTCCCGTATCTGGTCCGCGACCGGCTACATCGGCTTCGGCCTCGCCGCTTACGACAACCTGGCCGTGTCCTGGACCGCCGACCAGACCGAGCTGGCGCTCAACTGGCAGAACGGCCAGTCGGCCGGCCTGCGGCTGCTGGACCTGAACGGCGCCGGCGGCAGCCTGCTGGGCGACAGCACGGTGGCCGTCGCGCGAAGCCTGCAAGCCGGGCCGGGCGGCACGCTGGTCATGTGGCGGGGCGACGCGATCATCACCCCGGACGGCATGACCGTGGTCGTCGCGGCACCGTCGATCTCCCGGGTCCCCCCGACCGGGCAGTCCCGCATTACGACGGGGTTCGCCGAGTTCTCCGTGCGGACCGGGAAGCTCACGCGGGTGCTGTGGTCGTCGCCGGTAGGACAGAACAGTCCCACCGCGGCGGACGTGCTGTGGTCGGACCGGACCGGCCGGGTGCTCATCGGCACAATCGAGTCCGGCGGCCGCTGGCGGGTCGGCGTGATCAGCGGTAACACGTTCACGCCGCTGAACCTGACGCGGCCCGAGGGTACCCCCGAGTACACCGCCTGGTAGCCGCACACGCAGGCCGGCGGCCCGCCCGGCGAGGTGACAATGGGGGAATGAGCGACGCGACGGTCGGGCTGCTGCATCCGGGAGAGATGGGAGCGGCGGTCGGGCAGTGCCTGGCCGCGGCCGGGCACCGGGTGCTGTGGGTGCCGGACGGCCGTAGCCGGGCCAGCGCCGCGCGGGCCGCCTCGGCCGGGCTGACCGCGACCGAAGGGATGGCCGAGCTGGCCCGGAGCGCGGACGTGATCATGTCAGTGTGCCCGCCGCACGCGGCGGCCGGGGTCGCGCAGGAGGTAGCGGAGGCTGGGTTCGGCGGCGTATACGTCGACGCCAACGCGGTCTCGCCGGCCACCGCGCGGGAGATCGCCCGGATCGTCGAGGCCACCGGGGCCGACTATGTGGACGGCGGGATCATCGGAACGCCTCCGGTGGCACCGGGCTTCATCCGGCTCTACCTGTCCGGGGCCCGGGCCGGGGAGGTGCAGCGGCTGTTCGCGGGCGGCGAGGTCGACGCGCGGGTGCTCGGCGGCGACGCGTCCGGCGGCAACGCGCTCGGCCGCGACACCTCGGTTGCGGCGTCGGCGGTGAAGATGGCCTACGCGTCGTGGACCAAGGGCAGCGCGGCGCTGTTGCTGGCGGCCCGGGGGCTGGCCCGCGCCGAAGGCGTGGAGGAAGCCCTGCTGACCGAGTGGGGCATCTCCCAGCCCGGCCTGGCCGACCGGTCGGGCCGGGCGGCCGGGTCCGCGGCGGCCAAGGGCTGGCGCTGGGTGGCCGAGATGGAGGAGATCGCCGCGGCCATGGCCGCGGCGGGCCTGCCCGACGGCTTCCACCTGGCTGCGGCCGAGGTCTACCGCCGCGCCTGTGCCGCCGGATCCGTCGACGCCATCCTCAGCGCGCTACTCCCGCCACGTTAGTCCCACCCGCTGTGCCGCTCGAGGGTGGGCAGCGGAGCGAAACCCCGGTTTCACCTTGTCAGGGCGAGGTGAATCCCGGGTTTCATCTGGTTGGGAAGGGCTGGCGGGGATCGCGTGGCAGGTTAGCAGGGGCCGAGGCGGTCGGTCAGGTAGGCCTCGACCTGGGCGATGGCGACGCGTTCCTGCTGCATGGTGTCGCGGTCTCGGACGGTTACCGCCTGATCGGTGAGGGTGTCGAAGTCGACGGTGACGCAGTAGGGGGTGCCGATCTCGTCCTGGCGACGGTAGCGGCGGCCGATCGCACTGGCGTCGTCGAAGTCGGTGTTCCAGTGCTTGCGCAGGGCCGCGGCCAGGTCGCGGGCCTTGGGCGAGAGGTCGGCGTTGCGCGAGAGTGGAAGCACGGCGGCCTTGACCGGCGCGAGCCTGCGGTCCAGGCGCAGCACGGTCCGCTTTTCCAGGTTGCCCTTGGCGTCCGGCGCCTCATCCTCGGCGTACGCGTCGAGCAGGAAGACCAGCGCGCCCCGGTCGACGCCGGCCGCCGGCTCGACCACGTACGGGATGAACCGCTCACCCGACTCCTGGTCCAGATAGGACATGTCCTGCCCGGACGCGTTCTGGTGCGTGGTCAGGTCGTAGTCGGTGCGGTTGGCGATGCCCTCCAGCTCGCCCCACTCGGTGCCCACGAAGTCGAACCGGTACTCGATGTCGACCGTGCGCTTGGAGTAGTGCGACAGCTTCTCCTTCGGATGCTCGTACTTCCGCAGGTTCTCCTTGCGGATGCCGAGGTCGGTGTACCAGGCCAGGCGGGTATCGATCCAGTACTGGTGCCAGTCCTCGTCGGTGCCCGGCTGGACGAAGAACTCCATCTCCATCTGCTCGAACTCGCGGGTCCGGAAGATGAAGTTGCCCGGGGTGATCTCGTTGCGGAACGACTTGCCGATCTGCCCGATGCCGAACGGGATCTTCTTCCGCGAGGTCTGCAGCACGTTGCGGAAGTTGATGAAGATGCCCTGCGCGGTCTCCGGGCGCAGGTAGGCCAGGCCTTCCTCGCCTTCGGTGGCCCCGAGGTAGGTACGGAGCAGGCCGTTGAACATGCGCGGCTCGGTGAAGGTGCCCTTGTTGCCGCAGTTCGGGCACGTGATGTCGGCCAGGCCGCCGGCTGGGGCGTGGCCGTGCTTGTCCTCATAGGCCTCGATCAGGTGATCGGCGCGGTATCGCTTGTGGCAGAAGGTGCACTCGGTCAACGGGTCGACGAACTCGGTGACGTGCCCGCTCGCCTCCCACACCTCGCGGGCCAGGATCACCGACGAATCCAGGCCGACAACGTCCTCGCGCTCGGTCACCATCGTCCGCCACCACTGGCGCTTGATGTTGTTCTTCAGCTCGACACCGAGCGGACCGTAGTCCCAGGAGGCCCGCAGGCCCCCGTAGATCTCACTGGACGGGTAGACGAACCCCCGTCGTTTGCTCAGGCTGACAATGGCGTCAAGGTGGTCACTGCGCAAGGCCATCAGTGGTCTCCATCCGGCTGGCGGTCGGCGGGCGCGACGGGCGCGATTCCCATGGTGATTCCGGCGGGTGCGCCGGCAAGCCGGGTCCATGACCGGAGGCCCTTAGCTTAGGAGCACGAGGCGATGATCGCGAATTGGATTCGCCCCGGCGCGGCCTGCGGCGGGGCGGGTCCGGTCCGGCCTAGTCCGGCCCGGAGCGTTAGGGCGCCGGGTCCGCGGGGGCGGGGACCGGGTTCGGCTGGGCGCCGCCGTAACGGCGGTCGCGGCTGGCGTAGATCTCGCAGGCGTGCCACAGGTGCCGCCGGTCGAAGTCGGGCCACAGGGTGTCGAGGAAGACCAGCTCAGCGTACGCGGACTGCCACAGCAGGAAGTTCGACAGGCGCTGCTCGCCAGATGACCGGACGAAAAGATCGACGTCTGGCATCCCTGGTTCGTCCAGGTAGCGGGCGAACACCTGCTCAGTGATCTTCTCCGGGCGGAGCTTCCCGGCCGCGACGTCGGCGGCGATCGCGGCCGCGGCGTCGGTGATCTCGGCCCGGCCGCCGTAGTTGACGCAGAACTGCAGGGTCAGGACGGTATTCCCGGCGGATAGCCGCTCGGCGTACTCTAGTTCGCTGACCACGCTGCGCCAGAGCCGGGGGCGGCGGCCTGCCCAGCGGATGCGGACCCCCATGTCGTTGAGCAGGTCGCGGCGACGGTGGATGACGTCACGGTTGAAGCCCATCAGGAACCGCACTTCGTCCGGGGTGCGCCGCCAGTTCTCGGTCGAGAACGCGTAGGCGGACAGGTACGGAATGCCGAGCTCGATGGCGCCCATGATCACGTCGAGCAGCGAGGACTCGCCCTGCTTGTGACCTTCGGTCCGGGGCAGCCCGCGCTTTTTCGCCCACCGGCCGTCGCCGTCCATGACCAGCGCCACGTGCCTGGGCACCAGCTCGGCCGGGATATCGGGCGGCTTCACCCCGCTCGGGTGCGGGTCCGGCGGGCGGATGCCGGTAGCTCGCGGTCCCGCGGTTTCCGGGTTCCGCTCCAACATCTAGACACGCTCCACGTGACGCAGCGAACGGATCGAGTGCTCCAGGTGCCACTGCAGGTAGGCGGCGACCAGGCCGCTGCACTCTACCCGGTGCCTTCGCTCGCTGCGGTCGGCGCTGCCCCAGTCGCCGCGCAGCAGCGCGAGCATGAGGGCCACGGTGCCCGCCGCGGGCGCGGCCGCGCCGGGCGGGCGGCAGGACGCGCACACCATGCCGCCGGCCGCGATGGCGAAGCCAGGCAGCCGCCGTTCCCGGCCTGGCGCGCCGCAGCGGGCGCACTCCTCCAGGGCGGGCGCGTAGCCGGCGATCGCGAGCGAGCGGAGCAGGAAGGCATCGAGCACCAGCCGGGGATCGTGCTCGGATTCGCCGAGGGCCCGCAGCGCCCCGATGAGCAGCAGCAGCTGGCGCAGGGCCGGTTCCTTCTCCACTGGAGTGAATCGCTCGGCCGTCTCCAGCATGGCCACGCCCGCCGTGTAGCGGGGGTAGTCCCCGGCCAGCGGCTCGCCGTAGGGCCGGATCACCTCGGCCTGCGTGATGATGTCCAGCGAACGCCCCGGGTGCAGCATGAGATCGACGTGCGTGAACGGCTCGAGCCGGGCGCCGAACCGTGACTTCGTCCGGCGGACGCCCTTGGCCACCGCGCGGATCCGCCCGGTGGTCCGGCCCAGGATGGTGATGATCCGGTCGGCCTCGCCCAGCTTCTGCGTCCGCAGCACGATCCCGTCGTCCCGGTATGGCTGCATCTACCTATTCTCCTGCACGACAGGATTAACCGGGCGGAGGCGCGGAGACAGGGCCGCCTGGTGGGCGTGGGCCCGCCTCCGCGCCGGGTCGGGTAGACGAGGGTCAAGCGCGGCGGGAGCGGTTGACGGCGGACAGGACGGCACGCATCGAGGCGCTAGCGGTGTTCGTGTCGACGCCGACGCCCCAGTAGACCTGGCCCCCGATCTCGCACTCCACGTAGGCGGCGGCCTGCGCGTCCGTGCCCTGGGTGAGCGCGTGCTCGGTGTAGTCGAGCACGCGCGCCTCGATGCCGATGGTGGCCAGCGCGTCGCAGAAGGCCGAGATCGGGCCGTTGCCGACGCCGTCGACCTGCTGTGCCTCGCCGTCGGCGGAGATCTCCGCGGTGAGCGCGTGCTTGGACTCAATCACCGAGGAGCTCTGGTGGTCGAGCAGGGCCAGCGGTCCCTCAGCCAGGTACTCGGCGGAGAAGATCTCCCACATCTGCGCCGCGGTCACCTCACCGCCCTCGATGTCGGTGTGGACCTGGATCACCCGGGAGAACTCGATCTGCAGGCGGCGGGGCAGGTCCAGCCGGTGCTCGGCCTTCATGAGGTAGGCGACGCCGCCCTTGCCCGACTGCGAGTTGACCCGGATCACGGCCTCGTAGGTGCGGCCGACGTCATGCGGGTCGATGGGCAGGTAGGGCACCCCCCAGGGGTAGGAGGCGAACGGGATGCCCGCGCGGGCGGCGTCGGCCTCCAGCGCCTCGAAGCCCTTCTTGATCGCGTCCTGGTGCGAGCCGGAGAACGCGGTGTAGACCAGGTCGCCGGCGTAGGGGTGGCGAGGGTGAACCGGGAGCTGGTTGCAGTATTCGACGGTCCGGCGGATCTCGTCGATGTCGGCGAAGTTGATCATGGGGTCGATGCCCTGGCTGAACAGGTTCAGCCCGAGGGTGACCAGGCATACGTTGCCGGTGCGCTCGCCGTTGCCGAACAGGCAGCCCTCGATCCGGTCCGCGCCGGCCAGCACCGCCAGTTCGGCGTCGGCGACGGCGGTGCCGCGATCGTTGTGGGTGTGCACCGACAGGCAGACGTGGTCCCGGTGGGGCAGGTTCCGGCTCATCCACTCGATCTGGTCGGCGTAGACGTTCGGGGTGGACCGCTCGACCGTGCACGGCAGGTTGAGGATGATCTCCCGGTCCGGGCCGGGCTGCCAGACGTTCATGACGCCGGCGCAGACGTCGAGGGCGTAGTCCAGTTCGGTGTCCATGAAGATCTCGGGCGAGTACTCATAACCGAAGTCGGTGCCGTCTAGGAGGGCCTCGGCGTACTTCATGACGTGCCGCGTACCTTCGACGGCCAGCGCCTTGCACTCCTCGCGGTCGATGCGGAACACCACCCGGCGGAAGATCGGCGCCGTCGCGTTGTACATGTGCACCGTGGCCATGCGCGCACCGACCAGCGACTGCACCGAGCGCTCGATCAGGTCCTCCCGGGCCTGGGTGAGCACGGAAATCCGGACGTCGTCGGGAACGCGGTCGCCTTCGATCAGTTCGCGCACGAAGTCGAAGTCGGCCTGGCTCGCGGACGGGAACCCGACCTCGATCTCCTTGTAGCCCATCCGCACCAGCAGCTCGAACATCTTGTGCTTGCGGGCCGGGCTCATCGGGTCGATCAGGGCCTGGTTGCCGTCCCGGAGGTCGGTGGACAGCCAGCGCGGCGCGGCGGTGATGGACTTGCCGGGCCAGGTACGGTCCGGCAGGTCAACCGGCTGGAACGGGGTATATCGGCCGCACGGCATGCCGCTCGGTTGCTGTTGGGGAGGCGTGACGCGATAGAACGCGGAATCGGAGTGCATGTCTGCTTCCTCTGGACGAGATCGGTATGGGCCTGGTCAATGGCCAGCGCACGCCGATACCCCGCGGCGAGGAGCCGGCCTATCGGCCCCCGCCGCGGCCGCTAAGCAGGAGCAGCTCGCGAGACATTACGCATCACCCTACCAGCTTGAGGTCATCGCGGCGCGATGGGGTGGCGGAGGCGGCCGAATATTCAGTGGCGATAGCGCAGCGGGCCGGGTTTGCTGTGAGGATGCGCATCAAGCGAGTCGACCTGGCCGACGCGGACACAATCCGGGCCTGTTTCCAGGCGTTCCTGGCCGCCCAGCAGGTAGACGAACCCGACGGGCCGTGGTTTACCGAACGGCCGTTCCAGGGCTGGCTGACCGTCGGTTGGGGCGGCGGCCCGCGGGAGGTCTGGGTGGTTCCGGGTCCGGAAGAGGGCCCGGAAAGGGGCACGGTCGCGGGGTGGTACCGGCTGGAGCTGCCCGACCTGGAGAACCTTGACCAAGCCGAACTGACGCTCGTGGTGCACCCGGCGCAGCGACGGCGCGGAATCGGCCGCGCCCTGCTGAAGCATGCGGCGGCCCGGGCGGCCGAGCACGGTCGTTCGGTACTCAACGCTGGTACACGTCACGGCACCGGCGGCCAGGCCTTCGCGCGGGCGATGGGGGCGGAGCCCGGGCTGGTGGACGTGCAGCGGGTCATGGACGTGCGCGCCATAGGCGACGAGCAACTCGCCCGGCTGCGCGAGACGGCCGAGCAGGCCGCGGCCGGTTACTCGCTGGTGTCGTGGACCGGGCTGGTGCCTGAGGATTTCCTCGAGCAGGCGGCGGTGCTGTTTGCCGCGCTCAACGACGCTCCGCACGATCCGCACGTCGCCCCGGCGGTCTGGGACGCGCAGCGGGTCCGCGAACGGGTCAACGACCTGCGCACGCACTACGGACTGCGGACCTACGGGATCGCCGCGGTGACGAGCGATACCGCGGAGCCGGCGGCGCTGACCGAGGTCGCGGTGGATCCGGCCGATCCGGAATGGGGGCACCAGATGCTGACCGGCGTGACCCGCGAGCACCGCGGGCACCGGCTCGGGCTGCTGGTCAAGGTGGCTATGGCGGAGTGGCTGAGGACGGCCGAGCCGCAACTGGAACGGATCCAAACCTGGAACGCACAGTCCAACCGGTACATGATCGCGGTCAACGAGACGCTCGGTTACACCATCCTCGGCCAGCCGGCCAACTGGTGGCGGCTGGACGTGGCGGCGGTACTGGACCAGCAGGAACTGGCCGGCCAGATCCGGCTCTAGCCGCGGCCGGCGGACTGCTCGGTGGTGGCGATCACGCCGATGGTCTGCGCGTGGGTCATGCCGAGGTCCAGGCCGATGGCCAGGGCAGTCTGCCGCTCGCCCTCGGTCAGCGGGCCGTCGGCCATGCCGATCCGGATCACGTCCGCCAGGTACCACTCCCGGGCCTGGAAGGTGAGCTGCGCTCCCACCTGGTTCAGGGCCGGGCGGATCGCCTCGAACGGCTGGGTGAGATCGGTGTCCAGCGCGGCGTCGTCGTAGCCCGGCATCCCGGCGCCCACCACCGCCTCGATGGCCCGCTGCCGGGCCACCGGGCTGGCCGGATCGCCGGACCGCAGCATGGCCGAGGCGGCGGCGCGCATGCCCGCGGGCAGTGCGGCCTGCATCTGCGCCGTGGTCGGCAGGCTGAGCACGTCGGTCACGTAACGGGTACGGCAGGTCGCGCACTGCACGTGCTCGCCGGCCGAGCTCAGCGGGATGACCGGAAGAAAGAACAGCGTGAACCACCGGCGCCCGGCCCGGTGCCGGTACGGCCGGTCTCCGCCGCAGCGACGGCAGTGGAAGGTACCTTGCGCGATCGTCCGGTAGAACACGCGCAAGCCAAAGATGATCAGCACGGTCGGTCCCTTCCGGCCACAGGTATATCCATCATCTCCGGGGCCAGGCCAGCGGCACCATGCCGATACCGATCCGAGATCTCATTTTCCGGCCGCGGCAGGGCTGATGATGCAGGTGAGACAGTTTTTGGCTACCGCGTTGGGCGGGTTTGGGGTGGTTCGCGGGCTGGGGATGGATCAGTCGTAGAAGCCGAGACGGCGGAGCTGCTTGGGGTTGCGCTGCCAGTCCTTGGCGATCTTGACGTGCAGGTCGAGGTAGACCTTCGAGCCGAGCAAAGCCTCGATCTGGCGGCGGGCCCGGCTGCCGACCTCCTTCAGCCGCGCTCCCCCGGTGCCGATGACGATGGCCTTCTGGCTCGGTCGCTCCACGTACAGCTCGGCGTGCACGTCGACCAGGTCCTCCCGGCCCGGGCGCGGGCCCATCTCCTCGACCACGACCGCGATCGAGTGCGGCAGCTCGTCCCGGACTCCCTCCAGGGCCGCCTCCCTGATCAGCTCGGCGACCATGATCTGCTCCGGCTCGTCGGTCAGCTCGCCGTCGGGATACAGAGGCGGGCCTTCGGGCAGATGGGCGACGAGCACGTCGGCCAGCACGTCGAGCTGAAAGCCGGTCACGGCCGAGACCGGCACCACGTCGGCCCAGTTACCCAGCTCGGTCACCGCTACCAGCTGCTCCGCGACCCGCTCGGGCGGCACCTGGTCGCACTTGGTCACGACCACCACTACCGGGGTCTTGCGGACGTTCTCCAGCTCACGGGCGAAAAACCGGTCGCCCGCGCCGATCGGGTCGCCGGCCGGGACGCAGAACCCGATCACGTCGACCTCGGCGAGGGTCGAGCGGACCAGGCTGTCCAGCCGCTCGCCGAGCAGCGTTCGCGGCTTGTGCAGGCCGGGGGTGTCGACCAGGATCAGCTGCGCGTCCGGGCGATGCACGATGCCGCGGATCACCCGCCTGGTGGTCTGCGGCCGGTCGCTGGTGATCGCGACCTTCGCCCCGACCAGAGCGTTGGTGAGCGTCGACTTGCCCACGTTGGGACGGCCGGCCAGGCAGGCAAAACCCGCGCGGAAGGCCGGGCCAGGGGAAGGGTCCGCACTAGCGCCCGGGCCGGGGGCAGCGCCTGGGCCGTCAGCGCCCGGGCCGTCAGCGCCCGGGCCGGGGGCAGGGGGGCGCCGGCGCCCGCGAGGCGGGCCCGCGACGGATCGTTCACCACTCGATTCTCGCGCATGTTCTGGCTAGTGAAACCATGGCCCGTTCAGCAGAAAAGAAGGCAGGGGCGGGCGGCCTGGGCGGTCCGTGCGGGTCAGGCCGTGAGTACGGCGCGGATCGTGCCGTCTGGGGCGGCGTGGAAGACGGTCGCGTCGGGGCCGAGGTCGCGCACCACAGCCAGGTCCCCCGGATCCAGCTCGGCGTCGCTGACCAGCGCGGCGGCCTCCAGCTTCTGCGCGCCGCTGGAGACGGCCATGGCCACGGCCAGGCGCAGGGCGGACAGCCGCAGTGACGGCAGGGCCACCGCGGCCGCGGTGTAGGTCCGGCCGGTCTCGTCGCGGACGGCCGCCCCCTCGGACGCGGCTATCCGCGCGCGCGAAGACCGGGCCAGGGTAATGATTTTGAGATCTTCGGCGTCAGGCGTCACGCTCACCCGACCGAGTGTACGGGTCGGCGTGGGGAGGTTCTGGCCGGCGCGCGGTCAGGACCGCTCGTCATCGTCCCGCTCGACCAGCACCGTGCCGATCTTGTTGCGACGGCCGGACCCGGCCTCCGCGGTCAGCCGCAGGCCGCTCACCGTCGCGGTGGAGCCCGCGATCGGGACCCGGCCGAGCGCGTGGGCCAGCAGGCCGGCCACGGTCTCCACGTCCTCGACGGCAGCGACCTGAACGCCGAACAGTTCCTCGAGCTCGGTGACCGAGAGCCGGGCGGTGACCCGGGCCGAATCGGCGGACAGCCAGGTGACCGGCGGCTGCTCGTTGTCGTACTCGTCGGTGATCTCGCCGACGATCTCCTCCAGGAGATCTTCGATAGTGACCAGCCCGGCGGTGCCGCCGTACTCGTCGATCACGATCACCATGTGATTGCGCTGCGCCTGCATCTGACGCAGCAACTCGTCGACCGGCTTGCTGTCCGGCACGTAGCTGGCCGGGCGCATGATGGTGGCCACCTTCTCGGTGGCCCCGCCGTCGTCGGACAGGGTCCCGGGATGATCGTGACTCCAGGCCACGATGTCCTTCAGGTACGCGATGCCGACCACGTTGTCCTCGTTCTCGCCCACCACCGGAATCCGGGAGAAGCCGCTGCGCATGGCCAGGGAGAGGGCCTGTTCCACGGTCTTGTCGCTTTCGATGAACACCATGTCGGTGCGCGGCACCATGACTTCGCGGACGATGGTGTCGCCGAGCTCGAAGACCGAACGGACCATCTCGCGCTCGCCCGGTTCGATGCCGGTCCGGCGCTCGAGGTAGTCGACCAGCCCGCGCAACTCGGACCGGGCCACCGGGCCCTCGGCGTCCTCGTGGTCCGCGGCCGGGCGGCTCCGCCGACGGGGCGGCAACGCGTTGCCCGCGGCCACGAGCAGACCGGGCAGCGGGCCCAGGGCCCGGGTCAGGGGGTACAGGAACCGGGCCGCGCGCCCGGCGGTGCGTTCGGTGCGCGGGCCCACCCGCCCGAGCTGCGGGCGCACGCCCGTCAGTACGTAATGCATCAGGATCACCACGCCGGCCGCAGCCAGCACGGCGCGCCAGTCGTCGCTCAGCCAGTGCACGAAGGCGGCCGTGACCAGGACCGCGACGAGGCACTCGAGGATGGCGCGGAGCAGCAGCAGCACGCTCATGTAGCGGGGCAGGTCGGCGGCCACCGTCTGGAGGGTGCCCTTGTTCTCGGGGCGTCCGCCCACTCCGGTGGCGGCGACCAGCGTGAGCGCGGCCTCCGCGTTGGCGCACCAGCCCGCCGCGAGGGCTAGCACGGCCGCCGCGACCAGCAGCCACCCGGGGGGTGACATCACGCGGTCCCTTCTCGCTCCTTCGTTTCCTTGGTCTCCCGCCACGCGTTCAGCAGCTGGTCCTGCGTGCCGAACATGGCGGCATGCTCCTCGGGCTCGGCGTGGTCGTAGCCGAGCAGGTGCAAGATCCCGTGCACGGTGAGCAGCTCGAGCTCGTCCTGGGTACAGTGACCGGCCTTTTCCGCTTGCTCCGCGGCGACCTGCGGGCACAGCACCACGTCCCCGAGCAGGCCCGGGTCGTCGCCCGGCTCCGGGTCCCCGGACCGGCTGCCGCCCAGGTGGGGCGGCCGGAGTTCGTCCATCGGGAAGGCGAGGACGTCGGTGGGGCCCGGCTCGCCCATCCAGCGCTCGTGTAGTTCGGTCATCGTCCGCTGGTCCACGAGCAGCACGGACAGCTCAGCCAGCGGATGGATCCGCATCTGGTCCAGGGTGAACCCGGCCACCGCGGCGAGGTCGGCCTCGTCGACGGCGACGCCCGACTCGTTGGCGATGTCGATGCTCATGGGCTGTTCTTCCGCCGGGGCGGCCGTCCGGTGTTGGGGCGCGGGGCGCTCGGCTGCCGCTCCTGGGCGTCGTACCGCTCGTACGCGTCGACGATCTTGCCCACCAGGCGGTGCCGCACCACGTCGTGGCTGGTCAGCCGCGCGAAGTGGATGTCCTCGATGCCGTCGAGGATGTCCTGGACCACGCGCAGGCCGCTGACCTGACCGGGCGGGAGGTCGACCTGGGTCACGTCACCAGTCACCACCACCTGCGACCCGAAGCCCAGCCGGGTGAGGAACATCTTCATCTGCTCGGCCGAGGTGTTCTGCGCCTCGTCCAGGATGATGAACGAGTCGTTCAGGGTGTTGTGGGTGAGCAGGAAGTCCTCGGTCGTGTAGAGCGAGTCTTCCGCCGCCACCGCGATGCAGACCGCCTCCGAGGTGCCGGCGGGCTCGATGCTGTCGATGTAGCGCGCCGGGCGCCCGCCGCCGCCCGCGGCGCGGTAGGTGTCACGCTTCCGGGTGAGGCGGAACGGCTCGATGCCTTCCGGGAGCCGGATGTCGATGATGTAGGCGTCGTGGCGGTGAGGGACGGGGCGCCCTTTGACGAAGCCCGGGGCGCGTCCTTCGGCGGCACGGGTGCGGTGATAGGCGATGCCGCCCAGCGAGCGGACTAGGAAGATCACGTCGTCGCGCAGGCGCGTTGAGGTGGTCGTGTACTGGATGCGGCAGGTCCGGTCGTGCTGGGTGACCGGGCCGCCGTCGGTGTCGAGCAGGCCCTGCAGGAGGGCCAGGCGGACCTGGTGCGAGTTGTACAGGTAGAGGTCGGGCACGAACTTGGTCGTCGACCGGGCGCCAAGCAGCCCTAGCAGGCGCGCCACCCCAGTCACGGGATTCTCAAGGGTGATGACGTCTCCTGGAGAGGTCACCTTGTTCAGCAGGTAGTTGGGACTCTGCTTGGGATGGACCTCAGTCCCGGGCAGCAGCCGCTTCAGCTCCCAGGCCAGCTCCGGATCGCTGGTCGCGAAGCCGGGTGTGGTTGTCCCGGTCAGGCAGCCATCGCCGAGCAGCAGACCCAGCGCGTACGGATCCATCGGGACTTCCCGGTACGGGAAGCGTACGGGCGCGCTGTGCAACGGAAGCTCGTAGCGGTGGTAGTGATTGGCGCGCAGATGGCCGATCATCTCGTGGGTGGTCAGGACCCGGAGCGGCTTGCCGCGGCGGCGGTCGTCGCGGGTGGCCACGGCCCACAGGTGGTCGCCCGAGCAGAGAGTCGAGGCGCCGTCCTGGGCGGTGAGCCGGTAGATGTCCTTCTCGCCCTGCGGGTACACGCCGATCACCGGCGTGGGCTTACCGTCAGACCCGACGACCAGATCGCCGACGGTCAGCGAGCCGATCGGATGGAAGCCGTCTGGGGTCAGGACGGGCGTGTCCAGCGGCATGGCCCGGCCGCGCATGTACGCCAGGGGGGCGATCTCGATGGTGCCCGCAGACATCAGGCGGGGGATGGAGTCGGGGTCGAGCATGTCGTGCAGCGCGTCGTAGAGGGGGCGCAGGTAGGGGTCGATCTTCTCGTACAGGGTGCCGGGCAGGAAGCCGAGCCGCTCCCCTGCCTCCACCGCGGGCCGGGTCAGGATGATCCGGTTGACCTCCTTGGCCTGCAGCGCCTTGACCGCCTTGGCCATGGCCAGGTACGTCTTACCGGTTCCGGCGGGCCCGATGGCGAACACGATCGTGTGCTTGTCGATGGCGTCCGCGTAGCGCTTCTGGTTCAGCGTCTTGGGCCGAATGGTGCGACCGCGGGCGGACAGGATGCCGACGGTCAGCACGTCGGCCGGGCGCACGCCGCGCTCGGCGCGCAGCATAGCCGCGGTGCGCTCGACGGCGTTGGCGGTCAGATCCGTGCCCTTGCGCAGGAGCTCGAGGAGCTCGTCGAACAGGTCGGCAACCAGGGCGGTCTCGGCCGGGTTGCCGGTCGCGGTGATCTCGTTGCCTCGCACGTGGATGTCGGCGTTGAACTCCCGCTCGATCACGTGCAGCAACTCGTCCCCGGACCCGAGCAGGCTGACCATCGAACGGTCGGCCGGGATCACGATCTTCACCTGGGATCGCGGTTCACCCTGGCCGTCGGCACGCTCGGGCTCGCTCTGGGATGGCTCACCCGGCTGGCCATTGCCGCCGGAACCGCTCTTGCCGCGCAGGTCGCTGTCTGAAGTGCGCAGGTCGTCGTTTCGGATATCTGTCAATTCGTCGTCAATTCGACGCTCTCCAAGGCCCGGAGGACCGCCCCCCGAGGGTCGTGTACTCCATGCTATCCGGCATGGCTACCCGGGGGGCCAGGTGAGGGAACGGCCGCCGAGCACGTGGGCTGGATAGCGCAGAACAGGCATTCAGGCACACCAATATCGTAGGGCCTCTCAGATACAGGCAGAGTCGGGCGAGTCTTTTGTCACCGGACTTGTCACTGGAGTAACGCGGGCAACGCATCGGACGCGAATCCGGATAATCGGGTATGCATGTCGACAATGGATTGCCGCAGCTGATGCTCCTGAGTAACCGCGTCGGCATCCGTTGTTATGGCGCCGATCCCGGCAGGTGCTGTCGTTGGTCCCGCACTATGGATATTCTTGATTTTCCCGCAATCCTCCGGCGATCACCAGCGACGGGCCCCGAAAGCCAGCGCGGCGTGGCCCGTTTTGCTGCTTGGTTGCCCGTTTACCCAGGTAGCTGGTCTGACCAGTCCGGGCGGTTGCCGGTGAAAGCAAGGCCGCCGATGGTCAGATGGGTGGGAAGTTTCGCGATGAAGGACCGGGAATCAGGTCCTGGGCGCACTGGCGGCAGCACGGAGGCGCCAGCTGGTGAGTGAACCTGAGGACGGGGAAGCGCGTCCAACCCATGTGACCGAGACCCTCGTGACTGCGGGCGCCATCATGCCTGGCGCCCTTGTTGCGCCTGCCGCAACGCGCATGGGGTGGAGCGCGGATCGCGCGGTCACTGAGCTGTACTCGGTGCACTACCGGGCCCTGGTGCGGCTGGCCGCGCTCCTGGTGCGGGACACACCCACGGCCGAGGAAGTGGTGCAGGACGCGTTCGTGGCGATGCACGGTGGCTGGCAGCGGCTGAGGGACGCTGAGAACGCGCTGGCCTACCTGCGGCAGGCGGTGGTGAACCGCTCCCGGTCGGTCCTGCGGCACCGGACGGTGGTGGACAAGAACCTGCAGAAGGCGCCCCCGGACATGCCCAGCGCCGAGCACGGCGCTCTGGTCCAGCTGGAGCGGTCGGCCGTGGTGGACGCCCTGCGCAAGCTCCCAGGGCGGCAACGCGAGGCGATCGTGCTGCGGTACTACGCCGATTTCTCCGAGGCCGAGATCGCGTCCGCGATGAAGATCAGCCGTGGAGCGGTCAAGAGTCATACCGCGCGGGGGATGGCCGCGCTGCGGGCGGAACTGGAGCAGGAGTCATGGTGAGATCAGGCCGCGGCTTTGACGGCGGTCAAGGACCTGACTTCGGCGAGTTCTTGCGTCGCGAACTTCACGCTGCCGCGGATCAGGTAGAGCCGGGCGCAGACGGCCTGGAGCGGATCCGCGACAAGATCCGGTCCCGCCCGGCCCGGGCCAAGGGGGCGCGGGGGGTCTGGCTGGCCATCTCAGGCTTCGCGGCTGGCCTGGTCGAGCGCCTGGGGCGCGCACGGCGAGCACCAGAGCCTGGGGGGCGGCGGCCCAGGGACTGGCGCGAGGCGATGCTGCGGCCGGCCTTCGCCGTCGGCGCGGCCGTGTTCGCCATCGGCGTGGTCCTGTCGGTCGTACCTCCGGCGCGCCAGGCGATGGTGTCGGCCGTCGGCGCCATCAGCTCGGCCTTCAACAGCAGCAGCTCCTCGAGCGCGGCGGGTAGCACCGAGGGCCAGAGCACCGGTCCGGTGCCCTCGGCCGCCATCGATACCCGGCCGACTGGTCCGGCGGGCGTGGGCGCTGTGACGACGCCGGGCGCCTGCCCATCGCCGTCGGCGCAGGCGTCCCATCCGGTGAGGAGCACCAACCCGACCAGCAGCAGTCCCACCGCGTCGGCCACGTCGTCCAGCCCGAGCCCGTCCGTCAGCCCGAGCCCGTCCGTCAGCCCCAGCCCGTCCGTCAGCCCCAGCCCGTCCGTCAGCCCCAGCCCGTCCGTCAGCCCCAGCCCGACGGTCAGCCCCAGCCCGACGGTCAGCCCCAGCCCGACGGTCAGCCCGAGCGGCACCCCGACGACGACCGCCCCGGCCTCTCCGAGCGCCAGCACCAGCTCTAGTTCTTCTAGTGCGGACCCGACCGACCCGCCGAGTACCCAGGCGGACCCGAGCCCGAGCTGCACCAGCCCGGCGCCGACGAACGCCGCCAAGTCCACGACCTCGGCTCAGCCGGCGCAGAGCTCGTCATCGCCGGCGAGTGCGTCGACCAGCCCGCCGACCTCGTCGAGCCCGTCGTCGTCGACCGGCAGCACGACCGGCAGCACGACCGAGAGCCCGCAGGTGAGCTCGTCCAGCGGCTCCCCGGCAGCGATTCGCCCGGGCTCGGAGAGCCTTACCAGCGGCCCGAGCGGCTGAGCACGACGGCGGCGGCCACGGTGCCGGCCGTCGATGTCCGCAGCACGGTGGGCCCGAGACGGCACGGTATCGCACCGGCGGTGCAGAAGGCCGCGTTCTCCTCATCGGTCAGGCCGCCTTCGGGCCCGACGATCAGCACCAGGTCACCGGAGCCCGGCGGGCTGAGGTGGGCGAGGCTCTGCGCCGCGTCGGGCTCAAGGACGATCGCGCACGCCGCCTTGGTGATCACCTGAGCCACGTCCGCGGCCGACACGAGCTCGGTCACCTCGGGTATCCAGGCGCGGCGGGACTGCTTGGCCGCCTCCCGTGCGGTTACCCGCCACCGGGCCAGCGAGCGGGCGCCGCGTTCGGCCCGCCAGACCGGCACGCACCGTGCCGCCGCCCAGGGCATGATGCGGTCGACGCCCACCTCGGTCATCTCCGCCACGGCCAGCTCACCGCGGTCGCCCTTCGGTATGGCCTGGACCACGGTGATCACGGGATCCGGGCGGGGCAGCTCCTGCCTGGCCCGGACGGCCAGCTCGAGCCCGCGGCCGGGATGAACGGCCACGACGACGCACTCGGCGACCAGGCCCGCGCCGTCACCCACATCGGCTCGCTCGCCGGGGCGCAGCCGACGGGCGGCGGCCGCGTGCCGGCCTTCGGCTCCGGACAGGAGGATGAGATCCCGCTGGATTTCGGCCCGGTCGGCGAAGAAGACAGGCGGCTGCGGCACGACCCGGGCCCCCTGAGCGTTATGCAATACCGACTCGCGAGTGCAGGCCTTGGGGCCTGCACGAGCGATCGGTGCAGTTGAGCGGACGGTAACCACAGCGGGCTTTTTGCATAACGCGAACTTTTTCATAAGACACCAGCGTTAGCGTCCGTTGAACGCGTCGCGCAGCCTCGAGAAGAACCCCTGCTGACCCGGCGCGAACTTGCCGGGCGGCGCTTCCTCGCCGCGGAGCTTGGCCAGTTCACGCAGCAGTTTTTCCTGCTCCGGGTCCAGCTTGCTCGGCGTCTCGACGGTCACGTGGATGACCAGGTTGCCGCGCCCGTTGCCGTTCAGGTGCTTGACCCCCTGACCGTAGAGCGGGATCGCCTGCCCGGACTGGGTTCCGGGGCGGATATCGATGTCCGCGGGCCCGTCCAGGCTCTCGACCGACAGCGTGGCCCCCAGGGCCGCGGCCACCATGGGGATGGTCACCGTGCAATGCAGGTCATCGCCCTGCCGCTCGAAGATCGCGTGCGGACGCTGGACGATCTCCAGGAACAGGTCGCCGGGCGGCCCGCCGCCCGGGCCGACCTCGCCCTCGCCGGCTAGCTGGATGTGCGTACCGTCCTCGACGCCGGCCGGGATTCGCACCTTGATCGTGCGCCTGGTCCGGACCCGGCCGTCGCCGTCGCACTCGGGGCAGGGCCGGACCAGCACGGTCCCGTATCCCCCGCAGCCCGGGCACACCCGGGCCATCATCACCTGGCCGATGAAGGAGCGGGTCACCTGGCTCACCTCACCGCGCCCGCCGCAGATGTCGCAGGTCTGCGGGTGGGTGCCCGGCGCGGTGCCCTCGCCCGAGCAGGTAGGGCACACCACGGCCGTGTCCACGGTGAGCTCACGGGTGGCGCCGAACGAGCACTCGGCCAGGTCGAGCTCGATCCTGATCGTCGCGTTGCGGCCGCGTTGTGCGCGACTGCGCGGACCCCGGGTCGCCGTCGCGCCCGCGCCGCCGAAGAACTGGTCGAGCAGGTCGCTCAGCGGCGAGAATCCGGGCCCGAACGGACCCGCCCCGCTGCCCGTTCCCGCGCTGGCGAACGGATCGACGCCCATGTCATACATCCGGCGCTTCTCGGTGTCCGACAGCACCTCGTAGGCCTGGGTAATCTCCTTGAACCGCTCCTGGGTCTCAGGATCAGGGTTCACGTCCGGGTGAAGCTCCCGCGCGAGCCGCCGGTAGGCCCGTTTGACTTCGTCCTGCGTCGCGTCACGGCGGATCTTGAGCAGGGAGTAGTAGTCCGCCACTAGGACTCCATCAGAATCTGGCCGACGTAACGAGCCACCGCGCGCACCGCGCCCATCGTTCCCGGGTAATCCATTCTGGTCGGTCCGAGCACGCCGAGCTTGGCCAGCGGTTGGGTCGGGTTCCCGTACCCCGTGGACACCACCGACGTAGCCTCCAGGCCCGCGACCCGGTGCTCCGAGCCGATCGTGACGGTCAAGATCGCGGGTTCGGTGGCCTCTCCGAGAAGCCGCATCAACACTACCTGTTCTTCCAGGGCCTCGAGCACGTCCCGCAGCCCCCTGCTGAAGTCATGCGGGGCGAGGTTCGCGGTGCCCGCGAAGACGATCTTCTCCTCGCTCCGCTCGATCAAGCTGGCCAGCAGGACCGAGAACACGGCGTTGGCGTTCGCCCGCTCCTCGGCCGGGATCCGGTCGGTCAGGTCGGTGACCATGGCGGCGGCGTCGACCAGCTTATGCCCGCCCAGGCAGGCGTTCAGGACCGAGCGCACGTGCGACACCGAGGCGTCGTCCCAGGGGGCCGGCAGGTCGACGGTGCACTGCTCGACCCGGCCGGTGTCGGTGATCAGCACCAGCAGCACCTTGGTCGGGGCGAGCGGGACGAGTTCGATGTGCCGGATCGCGGACCTGGTGAGCGACGGGTACTGCACCACAGCCACCTGGCGGGTCAACTGGACCAGCAGCCGGACCGTGCGCATGACGACGTTGTCGAGGCTGTAGGCCCCGGCCAGGAACGTTTCGATGGCCCGCCGCTCGGCCGCAGACAGCGGCTTGACGCTGGACAGCCGGTCGACGAAGAGCCGGTAGCCCTTGTCGGTCGGGATCCGGCCCGCGCTGGTATGCGGCTGCGCGATGAAACCCTGCTCCTCCAGCACCGCCATGTCGTTGCGGATCGTCGCCGGGGATACGTCAAAATGGTGCCGGTCGACAAGCGTCTTTGATCCCACCGGCTCAGTGGTGGACACGTAGTCCTCGACGATCGCCCGCAGCACCGTGAGTTTGCGCTCGTCAAGCACGCGTTCACCTCCTTGGCACTCAAACGCCCAGAGTGCTAAGTCTATTGCGTCCAGCAAGTTCCCGGCGCGCGACAGCGAGGCGAACCGCCGACGCGATCCTACCCAGGAGGGACAACACTCGTGTGGAGCAGGCAATACGGCTCGGACGTGCTGGCCGACGGACAATCGGGACGATTGGGGCGCCGCCGGGCCCGGCGCGAGGTGCCTGAGGTCGAAGCCGAGCGCGGCCTGGTCGTGGAGGACTCCGAGGGCCGGTTCTGCGGGGCGGTGGTGGGTTACGAGAAGGGCACGGTGACGCTCGAAGACCGGCACGGCAAGCGGCGGGTGTTCCCGCTCGGGCCGGCGGCGTTCCTGCTGGACGGCCAGCCGGTGACGTTGGTGCCGCCCGCCCCCGCCGCCGCGGCCCGGCCGGCGCGGACGGCTTCCGGGTCGGTGGCGCCGCCGCCCGCGCGGGCCAAGGTGGCCAAGGCCAGCCGGATCTACGTCGAAGGCAAGCACGACGCTGAGCTGGTAGAGAAGGTCTGGGGCGATGACCTGCGGGACGTGGGAGTGGTCGTCGAGTACCTGGAGGGCATTGACGATCTACCCGCCATCGTGACCAGGTTCTCCCCCGCTCCTCGCCGCCGCCTGGGGGTGCTCGTGGACCACCTGGTGGCGGGCTCCAAGGAGAGCCGGATCGCGGCCGGCATCTCGTCGCCTGACGTGCTGGTCGTGGGGCATCCGTTCATCGACATCTGGGCCGCGGTGCGGCCGTCGGCGGTCGGCATCGAGCGCTGGCCGGACGTCCCGCCGGGCCAGCCGTGGAAGGAGGGCGTGCTGCGGGCCCTCGGCTGGCCGCCAGAGGTGCCCGCGGCCTGGCAGCGGATCCTGCGAGCGGTCATGAGCTACGCCGACCTGGAGCCCGAGCTGCTGGGCCGGGTGGAAGAGCTCATCGATTTCGTCACCGTGCCGGGGAATGACTAGCGTGGCGGTAACAGCGGAGGACGCGCGAGGAACGATGACCAGCAAGCCGATCGCCCGGAGGCAGCCCAGCGGCAGCCCCAGCTTGCGTCCCCGGATCGCGCTGGCCGAGGCGAGACCGGCGATGCTCGGCTACGTGGGCGCGATCTTCCTCGGCCCGCTCGTCCCGCTGGTCCTGTACGTGATCGGGCGGCGAAGGTCGCCGTTCCGGCGGTTCCACGCGGCCACGGCCTTCAACCTGTCGTTCACCGGGCTGCTGTACGCGTTGTGCTGCCTGATCCTGGGCGGCCTGCTGACGCTGGACAGCCTCACCGTCGCCCTGGTGGTGACCATCCCGCTTGCCCTCGGGCTCTGGCTCACGGTGCTGAAGTACATGATCCGCGGCATCGGCGCGGCCAACCGCGGGGAACGGTACGAGGTGCCCGCCTGGATCTGCGCACAGGTCGCCAAGCCCGGATAACTGGGATCGCCAAGCTCGCATAACTCGGTAAGCATGCGCGTCACCGCGTCGGCCAGCAGGCGGCCGCGGCTGGTCAGCACGATGCGGCCGGCGGCATAGGCGCCGGGGTCGGCCAGCCCGTCGGCCACCACCGCCGGGCCGTTGGCTCGTCCGGTCGGGCTCAGGACTTCGACCGGGCATCCGTCCGCCAGCCTGATCAGCAGCATGACCCGCTCGAGCTGCCGTTCGGTGCGGCTCAGGATCTCCCTGGCCCGGCCGGGGCTGAGTCCGGCGCCGATCCTCGCACCGTAGGCGGCCGGATGCCGCACGTTCCACCAGCGGGTCCCGCCGACGTGGCTGTGCCCACCCGGCCCGATGCCCCACCAGTCGCCGTCGGTCCAGTACAGCATGTTGTGCGCGCACCGCGACGATCCACTGGCGGCCCAGTTGGAGATCTCGTACCAGCCGTAGCCGGCCGCGGTGAGCACCTCGTCGGCGACGAGGTAGCGCTCGGCGAGCACGTCGTCGTCCGGCGCGGGCAGCTCGCCCCGCCGCACGCGCGCCGCCAGCCGTGTGCCCGGCTCCACAGTGAGCGCGTAGGCGGATACATGGTCGGGCCCGGCGGCGACGGCGGCCGCCAGCGAGTGCCGCCAGTCCGCATCGGTCTCCCCCGGCGTGCCGTAGATGAGGTCCAGGCTGACGTGCTCGAACCCGGCGGCGCGGGCCCACGCGGCGCAGCGGGCCGGACGCCCGGGCTGATGTACGCGATCGAGGACCGCGAGCACGCCGGGCACCGCGCTCTGCATGCCGAACGAGACGCGGTTCACGCCCTGGGCCCGCAACTCGCTCAGCGTGGTCTCGTCGACGCTTTCCGGGTTGGCCTCGGTCGTGACTTCGGCTCCGGGGGCCAGGCCGAACTCGGCGTCGATGGCCCGCAGGATGCGACCGAACGCCGACGGGGGCATCAGGGTCGGCGTCCCGCCGCCGAAGAACACCGTGCGCACCGGGAGGTCAGCGCCGTGTCCCGCCGTAGCGAGCACCTTGCGGGCGAACCCGATCTCGGCGATCGCCAGGCCGGGGTAGCTGCCCACGGATACCGCGGCGGAGCCGGGCGTCCCGCCGAGTTCGGCGGCGGTGTAGGTGTTGAAGTCGCAGTAGCCGCAGCGGGTCGTGCAGAACGGCACGTGCACGTAGAGCCCGAACGGCCGCTCGCCCAGCCCGCGGGTGGCGCTCTCCGGCAGGGTCCCGTCCGCGGGGACGGGCTCACCGTCGGGCAGGGCTCCAGGCATGCAGTCACGCTACCTGCCCCGGGGCAGCCCTTCCGTGTGCGGCGGGATCCCCGGGGCCGTCCCGGCAGGGACACCTTGCCGAATGGGGGATTCGCGCGCTTAGACTGGAAGAGTCGCGGGCACGGTACGCAGCCGGGTCGCGTTCACGGGAGGCGTCGGTGACAGATAGCCAGTCGCAATGGCCGGCCCAGTACCCCAGGTACAGCCCGCCCGACGGGACGCAGGTGCCGCCGGGCGCCTACCAGGTCCCGGCTGCTGGTTACCAGGCCCCGCCGACCGCCTACCAGGTCCCGCCGGGCGGTTATCCGGTCCCGCTGGGCGGTTATCCCGTGCCGCAGGCCGGTTACCAGGTCAGGACCCACGCCTCCATGCGCGCGTCTTCGGCGGACCGGGAACGTGCCGTCGACGTGCTGAAGGCGGGATTCACTGAGGGACGTCTCACCCAGGACGAGTACAACGACCGGATGGGGCGGGCGTACGCCGCCCGTACCTACGGGGATCTGGCGGCGCTGACGGCTGACCTGCCGGCCGGGGCCTTTCCGGTGCCCGCCTGGCCGGTCCCCGCCTACCAGCCGCCGCCGCCCAGCGGAACGAACTCGCTGGCCATCGCCTCGATGGTCCTGGGCGTGGCCGAGTTCTTCACCGGCGGGCTGACCGCCATCCCGGCCGTCGTCTGCGGCCACATTGCCCGGCGTCAGATGAAGCAGACCGCACAGCGGGGCGACGGGCTGGCGACCAGCGGCCTGGTGCTCGGCTATATGGCGATTATCTTCTGGTCGGTGCTGATCGCGGCGTCGCTGGTGGGGGTGGCGATCTCGATCGCGCATAACGGCCAGTTCCCGCAGGGTCCCCCCGGACCCTGAGCACTCCCTAAGCGGCGCTGACCTGCGGATTAATCCGGACAGCGCGGCTCGTTCCGATCCCGGGTGACAGTTACGGAATGTCTGCCGGCACCCTGCTACCGGCGCCTCGGGCGTCGATATGATCGTACCGTCGGCATCGGCTTCGGTACGGACGGTGGCCGGCGGGGAGCAGGGAGCAGGGAGGGAGTACGGGCATGTCCGCGTACTACGCAGCGCCTGGCGGCCCGGCCGCCGTTACGAGCCAAGAGGAACTCGCGCCGGTCCTCGTGGCGTTCACGGGCCCGGCTCCGCAGTCACGGCTGACCGTCCTGTTCCGGCTGCTGATGGTCATCCCCCAGATCATCGTGCTGTGGGCGCTGACCATCGCCGCCGAGGTCGTGGTGATCATCGGCTGGTTCGGAGCCTTGTTCACCGGCCGGCTCCCCAACTTCGCGGCTGACTACCTGGCCGGCTTCGTGCGCTGGCAGACCCGGGTGTTCGCGTACGCGATCCTGCTGACCGACGTGTATCCGCCGTTCACGCTGGAGGACGCGGACTACCCGATTCGGGTCGCGGTGCGGCCGGGCCGGCTGAACCGGCTGGCCGTCTTGTTCCGGTTGTTCCTGCTGATCCCGGCCTGGATCGTCGAGTTGGTGGTGGCTTACGGCGCGCTCACCCTCTTCCAGATCGTGAACTGGTTCATCGTGCTGATCTCCGGGCGGATGCCGGACGCGCTGTACCAGGCGCTGGCGGCGGCACTGCGCTACCAGGCCCGGGTGATCGGATTCGCGTTGATGCTGACGAGCGCGTATCCCTCGGGGCTCTACGGTGACCCGGTAGCGGCCCTCCCGGCCGTTCCGGCTACGCCTGCTGGTCCGCAGCCGGGGTACGGGGCTCCGGGATCACAACCCGAGTACGGAGCTCCGGGATCACAGCCCGGGTACGGCCAGCAGCCCGGGTACGGCCAGCAGCCCGGGTACGGCCAGCAGCCCGGGTACGGCCAGCAGCCCGGGTACGGCCAGCAGCCCGGGGCTCCGGGGTCTCAGCCGGGGTACGGCGATCCGCAGGACTGGCCGACGCAGACGCCGGGTGAACCGCAGGGCTGGGCAACGCAGCAGCCTGGATACGCCACCCAGCCCGGGTACGTCCAGCCCGGGTACGTCCAGCCCGGGCACGCCCAGCCGGGCTACGGGCAGCAGCAGCCCGCTGGCGGGCAGCAGCCGGGGTACGGGACGCCTGCGGCGGCGACCGGAGTGGCCTCGTGGTGGCTCGTGCTGTCCAGCCGGGCCAGGACGCTGGTGACGGTCTTTATCATCCTCGGCGTGCTGTTCGCGGCCGGGGAAGCCGCCTTCGACGCAACCCTCACCAGCAACGCGGTCACCTCGGCCGAGGCCGCCAGCCAGCTGCAGTCCGACCTCAACACGCTGAACAGCGCGCTCAACACTTACTCGGCGCAGGTGCAGAACTGCCAGACCACCAGCTGCGCCAGCGGCCCGAACACCACGGCGGCCGCTGCCTTCAACACCTTCGCCGCGCAGGTTCGCGCGCTCCCGGTGCCGTCCGGGCAGGCCAGCACGGACGCCGCGAACCTGGCCGGGGCGGCCTCGCACACCGCCAGCATCTTCAGCGCTCTGGCCGCGGCCACGACGACAACCCAGTACAACAGCATTGCCGCGAGCCGCCAAGCGGCGCTTAACCAGGTGCAACAGGACTACACGACCCTGATCAACCAGCTGACCGGCTCATGAAGGCCGCCGCGCCGAACATAACATTGGCACTTCCGAGGCCCGCCGTACGTCTTACACTCAGTTAAAGGCGTCCACAGGAGGCTCATGTGGCATACGGTCCAGCTCAGGCATTTTCGCCGCAGCCGCCCGTGCCCGAAGGCTTCGGGGTAGCCGGGGGCGCGGTCTCCGGCATCAACCCGGCCTGGCTGGCGGCCAGCGCGGATCGCGAGCGGGCCGTGGGCGTGCTGCGGGCGGGTTTCACCGAGGGACGGCTGACCCAAGAGGAGCTCGACGAGCGCGTGGCTGAGGCCTACGCGGCCCGCACCTACGGGCAGCTCTGGGCGCTGACCGCGGACCTGCCGACGGGGGCGCTCCCCTATCCGCAGTTCCCGCTCGGGTCGGGCGTCCTGGTCCCGCATGAGGCCGCGCCGCCCAGCCAGTGGCGGCCCGCCGCCGCGCTGATCGTCACCGCGCTGGTGATCTTCACGCTGGCCGCGCTGATCACCGCGATCATCACCGCGCACACCGGTCAGGCCGTGATCATCCAGGGCCCGGGCTTCCAGCAGGCGAACCTGACCCCGTTCATCCAGCACATCGTGCCGCCGAACGTCATCCAGGCGTTCCCGGTGGGCGGGCCCGGGGGCTGAGACCACGGTCCGTTCCATATAAAAAGGTTGTGGCGTTACCGCTGCCTACGGTCCCCCGGCTGGGTGGACAGGGCCGCTACGAAGGCCTCCTGGGGGACGTCGACCCGGCCGATGGTCTTCATCCGCTTCTTGCCTTCCTTCTGCCTCTCCAGCAGCTTGCGCTTGCGGGTGATATCGCCGCCGTAGCACTTGGCCAGCACGTCCTTGCGTAGCGCGCGGATGTTCTCCCGGGCGATGATGCGCGCGCCGACGGCGGCCTGGATCGGCACCTCGTACTGCTGGCGCGGGATCAGTTCCTTCAGCTTCGCGGTCATGGCCAGGCCGTACTCGCGGGCCTCGTCGGCGTGCACGATCTGGCTGAACGCGTCCACCGGCTGACCCTGCAGCAGGATGTCGACCTTGACCAGGTCGGCCTGCTGCTCCCCGTCGGGCTCGTAGTCGAGCGACGCGTAGCCCCGGGTCCGGGACTTGAGCTGGTCGAAGAAGTCGAAGATGATCTCCGCCAGCGGCAGCGCGTAGCGGATCTCGACCCGGTCCGCGGACAGGTAGTCCATGCCGATCAGGGCGCCGCGCTTGCTCTGGCACAGTTCCATGATCGTTCCGATGTATTCGGCCGGGGAGATGATCGTGGCGCGCACGACGGGCTCGAAGACGGCGGCGATCTTGCCTTTGCCCGGCTCGGACCCGCCGGGGAAGTCACTGGGGTTGGTCACCCGCAGTTCCTGGCCGGTGTCCATGACGACGCGGTAGACGGCGTTCGGGGCGGTGGAGATGAGCGACAGGTCGAACTCCCGCTCCAGCCGCTCACGGACGATTTCCATGTGCAGCAGGCCGAGAAATCCGCAGCGGAAGCCGAACCCGAGGGCGTCGCTGGTCTCGGGCTCGTACACCAGCGCCGCGTCGTTCAGCCGGAGCTTGTCCAGCGCGTCGCGCAGGTCCGGGTAGTCGTCGCCGTCCACCGGGTACAGGCCCGAGAAGACCATCGGCTTGGGGTTGGAGTATCCCGCCAGCGCCTCTTTCGCGGGGTGGGCCGCGCTGGTCACGGTGTCGCCGACGCGGGCCTGGCGCACGTCCTTGACCCCGGTGATCAGGTAGCCGACCTCGCCCGCGGCCAGGCCCTCCGACGGTATTGGCTCCGGCGAGATGACCCCCACCTCGAGGGTCTCGTGCGCCGCGCCGGTCGACATCATCAGCGAACGCTCGCGCCTGGTGATCCTGCCGTCCATGACCCGGACGTAGGTGACCACGCCGCGGTAGGTGTCGTAGATCGAGTCGAAGATGAGCGCGCGGGCCGGGGCGTCCGGGTCGCCGCCGGGGGCGGGGACCAGACGGACGATCTCGTGCAGCAGATGCTCCACGCCCTCGCCGGTCTTGGCGCTGACCCTCAGGACCTCGCTGGGGTCCACGCCGATGATCCCGGCGAGTTCGGCGGCGTAGCGGTCGGGCTGCGCCGCGGGCAGGTCGATCTTGTTCAGCACCGGGATGATCTTCAGGTCAGCGTCCAGGGCCAGGTACAGGTTGGCCAGCGTCTGCGCCTCGATGCCCTGGGCGGCGTCGACCAGCAGCACCGCGCCCTCGCAGGCGGCCAGGCTGCGGGACACCTCGTAGCTGAAGTCCACGTGGCCCGGGGTGTCGATGAGGTTGAGCACGTACTGCGTGTCGCCGCTCCCCCAAGGCAGCCGGACGGCCTGGCTCTTGATCGTGATCCCGCGCTCGCGCTCGATGTCCATCCGGTCCAGGTACTGCGCGCGCATCTGGCGCCCCTCGACCACGCCGGTGAGCTGGAGCATCCGGTCGGCCAGGGTCGACTTGCCGTGATCGATGTGGGCGATGATGCAGAAGTTCCTGATCACCGCTTGGTCGGTGTGCGCCGGGGCAGGGCTAGTAGGTGACACTCATGTCCGTTTCGGGTGACTCTCCGGGGTCTTCAATGATCCCATGTCGGGCGGGCTGGCCCCGCCGCTGCTCCGCGGGGGCTCGCGGTTTGAGTGTAGGGCTTCGGCTCGGATAAGCTTCGTCGTCGCGTCACCCCACCTCAACTTTGAAGGACTCCCACGCGTGGCGAACATAAAGTCTCAGATCAAGCGCAATAAGCAGAACGAGAAGGCGCACCAGCGCAACAAGGCCGCCAAGTCGTCGCTGCGTACGTCCGTCCGGAAGTTCCGCGAGGCCGCGGACGGAGGGGACGTGGAACAGGCCCAGACCGCGCTGCGCGCCGCCTGCCGCCAGCTAGACAAGGCCGCCAGCAAGGGCGTGATCCACAAGAACCAGGCCGCGAACCGCAAGTCCGCCATCGCCAAGCGGTACGCCGAGCTTCAGCAGGCCTAGCCGACTCCGCCGACTTTGGTTGCGGCGCCGGCCGGTCTTGGTCGCGGCGCCTACCGGGCTTGGTTGCGGCGGACGGGCTTGGTCGCGACGCCGGGCCTGGTCGCGGCGTCGGCCGGGCCTGGTCGCGGCGTCGGCCGGGCCTGGTCGCGGCGTCGGCCGGGCTTGGTTGCGGCGTCGGCCGGCGCCGGGCGTGTGGGTGACGTGGTGGCTGGCTACGGGGCGATGCGGGATCGCAGATCAGGCATCGAGTTCGACCCAGACCGCCTTGCCTGCGGAAACCCGGCGTATGCCCCACCGGCGGGCCAGGGAATCCACCAGGACAAATCCGAAACCTGACTCGTCGTCATCGGTCGAACTGGGCTTCAGCCGCCAATGCGGATCGCCGTCCTGAACCTCCATGCGCAGCCCGGTACCCACGCTGGCGAGTTCCAGCCCGATCGCTCCGGTGTCCCTGGCATGCCGCACGGCGTTAGTGACCAGCTCAGACACGAGCAAGACAGCGGCCTCTTCCAGGTGGCTGAGCTGCCAGGCGGCCAGCGTGTCGCGGGTCGCTTGCCGCGCCAGCCGTACCGTGGGCACGTCGGGCGGCAGCGCCAGCCGCATCAGCCGCCGGGTTTCCCCTTGACGGTCAGGGCATGCCCAATCACCGTCCGGGCCTGACCAATCGCCGTTCGGGCCTGACCAATCGCCGTCCGGGCCTGACCAATCGCCGTCCGGGCCCACGTGATCGCCGTGAAATTCACCGTGGTCAGCCGTCATCGCCTCAAAGCCCCCAACCTCGTCGTGCGCCGGAATCCCCGGCGCTGCTTCACGGCGGATGCGATGGCGGGCTCGTGCGCCCGGTGCGTGGCTTACCGCGCTTGGGCGGCGTCCGAGAGCGGTTCTCGGCGCGTGCCTCCCCGTGCTCTGCGTTCCTGCAGAGTTTCGGGCCTGGATCTCAGTCAGAGCCGAAGAGTTTCTTAGTGCACGCTGTTAGCTTTCGGACCGAAAGCTGACCATTTTCTGAACGTCAGCTGACTACAGGCGACGGCATACCTACGGTTGCGTCATGCGCAACGCCCTCGGGTCGCCTCGGGAACGTGGGCCGTTACCCTGCTCATGACACACATAACGGCCCACGATATCTGGACCACCGCGGACGGTTGCGTCATACGCAACCCCGCCGTGGTGGAAGTGGCGCGTGAGGCGGGGGCCTCGGCGGGGAATGATCCGCAGCGTTAGGTGTCGGCCGCACCGGCCCGGGCCGCGACGATCCGGCGCACGGCTCGTTCCAGCGCGTAGTCCGCGCTGCTCGTCTCGCCCTTGACCTGCGCGTCGGCTTCGGCCACCGCGTGCAGCGCGCGGGCGACGCCGTCCGGCGGCCAGCCGCGCAGTTGCTGCCGTACCCGGTCGATCTTCCACGGAGGCGCGCCGACCTCGGCCGCGAGGGCCGCGGTGTTCAGGTTCCGGGGAGCCGAACCGACCCGGCCGAGCAGCCGGACCCCCTGGGCGAGCGCGCTGCAGATCAGCACCGGCGAGACGCCGGTGGCCAGCGCCCAGCGCAGCTGCTCCAGGGCCCGGGCGAGATGCCCCTCCACCGCATGGTCGGCCACGGTGAACCCGGTCGCCTCGGCCCGGCCCCGGTAGTACGTGGCCACCAGGGCCTCGTCCACCTGACCGGAGGCGTCGGCGGCGAGCTGCTCGCAGGCGGCGGCCAGCTCGCGCAGATCCGAGCCGACCGCGTCCAGCAGGGCGCGTGCGGCGGCATCGTCGGCCCGCTGGCCCGCCCGCCGGAACTCGCCCCGCACGAAATCGAGCCGCTCGGCGAACCGGGTGACCTTCGGGCACTCGATCACCTGCGCTCCCGCGGCCGTCACCCCGGCCAGCAGCTCCTTGCCCTTGGCGCCGCCCGCGTGGGTCATGACCAGCGCCACGTCCGGCGCCGGGCTGGCCGCGTAGCGGGTCAGCTCGGCGGCGACCTCCTTGACCGCGTTCTGCGCGGCCCGGATCACCACCACGCAGCCGCCGCCGAACAGCGACGGCGAGGTGAGCGCGTCCAACTCGCCAGGCCCGAGCGCGGCCGCGTCCAGGTCGTGGACGTCCCCGGCCTGCCCGGCGTCCTGGCGGGCGGTGATCAGGTCCCGGACGGCGCGGTCGACGAGGAACTCCTCCTCGCCCACCACGATCGTGACCGGGGCAGTCGCGGTGACGGCCGACTTTGGCATGACCGCAGCATGCCACGCCAGCGGCATGGGCGCCGAATCAACGGTTAAGGACGAAGACGAACCATGATCACGCACAGTTTTGGGCAAATAGCGGCCTTGGGCTAAAACTGTTCACGATCATGAGAGCGGGGCCGAATCACGCGGTGACGGGCTCGCCGCCGAGCCAGACGCGACGCGGCGCCAGGCCGAACGACCACACGAACGCGCCCTCGTGATCGGCGTCCCACAGCACCATGTCGGCCAGTCGGCCGCGCACCATCGCACCCCGGTCGTGGGCGCGCAGCGCGTACGAACCGCCGATCGTGGCGGCCCGGAGCGCCTCGTCGACGCTCATCCCGAGGTAGGACACGGCCAGCGAGATGACCAGGGCCATCGAGGTGATGCCGTTGCGGCCGGGGGTGTGGTCCGAGGCGAGCGCGATGGTGACGCCCTTGTCCAGCATCGACCGGACCGGCGGGCGGGCGGTGTGCTGCAGGGCGGTACCCGGGCATACCACCGCGGCCACGCCCGCCTGGGCCAGCGCGTCGACGTCCTCCTCGTTGGCCTCGTGCAGCATGTCGGCGGACGCGCAGCCGAGCTCGGCGGCCAGCAGCGCGGCGCCGGTCCGCGATTCCCCGCAGGCATGCACCCGGGGCAGCAGGCCGGACCGGCGGCCGGCGGACAGGATCCAGCGCGCCTCGTCCTCGGAGAATCCGGCCTTCTCGCAGTACACGTCCACGCTGTCCGCACCCACCGCCGCGGCGTCCGCGCACCAGGAGCTCACCGCGTCGATGTAATCCGGGCGCCGGCCGAAGTACTCGGGCGGGACCGCGTGGGCGGCCAGGAACGTGATGTGCATCCGCGGCATGCCGGGCTCGCCCTCCAGCCCGCGCAGCATGCGGACGTCGGCCAGTTCGCCGTCCCGGGTCAGGTGGTAGCCGGTCTTGGCCTCGATGGTGGTGGTCCCGGACCGCAGCCACCGGCCCATCCGCTCCCGCACCCCGTTGCACAAGGTCCACGGGTCGGTGCCCCGCGTCACGGTGACCGTGGACGACACGCCGCCGCCGGCCCGGTCGATCTCCGCGGTCGACGAGCCGTTGGACCGCATGGCAAGCTCGGCCCAGCGGTTCCCGGCGTACACCGGGTGCGTGTGCGCGTCGATCAGCCCGGGGGTGACCAGGCCGCCGCCCAGGTTCTCTACGTGATCCACGTCGACGATGTTGTCGACGACCCCGGGAATGCGCTGGGGCAGTTCGGCGGCGGGCCCGACCCAGGCGATCCGCCCGTCGCTCGTCACCACGGCGGCGTTGGACAGGATCTCGGATCCCGTCCACAGGCGGCCGATGTTGGTCAGCAGGCGTACACTCACCGGCGATCCCCCCCGGGACCGGTGATCTCACGCGCCATAAGCGATCACCTGCCATGCCTAGTGCCCGCTGGCCTACCAGCGGGGCACGGGACGAGCTTCGCTTGCGCACCGCACTATAGACGTCAACGCCGTGCGGGTGCGGTCGCCAACATATCGATCCAGATACGGTATTGCACCGCTACCATCGCAGACAAGCCTTTCGGCGAAATGGAGAACCTTATCGGCTGGCCCGGTTTTGGGCCCCTTAGTCAGCGGGAAAAGGCGCGCCAAACGTGACCACTATCACATTGCGCCCGGACACGATCGTCTCCGGCTGGCGTCTCCGGGTGGCTCGCTACGGCGCCGCGGGGCCGATGGAGGCCAACGGGTCCAGGGCGGCCGCTTGCAGCTGCGCGGCCAGGCCCGGCGGAACCCGCGCCTCCAGCAGCGTGCCGTCGCTGCCGTGCTCGGCGCGCAGCACCTCTCCGTCGGCGTGGGCGCGCGCCAGCAGGTCACCGCGCTCGTACGGCACGATGACCCGGACCTGGGTGTCCAGCCGCGGCAAGGCGGCCTCGATGGCGTCCCGCAGGGCGGCCAGGCCGGCGCCGGTCGTGGCCGAGACGCTGATGCTGCCGGGTTCGCGGGCCCGCAACGCCTGCAGCACGACCGGGTCGGCGGCATCGATCTTGTTGACCACCACGAGCTCGGGCACCTGGCCCGCCCCGATCTCGGCCAGCACGCCGCGGACCGCGGCGATCTGCGCTTCCGGCTCGGCGTCCGAGCCGTCGACCACGTGCACGACGAGGTTGGCCTCGGCGGTTTCTTCCAGCGTGGAACGGAACGCCTCGACCAGCTGATGCGGCAGGTGGCGGACGAACCCGACGGTGTTGGTCAGCGTGAAGGCCCGCCCGGACGGCGTCAGCGCCCGCCGCACCGTCGGGTCGAGGGTGGCGAACAGGGCGTCCTCGACCAGGACCCCCGCGCCGGTGAGCGCGTTGAGCAGGCTCGACTTGCCGGCGTTGGTGTAGCCGGCGATCACCACAGACGGCACCTCACGGCGCCGGCGGCGGCCACGCTGGACCTTCCGCCCGGTCGAAAACTCGGCGATGTCCCGCTGCAGGCGCCCGATCCGCGCCCGCAGCCGCCGGCGGTCGGTTTCCAGCTTGGTCTCGCCCGGGCCGCGGGTCCCGATCCCGCCGCCGCCCGCCACCCGGCCGCCGGCCTGCCGGGACAGCGACTCGCCCCAGCCGCGCAGCCGGGGCAGCATGTACTGCAGCTGGGCCAGCTCGACCTGCGCCTTGCCTTCGCGGCTGCGGGCGTGCTGGGCGAAGATGTCCAGGATCAGCGCGGTCCGGTCGATGACCTTGACCTGCACCACGCCCTCCAGCCGCCGGAGCTGGCTGGGGGTAAGCTCGCCGTCGCAGATCACCGTGTCGGCGCCCGCCGCGGCGACGATGCCGGCCAGCTCGCGGGCCTTGCCCGAGCCGATGTAGGTCGCGGCGTCAATACGGCCGCGCCGCTGGATCAGGCCGTCGAGCACCTCGGACCCCGCGGTTTCCGCCAGCCGGCTCAGCTCGCGCAGCGAATTCTCCGCGCTGGCCAGGCTGCCTTCGGCCCACACCCCGATCAGCACGACCCGCTCGAGCCGCAGCGCACGGTACTCGACCTCGCTGATGTCCTGCAGTTCGGTGGAGAGCCCGGCGACCCGGCGCAGCGCGTGCCGCTCTTCCAGGTCCATGTCTCCGGGCAGATCTGGCGCGTCCGGCTGCTCGCTGACGACCGTGCTCATTGTCCTCCGTTGCTCGTCCCCCGAATAGTGCCACGCCCCGCGCGTGATTTCATTTCATTAACACCGGGGCCGGGTCATATCTGCCCGGCCGTTCCGTCTTCTCGCCGTATTTTTTCTCTGCCGAACGGGCCGTGGCCTCCACCGTCCGGTCAACCTTTTGGCGGTCCGGGGTGTATTCGGAACATGGCGAGCCTGGGGCTCCGGGCCGGGGCTGAGCTACGCGGGCAGCGCGCTGCGGGCGGCCAGCATGCGGAACGCGGCCTCGGTGGCCGAGCCGGGAGCGGCGCAGTAGGCGATCAAGCGCTGGCCGGTGTCGGCGATGTGCAGGACCAGGCACTCGAACTCCAGCGGCCCGGCCCGCGGCCACGCCGAGGGTGGTACCGCTGATCCCAGGCTCGGCAGGTCTCTCCCGGTGCGGCCGCGCGCTTCGTAGCGTTGCGGCCATGACGACGACGATCGCCCTGGTCACCGGGGCTAACAAGGGAATCGGCCTGGAGGCCGCACGGCAGCTCGGCGCGCGCGGCTTTACCGTGCTGGCCGGGGCGCGGGACGAGGAGCGCGGGCTGGAAGCCGAGCAGGCGCTGCGGGCGGACGGGGCTGACGCCCGGTTCATCCGGCTCGACGTCACCGACGACACGTCGGTCCGGCAGGCCGCCGAATGGATCGGGCGCGAGTACGGCCGGCTGGACATCCTGGTCAACAACGCGGGCATCGCGCGGGGCAACCTGCCGAGCGAGACCGACCTGGACGCCATGCGCGAGGTTTACGAGGTCAACGTGTTCGGCGTGATCCTTGTGACCAACGCGATGCTGCCGCTGCTGCGGCGCGCCCCGGCTGCGCGGATCGTCAACGTGTCCAGCGAGGTCGGGTCCATCTCCTCGATGACCGACCCGGCCAGCCCGCTGGCCCAGATGCCGGCCGGGCTGGCCTACCCGACGTCCAAATCCGCGCTCAACATGATCACCGCCATGTACGCCAGGGAGCTGCGGGACACGCCGATCAAGGTCAACGCGGCCAACCCCGGGTACACGAAGACCGATCTCAACCGCAACAGCGGATTCCGTTCAGCCGCGGAGGGGGCCGAGGCCAGCGTGTACCTGGCCACCCTGCCCGCGGACGGCCCGAGCGGCATCTTGTGGGGTCACCTGTGGACCGCCGACGGCCCGCCCGGCGCCTACGGCCGCCTGCCCTGGTGATGCGCCGCGGCTTCGCTGGGCACGCTGCGGTGGCTGCGGCTGGCGGGGTGAGGGCTGGTCAGGGATGGGAGGCGCAGGCGTCTAGGGCGCGGTGGGCGGCGGCGCGACCCGCTTCGAGGGCGGCGCGCAGGACGGCGCCGTCAGTGGTCAGGCGGCTGACCGCCGGTGAGTCGGCGGCCGGGCGGATGGAGAACACCGCGGGATGGGCAGCCGGGACGGAAGTGACTGCTGAGGCGGCTTCGTAATCGGCCAGGAGCTGGTCGTCGGCGGCCCGGCGGGACTCGCGGGCCAGGAAGGTGGCGCGCAGGGCGGGGGTTTCGCGGCGCAGGGTGGTGCGAGAGAGCAGGCGGGCGGAGCGCGGGGGGCTGCCGTCGGGCGAGGGGGCTGGGGCGCGGCGGGAGCGGAGGATCAGCAGGTGGGTGGCGCCCTGGGCCAGGGCGGTGCGGTAGGGGACGGACTCCGAGACGCCCGCGTCGTAAAAGCGGCGGCCAGCGAACTCGACCGGCGGGCCGGCCAGCAGGGGCAGGGCGGCGCTGGCTCGCAGAGCCAGGCGCAGCCCGGCCGGGTTGCCGATGAAGGGCCGCAGGTCGGTGGACTGGCCGGTGGCCGCGTCGGTGGCCAGCGGATGCAGCTCGACCGGGCTGGCCAGCACGGCGGCGAAATCCATCGGGAACGTGGTCTGGTACAGGTCTTCGATCAGGGCGCGGATGTCGACCACCGGGCGGCCGCGCAGCAGGGCGGAGCGGCGGATCAGGGTCTTGGCGTAGGCGGGCTCGGCCCACCCACGCAGGCCCTCCGGGCGGCTCAGCAGCCAGGCGCCGGTGATCGCGCCGGCTGACGCGCCGTAGACCGTGTTGAAGGCCGGGACCAGGCCGAGCTCGTCCAGGGTCAGGGCCATGCCCGCCGAGATGATGCCACGCATGCCGCCGCCCTCGATGATCAGGGCGATCCGCAGCCCGTCATCGCGGGCCAGGGGCTGGCTGCCCGCGCGATGGCGGGCGGCCAGGGCGCGCAGCACCTCGTGCGGCGCGTGTCCTTGATCATGATCCACTCCGGCAGCCTAAACGGCTCGGCCGCCAGGCCGTATCTGGCCGGTTGGTCAGGTTACTAACCGATGGGCCGTGCGCGCGGCGGTTGGCGGTCAGGGAGGACCTGTACCGCAAGGGGGTGATGACGCTTCAGATAGCTCAGGCTTAACATTTGGACAAAGCCTCCGGAGACGCGACAGACCATACCGGGCGAGCCTCGAAGGGCAGCGGCTGGGCCCGGCCCCAGGGCAATGGGGAGGCACGACCGTGAAGCACGGTAGCGCTCTTGGCCTTGACGCCACGCTGGCCGAGCGGCTCGGGGGGAGCATCGTGTCGACGCGGTGGCCGCGCTGTTCCGGGATACCGACGGTGAACGGGTCGGCTCGCTGGACTTGCCGGACAGCACGCCGATGGTGACCGCCGAGATCCCGGCGCCTGAGGGCGCCCCCACGGCCCCTGATAGCCCTGATGCTGCCGTTCCTCATCGCGCTGACCACCTAGGGAGCAGACATGACAGAGTCGGAAGCAGCGCGCAGCACCCGCGGGTGGCTGCCATGGGCGGCAGCCGGAGTCGCACTGGTCGTCGGCGGCGTGATAGGCGGGGTTATCGTCGCCGCTACGACCCCATCGGCCTCCGGTGCCCCCCGGAGTTCCAGCACGGCGGGCTCGTCCACGGTTAGCGCATGCGCGGTCACCCCGGTTGCGGACGAGGTCATTCCCTCCGTGGTTACGATCGCCGCGAGCGGCAGCAGCGGCAGCGGCACCGGGTCAGGAGAGGTAATCCGGTCAGACGGGTACATCCTGACGAACAACCACGTCATCTCGGTCGCGGCCAGCGGCGGTTCGGTCCAGGTACTGTTCGCCGACGGGCACACCGAGGCGGCGACGATCACCGGCCGGGACCCGCAGACCGATCTCGCCGTGCTCCACATCCAGCCCTCCCACGGGCTCAAGGTCATCGCGCTGGGCTCGTCAGCGACGGTAAAGGTAGGCGAGCCCGTGGTAGCGATCGGCGCCCCGCTGGGACTGTCCGGCACGGTCACCTCCGGGATCATCAGCGCGCTGGACCGGACCGTGGAGGTCCCCGGTGACAATGACCAGTCGGCGCTGTTGGTCTCGGCTCAACAGACGGACGCCGCCATCAATCCCGGAAACAGCGGTGGCGCCCTGGTCAACTGCGCCGGTCAGCTCATCGGGGTGCCGACCGCCGGCGCGACCGTGCCGAACTCGGGCGGCGGCAGCATCGGGCTGGGCTTTGCCATTCCGGTCGATCTGGCCAAGGCCATCGCTAATGAGATCATTGCCACCGGACGGGTGACCCACGCCTACTTCGGGCTGGCGACGGTCCCCATCCCGCCCGCGGCCGCCGCCCAGGCCGGGGTACCCGAAGGGCTGTACGTCCAGGCGGTGAGGCCGGGCGGCCCGGCAGCGATGGCCGGGCTGCGCGCCGAAGACGTGATCACTACCATCGACGGCGAGCCGGCCACGAGCAACCTTCAGCTTGAAGAACTGACCCTGACCAAGAAACCAGGCGACACGGTTTCCATCGGCTACACCAGAGCAGGCCAGTCGGCGACGGCGACCATCACGCTGGGCGCGCAGCCGTGAGCTACCGCACGACACGAGAGTCTCGCCCGAAGCGTCATCGCCTCGCTGGGGTGAAGCAGCTCAGCGCGCGAGGCGGCGCAGCGGGACCGGCAGGTCGGCGTCGTAGACCACGGTCAGGCGATGGGTGGCGCGGGTAAGCGCCACATACAGGTCGTGCCCGCCGGCCGAAGACTGGGCCAGGATCCCGGCCGGGTCGACCAGCACCACCCGGTCGAACTCCAGGCCCTTGGCCTGGCCCACGGTGAGCAGGGCAACCGGCGAGTCGAGCACCTCGGGCCGGTCGCCGGGCACCGCGCCGGGCAGGGCCCGGGCCAGCTCCGCC
The DNA here is from genome assembly GCA_963722055.1 of uncultured Actinomycetes bacterium. Taxonomy (GTDB): domain Bacteria; phylum Actinomycetota; class Actinomycetes; order Streptosporangiales; family Streptosporangiaceae; genus Palsa-504. The sequence goes on along the minus strand of CAVRLA010000018.1, from coordinate 198,747 downwards.
AGCCGGGCCGGGGGCACGATCACAGCGAGGCGGCCTGCGTCAGCCATGTCGTCGCGCTCGGCGGCGACGACGGAGGCGACCTGGTCGAGGCCGCGGACGGCGCGGGGTAGGACACCTTCCTCGCGGACGGACTCGGGGGGCTGCTCGCCGGGGGCGACCGAGGCGAGCACGTCGGCCGCCACGGCCATGATCTCGGCCGGGGTCCGGTAGTTGACGGTGAGGAGCTCCTCGTGCCAGCGGCCGCGGACGTACGGGTCGAGCATCTGCGCCCAGGAGCGGGCGCCGGCCGCGCTGCCCCGCTGGGCCACGTCGCCGACCACGGTCAGCGACCGGGTGGGGATGCGCCGCATCACCATCCGCCAGGCCATGGCGGACAATTCCTGCGCCTCGTCCACGATCACGTGGCCGTAGGCCCAGGAGGGGTCGGCCCAGGCACGTTCGGCGGTGGTGAGCTGCTGGCCGGGGTCGCGGTTCCAGTCCGCCAGGGTGGCGGCGTCCACGAAACCGCCCTCGGCCACGCCGGTGATCTCCAGGACCTCCCGCGCGTACCGCTCATCCGCCCGGCGTTCCCGCTCCAGGGCCCGGCGCTGCCGCCGGGCCGCCGAGTCGTCTTCGCCCAGCAGCTGGGCGGCCTCGTCCAGCAGGGGAACGTCCGCCACGGTCCACGCGTCGGGGGCGTCGGGGCGGAGCACCACGGCCCGTTCAGCCGAAGAAAGATCCGGGGCGGCGCGGCGGAGAGCACCTTCCTCGGCGAGCAGCCCGGCGACCAGCCGTTGCGGGGTCAGGAACGGCCACAGGGCGTCGAGCGCGGCGCGGACCGGGGCCTCGTCCCAGAGCCGGGCGCGGGTGTAGGGCAGATCCTCGGGGTCGAGGGGCCGGGCCAGGGCGGCCGCCTCGGCCGCGGCGAGCGCTCCGAGCATCTCGGTGACGAACAGCTTGCGGGCCACGTTGTGCGGCTTGCGCAGGGCACGGGCCCGGTCCCGGGCGCGCAGGGCGACATCGCGGGGCACGGTCATCCGCACGGCGTCGGCGGTGACCTCCAGGTCGCCGGGCGGGACCTGCTGGCGGTCGCGCACCGCCCGGCGCAGCACGCCCACCATCTTCAGGTCCCCCTTGACCTCGGCGGCGGCCGGGTCGTCGTCGGGCGCGGCGGTGACGCCCGGGAAGAGCTCGGCCATCGAGGTGAGCACCACGTCGGTTTCGCCCAGCGACGGCAGGACCTGGCTGATGTAGCGGAGGAAGGTGGCGTTCGGGCCGATGACCAGGACGCCACGGCGCTCGAGGGTCCGGCGGTGGGTGTAGAGCAGGTACGCGGCGCGGTGCAGGGCCGCGACCGTCTTGCCGGTACCCGGGCCGCCCTGCACGACCAGCACGCCCTGCAGGCTGGCCCGGATCACCCGGTCCTGCTCGGCCTGGATGGTGGCGACCACGTCGGTCATCCGGCCGGTGCGCCCGGCGGTGATGCTGGCGATCAGCATGGCCTCGCCGGACAGGGACTGCCGGTCCGGCTCGGACAGGCGGTCCAGGTCGAAGACCTCGTTGTCGACACCGGTGACGGTGCGGTCCCTGGTGTAGATGTGGCGGCGGCGGATCAGGCCGTTCGGGTCCTTCGGGGTAGCGGCGTAAAACGGATGGGATGCGGGCGCGCGCCAGTCGATGAGGCGCGGCTCATGCTCGTCGTCGCGCAGGCCGATCCGGCCGATGTACAGCGTGACCGGTTCCCCGGCGGTGCCGCCAGGTTGGTGGCCGTCGGCGCGATGGCCGTCGATGCGGCCGAACACCAGGCCCCGCTCGACCGCGTTCAGCTGGGCCAGGCGCCTGCTCTGCTCGGCCGCCGTGAAATCGCGCTCCACCCGGGCCTGGAACGTCCCGCCCGCTCCGCCGCTGCCGAGGGTCTGGGTCAGCGCCTGCCCGGCCCGATCGCGCGCCTGATCGAGCAGGTGGTAGAGCATATCGACATAGGCTTGTTCCTGGCCGACGGCATCCGCGGGCGGAGCGGCGACGGAATTGGCTTGGCGAGACGTCATGTTTCGTGATATACTTTCGGTAATTGTGCACTGACGGGGATGGCACTGATTGCCGGAGTAAGCAAGTTTAGCAGCTTTGATGGTTTACGTCAGGGGTGAGCTGCGGCGGCGATCCGCCCGTAAGCGCTGGTGGTGCGCGTACTGCGGTTGTCCGGCTGGTTCGGGCGAGTGACGCCCGCTCGTCACGGCCAATTTCTGCTGGCCATTTAGCGACATGATGGTAGCACCATCTCGTGGTTATGCTCCTTCTTGGACGAGTCGGTTAAGATCGGGGAAGATCCGGGATTCGAGGAGTATTTGGGTGCACTATAGGCCCCCTTTTCTCCGCACAACCCGAACCCTCCCGCAAATTGACTTAGATATGCCCGCAGTGGCGGATCGCGCTGGTGGTCTCGCATTGAGAAACTATTGACCTGCGGAGGCGGAGGGGCGCGGCCCGGTTGAGAACCGACGGTCCACGACCCAGATCCGTTCCGGGAACGGTACGACTGGGCGCCAGGCGGGCCGTCGGCGGGGCCTGCCTAGCTGGGCGCCGGGCGGGCCGTCGGCGGGGCCTGCCTAGCTGGGCGCCAGGCGGGCCGTCGGCGGGGCCTGCCTAGGATGTAGGGCACGACTGGGTGCGGGAGGAGCTTGAATATGGCGGGAACCGAAAGCGTGCAGATCACCGGGCCGTCCGGGGACCGCTACGACGAGATCCTCACGCCGCAGGCCATCGAGCTCATCGCCGCCCTGCACGCCGAACTCGCGCCGCGCCGATTCGAGGCGCTGGCCGCGCGCCGCCGTCGGCAGGCCGAGCTGTCCCGGGGCGCGATGCTCGACTTCCTGCCCGAGACGGCGGACATCCGCGAGGACCCTTCGTGGCGCGTCGTGGCGCCCGCGCCGGGGCTGGTCGACCGCCGGGTCGAGATCACCGGCCCGACCGAGAAGAAGATGACGATCAACGCGCTGAACTCCGGCGCCAACGTGTGGCTGGCGGACTTCGAGGACGCCAACACCCCGCTATGGGAGAACATGATCACCGGCCAGCTCAACCTGAAGGACGCGCTGGACCGGACCATCGACTTCACGAGCCCGGAGGGCAAGGCCTACGCGCTGCGGCCGGACGATGAGCTGGCCACGATCGTGGTCCGGCCCCGCGGCTGGCACCTGGACGAAAAGCACATCCTGGTCGACGGGCAGCGTGCGTCCGGCAGCCTGGTGGACTTCGCGCTGTACATGGCGACCTGCGCGCAGCGCCAGCTGGACAAGGGCAAGGGACCCTACTTCTACCTGGCCAAGAACGAGAGCCACCTCGAGGCGCGGCTCTGGAACGATGCGTTCAATCTGGCCCAGGATGCGCTCGGCATCCCGCGCGGCACCATCCGGGCCACCGTGCTGATCGAGACGATCCCGGCCGCGTTCGAGATGGAGGAGATCCTGTTCGAGCTGCGGGAGCATTCGGCCGGGCTGAACGCGGGCCGCTGGGACTACCTGTTCAGCGTGATCAAGAAGTTCCGCACCCGGGGCCGGGAGTTCGTCCTGCCCGAGCGCAACTCGGTCACGATGACCGCGCCGTTCATGCGTGCCTACACCGAGCTGCTGGTGCGCACGTGCCACCAGCGGGGCGCGCACGCCATGGGCGGCATGGCCGCGTTCATCCCCAGCCGGCGCGACCCCGAAGTCAACGAGAAGGCGCTGGCCAAGGTGCGAGAGGACAAGACGCGCGAGTCGGCCGACGGCTTCGACGGCTCCTGGGTGGCGCACCCGGACCTGGTGCCGATCTGCAAGGAGGTCTTCGACAGCGTCCTGGGCGCCAACCCGAACCAGCTCGGCAAGACCCGCGAGGACGTGCACGTCACCGCGGAGGACCTGCTCGCGGTCAGCAAGACGCCCGGAGTGATCACCGAGGCCGGGCTGCGCAACGACATCAGCGTGGCGCTGCAGTACCTGGCCGCGTGGCTGGGCGGCAACGGCGCGGTGGGCATCTTCAACCTGATGGAGGACGCGGCCACGGCGGAGATCTCCCGGTCCCAGGTCTGGCAGTGGATCCACAACGACGTGACGCTGGACGACGGGCCGGTGGTGACCAGGGAACTGGTCGAGGAGCTCATTGACGAGGAGCTGAGCAAGATCCGCGCGGCGGCCGGTCCCGGGGAGTTCGACGCGGACCGCTACGGGCAGGCCGTGGCGCTGTTCACCGAGGTGGCCCTGGCCGACAACTTCGCCGAGTTCCTCACCATCCCCGCCTACGAACGCATGCCGTAAGGCGACCGCCGGCTAGCGGGTCGATGACTCACCGTGCACACTCTTGCGAGCACGGTGAGTCATCGGTGCACAGCGGCCGGAAAAAAGGAGACAATCAGCGAAGACGAGAACCGGGAAACCGCTCGCGAACGGGCACGCCGGCCTTCCGGTAGCAGTGAGGTGGTAGGCATGACGACGGCCGTCGAGGCGCTGGTACCGCGGATGCGGGAGATCTGCGGTGCGGGCCACGTCATCACGGACCCGCTGGAGCTGCGCACCTATGAGTGCGACGGGCTCACCTCGCACCGGTCGGTACCCGCCCTGGTCGTGCTGCCGGGCGCGGCTTCGGAGGTGGCTGCGGTGGTGGCTGCGTGCGCCGCGGCCGGCGTGCCGTTCGTGGCCCGCGGCAGCGGCACGGGCCTGTCCGGCGGCGCGCTGCCGCACCAGGACGGCGTGCTGGTCGTCATGTCCCGGATGCGTACGGTCATCGAGATCGATCCGGTGAGCCGGCGGGCCATCGTCGAGCCGGGCGTCACGAACTTGTCGGTGAGCAAGGCGGCGGCGCCGTTCGGGCTGTTCTACGCGCCCGACCCGTCGAGCCAGGTGATCTGCTCGGTGGGCGGCAACGTGGCGGAGAACTCCGGCGGCGCGCACTGCCTCAAGCACGGGTTCACCGTGCACCACGTGACCGGGCTGCAGATCGTCACGCCCGCTGGCGAGCTGACCTGGCTGGGCGACGGGACCGGGGTCTGTTCCGGATATGACCTGGTGGGCGCGTTCACCGGCTCGGAGGGCACGCTCGGCATCGTGACCAAGATCGTCGTCAAGCTGATGCCGCTGCCCGAGGTCGTGCACACCCTGCTGGCCGCGTACGCCACCACCGCCGAGGGCGGCCAGGCCGTATCCGACATCATCGGCGCCGGCATCGTGCCCGCCGCCATCGAGATGATGGACGCGCTGTCCATCGAGGCCGCCGAGGCCGCCGTGCAGTGCAACTACCCCGCGGGCGCCGGCGCGGTGCTGATCGTCGAGCTGGACGGCCCGGCTTCTGAGGTCGAGGCCGAGCTGGCCACCGTTCGCTCGTTGTGCGAGGCGGCGGGCGCGACCGAGATCAGGGCGGCCGACGACCCCGCGCAGCGCGCCGTCATCTGGGCCGGCCGCAAGTCGGCCTTCGCCGCGGTGGGGAGGATCAGCCCGGCGTTCATCGTGCAGGACGGCGTGGTGCCGCGGACGTCGCTCGGTGAGGTACTGGCGCAGATCGCCGCCCTGTCTTCCGAGGCGGGCATCCGGGTGGCGAACGTGTTCCACGCGGGCGACGGGAACCTGCACCCGCTGGTGCTCTACGACGACGCGGTGCCGGGCGAGCCGGAGGCGGCCGAGGAACTGTCCGGCGCGATCCTGGACGCGTGCCTGGAGCACGGCGGCTCGATCACCGGGGAGCACGGCGTGGGCGTGGACAAGTCCCGCTACATGCCGAAGATGTTCGGCGCCGACGACCTGGACACCATGCAGCTGGTCCGCTGCGCGTTCGACCCGGCCAGCCTGTGCAACCCGGGCAAGATCTTCCCCACGCCCCGGCTGTGCGGTGAGGTACCCGGCCACCGCCGGGCTCTGCATCCCGCCGTAGCGGCCGGGCAGGCGGAGATCTTTTGATGGATACCGAACGGAGCGTGGTTCCCGCGGCCCTTCACTCGGCGCTTGCGGCGGCATGCCCGGCGGTGCGGGAGGCCTCTTCCGACACCGATGCGATTGCGGGCGTGGTGCCGTCGTTCGTCGCCTCGCCCGCGAGCACCGAGGAGGCCTCGGCGCTGCTGCGGATCGCGGCCGCGCACGGGCTGACCGTGGTACCGCGCGGGGCCGGGACCGGGCTGGCCTGGGGTCAGCCGCCGGCTTCGTGTGACCTGGTGCTCGACATGACCGCGATGGACCGGGTCATCGAGCACGCGGCCGGGGACTTGGTGGCGCGGGTGCAGGCCGGCACGACAATGGGGCACCTGGCCTCGGTGCTGGCCTCGGCCGGGCAGCAGCTCGCGATCGACGCGCCGGCGGACGCGACGGTGGGCGGGGTGGTGGCCACCGGGACGGCCGGGCCGCGCCGGTTCCGCTACGGGGCCCCGCGGGACCTGCTGATCGGGATCACGGTGGTCCGGGCCGACGGGGTGGTCGCGCACTCGGGCGGCAGGGTGGTCAAGAACGTGGCCGGCTACGACCTGGGCAAGCTGTTCTCCGGCTCGCAGGGAACGCTGGGCCTGATCACCGAGGCGACGTTCCGGCTGCATCCGCTGCCCGCCGCGCAGGCATGGGTGACCGGGGACCTCGGCCCGGCTGATCTCGCCGGGGCGGCCGCGGCGGTGGCGTCGGCGGCGGGTTCCGCGCTGGTGCCGTCGGCCGTGGAGTTGCTGTGGACGGGCGGCCCGGGTGCTTCGCCAGGCCCGGTGGTGCTGCGGGTGGGGGTCCTGCTCGAAGGCACGCCGTCCGGGGTGAACGAGCGGTCCAGGCAGATGGCCGAGCTGCTCGCGGCCGCGGGCGCGACGCCCATCGTGGCCATCTCCGAGACGCCGTTCCGCTGGTGGGAGCCCGAATCCGACGCGCCGGTGCCGTCGCGGGGGGGTCTGGGCCCGCCGCCACAGGCGGCAAGGTCAGCAGGGTCGTCCCCCCGGGCCAACACGGTAGTCCGGGTCACGTTCTGGGTGCGCCAGCTCGCCGACGTGCTGGACGCGCTGGCCACGGCCGGGGCGAGCGCCGGCGCCCGGCCCGCGGTCAGCGGCGCGGCCGGCGCGGGCGTGCTGTACGCCCGGCTGGACCCGGCTACCGCGGACGACACGGCCGCCCGGTTCGTCGGGGCCCTGCGCGACCGGCTGGCGGGCGTGTTCGCGGGGTCCGCGGATAGTTCCGGGCTGGTGCGGGGCAGCGTCGCCGTGCTGGCCGCGCCGGCCGCGGTCCTGGCCATGGCTGGCCCGGACCGGCCGCTGCCCGGTCTTGACTTGATGCGGGCGGTCAAGGACCAGTTCGATCCGGGCCATCGGATGTTCCCCGGACGATTCCAGTGGGGGCCGTGATGCAGGACGCCGAGCGGCTACGCGAGGTAGCCAACGACTGCGTGCACTGCGGGTTCTGCCTGCCGGCCTGCCCTACTTACCAGCTGTGGGCCGAGGAGATGGACTCCCCGCGCGGCCGGATCTACCTGGTCAACCAGGTCCTGGACGGCGCCGAGCTGACCTCGGCGGCGGCCCAGCACTTCGACCGCTGCCTGGGCTGCATGGCGTGCATGACCGCCTGCCCGTCCGGGGTGCAGTACGACCAGCTCATCGAGGCAGCCCGGGTCTGGACCGAAGAGGCGCGGCCGACCCTGCCCGCCGCGCCGGACGGGAACGGGAGCGTCCGGGACCGGGCGGCGCGGTCGGCCATCTTCGCCCTGTTCCCCTACCCGCGGCGGCTGCGGGCCATGATCGCGCCGCTGCGGGCAGCACAGCGCACCGGGCTGGACCGGCGGCTGGCCCGCAGCAGCCTGCCGGGACGCCTGTCCCCCGCGCTCGGAGCAGCGCTACGGCTGGCCCCGCCCGCGTCGGCCGCGGGGCGGCTGCCGGAGCGGGTGGCGGCTCGTGGCCCGCGGCGCGCGGTGGCCGGCATGCTCACCGGATGTGTCCAGTCCGTGTTCTTCCCCCAGGTGAACGCCGCCACTGCGCGCGTGCTCGCGCTGGAGGGCTGCGACGTGATCATCCCGCGCGGCCAGGGCTGCTGCGGCGCGCTGTCCTTGCATTCCGGCCGGGAGGCCGAGGCGGCGGCCTTCGCCCGGCACACCATCGAGGCGTTCGAGCGGGCCGGGGTAGACACGATCGTGGTCAACTCGGCCGGCTGCGGCTCGGCGATGAAGGAGTACGAGCGGCTGCTGTCGGGCGACCCGGACTGGGCCGGGCGGGCGGCCGCGATGAGCGGCCGGGTACGGGACCTGTCGGAGTTCCTGGCCGAGCTCGGGCCGGCCGCGCCGCGCCATCCGCTGCCGCTCACGGCCGCCTACCACGACGCCTGCCACCTGGGCCACGCGCAGCGGATCACCCGGCAGCCGCGCGAGCTGCTGCGCGCGATCCCGGAGCTGACCCTGGTCGAGTTGGCGGACGCGGGGACCTGCTGCGGCTCGGCCGGGGTGTACAACCTGCTGCAGCCTGAGGCCGCGGGCGAGTTGGGCGCACGCAAGGCGCAGGCGGTGCTGGACGCGGCCGCGCCGCTGCTCATATCGGCCAACCCCGGCTGCTCGCTGCAGATCGCGGCCGCGCTGGCCGACCGCGGCGAGCGCATCGCGGTCGCGCACATCGCCGAGATCCTGGACGTCTCGCTGCGCGGCCTGCGCTGGCCGCCGGCGGCGCAAAATGACCGCGGCCTAGCCTTCGCCGTCTCCTAGTGCGAAAATCGGATCATGGACGGTGAAGCAGGCAAGCCGACCCAGCAATTCCGGGCGGCCTGGCAGGCCGCCGCGGACGCGCTGGGCGAGTGGTCGCGGCAGATATCGGTCGCCACGCACGATGCGATGGACAAGATCGAGCCCGCGTTCCGCGCCGCGGTCGAGGCCGGGCGCTCGGCGATGACCGGGGAATGGCGAGATTGCAAGTGCCGGTGCGACACCGGCCACCCGGCTGACTCGGGCGTGTGTGACGGCCGCGCGGTCATGACCAGGCGAGTCGGCGGAGCGGACGTCTCGCTGTGCGCTCCGTGTGCCGTAGCGCAGGGCGTCGCGGAGATGAAACTCTAACCCAGACGGCCGACCTCTCCCGGACCTCGGGAGGAGAGGTCGGCCGCTCACCGAAGGGTTAGCTGCCGGTGCTGTTGCTCGCCGGCGCGCCCTGCATGCCCTGCCCGTTCTTCATGTTCTGGCAGTGGTGCGTGGCCTTATGCGTGGCCGAAGGCGAGGGAGTTGCGGCCGTGGCCGCAGACCCGTTGCTGGCCGCAGTCGTTCCGGATGATGACGACGTTGAGATCGTCGACGCCGGCGTAGACGAGTTACTTGTCGCGGCGCTGGCGACAGCCATACTGACGCCGAGCCCCACGCCAAGCGCGCCCGCTCCAACGGCGGCTGCGATGATGATCTTGCCTAGGCTGGATCTCACTGTGTCCTCCTCCTGGTGGTGAGGTGATGGTCCTGGACACAGGAGACCTGCGCTGGCTGCGGCCGCGCTGCAGCCACACTCTGCCTGCGGTATGAAATCCGGCGGTCAGCCGGCCGGGAGGGTGATGGTGAAGACTTCCTGGCTGGACTGGGTGGCGAGCGAGCCGATGCCGGTCACCGCGGTGCCGGACGGGGCCAGCGCGCTGATCTGGTAGCTGCCGCCCGTCTGGGGCCCGGTCAGGCCGCCGATCGGCGCGGACGCCCACGAGGTCCCGTTGGCCGAGGTCCACGCGGCGACCTGCTGCTGGCCGGGCTCACCGAACTGGCCCGCGGCGGTAAAGCCGCCCGAGCTAGCGGTCACCGCGGTGAACACCGTGTCCGCTCCCGGTGAGCTGAACGGCACCTGCTGCCAGCTGCTGCCTCCGTTGACCGAGAGCTCGGCGATCGGCACGGTACCGGCGGGGGTGGTCGCCTGGCCCAGGGCGACCACGCGGTTTCCGCTGATCGCGATCTGCTGCAGCACGGCCGCTGAGGCGCCGGCGGGGACAGGCAGGACGATCGTCGTCCAGGAGGTGCCGTCGGTGGTGGTCCATACGGCCGGCTTGCCATTGTGCGATCCGGCCGACACGAAGCCGCTCGCGTCCGCGGCGACCGCGAGTACCTGGCTGGAGCCGGTCGCGTCGTTTACGTCGTGCGCGCGGGACCAGAAGGTCAGGTTCGGCGTCCACCACACGTCGGCCACGCAGTTGCCGCCCGGCGCGACCAGCTTGCCGACGATGACGTATCCGTGCGGGCCCGCGGCGACCGCGACAGCGCCCACGCCGGCCAGGTCGGCGGTGATCGAGCCAGGGCCGGCGGCGGACTGCCAGGTCGTGCCGTCGGCTGAGGTCATCACGACCGGGCCGGGCGCGCCGACGGCGAGCCAGCCCTCCGCTCCGTGGGTCACTCCGGTCAGGGCCTGCAGATCCGTGGCCGCCGAGACCTGGGCGAGCGACGTGACCAGCGCCCAGGGCCCGGCGGGGGTCTTGCGCCAGACGGCCGGGTAGCCTTCCGAGCTGCCCACGGCGATCTGCTGGCCGTCGGCGACAGCCAGGCCGTTGACCGCCAGTTCCGGGATGCTGCCGCCTGGGACGCCGGCCAGCGAGACCGCCCGTACGGTGCCGGTCGTGCTCGCTTCGAGGAACACCGGCTGCTGGCTGACCGTACTGGGCGTGGTGTATCCGACGGCGACGATGGCGCCGGCCGACGCGACGGTCGCGCCGACCACCGACTCGGTTTCCGCGTTGCCGAGGGAACCGGTCGGCTGCCAGGTCCCGCCGGTGCCGCTGCTGGTGAAGGCGACGAGCTGGCCGGCCGTGCTGGACCCGGCCACCACGAACCCGAAGTCACTGCCCTTGACCAGCCCGGGGTTCCAGCCCGCGGACGCGCCGATGGTGTCGGCATACTGCCAGGCCTGGCCGTTCAATGAAAAATAGGCCACCGCGTCCGGGGTGTCGTTGGCCGATTGGCCCGGCCGTACGGCGAGAAGGCCAGCGGAGTCAAAGGCGAGGCCGATGATCGCGGCGCCTGCGCCGTGGTCGGCCGGGACCGTCACCCGGGTCCAGGTGTCCCCGCCGTCGGTACTCAGCCACACGCCCGCGTAGGTGGTCCCGTTCCTGGTGACCTGGCCGGAGATCACGGTGTCGTTGCCGCGGGCGGTGATGTAGGAGATGTTCTGCACGGTCTCGCCCGGCCCGGCTAGCCCGAGCTGAGCGGCGGTTTTCCGCTGCCACGTCACCCCGTCACGGGAAGTCCAGATCACGGCCTGCGTCGCGTGGTTTCCGTCCGCGGCCACGCCTGCGGCCAGGAACCCGCTGGACGTGCTGTTCAGCACCCACATCGCGTCGCCGTTCAGCATCGGGGTGACGCCCTTAGTGGACGCGAGCGTCCAGGACTGGCCGTTGGGGCTGGTCCAGATGGCCTGCGGGCCGACCGCGAGCCAGCCGCCGGGGCCTCCGGCCAGCCGGGCGGCGGGATAACCGAGCGGGGGCTGCCCGCCGCCTTGAGCCTGGACGGGCGCCAGCCGCCAGCTGGCGCCGCCGTTGACGGACACGAAGAACTGCTGCCGGACCACGCCGTCGCTGGTCTGGGCGCCCATGGTGACGATCGTGTTCCCCGAGGCCGCGATGCGGTTCACGGTCTGGAAGACGCCGCGCTGCTGCTGCCCGGGATACATGCCGATGGTCAGCGCCGACTGTGCCGCCGTGCCCTGGCCTGGGGCCTGGTTCGCCGGCTGGCTCGCGGCCAGCGGGCCGAACTTCGGGCCGTGACCGGTGAGCAGGGCCAGGGCCAGGACCGCCACCGCGACCAGCACGATGACCGGCACCACGATGGCGGCCGTGCGGCGGCTGACCCGGCGGCGCCGGGTGCCGGGCCGCCAGGTCCCCGGCAGTTCGGGTTCCAGGAGCAGGGTGTCAATCCCGCTGTAGCGGTGATCGGCCGGCAGCGGGCCGTCCTCGCCGGACGGGCCGCTCCACAAGGGGGGCGCGGCGCCAGGCGCCCGCCAGGTGTCATAATCGGCCAGCGGCGGGTCATCCGGCTCGGTCATCACGCTAGTGGCCGGTCGGCTTTGCGGTCCGTCCGGCGGCTCGGTGTACAGTCCGTCCGGCGGCTCGGTGTATAGCTCGGCGCGCAGGCCCGCCGGCGGCTCGGCGCGCAGTCCCGCCGGCGGCTCGGCGCGCAGTCCCGCCGGCGGCTCGGCGCGCAGTCCAGCCGGCGGCTCGGTATACGGCTCGGCGCGCAGTCCGGCCGACGGCTCGGTCCGGGACCAGGACCCGGACCGGGGCTCGGACCAGGACCCGGACCGGGGGTCGGCCCAGGACCCGGACCTGGGCTCGGACCGGGGCTCGGATCTGGGCGCGCACCGGGGCTCGGACCGGGGCTCGGCGAAGACGGGCGCGCTGAGCGGGACCTGCATGCGGCCCGGCCAGGCGCCGTTCATCGGCTCGGGCGAGGGAGATCCCGACCCGAGGTGGCTACCCGCAGACTGACGCTGCGGTGACCACGGCTGCGACCGCGGCGGCGGAACGAGCGGCGGGCGAGCTTGCTGAGGCGGCCAGGCCTGCGGGGGCGGCCAGGCCTGCGGGGGCGGCGGCTGGGGCGGGTTACGGTGCGGGATCCGCGCCCATGTGCGGGGCTCAGGGCGCGCCGGCGCGGGCCCGGGTGGAGCGGGAGCGGGCCCGGGTGGAGCGGGGGCAGGCCCGGGTGGAGCGGGGACCGGCCCGGCTGGAGCGGGGGCGGCCCTGGAGTCGGCCGGGGCCGGCTGATGAAAGCCGTCCGCTGGACGCTGGTCCCACGGGATTTCCGCCTCAGTCCACAGGCGCTGGGAGGTCTGCCACGGGGAGCGGGCGGCCGTTACCCTCCTCGCCCCCGGGCCGGGGCGCCGCGGTGGGAGGCCCGGACCACCAGGCCTGCCCCGCAAGGCCCGCGTTGGGTTGACGACCGGCTCGGCGGCCAGGATGGATCGCCGGGAGGTCCCGTTGCCTGCGGGCCCTCCCGACGCCTCGGGCAGCTGTGGTGCGGGATCGGTCATGGCGGCACCGACGGATTCACGGTGCTCTTCGCGGTCGGGCGCGGGCGGTTCTGCGTCCGGCTCGGGGTCGTCCATGCCCTCGTACCAGGAGATGGGAGAGTCGCCCGGATCGGGCGCGGGGGACGCGAACCACTCGCCGGTGTCGTCCTCCTGGGGGTCTCCTGCTTCCGTGCTGGCTGCGGTCAGGTCCGGCCCCGGGAGGCTGTCCGCCGAACCGTTGGCCCGCGAGTGCAGGAACCAGCCCGCCGGAGGCGCCACCCCGGGCCACCCGTTCGTACCGTCCGCGCCGTCCGCCGACTCGGCATCCGGCGGCACGACGTCGGTTTCCTGGCGTGCGGCCGGGGCGACGACCAGGCCCGGCGGCACCGACCAGGATGGCACCACGCGATCCGGCCAGACAGGCGAAGCGGTGCCCGCATGCTGCGATTCATTGGCCGATCCGGGCGCTTGATGACGATTCTCACTCGAGTAATCACTTTCCGTGTTCATCATAGGCCCCAGTTCAACCCCATCTCGGGCGAGATGTCACAGTCCTCGCCCATCCCTACCGATTCGTGCGGGTCATCCCGGGTTCGATGTTACCCATTGAGAGCGAGAGTGTACAGAGGGCTATTTTCTGGGGCTGCGGTGGCCACCTGGCACAGCGGAGGCGCCTCCGCGACCGCCCCGCACGCCGCACCTCCGCGCGGTGCCGCCCCGCCCGGTGCCGCCAACCATCCGGTCGAGTCCCACCAGACCCTTACACGCCCTGAACCTCATGCGTCCCCTGCTTCCCGCTCCTCGTGGGGTTCCGAACCTATCCTCGTGGGGTTCCGAACCTATGAGCGTGGCGTTCTGATGGCTCTTCCCGTTAGAACGCCGCGTTCACCGGTTGCCGAGGCCTCGCCCGCCGACCTCGCGGCCCGGCTGTCCGGGCACGGGATGGTGCGGATGGGGAGAGGGGGGCGGTTGAGATCGTGAGGGACCTGCCTGCCGCCCGGGTTAGCCGGGGCTGGCCGGACCGGGCCGGGGCGTCGTCTCCTGAGCCTGGATGAGACCGTAGCCGACGGCCTGGGCCGTGGTCAGGCAACGGCGGCGACGCGCGTCCTCGCGGATCTGGTCCACCTCACGGCCGGTGACCTCGGCCATCTTGAAGTACAGCGTGTCGAGCATGCGGGTCACCTGCTGCTGGCGCGCGGTGACCGCGGTAACCGTGCCGCCGAACTCGAGGCTGGGCTCGGCCAGGGTGAAGGTGGCGTTCGGATAGCCGGTCCGGTCGGCGCAGGACGCGAGCACGCCCAGGGCAGGACCGCTGATCTCGCCGCTCACGCACCCATGCACCCGAACGCGCAGGACATCCAGGATCCCCATCACGGTGAGCGCGGCGGCCAGTTCGGCGCGCAGGTTCTGCAGTTCCAGCCGGATCGGCTCATCCCCCTCGGCGTCCAAGGTGAGCAGCTGGGCCGAGAGCCGCGCGGCCGCCTCGTCGTCCAGCATGCCCGAAGCCAGCACGATCCGCTTCTCCAACAGCCGCTGGTAGAGGCTGGCCTGCCAGTCAGCGAGCGGGTCGAGCCAGACCCGGACCGGTGGGACCGATCCCGGCTCGGGCCGAGCCGGCGGCGGGGTAGCAGGCCAGCCCGGGATGAGCGGGGTGCCGGGCCAGCCGGGCTCCCCCGGCCGGGGCGGGATTCCTGGCAGGTGCGCACGCACCGCGCCGTACGTCATTCGCTGGCTCCTTCTGCGGGATGGTCGAGTTTCCAGATGATCTGGCCACCCACGGCGGCCGCATAGCGCTCGAGCGTGGAGGCGCGCACGTCGGCAGTACCCGATTCCAGCCGGGCCACCGCGGACTGCGAGGTTCCCATCCGGGCGGCCACCTCGGTCTGGGACAGGCCGGCCGCCTGCCGCTGTTCCGCGAGCTCGCGCACCAGGCGGCCGCGATCTTCGGCCATCCGAGCCGCCTGCCCGTCCGCCTGCCGACGCAGCGCTATCTCCCGGAACCCCGGCATGACCGGCAGCCCGGCCGCTGCCTCTCCCAGTTCGGCCGGCGTCGGCCCAGCAGTCCCAGAGACCTCAGAAGTCCCAGAGATTAGATGGCGCTCACCTTCCATACCTTTAAGCATATCTCATATTCGAGATACCTCACGGGGCGCACAGGCCGGGGAATGGGGCCAGGGGTACACGGGCCTGACGCGCCATCAACACCTGCGCGTCACCCCTCAGGGGGTGACCTGGTTGATCTGTGACCTGTGTGGTCGGCGTTGCTCTCGTGTCCGGGCCGGAGCCCCGGGCTCATAGCCCCCAGGCTCACAAGGCGGAGCTAGGGGGACACGCACCCCAATCGGAACAGGCGGACGGGTGGCGTCTGGGGCTAGTACCGACGCGCCTTAGGCGGCGGGGCCGGAGGGCCAATTGTCGGGGGGAGGCGGGGAGAACCGGGGGGATCGCGAGGGTCGAGGCAGCGGGAGACGGAGCCGACGGGCGCGATCTCCGGGGGGCGCTGCTCCGGGCGCGGCGGCTCCGGGGGCAGCGGCTCCGGGGGCGGGGGCGACGGCTACTTCGGGGGCGGCGGGGGCGGGCGCGGCAGGGGCGGCTCCGGGGGCGGCGGGGGCGGCTCCGGGGGCTCCGGGGGCGACGGGGGTGGGGACGAGGACTGGCCAGCAGGCTTCGGCCCATACGGTGCGGCCCGGGTAGGCATCGGCGTAGCCCCACCGGGCGGTGCAGGCGGCGACCATGGCCAGGCCGCGACCGCCCTCGGCCATCAGGTCGAGGCGGCCCGCGACCGGGAGGGACGGGCCGCCCTCGTCGGTGACCGCGATCCGGGCCACTCCGGGCCGCGGGAGGTCGACCTCGACGATGAACACGCCGCCATCCCCCGAGTCGCTATGCACGATGGCGTTCGCGCAGAGTTCGGACACGCAGGTCATGAGGACTTCGCGGGCTGGGCAGCCGGTCAGTAGCTCGGCCACGAACCTGCGGGCCTCGGGCACGGACGCGGGCGTGCCGCGGAATGTGCGGACCCAGGGACGCGTCGTTCGGACGGGACCCGCGGACCCGAAGGAACCCACATGCAGCACCGGATAGGCACCAGTCACTGTAGGTCACCCCCTGACATATGACTCCTACCCTCTGTGACGCGCAACTGGGTAAAACGGTTCACTCAGGCTTTCCGGGACGTTCGTGGCCAAATGACGACCATCACGGCGGGCACCCCGAAGATAGCTGGTCTGATCGATGAAGATAGCTGGTCTGATCGATGTTTCGTACCTTTTGCCCCTTCCGTGTCGCCGGGGTCGGAGGGACACTATGGGAAATGGATAGTAAGGAGAAGGACATGGCTGTCGAAGGGACGCCGGGGCTCAAACGTTCACTGTCGATCTGGGCGGCGGTCGGCCTGTCGGTCGCGCTGATGGCGCCGAGCATGGCCGCCAACATCAACCCGCAGGGAAGCGCGACCTATGCGGGCCGGGCGGTGCCGCTGACCTTCCTGATCGCGGCCGTCGGTGTGATGCTCGTGGCCTACTCCTTCGTCCGGCTGTGCCAGTACTTCCATCACTCCGGCTCGGTCTACGCGTTCGTCGGCGCGACGCTCGGCCCCCGGACGGGGGTGGTCGCCGGCTGGGGCCTGCTCGGCACCTACACGTTCTACGCGACGGTCACCGCGGCCGCGGCGGGCATCTTCGGCACCGCGTTCCTGCAAGAGGTCGGTATCTGGCACAACCCGCCGACGTGGGCGCCCTTCGTCCTGCTCGCGGTGGCGCTGCTGCTGGCGCTGCTGCTGGCGATCATGCCGGTCAGGCGCGGCGGGACATGTGCTGCTGACCGTGGAAGGTACCACGGTCGCGCTGATCCTCATCGTCACCGCCGTGGTGCTGGTCCGGCTGCTAGCCGGGAACGCGCCGGGCGGGCACACCTTCACCTGGAGCGTGTTCTCGGTGGCGCCGGGGACCAGTTCCTCCGACCTGTTCCTGGGCGTGGTGTTCGGCTTCCTGTCATTCGCCGGGTTCGAGGCGGCGGCCACCCTGGGCGAGGAGGCCAACCGGCCGACCCGGGACATCCCGCGCGCCATCTTCGGCGTGGCGGTGTTCGGCGGTGTCTACTTCGTGGTCGTCACCGCGGTCGAGATGATGGGCTTCGGCGCGAATGCCGCGGGCGTAAAGGCGTTCACCAACTCGCCATCGCTGCTCGGCGATCTCGGCTCTACCTACGTCGGCCACTGGGTCGGCGACATGATCACGCTGGGCACGACGTTCAGCGCCTTCGGCTGCTGCCTGGCCTGCGTGGTCGGGGCGGCTCGGCTGCTCTACGCGATGTCCAGGGACACGGCCGGGCCGCGCGGGCTCGGCCAGAGCAATTCGCGCTGGGGCACCCCGGTCTGGGCCACCCTCGTGGTCGTCGCGGCGGCCGCCATCATCGTCGCCATCCAAGCCGCCGTAGCCGCCCAGCCCGCCGCCTTCAACAGCTTCCTGTGGTCCGGCACCATCGGCACGCTGATCCTGCTCGTCGTGTACGTGCTGGCCTCGATGGGCTGCATCATGCTGGTGTTCGTGCGGCACAAGCTGCCGGTGCCGACGTGGCAGATCGTGGTGCCGATCGCGGGCCTGATCGTGCTGGGGTACACGCTGTACCGCAACGTGATCCCGTACCCGACCGGCGACGCCGCGTGGTTCCCTGCGGTGTCCGGCGTCTGGCTGGTGGTGGCGATCATCGCGGTGATCTTCGCGCCGCGCATGGCGCGCAAGCTCGGCGCGGCGCTGACCGCCCGTGAGGGCATCGCGGCACCGGGCGTCGAGACAGCCCGAGTGACCCCGGCTGGGCTCGCAGCACGGCGACGAGGCATCGTCTTAGTGCCGGAACTGCTCGCCTGCGTCGCGGAACAGACCCTGGTCGATCATCATTGTCATGGGGTGCTGTACCGCGACGCGGACCAGGTCACGCTCGAGTCGATGCTGAACGAGGGCTCGGCGTGGCCGGGCGGCTCGCAGTTCGACTCCCAGGCCGGGTTCGCGTTCCGCCGTCTGTGCCCGCCCGTCCTCGGCCTGCCGCCGCACGCCGAACTAGCCGACTACGTGATCCGCCGGGCCGAGCTCGGCGTGCAGGAGGTGAGCAAGCGCTTCCTGGTGGCGGCCGGGATGTCCGCGCTGTGCGTGGACACCGGCTTCACCCCGGAGCCGCTGACCTCCCCGGCCGAACTCGGCGGGCTGGCCGGTGCCATCGCGTACGAGATCGTCCGGCTCGAGCGCGTGGCCGAGGACGTGGTGGCGGCCGGGATCGGCGCGGACGGGTTCGCCGACGCGGTGCGCTCCGCGCTGGCCACCCGCACCGCCGCGGCGGTCGGGGTCAAGTCGATCGCCGCCTACCGGACCGGGCTCGACCTGAACCCCGAGCGGCCGTCCGAGGCCGAGGTGACGGCGGCCGCCGGGCGCTGGCTGGCCGCGCAGGCCGCGGGATCCGGGCCGCCCCGGATCGCCGACGAGACGCTGCAGAGGTTCCTCATCTGGTGCGGCGTGGACCTCGGGCTGCCGGTGCAGTTCCACGTCGGCTACGGAGACAGCGACGTCGACCTGCACCGCTGCAACCCGCTGCTGCTCACCCCGCTGCTGCGCGCCATCCAGCCGACCGGGACCCTGGTCATGCTGCTGCACAACTACCCCTACCACCGCGAGGCCGGCTACCTGGCCCAGGTCTTCCCGCACGTGTACATCGACGCCGGCCTGGCCACCCACAACCTGGGCCGTCGCGCCCCCGCCCTGCTGGCCGAGGCGCTGGAGCTCGCGCCGTTCGGCAAATTCCTGTACTCCTCGGACGCGTTCGGGCTGCCGGAGCTGTATTACCTGGCGGCGGTGCTGTTCCGGACCGCCCTGTCCGGCTTCCTGACGGCCGGCCTGCAAGAAGATCTTTTTACTGAACGGACCGTGGTGCGCCTGACCAGGATGCTCTGCGCCGACAACGCCAAGCGCGCCTACCGGCTCGGCGACCAGATGTAATGCCAGATGTGGTGGTAGAGCATGAAGGTCCTCTCGGTCAACGTCGGCCAGCCGCGGGAGAACCCGTGGAAGACGATGAAGCTGACCGGCATCGACAAGCGGCCGGTGGAGGGCCCGGTCAAGGTCACGGCGCCCCGGGCCAAGGGCATGGGCATGGTCGGGCTAGCCGGGGACCGGGTCTACGACGTCCGCAACCACGGCGGGCCCGACATGGCGGTCTACGCCTACGCCCGGGAGGACCTGGACTTCTGGACGTCCGAGCTGGACCTGGCCCTGCCGAACGGGGTGTTCGGTGAGAACCTGACCACCGAGGGCGCGGACGCCGACGGCGCGCTGGTCGGCGAGCGCTGGCGGGTCGGGCCCGCGCTGGTGCTGGAGGCGACCGGCCCGCGGGTCCCGTGCGGAACCTTCCAGGGCTGGCTGGCGCAGGCCGGCTGGATAAAGCGGTTCGCGCTGGCTGGCCGGCCCGGCGCCTTCTTCCGGGTGATCGAGCCGGGCGAGATCCGGGCCGGGGACGAGATCGAGATCGTGCACCGGCCCGATCATGACGTTACCGTGGCCCTGGTCTTCCGGGCCCTGCTCGTCGAGCCGGAACTGCTGCCGCGGCTGCTTGTCGCGGACGCCCTACCCTCCGAGCTCAAGGAGATGGCGCGCTGGCGGACCGCGTAAGGCGGAGGGCTTCGGCCAGCAGGGCTTCCGGGGGCTCGCTTGCGTCGAGCCAGCGGACGCGGGGGTCGCGACGGAACCAGGACTCCTGGCGGCGGGCGAACCGCCGGGTGGCCTTGACCGTCTCCTGGCGCGCTTCGTCGAGGGTGAGCTCGCCGTCCAGGTGTCGGAGCATCTGCTGGTAGCCGAGGGCCCGGCTGGCGGTCTTGCCGTCCCGCAGCCCGGCGTGGACGAGTTCCTTCACCTCGGCTTCGAAGCCTGCCTGCCACATGGCCCCGACGCGGTTGGCGATGCGCTGGTCAAGCTCGGGGCGGGGCAGGGTGAGACCGAGCTGGACGGCGGGGCGGACCTGTTCGTAGACCGGCATGGTGGCGGCGAACGGGCCGCCGGTGAGCTCGATCACCTCGAGGGCGCGCACGATCCGGCGGCCGTTGCTGGGCAGGATGGCGGCGGCCGCGTTGGGGTCGAGCGTGGCCAGCCGGGCGTGCAGTGCGGCCGGGCCCACCTCGGCCAGCTCGGACTCGAGGCGGGTGCGGATACCACGATCCGTTCCATGAAAATCGAGGTCGTCGAGAGCGGCACGGACGTACAGGCCTGAGCCACCCACGAGCAGAGGGACGTGGTCGCGGGCGATGATGTCGTCGATCGCGGCGCGGGCCAGCTCCTGGTAGTCGGCCACGTTCGCGGTGCGGGTCACCGGCCAGATGCCGAGCAGGTGGTGCGGCACGCCCTGCCGGGCGGCCTCGGGCTCCTTGGCGGTGCCGATGTCCATGCCCCGGTACAGCTGCATCGAATCGGCGTTCACGACCTCGCCGCCGAGCGCGCGGGCCAGCGCGATGGCGAGCCCCGACTTGCCGGTGGCGGTCGGCCCGACCACGGCGATGACGTGCCTGTCCATGCCCACCAGTGTGCCCGCCTCGTGGATCACGCGGCGCGGCGCCAGCTGGCCACGGCGTAACTCACCTCGAAGGGAACACCGCGGTAGCGCAGCTCGGCGTCGAACGCATCCTGCCCCGCCGCGCCGGCCAGGACCTGCCAGGCGGCCCGGCCGGCGATTTCCAGCGGCCGGTCGTCGCGGGGGTCGAGCGCGGCGAGCGCGGCGGGGTCAGCGGCGGCCAGCGCGCTGGTCACCTGGTCGTCGTAGCGGTCTGCTTCCGGGTCGGCGGCGAGCGGCGCGGCGCGGGCCCGGCGGGCAGGCCCGTCGCCCATGGCCAGCAGCGCGACCCGCGGGGCGAGCACGGCCAGCTTCTCCCCCAGGTGCAGGCACTCGGCGGGCGGCGCGTCCGAGGCGATCCCCCACCAGGTGGACGACGGCACCGCATGCCCGGCGAGCAGCCACTTCCCGATCGTCAGGGACAGCGGCAACCACGGCGGGCCCTGGCCCGCGCCGATGGTGAACGGGATGCCGTAGTCGTGCAGGCGGCCCGGCGTCTGCGGCGGGTACTCGGCCGTCGGCCCGGTTTCCGGATCGCCGCCCACGATCGCGATCAGGTCCGGGCGCCCGGCCAGGAGGACGGAGACGGCCTGGTGGCACGTGGCCCGTAGCCGTTCGAGCTCCGGGTCGCCGACGCCGGGCACCCCGGTGGCTTCGGGGATCAGGAGCGGCGGATGCGGGCAGACGGCAGCCGCGATCAGCATGCCCGGAGGCACATCGTGAGCGTTATGCAATACCGACCCGCGAGTGCAGGCCTTTGGGGCCTGCGCGAGCGGTCGGTGCAGGTGAGCGGCCAGCAACCACAGCGGGTTGTCTGCATAACGTGAACTTTCGTACAAACACAGTCAGCGGTTCCTGGTCATCCGGCGGCGGTAGGCGATGCTGCCGAGGCCCGCCGCGATGGCCGTGCCGCCGAGCACCGCGAGCCCGGCGTCCTGGAATCCGGCCGTGCCGCCGCCGCCAGTAACCGGGGCCACGGTGGGGAACGGGGTCGTGACCACCGGGCTCGGCGACGGGCTAGCCGAGGGCTCGGGGCTCGGGCTGCTCGAATCCGACGGGCTTGGCGAGGCGGACGGGCTCGCGCTCGCGGAAGCGCTGGGACTGGGCGAGACGCTCACGGACGAGGAGCCGGTGACCGCGGGGGTGAACACCGCCGGAGGCGTGGAGCTGGACGTGCAGGCCGAGAGCGCGACGCAGGCGAGCGCGGTCGTGAAGCCCCAGCCGACGGCGGTAAGCCTGACCCGGTGCGCTGTCCACGCGATGGGTGTGCGCGCCTTCATCGAACCTCCTCATGCTCTCGGCAATCACCATTTCCCGGAGGCCGACCGCAGAAACCGGCGTCCGAAGGGAAACCGTCTGGCCGGCCTTTGGTCGCGGACCGGACGGGCCGGAGAACTCCGCGGGAGAAAACATCGGCGATCATAACGGTAAGCCCAGGCTGCGGCACAAACACGCAATGGCACGCCCACTACCAAAATATTAGGCTAGTTGGTAGGACACCCCCGGAGGGAGGCCGCGTTGGGGGATGCGAGGTGGCCCCGCATAGCCGGGTTCCGCGTCGTCGCCTCGTGGCCGGAGGACGGATACAGCCGCCCGCCCAAGCCGGTCAGCCTCCGGGCCCAGCTGGCCGGGGTGGCCGGCGTCCTGCTCATCCTGGTCGGGATGACCGCCGTGGGCGTCACGTTCCTGTCCCAGCACCATGCGCCGCAGCCGTCCGCGTCGGCCCGCGGCGCTATCGGGGCGGCCGGCCAGGGGCCATCGTTGCAGCGCTCCGTGCCGGTCTCCGTGGATATCCCGGCCATCGGCGTGAGCTCGAGACTCCTGGACCTCGGACTCAACGCTGACGGCACGATCCAGGTACCGTCGCTGGTCACGAGCGCGGGCGAGGCCGCGTGGTACAAATATTCGGCCACGCCCGGCCAGATCGGCGCGTCGGTTATCGAAGGTCACGTCGATAGCATTCAGGGGCCTGCGGTTTTCTACCGCCTCGGGGCCCTGCAACCCGGAGACACCATCGACGTGACGCTCGCCGACGGGATCACGGCCATTTTCCGGGTCACCGGCGTGCGCGAGTACCCCAAATCCAATTTCCCGGCCGATGCGATTTACGGCACGACCAACTATGCCGCCCTCCGGCTGATAACGTGCGGTGGCGTTTTCGATTATGCCACCGGGCATTACCTCAGTTCCACTGTTGTATTCGCGTCCCTGACCTCATCACGGCCGACCTAGCTAGGACCATCGGGCTGGCTGACGACGGCCTGCGGCGCGAGTGCGTGGTCAGCGCTACGTCACGGTGGCCTGGCCGGAGCCGCCGACGTCCACCACGGCCAGGCAGCTGCCACCGCCGTTCTCGACCACGAAGTAATCACCGGCGGCGGTGTTGGCCGTGTATACCTCGCCCGGACCGAGGGTCGTCACGCCAGACTCGGCGCCGCTCGAGTCGATCCCGGCGATCTGTATGGTGGCCGAGCTGTGATCGGCAAAGGTGAAGTTGGCCGGTGTCCCGCCGTTTGAGGCAACCCGGCCTACGTCCGCGCAGGAGAGCTGGCTGCCGCCGCTGACACTGACGCTGAGCGCCGTCGGCCGCGGCGTCGGCTTGGGACTCGGCTTCGGCGTGGGCTTGGGTGTCGACTTGACCGTGGAGGGCACTGTCCCCGGCGCCTGCGTGGTCGCGGCCTGGGTCGTCGGCTGCGCTGCGGGCCGCTGGGACGACCGGGCCGAGGGATGCGGCGAGGTCCTGGGCGCGGACGCTGCCTTCTGGGCGGCTGCTGGCTGAGCGGCTGGAGAGGCCGCTTGCGACGCAGCAGAAGAAGAAGCCGCTACCAGGGCGCCCTGACGCGACGAAGAGGGGTGGTTAGAGCCGGTCAGAGCCAGTCCGATCCCTACGGATGCGATCACGAGCACCGCCGCGGCTGACGCCAGTGCTATCGACCGCGCTGGGCGGTGCCGCGGCTTGCGCGGAAGGTCTTCACCTGCCAGTGGCACGACGGGGGCGAGCGGTATCGCCTTAGCCACGGTCTCGGCCTCGGCCTCGGCCGACGTCGCCTCACCCACCGGAGGGATCGTCGAGGGCTCCAGGTTGACGGCCTGCGCCGGCGGAGCCGCGGTCTCGCTCTCCGCGGCGACCGCTTCAGCCCTCGGCTGGACCGTTTCGGCCCCCGGCAGGACCGTTCTGGCCCCCGGCAGGACCGTTTCGGCCCCCGGCAGGACCGTTCTGGCCTCTGAAGCCACCGCCAAGGCCGCTGCGGCGGCCGCCGCGGCCTCCAGGGGTACGGCCTGGCCTTCCAGGTCGGGGGCGGCCGCCTCGGCCTCCAGGGATGCCGCCTCGGCTTCCAGGTCGGGGGCAGCGGCCTCGGCCTCTCCGGGGGCCGACTCGGGCCTGGGCACGACGGGTGCCGATTCTCCGGTGACCGTCAGGTCAGCGTCGGCAGGCGCCTCGACTGCGGGCGGCGTCGGCCTTTCGGCCGGCTGCGCCTGAGCGTCTGGGAACGCCCTGGTGAAGGGCTCGGGCAGCCAGCCTGTCTCCGGCTCGGCGGCTCCGACCTCGGCCAGCAGTTCGCTGGCCGTCGGGCGCTGAGCGGGATCCTTGGCCAGGCACCGCTCGAGGAGCGGACGGATCTCGTCCGGTACACCCTCCAGGTTGGGCGGGGAATAGACGATCCGGTAGACCAGCGCCGCGGTCGACCCGCTGCCGAAGGGCGAGTCGGCGATGGCGGCGAAGGCCAGGACCGCACCCAGGCTGAATATGTCGCTGGGCGGACCGACCTCATGGCCCTCGGCCTGCTCCGGAGACATAAAGCCGGGCGAGCCGATCACGAAGCCCACGCGTGTCATCGAGGTCTGCTCCACCGCCCGGGAAATCCCGAAGTCGATGACGCACGGCCCGTCCGGGCCCAGCAGCACGTTGGAGGGCTTGAGGTCACGGTGCACCACACCCGCGGCGTGGATCGCGGCCAGGCTCTCCGCCAGCCCGGCGGCCAGCGCCAGCACCGAGTTGACCGGCAGCGACCCTTGCTGGCGGACGGCTTCGGCCAGCGAAGGCCCGGCGACATAGGCGGTGGCCAGCCAGGGCTCTGGGGCGTCCACGTCCGCGTCCACCACCATGGCCGTGTACAGCCCGTTGACCCTGCGCGCCGCGGCGACCTCCCGTCGGAACCGCGCCCGGAAGTCCGGATCAGCGGCTAGGTCGCTGCGGATGACCTTTACCGCGACGGGCCTGCCGCCCGCCGAACGGCCGAGGAAAACCCGGCCCATGCCGCCGTCACCCAGCTGCCCGACCAATCGGTATGGTCCGATGAGCCGGGGATCTGTGGGCCGGAGCTCCTTCAACACGCCAATCCCCACCCAACGTCACTGATAACACGTATGGCGCTGATCTAGCCGCCAATGAATTTACAAGCCGATATGTACGATGCCTGGTCCGCGACGCCGCTGGGGACGTCGCTAGTGGTAAAGCGCCTGGACCTGGTGGATCAGTTTGCTCATGAGCGCGGTGGAAGGCACGTCGTTGGTCCCGTTTTCCTCGTAGATATTGTAGATGTTCGTGCCAGCTACGACGTATAGATTGAATTCCCACCACCAGACGCCGAACGGAAAGCTGGGACCCATGAGCTGCTGGGTGACCAGGAAAGCCTGATGACCGCCGACGGTGGTCTTCGCTACCGAAAGGGTGCGCCAGAAGTTACCGCTTGAGTCGGTGAAGGACCCGCAGGCAGCGAACTTCGACCGGGCCTGACTTTGGAACGTGGTAGCGGCCTTGGCCGTCGCGAACTGAAACACGGACTCGAAGGCAGCGTTAGTGGTGTTCGGGTACTGCGAGTTCTCGTCCGGGTTGCCGAGGCGCACCCACGCCCCGGCTGTGTTCCCGAAGCCCTGGTCAAATGCCGAGATCTCGAACTTGGCACAGCCCATGCTGGGCACATGATACTTGGCATGGGTCGACTGCAGCTTTGTGCCCGTGTCCTGCTCGTCAGACCGCGTGATGGTCGGCCCGAAAGCCGACGCGGGGAGCATGGCCGCCTGCAGCCGCAATCCGTTGACCTGCGGTGGCGCCGCGGATACGTGCTCGTTCGCAGGCCCGAGTGGTGTCGCTGCCGCCGAGCCCACGGCAGTGAACGACAACGCCGCAGCGGCGGCGAGGACGGCCACGATCTTACCCTTCATCTGTCCCTCCCCAAAGGCGCGGGTCGTCAGGCCTCCCGGCCGGGCATAACGACACTGAGCGCCTAAGAACATTGATAACACAGCTAAATATGATGTAAAGGTCACTGTTTCGTGACATTTGATCATCGGCCGCCAGGCCGGCGGCCTAACTGCCACACGGAATCCGGTGGGCCCGGCCCGGGCAGACGCGAAATTGCGCCCTTATCGGCGTTTTGTCCGGATCAGGAAAGGCGGCTCGGAGGTGCCTCGGCAGTCCGTACGCCGGCGGGTACGGGGCATTAGTTGCTCTCGGCGGCCTGCTGCAGCAGGCGCCACAGCGCCTCGACGTCCTGGCGCTCGGTGGATTCGGCCCCGATCGAGACCCGGACCGACCAGGTGCCGTCCAGCAGGGCGGGCGTGACCAGGGCCGCGCCCGAGGCGTTGACCGAGTCCGCCCAGGACAGCGTGTGCGCGTTCAGCGCGTCAGCGTCAAGCACCGCGCCCGGGCCGGAGACCAGGCCGGCGGGTTCGTGCCTGAGCACGACGGTCTGCAGGTTGACCGGGGCCAGGACCCGCCAGCCGGGCGTCGAGGAGACCTGCTCGGCAAGCCAGCGGGCGTTGTCCAGGTCCCGCCGCAACCGGGCCCGCACGGCCTCAACGCCGTCGAGCCGGAGATGGAACCACAGCTTGAGCGCGCGGAACCGGCGACCGAGTGGGATGCCCCAGTCCTTGTACTGGGTCACCTCACCGTCAACCGCGGAGCGAAGATAGGACGGGTTGGTCGACATCACCCGGATCAGATGGCCGGGGTCGGCGACGTACAGCAGCGAGCAGTCCAGCACGGTGCCCAGCCACTTATGCGGGTTCCAGGCCAGCGAGTCCGTCCCTTCCACCCCGTCAATCAGCCAGCGCATCTCCGGGAGCAGCAACGCCGAGCCCGCCATCGCCGCATCGACGTGCACCCATGTCCCGTACTGGCGGGCCAGCGGGACGATCTGGGTGAGCGGGTCCACGGCGGTGGTGCCGGTGGTGCCGACGCTGGCCACGACCGCGGCCGGGCGCCGACCTTCGGCCACGTCAGCCTCGAGCCGCGCGGCCAGCGCCTCGGGGCGCATGGCGTACGTGACCGGGTTGACGCCGACGAGCCGCAGGTTATCCCGCCCGAAACCGGCCAGGGCCACGGCCTTCGCGACCGAGGAATGCGCGTGCTCGGTGGTGTAGACCGTCAGCGGCGCGGTCTCGGCTTGCATCCCGCCGCGGACCTCTGAGTAGTTCGTGGCGCGCTCGCGCGCGGCCAGCAACGCGACGAGGCAGGCGCTGGAAGCGGTGTCCTGGATGACGCCCTTCCACGACTCGGGCAGCGCCGTCAGCTCGCGCAGCCAGTCCACGACGACTTCCTCGACCTCGGTCAGCGCGGGGGCGGACTGCCACGTGATCCCGAGCGCGCCGAGCCCGGAGGTGGCCAGGTCGCCCAGCACGGAACCGAGGGACGCGTTGGACGGGAACCAGCCGAAGTAGCGTGGGTGCTGAACCTGGGTCACGCCCGGGACGACGATGTTGTCCAGGTCGGCCAGGACCCGGCCGAACGCTTCGGGCTCCTCCGGGGCCCCGCTCGGCAGCTTCCCCGCCACCTCACCCGGGCCCACCTGCGCCTGAACCGGCAACTGCGGGATCCGAGCCCGGTAGTCCGCGATCCAGTCGATCAGCTCATGCCCCGCTGCCCGGAACTCCTCAGGGCCCATGTCGCATCGCTTCCTTACTGCTCAGGCTCGCCTCGGCGCGCTGCCCTACGGCAGCAGGTTATCGGCGGGTCAGCCTACCTGGGCCAGACCCGGCGGGTAGGCGTGCAGCCGCTGCGGCCCGTGGTCGGTCACCAGGAGCAGTTCCCCGGTCTGGACGCCGGCCCGGCCGTCGCGGGTGACCACGTTGGGCTGCACGACCACGGTCATCCCGGCGGCGAGCAGCAAGTCGGGGGCGCATCTCAGCCGCAGAGAACTCAAGCACCTCGCCCTGCTAAAGCGTCTCGGGCTCATCGGGCCACAGGATGACCGAGCGCTGGGCCGGGATCGACTCGAAGAAGCTCACGGGTCGGCAGCCGTTCGTCAGCCGCGCCGGACACCCTGCGCGGCCAGGGCGGTCTCGATGTCGGTACGGTGATTGTCCGCGTGCCGGATGGCGATCTGGGCGAAGCGCCGGACCCGGCCGTCCCCGGCGGCCATGTCATCCGCGGACAGGCCCGCGATCAGGGCGCTGAGAGCCGCTCCGCTGCGCCGTAGGTGCTCGACGGCGTCGGCCTGGCCCACCGCCGCGGCCTCGGCGGCGTGATCGGCGTTGAGGTCGTCCACGATCTCGCCGGTCACCTCGACGGGCTGGCCTGCCACCAGCTGGCGGATCCATCCGGCCAGGTACTCATAGGAGTCCGCGACGTGATCCACGACCACCGCTACCGGCCGCGGGTCCCCGTCCAGCGGCGCGGCGCGCCAGTCTGCCTCGCTACAGCCGCCCGCAAAGGCAATCAGCCGGTCCCGGGCCGCCTCGATGTCGGCCGCATAGGCCGCGGGGTCCCGCTCATCGTCAGCCACGAACGCCACCCTACTGACCGGGCTCGTCGGCTGACAGTAGGTAGACGCGGCGGTCCAGCTTCCCGATCATGGCGAACACGTGCCACAGGCAGTCGCCGAGCATCATGTCGTACGCGGCGGGGCCGTAGCGCTCGAGGTAGCTGGCCCGGTCCCGGCGCAGCCGCGAGGCGTGCAGGAGCTTCCGGCTGGCGCCGCCGTGGTGCTCCTCGGCCCACTCGCTCCATTCCGAGCCGATCTCTAGCTGCTCGTCGATCCGCAGTCTCGCCGCCGCGATGGCCGCCTCGGTACGGGCGGGATCGGCGTTCTCCGGCACCACGCCCATGGTGGCCCACAGCCAGGCGGCCTCGCGGGGCTCCAGCAGCTCGGATCCGAACATCTGGTAGACGAGCACGTGACCGCCCGGCCGGAGCACGCGGCGGAATTCCGCGTATGCGCGCGGCAGGTCGGGGACGTGCACCAGGACGTCGCGGCACCAGAACCAGGTCCGCAATGCCCGGGCCGGCTGGGATGTTCTCGGCCGTGCCGACCGCGAAGACCGGACCATCCTGGCCGGCGGCGGCCCGGGCCATCTCGATATGCCGGGGCACCGGGTCGATGCCGGTGACGCGGAATCCGAACCGCCGGTGCAGGGCCACGGCCTGCCTGCCCTCGCCGCAGCCCACGTCGAGGGCCACGGCGCCGGCCGCCAGGCCGAGACGGGCGACGAGATCGAACAGCAGATCCGGGCCGCGCGGGTTCAGGCTCTGATCCAGAGCGGCCGAGAATTCCTCCTCGATCTGCGGGTAAACGTCGTACGCCTGCTCGAGGGACCACGTCATCGGCCGTCCTCCCCGCGGTGGCACACTGGCAGCGTCGTGCTCAGCGTAGATGATCGGTGCGGGAGGCGGAGATGGCCGAGGTCGCGTTGCCAGGCGGCCGGGTGGCGAGCTACCAGGTGATCGGGAGCGGTAGGCCCGCGCTGATGTTCGCCGGCGGGCCCGGATTCGCCGCCTCTTACATGACCGGCGACGCGGACCTGCTGTCCGACACCCTGCAGTCGTACCTGATCGATCCGCACGGCTCCGGAACGTCCACGCCGCCCGCCGACCCGGCCGACTACTCG
This sequence comes from uncultured Actinomycetes bacterium, assembly GCA_963722055.1. Taxonomy (GTDB): domain Bacteria; phylum Actinomycetota; class Actinomycetes; order Streptosporangiales; family Streptosporangiaceae; genus Palsa-504. Next base: position 169,430 of record CAVRLA010000018.1, on the reverse strand, counting down.
CCCGAGGGACACGCCCGCTTCTACGAGGAGGTGCGTCAGGCGCTGGGGCTGCCGCGCGTGGTGGTCCTGGGCCACTCGTTCGGAGCGACCACCGCCCTCACCTACGCCAGCCTGTTCCCGCAGAGCACTCGGGTGTGCGTGGCCGTGGCCGGGTTCGGCATCGGGCCCGACGCCGACGCCGGGGAGGGAGGCGAGGCCGGGGCCGAGTTCAGCGCGCTGCTGGACCGTCAGGCCGGCTCGCCCTGGTACGAGGCGGCGCGGCCGGTCATGGACGAGTGGGCCGAACGCATCCTGGCCGCGAGCGACCCGGCCGAGATGGAGCAGATGATGATTACGGTCCTGCCGTTCTACCTGGCGGAACCGGACAGGCCCGAGGTGGCGGCGCGGCTGGCCGGGATGAGCCGGATGTTGAAGGCCGACCTGGCCGCCGGGAAGGCCTGGGAAGGCGGCCTGTATCAGTCGGTGGATCTGCGGCCGTTGCTGAGCCGGATCCAATGCCCGACCCTCGTGGTGGCCGGCGAGCTCGACTTCATCTGCGGTCCCGCTCAGGCCCGGCCTATCGCCAGCCACATCACCGGATCCCGGCTGGTCATGCTGGCCGACTGCGGCCACATCCCCAGCGTCGAGGCACCACAGGAGTACCGCCAGGCGGTGCTGGAGTTCCTCGGCGCTCAGGATCGAGCCGGGACACTCAGCGGTTGAGGAACTGGTAGCCACCGGAACGCAAGGGAGCGGATCTGCATGACATCAACCGCGCTGCTCGTCATGGACGTGCAACAGGGCATCGTCGATCGGTTCGGCGGCGACGAAGGGTACCTGCCGCGGCTGGCGGCCGCGATCCAGGCGGCTCGGGGCGCCGGGATCTGGGTCATCTACGTGACCGTCGCGTTCCGGGCCGGGTACCCCGAGGTCAGCGAGCGCAACAAGAGCTTCGCGGCCATCGCCGGGACCGGCCGGTTCGCCGACGGCGACCCGGGCCGGGCCATCCACCCCGCCGTCGCGCCGGCCTCGGGCGACCTGATCGTGACCAAGCGCCGGGTCTCGGCGTTCACCGGCAGCGACCTGGAGGTCGTGCTGCGGGCAGGCGGCATCGACAGCCTGGTGCTGGCGGGTATCGCCACCAGCGGCGTGGTGCTCTCGACCCTGCGCCAGGCCGCGGACCTGGATTACCGGCTCGCCGTCCTGGCCGACGGGTGCCTGGATGCCGACCCCGAGGTGCACCGGGTCCTGCTGGAGAAGGTCTTTCCCCGGCAGGCCGACGTCGTCCGCATCGCCGACTGGACCGCGAGCCTGGCTACGACTGGGGCTGGCCGATATTGACCAGCCAGGAGACGCCGAACTGGTCGGTGCACATGCCGAACTCGTCGCCCCAGGCTTGCTTCTGCATCGCCATGGTGACGGTACCGCCGGCGCTGAGCTTCTCCCAGTACTCGTGCAGGGCGTCGCCGTCGTCGCCGCTGAGGCTCACAGCGAATCCGGCCGGGGGCTGGTACGGCATCTCGCTGGTGACATCGGCGGCCATGATCGTGTAACCGGCCGGGGTCTCCAGCTGCCCGTGCATGATCCGGTCGGCGTCGGGCGAACCCGCGCCGCCGAAGTCGGCGAACGTGCTGAGCGTGAGGTCGCCGCCGAACACGCTGGTGTAGAACTCCAGCGCCTGCCGGGCGTTGCCGTTGAAGTTGAGGTATGGATTCAGCCGTGACGCCATTGTCGACCTCCTGCAACGTAGTGCGAGGGGGCCAGGCCAGCCCCCAAAGCTGACCGTATCAGGGAGGCCGCCGGTGAGCTCCGCCTTAACGGGTGGCATCCCCGGTCCTCGACCAGTACGGCCAGTGGCGCGGAAATGTCAGACCCCGGTGATGTACTCGAAGAAGCACCAGGTAAGGAGGCCCATAATGCGGTCGACGGCCTACCACCTCAGCATCAGTACCGCCCGGGCCGACGCGCTATTCGTATCGGCGCTGCAGAGGTCTGACGAACCCAGCACAACGCAGATCCGTCAGGCGATCGCCGCGACGATCGGCGAGTACGGCGCGCGGGGCTGCGCGGCCCGGGTCGCCCAAGAGTACGGCGAGCACCCGGAAACCGCGGTCCTGCGGATGCGCTGGGTGCGGGCACTGGTCGAGGGACACGGGGAAGTCACGGCGGCGGGCGTAGCTGAGCGGCCGGGCCGGCGCGCCAAGGCCTCGGTCTGCTGCGCGGCCTGATCCGCGCGTGCCGCGCGGGATTCGCCTCAGGCGGGGCGGACGAGCCGCCGGGAGGCCGGATCCCAGCGCCACACCGTATCGGTGGTGAGGTGGGTCCCGCCGACCCGTACTTAGGTGCGGGAATCAAGGCTTACCGCTGGTGCATGTAGTCACGGAACCGCTTCAGGATGACGGCCCAGCGGCTGGCCAGGACGGCAGCCAGGGGGGTAGGAGGCGCCGCGTCGGGGCGGTCGCTGGCAGGCGGCCGCGGCGCGACCGCGGGCCCGGGCTGCCCGTTGCTGGCGGGCAGGTCTTCCGGGGGCCGCGGCCGCTTGCTCATCCGGCTGTCCTCAGCTCCAGAGGCCGACCTGGTTTCCGTCCGGATCGGTAAAGATGGCGAACCGGCCGTAGTCACCGGGCAGGTCGGTGGGCGGGACCAGGCGCTTGCCGCCCAGCTGCTCGGCGCGGTCCAGGTAGGCGTCCAGGTCGTCGACCCGCATGTAGATCTTCACGCCCTTCTCCCCCGGCTCGCTCGACGGGCCGATGCCGCCGCCGATGGCCCCGTCCCCGGCGCCGGTATCGACCAGGCCGTACCCGCCCATGGCCGGATCGGCGGCGACCTGCCAGCCGAACAGCTCACGGTAGAACTTCTGCGCCCGCTCGTGATCCGGGCTGATCACCTCGAAGAACGCTACTGGCTGACCCATGGTCCTGCTCCTTCCGATCTTCTGTCAGTTATGGCTAACGTTAGTTATGGCTAACTCTTGTGTCAATCGTGCTCAGGGGCCGCTCCGGAACCGAGTGAAACCCCGGATTCACCTCGCTAGGGCGTGGTGAAAGCCGGGATTCACTACGTTCTAGGACACGCGCCGGGGCGTGGGGATGCGGTCGGCGGCGGTGAGCGGCTGACCAGGGGCGGCGGTGAGCGGCTGACCAGGGGCGGCGGTGAGTGGCTGGCCGGGGGCGGTGAGTGGCTGGCCGGGGGCGGGCGCGGTGGGGCGGGGCGCGCGGCGCAGGCCGAGCGCGGCGGCTGCGCCCAGGACCGACAGGCCCGCGGCCACGGCCAGCGCCGGGCGGTAGCCGCTGGTGACGGCGGCCGCGGAGGCCAGGCTGCCGTGGGCGTTGAACACGGTGGTCGCGACCGCGATGCCGAACACGGCTCCGAACTGCTGCATGGTGTTCATGACCCCGGCGGCCTTGCCCAGCGCCTGCGGGCTGACCGCGTTCAGCCCGGCGGCGGACACGGACGGGAGGGCCATCGAGATGCCGACGCCGGCGATCAGGAACGGGGCGACGTAGCTGGCGTAGCCCGAGGAGCGGGCGGCCAGGTACACGATCCAGCCGAAGCCGGCCGCCTGCATGAGCAGGCCCGGCACGATCAGCGGGCGGGCCCCGATCTTGTCGAACAGGGCACCCGCGATCGGCGCGACGACCATCGGCGTGGCGGTCCAGGGCAGGAAGCGCAGCCCGGTCCCCAGCGGCGAGGCCCCCAGCGCGAACTGGAAGAACTGGCTGGTGAGGAACGCCGCCGAGTAGATCGCCGCGGCCATCAGGAACTGAGTGGCCACCGCCGCGGAGAAGCGGCCGGACCGGAACAGGCCGAGCGGGATCATCGGCTCGGCGACGTGCCGCTCCCAGGCCACGAAGGCCGCGATCGCGGCGGCGCCGACGGACAGGCCAGCCAGGGTCTGGGCACTCCCCCAGCCGGCCTGGCCGGCCTGGACCAGGCCATAGGTGAGGGCGCCGACCCCGGCGGCGATCAGGATCAGCGCGGGCAGGTCGAGGCGCGAGGCGGGCCCGCGGCTGTCGGCCAGCCGGAGCCGGGCTCCGACGAGGGCCAGGATGCCGATCGGCACGTTGACCCAGAAGATCCAGTGCCAGTTCAGGCCCTGGGTGACCGCTCCGCCGATCAGCGGGCCGCTGGCCACGGCCAGTCCGGCCACGCCGCCCCAGATGCCGACCACGGCGCCGCGCCGCTCGATGGGGAAGGCCGAGGTCAGCAGCGTGAGGCCGAGAGGCATGATGATGCCGGCACCGATACCCTCCACCGTCCGGAAGGCGATCAGGGTGCCTACGTTCGGGGCCAGCGCGCAGGCGGCCGAGGCCGCGGTGAACACGGCCAGGCCGATCAGGTACATCCGGCGCCGGCCGATCCGGTCGCCCAGGGCGGCGGCGGTGATGATGGTGGCGCCGAACGCCAGCACGTAGGCGTTGACCGTCCACTGCAGGGTCTCGATGTTCCCGCCCAGGTCGCGGTGGATGGACGGCAGCGCGGTCACCACGACCAGGGTGTCCAGCGCCACCATGAAATAGGCCACCGAGGTCAGCAGCACGGTCAGGACCCGGCCTGAGGCGCCGGGATCTAGCTGATTGGCCCGCCGGGCGGCGGGGCGAACTGTGTTAGTCATGATCGGGTCACCTTCTCTCGGTCAGGTAGACACCGGCCGGCCGGCGAACGGGCCGGCCGCGGAGCGCCCGGTTCGGGGCGCGGACGGTGTCTTAACCTGTGCCGGGATTCGGTAGAACCGAGGGAAGAAGTGATGCTGGGATGCGATCATGGCCACGGATCTGATCGACCGCGCGCAGGCCGGGGACGAGCAGGCCTTCCAGGAGCTGATCGAGCCCTACCGGCGCGAGCTCCAGGTGCACTGCTACCGCATCCTGGGGTCGGCGCAGGACGCCGAAGACGCGATGCAGGAGACGCTGCTGGCCGCCTGGCGCGGCCTGGGCGGCTTCGAGCAGCGCAGTTCGCTGCGCACCTGGCTGTACCGGATCGCCACCACCCGCAGCCTGAACGCGCTGCGGTCGGCTAGCCGGCGCCCGCCCGTGGAGTGGTCTCGCCAGGACGTCGAACCGCCCGAGCCCACCCGGCTCGGCGAGGTGCCCTGGCTCGAGCCGTACCCTGACCTGCTGCTCCAGGAGCTGCCCGACGAGGCTCCCGGCCCGCAGGCCCGCTACGAGGCCCGGGAGGCGATCTCGCTGGCGTTCGTTACCGCGCTGCAGGTCCTGCCGCCGCGGCAGCGTGCCGCCTTGATCCTGCGTGACGTGCTGGGCTTCCCGACCAGCGAGGCGGCGCAGATGCTGCAGACCAGCGAGCAGTCGGTGGCCAGCGCGGTGAAGCGGGCCCGGGCCGCCCTGGCCCGAGAGCTGCCGTCGGGGCAACAGGCGGCGCCGCCTCCGCGCTCGCCCGCCGAGCAGCGGCTGGTCGCCCAGCTGACCCAGGCGTTCGAGGCGGCCGACGTGGCTGGGGTCGTGGCCCTGCTCACCGAGGACGCGTGGCTGACCATGCCGCCGCTGCCGCTGGAGTACCAGGGCCGGGACCTGGCCGCGCGCTTCCTCACCCTGGCCTTCCGGCGCGGGCGGAAGTACCGGCTGATCGCCACCCGGGCCAACGGCCAGCCGGCCTTCGGCGTGTACATGAGCGACCCGCACGCACCGGTCCTGCACGCGATCGGGCTGATCGTGCTCACCCTGGCCGGTGACCAGATCAGCATGATCACCCGGTTCGAGACCGGCGTGCTGCCCCGGTTCGGGTTGCCCCGGTCGCTGCCGCGGTGAGGGCGCGGCGGCCGCCGTACGGGGGTCGGCGGCCGCCGCGCGGTCAGTGGCTCGCGGCTTCCCGCACCGGGTGATCGGGCCCAGACGCGGCACCATCGAGGCCGGCGGGGGTGGTCGTGCGGCGGAGCAGGGCAGCGGTCACCGGGATGGCGAGCAGGGCGATCGTGCCGCAGAATGGGCAGGGGGCGATCCGTGCGGAGGGTGCTGAGTACGGTCAGTAGGCATGGACACCATCGAGGAGTTCCGGATCGACATTCCGCAGGCGGACCTGGACGACCTGCGGGACCGGCTGGGCCGGACCCGGTGGCCGGACCAGCTGCCCGGGGTGGGCTGGGACTACGGCATCGCGCTGGACGACGTGCGGGAGCTGGCCGAGTACTGGCGCACCGGCCACGACTGGCGGGCCTGGGAACGGCGGCTGAACTCGTTCCCGCAGTTCACCACTGAGATCGACGGACAGATGGTGCACTTCCTGCACGTGCGTTCGGCTTCCCCGGGGGCCGTGCCGCTGATCATGACGCACGGCTGGCCCGGGTCGATCGTGGAGTTCACGGAGGTCATCGGGCCGCTGACCGACCCTGGCGCGCACGGCGGCGATCCGGGGGATGCGTTTGACCTGGTTGTTCCGTCGATTCCGGGGTTCGGGTTCTCCGGGCCGACCCGGGACCGGGGCTGGAACGTGTCGCGCGTGGCCCGGGCGTGGGACGAGCTGATGCGGCGGCTGGGGTACGAGCGGTACGGGGCGCAGGGCGGGGACTGGGGGTCGCAGATCTCGCGGGAGCTCGGGGTTCTCGTGCCGGACCACGTGGTGGGGGTGCACCTGAACACGCTCTCGCCGTACGTGGCCCGCGGTTCCGAGCCTGACGATCTGGATAACCGGGATCGGGAGCGGGTGGAGCGGCTGCGACGGTTCCGGCTCACCGGGAGCGGGTACGGGGCGGTCCAGGCCACCCGGCCGCAGACCGTGGGCTACGGTCTGACCGACTCACCGGCCGGGCAGCTGGCCTGGATCGCGGAGAAGTTCGGGGAGTGGACCGACGGCGGGCTGACCGCGGTGGACCGGGATCAGATGCTGACCAACATCTCGGTGTACTGGCTGACCCGGACGGCGGGGTCGTCGGCGCGGCTGTACTACGAGGCGGTCCGGTCCGGCGGCCTGGGCCCGCCGGCTCCGTCCACCGCGCCCACCGGGGTGGCGGTCTTCCCGGCGGAGATCGCGCCGCCGGTCCGGCGGCTGGCCGAACAGACCAACCACATCGTGCACTGGTCCGAGTTCGACCGGGGCGGCCACTTCGCGGCCATGGAGGAGCCTGACCTGCTGGTCGGGGACGTGCGGGAGTTCTTCCGGCTGGTCCGGTGAGGCGCACCGCGCGGGAGCTCAACCGGGCCACGCTGGCCCGCCAGCTGCTGCTGGAGCGGGCCTGGATGAGCGCCGACGACGCGGTACGGCGGGTGGTGGCGCTGCAGGCTCAGCTGCCCGCCTCCCCCTATGTCGCACTGTGGAACCGGCTAGCCGGCTTCGACCCGGCCGAACTCGACGCTGCGTTCGCCGACCACCGGGTGGTCCGGGCGCAGCTCATGCGGATCACCATGCACGCGGTGCACGCGGAGGACCACCAGGCCTTCCGGGAGGCCATGGAGCCGACGCTGCGTGCCTCCCGGCTGGGCGACCCCCGTTTCGCCACGGCGGGGCTCACCTTGGCTGATGCCGACGTGCTGACCGGCGGACTGCTGGACTTCGCCGGCCAGCCACGGACGGGCCCGGAATGCGAGGCCTGGCTCGCGGGGCGGCTGGGCGCGCCCATGCCGCCGACGGCGTGGCGGATGCTGCGGCAGTACGCACCGCTGTGGTACGTGCCCACGGACGGGCCGTGGTCGTTCGGCACCCGGGCCTATGTCGCGGCGCGTCCCCGGCCGGTGCTGACCGAGGCGGGCGTTCCGGACTTGGCGCTGCCGACCCTGGTCCGGCGCTACCTGGAGGGCTTTGGCCCGGCGTCGATCGCGGACATGGGCCGGTTCGCGCTGGTCCAGCGGGCCCGAGTCAAGGCGGCGGTGCAGGCGCTGGGCAGCTCGCTCGTGCCACTAGAAGGACCGGATGGCACCGTGCTCTACGACGTGCCCGGCGCCCCGCTCCCGGCCGGGGACACCCCGGCGCCGCCGAGACTGATGGCGATGTGGGACAGCATCCTGCTGGCCTACGCTGACCGCAGCCGTATTATCCCGCCCGGCTACCAAAAGCTCGTGACCAGGATGAACGGCGACGTGCTGCCCACCGTGCTGGTCGACGGGTACGTGGCCGGCGTGTGGCGAGCGCTCCGGCACGGAATCGAGGTGACCGCCTTCGATCCTCTTCCGGACTTGGTCTGGGAGGGGCTCGGCGCCGAAGCCCAAGCGCTCGTGCCGCTCCTGGCCGACCGTGAACCGGAGGTCTACCGGCGGTACCACCACTGGTGGGACAAGCTGCCCGACGGGCAGACCCGGCTCCTCCCCGGTCCGTGACCAGGCTCGCGGTTGACATCGGGTTCCGCTGCGCTAGAGTTCTCGACTGAACATTCGGTCGGTTTTGCGGTCCGCGGCCGCGGTTCGCGGTCGGCCCAGTGGGGAGTCGCTGAATGCAAGCGGGCGTGGCGGGCGTGCGGCGCGGCCGGCCGGGTCACGACCTGGAGTCCGTGCTGCGCGGCGCGGTCAAGGTGTTCAACGAGCGCGGGTACGACGGCACCAGCATGGAGGACCTGTCCCGCGAGCTGGGCATCACGAAGTCCGCGATCTACCACCACGTGGCGAGCAAGGAGGAACTGCTCCGGCTGGCCGTGAGTCGGGCGCTGGACGGCCTGTTCGCGCTGCTCGACGACGTCTCGGCCCTGGACGCGCCAGCCATGACGCGGCTGGAGGAGCTCGCCCGCCGCAGCGTGCTGCTGCTGGTGGCCGAGCTGCCCTTCGTCACCCTGCTGCTGCGGGTGCGGGGGAACACCCCGGCCGAACGGGCGGCGCTGGCCCGGCGCCGCGAGTTCGACGCGGCCGTGGCGAGCCTGGTGGCGCAGGCCAGAGACGAGGGCGACCTGCGGCCGGACGTCGACCCGGCCCTGGTCGCCCGGCTGCTGTACGGGATGATCAACTCGGTGACGGAGTGGTACCGGCCGCGCGGCGGGGGCAGGTCGCCGGAGCTCGCGGAGATCATCGTCACGGTGGCGTTCGACGGGCTCCGGCTCAAGGCCTGAACGCTACGATCAGCTGGTGTTGCCGTTCTCCGAGCAGACCCGTTCGGCCAACCTGACCCGGATGGCCGAGCAGCGGTTCGACCTGCTGGTGATCGGGGGCGGGATCACCGGGGCGGGCATCGCCCTGGATGCCGCCTCACGCGGTTACTCGGTGGCCCTGGTGGAAAAGGACGACTACGCGTCCGGCACGTCCGGGCGTTCGTCACGGCTGGTCCACGGGGGTCTCCGGTACCTGGAACAACGGGAGTTCGGCCTGGTAAGGGAATCCTTGCGGGAACGAGGGATCTTGTTCCGGCTGGCTCCGCACCTGCTCCGGCCGGTGCCGATGTACATGCCGGCCGATACCTTCGCCACGCGGGCCAGGTACCGGGCCGGGCTGTCCGGCTACGAGTTGCTGGCGGCCGGGCGGAACATCGGATTCCACACGTCGGTGAACGCGAGGCAGGCCCGGGAGGCCATCCCGGGCTTTGGCGGCTGGCCCGGCGGCTACCGCTACTTCGAATGCCGGACCGACGACGCCCGGCTGACCATCGAAGTGGCTCGCACCGCGCAGGCGTTCGGGGCCGTGCTGGCCAACTACGCCCGGGCGGAAGGGTTCCTCGGCGGTGCCCGGGTCACGGGCGCGACTGTCGCGGATCAGGTGACGGGGCAGCGATTCGACGTCCGGGCCAGCGTCACGGTCAACGCCACCGGGATCTGGGCCGACCGCGTGGTGGGCCTGGCCGCCGCGGGCGTGACGGCGCTTCCCGGGTCCGCGGCGCGCGGGGAGCGGCTCCTGCCGAGCAAGGGCGTGCACCTGGTGTTCGCCCCGGGGGCGGTCCGGACCAGGGCGGCCGTGGTTCTCCGCTCGGTGGCGGGCGACGGGCGGTTCATCTTCCTGGTCCCGTGGGAGGACCGGGTCTACGCCGGGACCACGGATACTCCCTATTCCGGTGACCTGGACCATCCTTTGGTTGATGACTCCGACCGTGACTACATCTTGTCCGCTGTGGCGCAGGCCTTCCCGGGCGTGACCGGACGCGACGTGGTGGCGTCCTGGGCCGGACTGCGGCCGCTGCTGGGCGGTTCCCAGGACGACACCAGGACCTACGACCTGTCCCGCAGGCACGTGATCTTTGAGGACCCGCCCGGCCTGTTCACCATCACCGGGGGGAAGCTGACCACGTACCGGGCCATGGCCGAGGACCTGGTGGACCGGATCGGCGCCATGCTCGGTTCCGGCGGGCTCGGTTCCGGCGGGGTCGGTCTCGGCGGGGTCGGTCTCGGCGGGCACGATCCGGGCGGGCTCGGTTCCCGCGGGCCGTGCCTGACGCGGCGCATCCCGCTCGGGCTGCACGGCCCGGTGGGCCAGGCCAGAGACCTGGCCACGGCCGAGGCGGCCCGGCTGGGCCTGGCGCCGGGGGTCGGCGCCCGGCTGGTGCAGCGGTACGGCGACGACTGGCGCACGGCGATCCGCATGATCGGCGAGGATCCGTCGCTGGGCGAGCCGGTCGCCGACGGCCTGCCCGTGCTAAACGTCGAACTGGACCTGGCCCGCAGCCGCGAGATGGCGCTCACCGACGAGGACGTGTTCGTGCGGAGAACCCGGCTCACGACCCGGGACGCGTCGGTCCGGCTACCTGCTGGCTGACTCAGCCGGGCTTACTCGTCCGGGCTTACTCGTCCGGGCTTACTGGTCCGGCTTACTCGTCCGGGGCGGACGATCACCAAGATGCCGGAGGAAGCCCCGGCCTTCAGGCCGGGGAGAAATCCGGTATCCCGCGCAGGGGGATAAAACAAGATATCTTCCTGTACGGCGCGGCTCCTGAAGTTATCGATCAGACGTGCGATAATGGGGCATGAGGACAGCGTACCGGTGCCGGGCATACCCCGACCAGGCGCAGCAGCACATGCTGGCGCGCACGTTCGGCTGCGTCCGCGTCGTATGGAACCGGACCTTGGCCGTCCGCGGCGCCCGGTACGCCGCCGGCGGCACGGGCACCTCCTACGCGGAGACCGACCGGGCGCTGACCGCCATGAAGAAAGACCCGGGCCTGGCGTTCCTGAACGAGGTGTCCTGTGTGCCGCTCCAGCAGGCGCTGCGGCACCAGCACCAGGCCTTCGGCGCGTTCTACGCCCGCCGCGCCCGCTACCCGCGGTTCAAATCCCGCTGCTCCCGGCAGTCCGCGCACTACAGTCGCAGCGCGTTCACCATGCGCGGCGGGGTGCTGCGGCTGGCCAAGATGAGCGCCCCGCTGCGGTTCGTGTGGTCGTGGCCGGAGGTGGACGTGACCGCCCTGGAGCCGGCGATGGTGATCATCACCCGCGAGAGCGACGGCCGCTGGTACGTCACCTTTACCGTCGACGCAGCCGCCCTGGAGCCGATGCCCGGCACCGGCCGCGCCGTCGGCGTCGATCTGGGCGTGACCGACTTCGCGGTCACCAGCGACGGGCAGCGGATACCTAACCCCCGGCACCTGGCGCGCAGGGCCCGGAACCTGGCCCGCTACCAACGGCGCCTGGCCCGCTGCCGGAAAGGATCGGCCAACCGGGCCAAGGCCGCGGCGAAGCTTGCCCGGGCCCACCGCAAGGTCCGCCACGCTCGGGTCGACTTCCTGCACCGCGCCAGCACCCGACTGGTCCGCCACAACGACCTCATCGTCATCGAAGACCTCGCCGTGGCGAACATGGTGAAGAATCGCCGGCTGGCCCGCGCGATCTCGGATTGCGGGTGGGGCGAGTTCCGCCGCCAGCTTGCGTACAAGTGCGAGCGGTACGGGCGCCGCCTAGTCGTCATCGACCGCTGGTATCCGTCGTCCAAGACCTGCTCGGCGTGCGGCCACCTGCTCGGTGAGCTGAGCGTGTCCACGCGGCACTGGAGATGCCCGTCTTGCGGCGCCCGGCACGATCGGGACAGCAACGCCGCGAAGAACATCCTGGCGGCAGGTCTTGCCGTGGCTGCCTGCGGAGGTGACGTAAGACATTCCGGGTCCTCCGAGGTGCGGTCGCCGGTGAACCAGGAACCCCGGTCCGCGAGGGCCGGAATCCCGGTCCTTCAGGGCGGGGAGTAGTCAAAGCTTCACGCGAACGGGCAGGGGGATGACCTCGAACGTGGCCGGCGTGGTGCCCAGGTGTTCCCCGTCCGCCTCGATCGGGAACGGCGGGTCGGCCTCGACCCGGACCTTTTGGGCCCGCAGTTCCACGATGTTCCGGTGCGGCAGGTGCGTGCCCCGGTACACCTTCGGCAGCGCGGTGAAGGCCTCGGCCTTCGGTCCGGCCATGACCAGCACGTCCAGGGCGCCGTCGTCGGGCTCGGACTTCGGCGAGATGTGCATGCCGCCGCCGTAGAACCGGCCGTTCGCCACCACCACGTTGTGCGCCCGCCACTGGTAGGCGTGGCCGTCGGCCTCAACCCGCACGACGGCCGGGCGGAACCGGGGCAGCGTCAGCCAGAACCCGCAGAAGTACTTGGCCGGGCCGAGGAAGGCCGGGAGACCGGAAGTCCGGGCGACCACCGCGGCGCCCAGGCCGGCTTCGGCAATGTTGGAAAAGTACCGGGTCACCTCGGCCGGGCCGCTGGTGTAGGTGACCCGGCCCAGGTCGATGCGGCGGACCTGGTTGCCAGCCAGGTGCTGGGCGCACTCCACGGCGTCGCCGGGCAGGCCGAACGACCGCACGAAGTCACATCCGGATCCGGCCGCCACCAGCCCCAGCACGGCGTCCGGCGCGATCGGCTGACCGTCGTCGAGCATCCCGTTGACCACCTCGTGCACGGTCCCGTCGCCGCCCGCCGCGACCAGGTACCGCTCGCCGCGCTGCAGGGCGTCCCGGGCCGCCTCGGTGGCATGGCCGGGGTGGGTGGTCCGCACCACGCGGTAGTCGAGCCCCGCGTCCCGCAGGGTGCGCTCGATCTCGGGCAGGTGCGCCCCCACCTTGCCCCGCCCGGCCCGGGGATTGGCGATGAGCACGAGCGGGCCGAACGGGCTGGTCACGGCCGGCCCTCGCGGCTGGTCATGGCAACAGGACCCGGGGATTCATGATCCCCTCCGGGTCGAGGGCGGCCTTGATCTTGGTCAGCATGTCCACTCCGGTGGTGCCGAGCTCGCCGGCCAGGAACGCGGATTTCAGCCGGCCGACGCCATGATGGTGGGTGAGGGTCCCGCCCGCAGCCGCACAGCATCGCGCGGCCTCGTCCCACGCCGCACGGTACCGCGTCTCCGCGTCACGGTCGTCGGAACCGCTGACCAGGAACGTGAAGTACAGCGACGAGCCGGACAGATAAAGATGGGACAGGTGGCACACCACGGCCTGGGAGTGCGCGGCCAAGGCCGCCCGGATGCCCTCGTACAGCCCGGGCACCGCGGACCACAGCCCGGCGACCTCGATCGTGTCCACGACCACCCCGGAGCCGAACGCGCGATCGGGTCCCATGATCCGGAGGTAGGTGTCGACGGCATCGTTGCGGTGCTGCCACCAGTGCTCCCCGTAGGCGGAGCCGAGGTCATCCGTCGCTCCGCTGCGCCGCATGACCTGGCCTGCCAGTTCCTTCCGGGCCTCGGACGCCCACAGGCCGGCCGGGAAGCCGAGGATTCCCACGCACCCGCCGGAATGACCCAGCGGCCCGAAGCTGAGCTGGGCGTCGGCCTCGTCGTAGCCCCGGATGAGCACGGCCCCGGTCTCGGCGCGTACCGCGTCCCGCAGGCCGTCAGCGAGCGCGGTGAACGACGGGAAGCCATAGGCCAGCCACTCCCAGCCCACCGGCCGGGCCCGGCAGGCCAGCGTCGCCTCGGTGACCACCGCGAGGGTGCCTTCCGATCCGACCAGGAGCCGCCGCAGGTCCGGCCCGGCGGCCGAGCGCGGTACCGGCGGGCAGCGCAGGATCGCGCCGTTCGGAAGAACCGCGGTCAGGCCCAGCAGCACGTCCTCGATGGCTCCGAAGCCGGTGGACGCCTGCCCGGCCGAGGACGCAGCAATCCAGCCTCCCACCGTGGAGATGGCGATCGACTGCGGGTAATGCCCGACGGTCAGCCCGTGCTCGGCCAGGGCCTCTTCGAGCTGGTCGCCGCGCACGCCGGCCTGGACGTGCACGGCCTGCGACACCGGGTCGACCTCGGTGATCGCGTTCATCCGGGACAGGTCGAGGACGACTGACCCGGCTACGGCCTCCGCTCCGCCGCACACGCCGGAGCCGCCGCCCCGGGGGATCACGGCCGTGCGGGTCTGCCCCGCCCAGGCCAGCACGGTCGCCGTGTCCTGGGTGCTGGCCGGGAAGACCACCGCGGCTGGTACCGGAAGCTCGTCGCCTCGGGCGCGGCGGAGCAGCGCCAGGGCCCACGAGTCGATGGCCCGTTCGCGCAGGATCTGCGCGTCGGTCGTGACCGCGCCGTCCGGCAGGCGGCTGGCCAGAACATTCAGGGTGTCCACGGCGCGGATCGTAACCCAGGTGCCGGGTTTTTGCCCGTCTGACGGGGCCTGCCTTTACAACCGGCGGTTAGACGGCGTGCAGCACCTCGCCGCCGTAGACCAGCGGGTGCTCCGGTTGGAACGCATCGGCCAGGCGGTTGAACTCCTGGAATCCCGGATCGGCATCGTGCTCGCTGTGCTCGGCATGACTTGGCACCTCGACGACGATGGCGTACTTGGCGATGTCGCCGCGTCCGTCAGTGCCGAAGGCGACCCGCGAGATCCGGGCGCTGATGAAGGCACCACGCGCCTTGTATTCGCGCCAGCGCGGCAGTTCGTGCTCGGCAAAGAGCCGCTCGTATTCTGCGGCCTGCTCGGCGCGGATGTGGATGACGATGACGTCCAGCTCGCTCATGACCTCGGCTCCTCGTTCGCTCTGGTGCCGATCCTGACGGCGAGGCCGGCCCTGGTCAACCGTCAATGAGCGGCCGCGAGCTGCTGTCACGGCCTGTCCTGGCGGGCACCCCCGGGCTGGCCGCGATGCTCGCACGTCACATCAGACCCGCCAGTACCGTCACTCGCTCACCAGTACGATGGGCAGGTCAGATCAGGTAGGTCGGCTGGTCGATGCCGAGGAGGACCTTGGCGAAGGCCTGGTCGCGGCCGCTGCTGAACAGGATGTGCTGGCCCGCGGCGTGGATGTCCCGGAAACAGCGCTGGAGAGGGTGATAGGCGAACACCGTGTCGGCGCCGGCCAGGCGGAACACCCGGTCGACCGCTTCGGTGGCCGCCCGCACGATCTGGTTGGCGGCCAGCAGGACGGCGGCTCGCTGCGGCAGGCTCGGCTCATCTCCCCGGCACGCCGTATCCCAGACGGTAGCGATGGTGTCGAACAGGAAGCACCTGGCCGAGGCCAGCGCCCCCTCCGCCCGGGCCAGCTGGTCCTGGACCGCCGCGTCATGGCCGATGCTGCGGGCGGCCGGGCCCCGGGTCTTGCCGACCGCGAGCGCGGTGAACTCCTCCAGCGCCCGGCGGGCGATCCCGAGCGGGACGGCGGCCAGGAACATCGCGGCCAGGGTGACCAGCGGGATCCGCCACAGCGGCCCGTCGTGGCGGGCGGGCTCGAAGAACGGGGCGGCGAGCCGCTCGGACGGGACCGGCAGTTCAGACAGGCTGAGGTGATGGCTCCCGGTCCCGCACAGGCCCATCGCCTGCCAGGTGTCCTCGATCACCGCGTTCCGGGCGGGCACGAACGCGAACCGCCAGTCCGGTGCCCCGCAGGCCCGCGTGCGCGGCCCGTCGGCATCGGTGACGATCACGCCGACCTGAAGCCAGGTGGCGTGCGGGGAGCCGCTGTTGAACGGCCAGCGACCGGACACGGTAAAGCCGCCGCGCTGCTCCGCGGCCCGGCCCAGCGGGGCCCACATGCTGGTGGAGACGAAGCCGACCTGATCGGCGATCAGCTCTTTGGCCACCGCAGGCTCCAGCCAGGCGAAGAAGGCCGTGCTGTTGCCGATGACCATCGTCCAGCCAGCCGAGCCGTCGGCCCGGCTGATCTCCTCGAAGATTTCCGCGGTCACGGCGGGCTCGAGTTCGAACCCGCCCAGCGAGCGGGGGAGGTTGAGCCGGAACAGCCCGGCCTGCTTGGCCCGCAGTACCAGGTCGGCGGGCATGGTACGGAGCCGCTCGGCCTCGGCGGCCCGGGCCTGGAAGGCGGGGACCAGATCCGCGACCGCGGTCCGCAGGACGCTGATGTCGTCGTTCACGGCGATGCTTCCTCCCGATGCGTGGTGGCTCTGCGCATTACCGGCAGCATTACCGGCAGCATCACCTGGGCACGGCCGGGAGGCATCACTGAAATCAGGTATCCGGGCCGGGCCGATCGTCCTGAACCGCCACCAGGGTGGCGAGCTGGGCCCGGGACTCGACCCCGAGCTTGGCGAAGGCGTGCTTGAGGTGCGTCTCGACCGTGTAGCGGGACAGGAACAGCCGGCCCGCGATCTGCGTGTTGGTCAGGCCCTGGCCGGCCAGGCGCACCACCGGGAGTTCGGCATCGGTGAGCGACAGCCAGCCGACCACCGGGCGCGGCGGCCCGGTCCGGGCTGGGCCGCCGCCCCGGCGCGACCTGGGCGGTCTGGCCGGGCTCGGCGCGACCTGGCCCACGAAGGCCAGGATCTCGCCGATCACCGGCGCCCAGTCCCCGACCCAGGGCAGATGATCGGGGCCGGGCAGGATGGTCAGCTTCGCTCCGGGGATCTCGGCCGCCACTGCGTGTGCATCCGCAGCGGGGATGACGTCCCCGTCCCGGTGCAGCACCAACGTGGGCACGACCAGCGTCCTCATCAGGTCGCGCACATCCATCAGGCCATGCACCATAACCAGGTCCGGCGGACCGGTCCCTGATACCTGGTAGGCGATCTTCGCCCCGCTCGACTGCGCGTAACGCGTCTGCGGAGGACGGCGGCTCATGCCCTCATCATTCACCCGCCGCGACGCGCGGGCGGTCAGGCCGGCTGCTCGAGGATGATGTACTGGCGGCCACCGAGCGGCAGGGTGCCGGAGCGGACGAAACCGGACTGCTCGGCGACGCGCAGGCCGACCGCGTTCCATTCCGGGACCGTGGTGCGCAGCCGACGGTCGAGCGCTACGGACCGGGCGTAGGCGACGGCGGCGCGGCCCAGTTCTGCGCCCCAGCCTTGGCCCGCCAGGTCGGACCGGATGCCGATGGCGATGTCCAGGACCGCGGGGTGGCCGGTCTCCCCCGGGGCCCGGGCGGGCTCGCCCAGGCAGCAGAAGCCGAGCAGGACGTCCTGGCGGTCGGCGACGGCCCAGTAGCCCTCGTCCGGAGGGAACGGCTGCAGAGCGTCATAGACCTGCCAGGCGGCCGGCTGCGGCGAGGCGGCCAGGGCGAGGCCGTCCTCGATGGTCAGCTGCCGGACGTGGAACGGCGGGAGGGGCGGCGGGCGGGAGTCGCGGGCGGAGGGCATGGCGCATGCTACTGGTCGAAGTCGAGGACCACGCGGTCGGCCGCGGGGTGCGACTGGCAGGCCAGGGCGTAGCCGGCTGCGATATCGGCGGGTTCGAGGGCGTAGTTGGCGTCCATCCGCACCTCACCCTCGACGACCTTGGCCCGGCAGGTGCCGCAGACGCCGTTCTTGCAGGCGAAAGGGGCGTCGGGCCGGTAGCGCAGGGTCGCGTCCAGGATCGAGGCGCCGTCTTCGGGCAGGACGAAGCTCTGCGAGCGTCCGTCGAGCAGGATCGTGACGTCCGCGCCCGCTTCCGGCTCCGCGGCCGCGGCCACTGGAGCGCGGCTGCCCGCCGCCGGCGGCGGGCCGACAAAGAACAGCTCACGGTGGACGTGCTGGTCGTCGGCGCCGTAGCCGAGCAGGACCTCGCGGGCGACGTCGGTCATCGGCAGCGGGCCGCACAGGAACCACTCGTCGACGTCGTACGGGAGGACCAGGCCGTCCAGGATGCGTCCGAGCCGGTCGGCGTCGAGCCGGCCGGAGAGGATCTCGACGTCCAGCGGCTCCTCGTCGAGCACGTGGATCAGCTGGAACCGGTCCGGGTAGCGGTTCTTCAGGTCTTCGAGGTCCTCCAGGAACATGATGTTGAGGGTGGTGCGGTTGACGTAGACCAGGACGGCACTGCTGCCGGGCTCGACCTCCAGCGCGGTGCTGAGGATGGACAGCACCGGCGTGATGCCCGAGCCGGCCGCGATGGCTCCATAGCGTTTGCGCTGACCGGGAAGCAGGTCGGTGGAGAAGCTGCCGGTCGGCGTCATAATGTCCAGCACGTCACCGGGCCGGAGTCGTTCAGCTGCAAAGGAAGAGAAGATGCCGTCAGGGATCCGCTTGACGCCGATCCGCAACCGTCCGGAAGTGGCCGGGGCGCAGATGGAGTAGTTGCGGCGCACGTCGTCCCCCGCCACCGGGGACCGGACCGAGACGTGCTGCCCGGCCTGGAAGCGGAAGGCCTCGCGCAGCTCGGGCGGAACGTCGAAGGTGATGGCCACCGCGTCGTCGGTGAGCCGCTCGATGCAGGCCACGCGGAGCGGGTGGAACACGGAGTGCCGGCGCGGACCGGCCATCAGATGGCCTTGAAGGAGTCGAACGGCTCGGTGCAGGACCGGCAGGTCCACAGCGCCTTGCAGGGGGTCGAGCCGAAGTGGCTCACCTCCCGGGTGTCGGGCGAGCCGCAGTGCGGGCAGCGGACCGAGAACGCCAGCTGCACCGGGCCGCTGGCGGCGTGCGCGGCGGGCCCTGGTGGGGCGATCCCGTATTCGTGCAGCTTGCGCCGCCCCGGCTCGCTCATCCAGTCGGTCGTCCAGGCCGGGGCCAGCACGGTGCGGACGCGGACCCGGATCTGGTACCCGCTGACCCGGCGCAGGGCGTCCCGCACATCGTCCGCGATGACCGCCGTAGCCGGGCAGCCGGTGTAGGTGGGGGTGAGATCGACCTCGACGGCTCCGTCGCCGGCCACCCGGAGGTCCCGGATCACGCCGAGGTCGCCGAGGGTCAGGACGGGGAGCTCGGGATCCGGCACGGCCCGCGCGGCGGCCAGCAGCGCCGCCGGGTCGGGCGCGGGGTTCAGCTCGTCGCTTACCTTGCCGCTCACCAGGTCGCTCCCGGGTGCGAGCGGTGCAGGTGCTGCATCTCGGCCAGGAGGTGACCGAGATACTCGGTGTGCAGGCCGTCGCGGCCGCCGCGGGAGCGCCAGCGCGGTTCCGGTTCGTGCAGCGTCGCCTGGCTGAGGACCGAGGTCACGTAGCTATCCCAGGCCGGGCGGAGCGTCGCGGGGTCCACTGCAACGCCGGAGACTTGGCTGGCGGGGTCGAAGAGTTCGTCGATGTACGGCCAGACCTGGTCGAGTCCGGCTTGCATGCGCGCGTGGGACAACTCCGTGCCGTCGCCGAGGCGCAGCACCCACTGGGTGGCGTGGTCGCGGTGGTAGGCGACTTCCTTGACCGCCTTGCCGGCCAGCCCGGCCAGGGTGTCATCTTCGCTGCCGAGCAGGGCGGCATAGAGCTCGTACTGGTAGGCCGAGAAGGCCAGCAGCCGGGCCATCGTGACCGCGAAGTCGCCGTTCGGGATCTCGACCAGCTGGACGTTGCGGAAGTCCCGGTCGTCGCGCAGATAGGCCAGGTCATCCTCGTCCCGGCCGACCCCCTCGGCCGCGCCGGCGTAGCTGAGCAGGGTGCGGGCCTGCCCGAGCAGGTCGAGCGCGATGTTGGCCAGGGCGACGTCCTCCTCGATCTGAGGCGCGTGCGCCACCCACTCGCCGAGCCGCTGGGCCAGGACGAGCGCGTCGTCGCCGAGCGCCAGCGCATAGGCGGCCGGCGGCGGCAGCGTCCGGACGCCGCTCACAAGTGCTTCGCCCCCTCGGGCACGTCGTAGAAGGTCGGATGCCGGTAGACCTTGTCCTGCGCGGGGTCGAAGAACGGATCCTTCTCATCCGGGCTGCTCGCGACGATCGCGGCCGACGGCACCACCCAGATGGACACGCCCTCGCCGCGGCGGGTGTAGACGTCGCGCGCGTTGCGCAGGGCCATCGCGGCGTCCGGGGCGTGCAGGCTGCCGACGTGCTGGTGGGCCAGGCCGCGCCGGGCCCGGACGAACACCTCCCAGAGCGGCCAGCCCCGCTTGCTGGTCTCGTTGCCTTGTTCATTTCCGGCGGTCATGACGCGCGCGCCTCTTGCTTATCTGCATACGTGCCCGCGTACTTGTCCGGGTGTTTGTCCGCGTAGGCCTGGGCCGCCTCGCGGACCCAGGCGCCGTCGTCGTGGGCCTGCCGGCGGCGCCGCAGGCGCTCGGCGTTGCACGGACCGTCGCCGCGGATGACGCGGGCGAACTCGTCCCAGTCGACGGCGCCGAAGTCGTAGTGACCGCGTTCGGCGTTCCAGCGCAGTTCCTCGTCGGGCGGGCTCAGGCCGAGCACCTCGGCCTGCGGGACGGTCATGTCGACAAAACGCTGGCGCAGCTCATCGTTGCTGAACCGCTTGATGCCCCAGGCGGCCGACTGGGCCGAGTGGGACGACGCCTCGTCCGGAGGGCCGAACATCATCAGCGACGGCCACCAGTACCGGTTCACCGCGTCCTGCGCCATGGCCTGCTGGCCGGGCGTTCCGTGCGAGAGGGTGTACAGGATCTCGAACCCCTGACGCTGGTGGAACGACTCCTCCTTACAGATGCGGACCATGGACCGGGCGTACGGGCCGTAGGAGCAGCGGCACAGCGGCACCTGGTTCATGATGGCCGCGCCGTCCACGAGCCAGCCGATCGCCCCGACGTCGGCCCAGTTGAGGGTCGGGTAGTTGAAGATGCTGGAGTACTTCTGCTTCCCGGTGTGGAGCAGGTCGAGGAGTTCCTCGCGATCGATGCCGAGCGTCTCGGCGGCGGAATAGAGGTACAGCCCGTGGCCGGCCTCGTCCTGGACCTTGGCGATCAGGATGGCCTTGCGGCGCAGGCTGGGCGCCCGGGTGATCCAGTTGCCCTCGGGCTGCATGCCGATGATCTCGGAGTGGGCGTGCTGGGCGATCTGCCTGATGAGCGTCTTGCGGTACGCGTCCGGCATCCAGTCGCGCGGCTCGATGCGCTGGTCGGCGGCGATGAGCTGGTCGAAGCGCTGCTCGGCGTCCTCGTCTGCTGCGTCGTCCGGGCTGCTCCTGGTGCCGGTGTCGTAGTTGCCGTACACGGCGCCTCCCGTCTCTCCTGCAGGCAGGCTACTCTTTACCGAACGTTCGGTCAATAAATACGGTCGTTGGGGCAACCGAGGAGGGAGCGATCGGGGATCACCTACGCCCTGAAGGGCTTAATGCAGCCCGGCGTGTTAGGGCAGGGCGAGCAGGTGGTACTGCCACGGTCCCAGGTCCACGAACAATCCGGGACCGGCCAGTTCAGCGCCGTCCCGATCGAAGGTGGCGTGGCTCAAGATGTCGGTGAACGGCCAGCTTCGGCCAGGCAGGTCCGGCCAGTCCAGCCTGATCCGGGCCTGTGCAGGCAGCCCGGAGAGGTTGACCGCCACCACATGCCGGCGGCCGCCAGGGTCAGCGGTCCAGGACCAGGCAACCAGGTTTCGGCAGGACTGGTTATCCGGCCAGCCGGCGGCCTCCAGCAGCCGCCACTGGCCCACTCGGACCTGCTGACCGGCCACGGCCGCCAGCAGGGCACGGTACCAGTTGGCCAGGTCTAGGTCAGGCGCCTCGTCCGGTCGGCGCGACAGGAACACCGGCGGGCGCACCCGCCGACCCTCGAACTGTCCTTCGTGCCACATGGTCGCGCCGGGCAGCGTCGCGATCGTCACGGCCGCGGCCCGTTCGGCATCTGAGGGCAGGCGGCTGGCGATGCGCGGCTCGTCATGGTTCTCCAGGAAACGCACCAGCCGGGACTGGTAGCTGAGATCGGCCTGCAGGTGACCGCGCACGGCAGATGCGTCCTCGTCGATGATCCGGTCATAGAGCCGCTTGTCGTAGCAGAAGTTGAAGCCCTGCTGCTGCAGCGGCCACTCCATGTCCCAGTAGGCCTCGGCGATCAGCACCGTCTGCGGGTGCCGAGCGTGCAGCAGGCCGAGCACTTCCGGCCAGAACTCAGCGGCCGGCTCGGGACCGACCCGGCTTCCCCAGGTCCGGGCGAAGACCTGATTGGTCAACAACATGGCCATGTCGCAGCGGATTCCGTCGCATTGGCTGGCGATGTCCGCGAGGGTATCGGCCGTGGCGGCGCGCAGGGCAGGCGAGAACGCGTCGAGCTGGACCACATCGGGCCACGGCGGGAAGTACGGGTCACGGCCATGAGCCAGCACGTTCCCGGCGACCGCCAGCCAGCCCCCTGGATCGGCCTTGATGTCGTCTTCGTCGCCCCGCACGAACAGCTCCGGGCGGCTGGTCACCCACGGGTGATCCGGGGCCACGTGGTTGGGCACGTAGTCCAGGATCAGCCGCACACCCCGGTCGGCCAGCGCGGCACGCGCCGCGGCGAGCGCGTCCGGCCCGCCGAAGGCTGCGTCGGCTACGTACCGGCGCACGCAGTATGGCGACCCGACCACGTCCGCGCGCTGCAGGTCCGGGAGCGCCTCCCGGAAGGACTCCTGCAGTCCGGCATTCGCGTCGGCCAGGGCCAGTCCCGCTGGGCTCCGTTCCCACACGCCCATCAGCCAGACCGCATCGACGCCAGACGGCGTGACCGCGTCCCAGTCGGCGGCCGCCACATCGGCCAGCGTGACCCGCCGCCCACCCGGCGCCCGGGACAGCTCACTCAGCCATACCGCGGTGTTGATCTCGTAAATCACCGGCTGGTCCGGCCACCCAGTCATGGCGCCACCGCCCGTGGCGGCCCCGCGTTGATCACGATGTCCCGCCCCTTCCGGTGCCCGATAGCCCGCACCCGGCTGATGGCACCGTGCTGGAACTCACTCGCCCGATAGTCAGCCTGCCCTCCCGACCACCCGCAGATCCTCATCCTCCCGGGGTGAATTCCCGGCTCTGACGTGCATAATCACAGTTGTGTGTCGGCGCCGTTAACGAACCGAGGGCCTGTGATGCGCGCACGTGAACCGGACTACGAAGGTACCGTCGAGCGGGACGGGGTGCGCGTCGGCTACGACGTGTACGGCGCGGGAGAGCCCACGATCGTCCTACTCACCTCGTGGGCGATCGTGCACGCCCGGCAATGGAAGGCTCAGGTGCCGTACCTGGCCCGGCGGTTCCGGGTCATCACCGTCGAGGGCCGCGGCAACGGCCGAGCCGACCGGCCGGGGACGGAAGAGGCCTACAGCGATCAGAACTACGTGGACGACGCCATAGCGGTGCTGGACGCGACCGGGGTGGACCGGGCCGTGGTCGTCGGCCTGTCGCTGGGGGCCCGGCACGCGCTGCAGCTGGCGGCCTGGTATCCGGAGCGGGCGGCGGGGGTGGTCGCGATGGGCACGGCGCTGCCCTGGCCGATCCCGCCGGACTTCTCCGAGCCCAAGGACAGCTACGAGGGCTGGGAGAAAGCGAACATGCACTACTGGCTGGCCGACTACCGCGGCTGGGTCGAGTTCTTCATATCGCAGGTTTTCAGCGAGCCGCACTCGATCAAGCAGCGGGAGGACGGGGTCGGCTGGGGGCTGGAGACCACCCCTGAGGCGCTGCTGCTGACCGGCCCGGCCGTGGCCGCGCCGACCGAGGCGGAGGCCGAGGCCATCTGCCGGCTGGTGCGTTGCCCGGTGCTGATCATGCACGGCGACCAGGACGCGATCGTGCCCTACGAGACCGGGGTGGCAATAGCGCGGTGGACCGGCGGGCAGATGGTGACGTTCCACGGTGGCGGGCATGCCCCGAATGGACGTGATCCGGTCCGGGCGAACCTGCTCATCCGGAGTTTCGCCGAGTCCCTGGGCCCGGCCAGGCCGGAGCGGCGGACCTGGACCAGGGGCCGGGACCGCCGCAAGCGGGCCCTGTACGTCAGTTCGCCGATCGGGCTCGGCCATGTCCGCCGGGACCTGGCCATCGCCGACGAACTACGGGCCCGGCATCCAGACCTCGAGATCGACTGGCTCACCCAGCACCCGGTGACTCAGGTTCTCGAGGAGCGAGGCGAGCGGGTACACCCGGCCTCGCGCTGGCTGGCTAGTGAGAGCGCGCACGTCGAGTCCGAGGCGGGAGAGCACGACCTGAACGTGTTCCAGGCCGCCCGCCGGATGGACGAGATCTTGATAGCGAACTTCATGGTCTTCCATGACCTGACCGCCGACGAGCCGTACGACCTGTGGATCGCCGATGAGGGCTGGGACGTCGACTACTTCCTGTTCGACAACCCCGAGCTCAAACGGACCGCGTACGCGTGGCTCACCGACTTCACCGGCTGGCTGCCGATGCCCGACGGCGGCGCGGCCGAGGCAGCCCTCACCGCGGACTGGAACGCCGACGGGATCGAGCGGATGCGGCGCTACCCGCGGCTGCGGGATCGGTCGATCTTCGTCGGAAACCCCGGCGACCTGGTGGACGCCCCGCTCGGGCCAGGGCTGCCGAGCGTGCGTGACTGGACGCTGGAGCGGTACGCGTGTACCGGGTACGTGACCGGGTTCGCTCCCCCGGACGACCGGGAGGCGCTGCGCGCCGAACTTGGCTACCGGCCCGGCGAGCGGGTCTGCCTGGTAACGGTCGGCGGCTCCGGGGTCGGAGGACACCTGCTGCACCGGGTCGCCTCAGCGTACCCGCTGGCCGAGAAGAGAGTCCCCGGCCTGCGGATGATCGCCGTGACCGGTCCGCGGATCGACCCTGGGTCGGTCCCGGTGCCGGACGGCGTTGAAGTACGCGGCTACGTGCCCGACCTGTACCGGCATCTGGCCGCGTGCGACCTGGCGGTGGTCCAGGGCGGGCTGAGCACGACCATGGAACTCGTGGCGGCAGGCAGGCCCTTCATCTACGTGCCGCTGGCCCGCCATTTCGAGCAGCAGATCCACGTGGCCCACCGGCTCGCGCAGTACCGCGCCGGGAAGCGTATGGACTATCCGGCCATCAACCCGGAGAGCCTGGCCGAGGCCATCGTCACCGAGATCGACCGCCCGGTCGACTACCGCCCGGTGGAGACCGACGGCGCGGGCCGGGCGGCGGACCTGCTGGCGGAGCTGCTGTAGCTGCCCGGCCCGGTTTCCGGCTTATCCGGCCCCGAGCCGGGCCATCGCGGCTTTGAGTTCGCTCCGCGACCCGATGCCGAGCTTGCGGTACACATTGCGCACCATCCTGATGGCCCAGGCCTTCCCGGCCGCCACATTCGTTGGCTCCGACTACCACGAGGGCTCGATCACGACCGCGCGGCAACGGGCGGCCGAGGCAGGCGTAAGCGACCGGATCCGGTTCGAGGTCGCGTCGGCCGCCTCCTTCTCGGGCCGCGGCTACGACCTGGTCACCATGTTCGACTGCCTACACGACCTGGGCGATCCCGTCGGCGCGGCCCGGCACGTGCGGCAGGCGCTGGCGCCCGACGGTGCCTGGATGATCGTCGAACCGCTCGCCGGCGACCGGGTGGAGGACAACCTCAACCCGCTCGGACGGCTCTTCTACGGCTTCTCCACCCTGCTGTGCACGCCCGCGTCACTGTCGCAGGACGTCGGGCTCGCGCTCGGCGGCCAGGCGGGCGAGGCCAGGATCCGCGAGGTCGTCACCCAGGCGGGCCTGACCCGCTTCCGCCGGGCCAGCGAGACGCTGATCAACGCCGTGTTCGAGGCCAGGCCGTAGCCGGCGCAACTGCGATGGAGGATGCGATGCAGACCGACGTGATGTTCCTGGACTGCCCCGCCCACATCGATGGCCACGGCGCAGTTAGGTACGGACTTCCGGCCGCGGTGGGGTACTGGTACACCGTCGAATCGACCAGCGGACCGCTGGAAAGCGCGAAAATCCGCTGCCCCCGCGATCACGGCTTCAACGGCCCGGTTGAGGACCTCACCGTCCCCGGCGGTAGCCAGCCGACACGCCGCGGCGCGGCGCCGAGTCCCGCCAACCCGGCCGGAGAATGACACCCGCGATCCGCAGGCTTCAGGGCCTGGCCCGCCGGGCCAGGCCCTGGTCAGTTTCCGACCGCGCGCTCGGTAATGAACACGAACTCGCGGCCCGGGCGGTCGGGGGCGTCGCGCACGTCCAGCACCCGATAGCCGCCGGCGGCCAGGCTGGATTCCAGTTCCTCGCGGCCGCGGAACCGCAGCGTGGACTCCGAGGTGATGACCGCGCCGTCGGCCAGGAAGGTGTAGGTGTAGCGGAAGGAGACGAACGGCAGCGCCACCGCGGTGACCTCACGGCGCTGCTCGACCAGGCCGGTGCCGGGGACCTCGAGGGTGACCGGGCCGGTATCAGCCACCCATTCCTCCCAGGCCCGGCGTTCGGGACGCCGGGTTTCGAACACCAGGTGCCCGCCCGGGCGGAGCGCGGCACCGATGGCCCGCAGAACCTGCGCCCAGTCCTGCTCGGTGAGGAAGACCTGGGCGACGTTCCCGGTCATCACGGCAAGATCAGCGCCGGCCGACGGTATCCGGCCGGCATCACCCTGGATCCAGGTGACCGCGCCGGCCCCGTCCTTGGCCCTGGCCACCTCAAGTGAGGCCGCGGCCGGGTCGACCGCCACGACGGTACGTCCCGTCCCGGCCAGCAGAATGGCCAGGCAGCCCGTCCCGCAGCCGACGTCCAGTACCCGGTGCGCCCCCAGTTCCCCGGCGATGCTGACGTAGGCGGCCAGGTCATCACGCGGCCCGTCGAAGATGTCGTAGACCGGCGCCAGGCGCGGGTGGGCAAAGATCGCATCGGGCACCCCGCGACCATATCCGCTGGTCACGCTAGCCAGCGACGGGATTATCGCGCCTGTGCCCCCTCAGCAGCCGGGCGGGGCGGGCCGGTCAGGATCCTTCGGCCAGGGTCGCGAGCCGGTCGAGAGAGGCCCGGAGGCGGTCGGCGGTGGTCGCCCGGGCTCGCGGGAGGCGCTTCTCATCGGTCAGCTGGGTCCAGTCATACGTGCAGGTGGCGCGCGTGCGTGCGGGGCCGACCGGCTCGAGTTCCCATCGCCACAGGTGGCCGGGTCGCTTCTGCCCCGGTTCGGCCGGCATCCAGGCGATCCGGCGGCCCTCCTCGAACTCGACCACGTGGTTCTCCCGGATGCCGCCCTTGGTCAGCGTCATCGTGAACACATCACCCAGGCGGCGGACGCGCTGCCCGGCGGGCGCGGAGGCCAGGTTGTCGTTGCCATCCCAGCGCGGCTGCACGGCCGGATCGGCAATCAGCTCGAAGATCCGCTCTGGCCCGGCGGCGATCTCCCGGCTGGCGCTGACCACGCGCGTCGCCTCGTGTTCAGGTGTCATGCGCCCATCCAAGCACCCGGCCAACGGCGCAACCTGGCCCGGGTTCCGCGGCCCGGTACGCGTGCCGTCAGCGGTCAGCCAGGTGGTCGGCCATAATCTTGCCGATGACATGCGCGGTGAAGGCGGCGTCTTCGGGGTCGTGGTC
Organism: uncultured Actinomycetes bacterium; assembly: GCA_963722055.1. Classification (GTDB taxonomy): domain Bacteria; phylum Actinomycetota; class Actinomycetes; order Streptosporangiales; family Streptosporangiaceae; genus Palsa-504. The sequence goes on along the minus strand of CAVRLA010000018.1, from coordinate 142,113 downwards.
GAGCGCGCCGACGAGGACCTTCATGGCCTTCCAGATCGCCCAGCCGCGTCCGCGGGCCCAGGTCGCCGAGTCCACAGGGAGCCGTTCTTTGAAGACGCGGCTGCTCTGGCCGGACAGGAAGGTCCAGGCGATCGTGGTGTCGCAGGCAGGATCGCCGACGCCGCAGGTACCGAAGTCGATGACCGCGCACAGCCGCCCGTCCCTAGCCAGCAGGTTGCCGGGCTGCGCGTCGCCGTGGAACCACAGCCGGAACGTCGCGTTGTCCCAGCCACCGGCCTCGACCGGCCGGACCGGCAGGCCCGCCCACCGCGGGAATTGCGAAGCGACCAGCCGCGACACCAGATCGGCGGTGATACCGGCCTTCCGCACGAGCAGATTGTCCCAGCCGTCGGGCTCGGCAACCACAGATTTATCGCCCGTCCGGCAGCGCTCGGTAGTTCGCCCGATGTACCGACCGGGGATGAGCGTCGCGGCCGGGGAAAACAGCGGAATGGCCGGCAGTTCACCCGATTGCCAGCCCGGGCGGGCGGTCATAGCGTCGAGGCATGTCACACGCCACGAAGTCAGGCGACCGTCCGTCGTATCCCGCAGGCCGCCCGGCAGCATCAGTCCGGGTCGGCATGTTCCCGCCGCCCGGCCTGCTGGAGCAGGGTCCGGAGACGGCCCGCGCGTTCTTGACGCAGGCCGAGAACGCAGGCATCGACCACGTCTGCTGTGGCGACCACGTCAGCTTCGGCGGCGGCATGGGGTTCGACGGGCTCGTCCAGGCTACGGCGCTGGCGATGCTTCATCCCACGCTGCCGGTCTACCTTGGCGTGTACCAGCTGCCGCTGCGCCATCCCGTCCTGGTGGCCCGTCAGCTGACCGACCTCGCTCAGCTCGCCCCTGGCCGACTCATCTTTGGGACTGGGATAGGCGGCGAGGACCGACACGAGGTCGCGATCTGCGGGGTGGATCCGGCGACCCGGGGCCTGCGGATGAACGAATGCCTGACCGTCGTGCGCGAGCTGCTGACCGGTAAGGCGGTCACCTTCCACGGTGCCTTCTTCGAGCTCGACGAGGCGGTCATCGCCCCCACGCCGGCCGAGCCTGTTCCCATCATCGTCGGGGGGCGCTCCGACGTGGCGATCAGGCGCGCGGGACGGCTGGGTGATGGCTGGCTTGGCATCTGGAACTCCCCGCGGCGTTTTGCCGCCGCCGTCCAGATGGCGGCCGAGGAGGCGGCCCGCACCGGCCGGCCCGATCCGCCGCGCCGGCACGCGATGCAAGTGTGGTGCGGACTGGCTGACTCCAGGCAGGCCGCCCGTGCCTGCCTGGCGCCGGTGATGGAGGCCTTCTACCACCTCCCGTTCGAGCGCTTCGAACGCTACTGTCCGTACGGCACGGCCGAGGACGTCGCCGAGTTCCTCGCCCCCTATACCGCCGCGGGCTGCACCGAGTTCAACCTCATCCCGCAGGCGCCCGACCATGACTACGCCATCGCCGGCATGGCGGCGGTGAAGCGGCTCCTGGCCCGCAGCTGAGACCTCAGGGCTCGGGCCAGGCCGGGTCCCCATTAGGACCCGGGCGCGAAGCCGCGTTCCTGGCCGGGCGGGAACCCGGCTCACTTGCGCCGCGGACGACGGCTATCACGCCGAGCAGCGCGGTGAGCGGGACGACCAGGGCGATGAAGTCGGCGGCGGTGAGGTTGCCCAGGGCGTCCAGGGCCCCGGCGAAGCCGATGACCAGGATAGCCACCACGACCAGACCCCATCCGTGCAGGAACATACGCAGCGGGAACGGCGAGGAGACCGGAGTCACATCGGGCACGGCGGTGACGGACTTCGTCTCGCGGCGCTCGGTGAGGCCTTCGCGGACCCGGACGTGGAGCATGAGGCTACCGGGGCGGTCCGCAATGAGAAGAAGCTCGTCGGGATGGGCCGGATCGGGCGCCTGCGACACCGAGCCGCCGCCCGCGGCCCAGGTCACTGCCGTTCCGACGGCCGACGGCCGGACGCGGTAGCGGACCTGCTCGCCGACTACCACGGTCTCCGGGCCCTCGATGACCAGCTTCCCGGGCCGGGCGGCCGCGGCGCCCCGGCTCCCGTGGCCGGCGCTGCCGGCGGAGCTGCCTGGGGACCCCGGAGCCTTACGATCCCCCGGGGCTCCCCGAGCCCCAACCGCCTCCAGGGTCTCCTGAACCTCGGCGACGGCCGCCTCGGTCGTGGCGTGCCCGTTGAGGGGGTGCTCCGGCGCGGGCGGTTCCCTGGTCAGGATGAACTGGCGGCGGGCCAGCAGCTCGGCCAGCCGGATCTGGCGGGCGTGCACGCTCCAGGCCATGGCTACCACCGCCCCGGCGAGTCCCGCGGCACCGAGCCCGAGCAGGCCGGCGAGGATCGGTTGGCTGGTATCAGCGGCGGCGGCGAGCATGTCGACTCCCTGATCGGACCGGTCGCCTGGCGAGGCTCCCGGCAGTCAGCGGGTCCGTGCGTTCAGATCGGCAGCGGCCGAGGATGCTCGTCAGCTTCGAAAGCTTGTACCGCTATTAAAACATATAATCGAAGCAAGTGGGAATCCGTTCAGACTATCGAAACGAGCTAGCACAGCGTACAGCGGCGGGACCCAGCCGGCCCTGGTCGCGCCCGGTCGCCCTGGTACGACCGGGCGACCGGGCGCGGCCCCCGCGGGCCGGTGGCTGGCCGCTCAGGATCCGCCGCGTGGCTCTGGCTGGTCATGGGCCTGGCTGGTCACGACCGGTCCGCCGTTACCGCAGCCCAGTGCTGTTCCAGGTGCGGCACGAGATCCATGGGCCGCTCCTCCGGGAAGAACAGCCGGGCGCCGTCGAGCGTGACTACCCGGGTGGTGCCGGGGATGGTGTCGCGCAGCCAGTAGGCCCAGGAGACCTCGAAGAACGTGTCGCCGGTGCCCCAAACCAGGAGGGTGGGCACGGTGAGCTCGCGAAGCTGCGGTGTCACCGCCTGCAGGTCACCGGCATCGAGGCAGACCAGCAGCCGCTCGAACTGGCGGGCCCGCTCCATGGTGCCGAAACACGGCTCCAGGTAGGAACGGATGACGTCCAGGTCGATCCGGTCCAGATGCTCGTACGCGGAGCCGAAGGAGATCCGGGCGGCGGCCTCGAGGTCGCCGAACATCGCGACGGCGGACGGCGCGAGGTTGCCTGCGGCGGCGAGTTCGATCATCGGCTTGAAGGCGTCGGGCGGGAGGTTGTCGCCGGTGTCGCAGTTGGTGAGGGTGAGCGTGGCCAGCCGCTGCGGGTGGCGGGCAGCGAAGATCTGGGCGATGGCCCCGCCGGTGTCGTTGGCGACGAGGTTGATCCCGGTGAGCCCGAGCGCCTCGCAGAAGTCGTCGAGGCCGGCCGCCAGCGCGGCCAGGGACAGATCCTGCTCCTCGGTGACCGGACTGCGGCCGTGCAGCGGGAGGTCGACCGCGATGCAGCGGCGCTGGCTGGTCAGCGCGCCGATGACGTGGCGCCACAGGTAGGCGTTGGTGGCGATGCCGTGCACGAACAGCGCCACGGGTCCGGTGCCGATGTCGATATAACTGATCTGGCCGGAGCGGGTCGCGGCGGTGTGCCGGTGGGCGCCGAGTTCGGAAAGCTGCATTACGCTCGACCTTTCCAGGAGACGAGGTATTCTTACTAGACCGACTGTCGGTTTATGCTAAACAAACCGACAGTCGGTCTGTCAAGGGGTTAAGGCCCGGATGAGGAGCCGCGATGAACCGGCCGGACGCTGACGACAGGCGACCCGCGGCGGACCAGGCGGGCGCGGCGGCTCAGGCCAGCGCAGCGGACCGGGTGGCCACGGCGGACCGCATGGCCACGGCGGACCGCATGGCCACGGCGGACCGCATGGCCACGGCGGCTCAGGCCAGTGCGGCGGACCGGGCGGGCGCGGCGGCTCAGCCCAGCGCGGCGGACCAGGCGGGCGGGCTGGAAGGGGTTAGCGCGGCAGATCACGCGGATCCGGCGGGCCGACCGAACCGGAACGTCGCCCGGGGGGAAGCGACGCGGGGGCAGCTGATCGGGATCGCCACGCGCATGTTCGCCGAACGCGGCTACGAGGACACCTCGATCGAGGCGGTGCTCCGGGAGGCGGGGGTCAGCCGGGGCTCGCTGTACCACCATTTCGCCAGCAAGGAGGCCCTGTTCGAGGCGGTGGCCGAGGAGGTCGAGACCAGCGTCGGGGAGCAGACGGTCGCCGCCGCGAGCGGTTCTGCGGGCCCGGTAGAGGGGCTGCGCGCCGGGTTCGTGGCGTGGATCCGGTTGGCGGGCGATCCGGTGGTGCGGCGGATCCTGCTCATCGACGGGCCGTCGGTGCTCGGCTGGGAGCGGTGGCGGGCCATGGAGGAGCAGCATGCCCTCGGGCTGATCAGGGCAGTGCTGCAGATCATCGCGGACGAGGGCAGGGTCCGGCCGGAGCTGGTCGGCACGCTCTCGCACGTGCTGCTGGCGTCGGTCAACGAGGTCGCGCTGCTGGTCGCCCGGTCGGACGACAAGGAGGCCGCGATGCAGGCGGGCGCCGACGCCATCGACGAGTTGCTGCGGCGCCTGTTCAGCTGACGGGCGCACGTGCGCTTAGCCGAGGCCAAATCGGAACCGAGTGAACCTGGGCCTTCACCACGCTAGAACGCGGTGAAACCCGGGGTTCATCTCGTTGAGGTCCCGTTGAGGTCGGTTGAGGTGGGGCGGCCGGGCGACGGGGCGGCCGGGCGGCGGGGTGGCGGGGTGGCGGGGTGGCGGTTGGGTCAGGTCATCCGGTCGAGGATCTGGCGGACCAGGTCCATCGAGGTGTCCGGGTGCAGGAACGCGAACCGGGCCACCGTTTGGCCCTCCCAGGCTGACGGCGGGATGAAGGCGACCTGATCGGTGAGCAGCTGGTCAGCCCAGCGGGTGTACTGGGCGGAATCCCAGCCGCGGCGGCGGAACAGCACGACCCCGAGCTCGGGTTCGCGGATCAGCTCCAGGTGGTCCCGGGCCCGGATCTCGGCCGCGGTCTGGCGGGCCAGCTCGATCGCCATCTCGATGGCCTCCGTATAAGCGTCGACGCCGTAAACCGCCAGCGAGAACCACAGCGGCAAGCCCCGGGCCCGCCGGGTCAGGTGGTAGGCGTAGTCGGTCGGGTTCCACTCCCCCGGCCGGTCGTGGATGACGTCCAGGTAGGACGCGTCCTGCTTGTGCACCGAGCGGGCCACCGAGGGGTTGCGGTACAGCAGGGCCGCGCAGTCGAACGGGGCGAACAGCCACTTGTGCGGGTCCACGATGAACGAGTCGGCGTGCTCGATCCCGTCGTAACGGGACCGGATGCTGGGCGCGAACAGGCCGGCGCCGCCGTAGGCGCCGTCCACGTGGAACCACAGGCCGTGCTCGCGGGCGACGTCGGCCACGCCGGCCAGGTCGTCGATGATGCCCGCGTTCGTGGTGCCCGAGGTGGCCACGACCGCGGCCAGCGACCGCGGGTCGCCGTCCGCCTCGATGGCCGCGCGAAGGCCCGCGCCGGTCAGGCGGTGATCATCGGCCCGCACGATCAGCGCGTCCATTTCCAGGATGCGCAGCGCGTTGGTGATCGAGGAATGCGCGTCCTCGCTGACCGCCACCCGCCAGCGACGGCCGGCCGCCGCGAGTCCCGCCTTGCGCTTGGCCACCTCGCGGGCTACGACCAGGGCGGACAGGTTCCCGGCCGAGCCGCCGGAGACAAAGCAGCCGCCCGCCTCCGCAGGCAGCCCGGCCCGGTCGGCGATCAGCCGCAGCACCTGGTTCTCGGCGTGGATCGCGCCGGCCGCCTCCAGCCAGGAGATGCCCTGGATCGACGCGCACGATATCAGCATGTCGAACAGCAGCGAGGCCTTGGTCGGCGCGGCCGGGATGAAGCCGAGAAAGCGCGGACTGTCCGCGGAGATCACCGCGGGCGCGATGACCGAGGTGTACACGCCGAGTATCTGGTCGGGATTGTGCGGCCCGGGGCCGAGCAGCCCCTTCAGCGCGGCGTCCAGCTCGGCGGGATCGCGGGAGCCCCGGTCCAGCGGCACGGGGTTCAGCCTCAGCCGGTTCTCCGCGTAGGCGAGCACCGACCTGATCATCGACTCCGTCGTCGGATCCACACTGTGCATGGGCGCACCGTAAGGGCTTGGGACGCGGGATAGCAAGAGTCAACGGGCGACGGGCGGTGAGTCCTGTGAGGTGGCAGTGGCGGAATTCGGCGGGACCAGGGCGACGGCCCGATCCAGCAGGGGCTGGCAGCGCAGGCGGTCGGCGATGTCGCGGGCTTCCTCGATGGCGGCCCCGGCCGCGCCGGTGGCGCCGGCGGCCCGCGTGTCGTCGCTGACCAGGAGGTACTCCACGTAGTCGAGCAGGCCGTGGGCGAGGTGGTAGGGCGTGGACTGCGCGCGCAGGCTCTTGATCGCGGCGGTGAACGCGGCCGTGGCGCCACCGTCGCCGTCGCCAGCGGCCAGCCGGGCGCGGACCAGGTTGCGTTCGGCCCGCAGCATGGGGGCCAGGTATCCGGGCTGGTAGGAGTCGAGCAGGGCCAGCAGCTCAACGGCGGCGGCGGTGTCGCCCAGCTCGTGCGCGCAGCGCGCGGCGAGCGGCCACGACCAGCGCACGGTCTCGAAGCTGATCCCGAGGGCGTCCGTGTGAGCCAGCGCCGCGCGGGCATGGCGCAGCGCATCCTGCGGCCGCCCGCGGGCGGCGGCGGCAAGGGCCTCCACGATGCTGACCCCAGAGTTCCACTGGGGATCTTCGCTGGCCTGCCGGCGTTCGGGCATCTCGACGAGCCAAGCCTCGGCCGTTCTGGCGTCGCCGCGCAGCGCCGCCAGCCAGGCCTGCTTCCACCTGATCTGGTCGATATCGGCGTGCACGTCGGGATCCGGCGCCTGGGTGAGTTCGGTTTCGGCGGCGTCCCAGTCTCCCAGCTGAAGCAGGGCCTCGGCCAAGTTGGTGATCGCAACGGCCAGGGGGATCCGGGATCCGGTGCGGCGCAGTTGCTCGATGGCGGCGCGGCCAGCGTCGACCGCGGCGGCGGGATCCATGCCTGCCAGTGCGTCCGACAGGTTACCCATCGCACGTCCCGCCACATATGCATCGCCCGCCTCGGTGCCGAGCCGCGCGCTCTCGCGCAGGTAGGAGATCGCCTGCGGCCTGCGTTCCGCCGAGGAGTGGTAGAGCCCGCGGGTCAAGAACAGCTCGCTGAGCTGGCTGTAACCGAGGCCGAGGGCTTGGCCCAGGGTGAGCGCCTCGGTGCTGAGCCGGTCCGCGTCGGGTGAGCCGGCGAACACCTCCAGCATCGCAAGTTCCTTCAGGGCCTGCACGGTGTCGGGGTCGGGGTCGGCCCGCAGGACCGCCACGGCCGCGGTGAGTTGCTCGCGGGCTTCGGTATGACGACCCCACGAGCGCAGGGCGCGCCCGGCGACGGCCTGGGCCCGGGCGGCGAACCGGTCATGACCGTGCCGGAGATACCCGCCGCGGGCTTGCTCGGCGTACCTGACGGCGGCGGAGAAGTCGGCGTCGGCGCAGGCGGCTTGGGCGGCGCGCTCCCACAACCGGTCCGCGGTCCCGTCGGCCGCGTCGGGCGGGCTGAGCTCGGCGGCGGCGGCGTAGCGGGCCGCGGCCTGGGCGGGAGCGCCGGTCCGCTCGGCGCGTTCGGCGGCCCGGGTCATGACTGCGACCGCCTGGGCGCGGATCTCGGCGGCGTCGGGGTCGTCGGGGATGGCGTTGAGTGCGTCCAGGTAGTGCCGGGCGATCACGTCGGTGACCTCTTCGCCGTCGCCGGGGAACGCGGTCCGCAGGTGGGCGGCCACGACCAGGTGACGGGCCTTGCGGTCGCGCCGGGATAGCGTGTCGTAGGCGACCTGCCGCAGCATCTGCTGGGCGAACTGGTAGCTGCCCCGTTCCGGGGACAGCGGGTCGGCGGACACGCTCAGCACCTCGCGGCGGACCAGGTTGGCCAGCGCGGCCCGGACCCACGGCTCGTCCCGCCCGGACACCGCGATCAGCGCCTCGGCCGGGAACGTGGTACCGAGCACGGCCGCATCCGCGACCAGCCGCCGGGCGTCGGGGTCCAGGGCGTCGAGCCGGGCGGCCAGCAGCGCGTGCAGGCTGTCCGGCACGGCCAGCTCGCCGACGTCGCCAGTCAGCCGGTACACCCCTTCGACCGGCTGGACGACGTCCTGGTCGATCAGCGAGCGCACGGTTTCCACCGCGAACAGCGGGATGCCCTGGGCCTGGCGGGTGATCTTGGCCCGGGCCGCCGGCGGCATCCCCGGCACCAGGGCGTCGACCAGCTGATCCATGGACGCCGCGTCCAGCGGGTCCAGGGTCAGCGTGCTGCGGTTCCGGCCCGCGCCGAACCCCGGCCGGGCCTGGCCTAGCTCGGGGCGGGCGAATACCAGCACGTACACCGGCAGGTCTCGCACCCAGTCGATCAGGTGGTCCAGGAAGTCCAGCAGGCCGGTGTCGGCGTACTGGGCGTCCTCGACGAGCAGGATGACCGGGTTCTCGGCCGCCAGCCGCTCGAAGAACAGCCGCCAGCCGGCGAACAGCTCGTCCCGGGACAGGGCCTCCCCACTGTCCCCGGCGGAACTGTCGCCGGTGAACGCCACGCCGAGCAGCCGGCCGAGCCGCAGCCCGGCGTAGGAGTGTTCGGCCGGATCGGGCACGAACCGGTCCAGGCCCGCGGCGAGCTTGGCCGTGGCGACGTCGGCCGGGTCTTCCTCGGCGATGCCGAGCCGCTGGCGGACGATCTGGGCCAGCGCCCAGAAGGCGACGCCCTCCCCATAGGACAGGCACCTCCCCCGGTGCCACCACACCGGCGCCTTCAGCCCGTCGGCGTACTTCTCGAACTCCCAGCCCAGCCGGGACTTACCCACCCCGGGCGGGCCGGAGATCAGCACCAGGCGTGGCACCCGGCGCTCGGCGGCGGCGTGGAACAGGTCCTTGATCGTGCGCAGCTCAGCATCCCGCCCGGTCAGCAGGGCCTCCAGGCCGTCGACCCGTTGCGAGCCGCCCACCGCGGACAGCACCCGGACCGCCCGCCACAGCCGCTGCGGCTCGGCCTTGCCCTTCAAGATGTGCTCCCCGCCGTCGGCGAACGCGATCGCGCTGCCAGTCAACCGCTGGGTCGGCACGTCGACGAGCACCGAGCCCGGCTCGGCGGCCGCCTGCACGCGGGACGCGGTGTTCACCGCGTCGCCGGCCACCATGCCCTCGCCGACCGCACGCAGGTTCACCGCCACCTCACCGGTCACCACCCCGGCCCGCGCGGCCAGGCCGGGCAGTCCCGCCTCGGCCCCCACCTCGGCCACCGCGGCCACCAGGTCCAGCGCGGCCCGCACGGCCCGCTCCGCGTCCCCCTCGGTCGCCACCGGGGTGCCCCAGACGGCCATCACCGCGTCCCCGATGAACTTCTCCACCACCCCGCCGTACCGGCCGATCACCGTCCGCGCGACCCCGAAGTACTGCGACAGCAGCTCGCGGACCGCCTCCGGATCCCGGGCCTCCGACAGCGGGGTGAACCCGACGACGTCGCAGAACAGCACCGAGCACATCCGCCGTTCGGCGGCCGACTCCGGGGCCAGCCGGGAAACCGAGGCGGGAGCGGGCCCGGCCTCGAACAGGGCGGCGCCGCACCGGCGGCAGAAGCGCTTTCCTGGAGTCAGCGGCTCACCGCAGGTGGGGCAGCCGGCGCCTACCGGGGTGCCGCAGTCTCCGCAGAAGAGGTCGCCGTCGTCCAACGGCGCACCGCACCGCCCGCATCCCAATCCGACCCCCACGCTCGGCACGTCAACCCGGGTCACGCTCACACGTCACCGTCATTGTAGGTACGCAAGCGCCCGCTGCGAAGGCCACGGGATGCGGCTGAGCTGGCCGGAGGCAGGCACCCCGGCCCGTTCAGCATAAAAATCAGGAGCGGGCGGAGGTTTCATGGGTTGGCGTCGCCTACCGTCATCCGTCAGGATGGGGCTTGCCTGCGGGAATGGAGGGACGATCGTGACAGATTCACCGGCACATCCGCTCGACCCGCTGACGGCGGAGGAGATCCGGCAGGCGGCCGCGATCCTGCGCCGCGACCGCGGGGTAGGCCCGGGCTGGCGGTTCGCGTCGATCGAGCTCAAGGAGCCGGGCAAGGCCGCGCTGGCGGCCGGTGCGGCGGCGGGCCGCGAGGCGATCGTGGTGTGCTGGGACCGCTCGGACGGACAGGCCTACCGGGCGGTGCTGACGCTGACCGGCGACGCGGTGACGAGCTGGGAGCACCTGCCCGGACAGCAGCCGAACATGACCGTGGACGAGTGGCACGAGTGCGACGAGATGCTCCGGGCCCACCCCGCGCTGGCCGAGGCGCTGGCCCGGCGCGGGATCACCGACATGTCTCTGGTGCTCACCGACATGTGGGCCTACGGCGCCGCGCTGGTCCCCGAGCGGTACCGGGGCCTGCGGATCGGCTGGTCGGACGTCTGGCACCGGGACAGCCCGGACGGCAATCCGTATGCGCACCACGTGACCGGGCTGCACCCGGTCGTGGACCTGAACCGCATGACGCTGCTGGAAATGGAGGACGCCGACGCTGGCGAGCAGCCCGAGGTGCGGGGCGAGTACCTGCCCGCGCTGACCGGGATGCCGCTGCGGGAGGTCGCGCCGCTGGAGGTCAGCCAGCCCGATGGCGTCGGGTTCACGCTGGACGGCCGGCTGCTGGGCTGGCAGAACTGGCAGCTGCGACTGGGGTTCAACTACCGCGAGGGCCTGGTGCTGCACGAGGTGGGGTTCGTCGATAGCGGGCGGCTGCGGCCGGTCGCGCACCGGATGTCGTTCGCCGAGATGTTCGTGCCGTACCGGGACGCCAGCCCCGACCACTACCGGCGGACCGCGTTCGACATCGGCGAGTGGGGCCTGGGCTTCATGACCACGTTGCTGGACCTCGGCTGCGACTGCCTGGGCGAGATCGCCTACCTGGACGCGGTGGTGCACGACTCGGCCGGGGAGCCACGGACGATACCCAACGCGATATGCGTGCATGAGGAGGACAGCGGCGTGCTGTGGAAGCACGTCGACGAGCGGACGGGCGCGGCGGTGCGGCGCCAGCGGCGGCTAGTGGTCTCCTTCCACGTCACCGTGGCCAACTACGAGTACCTCGTGTACTGGCGGTTCTACCAGGACGGGAACATCGAGTGCGAGGTCCGGGCGACCGGGATCGTGGTCACCTCGCACGTTGTCGACGGCGAGCCGTTGCACGGGACGGTCGTCGACCAGGGCACCTATGCGCCGTTCCACCAGCACTTCATCGTGGCGCGGCTCGACCTGGACGTGGACGGGCCGGACAACACGGTATACGCGGTCTCGTCGGAAGCGTCGTCTGACGATCCGTACGGGCTGGGGCTGGTGGTGCGGGAGAGGCCGCTGCGGACGGAGTCGGAGGGGAAGCAGGACTACGACTGGTCGGTACAGCGGGCCTGGAAGGTGGTCAACGAGGGCGCGCGGAACGGGCTGGGCTCCCCGGTCGGATACAAGCTCGTGCCGTCCGGGGCGTTCCCGCCGCTGCTCGACCCCTCCTCACCGGCGTTCTTGCGGGCCGAGGTGATCGGGCACACGCTATGGGTCACGCCGTACCATCCGGACGAGCGGTGGCCGTGCGGCGACTTCCCGAACCTGAGCCTGCGGGACGCGGGACTGCCGGCCTGGACCGCGGCGGACCGGCCGATCGAGAACACCGACGTGGTGCTCTGGTACGTGTTCGGGATCCACCACATCACCCGGCCGGAGGACTGGCCGGTGATGCCGACCGATGCGGTGTCGTTCTGGCTGAAGCCGTTCGGTTTCTTCGACCGCAATCCGGCCCTGGACGTGCCGCCCAGCCACTGACCGGTGCTTAGCGCTCGTCCGGGTCAGCCTCGCCGGGGCGCTTGTTGTCACTCTCGATGAGGGCGACGTCCGCGGCGGCCGCCTGCCTCATCGGGTCGTCCGGGTTCACGTCGTGGATCTGGATCAGGCTGGGTCGCTCGTCGTCGCGCGCCGTTCCGCACGAACTCATCCAGGAAAACAAGCTCATGACCCGACTCCCTCGTCCAGACGCTTCACATCGTCGTGGCTTGCTCCTACCCACTGGCGGAGGTCGTGATCCATGATCCCGGTCCGGCGTGTGCTTGGCAGGCCGGGCGGGGGGTGCGACGATGGATGGGGTTGGTTTCTGGAGGACTGCAGTGCGCGTCGAGGTGAGCCCTGAGGCGGAGGAGTTCGTCCGCGGACAGGGCGGGCAGGTGTGGGTCTGGGCGGCTCGCCCGCAGCGGTGCTGCCTGGGCACGCCGGCCTACATGTACGCGGCCACCAAGCCGCCGTCGAACCCGTCCGAGTTCCGCCCCATACACCTGGCAGGCCTGGAGGTCTGGTACCGCATCCCGGGTGACCGGCGGCCCGACGTGCTGGAGATCGGCATGCGCGGCAAACGCCGTCCCCGGGTCGAAGCGTACTGGGACGGCTGCATCTACGCCCTTTGACATTTCTCCCCGTCCTAAGGGACTGGGATTCCAGGGCTCGCGCCCAGGGTTTCCTGTTTCACAGCAGACTGCACGGGGGTAGCCCCGCCGTGTCTAGGCGCGCCCTGACGTCCAGGTCGCGATATCACGGCGACGGCGCGCAGGGCGCCTGGCCGGCCGGGAACGGCGCCGCCCGGCCCTCGGCGAACTGTCCGTGCAGGCCCGGCGGAGGGTTCACCGGCGAGGGGTCGAGGGTGAGCCAGTACTGGTCGGCCAGCGCGCCGGTCCAGGCGTAGCCGACCAGGTCGGCCGCACCGTCCACGCCGGTCACGCCCGTCGCCCACACGTGGTCGGTGATCGGGGCCGTGCTCGAGCAGTCGTTCCCGTCCAGGTCGTACACCGTCCCGGGCTGGCCCCCGGCGATGACGGCCGACACGGTGAACTGCACCAGACCGCCGCCGGGCAGGGCCGCGGCGGTGATCACCACCGTGCCGGTAACGGTCCCGTCGGCGGGCAACGCCAGCGCCACGGTGCCCAGCTCGGGCGCTGGCAGCGAGGTAGCCAGGCCGACCGCCGGCGGAGGGCCGGACTGGAGCCTGCGGACCTCGGCGCGGTAGTGCACCGCGACCACCACCGAGACGGCCAGCGCCACGGCCTCGACCAGGACGAACAGCCAGACCAGGCCGCCCGGCCGGAGCAGGGGTCCCCGCGGCTCGGGCCCGGCCGCGATGACATCGGCGTCTGCGTCACCGTCGGTCACCTCATCATTGGAGGTGGCCTGCTGCGATGATGTCAACCGCAGACGAATTCCCGAGGAGGATCATGACCGCGGCGCGTGACCTAGCTGATCGCTTCCACCACCGCTGGCTTACGGAGAACCCGTTCGCGGCCAGCATGTACGGCATTCCCGGGTACGACGAGCTGGTCCCGGACGAGAGCGAGGAGGGCGGCCAGGCCTGGCGGGCCGCGGTCGAGCAGTTCCTCCGAGAGGCCGACGCGATCGATCCCGGGCCGCTTACCCTGGCCGAGGCCGTCACGCTGGACTCCACCAGGGAGATGGCCACGCAAGAGCTGACGCTGATCGACCTGGCGCAGGCGGAGTACACGGTCACCGCCATGCAGTACGCCGGTCCGGCCGCCCTGCTGGCCCTGGCCGCCCGGACGGTTCTGGTCGACCAGGCGGCGGCGGAGGCCTATCTGACCCGGCTGCGGCGCAGCGGCACGTGGCTCGACCAGATCGGTGCGCGGCTGCGGGCCGGGGCCGGGAAGCAGCGGTTCCCGGTCGCTCCGCTCGTCGAGGAGGCCATCGCCTGGGCGGAGGATGTCCTGGCCGCCCCGGTCCCCGAAGCGGTCCTGGCGCCCCGGCCGCCGCGGGGGTGGCCCGGAGCGGCGGCGTGGGAGGAAGAGCGCCGGACGATCGCCGCCGAGGTGGTCAAGCCGGCGCTGACCAGGTGGCTCGCCACGATCAAGGAGCTGCTCCCCCAGGCGCGGCCGTCTGGGCAGGCGGGGCTGGTCCACCTGCCCGGCGGCCGGGAAGACTACGCCCGGGCGGTCCGGATTTATACGACCCTGCCGCTGCGGCCCGAGGAACTGCACCAGACCGGGCTGGATCACATCGACATACTGGAGGCCCGGGCCGTCAAGCTCGGCGCCGGACTGGGACTGTCCGGTCTGGAGGAGGTCCTCGGCGCGGTGCGGGACTCGGCCGGGAAGATGTCGCCGACCGAAGCCATCCGCCAGGCGGCGGTCGCGGTGGCGCGGGCCGAGGCGCGGGCGGCGGAGCTGTTCCCGCAACCGCTGCCCCCGCCGTGCGAGGTGACGCCCATGCCGCAGGTCGTGGCGCTGGGCGGGGCCGCGCCGCACTACACCCCGCCGCGCCTGGACGGCGGCCGGGCCGGGACGTTCTGGTTCAACACCGAACGGCCGACCGCCGGGACCGGATGGGACCTCGAGGTGGTGGCCTTCCACGAGGCGGTGCCCGGGCATCACCTGCAGCTGTCCCGCCTGCAGTTGCTCACCGACCTGCCCGCCCTGCAGCGCCAGCGCAGCCTCCCGGTGTTCTCCGAGGGCTGGGGCCTGTACGCCGAGCAACTCGCCGAGGAAGCCGGGCTGTACGCCGACGACCGCGGCCTGCTCGGCGCGATCAGTTCGTCGCTGATGCGGGCCGCGCGGCTGGTGGTGGACACCGGCCTGCACTTCTTCGGCTGGAGCCGGGAACGGGCCCTGGATTTCATGGTCACCCACGTGCCGATGCCGCCGGAGTTCCTGGCCGCTGAGATCGACCGGTACATAGTGGTGCCCGGCCAGGCGTTGGCCTATCTCACCGGCAAGCTCGAGATCATCCGGATCCGGGAGGAGGCCCAGCGGCGCCTGGGCCAGGAGTTCTCGCTGCCCGCCTTCCACGCCGCCGTCCTGGACCACGGCTCGCTGCCGATGCCGACCCTGGCCCGCAGCATGACGGGCTGGCTGGACCAGGCCGGCTGAGGATCACCGAGCTGGGGCGTCGCGACGCCGCATCCGGATGGAGTCGTCCTCCACCGCGGCCGGGTCGGCGAAGAACGAGTCAAGGTAGGTCCGGCGCGGGCGGCGGGCCGCAGTCGAGTTGCGGATCACGGCGGTCCGGCGCCGCGGCCGGGCCACCAGCCGCTGAAGCGATAGAACGGTCATAGCTAGTCGAGCTCCCCGTGGATAGCCGATTCACAGTGATATCGACGTTAGAAGCGGTCAGCCCGCGGCTACGATCCAATGGCATGACAGGAAAACAGGCCAATTTGGCCTGGGAGACACTCCTTGACCTGTCCGCCACCCGGCCCGGGCCGCTGCACATGCGGCTGGCCGCGGCGATCCGGACGGCGATCAGGAGCGGGCGGCTGCCGGTGGGCGCGGCACTGCCGCCCAGCCGGATGCTCGCCGCCGACCTGAGCGTATCCCGCTGGACCGTCACCGAGGCCTACGGCCAGCTCATCACTGAGGGCTACCTAACCGGGAAGACGGGTTCGGCGACCCGGGTGACCTGGTCCCCGGGGCCCGGTGACGAGCCCAGGACCGATCCGGCCCGCCCGCGCCCGGTACAGGCCGTCAGGCCGTCCCCGGCGGCCGGGTTCGATCTGTCCTCGTGCACACCCGACCTGCGATCCTTTCCGCGCCGTCAGTGGGTGGAGGCGATCAGGGCGGCGGCCGAGATCGCCCCGTTCGACCGGCTCTCCTACTCCGAGCCGGGCGGGCTGCCGGAGCTGCGCGCGGTCCTGGCCGAGCACCTGAACCGGAGCCGCGGCGCGGCGGCCGAGCCGGGCACGATCTGTGTCGTCATGGGGGCCGGGCAGGGCATGTCGCGGCTCTGCCGCGCGCTGGTCGCGGACGGGCATACCGCGATCGGCATGGAGAGTCCCGGATCGCCGCGGCTGTTCCAGGCCGCGCAGGAGGCGGGCCTGGAACTGGTGCCGCTCCCGGTGGACGACGACGGCCTAGTCGTCGGCGCCCTAGACGGGCAGCCCGGCCTGCGTGCCGTGTGCGTGGGCGCGGCCCGGCAGGTCGCGCTCGGCGTCCCGCTGGCCCCGCACCGCCGCCCCGCGCTGGTGGACTGGGCGCGACGGGTGGACGGGCTGGTCATCGAGGACGACTACCTCTCGGAGTTCAGCTACGATCACCCCGCGCCGCCGGTGCTGCAGGGGACGGCCAGGGACCGGGTAGCGCTGCTGGGCTCGATGAGCCAGGCACTGGGGCCCACGGTCAGCATCGGCTGGGTGGTGACGCCCCGCCGGTGGGTGCAGGCGGTGCGGGCCGAGCACGAGATCCAGCTGCTCCCGCCCGCGCTCAACCAGCTCGCGCTGGTCCAGCTCATGCAGTCCGGGGCCTACGACCGGCACCTGCGCGCCTCCCGGCAGCGATACCGAACCCGCCGCAACGTCCTGCTCGACGCGCTGCGCCGGAACCTGCCCGAGTACCGCGTGCGCGGCGCGGAGGGGGGCATGCAGCTGCTGCTCGAGCTGCCGCCGGGGACCGACGTGCCCGCGATGCTGCGGGCCGCCGCGCGCCGCGGCATCGAGCTGTGGAACCTCTACGAGATGCAGCTCCAACCCGATCCATCGGACCCGGGGCTCCTGATCGGCTACGGCAATCTCAAAGACAGCGCGATCGACGAGGCCGTCACGGTGCTGGCGGAGATCATCCGCGGTGGTGCGGATCCGATGAGTTCAACCGGGGTGGCGCGTCGTACAGATATGACCGAACCCAAGACTCACACGCTTGACGTACCGGGTGCCGTGCTCTCCTACGACGTACGGGCCGACGACGCCAGTACCAAGCCGGTCCTGCTGATCATCGGGTCGCCGATGGGGGCGGCCGGATTCGCCACCCTGGCCGGGCATTTCACCGACCGCACGGTGGTGACCTACGACCCCCGGGGCGCCGGGCGCAGCCTGCGGACCGACGGCGCCCTCGAGACCACCCCGGATGAACACGCCGATGACCTGCACCGGCTGATCTCGGCGCTGGACGCCGGGCCGGTCGACATCTTCGCCAGCAGCGGCGGCGCCGTCAACGCGCTGGCCCTGGTGGCCAGGCACCCCGAGCAGGTCCGGACCCTCGTCGCGCACGAGCCGCCCGCGATGCGCGAACTGCCGGACGCCGAGACCGCGATGGCCGTCTGCGTGGACATGCACGAGACCTACCTGCGCAGCGGCTTCGGCCCGGCGATGGCGAAGTTCATCGCGCTGGTCAGCTACCAGGGCCCGCTCCCGGCCGATTACCTGGACCGGGCCGCCCCGGATCCGGCCGCCTTCGGGTTGCCGACCGAGGACGATGGCTCGCGCAACGACCCGCTGGTGGGGCTGAACATGATCCCGCTCGCGCACTACCAGCCCGATTACGACGCGCTCCGCGTGGCAGCCACCCGCGTCATCCTCGCGGTCGGCGAGGAATCCGGGCAGATGGTGGCGAGCCGCGCGGGCGTGGCGGTGGCCGAGCAGCTGGGGACGGCGCCCGTCACCTTCCCCGGCGGTCACGACGGGTTCCTGGGCGGCGAGTACGGCGGCATGGGTAAGCCCGACGCCTTCGCCGCGACCCTGCGCACGGTTCTGGACGGCTGATCGCGTCCCGCCCGGGGGGCCAGGCGCGAGCTCGGCCGCGAGCACCACGATCCGTTCAGAATAAGGATCGTTATCCTGACACGGGTTCGGTTTGGCGCGGCGCCTTGGCCGGCTTGCGCGCCTGGCGCGGCCGGGCCCGGCGAAGCTTAACCGGCGTGCCGTACTTGTGATGGACGGTCGCGCGGGTCAGCAGCGCAAAGATGGCCACCAGCGCGCTGTTGACCGCGGCGAGCTGCATCGGCGTCGGCGCCCAGGCGCCAAATGCCGCGACGGCGTTGATGCTCGCCACCACCGCGCCTGTGGCCACGGCCGGCTCGGCGCTGATTCTCTGCCAGACCTCCTTCATGATCCCTCCCTGGAGTTGCGTCTACTCCCCCTCAGAGCCTGCAAGAACGGTCCTGATACGAGTTCAGGCCCGCCCGCTGTTTCTCAGCCTCGCGGCGCAGCCGACGACTCGGCGCTGGCCTGCGGACTAGCGTCCCCTGGACCCAAAACCCCGGAACCACGCCAAGTTGATCATGTTGAGTACCGATCTTTACGCCGAACGGGCCGTGGCTCGAGCACCCAGTCCGGCCGGGCGCTGCGGGGTGTGCAGAATGGGTCCGTGGATGATTCCGGGATGACGAGGGCTGTGGTGGCGACCGCGTTCGGCGGGCCGGAGGTGCTGGCCGTGATCGAGACGCCGATCCGGCCGCCGGGGCCGGGCGAGGTGCTGATCAGCGTGCGGGCGGCCGGCACTAATCCGATCGACTACAAGGTCTACAGCGGCGTCATGGGCCAGGATCCGGCCCGGCTGCCGATGCGGCTGGGGTCCGAGGCCGCGGGCGTGGTAACCGAGGTGGGCGACGGCGCGGAGGGACCCGGCGGGCGGGTGGCGGTCGGCGATGAGGTGATCGCGTACCGGATCGCGGGCGCGTACGCCGGCGACGTAACCGTGCCCGGGTCCAGCGTGGTCCCCAAGCCCTCGACGCTGTCGTTCGAGGAGGCGAGCGGGCTGATGCTGACCGGCGTGACCGCCGCGCACGCGCTGGCCGTCACCGGGGTTGGCGCGGGCGATACCGTCCTGATTCACGGCGCCTCGGGCGGCGTGGGGCTCATGGCCATCCAGCTTGCGGCGGACGCGGGCGCGCGCGTGATCGGCACGGCGGGCGAGAGCGGGCCGGCGCTGGTGCGGGACTTCGGCGCGGAGCCGGTGGCGTACGGGGCCGGGCTGGAGGAGCGCGTCCGCGCGCTGGCCCCGGGCGGCGTGGACGCCGCCGTCGACTGCGCGGGAGGCGACGAGGCGCTCGACACCTCACTCGCCCTGGTGGCCGACCGCGGCCGGATCGTCACCATCGTCGCGAGCCGGCGGGCGTTCGAGTCGGGCGTCAAGGTGATCGGCGGCGCACCCGGGGCCGACCCCGGTACGGAGATCCGGACCGCCGCCCGGCTCGAGCTGGCCCGGCTGGCTTCTGACGGGAAGCTGCGGGTCGTGGTCGCGGCGGCCTATCCGCTAGCTGAAGCCGCCGCCGCCCACCGGGCGCTGGCTACCGGCCATGCGCACGGCAAGATCGTCCTGGTGCCCTAGATTCCGGCGGCCCGGCCGGCTTCGGAGAGGACGAGGTTGAGGTTGATCGCGGCGCCGGCGGTCAGGCCGGCCGCCGCTGAGGTGATGACCTGCGCCTGGATGTTGGCGAGGTTGCCCGCGACCCAGACCCCGGGGACGACGGTCGCGCCGGTGGGGTCGGACTCGATGTAGGTGCCCACGGCGTGCTCGCCGATCCGCACCTCGGCCGGCTTGAGGCCGAGCGGTTCCAGCAGCTCGGCGCGGGCCCGCATGAACGGCGCGACGATGACGGCGTTGAGTGGCAGGTGGCGGCCGTCCGGGAGCCGGACCCCGGTCAGGACGCTGGCGTCGGCTTCGATCTCCTCGACCGGACCTTCGGTAACGGTGATGCCGCGGGCCGTCAGCAGCTTACGTTGCTGGTCGTCCGGTACGGGACCGGTGTGCTGCAGCAGGGTCACGTGCGGGCTGAGCTGGCGGAACAGCAGGGCCTGGTGAACGGCGGTGGGCCCGGTGGCCAGAATGCCGATGCGCTGGTCCCGGACCTCCCAGCCGTGGCAGTACGGGCAGTGCAGGACGTCGATGCCCCACCGGGCAGCAAGTCCCGGCACGTCGGGCAGCTCATCGCGCAGGCCGGTGGCGATCAGCAGCCGCCGGGCCGTCACCGTGCGCGGCCCGATCTGGACCCGGAATCGGTCGCCGTCCCGGCTCAAGGTGGTGACCCGCCCGGTCTCGACCTGGCCGCCGTACCGGGTCACCTCGCCGCGCCCGGACGCGTAGATCTCCGCGGGCGGCCTGCCGTCGCGGGTCAGGAAGTTGTGCACGTGGCCGGCCGGGGCGTTGCGCGGGTCACCCGCATCGACGACCAGGACCGAGCGGCGGGACCGGGCCAGCGCGACCGCACCGCTCAACCCGGCCGCGCCGCCGCCCACCACCACGACGTCGTAGTTCTCGTTCATGCGCCCACCATGGTTCAGCGGGCGGCGAGTTGACAAATCTTCTTGCCGAAGCAGCAAATAGAGGGATGGAGCACGATCCGGTGCTGGACGCGGTTGGCCCGCGGCTGCGGGCGCTGCGGCGGCGCCGTGGCGGCACGCTGGCCGAGCTGTCCGAGACGACCGGCATCTCGGTGAGCACGCTGTCCCGGCTGGAGTCCGGCGGGCGCAAGCCAACCCTGGAGCTGCTGCTGGCCTTGGCCCGCGCCTACCAGGTGCCGCTGGACGAACTCGTTGGCGCGCCGGTCCCAGGTGACCCGCGCGTCCGTTCCCGGCCGCTGCGGCGGGGCGGCCGCACCCTGATCCCGCTGACCCGCCAGCCGGGCGGGATCCGCGCCTACAAGGTGCTCGCTCCGGCAGGCGAACCCGCGGGCGAGCAGAAGAGCCACGAGGGGTACGAGTGGATGTACGTGCTGTCCGGCCGCCTGCGGCTGCGGCTCGGCGAGCACGACTTCGTCATGAAACCCGGCGAGGCCGCCGAGTTCGACACTCGCACCCCGCACTGGTTCGGCAGCGCCGGGCCGGAGCCTGCCGAGCTGCTGATCCTGTTCGGGCCGCAGGGCGAGCGCGTGCACGTCCGGGCGCGCCCGCGCACCCGGAGCTGAGGCGGCCGGCCGGACCGGTGGCCGCGGCCACCGGTGGCCGCGGCCGGTCGGACCGGTGGCCGCGGCCGGACGGGTGGCGGCGGCCGGTCAGGGGGAGGCGAGCGCCGACAGCCCGGCCTGGGCGACCTCCATGTCCTGGCTATAGTGGCCGCCGCTGACGCCGATGCCGCCGACCACCGCCTCGCCGACCTTGATCGGGTACCCGCCGCCGAACACGATCAGGCGGTCGATCCCGGGAGCCGCGCCCATGGCGAGCGGCGGATCATCCTTGATGAAGTCGTGCCACGCGTCGGTGGCCAGGCCGAAGCCGACCGCGGTATAGGCCTTGTCCTGGGCTATCTGGACGGACACCAGGGCCGCGCCGTCCATCCGGCTGAACGCCTTCAGCACCCCGCTGTCGTCCACGATCGCGATCACGAAGGCATGGCCCATCTCGGCCGCCTTGCGTTCGGCCGCCTCGATCACGGCCCTGGCCAGCTCCGTGGTCACGCTGGGCCGGTCAAATGTCGCTGCCATCCGCACCTCCGGTTTCGGGCCCCGGCGCGTCGGAGGCCTTGACGGCGTACCGCTGTTCAGCCTCGCGGACCTGGGGCAGCCCGATGAAATCCACGAACTCCGCGAACGTGGGCAACTCGCGAATCGCCGCGGCCGGCGTGCCCGCCTGGGCGATCTCCTGCAGTATCCGCCGCATGGCCCCCGTAGCCGCCAGCAACGTGCCGATGGGAAAGATGACAATCCGATATCCCATTTCCGTCAGGCGGTCCAGGCTGATCGGCGGGGTCTTGCCTCCTTCCGCCCAGTTGAACAGCAGCGGCACGTCGGGCAGGGCCCGCACCGCCTCCTCCGCTTCGGCCTCGCTGGTCAACGCCTCGATGAACAGCACATCGGCTCCGGCTTCGCGGTACATCCGCCCGCGCCGGAGCGCTCGTTCCAGGCCTTCCACGGCTCGCGCGTCGGTCCGCGCGATGATCACGAACTCGGGCTGCGTGCGGGCCTCGACGGCTGCGCGGACCTTCTCGACCATCTCCTCGGCCGGGATGACCAGCTTGCCCTCCAGGTGGCCGCACTTCTTGGGGGCGACCTGGTCCTCGATGTGGATCCCGGCGACCCCGGCCGCCTCGTAGGCCCCGACCGTGCGGATCACGTTCAGCGGATTGCCGTAGCCGGTGTCCGCGTCGGCGATGACCGGGATGTCCACGCAGGCCGCGATCCGCCCGGCGTTGCCGACCATTTCGGTCATGGTCAGCAAGCCCACGTCCGGCCGCCCGATGAGAGCCGCCGAGGTCCCGAACCCGGTCATGTACACCGCCGGGAACCCGGCCTCCTCCACCAGCCGGGCCGACAGCGGATCGAACGCCCCCGGCGCCACGATGGTCTGGCCGGACTCCAGCAGGGCCCGCAGGCGGGCCCGCCGGGCCGCGGGGTGAGCCGGGCCGTCACCGGGGTTCCGTCACGAGCCGGGGTTCCGTCACGAGCCGGGGTTCCGTCACGAGCCGGGGTTCCGTCACGAGCCGGGGTTCCGTCACGAGCCGGGTTCCCTCCACGAGCCGGGTTCCGTCCACGAGCCAACCCCCGGGGCAGAGGGCACACGGCGCACATACGGCCACGGCTGCACTCTAGGCCCTCCACTGCAAAGGCAGCTAGGACTCTGTGCGATGGGGCCGTGCTCCGGCCGCCGGGAAGCTACGATGCAGCGGTGGTATCGGCTGCCCGGCGGTCCAGGCTGATCCAGGCCACGGAGGCGATCGCGGTCGCGCTCGCGACCGTGATGCTGGCGGCTGCCTGCGGGAGCCCTTCGCCCCCGGCGGCGACGACCTCAGCGGTCGCTCCGGCCGCGGCGGCCACCCCGAGCCTGACGGCCTCGGCCGCGCCGGCCCGGGCGGTAGCCGCGGTGGGCGTGGCTGGCCGGTACGGGGTCGGTGAGCGGCGGATGACCTTTACCGAGCCCGCGCACGTCGGGGTGACCGGCCAGCACCTGGGTGAGCGCTCGGTGCTGACCCTGATCCGCTACCCGGTGCGGAAGGGATCGTCGGGGTCATGGCCGGTCGGCGGCCCGTTCCCGCTGATCATGTTTGCGCCGGGGTTCATGCAGTGCAGCAGTACGTACGAGGACCTGCTGCGGGCCTGGGTCAGCGCCGGCTACGTGGTCGCGTCGGTGGACTTCCCGCGCACCGACTGCTTGGTCGGTTCGGCCGCGTACGAGCCGGACCTGGTGAACCAGCCCGGAGACGTGTCCTACGTACTGACCCGACTGCTGGCGCTGAACACGCAGCCCGACGGCTTCCTGTCCGGCCGGCTCAACCCGCACGAGGTCGCCGCGGCGGGCCAGTCCGACGGCGGGGACACGGTGGCGGCGCTGGGGGGCAACACGTGCTGTCAGGATCACCGGCTCAAGGCGGTGGCGGTCCTGTCCGGGGCCGAATGGCCGCCGATGCCGGGGCCGTACTTTGCGGGCCAGGCGCCGCCCATGCTGTTCGTGCAGGGTAACGCGGACACGATCAACCCGCCGTCGACCAGTGTCCAGCTGTACCGTGCGGACCGGGCCAGCCCCCGTTACTACCTGGACCTGTACGGGGCGGACCACATGGTCCCGTACACCGGAGACAACCCGGTGGAACGGCTCGTCGCCCGCATCACGCTGGCGTTCTTCGACCGGTACGTTCTCGGCCACGTGAGCGCGCTGACCTCGATGCGGCAGGACGCCCGTGACAGCGGCGGCCTGGCCGCCCTGGGCAGCGGCGGTCAGCTCCCGCCCGACACGGGCTGACCGGGCGATAAAGCGGAAGCCCGGCTGACGCCCTGGCGGACCCGGACCGAACGGTCGATCAGCTCGCGCAGCGCACCATGGTCGACGTCATCGAGCCGCTTGATATACAAGCAGCCTTTCCCGGTCCGGTGCGGACCCAGCCGGGCCAGCACCGACCGATGCCGGGTCTCGAACTCGCCGACCAGATAGATGACCAGGTGCTGGCGGCGAGGCGCGAAACCGGCCAGCGGCCCGTCGCCCTCATGACCGCTGGCGTACCGGTAGTGGTACACGCCGAAACCAACGATGCTCGTTCCCCACACGGCCGGCGGCTCACTGGTGATCTCCCGCATCAGGGCGCACAACCGGCGCGCATCCTCGCGTCGCTGCTCATCGGGCACAGCGGCCAGGAACTCGTCTACGGAGGCATCGGTACGCCGCATCGCCGGAGCCCTCTTGGTCGCCATATCGCCATCGTCACACAGCCGATTCCCGGCTCGGTGTCCATCCCGGCCAGACCCGTTCGATAGTAGGGAGTAGGCCACTGCAGGAGGGATGCATCGTGAAGTACATGCTGCTGCTCAACCGCACCGGAGACGCACTTCCGGAGCCGGGGACGCCCGAGCTCGACCAGCTCATCCAGGAGTACGCGGCCGCGGTGGAGGCTATGGGCCGGGCCGGGGTGCTCATCGACTGCGCTCCGCTGGGCGCCCGGTCGTCCACCACGACAGTCCGGGTCCGGGACGGCGAGACCATCATCACCGACGGCCCGTCGGCCGAGATCAAGGAGCAGCTCGGCGGGTACAGCGTCATCGAGTGTGCCGATCTCGACGAGGCCCTCAAGTGGGCGGCCACCATCCCCGCGGCGCGGGACGCCTCGGTGGAGGTACGCCCGATCGTGGCGACGTAAGCGCCGGTGTGAGCGGCCCGCTCGATCAGCTCATCCGCCGGCACTGGTGGGCGGCGACGGCCGCTCTATGCCGCCTGACCGGCGATATCGGCGCGGCCGAGGACGCCGTGCAGGACGCCTGCGTGGCCGCGCTGGAGCAGTGGCCGGCCACGGGAGTGCCGGACAACGCCCTGGGCTGGCTCATCGGCGTGGCCCGGCACAAGGCCGTCGACCGGCTGCGGCGCGAGGCCATCCGCGGCGCGAAGGAGGCCGCCTCGATGCGGGAGCTTGACGACGCCGGGCTAGGCCGGGACGCCTCTCCGGAGCCCGCCGACCAGCTCAGCCTGGTGTTCTTGTGTTGCCATCCGGCCCTGGACGCCTCCGTCCGCATCGCGCTGACGCTGCGATCGGTATGCGGGCTGTCGACGGCCGAGATCGCGGCGGCCTTCCTTATCCCCGAGGAGACCATGGCCAAACGCCTGGTCAGGGCCAAGGCCAAGATCCGCGAGGCCCGGATCCCGTTCCGGGTTCCGGGCCAGGCCGAGCTTCCGGCGCGGCTCGGCGCGGTGCTGCGGGTCATCTACGTTCTGTTCACCGAGGGCCACATGGCCAGCCGGGGCGATGCCCTGGTCCGCGGCGACCTGTGCGACACCGCGATCTCGCTGGCCCGCGGCGTGGCCCGCCTGCTGCCCGACGAGCCTGAGGCGATGGGACTGCTGGCCCTGCTGTTGCTGACCGACGCCCGCCGGGCCGCGCGTGCCGACGACGTCGGTGCGCTCGTGCTGCTGGAGGACCAGGACCGCGGCCGGTGGGACCGGGACATGATCGCCGAGGGCGAGGCGGTCCTGGACCGGGCGCTGCGCCGCG
This sequence comes from uncultured Actinomycetes bacterium, assembly GCA_963722055.1. GTDB lineage: Bacteria > Actinomycetota > Actinomycetes > Streptosporangiales > Streptosporangiaceae > Palsa-504. The sequence goes on along the minus strand of CAVRLA010000018.1, from coordinate 116,922 downwards.
GCAGGCCAGGTCCCTACCAGCTGCACGCCGCCATCGCGGCCTGCCACTCGACCGCGGTCAGCGCGGAGGCCACGGACTGGCGGCAGATCGCGCTGCTCTACAGCGAGCTGATCCGCTATGAGCCGACCCCGGTGGTGGAGGCCAACCGGGCCGTGGCGGTGGCCATGTCCGAGGGCCCGGCCGCGGGACTGGTCATCCTGGACGCGCTGGCTCATCATCCGCAGCTGCGGCGCTGGGCCCAGCTGCACATCGCCCGGGCTGAGCTGCTGAGACGCCTCGGGCGCGATCAGGAGGCCGCCGGCGCCTACCGCGCGGCGCTCGACCTCGAACCGGCCCCGGCGGCCCGGTCCTTCATCGCCAGGCGCATATGGGACATCACCAGTGCCCGGGAGGCCGACGGCGGGGTCACAGGGGCTTAAGGATGGCGCGCGGGCATGCCCAGCAGGACGGGGGCGTGCGACGGCGTGGCGGGCGCGGGCGACGGCGTGGCGGGCGCGGGGACGGCGTGGCGGGGGCCGTGGGCACGGGTGCCGCGGGCGCGGGCGCCGTAGCAGCGGCTTCCCAGGCGTCGCCGGCGCGGGTCCGGCGCAGGGACAGCGGCGCGGCATCCGACAGAAGGTAGTGCGGGGCGGCGCGGGTGACCGTCACGGTGACCACGTTGCCGGGCCGCGGCGCGCCCGGGGCTACGTGGTGAATCCCGGGTTTCACCGCGTCAGAGCGTGGTGAATCCCCGGTTTCATCCGGTTGGCGGGGGGCGGCGTGCGGGGTGAAGTGGACCAGGCGGTTGTCGCGGGCGCGACCGGACATGCGGTGGGTGGCGGCGTCCTTGCGGCCCTCGCCCTCGGCGACCAGGACCTCGACCGTCGCGCCGGTCAGCTTCCGGTTCTCGGCGAACGTGGTCTCCTCGACCAGGGCGACCAGACGCTCGTAGCGTTCCTGCACGACATCGGCGGGGACCTGGCCGTCCATGGTCGCGGCGGGGGTGCCGGGGCGGATTGAGTAACGGAACGTGAACGCACCGGCGAACTGAGCCCGGCGGACCAGGTCCAGGGTCTGCTCGAAGTCCTGGTCGGTCTCGCCGGGGAAGCCGACGATGATGTCGGTAGTGATGGCGGCGTCGGGGATGGCAGCCCGGACCCGGTCCAGAATGGCCAGGTAGCGGTCCCGGCGGTAGGCGCGGCGCATCGCCTTCAGCACGGTGTCCGAGCCGGACTGCAGCGGCATGTGCAGACTGGGCATGACGTTCGGGGTCTGCGCCATCGCATCGATCACGTCGTCGGTGAAGTCCCGAGGGTGCGGCGAGGTGAAACGGACCCGCTCCAGGCCCTCGATCTCCCCGCAGCTGCGCAGCAGCTTGCCGAACGCCTTCCGGTCACCGAACTCGGCGCCGTAGGAGTTCACGTTCTGGCCGAGCAGCGTGACCTCGAGGACCCCGTCCGCGACCAGCGCGCCGATCTCGGCCAGGATGTCGCCAGGGCGGCGGTCCCGTTCCTTGCCTCGCAGGCTGGGCACGATGCAGAAGGTGCAGGTATTGTTGCAGCCCACCGAGATCGAGACCCAGGCGGAATAGGCCGACTGGCGCCTGGCCGGCAGCAGCGAGGGGAACGTCTCCAGCGTCTCGGCGAACTCGACCTGGGCTTCGTTCCGGACCCGGGCCCGCTCGAGCAGCGCGGGCAGCGAGCCCATGTTGTGGGTGCCGTACACCACGTCAACCCAGGGGGCGCGCTGCGTGATCCGGGTGCGCTCCATCTGAGCCAGGCAGCCGCCGACCGCGATCTGCATGCCGTTCTTCTTCTGCGGCAGCAGATGGCCCAGGTTGCCGTACAGCCGGTCGGCCGCGTTCTCGCGCACCGCGCAGGTGTTGAACACCACGACGTCGGGGGTCTGGCCCTCGCGGGCGGGCCGGTAACCCGCCTCGTCCAGCAGGCCGGCTAGGCGCTCGGAGTCGTGCGCGTTCATCTGGCACCCGTAGGTGCGGATCTGGTAGGTCCGGCCGCCTGCTGTCACACCAACAGGATAGGGGCCGACTGGGTGCATCATGTGAGCCATGCTGAGGCCGTCTGGCGTGGTATATCTGTAGGCAAATGATTACAGAAACGCACATCTACGGGGAATGGCCCTCCCCCATCCAGGGCGCCGACGTCGCGCGCAAGCGGGTCGGCCTCTCGTTCCCGGTCATCGCCGGCGCGCAGGTGTGGTGGCAGGAGACCCGGCCGTCCGAGGGCGGACGGGTGGCCGTGGTCGGCGAGGGACCGGACGGCGTCCGCCGTGACCTGCTCCCTAGGCCCTGGAACGCCAGGACGCGGGTGCATGAGTACGGCGGCCGCTCCTACCTTCCGCTGTCCGATGGCTTCCTGTTCGCGAACTTCACCGACCAGCGGCTGTATCGCTGCCGGGCGGCGGGCGGGACAGGCGAAGAGCCGGAGCCGCTGACGGCGGCGGCCAGCGACGCGGCCGCCGACCGGTTCGCCGACTTCGTGCTCTCCCCCGGCGCCGACGAGGTGTGGTGCGTCCGGGAGCGGCACGCGGGCGGCCGGATCACCCGGGCGATCGTAGCCGTGCCGCTGGACGGCTCGGCCGCCGGCGACGCCAGCACGGTCCGGGTGCTGGTCAGCGGTTCGGACTTCTACGCCTTCCCGGCCCCGTCGCCGGATGGCACCGCGCTGGCCTGGATCTGCTGGGATCACCCTCGGATGCCGTGGGACGGGACCGAGCTGCGGATAGCCGCGGTCGGCGAGTGGCGGCAGTGGGTGATCATGGGCGGCGACCGGGAGTCCGTACTGGCTCCGGTCTGGCGGGACGAGCGCAGCCTGTACGTGATCTCGGACCGGTCCGGGTGGTGGAATCTGTACCAGGCCGACCTGGCCGAACCGGCGGGTGCGCCGCGACCGCTGTGCCCACGCGAGGAGGAGTTCGCCGCGCCGCTCTGGCAGCTCGGCGCGTATCCGTTCGCCGTGCTCGGCGACGGCCGCCTGGCCGTCAGCCACGGGACCGGCCCCTCCCAACTGGGGATACTCGATCCTGAAACGGATCAGCTGACCGATCTCGACCTGGGGTACCAGGCGGTCTCGCCCTGGCTCTCCGCATCTGGCTGGAGCGTGGTCACCACGGCGGGCGGCCCGGCGGTGCCGCTCAGCGTGGTCCGGATAGACATCCCGGCGGCCGGGGAGCCGACCGGGGCGGCTGCGGTGAGCGAGCTACGCCGGGAAGCCGAGGCCCTGCCCGACGCCGCCTACCTGCCGGTGCCGCGCGCGGAGCAACTGTCCGGGCCGAACGGCTCGGTGGTGCACGCGCTGGTCTACCCGCCGGCCAATCCCGCGGTCGCGGCGCCCGACGGCGAGTTGCCGCCCTACATCGTCTGGGTGCACGGCGGCCCGACCTCGCACGTGGTGCCACGTCTCGACCTGGAGAAGGCGTTCTTTACCAGCCGGGGCATCGGGATCATCGACGTGAACTACGGCGGCTCGAGCGGGTACGGCCGGGCCTACCGGGAGCGGCTGCGCGGCCAGTGGGGAGTGGTGGACGTGGCCGACGTGATGACCGCCGCGCTCGCGCTGGCCGAGGCCGGCCAGGCGGACGGGAAGCGGCTCGGCATCCGCGGGCCGTCGGCCGGGGGCTGGACCGCGCTGGCCGCCGTGACCTCCGGGATCGGGGCGGCAGGCCCCGATCCGGACCGGGGTGCTGTCTTCGCGGCGGCGGTGTCCTACTACGGCGTCAGTGACCTGCGCGGATTCGCCGCGCAGACGCACGACTTCGAATCACGGTACCTGGACGGCCTCATCGGGCCGCTGCCGGAATCCCGCGCGCTGTACGCCGAGCGGGCGCCGGTCGGTCACGTCAACGACCTCACCTGCCCGATCCTGCTCCTGCAAGGGCTCGACGACCCGGTCGTGCCCCCGATCCAGTCTGAATCCATCGCCGCCGAACTGGCCGCGCGCGGGATTCCCTACGCCTTCCTGACCTTCGCCGGGGAGTCGCACGGGTTCAGGAAGGCGGAGAGCATCATCGCGAGCCTGGAGGCGGAGCTGTCCTTCTACGGCCAGATCATGGGCTTCACCCCGCCGGGCGTGCCGCCGCTGCCGCTGGCTGGCGGGTGACCGAGTGATAGTTGTCAGGGTGCCGGGCGAGCCTAGACACTTATCCTTCTAATATCGACCGTTCTCCTTCTGGTAACGGTCCAGGGTCCGTTACTGACGGATGGGGTGGGACTCAAGGTCATGGAGCGGCTTAAGCCTGGTGATCCGAGCAGGGTCGGCAACTACCGGCTGATCGGAAGGCTGGGCGAAGGCGGCATGGGCCAGGTGTTCCTTGGCCTGTCCCCAGGCGGCCGCCAGGTCGCGGTGAAGATCATCCATCCCGGGTACGCCCGCGGCAAGCAGTTCCGTGAGCGGTTCGCGCGCGAGATCGAGGCGGCCCGGCGGGTCGGGGGTTTCCACACCGCGTCCGTCGTGGACGCCGACCCCGCGGCCGATCCGCCGTGGATGGTCACCGCCTTCATCCACGGCCCCTCGCTGCAGCAGGCGGTAGCCGGAGGCGGGCCGTTCCGGCTGGAGAAGCTATGCCGGCTCGGCGCGGGACTGGCCGAAGGGCTGGCTGCGATCCACGCCTGCGGGCTAGTCCACCGGGACCTGAAGCCGAGCAACGTGATCCTGGCCGACGACGGGCCGCGCATCATCGACTTCGGTATCGCACGGGCCGCCGCGGCCACCCCGATGACGACCGCGGGGATGGTCGTCGGCACCTACTCCTATATGGCTCCCGAGCAGCTGCTGGGTGACGTGGCCGGACCCGCGAGCGACGTGTTCGGGCTGGGCTGCACGCTGGCCTTCGCCGCGACCGCCCGGGTCACGTTCGGCGATGACTCGATCGTCACCGTGGTCTACCGCATCACCAAAGAGCCGCCGGACCTGACCGGCGTGACCGAAGAGCACGGGTTCCGGCAGCTGCTCAGCGAGTGCCTGGCCAAGAACCCAGCCGACCGGCCCGGCCTGGCCACCATCCTGGAGCGCCTGACCAAGACCGGCAGCGCCACCGAGGCCTACCTGGCCCAGTCGGCCGCCGGCTACCGTCACCGGGCCGAGCCCGCCGCCGACACGCCGGTCCCGAACACGCCGGCCCCGAACACGCCGAAGCCAGTCCAGGAAGTAGCCGCCGGGTCAATCTCCGGTCAGGGGGGATCCCCGTCCGGGGGCGGGATCGGGCTCGGTTCCGGACGCGCCGACGAGCCAGCCTCGCCCGACCTGCTGTACGAGCCGACCCGGACCATGCGGACCGGCAACCGGACGGGTCCTGGCCACGACTCCGACCGGCAGCGCACCGGCCCGGACGGGATCGGCAACGACCAGCTGCCGGCCTGGCAGATCGCAGCGGCGGCCCCGCCAGGCGGTCGGGGGCGGCGCTCGGGCCGCGGGGCGCGCCGGACGGTGCTCATCGCCGTAGCCGCCGCCGTGGTGGTGATCGGCGCGCTCGTGGGTGTCCTGCTCAGCAGCGCGAGCCCGAAGGCGTCTCATCCCATGACCCCGCCGTCCTCGGCCCCGGCGACCGGCCATCCGTCGGTCCACCCGAGCGGGCCGTCCGGCGCCGCAGCACCCAACACGCCCGAGGTCTCCCTGCACGACCCGGGCGGCAAGAACGTCTTCGGTGACGTGTTCAGCTCGGATACGGTGCTCGCGACCGGCGACGGCGCGGGCCCCACCTACCTGTGGAACGTGACCACCGGCAAGCTCATCGCCACCCTCAAGGACCCCAACACCATCGGGGTCAACAGCATCGCGTTCATCCCGTCCAGCGACTCGTACGTCGTGGCCGACGCGAACAGCAACATCTACCTGTGGAACGCGAGCAGCGACAAGCTCACCGCCACCTTGTCGAACGGCAACCGGGACAACGACCGCGTGGCGGTCAGCCCGGACGGCAGCATGATCGCGGTAGGCAGCAACGGCGGCAGCACCTACCTGTGGAACGTGGCCGGGGGCAAGCCCAAATCCACCTCGACGAGCAGCCTGCACGACCCCGGCGGCAAGAACGTGTACGGCGTCGCGTTCAGCCCGGACGGCAACCTGCTCGCGGCCGGCGACACGGACGGCAGCACGTACCTGTGGAACGTGGCCACCGGCCAGCTCACCGCCACCTTCAAGGATCCGGGCAGCCAGGGACTCTACGACATCGCGTTCAGCCCGAACGGAAGCTTGCTGGCCGTCTCCGACGTGTCCAGCAGCACCCGCGACGGCGTCGTCTATCTGTGGAACGTGGCCACCGGCAAGCTCGTCCGCACGCTGGAGTCGTTCTACAACTCCGAATTCGCCGACATCGCGTTCAGCCCGAATGGCCGCTTCCTGGCCGCCGGCGACACCATCGGCAACATCGGCTTCTGGAATGTGGCCACCGGAAAGTTCGTGAACACCCTGTCCGACCCGCAGGGCAAGGGCATTATCGGCATCGCGTTCAGCCCGAGCGGCGACGCTCTGGCCAGTACCGATACGGCAGGCGACGCGTACGTGTGGAATACGAAATGGCTTGCCTCGTAGGGAGCACCACGGCCCGTTCAGTATAAAAAGGGTTTTATGCGTGAAGGTCAGCGCGCGAATTCGGTGGCGCGGGATTCACGGACCACGGTGACGCGGATCTGGCCCGGGTAGGTCAGTTCCTCCTCGACCTGCTTGGCGATGTCGCGGGCGATCACCTGGGCCTGGATGTCGTCGATCCGGTCCGGCTTGACCATGACCCTGATCTCGCGGCCGGCCTGCATGGCGAAGACCTTCTCTACGCCCTCGTGGCCGCCGGCGATCTGTTCCAGGCGCTCCAAGCGCTTGACGTACATCTCGAGGGACTCGCGCCGCGCTCCCGGCCGGCCGCCGCTTATCGCGTCCGCGGCCTGGGTCAGCACGGCCTCGACGGTGCGGACCTCGACCTCGTTGTGGTGGGCCTCGATGGCGTGCACCACGTCGTCCGGCTCGCCGTAGCGGCGGGCGATCTCGGCGCCGATCAGCGCGTGGCTGCCCTCGACCTCGTGGGTGAGCGCCTTGCCGATGTCGTGCAGGACCGTGCACCGCTTGAGCAGCAGCGGGTCCATCCGCAGCTCGCTGGCCATCATGCCCGCGATGTGCGCCGACTCGACCAGGTGCCGCAGCACGTTCTGCCCGTACGAGGTCCGGTACCGCAGGCGGCCGAGGAGGTCGACCAGTTCCGGGTGCATGTCGGTGATGCCCAGCTCGACCATGGCGTCCTCGCCGGCCCGCTTGCACAGCTGCTCGATCTCGGCCTTGCCTCGCTCGTAGGCGTCCTCGATCCGTTGCGGGTGGATCCGGCCGTCGGCGATCAGCCGGTCCAGGGTGAGCCGGGCGATCTCCCGCCTGACCGGATCAAAGCAGGACAGCAGCACGGCCTCGGGCGTGTCGTCGATGATCAGGTTGACGCCGGTCACGGACTCGAAGGCCCGGATGTTGCGGCCCTCGCGGCCGATGATGCGGCCCTTCATCTCGTCGCCCGGCAGGTGCAGCACCGAGACCACGGACTCGCTGGTCTGCTCGGTAGCGACCCGCTGGATGGCCAGGGTGACGATCTTGCGGGCGCGCTTCTCGCCCTCGATCTTCGCCTCGTGCTCGATATCCCTGATGATGATCGCCGCTTCCCGCTTGGCCTGGTTCTCGATGGCGGCGACCAGCTCGGCCCTGGCCGCCTTGGCGGTGAGGCCGGCGACGCGCTCGAGTTCGCTCTTGCGTTCCGCGTCTTTCCGGTCGAGCTCGGCGGCGCGGCGGTCCAGGTCCTGCTGGCGCGCGGCCACGGTCTGGGCGCGCTCTTCGATCCGCTTGAGCTCCTCGTCCAGCCGCTGCTCGCGATCGGCCAGGCGCAGTTCACGGCGCTCGAGGTCCCCGCGCAGCTCGCGGACCTCGTCCTTGACCGCGCGGATCTCCTCTTCGACTTCCCGGCGGCCCTGGGCGGCCTGTTCGGCTTCGTCGCGGGCTCGTTCGAGGATTCCGGCCGCTTCGGTCTCGGCGCGAGCGCGGATGTGCTCAGCTTCCTGGCTGGCCTTTTCGAGCTGGACGGAGTCCTGGGCGGGGGTGAGCGACGGGGTCGTGGCCGAGGTCCGGCGCCAGACGACGACCAGCGCGAACACTACCGCGAGCAACCCGATCACCATGAACGCGAGCGACAATCCGCTGCTCACGGTCACCCCTTTCCGTCCATAGCCCTCGGGGCACCCTTGTGTTGTGACTCTGGTTCAGGGGTTTATGCCCGGGCGCGAGCGATCGCACGCGACGGGCCGCCGGCTGTTTTCCGACCCAGCCTCTGGTTACCTGATGTGTCGGCCTGCTTCTCCTCCGTGAGTGCTGTTCCGGTCGCCTGACGTGACTCCCTGTGCAGAGAAGGACAACATCTCGCTGCCGTGAGGTTAAGGCTTGATAACCTTTTTATCAAGCAAGGCATCGCCGACCGGCGCGGACCGTGCGCTACGTGAATGAAAGGTGCGTTAACGCGCGGGGGTGACTACTCGCCGGGGTCGTCCGGGTTGAGGTACTGGTCGGGATCCAGCTCGAGCTCCTCGGCGCCGGCTGAGCCTTCCTGCTCGAGGACTTCCTTGATCAGCCGGAAGACCAGGCCGGCCGGATAGCCCTTCCGGGCCAGCGTGCCTGCCGCCCGCCGGGCGCGGGCCTCGGGCGGCTGGCCGCGGGTGCCCGCCAGCTTCCGCTCCACCAAGCGCCGGGCGGTGGCCACCTCCTGCTCGGGATCGAGGGTGTTCACCGCCTCGCGGATCTCCTCGGTCTGCACCCCTTGCCGGCGCAGCTCGGCAGACAGCGAGCGGCGGGACAGCCCGCGGCTGTAGTGGCGGGACTCCACCCAGGCCAGGGCGAACGCCGCGTCGTCGATCAGGCCGACGTCAGCGAAGCGGCTCAGCACGGCCTCGGCGGTCTCGTCCGGTATCCCGCGGCGGTGCAACGCGGCGGCCAGCTGCGCCCGGGTCCTGGGAGCGAGCGTCAGCAGCCGCAGGCAGATCTGCCTGGCCTGCGCTTCAGGGTCACCGACCTCGGTCTTCGACGTGTCGGACGTTTCGGGCGGTGACCCTGAAGCCTGCTTGGCGCGGGCCATTACGGGCTAGACGGTGACACCGGGCGGGATCGTGAGGTTCCGCGGGACCCCGGCTCCGTTACCGGGCTTGGCGCCGGGCGACCCGGGGACGGGCGCGCCGGAGGCGGCGTCCGCGTCGAGGCGCGGCCCGACGCCGAGCTTCTCCTTGATCCGCTTCTCGATCTCGTTGGCGGTGTCCTCGTTTTCGCGCAGGAAATTGCGGGCGTTTTCCTTGCCCTGGCCGAGCTGATCGCCTTCGTAGGTGTACCAGGCACCGGACTTACGCACGATCCCCTGCTCCACGCCGAGATCGATAAGGCTGCCCTCGCGACTGATTCCGAAACCGTACAAAATATCGAATTCTGCGCTTTTGAAAGGAGGTGCGCAGTTGTGGACGATGACATCCTCGGCGACTAGGTTGTGCAGGTCCGCCGCTTCGACGTCGAAGGTACGGGCCCGCCGGGCGGGCAGGATCTCGCGGATCCGGGAGAACCAGAGCTGGTCGGCCAGGATCTGGTCGAGGAACGGGTCGTCGAGCGCGTCGGCCAGCCGCTGCAGCCGGTCGCGGCGCATACGGGGCGTACCGAGCACGACCTTCATGCCGCCCCGCGGGTCGCCTGCGCTCTCGCCGATCATCTGGGCGGCGAACTGCGGGGTCACGCCCCGCTGCTCCAGATGGCCGAGCACGGGTCCGACGACCTCCCCGGGCAGGTAGATCCGCTGCGATCCCCGGTACCGGCCGTCAAGGGCGGCGAGCTCCCGCGTCACCACTTGGCCGCGCGGTCCCCACATCGGGATCGCGTCGGCGAAAGCCGCGATGTTCTCCACGCCAGAGACCCGGACCTCCCAGGCCGGGAGCTTGCCGGATATCCGGCGGCCCTTGACGAGGCCGCCCCGCTGCGCGCGCGGGTCACGCCGCTGAACGCTACTGCCGATGCCCCAGCGCAGCAGCAGCCAGTGAATCTGCTGGGCTAGCTGCTCCGACGTGGTGGAGAAGCCGATTCGGATGCCGCCGGTCTGTTCCCGGGAGACATAACCGTCGGATTCGAAGTAGCCGAAGATCAAATTGCCTACGACTTCCGCCGAAACCTCGGGTGCGAAGAACTCAGATGGCACCTTCTTCATTGGTGCCAGGTACCCGAATATCCCCGCCCGGCGGCAGAGTTCGAGGACGCCGTTCTTCTCCCCTGGCCGATGCGAGAGAGCTACCGCATCGGTCCCGGCCGGTTTCACCTCGCAGCCCAAACTGGCCGCGATCCTCGCGACGTCCTGGTGAAGGGATTCCTGCACGTTGATGAAGTGGATTGGCGTTTTCCCGCCCACGTAGCCGTCGCCGATGAGGTAGCCGAGCAGCCTGGCATGGTCCGGCGGCATCGGCTCATCCGAGCCGAAGCCCATGAAACTGCGCGGCCGCGCGACCCGGTTGCCGCGGGCGAGTTCTCCGGCGAGACGCCAGCCGTGCTCGGTCAGGACCTTGTGGTCGGGCGTGACCCACAGCTCGGTGTTATCGCGCAGCCTGAGACCGATGACCTCCTGCTCGCCCTGGTCGAACCAGGACCGGACCTCGCGGACGCTCAGCTCGCCGTTCTTGTCGGCGGACACGACGTGGACCGGGAGCCGCCCGTCGACGATTTCCTCGATCCGGTGCGTCAGACCGGTCGCCGGGTCGAAGACGCGTGTCCCTTCGGCGAGGCACTTGTTCTTGACGACCTTGACCCGGGTGCGGTTGCCGACCGAATCGGTGCCGTCCTTCAGCGTCTCGATCCGCCGCACGTCCAGGCGGATGGAGGCGTAGAACTTGAGCGCCTTCCCGCCAGAGGTCGTCTCGGGCGAGCCGAACATCACCCCGACCTTTTCCCGCAGCTGGTTGATGAAGATCGCGGTGGTCTTGGTCTGGCTCAGCGCGCCGGTGATCTTGCGGAGGGCCTGGGACATGAGCCGCGCCTGGAGCCCGACGTGACTATCCCCCATCTCGCCCTCGATCTCCGCCTTGGGCACCAGGGCGGCGACCGAGTTGATGACGACGACGTCGATGGCGCCGGACCTGATCAGCGTGTCCGCGATCTCGAGGGCCTGCTCCCCGGTGTCCGGCTGAGAGACCAGCAGCGCGTCGGTGTCCACGCCGAGGTTCTTGGCGTAATCCGGGTCCAGCGCGTGCTCGGCGTCAATGTACGCGGCGATGCCGCCCGCCCGCTGCGCGTTCGCCACGGCGTGCAGGGCCAAGGTCGACTTCCCGCTGCTCTCCGGTCCGTAGATCTCGACGATGCGGCCGCGGGGTAGGCCGCCGAGGCCCAGGGCCACGTCCAGCGCGATCGACCCGGTCGGGATCACCTCGACCGGTACCCGCGCCTCATCGCCGAGGCGCATGACCGAGCCCTTGCCGAACTGTCGCTCGATCTGGAGCAGAGCGGACTCCAGGGCCTTGTCCCTGTCGCCTGCCCGCTCCGGGCTCGACTTGGTGTTTCCTGCCATTGGGGACTCCCTGCCGGGATAAGGGGCTGCGGGCACCTGCCCGCACCGCCCAGGTCGTCTTCGTCGTAGTCCCGCCGGTCATCCCGGCGGATCGGTGGACACGCTACGCGCCGCCACCGACATTTCCGTATGCGCTCGTCCGCGGGGATCTCGTGGACCGTGACCCGCGGCACCGGCGGCCGGGATCACTGCCGTTGGGTCAACTATAGAGCGAACGTGTATTCGACCACATGAGACACGCCGAAGAAGGCGCGAAATCCTTGGAAAACCGGGACCGGCGCGGTGCGGGAATCGCGGAGAGCCAGGCCGACGCGGTCGGTAAACGGCCTTGGAAAACCGGGGCCGGCGCGGCGCGCGGGCGGCCGAGGGCTAGCATCGGCACGAATCAGATCTAGCCGCGAGGAGACGCCGATGCCGCTCGACGAGGACGTGATCCGGCTGGCCAAGGGCAAGAACCTGGCCACGGTCGTGACCCTGATGCCGAGCGGGCAGCCGCAGGCGCTGCTCACCTGGATCGACACCGACGGTGAGCACGTCCTGGTCAACACCGAGCCGCAGCGGCAGAAGGCCCGGAACGTCGCCCGCGACCCGCGCATCACCGTGCTGATCCGCGGCGACGACAACTACGACTGGGCCGAGGTCCGCGGACACGTGGTCGAGACCATCGGCGGCGAGCCGGCCCGGCAGCACATCGACGAGCTGTCGCTGCGGTACAACGGCCACGAGTACCGCAATCCCATCGGGCCGCAGGGCCGGGTGATCCTCAAGATCGCCGCGGACAAGATCAACACCCCGAGGCGGCTGGGCCGCCGCTGAGCCGCCGGGCCGACGCCGAGCCGCCGGGCCGGAGCTAGCGCAGCCGCTGCGGCACGTCGAAAGTGTCGACCACCGCCCGCCAGACCACCTTGGCGTCTTCCCCGTCGGCCAGCGCCCGGTCGATCGTGCGGCCGCCTAGCTTCTCGAACACGTAGTCCTTGGCCACGCTCTGGGCGTATACGTCCCCGAACTGGGCCCTCATCCGGGCCCAGAATTCCGTCAACCGCACCCGCCAAGGGTACTGCCAGGCGCGGGCCTGGACGTGATCAGCGCTCTTGCCTGCCGTGGTATCACCCGGCGCGGGTGACCGGCGGCAGCGGTGGCCGGGACAGCATGGGGACATGACCGGGACAGCAGTCAACGTCACCAACTTCGAGCGGGCCGAGACCGACCGGATGTTCGCCGCGATCCAGGCCCAGGCGGGCGGGGTGAACCAGCTCTTCCACAACCGGGTACCCACCCCGGTAGACCGGCAGACGGTCATCCGGATGAACCGCGACACCCTCTACAGCGGGGCCATCGTGGGCATCTCCGCCGGGGCGACGATCGTCGTCCCGGACGCCGGGCGCCGGTATCTCTCGGTGATGATCGTCAACCAGGACCACTACATCAACCGGGTCTTCCACAAGCCTGGCCACTACGACCTGACGGTCGAGGAGTTCGGCACCCCGTATGTCCTGGCCGCCGCCCGGGTGCTCGTCGATCCGGCCGATCCCGCCGACGTGGCCGCGGTCAACGCGCTGCAAGACCAGTTCAGCCTGCAGGCCAGCTCGGGCCGGCCGTTTGTCACACCCGCCTACGACCAGGCCAGCTTCGACGCCACCCGCGCCGCGCTGCTGGAACTGGCCAAGGGCCTGGGCAGCTTCGAGCACGCCTTCGGCGCCAAGAGTGAGGTAAATCCCGTGCTTCACCTGATCGGCACCGCCGCCGGCTGGGGCGGGCTGCCCGACCGCGAGGCCGTCTATGTCAACGTCAACCCGGGCCTGCCCACCGGGGAGTACCAGCTCACCGTCCGGGACGTCCCGGTGGACGGCTTCTGGTCGATCTCGCTATACAACGCGGCCGGGTACTTCGAACCCAACGATCGCGGTGCCTACAGTGTCAACAACCTGACCGCCGCCCGCGACCAGGACGGATCGGTCACCATCCACTTCGGCGGCTGCGGCGACGGCCGACCCAACTGCCTGCCGATTACCGACGGCTGGAACTACGTCGTCCGCCTCTACCGCCCCCGCGCCGAGGTCCTGGACAGCACTTGGACCTTTCCCACCCTGGAGCCGGCCCGGTAGTCAACGATCGGCCCGTCCGTCCTAGACGGCCGTGCTCCTAGCCGGGGTACGCATGCCTCCGGCCGCGGTACAGAGTCTGTTTGGGGCGATGTGTCGTTTTTCATTACGTGGGAAGGACTGCGGGCAGAGGCGCACTTTTCGAGTCTGAGGTGCGCCGACCCGACCAGAGAGCCGGCCCTGGGGACCGGACGCGGCGGGCACTGCGCGTGATGGAGGGCGGATGGCCGCGCCTACGGGGGTGAGCAGCGGGTCTGCACCGGAACCAGTCGTTCCCGAACCGCCCGCGACCGAGCCCATGGCGCTGGGCCCGGCCGTTCCGGAACCGTCCCAGCCGGCCCCGGCGAGAACACGGCCGCCGTCGCGATTCCGGAGCCATCCGGACCGGCTTATAGCGAGAACACGGCCGTCAGCGCGGATCCGGAACCCGAACCGCCGGCGGACGAACCGGCCCGGAAAGGCCGCGGCGTCGGCTGGCTGGTCACCGCCGGCGTGGTCCTGGTCGTCATCGCCGTGGCCGCGGCCGCCGGAGCCCTCGCCGTGACGACCCACGGCTTCCGGCCGAAGACTATCGTCACGTACCGGCCGGCCGCCGTATTCAGCCTGCGGGCGGGCGAGTGCATCAATTCTTCATCGAACGGACTCTCGGTCACGGTCCTGTCATGTGCGACGCCGCACCAGGCCGAAGTGTTCGCCACCTTCAGGCTGGCCGGGTCTTCCTGGCCCGGCACCGCAGCCGTCCAGCAGCAAGCAAGCAACGGGTGCGCGAACCGGCTCGCGGGCTACGTGAACCCGAACCTGCTGAACGCGGGCCTCGCCCAGGAGTACGTCTACCCCGACCCGCAGGCCTGGCAGGCCGGCGTCCGCACCGTGGTCTGTGAGGTCAGTGCGGTCACGGGGCCGCTCAGCGGCTCGGTCCGCAACGGCGGCTGACGGCGCGTCGGTAGTCATGTAGGCCTAGGACGCGGCCAGCCATTCGCCTTGCCGCATGACCGCACGGGGACGGAAGTCGTCGTCGCAGACGACCAGATCGGCGGCCAGGCCCGGGCGCAGGGCGCCGGTACGGTCGGCCAGGCCCAGGACGCGGGCCGGGGTGGTGCTCGCGGCGGCGGCCAGGTCGGGGACGGGCAGGCCCGCGGCGATCGCGTGCCGGACCACGTTGGCCAGGGTCGCGGTGGAGCCGGCGATCGCGCCCTCCTGCGTGGCGGAATCGGATCGGCCGGGGTCGCTGGGGTCTTCTTGGAGGCGGGCCACTCCCCCGGTCACGGTGACTCGCTTCGAGCCGAGCTGGTAGTGGCCGTCCGGCATCCCGGCGGCGGCCATGGCGTCGCTGACTAGGACCAGCCGACCGGGGCCCGCGGCACGGGCGGCCAGGCGGATCGCGATGTCGTGCAGGTGCACGCCGTCGGCGATGATCTCGCAGGTGACTTCGTCCCGGTCGAGCAGGGCGCCGACGGCGCCCGGCTCACGGTGATGGAAGGGCCGCATGCCGTTGCACAGGTGGGTGGCGTGCGTCGCGCCGGCGTCGATGGCGGCCAGGGTGACGTCGGCGGTGGCGTCGGTGTGGCCGACGGCGACGGTCACGCCGACCTGGGTCGCCGCCTTGACCACCTCGAGCGCGCCGGGCAGTTCGGGGGCCAGGGTGATGATCCGCAGGTGACCACGCGCGGCGGCGCGCAGGCGCTCGAAGACGGCCACGTCGGGGGCGAGCATGTGCCGCGGGTCCTGGGCGCCGCGGCGGACCGGAGACAGGAACGGGCCTTCCAGATGCAGGCCGGCGATGAGGCCGTCATCGGTCAGGCCAGCCAGCAGGGCGGCGCGGGCCTCCAGTTCGGCCAGCGGCGCGGTGACCAGGCTGGCCAGCATGGTGGTGGTGCCATGGCCACGATGGAACGCCGCAGCCTGCCTGGCCTCGTCGCCGGTGCCCTCGGTGAACGACGCGCCGCCGCCGCCGTGGACGTGCAGGTCCACCAACCCGGGCAGGACCCACTGCCCGCGCAGGTCGACGGCCGGCTGATCCGGGACGCCGCCCGACCCGACCGCGTCGATCACGGACCCGTCCAGCCGGATCCAGCCGGGGCTGAGCACGCCGCCTGGCGTCACCACCCGGCCGCCCGCCAGCAGGAGCATTACGCCAGGATGACAGAGCGCGACAGCGCGCGCGGCTGGTCCGGGTCGACGCCCTTGCGCTCGGCCAGTTCGACGGCGAGCCGCTGCGCGCCGGTCAGGCTGACCAGCGGGTCGGCGGCCGAGGCGATGACCATGGCTCCGGTGCGGCGGGCGTCGGCCAGCAGGCTGGGCGGCACCTCGCCCAGGGCCCAGACCGCGGTGCCCGAGTCGCTGACGCTGATCGGGCCGTGCCGGTATTCCAGCGCGGGGTAGGACTCGGCCCAGGTGCGCGAGGCTTCGCGGAGCTTCAGCGCCGCCTCGTCGGCCACCGCGGCCGCCCAGCCGCGGCCGAGGAAGGTGAACTCGGTGCGTTCGGCCAGTCCGGGCGGCAGCGGCCGGGCCAGCTCACCGGCGGCGGCGTCGGGCAGGGCGTGGAGGTCCTGGCCCAGGTGGGCTCTGAGCAGGACGATCGTGCTGGTAATGAAGCGGCTGGAGACCACGGACCGTTCAGTAGAAAAATCGAGCAGGACGACGGCGCCCGCCTCTTGCACGAGCGGCGAGCCGGGGTCGGCGGAGATGGCCGTGGTCCGGACCCCCGCCGGGGCCTGGCGGAGCGCGTCGAGGACCTCGGTGGTGGTGCCGGTGCGCGACACGTAGACCGTGCGGTCATAGCGCCGGGTGGCCGGGACCTCCGAGGCGGGGAAGGCGTCCGTCTCACCCTGGCCCGCGGCCTCGCGCAGGGTCGCGTAGCAGCGGGCGACGTTGAGCGAGGAGCCGCAGCCGATCACGGCCACCCGCTCGCCGGGCGCGGGCAGGGCGGCCCCGGTCGAGGCCGCCAGCTCGATCGCCTTGGCCCAGCATTCCGGCTGGCTGGCGATCTCGTCCATCAGGTGGCTCATTACAAGCTCCATACGATCACTCAGTTTGCAACTTTTTGATTGATTTACGTCTTATCGAGCAGTATAGATCAGTCAAGCTGGACGATGAAGCGGGTGATCGTGCTCCGGTGGGCGTCAGGAGGCTGGGGGGCGGCCGACCAGGGGTGAATGAACCCCGGGATTCACTGTGCTCTAGCGAAGTGAATCCCGGGGTTCACTCGGCTCGGGCACGGGTCGGGGCGCGTCCGCGCGGGGTGTAGCGGGCGCGGGGTGCGGCGGCGCGGGGTGCGGCGGTTGCGGGCGCGGGGTGCGGCGGTTGCGGGTTGCGGGCGCGGGGTGCGGCGGTTGCGGGTTGCGGGCGCGGGGTGCGGCGGTTGCGGTGAGGGTCAGGCGGTGACGATGCGGATGCCGCGCTCGGTGAAGGCGGCCAGCAGGGCGGGTTCGGCGTCCTGGTCGGTGACGATGACGTCGATCTCGTCTGTCGCGCACACCCGGGCGAACGCGCGCTGACCCAGCTTGGAGCGGTCGGCGACGATCATTACCTGCGCCGCGCGGGCGGCCATCAGGTGGTTGATGCTGGCCTCGCCCTCGTGATGAGCGGTCGCGCCCGCGACCGGGTCCAGCGCGTCTACGCCGAGGATGGCCCAGTCCAGGGCCAGTTGCTCGAGCACCAGCGTGGCGTACGGCCCGATCAGCTCGTAGGACTGGCTGCGGGTGACTCCGCCGGTCACCACGATCTTGATGTGCTGACGGACGGCGAGCTCGTTGGCGATGTTCATCGCGTTCGTCACCACGGTGATGACCGGGGTGCCGGTGCCGTCCTGCAGGTCCGGGCGGGTGGCCAGGGCGCGCGCGACCTCGCTGGTAGTGGTGCCGCCGTTCAGCGCCACCGCGGCGCCCGGCGCAACCAGGGCGGCGGCCGCGCGGCCGATGTGCTGCTTCTCCGGCGCGTGCCGGGCGGTCTTGTACCGCAGCGGCAGGTCGTAGGAGACGTGCCCGGCGATCACGCCGCCGCGCGTCCGCGTGACCAGCTGCTGCCGGGCCAGCTGGTCCATGTCACGGCGGATGGTGGCCTGCGACACGCCGAGCGCCTGCGCGGCCGCCGCCACGGTAAGCTGCCCGTCGCCGGGCAGCAGGTCGAGCAGCGCGTTCCACCGCTGGTACCTGGACACCGCACCGACTCCCCTGCCGCTCTGCGCGATTGTGCGCAGTTTACCGCTTTACGTGCACACCGTATGCGCATTGATGCGCATAACCAGCTCAGCTCAGACCCGTGCCGCCTTGGCGGGCGGGCCGCAGGATCACCGGAGGCCGCGGACGACGCGACGCCAGAATGCCCGGGTCCGCCAGCGGGCCAGCCGCTGGGCGGCCGTCAGCCGGGCCGGCTTGTGAATGCACCCGCCCGAGCCACCCGGTAGCAGGCAGTTCCCGGGGCAGTTGCCATAGCAGTGGCGGCAGTGACTGGCAGCTGGCATATCTCCTCCCGGTCCACGGTGATGGTAACTCGGCAAACCGCCGACCGACCTGTTGACGCCGGTCAGCCGCGTTCGCTCATCCACACCCGGACATGAGCGGGCTCCAGGGCCTGCTGCACGACGTCGGCCAGGTCATCCCGGACCGACTCCAACTCCACGGCGTCCTTCAAGCGGAGCGCGAACGCGGCCACCATCACCTCCGCGTCGTAGCGGGCCCGGTTGAACCGGCGGTCCACGATCCGCTGCACGCGCCGCCGCAGCGGGCTGAACAGTGCCGCCGCCGCCAGCGTGGCGGCGGCTACCGATACCGGGGTGGTGACCGCGAGCACGTGGGTGGCCAGCAGCACCAAGCCGGCGTACACGCCGACCAGCACCCCGGTCACCGCCGCGTAGGCCAGCGTCCGGGAGATGATCCGGTCGATCTCGTACAGCCTGTGCTTCAGGATCGCCGCGCCCATGGACACCGGCAGCGCGGCGAGCCCGAACCAGGCCAGGTTGTCCAACCATTCCCTGACCGCCGTGGTGGTGCCCGAGGTGCTGAAGGCCACCGCGAGCACCAGGCTGACGATGGCGACGGCTGCCCCGCTCGCCAGCCACTTCAGCTGCTGGCGCCGTTCCCCGGACGAGCGCCGCCAGCTCAGCGCCTGGCGGCCGATGAAGGCCAGCGAGAACGGCAAGAGCACCAGCAAGATCGAGTGCTCGACGACCGCGAACCAGCCTGCCGGGTTGTCCACCGCAGAGAGGCCGCCGGGCGGTGGCAGGGTGCCTGGCCGCGTAGCGGTCATGGCGCCAGCAAGGATGTGAACGCTCGCAACCGGCAGACCGGCCAAGCCCACTGAGGTTTTCCCAGGATCGACCGTAACGCTGCCTGCGGCGCGAACTGTGTCTGGTACAGCCCCGCGTACACCCCGCCCGCGGCGAGCAGCTCGTCATGCGTGCCGCGTTCGGCGATCTGCCCGCCGTCGATGACGAGGATCTGGTCCGCCGCCCGGACCGTGGACAGCCGGTGGGCGATCACCAGCGACGTCCGCCCGGCCAGCGCGGTCGTCAGGGCCCGCTGGATCGCCACCTCGGATTCGGAGTCCAGGTGCGCGGTCGCCTCGTCCAGCACGACCACCGACGGGGCCTTGAGCAGGAGCCGGGCCAGGGCGAGGCGCTGTTTCTCCCCGCCGGAGAACCGGTAGCCCCGGTCCCCCGCGATCGTGTCAAGACCGTCCGGCAGCGACGAGATCAGCTCCCAGATCCGGGCCGCCTGGCACGCCTCGGTCAGCTCCTTTTCGGTCGCCGACGGCCGCGCGTACAGCAGGTTGGCCCGGATCGTGTCGTGGAACAGGTGCGCGTCCTGAGGCACGACACCGACCACCGACCGCAGCGACTCCAGCGTCAGGTCGCGGACGTCGAGCCCGCCGATCCGCACCGCCCCGCGCACCGGGTCATACAGCCGCGGCACCAGGTGCGTGATCGTCGTCTTCCCCGCCCCCGACGGTCCGACCAGCGCGGTCAGCCGCCCCGCAGGTGCCTGGAAGGTCACGTCCCGCAGCACCCACGCATCACTGGGACGTTCCGGCGCGGGCAGCGCGACCGACTCCAGCGAAGCCAGCGACACCTGGTCCGCCGCCGGATACCGGAACCACACTCCCGCCACCTCCACACCCGGCGCTTCCCGCGTCTGAGTCAGCGGATGCGCGGTGAGCCGTTCGGTGATCAGCGGCTCCAGGTCGAGGATCTCGAAGACGCGGTCAAAGCTGACCAGCGCGGTGAGGATTTCCAGCGGCACGCTGGACACGGTGCTCAGCGGTCCGTATAGCTGTGACACCAGCGCGATGAACGCCACCAGCGTGCCGACGCCGAACACACCGTGAATGACCAGCGTCCCGCCCAGCCCGTACACCAAGGCCGTGACCAGCGCCGCGAGCAGCGTGATGAAGGCTATGAGCAGCTCCATGCAAGCGACCCTGGCGACGGCCAGATCACGGATCCGGCTGGCCTTGCGGGTGAACACCCCGGCCTCCTCCTCCGGCCGCCCGTACAGCATGGCCAGCAGCGCCCCGGATACATTCGACCGCTCCGCCGTCATCGTGGCCAGCTCGCCCTGGAGCTGCATCTCCTGCCGGAGCAGCCGCTGTGACCGCCTCCCGGTCGCCTTGCCGGGCAGCACGAACAGCGGGATGACCACCAGAGCGATGAGGCTGAGCTGCCACGACAGCCAGAACATCGCCGCCAGCACCAGGACCAGGTTCAGCAGCACCGACAGCGACTCGGAGATCAGCACCCCGACCGCCTGCCCCGTCTCGTTAATGTCACCGTCCATGCGGGAGACCAGCGACCCGGTCTGGGTCCGGGTGAAGAACGCCAGCGGCTGCCGCAGGACATGCCGGAATACGCTCACCCGCAGCTCCAGCACGAGGCTTTCGCCGATCCACCACGAATACCACGTCTTCACGTACCCCGCGCCGGCGCCCACCAGCGCCAGCCCCGCGACGGCCAGCGCCAGCGTGACGATCACGCTCTCCTGGTGCCGCAGAATGCCGTCGTCAATGATCAGCCGCAAGATCAGCGGGATCACCACCAGGACGGCCGAATCGGCCGCGGTAATGAATACCAGCAGCACCATCGGCCTGCGGTACCGCCGCAGATACGGCCAGACCCGCCGCACCGTCCCCGGCCGCACCTGCTGCCGGGTCACATCATCCTCTCGGTACCGAACCATGAACCCAGGACCGTCGATCATGGGGCCCACTATCCCCCTGACCCCACATCTTGCGGCAAACCATTTTCATGCTGCTGCCGCCGCCGCGAGGGCCTGGTACGCCGCCGCGCGTGCCCACGGGTCACAGTCATGGCGCAACGTCCGCGTGGTTTGCGGGCCGATCCGTGAACGCGTCACAATCGTGCGTGCCCTTCGTCGAGGTCGTTTACGACAGCACGATCACCGAGGCGATGCTCAGGCAGCTTGCGGAACTGCTGCCCGGCCTGGTGGCGGATGCGGTCGCATGCCCAGAAGAGCCGGCCGTTGGTCCTGCCGAGCCCGGTGATCTGGAGATCCGCTTCCGGCCGAAGGGACCTCTTGACGTCGGCGCCTTGAACTGCGCCATTGAGGTGCGGACCAAGCTGTACCCGAGCCGGCTCGAGACCAGGCAGAGGCGCGCGGAACTGGTCAAGGCCGGCGTGTCGGAGGCACTCCCGGGGATCAGGTACCTGGGTGTGTGGCTGGTCCTGGCCGACGGATGGTGGACGCAGACCTGACGGCCCGCCACCGGAAGGTGCTCGGCGCCACATCCACAGCAAGGATCAGGCCATGTGGGCGGGCGGTGATACGGGGCGAGCTGGAAAGCCAGGCCTGACGAGGTGTCGTTGGCGGCGACGACCACCCAATCGTCGCTTTGGTAGGTGATCGGCTGCCCGAGCAACCCGGAGTAGAACGCCGCCACGACGGTCGGGTCGGGGCAGTCGAGCACTACATGGTGCAGGCGTCCGAGCATGGCGTCAGCATGACAGGCGCGGTGCGGGATCTGGCGCCGTGATCGCACCGATCCAGCGCTCCCGCTGTTGGGTGTTAAATGATCTGATGGGTGATGAGGCTGAGAGCATGCGCGTCGCCCTGGTGGCGGGCGCCACCCGAGGTGCGGGCCGGGCGATCGCTGTCGAACTGGCCCGGGCTGGGTTCTTCGTCTATGCGACCGGCCGCAGCAGCCGGACCTCCGGTCCTTCGGAACTCGACAGGCCCGAGACCATCGAGGAAACCGGCGAGTTGATCTGCGCCGCAGACGGATCGGGCGCCGTCCGCGTCGTTGACCACGAGGACCCGGATGCGGTCGCCGAACTGGTTGCAGCAGTCGAGCGTGAGCAGGGCCGCTTGGATGTGCTGGTCAATGACATCTTCGGCGGTGACCGGTACATGCAGTGGGACAAGCCGCTGTGGGAACACGACTGGCAGGGTGGCCTGCGGATGCTGCAAATGGGTGTGCATACCCACCTGATCACTGGCCGGGCGGCGATCCCGCTGATGCTGCGCACCGCCCCCGCGCACGGCACCCGTGGCCTGGTGGTGGAGATGACCGACGGCACGTCGCAGGCCAACGCCGAGTTCCGGCGCAACGTCGGGTTCTACTACGACCTGGTGAAGGCCAACGTCGAGCGGATCGTCAAAGGTCTCACCGCCGAGCTTGAGAACCTCCCCGTCACGGCGGTCGGCGTGACCCCGGGCTGGCTGCGCTCGGAACAGATGCTGGAAAACTTCGGCGTCACCGAGGCCAACTGGCGCGAGGCCTGCGCCGAAACGCCGGGTTTCGCGATCTCCGAGTCACCCGCCTTTGTGGCCAGAGGCGTCGCCGCGCTCGCCCGGGCGGGCGACGCCGACCGCTGGGCGGGCACGATCATCTCCTCCCGCCAGCTCGCCGACGCCTACGGCATCACCGACACCGACGGCAGCCGACCCGACTGCTGGGGTTACCTGGGCGCGTACGGCTGGGAGCGCGACGACGGCGCAGGCATCGAGGACTTCCGGTAGCGCATACGGTGCTCTCCCGGTGGTCATGAGCAGAGGGAAGCACGGAAGGCCGCACTGCTGCAGATCGACGAGATAGCCCGGCTGGCCGAGGCGCCGTCAGCTGGGCCTCGTTCCGTTGTCACGGGGGACGCGCTCCCGGCCGACATATCGTTAGCAGCAGCGCCGCCGTCTCCCGGCAGGTCGGCGCACGGGAGCGAGCGGAGGAATGGCGCCTACCATGTATCGCTATGAGGCGGGAATCCAAGGGATGCTCTCGCCTAACCCGCAGCTCCCCTCGACCGTGGCCCGGCCGATGACGCCGCCGCGGCCGCCGCGACCCGGCGACGGGCCGGTGGCCACCTGGTCTCCCGGCTCACTATCGGTACCTTCCAGGCCTTGCGGCCTTTGCGAGGGATGCGCGGCGGGTGCGTGGGTGGCGACGTCGGGCACGTGAAGCGGACCCTGCATCCCGGAGAAGAACTCGTGTGGCAGGAGACCACCGGCGGCGAGCGGATCGGGTTGATCATCCGCCCACCGGCCGGCAAGCAGCGGTGGATCGTGTTCTTTTACGGAATCGGCATGACCGTTGCAGGGACCTGGCCTGTCCGACGGTGGCTCGGCAGTGCCGGATACGGCGTCGCCTGTGTCGAGTACGCTGGCTTCGGCGTCAGTTCCGGTTCACCTTCAGAATACGGTTGCTACCGCTCAGCGGATGCGGCTATTACATACCTGCAACGGCAGGCATCGATACCTCTTGACCAGGTTACGCTTATCGGCTGGTCCCTCGGAAGCGCAGTAGCAATTGATCTTGCCCGTCGCCGCGACGTGAAAGCGCAAGTACTGCTAAGCCCAATGACTAGCCTGCTCGCCTGCGCGATAGATCTAGCACGTATCGGCAAGACCTCATTCGCCATTGGCCCATTCGACGCTCTTTCCAGGGCCAGGAGCGTCGACTGCCCCACTCTGATCATAGGCGGGTCAGAAGATGCACTCACACGGCCCTGGATGGCAAACGAGCTGACCAAGGCCATGGGAGGCCATGCACGCCTGGTCAGCCTTCCTGGCGTCGGCCATAATGACATGCTCCGCTCGGGCGAGAGACTGTGGAATGTCGTCAAGGATTTCTTGAACTCTCCGGCCAGCGCGAGTGGCTGACCCAGCTTGACTCCTCTCCTCCCGTCTTCCGCGCAGGCGCCGAATCCTTGCGAGTGGGTGCCGGGTCTTGGCTGGCGAAACTATCGCGAAGCGACGCCCGGGGGGCGGCCTAGACACAGTGCATGCGAGCTGGACAATTGAAGCCGAGGAAGATAAGGCTCCGCGGCCACCTGGCCGTGTCTGAATGAGCCTGCGCGGTCCGCGGATGCTGTCCGGCGTCGGCGCGCCCAGCACACTGGCCGCACAGTGGCACAGCATGTGGCATCCCGACCCCGGAGAGGGAGCACACCAACTCTGCCCACCATCTGACCATCGAGGCGACGATCGAGTTGTGATCGCGTCTGCTCCGCGTCCTGCCGTCCGGGCTGCGGCGGCAGGCACGCGATCGTGCTGGCCTGCCCCGCTGGCCGACAACCGACCGCCACGGTCTGAGGAAGCGCCATGGCGGCGGCTAGTCCGGACCTCTACGCAATTGCGTGGGACGTTTCCGCGGAAACGTCCGGTCGACCGGAGATCCTCACCGGCGCCACATGTAGGGCGTCGTAGCAGAGACCTTGACCAGCCCCGCCCGCTCCAGGATGGGCCGAGAGAACTCGGTCGAGTCGCTGTGCATCAGCCGTTTGCCCGCGAAGGTCACCAGCCGCAGCGGACCAAGCCGCTCCACCGCTATCGCGCTGGGAGTCTCGGCGTCCATCCGCAGCTGCCGGTCGTAAGCCTCGAGGTACTCCTGCGAAGTCATCATCAGCGGCATAGTCGCAAACCCGGCGCTGCGAGGCCACCCAATATCGACCGCACCCACGGTGGGGATCGCGCCGACAAGGGGGATGAGTGGTCGCGGGGCTCAGAAGATGGGGTCGGGGATACACAAACCCGAGGGATCGGCTCTCCGCCGACCGTTATTCCAGGTCAAGGGCGGCGTGGATAGCGGCGGTGAGGAGGGCTCCTGCGCGGCGGACAGGTAACCGATCCGGTTGCCGGCCGGGGTCAGCAGCCGCCAGCCGGGCCGGCGACGCCGGGGCCGATCTCGGGGGCGTCGACGATCCCGGTTACCACGCTGCGCAGCACAGCGCCGAAGTGGACCACGTACCATACGCCGCGCCAGGAGATCAGGGAGGCGATACCGAACGAGAGTTCCTGGCCGTGCTGGCGGTAGACCAGCCGGGCCCCGTCGACGTGCCAGTAGCCGATCGAGTTGGCGCATACGCCCGGGTAGACCCAGGCCGCGTCGTCACTGGCCACGATCACCCGGATCAGCTGCGCGTCCGGATCCACGGCGTGATGGGCGGCGCCGACGTCGAGGGTGAAGTCGTACCACAGCCGGTCGTCCCAGTCCGCGCCCGGGTTATAGATCGCCTTCAGCTTCTGGTAGGCGGCGCGGGGGAAGAAGCCGGGCAGCGCGAGGCGGGCGTTCCCGGTGGTCACGGCCAGCCACAGGTCCTGCATCGCGTCGCGGAACGCGGCCGTATGTGTGCTGGGGAAGGCGCGGGTCTGCGGCAGGGCGCCCGCGCCGGGGGCTACCGGCACGGCGGTCGGCGGCCCGCTGGTCTGCGGCGACGCTGAAGCGGAAGCGACCGGGCTGCTGGGCGCGATGCTGCTGGGCAGGCTGAACGACGGCTGCGGCACGGGCGTGGTGGCGTTAACCTGCGTGGCCGGGGGTGAACTCGCGCCGCAGCCCGCGACCAAGGCCGCGGCGATGACCGCCGCCGCCGCGCTCGCCCGCCGGGACGGCCTCAAGCCGTCACCCGCCGGTGCCAGTCGCGAAGGTTACCATTCCAGCATCATGCCGGACCGGCCAGGGTGCCCACCCCTGGGTCAGGCGGAACGAACCGCTCCGCATCAGAGGCCAGGAGGCTCTCGGACGGGTGCGTCATCGTAATCCTTGCCCAGGGAAACTCCGGCGGTTACTGGAGGGCTATGGTGTCACGCTGGGTGCGCAGTTCGCTGAACGCGATGCTGTCGTAAAGACCCGGCCTGCACAAGCCGATCGTGCCGACCACCGGACACACGACAGGACCGACCGCGAGAAATGGCGACCGGGATCGCAGTGGCCGCGGCGCAGGAGTGGTCAGATGACAGATGCTCGCCGCGAGGCCCGGGGCGCAGACTCGGAGCCGACCGCGGCTATGCGGCACAGAGAGAGGACGGGCCATGGCCGACTGGATCGAGACGCAGATCACCGTCAAGGTCAGCCCGAGGTCGGTCACCGAGACCGTCTCGCGCATGACCGGCATCCTGGCCGCGAAGGGCCTGAAGGTCTTCGCCGTGATCGATCAGAGCGCCGAGGCGAGCCAGGTCGGCATGCAGTTGCGCGAGACCACGCTGATGCTGTTCGGCAACCCGGCCGCGGGCACACCGGTGATGGTGGCCGCGCCCATGTCGGCCCTGGATCTGCCGCTCAAGGTGCTGATCTGGGACGACGCCGGAGTGACGAAGGTGACCTACTACGGTCCTGCCGCGCTCGCCGCGCGCTACGACCTGAACGCCGACCTGGCGGCCAAGCTGGCCGCCATCGATCCGCTCACCGACGCGCTGATCGCGCCGTAACGCCCCGCGGCCAACATTTAACCGTAACGCCCCGCGGCCAACATTTAAGTAGCTAGCCGACCAGGAGTTCGGCGATCCGGGCTGGCCAGTGCGCGTCGTGGGGCATCTGGCCGGCCGGGCCCCCGGCGCGGACTGCGGCCGGCTGGAAGACGAAAGGGCCGGTCGGGTCACTTCTCGGCGACGAGGCCGATGTTGCGCGGCAGTACGACGCCGGTGCTGGCGAACTCGCGCACGTCGCGGATGTGCAGCCCGGAGCCAGCGATGGCCCCGAAGAAGCTGGCCAGGGTCTTGTGGTGGAAGCCGACCAGGCCGCCCACTCCGGTGCCGTCGCCCGAGGCGCGGTTGGCCCAGCCGACGTGGCCGTAGCCGGGCAGGAACTGTAGCCGGTGCTCGTCGGACTCGCTCATCCGGTTGACGAACGGGCCGATGAAGCACGGGTGCAGGCCGGCGTAGATGAACCGCCCGCCGGGCCGCAGGCACCGCGCCACCTGGCGGAGGGCGGCGGCGAAGTCCTCCAGGTCGGTGTGGAAGAACATGCCGACCACGACGGGCACGCACGCGTCCCGCAGCGGCAGCCGGCACACGTCGGCGCGGGCCACCGCGACGTGCCTGCGCCGGGCGAAGCGGAGCTGATCGGCCGAGATGTCCAGGCCCGCGACCCGGTAGCCGGCCGCCGCGATGGGCTCGGCCCACAGGCCGGTGCCGCAGGCCAGGTCGAGGCACGGCTGACCGTGACCGGTGCCCAGAGCCTCCCGCAGGAAGGCCAGTTCTTCGGCGGGCCGATGGCCGGACCCGAAGTGCTCGTCATACCACTCGGAATGCCCGTCGTAGCGGGCCGCCGCGGAGGTCATGCCCTTACGCTAACCGACGGGCGCGCCTGGTCAGGGTACGGCCGATCAGACCAGCTGGTGGCGGTTTGCTATCGCGGCGGCCTCGGTGCGGTTGGCCGCGCCGAGCTTGGCCATGATGTTCGACACGTGCACGCTAGCGGTCTTGGCTGAGATGAACAGGTCGGCGGCGATGTCGCGGTTGCTCCGCCCGGCGGCGACCAGGCGCAGTACCTCGAACTCGCGATCGGTCAATCCGACCCGGCCTGGGCTGGGCGGGGCCTTGTCGCCCAGCGCCACGCCCGCCCGGCGGGCGAGCGAGGTGATCGTATCGGCGAGCGGCCGCGCGTCGAGTTGGGCCGCCAGCAGCGCCGCAGCCCGCAGCCGCTCGCCCGCTGCCTCCCGGTCCGGGCCCGGCCATCCCGGCGGGCTGGCCAGCTCCGCTTCGGCCGCGAAGGTCAGCGCGATGGCTCGCTCGTACGGCTGCCGGAGCGCTTCCCAGGCCCCGGCCGCCTCGTCCCAGGCCGCCCGGGCCGCGGCGGCCCGGTCAGCGGCGGCCCGGTCAGCGGCGGGCCGGTCAGCGGTAGCCCCGCGGTCCTGGACGAGCGAAGCGGCGGCGACCTGCGCCTGCAGCGTCAGCCGGTAAGCCCGCTGCAAGGGCCCGTCGGCCGCCAGCCCGCCGGTGACGGTCTGCAGTCGGCCCAGCAGCGCCACCGATCGACCGGCCAGGGCCAGGGCCTCCGCCTGATCACCGGCGGCGGCGCGCAGGGCGGTCACGCCGGCGTGCGCGAGGGCGATCGCGAGCGGCCAGCCGTGCGGCGGGACGGCGCGCGACAGGTCGTAGCGCTCGGTTACCCCGATCGCCTCGTCCAGGCCAGCGGCCGGGCCGTCCGCGGCCAGCCGGACCCGGACCGCCAGCTCGGCGAGCGTCAGATGATATTGGTCCTGGTAGGGCGCGTCGGACAAGGCCTTCCGGGCCGCTGACAGCGCCTCGGCGGCCGCCTCGACCTGTCCCCTGGCCAGCGCGACGAAGGTCAGTCTCATCCGCAGCGCGCTTTGATACAGGGTCGGCGGGGACAGCTCCAGCGCACGCTCGGCCATCTCCAGCGACTCGTCCCAGCGGCCGAGCGCGAACAGCGGCTCGGCCACGTTGATGGCCAAGAACGTACCGAGCGCGCGGGAGAGCCCGTTCGCCTCCGCCTCGCGCATGCCCTGCCGCGCCACGTCGGCGGAACGCTCATGTTCCCCCGCCGCCTCCAGCAGGTAGGACTCAAGCGCCGCCGCCCGGACCGCCGCCCGGAAGTGACCGCCCCGAGCGGCGGTGGCGTGGGCCCGCGCGATCAGCGCCAGGGCCTCGCTGCCCGGCGCGGCCTGGAACGCGGGCGCCGTAGCCCCGATCGCCAGGGTCAGCAGCGCGTTCACCTCAACGCCCACCGCACCGGACTGCCGCGCGAGCGCCAGCGCCTCTTCGGCGCGCGCTCGATCACGGTCGGTCACGCCGAAATAGGCCATTTCGAGCAGGATCTCGGCCCGCGTGGCCGTCGCGACCGTGGACCGGCCGTCCGTATCCGCCAGGGCCTCGGCTGGCACCAGGGCCAGAGCGGCCCGCAGGTCGTCCTCGCCACCGGGCTGGCCCAGGAACTTCTTGAACACGCTGCGCTTGCAGAGAATGTACGCGACGCGAGCCGGCGCGGCCACGGGATCGAGCTCGGCCAGCGCCGCGTCGGCGAAGGCCAGCCCGCGCTGGTAGTCGCCAGCCAGCTCCGCGGTCAGCATCGCCTGTTCCAGCACGCCGGACCGGTCGGTGCCAGTACGTTCGGCCGCGTCCGGGACCTGATCCCACAGCCGGAGCACCCGGCCGAGCAGGGCCAGCCGCTCAGCATGCGCTACGGAATGCGTCACCTCGGCGACCGCCCGCCACGCACCGGACAGGCCACGGACGGCGTCCCCGGCCCAGTACCAGTGATGCGCGGCCTCGATCGCCGCCCGGCCCGGCCCCGCCAGCGACGGGTCCGCGTCGATCGCGCTAGCGTAACGGGCATGCTGTCGTTCATCCTCGCCGGGCAGCAGGTCACCGTTGACGGCTTCGCAGATCAGCGCGTGCCGGTAGGAATAGCCATCACCGGAGGCGATCAGGACGTTCGCCGTGACGGCCGGGCGCAGCGCTGCGATCAGTGCGTCCTCGCCGAGGCTGGCGACCACGGCGAGCAAGGCATGGCCGTACGGCTCGATCCCGCTGCTGGCCACGCGGAGCACCGCCTGGGTGGCATCCGGCAGCTGCTGCACGGTGCCGAGGAGGAGGTCACGCAGCGACTCGGGCAGTTCGCGATCCAGATCGGCGCAGCGGATGAGCTCCTCGGCGAACAGCGGGTTCCCCTCGGACCGTGCGTGGAGCCGGGTCAGCAGGGCCGGATCCAGCTCCCGCCCGAGGATCTGGCTGGCCAGCTGTCCGGTCTCGCGCCTGGTCAGCCGGGGCAGCTCGATCCGGCGGACCCAGTTGGTCCTGGCCAGTTCGGCCAGCATGGGGCGGAGCGGGTGCGCGCGATGCAGCTCGTCGGAGCGGAAGGTCGCCATGACCAGTACGCCGGGCAGCTCCCGCTGCTGACCGATCAGGAACGCGAGCAGGCTCCGGGTGGACTCATCGGCCCAGTGCGTGTCCTCGATGAGCAGGATTACGGGCCCGGACTCGGCCAGGCGTCCGAGCAGCGTGAGCATCTCCTCGAACAGGCGGGTCCGGGCCACGCCCGGGGCACCGGCCTCGTCCGGCTCGCCGAGCTCGGGCACCAGCCGGGCCAGTTCCGGGACGCCCCGCCCCGGCAGCATGGCCGTCACCGGGTCCGCACCCAGCTCACGCACCAGACCGCGCAGGACGGCGGCGAACGGGGTGAACGGCAGCTCGTCCCCGCCCACCTGCAGGCAGCCCGCGGTGAGCAGCCGCGCGTCCGGAGCCATGGCGGCCAACTCAGCCAGCAGGCGCGACTTGCCCACGCCGGCCTCGCCGCCGATCAACAGGGTGGGGTGTCCGTCCTGGCGGGCGTCGGCCAGCGCTTCGGCCAGCACGGCCAGCTGCTCGGTCCGCCCGACCAGGACCGGGTTTGACCCGCGACACACCACGACTCCAGCATGCCAGCAAGCGCCGGGGCGTCGAGCCACGGCCCGTTCAGCTAAAAGAAAAGGCACAGGACCCTGCGCGGTCCGGGCGGCGGCCGAGAATGTCGGTGGGGCAAGGCAGTATGGGAGCATGGCAGAAGAGTCTCCGCTGACCGGTACCGCGGAAGCGCTGGACGGGTTCTCGCCGGCCACGCGGGCCTGGTTCGACGGGGCGTTCGCCGAGCCGACGCAGGCCCAGGCGGGAGCCTGGCGGGCGATCGGCAAGGGTGAGGACACGCTGGTCGTCGCGCCGACCGGGTTGGGCAAGACGCTCGCCGCGTTCCTGTGGGCCATCGACCGGCTGGCGGCGGTGCCGCCGCCGCAGGACCCCAAGCGGCGCTGCCGGGTGCTCTACGTCTCCCCGCTCAAGGCGCTGGCGGTCGACATCGAGCGGAACCTGCGGGCCCCGCTGACCGGGATCGGGCACGCCGCGCACCGGCTGGGGCTGGCCCAGCCCGACATCAGGGTCGCGGTCCGCACCGGCGACACCGCGGCCGAGGACCGCAGGAAGCTGGTCACCAAGCCGCCCGACATCCTCATCACCACGCCCGAGTCGCTGTTCCTGCTGCTCACCTCGCAGGCCAGGGAGACCCTGCGCGGGGTGGAGACGGTCATCGTAGACGAGGTGCACGCGGTCGCCGGGAACAAGCGCGGCGCGCACCTGGCGCTGTCACTGGAGCGGCTTGACGCGCTGCGCGGGGAGGCCCGGCCTGCCCAACGGGTGGGGCTGTCGGCCACGGTGCGGCCCGTCTCCGAGGTGGCGACGTTCCTCGGCGGGACCCGGCCGGTGACCGTGGTGCAGCCGCCCAGCCCTAAGCGCATCGAGCTGACCGTCGTCGTCCCGGTCGAGGACATGACCGAGCTGGACACGGCGCCTGGCCGGGGTTCGGGCGACGGCGAGGACGGCCCGGCGCCGGCGCGGTCCATCTGGCCGCACGTCGAGGAGCGGGTGCTCGACCTGATCGAGCAGCACAAGTCCACGATCGTATTCGCGAACTCGCGGCGGCTGGCGGAGCGGCTGTGCGGGCGGCTGAACGAGCTGGCGGCCGAGCGGGCCGAGGCCGCCTTCGAGGAGCGCTCCGCGGCGCGCGGGAACGGACGGATGCCAGCCGAGCTGATGGGCCAGGCGGGCGCGGCGGCGGGCGCCCCGGCCGAGGTGGCCCGGGCG
Organism: uncultured Actinomycetes bacterium; assembly: GCA_963722055.1. Classification (GTDB taxonomy): domain Bacteria; phylum Actinomycetota; class Actinomycetes; order Streptosporangiales; family Streptosporangiaceae; genus Palsa-504. The sequence goes on along the minus strand of CAVRLA010000018.1, from coordinate 85,487 downwards.
CACCACGGCTCGGTGTCGCGGCAGGAGCGGGCCGAGATCGAGGAGGCGCTCAAGGCCGGCCGACTGCCCGCGGTGGTGGCCACCTCCAGCCTGGAGCTCGGCATCGACATGGGCGCGGTGGACCTGGTGGTGCAGGTGGAGGCGCCGCCCTCGGTGGCCAGCGGCCTGCAGCGGGTAGGCCGGGCCGGGCACAACGTGGGCGACGTCTCCCGCGGCATCATCTTCCCCAAGTACCAAGGTGACCTGGTCCAGGCGGCCGTGGTCGCCGAGCGCATGCGGGACGGCCAGATCGAGGAGCTGAAGATCCCGCACAACCCGCTGGACGTGCTGGCCCAGCAGGTGGTGGCGATGACCGCGGTGGACGACTGGCCGGTGGACGAGCTGGAGCAGATGGTGCGCCGGGCGGCGCCGTTCGGCGGGCTGACCCGGCCGATCCTGGAGGCCGTGCTCGACATGCTGTCCGGACGCTACCCGAGCGAGGACTTCGCCGGGCTACGGCCGCGCATCGTGTGGGACCGGGTGGCCGGGATCATCCGGGCCCGGCCGGGGGCGCAGCGGCTGGCGGTGACCAGCGGCGGCACCATCCCGGACCGCGGCCTGTTCGGCGTGTTCCTGGCCTCGGACACCAGCCGGCAGCCGCGGCGGGTCGGGGAACTCGACGAGGAGATGGTCTACGAGTCGCGGGTCGGCGACGTGTTCGTGCTGGGCGCCAGCTCGTGGCGGATCGAGGACATCACCCCGGACCGGGTCCTGGTCACCCCGGCACCCGGGCAGCCCGGACGGCTGCCGTTCTGGCACGGCGACACCCCGGGACGGCCCGCGGAGCTCGGCCGGGCCATCGGCGCGGCCGTCCGTTCGCTGGCGTCTTCTGCCTCCGAGGCCGCGGCGATGGCTTCGCTGGCCGCGGCCGGGCTCGACGAGCTGGCGGCGCGGAATCTGCTGCGGTATCTGGCCGATCAGCGCGCGGCCACCGGGTATGTGCCCGACGACCGGACCCTGGTCGTGGAACGGTTCCGGGACGAGCTCGGCGACTGGCGGGTGGTGCTGCACAGCCCGTACGGCGACCGGGTGCACGCGCCGTGGGCGCTGGCCATCGCGGCCCGGCTGCGGGAGCGGTACGGCGGCATGGACGTGCAGGCGCTGCACACCGACGACGGGATCTTGATCCGGGTGCCGGACTCCGACGAGCCGCCGCCGAGCGGGATCGCGCTGCTGGACCCGGACGAGATCGGCGATCTGGTCACGGCCGAGGTCGGCGCCAGCGCGCTGTTCGCGTCCCGGTTCCGGGAGTGCGCCGGCCGGGCCCTACTGCTGCCGCGGCGGCAGCCGGGCCGCCGCACCCCGCTGTGGCAGCAGCGGCAGCGGTCCGCGCAGCTACTGGAGATCGCCAGCCGGTACCCGGCGTTCCCGATCGTGCTGGAGACGGTCCGGGAGATCCTGCGGGACGTGTTCGACGTCCCGGCCCTGACCGAACTGCTGCGCGACATCGCCGCCCGGCGGATCCGGATCGTGGAGGTGGAGACGGCGACGCCGAGCCCGTTCGGCAAGTCGCTGCTGTTCCGGTACGTCGGGGCGTTCATGTACGAGGGCGACGCGCCGCTCGCCGAGCGGCGCGCGCAGGCGCTGTCGCTGGACCCGGCCCTGCTGGCCGAGCTGCTCGGCACCGACGGGCTGCGCGAGCTGCTCGATCCCGCGGTGGTCGAGGAGACCGAGCGGGACCTGCAGCACCTGTCGGAGGGCCGGCGCTGCCGGGACGTGGAGGGCGTCTTCGACTTGCTGCGGACGGCGGGGCCGTTGACCGCGCCGGAGGTTTCCGCGCGGAGCGTGTCTGATGCGTCCGGCTGGCTGGCCGAGCTGGCCGCGGCCCGGCGGGTGATCGAGGTGCGGGTCGCCGGGCAGCCGATGTGGGCCGCGATCGAGGACGCGGGCCGGCTGCGCGACGCGCTCGGGGTGCCGCTGCCGCTGGGCGTGCCCGAGGCGTTCACCGAGCCGGTCGCCGACCCGCTCGGCGACCTGGTGGCCAGGTACGCGCGGACGCACGGCCCGTTCGCCACCGCCGCGGTGGCCGGACGGTATGCGCTGGGCCCCGCGGTGGTGACGATGGCGCTGCGGCGCCTCGCGGCCGACGGGCGGGTCGTCGAGGGAGAGTTCCTGCCGACCGGCTCTTCTGCGGGCGGGACCGAGTGGTGCGACGCGGAGGTGCTGCGCCTGCTGCGCCGACGCTGCCTGGCCCGGCTGCGCAGGGAGGCCGAACCGGTCCCGCCGGAGGTGCTGGGCCGGTTCCTGCCGGCCTGGCACGGGATTCTTGGTACGGCCGCTGGCGCGGATCGCGGTCCCGGAGGCGGCGGCCGGCGGCGAGCCGACGCGGGGGCGGTGTTGGAGGTAGTGGAGCGGCTGGCCGGGGCGCCGGTGCCCGCGTCGGCGCTGGAGACGCTGGTCCTGCCCGCCCGGGTGCCCGGCTACTCCCCCGCCCTGCTCGACGAGCTCACCTCCGCGGGCGAGGTCGTCTGGTCCGGCGCGGGCGCGCTGCCGGGCGGGGACGGCTGGCTGGTGCTGGCGCCCGCCGACGGTGCCCCGCTGATGCTGCCCGAGCCCGGCGAGGTGAGCATGACCCCGCTGCACGAGGCCGTGCTCGAGGTACTCGGCGGCGGCGGCGCGCTGTTCTTCCGGATGCTCAGCGACCGGGTTGCGGCGGTGCTCGGCGGCTCGCTGACAGATGACACCGAGGTGGCGGCGGCGATCTGGGACCTGGTCTGGGCCGGGCTGCTCACCAACGACACGCTCGCCCCGCTGCGGGTCGCGCTCAGCGGCCAGCAACGGCGCTCGGCCGCGTCGGCCCGGGCGGCCGTGCCGCGACCCCGGCCGGGCGGTACTGGCCGGCGGTACGGCTTCGGCCGCCCGCCGATGCCCACGCGCAGCGGGCCGCCCACGGTCAGCGGCAGGTGGTCGCTGCTGCCCGGCCGGCCATCCGCTGGTGACGGCACACCGACGGTCCGCGCGCATGCGCTGGCCCTGACGCTGCTGGACCGGCACGGGGTGCTGACCAGGGGCGCGGTCGCCTCCGAGCGGATACCTGGCGGCTTCGCCGCGGTGTACCCAGTGCTGCGGGCCATGGAGGAAGCCGGGCAGTGCCGGCGCGGCTACTTCGTCGAGGGTCTCGGCGCGGCGCAGTTCGCCCTGCCCGGCGCGGTGGACCGGATGCGGGCGCTGGCTGACCGGCCGCGCGCCGCGGACCCGGGCGCCCGGGCGTCAATTTCGGCTGAACGGGCCGTGGTACTCGCGGCCGCTGATCCGGCGCAGCCGTACGGGGCGGCGCTGCCGTGGCCGGATCGCCCCGGCGAGACGCCTTCCTCGCACCGGCCGGGCCGGAAGGCGGGCGCGCTGGTCGTGCTGGTAGACGGGTCGCTGGCGCTGTACGTGGAGCGGGGCGGGCGGACGTTGCTGTCCTGGACCGAGGATCCGGAGTTGCTGGGCCCGAGCGCGGCGGCGCTGGCCGCTGCCGTCCGCGACGGCGCGCTGGGCCGGCTGAGCGTGGAACGGGCCGACGGCCTCACGGTCGGGTCCGGCATCCACGGCTCCCCGCTGGCGCAGGCGCTGGAGGCGGCCGGCTTCCGCCCCACCCCGCGCGGCCTGCGCCTGCGGGCCGGCTAGGCCCGTTGAAATAGTCACGCATAAGCCGCAAGAGCGCCATTGACGCAAGGGATTACCATTGTCTGTCCTCTTCTGGAAAGGGCGTATTCCGCCGCATCCGGGAACGTAATCTGGCCCCCAGGCAGGCGTGGCTGCGCCGCGTCACCGCAGGTAGCGCGCCGGGATCAGCTCATTCCGCCTGGGGAGACACGATGCTGGATCGGTCGTCACATGAGGGCCTGCCGGAAGAGTGGAATCACGGCAGCCACGCCGCCCGCGGACCGTTCTCGTTCCCCGGACCCGGGGCATCCGACGGTTTGGGCGCGGGGGCGGCGGGCTCGCGCCGGGCCAGGACCGCGGACGGGTTCGGCACCGGGCCCACTGATGCCTATGGCGCGGCGAAACCCGAGGCGCTCGGGGCCCGGACGGATTCGTACGGCCCGGGGAAGACCGACGCGCTCGGGGCCCGGACAGACTCGTACGGTACGGGGAAGACCGACGCGCTCGGAGCCCGGACAGACTCGTACGGTACGGGGAAGACCGACACGCTCGGAGCCCGGACAGATTCGTACGGCGCCGGGAAGACCGATGCGCTCGGGGCCCGGACAGACTCGTACGGCGCCGGGAAGACCGACGCGTCCCGGGTCGCAGGCCGGCGCGTTCGGCGCGGGAGCGGCCGACCCGTTCGGGGACGCTGGCCGCTTCGGGGCCGCGGATCCCTTCGGGCCGCGGGCCGCGGACCCGTTCGGGCCCCAAGCCGGGGACCCGTTCGGGCCGGCGGCGACCGCCGCGTCCGGCATGGCCGAGGCCGAGGCCGGGACGGCGCGCATGGAGGCCGAGCGCCCGGCGGTCACGATCCGCGACCCGGCGCCGGGACCGAAGGCGGACGCCAGGGGCTTTCTGGGCGCCCTGTTCGATTTCGGGTTCACCTCGTTCGTGACGCCCAAGGTCATCAAGGTGCTCTACATGCTGATCGTGATCGGCACCGTGCTGAGCGCCCTGGTGTTCACCATCATGGTGTTCGAGGCCAGCGTGGCCTTCGGGGTCCTGACGCTGGTCGTCGGCGACCCGCTGTTCGTCCTCATCGTGCTGGCGATCTACCGCATAATCCTGGAATTCTTCGTGGTCACCTTCCGGGTGGCTGAAGACATCCGGGCCCTGCGCGAGCGCGGCGACCTGCACTGATCGCGGTCGGCGAGGATTGCGTGTGCGTGTGCCCTCGGCCCGGTAAAGCGAAACGCGCCAAGTGTGCCAGCGCCTGTCCCGGCCGTCGGCTGCCCGTCGAAGCGACGCTGAGCCTGTGACCTGTCGGCGCAACCTGGTGAACCCCGGGTTTCACCTTGCTAGAGGCCGGTGGATCCCGGGTTTCACCGGCTTCGGACGCCGACCCCGGGATCCCCCTGTGCATCGGGAGCTGCTTACTGCCACACCGGCACCACATCCGGAAGCGCGGCACAGGGTGGATGGCACCCTGGTCTCGTAGAGCGGGCCGGCAGGCACCGACATTGGCTTATCGCGGATGGGATAGGCCTGAGCTGGTGTCCGGGGTGGCGGTAGCGAAGCCGGCCATGTCCAGCAGCACCATGGCGTCGTAGTCCGGAGTGCCCGGGGCGGCCATGTAGACGACCAGGCGCTGCCCGTCGGTGCGGGTCAGCTCGAGGGACTCATGCGCGAGGGTCATGGTGCCCACCACCGGATGCTGGAACAGCTTCTCGCCGTCGCCCATTCGCCGGACCTCGTAGCGGTCCCACAGGCGGCTGAAGTCGGGGCTCTTCACGATCAGCTCACCGATGATCGCGGCTAGGTCGGGGGCGTCGGGGTCGGTGCCGGCCACGGCGTGCAGGTGCGCGACGCAGCCCCGGGCCTTCTGCTCCCAGTCCGGCCACAGGGCCCGGGCGGCCGGATGAAGGAAGGTGTAGCGGATCGTGTTGCGCTGCCGGGCCGGCCATTCGGCCAGGCCCGGCAGCAGAGCAAAGCCGGACGGGTTCGCGGCCAGCAAGTCGTTGGTCCGGCTCAGCACGTAGGCCGGGTTGGGCCGCAGCGTCTCGAGCAGCTGCCGGACGGTGGGGCGGACCAGGCGGGACGGCGACGGGGGCGGGACCGGCGCCCGCCGCGCGGCCTGGGCCGCCAGAGCGCGGAGGAACTCGTGCTCCTCATCGTCCAAGCGCAGGGCACGAGCCAGGGCGTCGACCACGGCCGGACTGGGCCGGGTCTCCTTGCCGCGTTCCAGGCGAGTGTAGTAATCGATGGACACCCCGGCCAGGGTGGCCAGCTCCTCGCGTCGCAACCCGGGCGTGCGCCGCGTTCCGGGGCCGGCGGGCAGGCCCACGTCGGCGGGTCGCACGCCCGCACGCCGGGTCCGCAGGAACCGGCCCAGCTCGGTCGGCTCGGTCGTCATGATCCCAGTCTCCCTCGTCAGCGCCGGGACAAGGGACAATGTGGGGAGCCCTGTCACACCCCCGTATGGCACGCCCCGGAAGATCCCGGCCTGCCGCGGGCGGCTCCGGCACAGCAGGCTGATCCCGTCAGGGGGTATTCCGCACCGGGTGAGCGAGAGGGATCCGATGAGCACCGACGGGGTGATGGCGGTGACCGCGGCCCAGGGCGTCGCGGCCGCGGCCGGGAGCAGGCACGCTGCGGGAGCCCCGGGCCGCACCGGGCAGCGGCCCGGGTCGGCGGGCGCAATCGTCCTGGTGGCCGCGCTGCTCGGGTTCTTCATGCTGAGCCTGGATTCCACCGCCGTGAACGTGGCCCTGCCCGGTATCGGACGGGACCTAGGCGGGTCCACCGCGGGCCTGCAGTGGGTGATCGACGCGTACACGCTGATGTTCGCGGCCCTGCTCATCTCGGCGGGCGCGGTCTCGGACCGGGTGGGCGCCAAGCGCCTGTACGCCATCGGCCTGGCGGCTTTCCTGGCGTCGTCGGCCGCGTGCGGGCTGGCCCCGACGCTGGGGTTCCTGATCGGCAGCCGGGCGGTCCAGGGCAGCGCCGCCGCCGTCATGCTTCCGGCCTCGCTCGCGCTGGTCCGGCAGGCCTACGGTGACCCGGTCCGGCGCGCGAAGGCCATCGCGGTGTGGGCGGTCGGCGGCACGGTGGCGATGGCGGGCGGGCCGGTGGCCGGCGGGGCGCTGACGTCGGGGCTGAGCTGGCGGGCGATCTTCTTCCTCAACCTGCCGGCCGGACTGGTGGCCATGGCTCTGCTGGCCCGTGCCCCGCGATCGCCGCTGCGCGCGGCTCCGCTCGATCCGGCCGGGCAGGTCACCGCGGTGGTGGCGCTCGCCGCCCTGACCTTCGGGGTCATCGACGGCGGCGAGGCCGGCTTCGGCCGGCCGGCTGTCCTGGGCTGCTTGCTGCTGGCCGCCGCCGCGATGGCCGGGTTCGCGATCGCCGAAACCCGGGCCGAGCATCCGATGGTGCCGCTCGGCCTGTTCCGGTGCCGGGCGGTAACGGTGTGCGTCGCGATCGGGTTCGCGGTCAACGTCGCCTTCTACGGCGTGATCTTCGTGCTCAGCCTGTACTTCCAGCGGGTCCTCGGGCAGTCGGCGGTGACCGCGGGTCTGGAGTTCCTGCCGATGACCGCCTTGCTGCCCGTCGCGAACCTGACCTCGGCCAGAGTCGGAGCCCGGCTCGGCCCGCAGGCGCCGATCAAGGCCGGACTGCTGGTCAGCGTGGCGGGATTGGTGGCCCTGCTGGCGGTGAGCACCGGGCCGGATCATGTCCTGCTGGCCACGGCCCTGGTCCTGGCCGGGACCGGCCTGGGCTTCGCCGTGCCGTCGGTCATCGTGGTGCTGCTCGATGCCATCCCGGCCGATCAGGCCGGGATGGGCGCGGGGCTGCTCAACTCGAGCCGCCAGGTCGGCGGCACGCTGGCCGTCGCGGTGTTCGGCGCGCTGATCTCGCACCGCGCCTCGTTCCTCCCGGGCATGCGGGCCAGCCTCCTGATCGCGGTCGTCGTGCTGGCCGCGGCCAGCATGGCGGCGTTCACCCTGCCAGGGCCGCGCCGCGAAAATGAGTTGACCGGTTTGGGGGGTTAAGGGACGGTTGGGACGGGGCTGCGGCACGCGCCATAAGGCGGGCGCGCGGTGCGGCGCTGGCCCCGCAGACGCCCGCCGTCCAGAGCGGGGTGCCGCATCCTGTCAGCGGCACCCCGCTCATACCCTGCCTGAACGGCCGGGATGCGATACGGTGCCGACTCATGGAAGTGAACCTCTGCGTCCTGCTGTGGGCGCACGAAGGACGCGAGGCCGAGCTCAGCGCCTACGAAGACCAGGTACTGGGCCTGCTCGCCGAGCACGACGGGCACTTGATTCAGCGGGCCAGGACCGTGACCGCGAAGGGCGATGACAGCGAGCCCACCGAGGTTCAGCTGCTGCGGTTCGCATCGGAAGGCGCTCTGGACGGCTACATGCAGGACGACCGTCGCGTGGCCCTGGCCGGGCAGCGCGAGGCGGCCATCGCCATGACCGAGGTGCTGCGCGTCCAGCTGATGTAGCCGGCCCGGGCGTGGGTGATCGCGCGGCCGTAACGTTGCCGGAATGGGAACGTCTTGGTCTGGACCGCCCGGGAGGCGCGACCGCCGGGCTAGGGTGCGGTCATGGAGACCTTCTCGGCCTGCCTGCGCGCCCAGTGCGATCGCATCTGGGCCGGCCTGCACGCGCATCCGTTCCTGGGCGAGCTGGCCCGGGGCACCTTGCCGCTCGACCGGTTCCGGTTCTTCATCGAGCAGGACCTGCTGTTCCTGCCCGCCTTTGCCCGCTGCATGGCCATGGGCGCGGCGAAGTCGGCCAGCGATGCGGACCTGGAGTTCTTCGCCAGGCAGCTAGACGGGATCATCCAGCTGGAGATCCCGAGCAACCGACGCCTGCTGGACCGGGTGATCGGCCTGGGCGCGGAGGACCGAGGCGGCTCACGAGGTATGGCTCCGGCCAACGTGGCCTACACCAGCTTCCTGCTGGCCACTGCCGCGGGAGGCGGCCCGCTGGAGATTACGGCGGCCATCTTGCCGTGCTCCTGGAGTTATATCGAGATCGCCGCGGGTCTGAAGGACGAGATCACCGAGCATCCCGTGTACTCGGACTGGGTGGCGTTCTACCTTCAGCAGGAGGAAGCGGATCTCGTGGTGAACATGCGCGAGACGTTCGACGACATGACCCGGGCCGGGGCGGTCAGCGACGAGAAGCGCGGGCAGCTCGCCGAGATCTTCATGATGAGCTCACGGCTCGAGGGGATGTTCTGGGAAATGGCCTACACCCTGGATCAGTGGCCCGATCTCCGCTAGCCGCTTTCTTCCGCGAGCGGCTCAGGGACGAGCGCCTCGATCCAGTCGCGGATATACCAGTTCCGGACTATCCCGTTGAGGACGAACGGGTCGCCGCGTACGAATTCCTCGGCCGCTTCGCGGGTGGTGAAGATGGCCATTGCGCCGTCTTCCTGCGCGTTGGCGAAGGGCCCGATCATGAGCAGTTCACCGCGAGCGGCGAATTCCCGCCACCGCTCCCGGTGCGCGGCCAGATGGGCGGGTACCCGGGTCATCATGTCGGGGCCCATCTCGTACAGCGCCACGGCCTTCATGGCTGCCCTCCCAGGGCAACGGTGAAGCATTCCAGGATGCGGGCCCAACCCGCGCGGTACGCGCCGCCCAGGTAGCCGCCGGGCAGGGCGCAGTCCTCGGCCAGCTGCTCATCCGTCAGCTGCTCCCAGCCACGGTGCTCGACCGCGACCCGGGTCAGCGCCGGACCCAGTTCGGTGAAGGTGAGCTCGACCTCGGTCACCGCTGCGGCCATGTTCCAGGTCATGACGAACCGGGCTGGCGGCTCCCAGACCAGCACCTCGCCCCAGTCGACCTCGGTGCCGTCCTGCCAGGTCTCGAAGACCCGCCCGCCGGGACGCCGCTCGAACGTCACGTTCCGGACCCGGTCCTTCCCGGCCGAGAACGGCGTGACCGGCCACCAGATGCCGATGGTGTGTACGAACGTGTCGAACGTGTGCCGCCGGTCGCTGCGGACCAGCACCGACTGCCGGACCGGCGGCCGCCGCAGGGCGGTCACCGTCCCCGGTACCTGGTCCTGGCCTTGGCCATCAAGTGCCATGCCCTACCCGTTATCCCGTTATCCCGTTATCCCGTTATCCCGTTGCCGCGGTGGTGTGGTCGTGGGGGCCGGCGGCCCGGTCGGCCTCGACCAGGTTGCGGGCGATCTCCAGGGATGACGCCCACATCTGGTCAAGAAACTGGCGCAGACCCGCCAGCCCCTCGGGGCGAGCACGGTACAGGCGGCGGGTCGCCACCTTTCGTTCGGTCAAAAGACCTGCGTTCTTGAGCACGGTCAGATGCTGGCTTACGGCGGTCCTGGTCACCTCGAAGTAGCCGGCGATTTCGCCCGCGGCGAGCTCTGAGTGAGCCACGAGCCGCAAGATGGCGCGGCGGCGGGGTTCGGCGAGCGCGCGAAGCGCCTCGTCCATTTCGTGTTCCCGCTCGTCACCGGGGATCGCGGGCGGCCGATGAGCCATTCTTCCCTCACCACTAACGTTCGTGAATACTAACGTTAGCGATCACTTTCATTAAGGTCAAGGAACCCGGGGTCAGGGCTCGTCTGGCGCGTCGGGATTCGCCTCATCGGCGGGCCCGGCCCAGCCTGGGCTGCCGCCGCGCTGGCGCCCGGTGCGCGGGTCGCGGCCGGGGGCACCAGGCCGGTTCTGTGCGCCGGGTGGCGGGCCTGGCACGGCGCGAGGGTCTGCCGTCGCGGGCGGCGGGCGCTTGGGCAGCGCGGGTGCCGCCGGGCCGGATGTCACCGCTGGGCCAGGCGCCGCCGGGCCAGGTGCCGGAACAGGGCCGGGTGCCGCCGCCGCGCCCGGTCCCGCAGCAGGGCCAGGTGCCGCAGCAGGGCCCGGTGCCGGAACAGGGCCGGATGCCGGAACAGGGCCGGATGCCGGAACAGGGCCGGATGCCGGAACAGGGCCAGGTCCCGGAACAGGGCCGGGCGCCGCCGCCGGGCCAGGTCCCGCAACAGGGCCGGGTGCCGCAAGAGAACCGGGTGCGGTGACCGGTCCGGGTGCCGTTACCGGTCCGGCCGCCGTTGCCGGAGCGGGTGCCGTTGCCGGAGCGGGTGCCGTAACCGGGCCAGGTGCCGGGATCCGGCCAGGTGTCGCCGCCGGGCCAGCCGACGGGACCGGGCCGCGTGCCGGGACCGGGCCGCGTGCCGTGACCGGGCGGGGCGAGCCGGGTGCCTCGCGGCCGCCTATGGTCCAGTGCGACTCGACCTCGTCGTAGATGGGCGGCCCGTGCGTTATTGCTTGGCTGTCCACCTGCGGCATGGCCAGGCCGGCGCCCGCGTTGAGCGCGCCGGGCTCCCCGGAGAGGGAGAGCCGGGCGGCCGCCGACGGCTCAGCCTGGAGCGTGGCCTGCGCGCCGCGGGCCGACCAGGCCGGATCCGACCGTGCCGCTAGCATGTCCGGCATGCTCGTCCGCACTGAAGCCAGAGGAGCCGCGCTGACCGCGGCGCCCCGCGGCTCGGCGGCGCGCCCGGGATCGGCGGGGACGGCGTAGTGAGTGAGGATCTCATCCGGGAGCCAGACGAGCGCGGTCAGACCACCGGAGTCGGCCTGGTTCAGCCGGATCCTGATTCCGTGCCGCACGGCCAGCCGGGCGACCACCAATAGACCCATCCACCTCGGGACATCGGCATCCGCCGCCGGAGGATGATCCAGTTGCTGGTTCGCGTAGGCCATCTCTTTCGCGGTCATTCCGATGCCTCGGTCGGTGATGTCAACCAAAGCGCCACCGCTGGTCAGAATGTGACCTTTGATATGGACCGGCATTTCTGCCGCTGAGAACGACGTAGCGTTCTCGATCAGCTCGACGAGCAGGTGCACCAGGTCGTTGACGGCAGGTCCGCGCAGCGCGATGTCGGGCTGGACGTCAGACGAGACACGTTCGTTATCTTCGACCTCGGCCACCGCGGCGTTGACCAGATGCGCCAGCGTCACCGTCTGATTCCAGCCAGGGGAGGACTGGTGACCGGCCATGACGAGCAAGTTCTGCGAGTTGCGGTGCATGCGCATGGCGATGCGGTTCAGCTTCGACAGATTGGCCCGGCGCTGTGCGTCCTGCTCCCCGCGCTCGAGCGCCTCTATGAGGCGGAGCTGGCGTTCCACCAGAGACTGGCTACGACGTGACAGGTTCACGAAGATGGCGTTGAGCTTCTCGCGGAGTTCGGCCTCGCTGGCGACTGACCGCGTCATCTCCCGGTGCACCTGGTCGAAGGCGCGCGGCGGCTGTGCCTCGCGCGGAGGAAGGGCCCCAACCGGTGCGGGGACGGTGGGCATGGCCCTGGCGGGCTCCGGGGAGAATATCCTAGCTGCGGAGACGCTGAATGGAGCGGCGGCGACCGCTCGGTCGGCGCCGTGCGCCTGCCTGTCGGCGTTCCCGTGCGGGCTCTCGCTGCGGGTCCTGGCCAGATCCACCGCCATAAGGACGCCTACCACAAGCACCAGGAGCACGAAGAGGATCTCGCTCAGCATGCCACATCACATCTCGCGGACCGCCGGAGCCAGGTTCCGTTCGGATCTGGGTACTCGGCCCTGCGAAGCACCGAGAATCGACCCGGCGGTGCATTCAGCACGGCGCCCTCCCTAACAGCCCATTCCGCGCACCGAGGGTACAGTCGACGCCACTCTAACTGCTAACCGGGCGCCGTATGCCTGATATGAGAGGAAAATCCCGTATCGTATACAACTGGCCCCCAAGCTTGCGACGCACGTACGCCCATGGCAACACGCTGGCCCGGCCTCGGCTAGCGTGTCCGGCCTTCGGTTTCCGGTCGCAAGTGGAAATACTGCGGCCGGAGCACGAAGCGAATGACGGGTATCAGGATCACCCCGAGGCCGACGATCCCGATCAGCGACCAGATCTGCGCCGAAGGTGCGGCCATCAGCGTCTTGACGACGACCCAGCCCAGGAATCCCGCGGCCGCCACCGGGAGCACGCCGAGGATCACCGCGTCCAGGGCATTGCTGAAGACACGGCGCCAGTAATAGACGACGGCGGTGAGCGCGGTAAAGATGTAAAAGACGGTATACAGCAGGGCGCTCACGGCGATCACGTCGCTGAAGGCGTTCGCCAGCGAGGTGGCCAGCAGGTAGGCCCACGTAAGCCCGAGCAGAGTAAGGCCGACCAGGACGGTCGCGGCGACGGGGGTGGCGAACCGGCGGTTCACGTTACCGAGGACCGGCGGCAGCACCCGGTGGCTGGCCATCCCGTACACGATCCGGGCAGTGAGCACGATGACGGTGCCGGTGGTTGCGATCACCGACAGCGCCAGAGCGAGCGCCATGACCTTGGCCCATCCGCTGCCGCCCAGCGCCTCAGCGGTGTAGACCAGCGCATCGGTCGCGTGGGCGTGCAGTTGGGCGGGCGACACCACGCCCTGCAGGCCCACCTGTGTCAGGACATAGATGACGGCGAGCAAGGCCGTCGCCATCATGGCCGCCCGGCCGGGGTTGGTACGCCGGTGCGTGACCTCCTCGTTGACGTAGACGGTGCCCTCCCAGCCGATGTACACGAACACCGCGATCAGGAATCCCGCGGCAAGATCGCCGTGACCACCGATCCCGCTGAGGCTGAACCAGCCCTTGGTGATGGGGAAGGTGCCGTGCCGGTGGCCGAGGACCGCGATCAGGCCGACGATGGCGAAGCCGATGAGGATCGTGTATTCGACTATCGCCATGCCGACCTGGGTGCGAGCGGTGATCCGGATGCCGACGACCGCGATCACGAGCATGCCGAGGATCACCGCGCTGCTGATGAACATGTTCGGCGTCGTGCTAGCGGAGGAGGCGGAGCCGAAGACGGCAAGGACCGACGGCCCGAGTTCCACCGTGGTGCCGACCGTCGCCAGGATGGTACCCATGATCATGATCCAGCCGACCATGAAGCCGAGATACGGGTTGATCACGCGGCCGACCCACTCGAAGGACGCGCCGCAGTTGGCGTTCCACATGTTCAGGCGGCGGTAGCAGTTGGCGATCACGATCATCGGCAGCGCTATGAGGATAAGGGCAGGACCGCTGGCATAGGCGGTCGCCGCGGCCAGCGCGGCCAGCGTCAGCCCGGCTGATGCGGCGGGCGCGGCGTTGGCCATTCCGATGACAGTGTCCTGTGCCACCCCGATCGCATTGGGCTCGAGCTTGGCCTCGGGAGCGGATCCGGTGCGCGTGAAAGTGGACGGGGATTCGACCGTCATCCGGGTCTCCTATCCTGCTGCCGACGCTCGAGTGATGGCGGGCAGCGGCAAATCTCGTACGGCGGCCTCAGGAGCCACAGATGGCCACGTGCGAGATAGTAGCTGGCGATTCGGACAGATGGTGACAATAGGCAGAAATATTCCAGTCCGGACGGCGCGCCAAGGTGACCGCATCAGGCCTCTCCCATGTTCAGCAGGCTCTGGTGGACGGTCCGGGTCAGAGGATCTCCGTACGGCAGAACCCGCTCGCAGCGCGCCGCAGTATCGTGAAGCAGCGCCACCGCGTCTCCCACCCGTCCCACCCGGTAGTACAGGTGCGCCAGGTTCACGCGGCGGACCAGCGTATCGACGTGGTCGGGACCGAGAATTCGCTCTGAATCCGCGCAACACCGCTCGGCGAGCCGCATCGCGGCCGGCATCCGCCCGACCGCCTCGTAGGCGGCGGACATGCTCGCAGCGGTCGCGATCGTATCTAGATGAGCGCGACCCAGCACCTTCTCACGGTCGGAGAGCACCCGCTTGTAGTGCGAGACGGCGTCCTTTACCCGGCCTTCGGCCAGGCAAGCCGCGGCGAACCGGTCCCGGGTAGCCATGGTCTGCGGATCGAGCGGCCCCTGGAGCCGCTCGTGGTCGGCCAGGCTGCGCGCCAGCAGCTTGGCCGACGCCGCGTAATCACCCGCGGCCTGGTAGGCGGTGGCGAGCTCATCCCTGGCGATGAGCGTCTCCGAGTGCCCGCCGCCACGGAACTGCTCATACTCCCCTACGGCGTGATGCATGACGGTCACCGCGTCCGCGGGCTCGCCAGCCATGATGAGGGCCCGCCCCAGGCTGACGCGAGCAGCCAGGATGCCCGAGTGCCCGGGTGTGAGCTCACGGGTCCGATCGGCCAGCACTCGCTGGTGCCACTGAACCGCTTCCGCCGCGTTCCCGGCGGCCAGGTATGCCGCGGCCAGCTGGGCGGCGACCACGAGCGTGTCCGGCTGGCCGGGGGGCAGCTTGGCGTCGCAGCGCGCAGCCAGATCCGACCAGAAGTCAACGGCCGACCCGGCCAGGCGGGCCTCGTCCAAGCTACGGCCCACCCTCAGCAGCAACGGATGGCACCCCTCAGCCCACAGGGCATCGGCAGCCGAGTCCTGCAGGCTGGCGGCGTTCGCCCGCAGACTGGCCGCCACCCACGGCTGCGGTTCCTCGGCGGGCCACACTTCGAGCAGCGCACTCGCGGCCGCCCGTGCCGCGGGCTCCTGAAACTCGGCGGGTGCCACCAGCTTGATCGCGGCCTGGAGAGGCGAGCTCATCAGGACGGTCGGCGGCGTGACATCCCGGTTGATGCTGATCAAGCCGACTCGCTCGAGCACCATCAGCACGTCCCACATCTGCCTCGGGCCGGCGGCGGCGAACGAGGTGGCCGCCCCGCCGAGGTAGGCGATCAGGGCCCGCGTGCCGAAGACGACTCCCGGAATGCCGTGACCATCGAGAAGGGCCAAGAAGACCAGCATCAGCCGGACCGATGGGCCTGGCAGCAGCGACTCTGCCCGTTCCAGGCACAGGACCCAGGTCACCGTGGCCGCCGACGGGATCTCCTCGGCGCCGGCCCATATCTCATCCCGCCGCTGGAGGAACAGATCGCGGTAATCCCGGCAGGTCAGGTTAGAGCTCGCCACGACCGCGGAAGCCTGGCTGAGCGCCAGCGGCTCGTTGCTGAGCGTCTCGACGAGGTTGATGGCCCCCTGGCGCTGGACCGGATTCGCGCTGAGCCGTTCGGTCAGGCCGTTCAGCGCTTCCCTCGTGCTGAAGAACCCGACCGGGATGACCCGCGTCCCGGGGCGGACGACCGTCGGAGCAGGCCGCGGGCTGGTGATCAGCAGCCGACTCGCCGACCCGGCTGGCCACAGTCCGTCCAGGTCGACGGCCTCCGGCAGATCGTCCAGGACCACGAGCCAGGGTTGCCTGGTTTCGCTCAGCCAACTGACGAACCGGACCGCCACGGAGTCGGCTGTGCCGGTGGGTTTAAGGCCGGTAGCCGCCACCGACGCCTGCATGAACCCGGACAGGACCGCCGCCCGGTTGGTGACCGAGATCCAGACCAGCCCGTCGATGACGCCCGATCGCCACAGTGACTCCGCGATCAGCACGGCGATCTGGGTCTTGCCGCACGCACCGGGCCAGTTCGGAAGGGTCTCGGCGACGGCCGGGTCCGGCACGAGCGCCATGGCTGAACCCGGGACAATGACGTCCGCGAGGCCGCCGACGGTGTCCGGGCGGTCAGTGAACCCATCGGCGAGGGGAGGCACCTCGCCGATCCGGAATCGCTGCGCTGGCTCAGCTAGCATTCCCACTGGGCATCACCACCCCCCCATCGAGGCTGCTGTCCCGGGAACCTCCTCCAAACATGTAAACATGCGCAGGTTCGGGCCATGGGAGCTTTGCTAATATCGGGAGCTTTCCTGACATTGCGACTCTCGCATGTGCACCAAACGATTAGCTCAGCCGATGCGCGGGCAACGGACAGGGCACTGAAGTGCTTCAACGCACTCTATTGTCGGTTAATCACACGGGGCACTCACGGTCGGGCCATCAGGCCTCGCCCGTGATGCTCGCCAGGTGTTGGTGGACGGTCTGCGTCAGCGGATCGCCGTGGGGCAGGACCCGCTCGCAGCGCGTGACCGTGTCCCGGAGCAGCGTCTGCGCGTCGCCGACCCGGCCCACGGCGTAGTACAGGCGCGCCAGCCGCACGCGCCGGGTCAGCGTGTCCGTGTGATTGGCGCCCAGGACCCGTTCGGAATCCGCGCACGCCTGCTCGGACAGTTGCACCGCCAGCGGCATCTTTCCGGCGGTGTGGTAGGCGCCGGCCAGGCTCGCCTTGGTCGCGATGGTGTCCGGGTGATCGCGGCCGAGCGCGCCCTCGCGGTCCTTCAGTATCCGCTTGTAGACGGCGATGGCCTGCTTGGCCTGGCCCTCGACTAGGAGGGCCGCAGCGAGCTGATCACGGGTGGCCATGGTGTGCACATCGCGGGGACCCTGGAACCGCTCGCGCTCGGCCAGCGTCTGCGTTAGCAGCCGGATCGCCGCCGTGACACTACCGGCGGCCTCGAGCGCGCGCGCGAGCTCGTCCCTGACCGCGAGGGTGTCCGGATGACCGGAGCCCCGGAACTGCTCGGATTCGGCCACCGCCCGGCGCAGAGCGGTCACCGCGTCTGTGGCCCGGCCAGCCACGATCAGGGCGTCGGCCAGACCGACGCGGGCTGCGATGATGACCGGATGCCCGGGCGCGAGATCCAGGCTCCGTTCGGCCAGGACCCGCTCGGACCACGCGACCGCCTCGGCCCCGTAGCCCGCGACCAGGTACGCACTGGCCAGGTGAGCGGCGACGACCAGCGCGTCCGGGTGGCCGGGGGGCAGTTTGTTGTCGCAGCTGACGGCTAGCTCACGCCAGTACTCGACGGCCGGCCCGGCCAGGCGGGCTGTGTCGAGGCTCCGCCCGGCGTGCAGCAGCAGCGGATGGCATCCGTCGGCCCACAGGACGTCCGTGGCCGCGTTCTGCAGGCTGCCCGCGTTGGTGCGCAGGACGCCGGCCGTCCATGTATGCGGCTCGTCGACTGGCCACGCTTCCAGCAGCGCGTTCGCCGCGGCCCGGGCCGCACGATCGTGGAGTGCCGCGGGTGCGGCTACCCTGATCGCTGCCTGGACGACCGGGCTCATCAGGATCGTCGGTGGCCCATCGGCCCGGTTGATGCTGATCAGGCCGACCCGCTCGATGGTGAGCAGCGCGTCCCACGCGGGCTTGGGGTCGACCGGCGTGCCGAACCCGACCGCGGTACCGCCCAGGTAGCTGTTCACCGACTGGGTGTTGAAGACCGTGCCGGGGATCCTGTGGCCGTCGAGCAGGGCGATCAGGACCAGCATGAGCCGGACCGACTGGCCCGGCACCAGCTGTTCGGCCTGCCCGAGGGACAGCGTCCAGGTGACCGAGGCCGCGGAAGGGACCTCACCCGCCGCCACCCCGATCTGCTGCCGCCTGCGGGCGAAGAAGTCCCGGTAGTCCCGGCAGGCCAGCGCCGAGTTGACGATCACCGCGGCAGCCTGGCCCAGGGCCAGCGGCTCGCGGCCGAGCGCCTCGATGAGGTCGATGGCGCCCTGGCGCTGAGCCGGGTTCACGCTGAGCCGTTCGGTCAGGCAGCTCAGGCCCTCGCGGACGCTGAAGAACCCGACCGGGAAGACCCGCGTCCGACGCCGGCCGACCGTCACCGTCGACTGTGTGCTGGTGATGATAAGCCGACCCGCCGGTCCCTCTGGCCAGAGCACGTCGAGTTCGTCCACGTTCGGCAGGTCATCGAGCACGACCAGCCACGGCTGGGAAGTCTCGGCGAGCCAGCTGACGAACTGGGCCGCGACCGATTCGGCCGTGCCCGTCGGCTCGATGCCAGTGGCCGCCACCCACGCCTCGACGTAGCCCGACAGCACCGCCGACCGGCTGGTGGCGGAGATCCAGACCACGATGTCGACGTCGCCCGATCGCCACAGCGTTTCCGCGAGCAACACCGCGATCTGGGTCTTGCCGGACGCGCCCAGCCAGTTCTGGTTGCCCTCGGCGAACTCTGAACCCGGCACGAGCGCGATGGTCGAACCGGGTACGAGAGCATCCAAGATGCCGCGGGCGGTATCGGGCCGGTCGGTAAATCCCTCGGCGAACGGGGGTATGTCGCCCACCCGGAACCGCACCGATTGCTCAGTCGGTGTTCCTCCTGAGGGCACAGCCCGCAACTCCCATCTCTATTCGGTTGTGTCGAAACCTCCTCGGAACGCTCAATCAATAACACCGGGAGGTTCAGGCACGGGGAGCCTTCTCGCATCGGGATCTCGCTGACACCACCATTATCCACGTGCAGACGACTCATGGGCATGGGCATCTTACGGGTCAGTCCGGCGTGTTTCGCACGGCCGAATCCCGGGACGCTGACCCGCCGTAACGCTGGGGTAGCCAGGCGAGCGCGCTGGGTTCACCGGCCGCACGCAGGCCGATCCGTTCCATATAAACTACCCATCGCCCAGGGTCGCTGGGGTCGGCGACCGGGGCCAGCAAGGCGGCCCAGGCCTGCCATCGCCCAGGGTCGGCTGGGGTCGGCGACCGAGGCCAGCAAGGCGGCCCAGGCCTGCCATCGCCCAGGGTCGGCTGGGGTCGGCGACCGAGGCCAGCAAGGCGGCCCAGGCCTGCCATCGCCCAGGGTCGGCTGGGGTCGGCGACCGAGGCCAGCAAGGCGGCCCAGGCCTGCCATCGCCTAGGGTCGGCTGGGGTCGGCGACCGAGGCCAGCAGGGCGGCCCGGGCCTGGTCCACGGCGGCCAGCATGGCTCCGCGCAGCACTGGCTCGCCGGGGACGCCGGTCGGGACGACCTGCGGGTGAGACGGCCAGATGGCGGCCACGCAGGCCGCCACCCGGGAGGCCAGGGCGGTGCCGCCGGCCCGGCCCACCTCGCCGCCGAGCACGACCAGGCCGGGGTCGAGCACGACGCAGACCGAGGCGACCCCGACCGCGACCCGCTTCGCCAGGTCGTCGAGGAACGCGGAGGATTCAGCGGAGGACACGGACACGGCGGCCTGGACCGCCTCGGCGGGCGTCGAGGCGTCGAATCCGTAGCGGGCCGCGAGTTCGCGCACCGCGGCCCCGCCGGCCAGCCACTGCAAGCCGCCGCTGGCCGGGTGCCTGATGTCGGTGTGCAGCGGCGCTCCGTGCACGGGCAGGTAGCCGATCTCGCCCGCCGCCCCGGCCGTACCCCGGTGCAACTGGCCGCCGAGCATGGTGGCCAGGCCGAGCCCGACGCCCAGCCACACCAGGACGAAGTCGTCGGCGCCGACGGCGGCGCCCGCGGCCCGTTCGGCCATCGCGGCCAGGTTCACGTCGTTCTCGATCACGACCGGCTTGTGCAGGACGTCGCGGAGCGCATCGAGCGCGCCTTCGTGCCACGCGGGCAGGTTCACCGCCAGCTGCGGGTCACCGGTCCGCGGATCGACCACGCCGGGAGTGCCGATGACCAGCGCACTGAGACGGGCGAGGTCCACCCCGGCGCTGGCGCAGGCCCGTTCGATGACCCCGCGGACCAGTTCCACGGGGTCATCGGCGCCGTTCGGATTAACGCTCACGTCGGCCGCCCGGCGGCCGGTGACGTCGGCCACCGCGGCGCTGACCAGGTTGTAGTCCATGTACAAGCCCGCGACGTAGGCGCTAGACGGAACCACGGAGTACAGCGCGGCGTTCGGGCCACGGTTCCCGGCCTGCTCCCCCACGATGGTCACCAGGCCGCGTTCCTCCAGCCGGGCCAGCATCTGCGACACCGTAACCTTGGATACCCCGGTGTACTCGCTGATCTGGGATCGGGTCAGCATCCCGCCGCGCAGCAGCAGGTCGAGGGCGGCCCGATCGTTCAGTTCGCGCAGCAGGCTCGGCGTTCCGGGGCGGGCCCGCGCTTCGGCAGCCGGCCGTGACTGGAGTGGATGCTGCATCGCGGTCCCTTCGGTGGTAGCCCCCGTCTATCACGTCACGGCAGCTTTCGTCTCGATCTGGCCACGGGGACTATCTTATAGGAAAGTTTCCTGTTAGTTTCAACCTACGGTTAGTCATAGTTTCGACCCGGAGAGCGTCAGGCCAAACCGGCTCGCCAGGGCAGGCCTGCTGGGCCTGCGCCAGCGAACGGCGCAGGTCGCACGGCCAGGAGCCACAGCGGGCCTGGGCCTGACGCGAACTTTGGAAGAGACACCGAGTTCACCACCCGGAAGGAGTGCCAGCAGTGGGACTCAGGAAAACGCCGGCCGCGCTGGTCGCGTTCGGCACCGCGGCTGCGCTCGCGATCGCGGGCTGCAGCTCGAGCAGCAGCTCGTCGGCCGGCGGGTCGTCATCCACATCGTCGGCACCGGCGCAGCTCACGGTGTGGCGGATGGGCGGTTCCGTCCCGTCCGAGGTCACCTGGATGAACAACGTGGTCACCCAGTTCCATAAGGACTTCTCGCAGTACGCGCACACCAAGGTCAACGTGGTCTGGGTGCCGTGGACCAGCCGCACCACGGACTGGAACAACGCGCTGGCCAGCGGCAAGAACGCCCCCGACATTACCGAGCTGGGCAACACCGACACGCCTACCGAAGCGTCGCTCGGCGTGCTGACCAATGTGTCCAGCTTCGTGGACTCCTGGTCGGCAAAGCCCGGCCTGGTGTCAGGCATGCTCGCCAACGACACGCAGAACGGGGATATCTACGCGGTCCCGTGGTTCGGCGGGGTCCGCGGAGTCTGGTACCGCACCGACCAGTTCGCCAAGGCCGGCATTACCAGCCCGCCGACCACCTGGGCGCAACTGGCGACCGACGCGCAGAAGCTGCAGCAGACGTTCCCCGGCACGTACGGCATTGACGCGATCACCGACGACACGAACGCGTTCGCCAGCTTCGTCTGGGGCGCCGGCGGCCAGATCGCCACCGAGAGCAACGGGACCTGGACCGCGGACCTGACCTCTCCGGCGGACGAGGCCGCGATCAAGTTCTATGTGTCGCTGTATCGCACCTATCACCTGTCGCCGTCGAAGTACATCGGCCAGACCGAGCTGGGCAACACCGGCTCGACCTCGGGCGGAGCGAACACGGACTTCGGCCTGGGCAAGCTTGACCTGTACATTGACGGACCGTGGGCGTCGGCGACCATGCCGGCCAACTCGGTGGACAAGTCCAACTGGGCCTCGTTCCCGATCCCGAGCGAGAACGGCCCGAACACGGCGCCGGTCTTCGCGGGCGGTTCGGACCTGGCCATCTTCAAGACCAGCAAGTACCCGCAGGCCGACTGGGACCTGATCTCGGTCATGGACGACACGGCGAACTCCACCTCGTTCGCCAACCTGCAGGGCTTCTTCCCGCCGTACACCGCCGAGCTCACCGGCGGCGTTTACAAGACGGAGAAGTTCATGTCCGGCTTCGCGACGGCCGCCGCGAACAGCCAGGTTTCGCCGCTGAACGCCAAGAACTGGCCGACGGCCGACACCGGTAAGTACTTCATCATCCCCGACATGCTGAAGTCGCTGATGAACGGCGCGCCGTTCCAATCCACCGTGGCCGCGGCCAACGCCCAGCTGCAGACCGTCCTCAACAGCGGCACCGAGAGCTAGCTGTCGTGGCAGTCTCCTTATGGTGAAAACCGTTCCGGACCGGCCGGGGAGCCTCGGTTCCCCGGCCGGACCCCCCTCCGGCCCACGGATTGGTTGGCGCCGGCGCGGCGTGATGTTCGCCAGGCGTCATCGTCTGGCCCCGTACCTGCTCCTGCTCCCGTCGGCGGCGGTGATCGCGGCCCTGGTGCTGTGGCCCACCGTCCAGATCGCGGAGCTCTCGTTCCAGAACTACGGGCTCCAGCAGGAGATCGGGTCCTTGCCCACGCAGTGGGTGGGGTTCAGCAACTACGCGCAGATCCTGCACGATCCGGAGTTCTGGCTGTCGCTGCGGCTGAGCGTGCTGTCGGCGGCGGTCATGGTCCCGCTGACGCTCATCGTCGGCACCCTGGTCGGCCTGCTGCTGAGCCGTCTCGGCCCGAAGATGGCCGCGTTCGTGTCGTCGGTATCGGTGCTGGCCTGGGCCACGCCCGCGGTGTCGGCGAGCGTGATCTTCGTCTGGCTCGCCACTCCGGACGGCGGGGTGGTGGACTGGTTTCTGACCCAAGTGCCGTCCTGGCTGGGCGGCGGCGCGCACTGGGCCGGCTTCTCCTGGACGAACGCCGCGCTGCCGGCCTACACGCTGGCCACCGCCCTGGTGGTCTGGACGAGCTTCCCGTTCATCGCGATCGCCGTACTGGCCGGGCTGCGGACCATACCGGCTGAGCTGTTCGAGTCCGCCCGGATAGACGGCGCCGGGCCTTGGCAGGTCTTCTGGCGGGTCACCTACCCGCTGCTGCGGCCGATCTTCCAGGTGCTGTTGCTGCTGTCGGTCATCTGGGACTTCGGCGTGTTCACGCAGGTGTTCATCATCATCGGGGAACTCGGCCAGCGGGACGAGTACAACCTGGGCATCTACGAGTACGCCACCGCGTTCACGCTGCCGCCGGCCTACGGCCTGGCCTCCGCGCTGGCCTTCATCCTCACCATCATCCTGCTGATCATCACGGTCGGCTACGTACGGGCCTCGGTCCGGGAGGGGGCGCTGCGTTGACGACCCTGGCCGCTACGCCGTCTTCGCCTGATGCGGCGTCATCGCCCGCCGCGGCGGCGGGGCGGCGGCACAGGCGCCGGCTGACCCGGCGGGCTCGCCGGGCCGGGCTGAACCTGCTCGGGCTGCTGGTCGCGCTGATCACGCTGTTCCCCATCTTCTGGATGGTGTCGACAGCGTTCAAGCCGGCCGCCGAGTGGTACTCGCTGACTCCGCATCCGCTCCCAGGGCATCCGACCCTGGGGAACTTCCGCGCGGTGATCGACGGCAGCGTCATCGGGCTGCCGTACTGGAACTTCCTGAAGAACAGCCTGTTCGTGACCGTAGTGGCGGTGGTCGCGTCCTCGTTGATAGCGCTGCTGGCTGCCATCGCGCTGGCCAGGTTCCGGTTCCGGTTCCGCACCACGTACCTGATCATGCTGCTGATCGTGCAGATGCTGCCGCAGCAGGCGCTGGTGATCGCGCTGTTCCTGGACTTCCGGTCGCTGAACCTGCTGGACAGCCTGGTCGGGCTGATCCTGGTCTACACGGCCTTCGCGCTGCCGGTCACGATCTGGATGCTGCGTAACTTCGTCGCGGCCGTGCCGCGCGAGCTAGAGGAAGCCGCCGCGATCGACGGCGCCGGGCCGTGGAAGGTCTTCTGGCGGATCCTGCTGCCCCTGGTGGCACCGGGGCTGGTGGCGACCAGCGTGTTCGCGTTCGTCTTCGCCTACAACGAGTTCATCTTCGCGCTGACCTTCCTGGGCACCGACACGGCGAAGTTCACCCTGCCCATCTACGTTCAGTACTTCTACGGCCGGACCGGGGCGAACTGGGGCGCGATCATGGCCGCCTCCACGCTGTTCACGATCCCGGTCCTGGCCTTCTTCCTGCTGGTGCAGCGTCGGCTGCAGGCGGGCCTGGTCGCAGGGGCGGTGAA
This sequence comes from uncultured Actinomycetes bacterium, assembly GCA_963722055.1. Lineage (GTDB taxonomy): Bacteria > Actinomycetota > Actinomycetes > Streptosporangiales > Streptosporangiaceae > Palsa-504. The sequence continues at coordinate 61,530 of CAVRLA010000018.1, read as the reverse complement.
GGGGTGACCGCGCTGGAGACCGGCACGGACCCGGCCCTGGCCCGGCTGGCGGATGCGATCCTGATCCCGCCGTTCCCCGGGGTTTCGGCGCCGGCCTGGATCCTCCAGGCGCTGGGGCGCGGGCTGGCGGGCGTCACGCTGTTCGGCCCGAACATCGCCGCGCCGGATCAGGTGACCGCGCTGACCGCTACGTTGCGCGCGGCCGCCGACTTGGCCGCCGCGGCCGATCCGGTGATCGCGATCGACGAGGAGGGCGGCGACGTCACCCGGGTCGCCTACGCCGACGGCAGCCCGTACCCGGGCAACGCGGCGCTCGGCGCGGTCGACGACACCGCCCTGACCAGGGCGGTGTACCAGGCCATCGGGGCCGACCTGGCCGTGCTGGGGATCAACTTCGACCTCGCGCCGTGTGCCGACGTGCTCGGCTCGGCGGACAGCCCGGCCGTCGGCACCCGCTCGTTCGGCGCGGACACGGACCTGGTGTCGCGGCACACGGCCGCCGCGGTGGCCGGCCTGCAGGGCGCGGGCGTGGCCGCGTGCGCCAAGCACTTTCCCGGCCACGGCCGGACGGCCACGGACACGCACCACGCCATCGCCACCATCGAGGGCGGCCTGGCCGAGCTGCGCGAGCGTGACCTGCCGCCCTTCGCGGCCGCGATCGAGGCCGGGATCATCGCCATCATGCCGAGCCACCTGCGCGTGCCCGAGCTCACCGGCGACCTGCCCGCCAGCGTGTCCCCGGCCGCCGTGACCGGGCTGCTGCGGGGCGAACTCGGGTTCACCGGCGTGATCGTTTCCGACGCGCTGGAGATGCAGGCGACCAGGGACACGTTCGGCGTGCCCCGAGCCGCCGTGCTGGCCGTAGCGGCGGGCACGGATCTGCTGTGCCTGGGCCGCGACAGCGACGAGCAGGAGTACCTGGCGGTCCGTGCGGCGCTGGTCGCGGCGGTTCGCGACGGCACGATCACCGGGACCCGGCTGGAGGAAGCAGCGGATCGGGTCGCGCGCCTGCGCGGGGGCCTGGCGCGCACCCGGTCCCTGCGGTCTGCCCTGGCTTCCCGTGGCATTGCTGGGATGGTCGCGGACGGCGTGGGCCTGACCGCGGCGCGCCGGGCGGTGCGGGTGTCAGGACCGCAGTCCGCGCTGCGCCGGCCGCTGATCATCGAGGTGGAACCGCGGGAGAACATCGCGGCGGGCCGGTTCGGGTGGGGCCTGGGTCCGTGGGCGCCGCCCGGGAGCGTCCGGCGGGTCAACGAGATGCTCGACGCCGAGGGCATTCTCGACGCCGCCGCGGGGCGGTCGCTGGTCGCGGTGGTCCGCGACGCGCACCGGGATGCCAACACGCGATCCCTGGTGAGCGAGCTACTCGCGGCGCGGCCCGATACGGTCCTGGTCGAGATGGGCCTGCCGCTATGGCAGCCGCCGGAGGGCACGTCGTATCTGGCCACGTACGGCGCCTCCCGGGTCAGCGCGCAGGCCGCCGCCGAGCTGCTCGGGCTGGCCTAGGGTCCCGGCCCGGACCCGGGGTCGATGCCAACGGCGCTGAAGCGCGCGGCCAGCCGGGCGGGGCGCAGGAGGCGGGGCAGCTAGCTGGGCGGTGGCGGGGGGAACGACGGTACGAGGTCGGTCAGCAGGTTCTTGTTGAAGACCATGATGGTGTAGCGGTGGAAGTAGTAGATGTGCTGCGGCTTCCCGAACGAGACCCGCACCTCCCAGAGCGCGATCGGGTCGATGGGGAGGGGCGGCTGGATCAGGACGACGAAGTTCGCGTAGTGCTGGGTGGGGTCGTACCAGGACTTGTCGAACTCGTAGGGCCCGCCCGCCACGTAGTCGTTTTCCCAGCTCACCGGGCGAAGGTTGACGGTCTCGCCGCTCGCCAGCGTGGTGGTGTTGGCCAGCCCGTAGCTGCTCAGGCCGTAGGTCAGATGGTTAGCGGCGAGCCAGTCCGCGAGGTCCTGGCTGACGGCCGGGATGCTGGGCTTGGTGACCGTGTAGCCGAGCGCGGCCAGATAGCAGGCCAGGACCACGCACAGGGCCGGCACCAGCCGGGCCTTCCGAAGCCGGCTGCCCAGCATCCGGCCGGCCAGCACCGCGCCGTACGGCAGCACGACGGCCACCTCGCGCGCGCTCCAGTAGGTGGTGGGCGTGGTGCTCAGCATGTAGGCGACCAGGTTGATCAGGATGCCGAGCGCCAGAATCTGGGCAATGCGGTCCTCGCAGCTGAAGAAGCGCCTGATCACCAACCACAGGCCCCAGCCGGCCAGGGCCAGGCCGACCAGGTGCAGCAGTGCGATGGCTCCGTCCAGCCCGATCGACGACATGCCGAACAGGTCGGCGCCGTACAGTCCGCAGATGCTCTGCACGAGCAGCCAGAAGTGCGAGGACATGTCGGTGACCTGGGCCACGCCCGCCTGGACCGGCAGCAGGGTGAAGCCGCCGTGCGCGGAGATCTCCTTGACCACGATCCGGGAGATCTCTACCGCCGCGGCCGCGGCCACCACCAGCGACAGGTCGAACCACCTGCTGCGCCACCCTTCGCGGCGCTGGACCAGGACCTGGTAGGCGCGCACGGCTGAGACCGCAGCCAGCGGGGCCACCCCGACGAGCAGGACCAGCGAGTCCCCGATCGCGCCCCAGGCCAGCATCAGCGCGATGATGGGCGGCACGTACCAGCTCCGCGGCGCGCGGTCCAGGACCAGCCAGGTCAGCATCAGCGGCACCGAGGTGCCGATATGGTCAGGCTGGAAGACCAGGATGAATACGCCCGGACCGAACTGCGGCGCGACCACGATCCCGGCCGCGATGAACAGGCGTACCATACCCTCGCGGCCCTTCGCCCGGCCCCGGCCGAGCAGGCCGGCCGTCAGCACGACCAGCGTGTAGGTGATCGCGGCCGAAGCGTGCAGCACGTCGGCGTTCAGCCCGCGGACCGCTTCCACGATCATGTACTCGGGCAGCTCGGTAGTGTAGAACGAGACATCGGTGACCGTCCAGCCGCGCAGCAGCGGGTTGCCGTGCAGCATGGCCCAGGCCTGCAGGGCGTTGGATGCGCCGTCGGAGGTGACTTCCTGAGTCCGCGACACGGCCAGGTAGCACAGGTACAGGGCCACGGCCGCGGTGGCCAGGCCGACCGGCCAGGCCACCAGGATCACCCGCCTGAGCCAGGGCCCGCTGAGCCGGGGTAGCTTGAACCACGGCAGCTTGAACCACGGCAGCTTGAGCCACGCCAGATTGAGCCACGGCGGCTTGTACCACGGTGCTTTGACCTGCGGCGCAGGGTGGTAATGCCCGTTGCTCCCGTTGGCGGGCGGGCCGTCCAAGTCCTGGGCGGGCTCGGCGGATACCGGGGCCAGCTGGCTCAGGGCGCGAGCACGGCCTCGGGCGATGGCGAGCGGCGTGGTGCCTGGCTCGTCTTCGGATGGCGTATACATACTCTCCCAGGCCGGTTGATCCGTTCCGGGAGTGAGCCTAGTACGTTCCGGGAGTGAGCCTAGTACGGAACAGGGACTGCGCAAGGCCGTAGGTTGCACGCCAATGCGAGAAAATCAGTGGGGAACGTGCATAATTACGGTCATGCGACTGTCAGCCCGGGCCGACTACGCACTGCGCGCTGTCATCGAACTCGCCGCGGCCGGCCCCGGTCACGTCACCGCCGATCAACTCGCCCGCGCGCAGCAGATTCCGGGGAAGTTCCTGGAAACGATCTTGACCCAGCTCCGGCGCGCCGGGCTCATCCGCAGCCAGCGCGGGCCGGACGGCGGATTCTGGCTGGCCCGGCCGGCGGCCGAGATCTCACTGGCCGACATCATCCGCGTCATCGACGGCCAGCTGCTAGGCGTGCGCGGCGAGCGGCCGGAGAACATTACCTATCCGGGAGCGGCCGAGCCCCTGCAGCAGGTCTGGATCGCGCTCAGGGCCAACGAGCGCGCCGTCCTCGAGCAGGTCACGCTGGCCGACATCGTGTCGGGGAACCTGCCCGACATAGTTCGCAACCTGACGGACAACCCGCGCGCCTGGGTTTAGGACGCTACGTTCTAGGGCGCGATCTAAGCCGGTGAGGCCAGCCAAGCCGGTCAGACCGGCACCATGTCCGTGACGTCGTGCACGTGCCCGGAAGCGGCACCGAAGCCCGGTCCGGAGTCCGCGAAGTCCAGCGCCTCGGCGTCCGGATCCATGGTGCTGATCGAGACGAAGTCCGGTGCCGACGGCAGGCCGGGGCCCGCCTCGGCGGGCACCCGCAGGCCCGGCTCCCTGGGCATGGCCAGCACGGGCTCGTGCTGTAGCTCCGCGAGGGCGAAGTTGTCCGAGACCTCACGGAAGACCTGAGAGAGCGGAGTACCCAAGGCGCCGCAGATGGCGGCGAGCAGTTCAGATGAGGCTTCCTTCTGGCCGCGCTCGACCTCGGACAGGTAACCGAGGGAAACACGCGCCGAGGCGGAGACCTCGCGTAGCGTACGACCCTGCCGCAGGCGCAGCCGGCGCAGCACGTCACCTAGCAGCTGACGGAGCAGAACCATAGTCGCACTCCCTTCCAAGGCCGAACCGCCGACACTTCCACCGTACCTGGCACTACGGTTAGTTTGCGAGATCCGGCCACCCCGTGTTCGCTGCCAACGTAACGCTGTAATCAGTCCGTATCTTCCCGAAGCCTGCCGAGCAGCAAGCCGAGGGCGTGCTGCACGGTCAGTCTACGGATGACGTGCCTGTCCCCGGTCAGGACGATCGTGCGCACCACCGTGTCGTCCGCAGCGCTCACCGCGATGTGTGCCGTACCCACGGGCTGCCCGTCCGCTGGCTCGGGGCCGGCCACCCCGGTGGTCGCCACCCCGTAGGTCGCGCCGAGCCGGGTCCTGACCCCGGCCGCCATGGCCGCGGCCACCGGCGCGTAGACGGCGCCGTGCCGGGCCAGCATGCCCCGGTCCACGCCGAGCAGGGATGCCTTGAGCTCGGTGGCGTAGGTGACGACGCCGCCGCGGAAGGCCGCCGAGGCGCCGGGAATGTCGGTGAGCGCGGCGGCGACCAGGCCGCCGGTCAGCGATTCGGCTACGGCGACGGTACGGCCGCTGGCCTCCAGTTGGGCGAGGATCTGCCCGGCCAACTCGTAGGCATCCGCGCCCGCGGATGCCGCGCCGCTGGCTGGCTCCCCCGGGTGTGATGACCCCGACCCGACGACCACGATGTTGCCCTCCCCATCTCCGGCCAACCTCCGGTGCCGACCGGCTTACCCGCCCGGGGCCGGCTGGAACGGCGCAGTCGCATCGCTTGCTGAACATAGTCGACGCCGGTCACCACGGTGACGACAACCGCCGCGGCCATGACCAGCCCGCGCACGGCCTCCGGCGGGCTCAGGGTCGGCGGCAGCACGTACAGGCAGATCGCGACCACCTGGAGCAGGGTCTTCAGCTTGCCGCCACGGCTGGCCGCGATTACCCCCCGGCGGATGACCCAGAACCGCAGCACGGTCACGCCCAGCTCGCGGAACATGATCACGCCGGTGACCCACCAGGGCAGCTCGCCGAGCGCGGACAGGCAGATCAGGGCCGCCCCGGTCAGCGCCTTGTCGGCCACCGGGTCCGCGATCTTGCCGAAATCGGTCACCAGACCGCGGCGGCGAGCCAGCCGCCCGTCGAGCAGGTCGGTCAGCGACGCGACGCAGAACGTCACGAGCGCGGCCAGCCGCCAGACCGTCCCGCCCGCGAGCATGCAGGCCACGAACACCGGAACCAGGAGGATCCGCACCACCGTGAGCACGTTGGCGATATTGACCAGCCCCGGCTCGGTAGTCACCCCCGACCCGGCAGGATCGCGCCGGTGGGCACGATCGCGTCGGCGATCAGGTCCACTCCGTCGGACCCGGTCACCACCGCGCGGACCATGTCGCCGGGGGCGAGCGGTGCCGCGGACCGGACCGTGGTCACCCCGTCGACTTCGGGCGCCTGATGGGCGGCGCGGCCGGTGAAAGTCCCAGAATATCCATTTCCGGAATATCCGGTTCCGGGGTGGGCGGCGTCCGGCCCACTGGCCTGGCCGGTCTCGCCGACCTCGCCGGCGTCGCGGGCCGCGCCGGCCTCGCCGGCCTCGCCGGTCTCGCCGACCTCGCCGGCCGGGACGGTCTCCTCGATCAGCACGTCGAGGGTCTCCCCCAGCCGGTCGGCGGCCCGCTGCGCCATCAGCTCTTCGGCCAAGTCGGCGAACTCCTCCACCCGGCGGGCGATCTCCGCGTCGTCCAGCTTGCCCGGCCGGGACGCGGCCTCGGTGCCGTCCTCATCGGAGTAACCGAAGATCCCGATCGCGTCCAGCCCGGCCCGGCCGAGGAACAGCTCGAGCTCGGCCAGGTCGGCCGCGCTCTCGCCGGGGAAGCCGACGATGAAGTTGGAGCGGACGCCGGCGCCAGGGCTGATCTCCCGGATCTGGTCGAGCAGCGCCCAGAACCGCTCGCGGTCACCGAACCGCCGCATGGCCCGCAGCACCGGCCCGCTGGCGTGCTGGAACGACAGGTCAAAGTAGTCGGCCACGCCAGGCGTGGACGCGATGACCTCGATCAGGCCGGGACGCAGCTCGGCGGGCTGCAGGTAGCTGATCCTGACCCGCTCGATGCCCTCGGTGGCGGCCAGGTCCGGCAGGACCTCCTCAAGAAGCCGCAGGTTGCCCAGGTCCTTGCCGTAGGACGTGGAATTCTCGCTGACCAGCACCAGTTCACGCACGCCCTGGCCGGCCAGCCAGCGGGCTTCGGCCAGGATCTCCGGCGGGCGCCGGGATACGAACGCGCCGCGGAAGGACGGGATGGCGCAGAACGAGCAGCGCCGGTCGCAGCCGGACGCGATCTTCAGCGGCGCCACCACCCCGGCCGACAGCCGACGCCGGAAGACGCTCCCGCCCGGGCCAGTCCATGGTGCAGCCGGGCCGACCTCGGCGGCAGGGCTGGTGGATGCGACGGAGCTGGCGGACGCGGCCCGGCTGGCGGACCCGGCCCGGCTGGCGGACCCGGCCCGGCTGGCGGACCCGGCCCGGCTGGTGGACGCGGCCGCGGGGCGCGGCTGGCGGTCGGCGGGGGTGACGGGCAGCAGCGTGCGACGGTCCCGCGCGATGTGCGCGGGACGCCGGCGGCCCGCCAGCACGTCGTCCAGCCGGGCGCCGATGTCCCTGTAGTCGTCGAAGCTGAGGATCTGCGCTTCCGGCAGCTCGTCGGCGAGCTCGGCGCCGTAGCGTTCGGCCAGGCAGCCCACGGCGGCGACCTTCGCGCCGGACTCGGCCGCGGACAGCAGCTCGGCGATGGATTCGGCCTTGGCCGCCTGGATGAAGCCGCAGGTGTTCACGAGCACCACGCTGGCCTCATCGGCCGAGGTCAGATCCCAGCCGGACGCGGTCAGCCGGGCGGCCAGCTCCTCGGAATCGACCTCGTTGCGGGCACAGCCCAGCGTGACCAGGCTGACCGTTCGCGGGGTCCGCGGATCCGCGGAGCCGACGGACCCGGCGGAGCCGCTGCGTCGAGGGGATCCGGCAGGAGAAGACACACCGAGAGCCTACGCGACAGCAATCCTGGGTTGGCCCGTGAGCGCGGACGCCCGGGGCCGCTCTCGCCCCAGCGCCGGCCGGCACCCGCGGGGATGGCCGCGGGCTAGCCGGATTGAGATCCCGACGGGAGGCTGAAGCTCAGGTGCGCGACTGTGTTCGGGTTCGGGTGCTGTTCCTGGCCGTCCACCGTGAGGACGACTCCGCCCGGATTGCCCAGGACCATCTGCACCGCGGATTGTTCCGTCCACGTCATCGAGTTGCCCGCCGAGACGACCCCTATGTACAGCTGCGATCCGTCGCTCTGCTTGGTGAGCGAGATCCAGCAGTCCTCGGTGGCGGTGACCTTGATCACCAGCTGCGGGGGCGCCGGGGTCGGCGTGGGCGACGCCTTGGCGGTAGGCGTGGGGGTCGGCCGGACGCTGGGCCGGGTGCTGACGGTGGCGGCGGCCGCGGGATGGCCGGGCTTGGCCCCGTGCGAGGAGACCAGGCGATAGGCGCCGTAGCCGATGATGGCGAGCAGCACCAGGACCACGATCATGGTCAGGCTGGGCGAGCGCCGCTCGCGGATCTTGATCGGCCTCGTCGGCTCGAATACGTCGGCCGCCCGCATCGGACCCAGCGGTCCGTGGTCGGTGTCGTACTCGGTGATCAGCGGGACCGGGTTGGTGCCCACGACCCCGGCGATGCTGCGGATGTGCCCGCGTGCGTAGAAATCGCCGCCACACGCGGCGAAGTCGCCTTCCTCGATATCCCGGATGATCGACTCTCTGATCCGGGTCTGCTGGCTGACCTGGGAAACGGTGAGACCAGCCTGACGGCGCGCGCCGGCCAGGGATTCGCCGATGCTCACGCTGCGCCTCCACGTGTCTTCGGTCGCGATTCTCCCACTCCCCGAGTACGGGGGCCATTACCAAGTGTAGACAGGACAACACTGCCAGACCGGTATGGCCGGTGCCGCGTTATCCGCCGCGCAGCGAGGTCAGCGTGTCTTCCAGGTCGTCCGGCCGGACCAGCACATCGCGGGCCTTGGAGCCCTCGCTCGGCCCCACGATGCCCCGGCTCTCCAGCAGGTCCATCAGCCGTCCGGCCTTGGCAAAGCCGACCCGCAGCTTGCGTTGCAGCATCGACGTCGACCCGAACTGGGTGGTGATGATCAGCTCCGCGGCCTGCACGAGCAACTCGAGGTCGTCGCCGATGTCCGCGTCAATCTCCCGGGACCTCTCCGGTGCGGTGGCGACGTCCTCCCGGTAGCTGGGCTCGGCCTGCTTCTTGCAGTGCGCGACAATGTCGCGGATCTCCTTCTCGGACACGAACGCGTTCTGCAGCCGGATCGGTTTGGACGCGCCCATCGGCAGGAACAGCGCGTCGCCCTGGCCGACCAGCTTCTCCGCTCCCGGCTGGTCCAGGATGACCCGGGAGTCGGCCAGGGACGAGGTGGAGAAGGCCAGCCGGGACGGGACGTTCGCCTTGATCAGGCCGGTGACCACGTCCACGCTGGGCCGCTGGGTGGCCAATACCAGGTGGATGCCGGCCGCCCGGGCTAGCTGGGTGATCCGGACCACCGCGTCCTCGACGTCGCGCGGGGCCACCATCATCAGGTCGGACAGCTCGTCCACGATGACCAGCAGGTACGGGTACGGCAGGAAGACCCGCTCGGAGCCGGGCGGCGGGGTCAGCCGCCCGGACCGCGCCGCCTTGTTGAAGTCGTCGATGTGCCGGAACCCGGCGGCGGCCAGGTCGTCGTAGCGGCGCTCCATCTCGCCGACCACCCAGTCCAGCGCCTCGGCCGCCTTCTTCGGGCTGGTGATGATCGGAGTGATCAGGTGCGGGATGCCGTCGTAGATGCTCAATTCGACCCGCTTGGGGTCGATCAGGATCATCCGTACCTCGTCCGGCGTGGCCCGGGTCAGGATCGAGGAGATGGTGCTGTTCAGGCAGACCGACTTGCCCGAGCCGGTGGCGCCTGCGATGAGGATGTGCGGCATCTTGGCCAGGTTGGCGACCAGGACCCGGCCCTCGACGTCCTTGCCCAGGCCGACCACCATCGGGTGATGGTCGGAGATCGCTACCGACGACTTGAGCACGTCGCCCAGGCTGACGATCTCCTTGTCCGCGTTGGGGATCTCGACCCCGATCGCGGACCGGCCCGGAATCGGGGAGACGATCCGCACGTCGGCGCTCTTGACCGCGTACGCGATGTTCTTCTGCAGCGCGGTAACCCGCTCCACCTTGACCGCAGGCCCCAGCTCGATCTCGTACCTGGTCACGGTGGGGCCTCGGCTGAACCCGGTGACCTGGGCGTCCACCTGGAACTGCTCGAGCACCTCAGACAGCGCCTCGACCACGATGTCGTTGGCCCGGGTCCGCGCCTTGGGTGCCGAGCCGGGCCGCAGCAGCGCCATGGGCGGCAACGTGTAAGCGCCGAGCGCGTCGCCGGTCAGGGTGAGCTGCTCGGGGTTGCGCAGCGGCGACGAGGGCTTGAGCTCTACGGGTTCCCTGGATGTCGCGGCCGCGGGGCTGGCCGAGGTGGCCGGGCTTGAGGGGGCGGCATCCTCCGAGGAGCCGAAGCCGAGCGCCTCGATCAGCCCGGCCTCGCCGTCCGAGCCGGCTCCAGTGATCGCCCTGGCCGCTTCGGCGCGCTTCTTGGCCGAGCCGAGCAGCGGCGTGTCGTACGGCTTGACGCGGTCCCCGCCCTCCAGGGCCGGGCGCAGCCGGATGTTCTTGGAGGCCTTACTACGTCGCCGACTCCCGGAACCGGCCTCGTAGTCCGCGTCGATCTCCAGGCCGTCCTCGTCATCGTGCTCACGCGTGGCGAGCCCGAACACCACGAGCAGGCCGGACAGGCGTTCGGGGATCCGGTGCAAGGTGGTGCCGGTAACGAGCAGCAGGCCGAAGACGGCCAGCAGGCCGAGCAGCAGAGCCGTCACCCAGGGAGTCAGGACGCCGGCCAGCGGCCCGCCGATCCCGTAACCGACGAAACCGCCCGCCTTGCGGAGTACGGCCACGCCGTCCGACGGACGCGGCGCGCCCTTGGCGATCTCCAGCAGGCCGCACAGGCCGAGCAGCAGGGCGGTCCAGCCGATCGCAGCCCGCCGGGTCGCCTGATTACGGTCCGGATGCCGCAGGAACCGCCAGGCCAGCAGCGCGACCAGCGCCGGGACCAGGAAGGCCAGCGACCCGACCGCGCCGGTCACGTCCTCCTGGATGCTGCGCCCCACCGTGTTGTCCATCCGCAGCCACAGGCCGCCCGCCAGCACGACGGCCACGCCGAGGGTGAGCAGGCCGACGCCGTCCCGGCGGTGATGCGGCTCGAGGTCGCGCGCGCCGCGGCCGATCGACCGGGCCACCCACCCGACGGTCCCGGCCACCGCCATCCAGGCCCCCTGCAGCGCGCGGCCGATCCACTCGATCAGGATCACGACCGGATCGCGGCGACGAGCCGCTCTGCGAGCCGCGCCGCGGGGCGGTTGACGGGGCCGGTTGCGGGTCTGAGCAGGCTTCTTTTTCTTGGTGTTCCGCCCTGATCCGCGGCGTGGCGTCCCGCCGGAATAGTTCGCGGACGTGCCGCGACGGCCCGAGCCGGCCCGGGGCGCGGGAGCGCCGGGCTGGCGGGTGGGTTCGTTTCGGACACGGGTCGCCATGCTTACAAACGTAGCGAGAACACCCACGGCTACGAAGCACCCGACGCCGCGTGTCGCTGAGAGCGTAACGCCGGACTCCCCCGTGAGCCAAAGGGCGCGGCGCCGCCTGGACTGACGAGCGACGAAGGAGCGAGGAGGGAAGGCGGTGCGTCAAGAGCGCCCGGAGGCGAGCGGGACAGCAGAGCGGGAAGGCGACGCCTCTAAGCGCCCCGGAGGCGAGTGGGGGAAACACAGCATGAACCACGGCCCGTTCAGCGTAAGGATTTTTAGGACGATATGGTGGCCAGCCCTGCGGGCCGAACCGATAGTGTCGGGGCCATGCGAGTGGCGATCCTCGACGATTATCAGCAGGTGGCGCTGGCCGGCGCCGACTGGTCGGCGGTACGGGAACAGGGCGAGATCCACGTCTTCGCCCAGCACATCGGACAGACGGAAGCGCTGGTCAGCGCGCTGGAGCCGTTCGACGTCATCGTGGCCATGCGAGAGCGGACGGCATTCGACGCCGAACGGCTGGGCCAGCTTCCGCAGTTGCGGTTGCTGGTCACGACGGGCATGTCGAACGCGTCTATCGACCTGGACGCGGCGGCCGCGCGCGGGATCACGGTATGCGGCACCGGCGGAGTTGGTTCTTCGACGGCCGAGCTGACCTGGGGCCTCATCCTGGCCCTGCTCCGGCACATCCCGGAAGAAGACCAGCGGATCAAGATGGCCGGCCGGGCGGGCGGGGCGGCGTTCGGTGTCGGCGGCGGCTGGCAGCAGACGGTCGGGATCGGCCTGGACGGCAAGCGGCTGGGCGTCGTCGGCCTGGGTCATCAGGGCCGGAGGGTGGCGGAGATCGGGCGGGCGTTCGGCATGCACGTGGTGGCGTGGAGCCAGAACCTGGATCCGGACCATGCGCGCAAAGCACACGTCAAAGCGGTCAGCAAGGAGGAACTGTTCGCCTCCTCCGACGTGGTCACCGTGCACTACAAGCTCAGCCCGCGCAGCGTCGGGCTAGTCGGCGAGTCCGAGCTGGCGCTGATGAAGCCCTCCGCCTACCTGGTGAACACCTCGCGCGGTCCGCTGGTGGACAGCGCCGCGCTGCTGGCCGCGCTGCGGTCGGGCTCCATCGCAGGCGCGGCTCTGGACGTGTACGACGTCGAGCCGCTGCCGCTGTCGTCCCCGCTGCGGACCGCGCCGAACGTGGTGCTCACCCCGCACCTCGGGTACGTCACCGAAGAGGCCTACCGGGTCTTCTACGGCGAGGCCGTCGAGGACATCGTGGCGTTCGCCTCCGGCTCGCCGGTCCGGGTGCTGTCCGCGTCGTTATGCGGCCTTGTTATCCGGCACTGTTATGCGGCGTTGTTATGCAGCGTTGTTATCCGGCGTTGTTATCCGGCCAGTCGGGGTCGCGACCGGACAGGCTGAGGGCGCGGTCGAAGGTACTGGCGTCCGGCGGCACGGGAACGACGGCGGCGAAGCCCTGGTACTGGCGGAACATGTCGCCCTGAGCCTGGACGGTGTTGAGGAGGGCCTGCGCGAGTTCGCCGTCGCAATGGTAGTCCTGGCCGGTGGCCTTGGCGATGTCCCAGCCGTGTAGCACCATTTCCATGATCAGCATGGCGGCGATGTCGGCGGCCGGCATCGCGCCGCCCATAATGCTCCGGTCGCCCGCCCACGCCTGCGGGTCGGACCAGGCCTGCACGGCCCGGGCGATTTGCGCCCGGTAAGCCTCGTCGTAGCCGGGCTCGGCGGTGAAGTCCTTGCTCATCAGGTCCTCGGCGACGCTCTCGCCGTGCGCCCGGCGCTCAGCGGAGTAGGAGGTCCACAAGATCGTGTGGTTGAGCAGCGTACGTAGGTCCCAGTCGGGGCACGGGGTTTGCTGGTCGAGCGGGCCGGTCCGGGCCGCGCCGGCGACGACGCGGGCGGTCTCGGCCGCGGCGGCGGCCATCAGCGCGGGGCCGTCCTTGGCTTGTGATGCGTCCGTATCCATCTGTCCACCCTAGCTAGGCCCAGGCGTCGCGGTCTTGAACAAACACGACAGCTACGCTGGTCGTGTGGCAGATTCCGGGTCCGCCGACAGCGTTGTCGGCGCCCCGTCCGCGGCGATGGGACGTGGCGTGCTGCGGCCGGATCTCGCGGCGGGCCGCTTCGAGCTGGTTCGGTCGGCGCCTTCAGCGCCGCTCGCGCCGTTTGTCGACTACTACTGGATCGTCCGCTGGGATCTGTGCGGGCAGCCGCCGTACGAGCAGACGATCCTGCCCCACCCCAACGTGCACCTGGTCTTCGAGGCGTCCGGGGCCGGGATCTACGGCGTGGACCGGTCGCTGTTCACACGGCTGCTCTCCGGGCGGGGCAAGGCGGTGGGCGTGCGGTTCCGGGCCGGGTGCTTCCGGCCGTTCTGGGGTGCGCCCATCTCGCAGCTCAGCGACCGGGTGGTCCCGGGTGTTCGCGTATTCGGGCCGCTGGCGGAGAAGACCCGGCAGGCGATCATGTGCGCCGAAACCGACGCCGAGATGACCTCGCACGCCGAGTCCTTGCTGTTCTCGGGACTGCCGGAACGGGACCCGGTGGCCGAGCAGGTCGCGGGCCTGGTGGCCTTGATCACGTCGGACTCCTCGCTCCGGCGGGTCGATCAGCTGGCTGCGGCGTCTGACCTTTCGGTGCGCAGCCTGCAGCGGATGTTCGGTGACTACGTGGGCGTGAGTCCCAAGTGGGTGATGCGCCGGGCCCGGCTGCACGAGGCGGCCTTGCGCGCGGATTCCGGCGAGCCGGTCGACTGGACCGCACTGGCTGCCGACCTCGGCTATGCCGACCAGGCGCACCTGACCCGCGACTTCACCACTACCATCGGGGTGCCGCCGAGCCGGTACGCCGCCGCGCTGTTAGGCGGGTGCGCTGTTAGGCGGGTGCGCTGTTAGGCGGGTGCGCTGTTAGGCGGGTGCGCTGTTAGGCGGGTGCGCTGTTAGGCGGGTGCGCTGTTAGGCGGCTGCCGAGACGGTGCGCAGGTTCGCCGTTACCGGCGGGCGGCCGTGGGCGGCCTGGAGGGCGTCCCGGATCGTGGCCAGCACCTCGGCCGGCTGTTTGCGGATCTGGCCGGGCGTGAAGGGCAGCACCACGATGCCGTACTTGCCCATCCGCCGCTGCCGCTCGAGCGTCCGGGCGTGATCGTGTGGCGACATGTGCCACTCGTTCGAATCGACTTCGATCGCGATGCCGTACTGCGGCCACCAGGCGTCCGGCGTGGCGATGAAGGTGCCGTCGACCTCGTAAAGGGATGCGTTGAACAGCGGCATCGGCAGGCGGGATTTCGTGAGCAGGCCCTTGAGGTCGGCTTCGGCGGCGGAGCGGATCCCATCGGCGACGTCGGTCAGAGCCTCGCGGAACAGCGTCGACCCGCGGCTGGGACCCGCGTTGCGTTCCGTGCACAGGTCTGGCACGCTGCAGTGGCCGCGCTGAACGGCGTCGGCCACCATCGCCCGCACGTCGCGCAGGCTGGTCAGGTCGCGTACGGCGTCGGCGACGGCCCGCGCGGGCAGGGCGTAGTGCAGCGGGCCGAGCCGCCAGACCCGCGTGGGCAGGAGCGTGGTCCGGTGGACCCGGACGAAGGCCGTGTCACGGCGTTTGCGCGACGCCGGGATCAGGACGTCGATGAGCTCGGTGGCCGGTCCCCGGATGTGGTGCTGCCGGACGGCCGCGAGCCCGGTGATCATGCTGCCCGGCCCGGCGTAGAGCTGGGCGGCCATTTCCTGCTGGATGAGCGTGGGCGTCCCGGTCGCGGCCAGGTAGACGCTGGGTAGCAGGCTCTGCCAGGGACCTTCGAGACGGAGGCGATGCCGCAGGGCGTGCTTAGTCAGCCCGGCGGCCGCGGCCTGGCCACGGGTGATCACGCCAAGTTGCTGGTCGAGCGTGCGGGCGAGCGTATCCCGGTCAATCCGGGTCGACGGAGCCATGTGCGCATCATGCCGCCGGGGTCTGACAAACCGGTGGTCTCCCGGTCAGCCTCTGGCTCAACCGACCCGATGGCCCATTGGGGCGGTTATATGCGGTCCAATGGGCCATCGGGGCGGTGCCGGGTAGGGCGCGGAGGGCGCCCGTGCGGGAGACTTGGGGCGGGTGGGGCGTGAGGTGCGGGAGTGGTGGACACGAGGGCTCGGTGGCGGGCTGGGTGGCGGAGTTCGGCGGCGGGGCCGGGAGCGGGACGGGAGCGGGACGGGAGCGGGGGCGGGGGCCGGAGCGGGGCGGGGGCGGGAGCGGGAGCGGGAGGGTAGGGCTCGGTGGCGGAGGGCCGCGGCGGGTGGCGCGGGGCGGGCGTGGGGGGCTAGGCCGGGGCTAGGCCTGGATCACGACGGGGATGATCATGGGACGGCGGCGGTAGTTGTCGCTGACCCACTTGCCGACGATGCGGCGGGCTAGCTGGCTGATCTGGTGGGTGTCGGTGATGCCGTCGGCGGCGGCCAGGGCCAGGGCTTCCTCGATCCTGGGCAGCACCTCAACGAACGCCGCGTCGTCGATGCCGGAGCCACGGGCATGGATCTCCGGGCCCGCCACCATCTTGCCGGAGCTGGCGTCGACCACGATGACCACCGAGACGAAGCCCTCATCGCCGAGGATGCGCCGATCCTTCAGCTGCGACTCGGTGACCTCGCCGACCGTAAGCCCGTCGACGTAGACATAGCCGCAGGGCACCGCGCCGACCACGCTGGCCTGGCCGTCCACCAGGTCCACCACGACGCCGTCCTCGGCGATCACGATGTTGTCGTCGGGCACGCCGGTCTGGGCGGCGAGGTGCGCGTGCGCGCGCAGGTGGCGCCACTCGCCGTGGACCGGCATGAAGTTGCGCGGCCGGACCAGGTTCAGCACGTACAGAAGCTCGCCGGCTGGCGCGTGCCCGGACACATGGACCAGCGCGGACGACCGGTGCACCACGCGGGCGCCGAGCCGGGTGAGCCCGTTGATCACGCGGTACACGGCGGTCTCGTTGCCCGGGATCAGCGACGAGGCCAGGATGACGGTATCGCCGGCGGCGATCCGGATCGGGTGGTCCCGGCCGGCCATCCGGGACAGCGCCGACATCGGCTCGCCCTGCGAGCCGGTGGAGATCAGCACCACGTCGCCGGGCGGCATCTCTTCCGCCTCGCGCAGGTCGACCAGCAGCCCGCCGGGTACTCGCAGGTAGCCGAGGTCGCGGGCGACGCCCATGTTGCGCACCATGGACCGGCCGACGAAGGCGACCTTGCGCCGGTGCTTGACCGCCGCGTTGAGCACCTGCTGGACCCGGTGCACATGCGAGGCGAAGCAGGCGACGATGATGCGCTGCTTGGTGTTGGCGAAAATCTCGTCGAGCACGGGTGCGATCTCGCGCTCGGAGGTCACCACGCCGGGCACTTCGGCGTTGGTCGAGTCGGCCATCAGCAGGTCGACGCCCGCGGTGCCGAGGCGGGCGAACCCGGCCAGGTCGGTCAGCCTGCCGTCCAGCGGCAGCTGGTCCATCTTGAAGTCACCGGTGTGCAGGACCAGGCCGGCGTGAGTCCGGATGGCCACGGCCAGGGCGTCCGGGATGGAGTGGTTGACGGCGAGGAACTCGCAGTCGAAGGGCCCGAACGAGCTGTGGCTGCCCTCGACCACCTCCACGGCGACCGGGTCGAAACGGTGCTCGGCCAGCTTGCTCTTCACCAGGGCCAGGGTCAGCCTCGAGCCAACCAGGGGGATGTCGCGCCGCTCCCGGAGCAGGTAGGGGATCCCACCGATATGGTCCTCGTGCGCATGCGTGAGGACCAGCGCCTCCACCTGATCGAGCCGCCCGTCGAGGTAGCCGAAGTCGGGCAGGATCAGGTCCACGCCGGGCTGGTCCGGATCGGGGAACAGGACGCCGCAGTCCACGATGAGCAGGCGGCCGCGGTACTCGAAGACCGTCATGTTCCGGCCGATCTCGCCAAGACCGCCGAGAGCGACGATACGCAGGCCGCCAGGGGGCAGCGCGGGAGGCGGGGTCAGATCCGGGTGTGGGTGGCTCACGCGCTCAGGTTATCCCGGGCAGCTTCACGCCGCCCGCAGCGAGGTCGAGCGCCAGTTGGTGGCGTTCGGCATCGGTGGCGGCCAGGAGCGGGGCGCGCACCGCGCCGCCCGGCAGGCCGAGCAGGTCCAGGGCGGCCTTGGTCATGACCGCGCCCTGATTCCGGAACAGCCCGTCGTAGACCGGGATCAGCTCGTAGTGGAGCTGCCGGGCCCGGCCGACGTCACCGGCGCCGAAGGCGTCGATCATCTCGTGCAGCCGGTCCCCCACGACGTGGCCGACCACGCTGATGAAGCCGACCGCGCCTAGGGAGAGCCAGGGCAGGTTCAGCATGTCCGTGCCGCAGTAATAAATAAGGTCAGTTCGAGCCCGCACATGCGACGTGGCGGACGGGTCGTCCTTGGCGTCCTTGACGCCGACGATGCGGGGGTGGGCGGCCAGCCGGACCAGGGTCTCGGTGGCTACGGCCGCGCCGGTCCGGCCGGGGATGTCGTAAATGAGCATGGGCAGGCCGGTGGCGTCGGCGACCGCGGTGAAGTGAGCCTCCAGGGCCGGCTGCGGCGGCTTGTTGTAATAAGGAGTGACGACGAGCAGGCCGTGGGCCCCGGCCCGTTCGGCGCTGCGGGCCAGCTCGATGGTGTGCGCGGTGATGTTGGTGCCGACCCCGGCGACCACCTGGGCGCGCGAGCCCACCGCCTCGAGGACCACCCGGATCAGGCGCTCCTTCTCCGCGTCGGTGGTGGTGGGCGCCTCCCCCGTGGTCCCGTTCACCACCAGCCCGTCGTTGCGCATGTCGGTAACCAGGTACTCGGCCAGGCGGGCAACCCCGTCGTAGTCGACGGCCCCGTCGGGGGTCATGGGGGTGATCATCGCCGTGACCATCCGCCCGAACGGGGGGCCCTGGGGGGATCGTCCCCCCGGGCTAGCACTGAACGGCGCGCTGGATGTCGTCATACCCGAACGCTACCCGCAACCAGGTCCGCGGAGTAGGCGGCATTCCGACACCCCGGCGGGAAATCCCGCCAGGTCCGATCCGGCGCAGGGCTGGCCGGCCCTCGTGCGGCCAGCTCTGGTGTGGCTAGCCACCTAGGCCCGTTTTCCGCGCTGTGACGTGGCAAGGTCTCGGTCGTTTAGACGTTTGCTGGGTTCTGACGTGCGGTTTCGGGCGGTGTCCAGTGCGGCGGGCTGTCGCGGTGTTGTGACAAACTGGGGGCGGTCGGCGGGCCTGTGTCCGGCGTGTCGCCTGGCTGCAGCCCGGCCGGGTTCCCTAGTGTTGTGGCAACATGTATCCGAAGGTGAAGACAGTCCGCCGCGGCGGGCGCAGCTATCAGTACCTGGAGCTGGTCGAGGGCCGGCGCGAGGGCGGCCGGGTGCGCCAGCACGTTGTGGCAAACCTGGGCCGGCTGGATGAGCTGGTGGCCGGCGGGCAGCTGGAGCAGCTGGCCGCCGGGCTGGCCCGGCTGCACCAGCCGCCGCCCGGCACCCGCCGGCATGCGGGCCCGCTGCTGGTCGTGGCGCACTACCTGCGGGCCCTGGACGTGGCCGGGATCGTGGACGGGGTGCTCCCGCGCCGGGGCCGGGCCCTGGCCGGGCACGGGGAGGTGGTCGCGGTGCTGGCCGCGAGCCGGCTGTGCTCCCCGGCGCCGCTGTATGACATCGCCGGGTGGGCGTCCTCGGCGGCGGTCACCGAGCTGCTGGGCGTCCCGGCGGCGCTGCTGAACGATGACCGGCTGGGCCGGTCGCTGGAGGCGCTGGCCCCGGCCGCGGAGACCGTGCGCGGCCGGCTGCTGCTGGCCGCGGTGCGCCGGTTCGCCGTCGCCGATGCCTCCCGGCTGCACCTGGACCTGACCGCGGTCCGGTTCACCGGGCACTATCCCGCCTCCGCCCTGGTCGAGAAGGGCTGGTCCGCGGACCGGACCATCGGCCGGCAGGTCAAGACCCTGCAGGCCACAGCCCCCGGCGGGGTGCCGCTGTACTTCCGGCCGCACCCCGGGTCGGCCGGAGAGCCGCCGGCGTTCATGGCCGCGATCCAGACGCTGGCCGCGGCGCTGCCACCGGGCCTGGTCGTGGTCGCCGACTCCGGCCTGGGTCACCTGGAGAACCTGGGCGCCGCCGACGACGCCCACGTCAGGTTCGTGGTCCCGCTACGCGCCGACACCGGGTGGGCGGCACGGTTCGACGCCGACGCCGGCCCGCTCGGCGGCCTGGCCGCGCTGGCCCCGCTGGACTACCTGTCCTGGCGGGAGCGGCGGCTGCCGCCCGGCGAGCGCACCACCTGGAAAGGCCTGCTGCGCCCCTTCCCGGTCACCAGCCCAGACACCGGCGCCCGCCACGACCTGCGCGCCGCCTACATCTGGTCCTCCGAACAAGCCGCCTCCGTCGCAGGCTCCCGCGAGCGTGCCCTGGCCAAGGCCGAAGCAGCCCTGACCCGCATCCGCAACGGGCTCGGCGGCCGCTCCTGCAAGACCCGCACGCAGGTCGACGCCCGCGTCGCCCAGATCCTCACCGGCCAGGCCGCCGGCCTGCTCACCGTCCGCACCGGCACCAGGGCCGGCAAACCCTGGATCACCTGGGCACGCGACGCCGGCGCCATCGCCGGGGCCAGCCGCCTGGACGGGCTGTACGCGCTGGCCACCAACCTGCCCGACCCGGGCGAGCAGTCCCCGCTGACCGCCGCCGACGTGCTGAAAACCTACAAGGACCAATGGGTCGCCGAGCAGCGGCACCGCGACCTGAAGCAGACACTCAAGGCCCGCCCCGTCTTCCTGCACAACGACGACCGCATCGAAGCGCTCATTGCCATCATCGGCATCGCCCTGCTCATCTTCGGGCTCATCGAGGCCGAACTGCGCGCCGCCCTCGGACCCGGCACCGCGCTGCCCGGCATCCTGCCCGAAGGCCGCGCCGCCAAGCCCACCGCCCGCGCCGCCCTGGCCGCCTTCGACGGCCTCCACCTGACCTACACCCCAGCCGGCATCGTCACAGACCACCTGTCCCCGGTCCAGCGGCACATCCTAGCCCTGCTCAACATCCCGCTGCCCTGGCCCGAAAAACCAGCCTGAACCAGTCAAACCATGACAGATGCTTATGCGGAAAACGGGCCTAGGAGGCTAGCGGCTCTGCCGCAGTCAGCCGTCGCGGATGATCTGGGTCAGCTGAGCCGCCATCTCGGCCAGGGCCTGCTGCGGTTCTTTCTGCTCGGTGAGGGCCTGGTACACGGAGCTGGAGATGGCGAGGCTCGCCTGATCGTAATTACTGATCGCCGGGCGCGGCTGCGCGGAGTTGATGGCCTGCTCGAGCACGGGAAGGTAGGGGTAGCTGCGAATCAGGGCCGGGTCGGTATAGAGCTGAGTCCACACCGGCGGGAAGGATCCCTGCTCGAGCATCTCCTTCTCGTTGGACAGGTCCGTCATGTACTTGATGAAGTTCAGCGCCGTCCGCTGATGCTGGGAATACGCGCTGATCGCGAGGTTGGCGCCGCCGAGCGAGCTGGAGCCCGGACCGTGCGGGCCGGGCAGCGCCGTGAACCAGAACTTGTCGTAGACCTCGTTGGCCGGGCCGGGCACGGATAGCGCGCCATACACGTCGGGCCAGTTGTCGAGGAAGAGGAACTTGCCCGCCTCGAAGGCGGCCTGGGACGACTCCTCTTCGTAGGTGAGCGTGACCTTAGGGATCCAGCCCTGCTGGAATCCGTTCACGAGGAACTGCAGTCCCTCGAGCGCCTGAGGGGAATCGACGGTGATCTTGCTAGCGTCGGCGGACATGATCGACCCGCCGGCCGACTGGACCGCCGCGGCGAAGTTGACGGTGAGGCCCTCGTACGGGGCGAACGTGCCGGCGTACCCGTCCAGCCCGTACTTCGGGGCCACGGTTTCGGCCAGCTTGGCCAGCTGGGCCCAGGTCCTGGGCGGCTGCTGGCCAGCCTTGGCGAGGATGTCCTTGCGGTAGTAGAGGAGGTCCGCGTTGCTGTAGTCGGGTACGGCGTACAGGCGGCCCTGGTACATGGCGGTGTCGACGGCGTGCTTGAGAAAATCTTTCAGCGGGAACTGGCCCTCGGGCAGCGGGATGATCCAGCCGTTGGAGGCGAACTCGGCGGTCCAGATGACGTCCATGTCGATGACGTCGTACTCGTCGCTCTTGGCCTGAAGGTTCGCCACCAGCTGGGCCAGCTGGTCGTTGGAGGCCTCGGGCAGCAACAGCAGGGTGACTTTCTGGTTGGGATAATGCTCGTTCCACCCCGCGATCACGGGCTGCAGCCAGCCAGGGTTGTCCTTGCCGATGGCCAGGGTGATCGGGCCGATCCCGTTGGTGGACGGGGCGGAACTACTCGGCGAGGCGGCACCCGACGTGCATCCCGCCGCCAGGAGCAGGCCGACCGCGAGGGCGGCGATACCAGACATCGCACGCCGCATGCGGGCCACCACCCAACCAGGTTCCATAGATTCGTAGATGCATGTTATGCACCGTTGTTATGTATATGTCAACACGATCAGATAACGAGTCCGATATGTTTCGCGGCCCGGGTCCCGGGTCCCGGGCGGCGGCGGGCCGCGTCCCACGGTGCTGGCCGAAACTCACCAGCCGCAGGGGCTTACATATTTGTTATGCACAGCGTTAATCTGAGCGCGGGCTTGTCCAGGCGTTTACGGGTCCATGGAGGTGACGGGAACGTGCGGCAGCCCTTGCTGGCGCTCCTCGCCAAAGAGCCGGCCCACGGCTACGAGCTGAAGGTCGCGCTAGAACAGACCTTCGGCCAGGCCTACCCGTCTCCGAACATCGGGCAGGTGTACGTCACGCTGAAACGCCTCGAGCAGGACGGGCTGGTGCGCAGCCAGGATGTCGAGCAGACCACTCGGCCTAACAAGCGGGTCTACGAGCTCACGGCGGCCGGCCGGGAGGCCCTCAGTGCGTGGGTCGACGAGCCGAGCGACGGGCCTCGTATCCGGGACGAGTTCTTCATCAAGCTGATCCTCGCCCCGATGGCGGGACTGGCCGACCGGATGGCCCTGATGAACAAGCAGCGCAGGCACTATCTCGGCCTCATGCGTCGGCTCACCGAGTTGCACGGCGACACCGACCCGGCGGATACGCCCGCCCGGCTGCTGATCGAGGGGGCCATCTTGCACCTGCAGGCTGACCTCGACTGGCTGGAACGATGCCAGGAGGAATTCGTGTGAGCGGGTCCTGGCTCGGGGGAGCGCGCGGGGGCGCCCGCGGGGGGTCCAAGCGGATGGATCGACCGGGGAGAGAGCCGTCGCACCCCCGGGGCAATGCGGCATTGCTGCGGACCTCCGAGCTGGTGAAGACCTACCGGACCGACGGAGTCACGGTTCAGGCCGTCCGGGGGGTCACGATCGAGCTCGCGGTCGGCGAGTTCGTCGCCATCATGGGCCCGTCCGGCTCGGGTAAATCCACCCTGCTGCACGTCCTGGCCGGGTTGGAGCCGGCCACAAGCGGCGAGATCTGGCTACGGGGGCAGCGCGTCGACGGGTTGTCTACGGCCGGCTGGGCTGTCCTGCGCCGCCGTCACATCGGGTTCGTCTTCCAGTTCTTCAACCTGCTGTCCAACATGACCGTCGCCGACAACGTGGAGCTACCCGCGCTGCTCGCCGGCACGACCGCGCGGCAGGCGAGGCAACGCCGCGAAGAGCTGCTGGCTGAGCTGGGTCTGGCGGACAAGGCGAATGCGGCCCCGGCCCGCCTGTCCGGCGGGGAGCAGCAGCGGGTCGCGCTGGCCCGCGCGCTGGCCAACGAGCCGAGCCTGCTGCTAGCCGACGAGCCGACCGGCAACCTGGACAGCTCCAATACGCACGACGTGCTCAGGCTGCTCCGCCGGACGCACCAGGCCGGCCAGGCGATCCTGCTGGTCACGCACGACGCTCGGGTCGCGAGCCTGGCCGACCGGGTCATCAACCTGTTCGACGGGATGGTGGCCGACGACGCCAGGGTCGTGCCCATTCCGCGGAGCATGAACGGCGTCCGTGACGTCCTGGAGCTGAGGGGCTGAGGACCCGATGCGAGGCACGCTCCGGTGGGCACGCGCGGATCTGCGTGCCCACCGCGGCCAGGCCCTGCTCACCATCGCGGTCGTGGCCGGCGTCGCGGCCGCCCTGTTCCTGGCCACCATGCTGCTGCAGGGCGCCTTCAACCCCTGGCAGCAACTGTTCGCCCGGACCCATGGGGCCGACGTGCTGGTCTACTTCCAGAACGGGACCGACACCAGCGAGCTGCGATCGCTACGGGGAGTTCAGGTCGCCCAGCCCTATCAGACCGCGTCGGCCACCCTGGAGCAGGGTGCGGTGCGCTCCCCCGTGGAGCTCCGCAGCATGACGCCCGTACCGCCGTCGATGTCCACCCCGCTGATCGTCGCGGGAACTTGGCTGCGGTCCGCGGAGCAGGACGGCGCCGTGCTCGAGGCATCGTTCGCGGCGGCCGTCCACGTCGGGGTCGGTGATCGGATCGAGGTCTACGGCATCGACGGCTACCAGGCCTCGATGCGGGTCATCGGCATCGCCGACACCGCCGACCAGGGCTTCTACCCGCAGTGGACGCCCGGCCTGATCTGGGTGCAGCGCACGCTGCTGAACCGCGTCGAGCCGCAACCAAGCGAGACCGAGACGGTCGTCGGCCTGCGGCTGAACGACAACTCCGCCCTGGCCACCAGCGAGGTGGTGCAGCGGATCTACAACTTCTACAACGGCGCGGCCGAGAACTCAGCGGTCTTGCGCTACTCCACCTGGCAGCAGGTCCAGAACTCGATGGCCAGCAACGACCGGCTACTCGGACTGCTGCTCGCGCTATTCGGGATCATCGCGCTGGTGGCCGCCCCGTGCGCGATCGCCAACGTCACGGCGGGCCGCGTGCTCGTGCAGCGCCAGGACATCGCGATGCTGAAGGCGCTCGGCTTCACCCCCGGCCAGGTCGTGCGGATGCTACTCGCCGAGCAGACCTTGCTCGGGGCGGCCGGCGCCGTGCTCGGGCTGGCCGTGGCGCGCATCCTGGCCTCGCCGGAGTTCGTCCGGCCACCCGACGGCACGCCGGTCGCCCTGGCCCCGCTCTCCGGATCGTGGCTGGTGCTGATCGGCGGCGGCACCGTGCTCACCGTCGCGATCGCCACCGTCATCCCGGCCTGGCGGGCGGGCCGGGTGTCTCCGGTCGCCGCCGTCCAGCCGAGCCCGCCGCGCGGTCACCTGTCCCTGATCGCCCGGCTGGGCCTGCTCGTCCGGCTGCCGGCCCCGCTCGTGCTCGGCGCGAGGGACTCGCTGACCCGGCGGCTGCCCGCGGCGCTGACCGTGATCGGCCTGGCCATCCCGATGGTGATGATCACGATCGCGCTGACCTGCTGGTCGACCGTGGACAGCTTCACCAGGGACCCCGGCCGAATCGGCCTCGCGGCGGCCGCGACGGTGAGCCAGGGCGGCCTGGGCGAGAAGCAGACCCTGGCCCTGATCAGGCAGGATCACCAGGTACTGGCGTCTTATCCGGGTGCCGAGTTCGACACGCTACTGCCCGGCGTCAACGGCACCTTCACCGCCCGGGCCATGGGGTACTCCTGGCGGCCGTACCCCTTCCAGGTGGTCCAGGGGCGCATGTTCCACGCGGCGAACGAGGCGGTGGCCGGCCAGGGTTTCCTGGACCTGTTGCACATCGGAGTCGGCGCGTGGATCTCGCCGACGATCGACGGCGTACCGCTGATCTTGCACGTCGTGGGGCGGACCATCGAGCCGGACAACAACGGAGACGTCCTTGATTTCGGGCTCGACGCGCTGACCGACGCGGGCGGCGCGCCACCGCAACTGGTCTACAGCCTGGTCCTGAAGCCGGGTGTGCCGCCCGCCGTGGCGCGAGCGGACCTGCTGCAGGCCTCACACGACCGGCTGGACGTGCAGCTGGTGACCAATCCGGCCAGCGGACTCGGGGTGGTACGGGTGGTGGTCGTCGTCGCGGTCGTCCTGCTGGCCGTCATCGGGCTGGCCAACCTGCTCACCGCGACCGCGGTCGGGCTGCGGGATCACCTGCACGAGGTCGGCGTGCTCAAGGCCATGGGGCTCACACCGCGCCAGGTGATGGCCACGCTTGTGGTCAACACGACCGTCCTGACCGCGATCGGAGTGGCCAGCGGCATGGTCGCGGGCCTGGTCATCGCGCCACGGCTGATCAACATGCAGGGCCAGACGAGCGGCATCGGATCGGGCATCGCCGCGGGCCTGTCCGCCGCGACCATCGCCGAGATCCTGGCGGTCGCGCTGGCCATCGCTACGGCGGCGGCGTTGTTCCTGGCCCGCCGGACCACCCAGATCTCCGACTCCGCTCACCTGCGCAGCCCGGCCAGCCCGTCGCGACCGCATCCGCACCCCCCGTTGCTTCGGAATCCGTGACACAGGAGCTGCCAGACGTAGAGATTTCTCCCTCGCCCCAGCGGGCACACAAGTCGGCGGCCCGCCGCCTACCGCCGCACTATCCGGGAATTGCGGAAGGAGCCGGATAACGTTGACTCGCAATGCTTTTTGCCGCCGCATTTGCGCGGTGCGGCGGTGCTTTGCACGGAGCTCCGGAAATCTAGGCTGGCGGCCATGAGGCGGCTGGATAATGCTGCGAGCCTGCTCTTTGCGCTATCCGGAACACAGGCGTCACATTTTGGAAACGAGATGGAAACTGGGCTTGCCTTGAGGAGAACGTTCCATCAGGCTAGAAATATTGTCGAGATAACGTTATTCAGGAGGCTGGCTGCTCCGGCTCCGGCTCGAAGGAAGTCCGATATGAGTCATCCACGGCTAACGACAGAAGAGGCCGCGACCCAGGCTGATCGCGGTGGCCCGGCTGCTGGCCGGAAGACACATCCGTGGAGCTAGCCGTCTGCGCGCGCATGCTTGGCGGAGCCGTCCGTGCGATCCGGGCAGGACTGCCGGTCATCGGCGCGGCGACGCCCGGCGCTGGCCGCCCGGCATGGCAGTTCGGCCGTTACCGCGGCACATGCGGCGAAGGCCTAACTCGCGGAGACGAGCTCAAGACAGCAACAACGTAGCAAGCAGGAGTACAGGATCGGGTGGTCGCGGTGTGGCGTTCATCCCTAGCCAGAGGAGCATAAATGGCACGACAGAGATTCGCAGGATATTCGTCGCGGCGGAGAAGCTGGCAGCTGGCCGCCATGGCCGGGGCGGTCGGGGCGCTTGCCGTGGCCGGCTGCAGTAGCAGCAGTAGTAGCAGCAGCAGCAGCACCCCGGTGTCCACCGCCACGTCCGCGGCGGCGGGTAGCGCGACGTCGGGCTCGATCGTATGGTCGGCGAGCCCGATCACGACCAACGCGCACGGCGACACCCGGACGGTGCTGATCGCGGCCTTCAACAAGGTATATCCGAACATCCACGTCACGCTGACGTCGGCGCCGACGAACACCGACACCAACCGGGCCACGCTCGCCACGGAGATCTCGGGCGGCTCGTCCACCCCGGACGTCTTCATGGGTGACGTGATCTGGCCCGCCCAGTTCGGCGCGCACCAGCTCGCCGTGCCGCTGTCCCAGTACCTGCCGGCGAGCTACTGGGCGCAGTTCGCTCCCGGGCTGGTCGCGGGCGCCACCTACAAGGGCCAGGTCTACGGCTCACCGCTGTTCGAGGACCAGGGCTTCATGTACTACCGCAAGGACCTGCTGGCCAAGGAGCACCTGTCGCCGCCCACGACCTGGGAGCAGCTGGAAAGCGAGGCCCTCACGCTGCAGAAGGCCGGGCTCGTCAAGTACGGCTTCGTCTGGGAAGGCGCCTCGTATGAGGGCCTGACCTGCAACTACATGGAGTATCTGGCGGACGCGAGCGGCACGGCGACCAACAGCGGCTACACCACGGCCACCCTTAACTCGGCCGCCGCCGTAAAGGCGACCACCTTCATGCGCAGCCTGATTACCAGCGGGGTCACCCCCGCGACGGTGACCACGTTCCAGGAGCCGCAGGCGATGGCCGTCTTCCAGACCGGCGACGCCGCGTTCCTGCGGAACTGGGACTACGCCTACTCCGCCGCCATCAGTCCGGCCGCTGGCGGCAAGCTCACGGCCAGCCAGGTCGGCGTGGAGCCGATGCCGACGTTCGCCGGGTCGCCCACCCCCGGGTACTCCAACATCGGCGGCTGGAACATGTACATCAACCCGCACAGCAAGAACTTCGCCGCCGACCTGACCTTCATCAAGTTCCTGGCCAGCCCCACGGCGCAGAACATCCTGGCGGCCGACTACGGCGAGATCCCCACCACTATCGCGGTGCGGGACGCCGCCTCGACCGCCGCGCTGAACCCGGTGTTCGCCATCGTCGGCAAGACCAAGCTGGTCCCGCGGCCCGCGGGCACGCCTAACTACCCGGCGCTGAGCACCGCGATCTACACCAACGTCAACTCGGCGCTGGCCGGCTCGACCTCGCCCTCCTCGGCGATGTCCGCAGCTGAGTCGCAGGCCAACGCCGCCCTCAGTAGTACGAGCGGCGGCCTCTAACCAGACCGCCACCGCCTAGGGCTGGGGCGCGCGGCTTCACAGTCGCGTGCCCCAGTCCCTATGCGATCGCCCCGTTTTGCGGGATCGTTAAACCAGATCAACGGGGCAGTACGGTCCGGCCGAGGTCACGGACAAGGAGTGTGACTTATGACCACCATCTCAAGTGCCGCTGAAGAAACTCCGGTGGCCGCGCCGCTGATCGGCCGCCCGGACGTCAACCGAAAAAGGATGGCCAGGCTGGGGTGGATGTTCACCGCTCCCGCCCTGATCATCGTGGCGGGCGTCACCATCTTCCCGATCGTTTACTCGGTGGTGATAAGCCTGTCGAACGCGACGGTGTCGGGCAACGGCATCAGCCTGAACGGGTTTACGACCGCCAACTACTCGCTGGTGCTCAGGAACTCGACCTGGCACTACGCGCTCGTCTTCACGATCGTCTACACGCTCATCACCGTCATCGTGGAGCTGGTGCTCGGCACGCTGATCGCGCTCGTGCTCGAGCGGCTGACCGCCGGGCGCGGAGCGATGATGGCCCTGCTGCTGATCCCCTGGTCAATGATCACCGTCATCAACGCCGAGCTGTGGGGCTACATCTACCAGGGGACCTACGGCGTGGCCGATGCCCTCTTCAACGCGGTGGGCCTCGGCTCGCCGAACATCCTCGGCCAGTCGACCCCGGCCATCATCGGGCTGATGATCGCCGACATCTGGAAGACCACTCCGTTCGTGGCCATCATCGTGCTGGCCGGCCTGGTCCTGCTGCCCGGGGACGTCTTCGAGGCGGCCGAGGTGGACGGCTCATCGGGCTGGTCCACCTTCTGGCGGATCACCGTCCCGCTGCTGCGGCCCACGCTCGCGCTGGCGGTGTTGTTCCGCGTGCTGCAGGCGTTCGGGTTGTTCGACCTGCCCTACGTGCTGACCAACGGCGGCCCGGGCACAGCGACCACCTCGCTGGCCATCCTGGGTTACAACGCGATCTTCAAAAACCTCTCGTACGGGCCAGGCGCGGCGGTCGCCACCACCACCGCGCTGCTCGTGCTGCTCGGCTGCCTGCTTTCGCTGCGGACCTTCCGGGTCCAGGTCGGGAAGGAAGGAAACTGATGCGCAATCGCAAGCGGACCGGCTGGCACCGGATCATCAACGGCCTCAACATCTCGGCCTTCGTCGTCGTCGTGTTCGTGGGGCTGCCGCTGTACTGGCTGATCGCTTCCAGCTTCAAGACGGCCTCGAACCTGGGGGACAGCCCGCCGCAGTACTTCCCGAACCCGATCAGCACCCAGAACTACCACGACGCCTTCGTCACTTACGACTTCGGCATCTACTTCCGCAACTCGCTCATCATCTCGATTGTCGCCACGGCGATCGTGCTGACCGTCGGGACCATGGCCGGCTACGCGCTCGGCCGGCTGCCGCTGCGCGGGAAGTTCAGCCTGATGGTGACGCTGCTGATCATCTCGGTCTTCCCGGCGATCGCGGTGGTCGCGCCGCTGTACCTGCTGCTGCGCGATCTCGGCTGGCTGAACAGCTATCAGGGCCTGATCCTGGTCTACACCGCGTTCAACCTGCCGTTCGCCATCTGGATCCTGCGCAACTACATGCTCGGCATCCCCAAGGAGATGGAGGAAACCGGCCGGATCGACGGCGCCGGGCCGATACGGACGCTCTGGACGATCATCCTGCCGATGGCCCTGCCGGGCGTCTTCACGGCCGGCATCTTCTGCTTTACCGCCTGCTGGACCGAGTTCCTGTTCGCGCTCACCTTCAACAGCTCCAATAATTACCGGACCATCCCGGTGGGCATCGCGGAGTTCGGCACGGTGTTCACCGTCCCGTACGGGACGATCTTCGCGGCCAGCGTGGTGGCGGTCGTCCCCATCGGCATCCTGGTCTTCATCTTCCGCAAGTTCGTGATCTCCGGCCTGACCTCGGGCGCGGTGAAGGGATGAGCCAACTCAGACCGGCCGCTCCAGGCGGCTCAGGTTTCCCGGGCTACGGCCCAGCAGGTCACGATCATCACGACAGGCAGGGCACGCCCGGTAAGGAGGCATGATGGCTACCGTCGACATGGAACAGATCAACAAGGTGTACGAGAACGGCTTCCACGCCGTGAAGGACTTCTCCCTGGACGTGGCCGAGGGTGAGTTCATGGTGCTGGTGGGCCCGTCGGGGTGCGGGAAGACCACCGCGCTGCGGATGGTGGCCGGGCTGGAGGACATCACCTCGGGGACGTTGAAGATCGGCGGGAAGGTCGTCAATGACGAGACCCCCAAGGAACGCGACATCGCGATGGTGTTCCAGAACTACGCGCTGTACCCGCACATGACAGTGGCCGAGAACATCGGGTTCGCGCTGAAGCTGCGCAAGCTGCCCAAGGCCGAAATCCAGTCCAAGGTGAAGGACACCGCGGAGATCTTGGGGCTGACCGAATGGCTGGACCGCAAGCCCAGCCAGCTATCCGGCGGGCAGCGGCAGCGGGTGGCGATGGGCCGGGCCGTGGTGCGTTCGCCGTCGGTGTTCTTGATGGACGAGCCGCTGTCCAACCTGGACGCCAAGCTGCGGGTGCAGATGCGGGCCGAGGTGCAGCGGATCCAGCGGCGGATCAACGTGGCCACCTTGTACGTGACCCACGACCAGGTTGAGGCGATGACCATGGGCGACCGGGTCGCGGTCATGCGATCCGGGAACCTGCAGCAGGTCGACCACCCGCAGCACCTGTACGACCACCCGAACAACCTGTTCGTGGCGGCGTTCATCGGCTCCCCGGCGATGAACCTGTACGAGGCCTCGCTGACCGAGGACGCCGGCGCGGTCAAGATCGGCTCCCAGGAGCTGGCGCTGCCGGTCGTCTGCCGGGAGACGCATCCCGGGCTGGCCCGGTTCGCGAACAAGAAGATCGTGGTGGGCCTGCGCCCCGAGCACCTGCCTGCCGCCACCGACAGCAGCACCGGACCGCACCTGGTCGGGAACGTGGACCTGATCGAGGCCCTCGGCTCGGAGCTGATGGTGCACTTCACCATCGACGCCCGCCGGGTCCGCGCCGAAGGCGCCACCACCGAGGACGAGGACGCCACGGCCCAACACGGCGAGGGCGTGGCCCGCGTCGACCCGTCCACCCGGGTCAAGGTCGGCGAGAAGCTCACCTTCTCCGTCCGCACCGACGGCATGCAATTCTTCGACCCCGAGACAGAACAGGCCATCTGGGACTGACCGCCCCGGCCTGCGGCTGGGTCTGGTGACCAGCCGCAGGCCGCCCGGTCCGTTCAGAAAATAACGTTATCTCACCTATAGCTGGCAATTGGGCCGCCCGGTTACGGCCCGATCCATACTTCATGGCTGCGACCTGGCGATTTAATTTGGTAGCGCCGGGGTCATATTATGGCAAGAAGGCTAGTTCCCGCGTTCATCCTTGGAAGGACATCGATGTCTGCGGCCCGTGCTGACGGTCAGCGCCGGAACGCCCGGCCGACGATGAAGGACGTGGCGGCGCTGGCGGGAGTAGCGATCAAGACCGTGTTGCGGGTGATGAACGGCGATCCGACGGTCGCGCCGGACCTGGCCGCCCGGATCCGGGACGCCGCGGGCAAGCTCGGGTACCGGCCCAACCTGACCGCGAGCAGCCTGCGCCGCGGCGACCGGCGCACGGCGACGATCGGGCTGCTGCTGGAGGACGTGGCTGAGCCCTTCTCGGCCGCGTTGCTGCGGGCCGCGGAGGACGTGGCCTGGGAACGACGCGTGCAGATCCTGATCGGGAGCCTGCATGAGGATCCGGCCCGGGAACGCGACCTGGCCATCACGCTCATCGACCGGGGCGTCGACGGCCTGCTGATCGTGCCCGCCGCACCGGACCATAGCTACCTGGTCGCCGAGCGCAAGCTCGGCATCCGGGTGGTGTTCCTGGAGCGCGAGCCCCGGTTCCTCGACGCCGACGCTGTCGTCTCCGACGACCGTCAGGGCGCGGCCACCGCCGTCGACCACCTGCGCTCGTTCGGCCACCAGCGGATCGCGTACCTGGGCGGCCGCCTGTCCGTCGCCACCGCGGCCCGCCGGTTCGAGGGCTACCAGAATGCGCTGGAACGAGCCGGGCTGGAAGCCGACCCGCTGATCGTCAGGCACGGCATGTGCACCATCGAGGCCGCGATGCAGGCCACCACCGAGTTGATGGGCGGGTCCGATCCGCCGACTGCCCTGTTCGCGAGCCAGAACCTGGCGACCATCGGCGCGGTGCGAGCCCTGCACTGGGCGGGCCTGCAGGACACCATCGCCCTGGTCGGTTTCGATGACTTCCTGCTGGCCGACATCCCGGTGCCGGGCATCACGGTCATCACCCGGGACGCGGCACAACTCGGCCGCCTGGCCACGCAGCTCTTGTTCACCCGCCTCGACGGCGATGACTCACCCGCGCGCACGCACGTGGTGCCGACCGGGCTGGTCACACGCGGATCGGGCGAGATCAGGCCCGCTCCCACCATGGCGGTCGGCGGATGACCTGCGCCCGGGACGGCGTCACCGTCATCGGCGAGGCGATCATCGACCTGCTCCCCGCGGGGCCGCCTCGGACGTTCCAGGCCGTCCCGGGGGGCAGCCCGTACAACGTCGCCGTCGGCCTGGCTCGTCTCGGTCACCACGCGACGCTGATGGCGCGGCTCGCCGATACCGCGTTCGGCCGCATCCTGCGCGATCACGCCCTGGCCGAGGGCATCGACCTGCACGCCGCGCCGCGGGCCGCGGAGCCGTCTACGCTGGCCGTGGTGTCCCTGGATGCCTCGGCCCGGGCCAGCTACGACTTCTACCTCGACGGCACCGCGGACTGGCAGTGGACGGCCGAGGAGACCGGCCGGGCACCCGAAGGAACCGCGGTGTTCCACTTCGGATCGATCGCGTCCTGGACACCGCCCGGAGACGCCGCGATCCACGAGCTTGCTGGTCAGATGCGGAGCCGCGGCGACGTCCTCATCAGCTACGATCCGAACATCCGGCCCGGGCTGCTGCTGGATCCCCGCCACGGCCAGGGCGTGGTCGAGCGCGCCCTCGGGCTTGCTCACCTGGCCAAGGCGAGCACGGACGACGTTGCGTGGCTGTACCCTGGTCGGCCGGTCGAGGAGGTTGCGCGGCACTGGCTCGGACGGGGCGTGACGGTGGTCGTCATCAC
Source organism: uncultured Actinomycetes bacterium (assembly GCA_963722055.1). Taxonomy (GTDB): domain Bacteria; phylum Actinomycetota; class Actinomycetes; order Streptosporangiales; family Streptosporangiaceae; genus Palsa-504. Next base: position 28,753 of record CAVRLA010000018.1, on the reverse strand, counting down.
CAGCTCGGCCGACGGCGCCTACGCCTACACCGCCCAGGGCTGGTCGGTACGCCGACCCGCCCTCGACATCGCCGTGGTCGACACCGTCGGTGCCGGGGACTCCTTTACCGCCGGGCTGATCGGCTCGCTGATCAGGCGAGGTCAGCACTCGCCCGCGGAGCTGGCCCGCTGCCCCGCGGACCAGGTGTCGGGGGCCTTGGACGACGCGATCCTGGTGGCGTCGCTCAACTGCGAGCGGCGAGGCAACGATCCGCCGACGGCGGCCGACGTGGCCGCCGCCCGGACCCGGCTCAAGCCGATGTCAGGGTCCCCGGCCTAGGCGGCCAGCTCGGCGTAGCGGCCTTGGTCGGCGAGCAGGCTGGTGTGGTCGCCGGTCTCGATGATACGGCCGTGGTCCAGCACGACGATCTGGTCTGCGTCGCGGACGGTGGACAGGCGGTGCGCGATGGTGATCGTGGTGCGGCCTCGGGCCAGGGTGTCGAACGCCTGCTGGACCGCCCGCTCGGTTTCGGTGTCCAGGGCGCTGGTGGCCTCGTCGAGCACGAGCACGCGCGGGTCGCGCAGCAGCGTACGAGCGATGGCGATGCGCTGCTTTTCTCCGCCGGAGAAGCGGTGGCCGCGGGACCCCACCATGGTGTCGTAACCGTCGGGCAGGCTGGCGATCAGGTCGTGGATCTGCGCCGCGCGGGCGGCGTCCTCGATCTCGGCGTCGCTGGCGCCGGGCTTGGCGTAGCGCAGGTTCTCCCGCACGGTGGTGTGCAGGAGATAGGTCTCCTGGCTGACCACGCCGACGATGGCGGCCAGGTCGGCCAGCCGCAGGTCGCGGACGTCGGTGCCGTCGATACGGACGGTGCCGCGGCTCGGGTCGTAGAGCCGGGCGACCAGGCTGCCGAGGGTGGTCTTGCCCGATCCGGTCTCGCCGACCAGGGCGAGCGTACTGCCGGCCGGGACGTCCACGTCGATGCCGGTCAGGGCGGGACGATCGGCGCCGGGGTAGGTGAAGCTGACATTTTCGAAACGGACGTGGCCTTTCACCCGGGCCAGGTCGATGCTCGCCGGGCGGGCGGGCTCGTCGACCTCGACCGGCAGGTCCATGTACTCGAAGATCCGCGCGAACAGGGCCAGAGAGCTGATCACCGAGACGCTGGTGCCGAGCAGGCCGGTAATCGGCCGGAACAGGCTGTTCTGCAGGGTGGTGAAGGCGATCAGGGTGCCGATGCTGATGGTCCCCGCGGTGTGCGGCAGGCCGGCGGCGAGGTAGATGACGGCGGGGACCGCGGCGAAGATGATGCTGAGCGAGGCCATCCGCCAGCGTCCGGCCAGCTGGGAGCGGAGCTCCAGGTCAATCAGGCGGGCCGAGGAGTCGGTGAACCGCTGGATCAGGGCCGGACCGGTCCCCATGGTCTTGGCCAGCTGAATGCCGTTGACCGACAGCCCTTCCTCGATGGTCACGTTGAGGTCGGCGAGCTCACGCTGCTGCTGGGTGGTGATGGCCCGGCGCATCCTGGCGACCTTACGCGTCAGGACGATGGCCGGCGGCATGATGACGAGCGAGATGAGCGACAGCCGCCAGGACAGGGCGACCATGGCCACGGCCGTGGCCACCGCAGTGGTGAGGTTCGAGGCGATCGAGGTCGCGGTCGAGGTCACCACGGACTCCATGCCGCCGATGTCGTTCTGGATGCGGGATTGCACCTCGCCGGTGCGGGTGCGGGTGAAGAAGGCGATCGACTGCCGCTGCAGGTGGGTGAAGACGCTGGTACGCAGCTCGTGCATGACGTGCTGGCCCACCTTGGTGCTGATCCAGGTCTGGATGACGCCGAACGCCGAGGTGATCGCGGCGACCGCGACCATCCCGATGACCAGCCAGGCGAGCAGCCGCACGTTCCGCTCCGGCAGGGCGGTGTCGATGACCGCACGGAGCAGGAACGGCGAGGCCAGCCCGACCAGGGAGGAGGCCACGATGATGGCGGTGACGATGGTCAGCTGCGACCGGTAGGGGCGGAACAGCCGCCCGATGCGGCGCAGCGACACCTCGTGGGCCTGCGCCTTTTCCGCGGCGGTGACGGTGGCCGGGCCGCGGTGCCGGCCGGGGGTATCCCGGTTCGCGTGGGTTGATGCCAAGAGGCTCTCCTTTCACCGGAACGCGATCTAATTTGTGAGGTTACCTCAATATGAGGTTATAGCACAAAATTCGGGTAGGATATTCCCGTGACCTCCGAACGCGACGCCGAACGCGACGAGGCGGCGCGGCCCGAGCCCGCAGACCCGGCCGGCGCCCGGCCTGAGCCTGCAGACCCGGCCGCGGCGCGGCCTGAGCTCGCAGACCCGGCCGGCGATGAGTCGCTATCCGAGGCCTTCTGGGCCGTCGCGCGCGAGCTCCGCGAGAAGTCAGCCGAGACGCTGGCGCCATGGAATATCACCACAGCGCACCTGCGCGCGCTGCGCGCACTGAGCAGGCACGGGACGATGCGGTTGTCCGAGCTCTCCGAGCATCTGCAGATCGCGCCCCGTACGACCACGGAGGTCGTGGACGCGCTCGAGGCCGGGGATCTGGTCCGGCGGCGCGCCGACCCGGGCGACCGGCGCGCCACGCTGGTCGAGGTGACCGAGCACGGCGCCGACGTCCTGGCCGAGATCCGCGCCGCCCGCGGGACCGAGGCCGGGCGGGTCTTCGGCCGCCTCGGCCCGGCCGACCGCGCCGAACTGGCCCGCATACTCGGCGAGCTTCGAGACTGATCCCCGGCTCGCCCCCATGGCGGCGGTCGGCGCCGGGCGCGTGCAGGTGCGCTGCTTACAGGTACGGACCGAGTTCACCGCTGAGCCGCAGCTGAAGCTGGCCGAGATGCGGGGAACAGGCGGTGCAGGTGATAGTCGATGACGGCTTGAGCTTGCTCGACTGAGGAATGGCCGACGAGGACGCTAGTGCCCAGGCCTGCGGACATGGTCACCAGGGTGACGGCTTCCAGGTCCGGGTCCAGGTGGGCTGGCATGTCGCCGGCGGTCCGGGCCGCTCGCAACTGGGCGGCCACCACGTCAATCACCACGCCGGAGTTCTTGACCAGGGGCGCGATCGCCAGCGCCGGATCGGTCAGCGACAGCGCCAGGTAGGCCGTGTAGATGATGGTGAAGGAGCGCCTTTCCTCGTCGGCAGGCAGCGCCTCGGTCAGGATGGCCGCGATGATGTCACGCGGACTAGGCGGGCCGCCTGACCCGCTGGCCGCCCTGAACCGCGCCACAGCCCGCGCGCTGAACCGGGCCGCCAGGTACTGCATGGCGGCCAGCAGGAGCTCTTCCTTGGTGCCGAAGTAGTACTGCACCAGCCGCAGGGACACGCCGGCCTCGGCCGCGACCTCGCGCATCCCGGTGGCGTGCAGTCCGCGCGTGGCGGCCGTCCGCAGCAGCGCATCCGCGATCTGCTGCCGCCGTTCCTCGTGATCGACCCGCTTCGGCACCCGGTTACCGTATCCCTTCCCACCCGCCCAGCCTTTAATGATACGCTTGTATCAAATAAGTGACGGACTCAGCCGCGAGGAGGCGGGCGGGACATGCTCGGGATCAAGCGCATCGCCGGCGCAGCAGACCCGGCGCTCGAGGGCGAGCTGGGATCGTGGGTGAGCGACGCGGCGCGGGAGAAGTTCCTAGCGGCCTACGAGCGGGCCTTCGCGCTGTGGCCGCAGCCGGCCGAGGAATTTGATATCGAGACGGCGACCGCGACCACGCGGGTGCACGCCTACCGGCCGCACCCGGGCGGGGACCCGATCGTGCTGCTAAGCGCGTTCAACGCCGCGGGCTGGTACCCGCAGGTGGCGGCGCTCGCCGGGGACGGCCCCGTATTCGGGATCGACCTGCCCGGCGACGCGAACCCCAGCGTCCCGCGCGCCCTGATGACTCCCCCGGCGTCCTGCGCCACCTGGCTCGACGAACTGCTCGGCCAGCTCAGCGACCGCGCCGCGCACCTGGTCGGCTTCTCCTACGGCGGCTGGATCGCCATGAACCAGGCGATCCGCGCGCCCGGGCGGGTCGCCTCCATCACGCTGCTCGACCCCGCCGGGCTCACCAAGCTCGACGCCCGCTTCTGGTGGTGGCTCTCCATCAGCGGCCTGGCCACCCTGACCCCGATGCCGCTGCGCCGCCGCCTCGCCCGGTGGATGGACAGCCCGGCCATGATGCAGCCGGAGCTCATGACACTCATGTGGGCGGGCACCCGCGGCTACCACGCCGAGCCCAAATTCCCCGACATCCTCACCGACGACGAACTCCGCGCGATCGACGTGCCTGTCCTGCTGATCACCGGCGCGCGCAGCGCCCTGCTCACCCCGGCGGAGGCCCGCGCCCGGGGAAGCCTCATGCCACACGCGGAGGTCGCCATCGTGCCCGGCAGCCACGGCGGCTTCAACCGGATCGACGAGCTGAACGACCGGATCGCCGCCTTCATCAAAGCCCAGGCCACCGGCGACCAGGCGGCCCAACCGCCGACAAGGAATGGTTCGTCCTGATCAGCTGATGGCCTGTCTCCCGGGTTACGGCCGGGAGACAGGCCAGTGCTATCCCTAGCCGGTCCGGTCCGTTACTTGGTCAGGTACCAGAACTGCGGCGTGTTGTCGTACTGGGTCAGGTTCTCGAACGCCGTCGGGTCGGTCGCCGAGATGTTCACCTTCCAGGCCCAGGTGTAGTCGAGCACCGGCTGCCACAGCACCGGAACCTGCGTAGTGAAGAACGAGGCCTCGTTGGTGACCGCGGCCGGGTCACTGCCGGTGACCGAGGCGTTGATCAGCGCGTCTGCCTGCGGGTTGCTGTAGTTTCCGATCTGGCCCGATCCGCCGGTGTTCAGGAACCCGAACTGGGTGGGATAGGTGGAGTTGGACTCGCCGCCGAAGTCCTCCATGGCCCACTTGTCCGCGTAGGCCGTCGAGGCCGAGTCGTTGTAGTTCTGGATCATGAAGTTGAAGTTGCTGCCCGACAGGGCGATCTCGATACCCGCCGCCTTGGCGTCAGAGGCCAGGTCCTCGACCTGGTTCGGGATCGGCGGGGTGGTGTTGTAGATCAGGTTGAAGGCCAGCTTGGTGCCGGCCGGGACGCCGGCGCCGCACTCGCCCGGGCCCGTGCCGGGCTTGGCGCATGTGTCGGTGCCGTTCGGGGCGACGTTCCAGCCGTTCGCCTTCAGCAGGCTGATCGCGTCAGACACGCTGAACGGGTAGGGGTTGGTCGCCGCGTTGGAAGGCAGGAACGGGCTCTTCGGGTAGGCCGGGATCGGCCCGTAGGCCGGGTCGCCGTCACCGTTGAAGTAGGCCTTGATCTGGCCGGCCTGGTCCTCCAGGTGCTGCATGGCCTGCCGGAAGTACAGCTGGCTGGCGACGGCGTCGAAGTTGCCCGTCGTGTCCTTGAAGTTGTAGGCCACGAAGTAATCGCCGAAGGCGGGCATCCCGTAGTAGGCGTAGCCGAGGCCCTTCAGCTGCGGGATCTGCGGCGCGTCTTCCTGCGGGACGTAACCGACGTCGACCGACCCGGTCTTGACCGCGTTCCACTCCGCCGCATTCGAGGTGAACGGCACGCCCTGGTAGTTGGACTCCGGGCTGGCGTGCGGTCCGCTGTAGGAGTTGTTCGGCACCATGGCGAACGCGCCGGTGGTGTCGTTGAACGAGCTCAGCTTGTACGGACCGTCCACGGTCTGCCACAGCGGGTTGGTCGCGTAGGTCGACACCGCCTTGGCCTGCGCCGTCAGGAAGTTGAAGATCTTCAGCGCGTTGGCCGGCTGGGTGAAGTCAAGCGTCGAGCCGCTGGCTGAGTCCTTCGCCCACTCAGCGGCCGGCATGATCGGGACGGCGCCGAGGATGTCTTCTTCCATCCAGGTCGGGTTGACCGGCTTGGACATGTTGACCACGAGCGTGCTGGCGTTCGGCGCCGACATGCTGGTGATGGTGCTCGGGAAGAAGCCGGTCACGTAGGGTGCCCAGTTCGCCGGGGACGCCTTGACCCCGGCCGAGATGATGTCGAAGGTGAACAGCAGGTCCTTGGAGCTGAGCGTCTGGCCATTGGACCACTTCCACGGCTTGACCGTGATGGTCATGGTCTTGTCGCCGTTCGACCAGGTTGGCGGGTTCGCCGGGCTCAGCGCCGGATCGACGGTCGGGGTGGAGCCGTCCGGCGCGTAGTACATCGGCGGCCACATCTGCCACTCGAAGTTGAAGACGTTGTAGACCGAGTTCGACGCCGCGGTCGGCATCGGCAGGATCCAGTTCGGCACCGCGCCTGGCTGCAGCGCGTAGGTAATAGTTCCCGCAGTCCCGCTGGGCGTCCCGGCGGCCGGAATCGCTCCGATCGAGCCTGGCTGCGTTACCGCCCCGGGCTCGGCTGGCGTGGTATGGGCGCCGCTGCTGCCACTGCTGCTGCAGGCGCCGAGGGCGGTGACGCTCGCCACCGCCAAGGCGAGGACGCCGAAGTGCCTGTTTCTGAGTCTGGTCATCGCCCCCTTCCTCGCGCTGCTGGCGTCGCCGGTGCGTTCTGGGATCATCAGCTTGCCGTCCCTTTCTCACGGTTCGCCGGTGATCCCGCCCGGTCGGCTAGCGGTGCTTGGGTTAGCCGAGGCGCAAGTTCCATCTTGCATCGATCTCTCGGCAGAAAAGTCACAGCTTGCCATCAATCCGGTTACCGGCCAGCCCGCACCAGCATCGGGACATTTCGGGGTCTAGACGGTAGTTAGGCGATGATGCCTAGCCGGGGGAACGGCCCGGTGGCGATCCGGTTATAGATGGCCCCGCTCATGTCTTCCTCAATCGCGTGCTTGCCGGCGATCATGCGCCCCGCATCGCCTTCTCGCGGCGGGCCGTGACGGTCGAGCCGGACTCGCGGCGCGCCATCCGCCGAAGCACTACCGGCGTCAGCACGAGGCCCGCGACCGCCCACGCGGTCAAGACGCCGAACGTAGCCAGGTGGCGCCACGAGTGGCCAACCTCCACCGCCGCCATCGCGTTCGGCAGCAGCGCCGAACGCATCCCCAGCCCCAGCCAGTACAGCGGGAACACCTGGCCGGTCCACTGCAGGAACACGGGCAGGTGCGTGATCGGGTAGAAGATGCCGGAGATCGCGGCCAGCCCGCCCAGCAGCAGTAGCATCGGCCCCCCGGCGCTGCGCTGGCTGGGAAACAGCGACCCGAGCACGGCGCCCAGCGGCAAGGTGGCGAGCAGCCCGAGCACGAGCACCCAGGCCAGCGTCAGCCAGCTGCCAAGGCTGCCGATCGCCAGCCCGGTGAACAGGAAAGCGCCGGTGAGCAGCGTGATCGCGACAGCGAACGCTATCTGCCCGGAGATGTTGACGACCTTGCCAAGCAGGTAGCCGAGCATGCCGTCCGGGATGGCCTTGGCCCGCAGTAGCGTGCCGTCCTCGCGTTCGGCCACGAGCAGGTCGCCCATGGTGATGACTCCGTAAACCACGACGTTCAGGCCGAGCACGCTGACCAGCATCGTGGTGCCCAGCGAGAACTGCATCCCTGGCACGTGCGTGTGCCGGGTCCAGATCATCGCGGCGAGGAAGCTGCCGGTCGTGATCAGGATCGCGATCACGTCACCCGGCGTGGTCAGGGTCTGCCTGAACTCGATCCAGCCACGGGACAGTCCCGCTCGCGTCGCCACCAGCGTGGGGTTCATGCCGCCACCGCCGTCAACCCGCGCGCCACACCGGCCTCCGCCTGGCGGACCAGTGCCATGTACGTGTCCGCCAGGCTGGCCCGGCGTACCTCCAGGTCCCCGACCGACTCGCCGTGCTGCCTGAACAGCTCCCTGACGAACGCGGTCGCGTCGTCCGCCGCGTGCACGAACCGCTGCCCGTCCCGGCTCCAGCGCACCTCGGACTGGCCCGACATCGCGCGGGCCAGTTCATCGGCGGACCCGTCCGCGATGATCGTGCCGCCGGCCAGGATCAAAATGCGATCCGCAAGCCGTTCCGCCTCGTCCAGGTCGTGCGTGGTGAGCAGGATCGTAGTCTCTTCCAGGCCAGCGAGCCGGCGCACGACGTCGTGGAAGTCGCGCCGCGCCTCCGGGTCGAAGCCGGCCGTCGGCTCGTCGAGGAACAGGAGCTCGGGCCGCCCCACGATGCCGATCGCCACGTCGAGCCGGCGCCGCTGCCCGCCGGACAGGTTCCGCACCCGCTTGCGGGCATGCGGGGTCAGCCCGACGGTCTCGATCAGGTCATCGGCGTCCCAAGGGCGCGTGATACTCGCCGTGGAGTACGGCGCGTAGTAGCGGCCCAGGTGCGCGATCAACTCGCGGACCTGCCATTTCGCGTGGTCACGCCAGGACTGCAACACGACGCCGGTCCTCGCCCGCCACGCCTCACCGCCGTGCGCGGGGTCGGTGCCGAGCACGCTGACCTCGCCCGCCGAACGCATCCGGAACCCCTCGAGGATCTCGATCGTGGTGGTCTTGCCCGCGCCGTTCGGCCCGAGCAGGGCGAGCACCTCCCCGCGGCGCGCCGCGAAGCTGACACCGTTGAGCACGTCAGTTCTGCCGTACCGCATCCGCAGATCACGGACATCTAGTACATCCTCCATGCGTCGAGGATAGCACTGATGTTAAGCATTCGCTGAACAGTATTTGCTTAACATCTGCCCGGCCACGCGGTACTCTCTGAAATCGATGTCCGAGAGCAATGACCATGAGCGATCACCAGAGCACGCCAGTGCCGTGCATCGCTTCCAGAATCCGCGTAGCATCCGGGCCCTGGCGCACCCCGCCCGGATGGCCATCATCGACGCCCTGGCGGCGGGCGACGAGCTGACCGCCACCCAGTGCGCGGAGCTGACCGGGCTGAGCCCGAGCGCCACGGCGTACCATCTGAAGCTCCTTGAGCGATACGGGTTCGCCGAAACGGCACCCCCGAGACCGGACCGCCGGGAGCGGCCGTGGCGAGCCCGCCAGATCCAGGTCGATCTGGACACCTCGACGCCCGCCGGAGCCTCGGCCGCGGCCGCCGTCGCGGCGGCCTATTTCGACACGACCCGTGCAATCGCTGTCGAATTCACCGAGGGCTCGCCCGCCGAGCCGGAAGAGTGGCGGAACGCCGCCCTGAACAGCGCTGACCTCTGGCTGACGGCCGAGGAGTTTCAGCGGGTGGCCGAAGAACTAGGAGCGGTACTCGAGCCGTACCGGGGGCGGGCGCGCCCTGCCGGCAGCAGGCTGGTCAGAGTGACGAACGTCGTCGTACCACACCAGCGCGCCCACCCCGAATCGCGTTCGCGAAAGGCGTGAATCCGCCGGCCGGGCACCGAGATCACCAGGCCTTCGGCTGCCAGCTCACGCAACGCCTCGCGGATGCTCGTCCTGGACGCTCGGGTCGGGTCGGCGAGCTCACGCCAGATGGAGGCGCTGCTGGCGATCGGTAAGGGCCGTTCTGATTCCCCGCTCTGGTCAATGTGGGCGGCCAGCCACCGGGCGATCTCGGTATGGTCGGCGGCCGCCGGCAAGTCCTCGGCCGCCGCGGCCCAGGCGTCCACCGCCGCCCGGCCGAGCGGTGCCGGGACTCCGACCTCCTGCTCAAGCTGCAGGGCGATCCTCATGTCCTTCAGCATCAGCCGCAGCCCGAAGCCCGAGTCGTACGCCTGCGGCAGGATGAACTTGGGCCACTTCACCTGGGTGGACCCGCTCCGCCCGCTCGAGCTGTTGACGATGCTCAGCATGACGTCCGGATCCAGCCCGAACTGACGGCCAGCCAGTAGCGCCTCCGAGCTGGCCAGCAGGTGCGCCGCCGACATCAGGTTGTTCAGCGCCTTGATCGCGTGGCCGGCGCCGACGAATTCCCCGGCGTGCACGACGTGCGAGCCGAGCACCTGCAGCACCGGCCGCAGCCGATCCAGGACGTCCGCGGGACCGCCGGCCATGATGGTCAGCGATCCGCTCTGGGCCCCGGCGACTCCGCCGCTGACCGGGGCGTCGATCAGGGTGACGCCACGTTCGGCCGCCGTACGCGCCAGCTCACGGGTGCGGGCCGGCACCGACGAGGACATGTCGACCACGACGGCGGACGATGCGACGTGCTCCAGCAGGCCATCGGCCAGCAGCACCTGCGCTACGACCGCCGAGTCGGGCAGCATGAGGATCACGACGTCCGCGCCGTCGGCGATCTCCGCTACCTGACCGACCACCGCGACCCCGTCCAGGCCCCGGAGGCGTGCCCGGGCGGCCGCGGCGATGTCGAAGACCCGCAGCCGATGGCCGGCCGCGGCGAGGCGCCCGGCCATCGGCGTGCCCATGTGGCCGAGCCCGGCGAAACCAATCGTCGCCATCTTTCAGCCTCTGGCCGCGTATTCGGCGTCGCTGACCGCGTCCAGCCAGTTCGTCGTGCCCAGCGACGTGGCCAGGTGCAGCAGGACCGTATCCGGGCCGCCGCCGTGCCAGTGGCGTTCACCCGGCGGCGCCCATACGACGTCGCCGGCCTCCAGCCCCTCCGGCAGGCCGCCGTCGGTACAGATCAGCCCCCGGCCGCTGACCACGTACAGCAGCTGGCCACGCTCATGCCAGTGCCAGAACGTCCTGGCCGCCGGGGCGAAGAACACCCGAGCCACGGTCACCTCGCCGGGGTTCGCGAGCACCGGGTCAGCGTAGACCAGACCGGTGAAGGTCGTGGTCCGTAGCTCTGACGGCGGGCTGCCATCCTGGCTGGCCTTGATGATCTGCATCGCTCAGTTACCTGCCTTGGCGTCGTCGGAGCCCTGGTCGTACAGGCGGACGCCGCCCGCCAGGTCACCGATCGCGTCCACCACCTTGTTGCTGATCTGGTTGGCGTAGCCGAGGCTGCTGGCCAGGCCGAAGGCGGCGAGCGGGCCGCTGGTCAGTAGGCTCGGCGCGCCGAGCTCGCGCAGGCAGTCCGCGTACAGCACGATGTCCTTGGTCATCAGCGCGCTGGTCAGGCCGCCTTCGAGGTAGTCGCCGCGGATGATGTGCGGAAAGCGGTGGAGGCTGGCGAAGTTCACCCCGCTGCTGGTGTTGATCACCTCCAGCACCCGGCCCAGGTCCAGGCCGGCCAGCCGCGCGGCGACCATGACCTCGGCGGTCGCGGCCAGGCTGACCGCGTTCAGGAAGTTGTTCAGGATCTTCGTCGTGTGCCCGGCACCGCTGGCGCCCATGTACACGACCTTGGCGGCGATCGGCTCGAAGACCCCGGCCACCGACTGGAGCGCCGCCTCGGCGCCCCCCACCATGATGGTCAAGGTTCCCGTCTCCGCCGCCGCGGCGCCGCCGGAGATGCCCGCGTCCAGGTACTCGGCGCCGCGCTCAGCCAGGGCCGCGTGCAACCTGATAGTCGAACCCGGCGCCGCGGTGCTGAGGTCGACGATGACCTGGCCAGGTCGGCAGCTGGCTAGCACGCCCGCGGGGCCGAGCACCACCGGCTCAATAACCGAGCTGTCTGGCAGTGACATGAGCACGCAGTCGCTGCCCGTCACCACGGCGGCTACCGAGTCCGCCGGGATCGCGCCAGCGGCCTCTGCCTTCCCCGCCACCGGGTCGTAGCCGAGCACCTCATAGCCCGCGCCGGCCAGCCGCCGCGTCATCCGGCCGCCCATGTTGCCCAGCCCGATAAATCCGACCCGCCGGCTCGTCATGGGCCTGGCTCCCTTCCGTAGAAGGCACTGTCCCCCTCAGCCAACCTTGACCGCCAATCCCGCCGCCCCGGTCACGGCCGGATACCGCTGCATCACCTGCGGGTCATGCCCAGCGACGATCTCGCGCCCGGCCGCCGCCTGCTCCCGCAGCCAGGCGAAGCCCGCGTACATGGCCGGCACGTCGGTGACGTGCGCGAACGGCCGATCTTGCGCCATCTCCTCGTAATAGTGCAGCGCGTCCGAGGCAATCACGGTCGCACCCCGTGCGGTGCCGACGATCACCGCCAGCTGGCCCGGCGTGTGGCCGCCGATCTCGACAACCTCGATGCCCGGCGCGACGCTGGCCCGGCCGCTGACGAAGTTGACCCGCCCCGCCTCGCTGAGCTGACGTAGCGCGTCGATATCAGCCTCCTCCGCCGAGGTCATGAACAGCGGCTTGCGACTCAGCGGGCTGGTCCAGAAGGCGAACTCGCGGTCGGCGACGACGACCCGCGCGGCCGGGAACGACAACAGGTTGCCGATGTGGTCATAGTGGGCGTGGGTCACGACGAGCTGGCTGACCTCTGCGGCACCGACGCCGACCTGCCGCAGCGCCTCGACCGGGGGGCACAGCATCGTCCGGTCCCGGCGAGCACCGCTGCCCTCGTTGAAGCCGCAGTCGATCAGCACCGTACGGTCCGCGTTCCTGGCCACCCACACGAAGTAGTCCATGGCCAGCTCGCGGTCGGGTTCCCGGTACAGCTCGAAATGCAGGAAGACCTCACTCCTGCGGGCCGTCCTCGTCCCGTACCTCACGGCGGTGACCTCGTACTCCGCGCTAGCGCCCGGCCCGGTCACGCTAGCAGACCAGCACCGGCGCAGGCTTCACCATGAGCACGAGCCGCCGCCTTTCCGCGCCTTACCCGGGCCGCCCGGTCTGCACGGCCCTGCCACAATAGTGCCAGCCGCGGCAGACACCCGCCGCGAGGCCAGGCCCAGGGCCTCTGCTTGAGCTTCCGCGCCGCTGCAGCGCACTGGATCCATAGATGGTCAGCTCAGGCCGACAATCCGAGGCGGCGTGACTACAGGGATATGTTGACCGTATGCGGAGGATGCCATGAGGGTGGTGGTGGCCCTGGGCGGGAACGCGCTGCTGCGCCGGGGCCAGCCGATGACCCCGGAGAATCAGCGGGAAAACGTCCGGGTGGCGTGTGATCACCTGGCGCCGATCGGCGAGAAACACGAATTGATCATCTCGCACGGGAACGGGCCCCAGATCGGGCTGCTGGCCCTGAAGCAGGCGGCGTATACCGAGGTACCCGAGTCGCCCCTGGACGTGCTGGGGGCCGAGACCGAGGGGATGATCGGCTACCTGGTCGAGCAGGAACTCGGGAACCGGCTGCCGTTCGACAAGCCGCTCGCGTCGCTGCTGACGATGATCGAGGTCGATCCCGACGACCCGGCGTTCACCGACCCGAGCAAGCCGATCGGCCCGCTCTACAGCGCGGCGGAGGCGGACAAGCTCGCGGCCGAGCGGGGCTGGACGTTCAAGCCCGACGGGGACAGCATGCGCCGGGTAGTGCCCTCCCCGCTGCCGAAGCGGATCTTCGAGCTCCGGCCGATCCGGTGGCTGCTGGACCGGGGCTGCGTGGTGATCTGCGCGGGGGGCGGCGGAATCCCGGTGGCCTACCAGCCGGGCCGGGAGTTGACGGGGGTCGAGGCGGTGATCGACAAGGACCGGGCCAGCGCCCTGCTGGCCGGCGACGTCGGCGCCGACCTCCTCATCATGGCCACCGACGCCGCGGCGGTGTTTATCGGGTTCGGCACTCCTCAGCAGCGGGCCATCGCGGCGGCGAATCCGGATGCGCTGCTGGCCGGGTATGAGGCCGAGTTCGCGGCCGGGTCGATGCTGCCGAAGGTGATCGCGGCGTGCGACTTCGCCAGGGCGACGGGCAAGCCCGCCGCGATCGGCGCGCTGGCCGACATCGACGCCATGCTGGCCGGCACCGCGGGTACCCGCGTCACGACCGATGTCACGGGCGTGGAGTTCGCGGACAGTTCCGTCTAGCCGCATGGCAGCGGCCACTGCATGACCTGCCCGATCGAACGCGACCTCGCGTTCTGACCGGCACCAGGACGGGAGCCTTTCGTGGCGTTCAATCTGAAAAACCGCAGCTTCCTCAAGGAGATCGACTTCACCCCGCAAGAGCTGCGCTTCCTGCTGCAGCTCTCCGGAACCCTCAAGAGCGCGAAATACGCCGGCACCGAGACTCACCACCTGGCCGGCAAGAACATCGCGCTGATCTTCGAGAAGACCTCCACCCGCACCCGCTCAGCGTTCGAGGTCGGCGCCTACGACCAGGGCGCGCACGTGACCTACCTGGACCCGTCCGGCTGCCATCCGCCACCCCCGATCCCCGAGCCAGCGGCTCCCAGCAGCCAAGACCACCGACCGCACACACGCGCCCCAGCCCCTGAGCAAGCCATCGGAAAGGCCGACCGTCCGGGGACACGGCCCTGGCTGGGAGCACGACAGAACAGCCTCGATATTCCTGACCAGGTCCGCAAGACGGTCATAGCCGACGGGAACGAATCCTGGCTGGACGAGCTGCCAGGCGTGGTCGACTCGCTGGCCCAGGAGTGGTCTTTGATGATCGGGTCCAGCTTCGCGGGCGGTCACGCCGCCCTGGTCGTCGAGGTGACGCTTGTTGACGGAACTCCGGCGGTCCTCAAGATCGGTGTGCCAGGTCGGGACGTCGGGCAGGAGGCCATGGCGTTGCGCCTGGCGAACGGAGGGGGATGCGCCAAGCTGCTGGGCGAAGACGTGGGTCGACAAGCCCTGCTGCTGGAGCGCCTTGGGGCTCCGATGCACGACATCGTGGCCGACCCTCCAAGCCGCCACAACTTGTTGTGCGACGTGGCGGTTCGCCTGTGGCGTCCGATCGGTCCCGGCATTGACCTTCCAACCGGCGCGAAGTTGGCTGAGCAGTACGCCGATCGGCTGCCAAGACTATGGGAGCAGGCGGGGCGACCGTGTTCGCCGGCCACTGTGGCGGACGCGCTGGATTGCATGAATCGTCGTCGCCTTGCCCACGACGATCGGTCCGCGGTTCTGGTCCACGGTGATATCCACGAGATGAACGCCCTGCAGGCGAGTGACGGCAGCTACAAGCTCATCGATCCAGCCGGGCTGCGGGCCGAACCGGCGTGCGATCTCGGCACCATCGTGCGTTGCACCCCGGACCTCGGCGATGACCTCTGGGCGCGGACTGAGCAGCTGGCTTCTCGCACGGGCGTGGATGCCACCGCCATCTGGGAATGGGGAACTATCCACCGAGTCGTCAGCGGCGTCTACGCCTGCAGTATTGGCTTTCAGCCCTTTGGCGATCTGCTGCTGGCCGAAGCGGATCGCCTCACGGCGTAGTCACCGGATCGTGCAGCAGTCCGAACCTTCGGTCCCAGGATTATCGTCGGATTGGCCTCCGAAGAGCGCGCCGTAAGGGGGCGCCCATGACCACCCATCATCCAAGGTCAATCACGGGACCGGTGATGATCGGTGCGCGGTTCGTATTGCCGGAACCAGGGACCGCCCGCTCCCGCCAGCGCGAGCACCACCACACCCGCCCACACCAGCCGCGCTGACCAGCCGATTCAGGTGGGAACGACCTCAATGGTTCGTGTCCCGCGTCGCCGACCCGGCCACGGCTGGCGGCATGACAGCGAAAGGCATGGCGACATCGCAGATCTGCTGGTCTGCCGCTGCGAAGAGCGGCTCGGCATCTGGCCGGTAGACCTCTCTGGGGGCTCCGGCTTGCCTGCGGCCGGGGGCGGATACCCAGCGCGCCAGCTGGTCGTAGATCGAGAGGATCGCGGGGATCTCGAAATGCGCCCTGGCTACCGGGATGAAGGCTTCCCGGTGTGCGGCTTCAACTCGCCAGGCCAGCTCAGCCGGGTCTTCGGGCGGGTGCCTGACAGGAACGCACACTTCGACCGGGCCATCGCTGTCGGCGGTGACGATGCCGTGGAAGATGACGAAACGTTCGCCCGCTACACCGCCGCACCGCGCGGCGGTTGCGGTGAGCCGGGCCGCGGCTTCCCGGATCCAGGCCAGCTGACCGACGTAGACATGCCGCTGCTCGGCCAGCACCGTCTGCTCCGCGACGTCCCGTTCCCGGACCAGCAGTTCCGGCGCGGGCATCTGCGACACGGCTACGCCCGGCCTGAGGCTGGCCATAACCTGCCGCTGGGCGGTGAACCGCCTTTCCACCGAGCCCCAGTACGCGTCGATGAGCTCAGCGGCCTCGGCTCCGGACGCGGACACCACCGTGCCCACCTCTGACAGCGGCATGTCCAGCAGGCGCAGCATGATGATCAACCGCGCGGTGTAGAGCTGACTTTCGTGATACCTGCGGTAGCCGTTCCCCGGATCGACAGCTACGGGCCGCAGCAACCCCAGGCGCTCATACAACCGGAGAGCCTTGAGCGACAGCTGGGACCGGCGGGAGAACTCTCCGATCGTCATCTGCGCTGCCGGGCTCGCCACACACGATGTCTACCCCACCGGGAACGCCACGTCGAATACCTCGTCATCTGCCACGGCGGTAGAGAAGTCGGTCCAGTACGTTTCCCGGGGCGCGGCGGCGACCTGCAGGCCCTGGTCCCCGATCCATTCCCCGATCCCCCCGTAGACGTCACCGAGGCCGCCGGACTGGACCGTTCGCTTCTGGACGCGCACATAAGCTTCCCGGTGGGCCGGGATCGTGCGCGTAGCCGCACCATCCGGCGTAGCGGCGTCCGCACGCAAGGGAGTACAGCACTCCACTGCCGTCTCGCCCTCATTCGGGTTGCCCTCGTAAATCACGATGAACACCGGCTCGTCAGCCGCATGACCCCGCAGCAGATAAGGCTGCTCCGCCGTCCCGGCCGCCATGTCTCCCGCAGCCTTGTGCACCCGTGCCATCGCTTCGGGAAGCCATCTCTCCAAGGCTTCCTGGTCGACCATGCGCTGCTCGGTGACAACAACCTGTCCTGGTACCTCTCGCATCCGAACGTCCATGACACCCTCTCGTGACTCGTGTCCGCCGACCCGCCCAGGATCCAGCCCGCCCTAAGGGCAGGGTCAAGTGCTCACACCGGGCAAGATCAACTGCCGGAACGAGCGCACCTCGCCTGGCAGCACGTACTGCTAGCGGCCACGAAAAAATGCGGTTTCCTCACCGCTGTGGCGTGAAGGCTGGCCCCTTGAGCGGGCGGCATAACTCGGCTGCCTGCTCGCCGTGCACGCGCTGGAGACCGTCGTCACCCACGACTGCGAGTTCATCCCCGCCACCTTGACCGAGCGCTTCGCTGCCGCCTGCGGATCCGCCGCCGCGGCTAAGGTCGCGGCCCGCTCGCGGGCCTGACTCTTCGGCTGTTCAGCCGAACGGGCCAGGTTGCTTGCGCCCGGTTCATCGTGCTTGCTCCCCGCCGCGGGCGCGGCGCCAACCGGTCGGGTCGCCCGATTGTCATACTGTCCCGTGGGGCGCACCGGCGCGGCGCGGACGGGAGGCAGAACGTGGTCCTCAAGGTCGAGCGGTCAAGACACAGCAAGCCGACCGCCGGCCGGGTAACCGCCGCGGTACCGCTAGCCGGGGCGGGCCGGCTGGTCGCAGCGCTGGCCTGCGCCGCGCTGGCCGCGGGCTGCTCGTCGTCATCGTCGTCCAGCTCGCCGGCGGCACCGTCGCAGGTGGCCACGTCCGCTTCGGCCGCGGCCTCGGCGTCCTCATCGTCCACGGCCGTGGCCGGGCCCCCGGCCTGCGCCACCAGCGCCTTGAAGGTCACCCAGAGCGCGCCGAACGGCTACGCGGGCGGCTTCGACGTGACGATCGGATTCACCAACACCTCAACCGCCGCGTGCACGCTGTACGGCTACCCGGGTGTCTCTTTGGTGTCCGCCTCCCACACACAGATCGGCCTGTCGGCCACGCGCCTCAGCACGGTGCCGGTCAAACTGGTCACGCTGGCCTCCGGCGCCACCGCGAGCGCCCTGGTGCAGATCGCGGACGCGGTCAACTTCCCGAGCCCCACCTGCGGCTCGGTCAAAGCCGCCTACCTGCGGATCTTCCCGCCGAACCAGACCGCCTCGGTCTACCTGGCCAACACGTCCCGGACCTGCGCCAAGCCGATCCCGACCCTCACGGTCACCGCGGTCCAGGCCGGCTCGGGCAATTCCTCGTGACAGCGTCCTTAATGCCTCGCGAAGCGCTGGATGCAGTCCCCGGGTGACCTGGAGCCGGCGTCGTCGTCGCAGACTGCTGACGCTCGCTGGCCGCCAGGTCCCTGCCCGGTGGCAGGATCTGTCCTGGGTGGAGGTCTCCCCGTGGCGAGACTGGCTTGTACTCGGCCTGCGGTGCGGAGGAGGACAGCCGCAGCGAAGGCCCGGTCGTCCCAGACCGCTAATGCAGTTCCGGCTCGCCTTCGACCAGTTTCTTGATGTCGCGCTTGGCGGCCTCGATGAACCGGGCCTGGTCATAGCTCGGCCATACGTAGCGGGCCAGCCATCCGCGCAGCCGCAGACACGGGCCCCGCCAGCCAGACGCGCCCCATGGCTCCTGGCTCATGATGTCCCTCCCCAGGGGCCGCGCACGATCACGCTGCTGTCGTCTCCCCCGATCAGGAGGCACAGCAGTCATCACACCCCGTCTCGACGATGCGCCTGATCACAGTGGACGGCATCACTCCGTACGGATGAGGTCTGCGACCCCCGGAACTGGCTCTCGCGTTTGGTGGTCATCAGGATCCGGAAGTCACGGTAGCTGCGTACCCCGCGCAGGGTCGGCGGGGCCAGTCAGGGGGGCCTCTACGAACCCCACAACTCCGCGGCCGGGCGGCCGGGTCCCCACAGGAAATGGCATAATCTGTCGCGCCGGAGTCCCGCCCGGAGGAGAGATCAACACTCCGATAACACGAACAATGCGGCACTATTCGGCACACGGCGGCACGACTGCCTCGGCCAGTTTCTGACGCCTCAGCCGGGTCTCGGCGCGCGGCTCCCGCAGCACATCGGCGAACAGAGCCGGCGGCTCGGTCACTGCTGTTCCTGCGCCGCTTTGCCGACTGTAGGAGGATTCTCCCTGGTTCGACCGCCAACGCTACGATTCGCGCAAGACGAGCCTGCATCACGGGACGCTAGGGCCGGATCCGGCGCTCCGGGCGGCGCGTCCAGTTCGGCGGGCACGTCGGCGGCTTCGGCCGCGCCGATCCGCTGCAAGATCGCCAGCGCCTGCCGCAACCTGTCCTCGGCCTCGGCGGCGCGGCCGGCGGCGCGGGCGCACCGGCCCAGGCCGGCCAGCGCGTGCGCCTCTCCCAGGGCAATGTCGAGGTGGCGGGCCAGGTGCAGGGCCTGCTGGTGGCTTGAGCAGGCCTGGCCGAGGTCACCGCGGATCCTGCTCAGCGTCCCGGACTCGTTCAAAGCCGTGACTTCGGCGTCCGGGCTGCCGATCTGACGGCAGATGTCCAGCGCCTCCTGCACGTCCCGGGCCGCGCCCGGGTAGTCCCCGGTCAGCCGCCGCACCGCTCCGAGGTAGGTGAGTGCCTCGGCCAGGCCGAGTGCGGACGATCAGCTAATTCCCTAGGGTGCCGGTCACGTAATTCCGCACCTGGTCCTCGGTGTCGATAGTGCAGTTGCTGCCTTCCTTTCGTCAATGCTGCGGTCATCGGCGGTGGCCGGTCACCGGGTCATCGGACGCGCCGCGCCCTGGGGAGGGCAGGCCTCCTGGCCTGGCCCTTGCTGCCTGCCCGCGGGGCCGGCAGAGGCTCCGGGCCAAGCGTGACTTCGCGTGTACATTCACCAGGCACTTTCACCTGTGCTCGTTGTCCTGCCGGCGACAGTCACGCTTTGGCTGGAGAGGCAGGCCCCGTACCCTTGGCGCGGCGCGTCCCCCGGCCTGGAACGCGGCAGCTCCTCTTTAAGGTGAGCGGCGGCGAAGCCGCCACCTTCTGGTCATGGCGGGCGCGGGGCGGCAGGCGCGGGCTTGTGCTGGCCGGGGCGGCGCCGGGGACGGTAGCTTTTGCCTTCCAGCAGCAGGTGGTGGCTGGTGTTGAGGACCCGGTCCAGGATCGACTCGCCGACGACCGCGTTGGGGAACAGCGGATACCAGTCCGACGGCGACCTGTTGCTGGTCAGGATCAGCGACCGTCCCGGGCGGCCGGCCCGCTCGGACAGCAGCTCATACAGGTCGTCGGCCTGGGCCGCGGTGAACTCCCGCATCGCGAAGTCGTCGCAGATCAGGACGGTAACCTTGGCGAGCTTGCGGACGCGGGCCTCGAAGCTGCGGTCGGCGTGCCCGCCGGCCAGGTGGGCCAGCAGCCTGGAACAGGTGGTGAAGGCCACGTCGTAGCCGCGGCGGCAGGCCTGGTGGCCCAGCGCGGCGGCCAGGTGGCTCTTCCCCACGCCCACGGGCCCGTACGCAATGATCCCCTCACCTGCGGTGATGAACTCCAGCCGGGCCAGGTCGCGGATCTGGGCGGCGGGCAGCTTGGGGTTATAGCCCCAATCGAAGCTCTCCAAGGTGGCGTCGGGGGCGGGGAACCGGGCGGCCCGGATCCGCCGGGTGATCTTGGCCGCGTCGCGGCGGGCGAGCTCGTCCTCGCACAGGACCTGGAGGAACTCGGCGTGCCCGAGGGTGCCGGCCCGGGCCTCGGCCAGCCGCGCGTCCAAGGTGCCGAGCATGCCGGACAGGCCCAGCGCCCTCAGCGCCGGGGCGAGCCCGCCGGGGGTGCCGGCGGCGGTCACCGCTGCTCCCCGCCGAACGCGTCCGGGCCGCGCAGCCAGGCAGGCACCGTGACGCCGGGCAGCGGCAGCTGGACGCCGTCGTGCTCGGTGCCCGCGGCCAGGATGCCCTTGACGGTCCGGTAGGACGGGTCGCCAGCCTCCAGCGCCCGGGCGCACGCGGCCTCCAGCCGGGCATCGCCGTGCCGCTGGCCCAGCCGCAGCACGCCCTGGGCCTGGCGCAGCCGGAACAGCGCGTTGACCGCCAGCAGCTCCCCGACCAGCGTGGCGCAGGCCGGACCGACCATGCCCGCCTGGGCGTGGCACCACGCCGGGGTGCGCATGAAGAACCCGGTCTTGTGCTCGGGCAGGTCGGCCCAGTCGGTGCGCCGCCCCCGCGGCTGGAAGGGGTGGGTCTTGACCAGCTCGCCGTCCAGGAACAACTCCACCATCGCCGCGGTGGCCCGGGCGTCCAGCCGCGTGCCGATCAGCCGGTACGGCACCGAGTACAAGGTGCGGCCCACCAGCGCGTGCGCGTCCGGGGCGACCTTGGCCGGCTCCAGGTCGCCGGCTCGAACGCCGCCTCCGGCAGCGGCAGCAGCGCGCGGGCCTCCTCGGCGGCGAACACCTCGGCCACGGTGCGGCCCTCCAGCGGCCGCGGCCGCCGCTGCCCGGCCACCCGCACGCACCAGGTCTCGGCGTCGGCGGTCATCGCGGCCAGCGAGGACCAGCTGCGCCCGGCGAAGAAGCTGGACCGGATGTACCGCTGGTGCGCCTCGATCGTGGCCTTATCCCGGGGATGGTAGGCCCGCGCCGGGTCCACCAGGCACCCGTAGTGCCGGGCCAGCTCGGCATAAGCGCGGTTGATCTTCGGGTCGTACAGGTCCGGCTTGCACACCCCGGCCTTGAGGTTATCCGGGGTGAGCTTCGCCGGGACCCCGCCGAAGAACTCGAACGCGGCCACGTGCGCCTCGGTCCAGGCCCGCTGGGTCATGCTCACGGTGGGGCGGATGAACAGGTGCCGCGAGTACGGCAGCACCATCGAGAACGCCCACACCCGGCAGCGCCGGCCCGTCGCCGGGTCCGGCCACAGCCCCAGGTACCCGTAATCCACCTGGGCTTCGGCTCCCGGCGGCGACAGCGGCCGCGGCGGCCGCACCTGCTCGGCCCGTACCTCGCCCGGGAAATGCGCCCGCACGTACCGGCGCAGGCTGGCCACGCTCGCGGTCAGGCCCTGCTCATCGGCCAGCCGCTGGTGGATCACCGACACCGGCACCACGGGCAGCAGCCCGGCGATCCGGTCATGATGAACCGCGATCTCCCGCCAGGACACCTGCCGGATCCCTGTCCCGGCCAGCTGCGGGAACCAGTCCCGGGCCAGCGCCCGCCACTGCTCCTCGCTCACCGGCGGGCCGCCTGGCGCCATCCCGGCCGCCTCCGCCGGGGCCACGTACCGGCGGACGGTCTTCGCATCGACCCCCAGGCTGCGGGCCACCTCGACCTTCGGCCGGCCCGCGTACCAGTGCTGCAAGATCTCCGTGACATCGACCATGGTGAACGTCCTCCTTGCCATCTCGGTCCTCCGTCCGAAGCGGACGAAAGACACATTCAGCTCGAAGGACCAGGAGCGGAACCCCCGCGCCCCAACCGGCACGGCCTAGGGAAAACGCTGATCGAGGGGGTAGGGAATTACCTGATCGCGGCGGGCCCCTGACTAGGGAATTTCGTGATCGTCAGCAGCCAAGCCGGTTGCCCCCGTCCCGGTAGGTGCCCACCGCCTCCTGCAGGTCCCGGACCGCCCCTGGCAAATCGCCGGTCAGCCGCCGCACGACTCCGAGCTGGGCGAGGGCGGCGGCGTGCCTCATTCGGGCGCCGATCTCACGGAAGATGCTCACTGTCTCCTGCAGGTCCCCGGCCGCGCCCGGGAAGTCGCCGGTCAGCCCCCGCACCTCCCCCAGGTAGGCGAGAGCGATGGCCTGGCCGCGCCTGTCGCCGAGGTCCTGGGAGATGCCCAGCGCCTCCTGCAGGTCCCGGGCCGCAGCCGGATAGTCCCCGGTCAGCCGCCGCACGACTCCCAGATAGGTGAGGGCGGTGGCCTGCCCGGGCCGGTGGCCGAGGTCCCGGTAGATGCCCAGCGCATCCTGCAGGTCCCGGGCCGCGCCGGTATGGTCTCCGGTCAGCCGCCGCACGTCCCCCAGGCCGGTGAGGGCATGGGCCTGGCCGCGCCGGTCGCCGAGGTTCCGGCAGATGCCCAGTGCCTCCCGCAGGTCCCGGGTCGCGGCCCGGTAGTCCCCGGTCATCAGCCGCGTGTGCCCCAGGCGGGTGAGGGCGAGGGCCTGGCCGGGCCGGTTGCCGAGGTCCCGGCAGATGCCCAGTGCCTCCCGCAGGTCCCGGACCGCGGCCGGAAAGTCCCCGGTCTGCTGCCGGGTGTTCCCCAGGTTGGTGAGGGCCAGGGCCTGGCCGGGCCGGTAGCCGAGGTCCCGGCTGATGCCCAGTGCCTCCTGCAGGTCCCGGACCGCGCCCGGATAGTCCCCGGTCAGCCGCCGCACGTCCCCTAGGTCGGTGAGGGCCAGGGCCTGGCCGGGCCGGTCGCCGATCTGCCGGGCGGCCTGTACCGCGGTGGCGTGGCGGGTGATGGCCTCGTCCCACGGGCCGTCGTAGCTCAGCAGGGCCGCCAGGGCCGCGGTCAGCGCGATGACCCGGGCGTGCTGGCCGGCCGCGGTGACCTGGTCCAGGCAGGCCAGCAGGGTGGTCCGCTCGGCGCGGGCCCACGCCAGAGCCTGTTCCCGGCCGGCCAGGACCGGGGCCGCGGCCGGCGCGGCGCCGGGCGCCTCGGCGGGGACGCCGCGGGCCAGCAAAGCCTGTGCGCGGGCGGCGGCGTGCTGGTAGTAATCGAGCAGCCGCCCGGTGGCCTGCTCCCGGTCATCGCCGGGGTCCAGGCGGCTGGCGAGGGCGCGGGCGTGCTCGCGGATCAGGTCGTGCATCCGGTACCGGCCCGGGGCCGGCTCGGTGAGCAGGTACTGCTCATACAGCGCCTCCAGGCCGCGGCGGGCGTCGGCCAGGGGCGTGCTATCCAGAGCCGCGGCGGCGTACCGGTCGATGTCGGTGCCGGGGTGCAGCGCAAGCCGGCGGAACAGCCGCCGCTGGTCCTCGGTGAGGTCGGCATACGACAGGTCGAACGCCGCGGCGACCGACACGTTCTCCGTCGCCAGCAGCTCCAGCCGGTCCACCGCGGCGGCCAGTTCGGCGGCCCGCCCGGCCACGGTCCAGGCCGGATGGTGGTATAGCTGGCGGGCCAGCATCCCGATCGCCAGCGGCAGGCAGCCGCACAGCCGGGTGATCTCCCGCACGGCCGGGTCGGCGGAGCTGAGGCCGGGCCGGACGGCCAGCCGGACCAGCAGCCCGGCCGCCTCGCCGGGCGGCAGGGCGTCCAGGCTGATCGTCTGGGCGTCTTCCAGCGCGGTCAGCCGCCGCCGGCTGGTGACCAGCACCAGGCTGCCGCCGCCGCCGGGCAGCAACGGCCGGATCTGCTCGCTGTCAGCGGCGTCGTCCAGGATCAGCAGCAGCGGCCGTCCGGCCAGCCGGTCCCGCCATAGCCCGGTCCGGGCCTGCAGGTCGGCCGGGATCTGCCCGGCCGGGACGCCGATGGTCAGCAGCAGGCTGGCCAGCGCGTCGGCCGGGTCCGCCGGCCGCTGCCCGGGGGTGTGGGCGTGCAACGGCAAGAAGATCTGCCCGGCCGGGAACCGGCCGGCCAGCCGGTGCGCGGCGTGCACCGCGAACGCGGTCTTGCCGATGCCGGCCATCCCGCCGATCGCGTGGATGCTCACCACCCCGCCCGCGCCCGCCGCCGCGTCTGCGAGCTCGGCCAGCTCGTGCTGCCGCCCGGTGAACGAGGCGATGTCGCGGGGCAGCGTCCGGGTCGCCGCCGCCACCCCCCGGCCGCGGGCCCGGCCCGGCCCCGCGCGGCCCCGCGCGGCAGCCTCGAACTCCACACGGGCCGAGCCGCCCAGCTGCAGCGCGTCGGCGAGCAGCCGCACCGTGTCCTTGTGCGGGGTGGTGGCCAGGCCCCGCTCCAGGTCGCTGACCGTCCGCGGGCTCAGCCCCGCCGCCGCGGCCAGCTGCTCCTGCGTCAGCGCGGCCTGGGCTCGAAGCTCCCGCAGCACTCCGGCGAACCCAGTCGGCGGCTCAGCCACGGCCTCTCCTCTTGTCCTCTTGCCCGAGTGCTGGTAGGCCCTGGCCGGTCAAGGGTTGGAGTTCCAGACGAGGTGCGGGGCAACTGCAATGACCTGTCCGTCCTGATCGCGTGCCCCCGCACGGCAGCCGGCCCTGCGTCCGTCCTCGGTGATCCCCGCGAAGGAGTAGACATCGAACTCGGTGATCGTCTTGGTGAACTCTGGAACTCAGCTTGGATCTGAAGCGCGCGCTCCTCAGCTGCGGAGCGACCCGGGGGGCGAGCAGACGAGTCATGGTGGGCCCCTATTTGCCTGCACGACGTTCTGGATACTTATACGGGTACTTTAGTACTGTGAAACGTACCCATTTCGGGTCTGGTGGTCAAGAGGCGACCGGGCAGCACCGACACGGCGGCAAGGAGCCGGTCGCGATCCCGGGATCGGGTCGCTCTCCCCGTTCGCCGACGCCGCGGGTGGACCCGCTTGCGGAGATCGTCGACTTCCACGAAGGAGCTACCGAGCTTCCAGGTCGAGCTCACTGAAGAGCTGGCCGGCTCAGTGACGGCGGGCGGGAAGTTGGTACCCGGGGCTCCGTGATACCCATAGCGGCAATGGGGACTGCGTTGACACCGCGTTGACGGCGTGCTGCAGCTTCGCCATACGCCTGGCGGGCACATACCGGGCACATACATTGCCAGTGCCGCGGAGGAGGACTAGCGGCATGCAGGGCTCAGAAGACGCTGGTCAACGTGCCGGCCGCTAACGTCGAGATAGATCTGCTTGTCCTGCCCCGCCCGCGTGATCGCGTCCGTTCTGGGTTCGGGCGCGTTGTGGTCGATGCCCTCGGAGCCCCCGGACATCGACTGTCAGCGACGAGAAGCGCGTTCGATCGCGTCCGCGAGGCCGGCTGGGTCAGAAAACATGACCTCGTGGCTGCCGGGCATCTGCACTAGCCGGAACAGCCCGAGCCGGTGGGACATACGGGGATGCCAACCCCATTCCGGCAGCTGGGTTAGCGTCATGTCCTCGGTGCAGTTGATGAAGCTCTTCGGCACCGTGAGCGAGTAGAACCGGGAGAGATCCAGCTTGTCCGTAAGGGTGTTCACCGGGTGCGGGCGAAGCATCTCGTACGTGCTCTTCGCCAGGTCGTACGGGGCGTCCTGGATGAACAACTCCCGCCACGCCTCAAATGTCACGGTGCAGGTCCCGTCCTTGCGTTCGGCGGCGCTTGCGTCAACGGCCTGCTGGAGTGGCGGCGGGAATTCGTCGTACACGCTGTTACCGTCGGCCACGACGAAAGCGTTGTAGAAGACCAGCCGGGAAAGCCGATCCGCCACCACTTCGGCGACCTTGCTGATCACTGAGCCGCCGTAGCTGTGTCCCACTAGAACGACGTCACGCAGATCGTTCTCGACGATGTAGTCGGCGACAGGTTGGCATGCCTGCGCGTGCCCGGTCCTGGGATCGTCGCCTTCCCGGTTTCCGCCCACGGTCGGGTGGTGGGCCTCATGACCTCGGTCCCGCAACTCGGTCGCCGTCGGCTCCCACAGTTCTCCGTAGTGCCAGCCGCCATGGACGAGGACGAATCTTGACATGCGCCGCTCCTTTGTACGCCGCGTGGAGACAGATCGGTACTATATCGGGTACGCTAGTACCGAGACAAGTTCTTAAGGCATGAGGCCGGGCCGCTGGCGCCCCGGCTGCCGCGCATCGAGCAGCCTCAGGATTTGTACGTGAACCGGGTGCCGGTGCCGGCGGCGATTATCGTGTTCGGTACCAGGTTCAGTTCCCGGCGAAGGAGCGTTCTCGTATGGCAGCACGGCCGGCCCCACCGCTATCCGCGCCATCGTCCCCGGCCACGCTGGCGTCGCGGCGTGCCAGGAGTTCCGGTCGCCGGCGGCTCGATGAAGGCCGCCGGGTCGAGCTGCTGGCCCAGCTCGAGGGAGTGATCCTCTCCGAGGGCTTCGCCAACATCACCATGGACGAGTTGGCGTCACGGTTGAAATGCTCGAAGACCACGCTCTACGGCATCGCCCCTGGAAAGGAGCGCCTGGTCACAACGGTGTTCAAGCATTTCTTCCGCGAGGCGGCCGCCAGGATCGAGGACCGCGTAGCCTCCATTGCCGATCCTGCCGACCGAATCGCGACCTACCTGGCCTCGATCGGCGAGGAGATGCGGAAGATGTCCCCCGCGTGCCACGTGGACATGGTCTCCGACGAAGCCACGTACGAGATCTGGGCGCTAAACGCGCGGGCATCGGCGCAACGGGTCCGCGAATTCATCAATGAAGGCGTGGCCACCGGCCGGTTCCGAAATGTGCACGCACAGTTCGTCGGAGAATCTGTCGGTCTACTGGTCGACGGTATCCAGCACGGCGACTTGCTCGAACGCACCGGCCTGTCGTCCGGCGACGCGTATCGCGAGCTCAGCGGCCTCGTGCTCGCCACGCTGACCAACACGACCCAGTAACGTCCGCGCCACCGGGATCGGTCAGGGTGCGCTTCTTGCACATTCATCGAGAGGTGCTTGAGGTCGCGCGGTCTTGACTTCTGCAGGAACGAATAGAGGCTCCACCAAGATCGCTACGCTCCATCCGGGACCTTGCCCGGAAGGACTGACCCCTTCGGGGAGTCCTGGTGATGTGAGGCGCCTCGCGCTAGCTGTCGGACAGGAACCGGACCGGCATCCCCTGACCCTACGACGTCCCGACGGCGCTGCTCGTTCGGCAATCGCGTGGTTTCTCGTGCGCTGATGCTGCTACTCGAGGCCGGCCCGGGCAACCCCTGGCCGCTGCACCGGATCTCGGGGCCGAGGCCGACAGCGGCTATCCCCGCGCACGCCGCTCACAGTTTCCGGCTTGTCAGTTCCGTGGGCAGTCCTTCATGGTCATGGCCCGGCCGCGCTGTTTGGCTGGCAGCACGAACGGTTATCCGTTGTCACACCCGAGAAGGGAGGGGCTATGTCCCCGCAGGTCAAGCCGAGCATCGTGTTCTGCCACGGGATCTGGGCCGATGGGTCGTGCTGGAACAAGCTGACCGGGCCGCTGCAGGCGGAGGGATACGAGGTGATCGCCGCGCAGTACGGCCTGGACACCAACGAGGCCGACGTCGCTGCGACGCGGGCCACGCTGGGGCGGGTCCACAGCCCGGCCATCCTGGTCGGTCACTCCTACGGCGGCGCCGTCATCACCGCCGCGGGCATCGATGACCGGGTGGCCGGGCTGGTGTACGTCGCCGCCCTGGGCCCCGACGAGACCGAGACCTCCCAGGGCGAGCAGGAGAAGTTCCCCCAAACGCCGCTCTTCGGCCAGATCGAGGTCGCCGACGGGCGGATCTGGATGCTCCCCTCCGGCGCCGAATTCTTCTGCGGGGACCTGCCCGAGGAAGAGCAGAAGCTGGTCTGGGCGACCGCCTACCCCCCGTCCGTCGAGCTGTTCAGCCGCAACGCTCCCGGCGTCGGATGGAAGACCAAGCCCAGCTGGTACATCGTGGCCAACCACGACCAGGCCGTCCACCCCGACCTGGAGCGGGCTGCGGCCAAGCGGATGGGCGCCACCACCTACGACATCGACAGCAGCCACGTCCCCATGCTGTCGCACCCCGACTACGTCCTCGACGTCATCCGCGCCGCCGCAGCAGGCGTCTGAGCCAGCGCTGTTCTGAGCCCCTGCTCTTTACGGGGCGGGCAGGGGCTCAGGAGCAGCGACCTCACAAAGGGAGAAACCGGTGGCATCCGAGCAAGTGCTCGACATACCCGTGCGCCGCCACGTGCTGACCAGCGAACGACCGTTCCAGGTCGTCCTGGACGGCATCTACGACGGCATCAGCCAGCC
Source organism: uncultured Actinomycetes bacterium (assembly GCA_963722055.1). GTDB lineage: Bacteria > Actinomycetota > Actinomycetes > Streptosporangiales > Streptosporangiaceae > Palsa-504. The sequence continues at coordinate 424 of CAVRLA010000018.1, read as the reverse complement.
AGACATCGGGGCGCTGTTCGCCACGCTGGCGGCTAGTACCTCCTATGAGGAGTTCGCCGCGCTGGTCAGGCATGCGCAGGGCAGCGCTGGCCTGATGCGGTTCTGGCACCTCGACGACGACCACGTGCTGGCCCTGGACCCGCAGGCCCGCGACCAGGCCGGGCGCCGCCTGGTCCGGCTGATCGCCGGCAACCCGGTCACCATGGGGCAGATGACCCGCCACCTGCCCGCGGCCGGCTCCTACGCCCCGGTCACCATCCTCATCCAAGAACTTTCAGGCGGCGGAGCCCAGGTGGCCTACGACACCGTCACCAGCGCGATAGCGCCCTACGGTGACGCCGCCGCCTCCCAGGTCGCGCAGCGGCTGGACACCGAAGTCCTGCGCCTCCTGCGCCAGGCGGCCGGCATGCCGGCCACCGCAACC
>CAVRLA010000017.1:0-265742 GCA_963722055.1 uncultured Actinomycetes bacterium | reverse complement strand
GGGACGTCAGGAAAACCGGGCGATCTGGCGCATCTTGTTCATCGCGTCCAGGGCGGCGACCTTATAGGCCTCGGCCAGGGTCGGGTAGTTGAACACCGCGTCGACCAGGTAGTCGACGGTGCCGCCGCAGCCCATGACGGCCTGGCCGATGTGGATGAGCTCGGTGGCGCCGGTGCCGAACACGTGCACGCCGAGCAGCCGGTGGTCCTCCAGGCAGACCAGGAGCTTGAGCACGCCGTAGGAATCGCCGATGATCTGCCCGCGGGCCAGCTCCCGGTAGCGAGAGATGCCCGCCTCGAAGGGCACATTCTCGCGGGTGAGCTCTTCCTCGGTCCGGCCCACGAAGCTGATCTCGGGGATGCTGTAGATGCCGATCGGCTGATTTTTGTCCAGTCCGTGCAACGGCTCGCCGCAGGCGTCGTGGGCCGCGATCCGGCCCTGTTCCATCGAGGTGGCGGCCAGGGCGGGGAAGCCGATCACGTCGCCGACCGCGTAGATGTGCGGCACCGAGGTGCGGAACATGTCGTCGACCACGATCCGGCCGCGCTTGTCGGCGGTCAGGCCGGCGTTGTCCAGGTTGAGGTCCTCGGTCTGGCCCTGGCGGCCGGCCGAGTACATGACGGTGTTGGCGGGGAGCTTCTTGCCGCTCAGCAGGGTGGCGATGGCGCCCTCGGGCCGGGCCTCGACCGAGGACACGGTCTCGCCGAACCTAAAGGTGACGGCCAGGTCGCGCAGGTGGTACTTGAGTGCCTCAACCACCTCGACGTCGCAGAACTCCAGCATCCGCTCGCGCTGCTCGACCACGGTGACCTTGGTGCCCAGCGCCGCGAACATGGACGCGTACTCGATCCCGATCACCCCGGCACCCGCGACGACCATCGAGCGCGGCACCTTCTCCAAGTGAACGATCCCGTCGGAATCGATCACGGTGCGCTCGTCGAACTCCACGGTGGCGGGCCGGGCCGGGCGGGTGCCGGTGGCGATCACGATCTTGTCGGCGCTGGCCTGACGGCTCCGGCCGTCGCCGGCGTCGACCTCCACCGTGTGCGGGTCGACGAAGGTACCGGTACCGGTCAAGATCGTGACCCGGTTGCGAGACAGCTGGCTGCGCACCACGTCCATCTCACGGCCCACCACGTGCTTGGTGCGGGCAGCCAGGTCGGCGATGGTGATCTCGTCCTTGACCCGGTAAGCCTGCCCGTACATCTCCCGCTGGTCGAGGCCGGTCAGGTAGAGGATGGCCTCGCGCAGGGTCTTGGACGGGATCGTGCCGGTGTTCAGGCACACGCCGCCGATCATGTCCTTGCGCTCCACGATCGCGACCCGCCGTTCGAGCTTGGCGGCGGCGATGGCCGCCTTCTGCCCGCCAGGACCCGAGCCGATCACCAGGACGTCGTAGTCGTACACATGATCCAGTGTGATCACTGCCAGCCGCGATTAGAAGGCCTGGCCCCGGTAATGGTGATCGAAGCTCGGGCGGCCGCTACTTGAACGCGTCGCGGACGTTCTTTCCGGCGTCCTTGACCTGCTCGCCGACCTGCCGGGCCGCGCCGTCGACACGCTCGCCCTGGCCCTTGGCCTCGAGGTAAGGGTCACCGGTCGCGCGGCCGACGTCTTGCTTGGCCCGGCCCCGGCCCATCTTGAACTTGTTCCGCATCTTGTCCATGAAGCCCATGTCGTCTCCTTTACGTCCGTGAAGAGGCTCTACTGCCCCCGTGGCGGCGGATTAACCTGGAACGGTGCGCCTGGTCTCGCTGCTGCCGTCGGCGACGGAGATCGTCTACGCGCTCGGGCTGGGCGATGACCTGGCCGGGGTCACCTTCGAGTGCGACGAGCCGCCGGCCGCCCGCGCGGAGAAGACGATCGTGGTCGGCGGCCTGGATACCAGCGCCATGGCCCCGGGTGACATCGACCGGTACGTCCGGTCCCGGCTGGCCGCGGGGCAGGATCTGTACACGCTGCACGCGCGGGCCCTGGCCGCGCTGGCGCCCGACCTGATCCTGACCCAGGACCTGTGCCGGGTGTGCGCGCTGCCGTCCGGGCACGTGAACGAGGCCCTGGACTACCTGGGCTGCCACGCGGACGTGCTGACCCTGGACCCGCACTCGCTGGCCGAGGTACTGGACTCGATCGCGACCGTCGGGCACCGGGCCGGCGTTCCCGAGCGGGCCGCGGCACTGGTGGCGGGGCTGCACGAGCGGCTGGCGGCGGTAGCGGCGCGCGGGGCCGGGCTCGGCCGTCCGCGCGTGGCGGTCGTGGAGTGGGTGGATCCGCCGTTCACCGCGGGTCACTGGGTCCCGGATCTGGTCACCGCGGCGGGTGGCCAGCCGGTGGCGGCCCGGCCGGGGATGCCCTCGGTGGAAACGACCTGGGCCGACATTCGGGCGGCGGAGCCGGAACTGGTGGTGGTCGCGCCGTGCGGCTACCACCTGGCCGGCGCGGCCGAGCAGGCGCTGGTGGTGGCGCGCGTGCTGCCCAGGGTGCCGGTCTGGGCCATCGACGCCGACGGCATCGTGGTCCGCCCCGGTCCGCGGCTGGTCAACGGCGTCGAGGCGCTCGCCGCCGTCATCCACCCGCAGGCCGGCCCCGCGGCACCCCCGGGTACCGTGCAGCGGGTGAGGTTACGGGCCTGCGACGGGCGGCGGCTCGCGGACCGGGGTGACGACGGGGTGGCCGCCTGGGTCGGTGCCCACCGTGACGCGGGCGGCATAGATCCGGGCGATCAGCTCCTCGGTGAGGACCGTGTCCGGCCTTCCGGCGGCCTCGACTTTGCCGTCCATGAGCAGCACCAGGTGGTCGGCGTACTGGCCGGCCTGGGTGAGGTCGTGCAAGGTGGCAACCACGGTCACGCCGCGGCTGCGGCGCAGGCCGTCGACGAGCTCGAGGACCTGCTGCTGGTGCCCGATGTCGAGCAGCGAAGTGGGCTCGTCCAGCAGCAGGACCCCCGGATCCTGGGTCAGGGCGCGGGCCAGGACCGCCCGCTGGCGTTCCCCGCCGGACAGGCTGGCGAGCCGCCGGCCTGCGAAGCGGGCGATATCCAGCCGGTCGCAGGCCTCGGCGACCTTCCCCCGGTCGAGGCGGCCCGGAGCACCGAGGTAACCCAGATGCGGAGTGCGGCCGAGCAGGACGTACTCCTCGACGGTCATGTCCGGAGGCAGCACCGGGATCTGCGGCACGTAGGCGATGAGGCGGGCCCGGGCGCGGCCGCGCAGCGCGCCGAGGTCTTCTTGGTTGACGCGGATCGTGCCGCGGTGCGGCACCAGGCCGGCCACCGCGCGCAGCAGCGTGGTCTTGCCCGCTCCGTTCGGCCCGATCAGGGCGAGCCAGCCGCCCGAGGACACGGCACAGGACACCGCGTGCAGCACCGGAACATGGTCGAGTTCCACGCTGAGGTCGTGGATACCCAGGGCACTCATGTGCGCACCGCGGCGGTGGAGCGGAGGATCCAGATGAATACCGGCGAGCCGACCAGGGCGGTGACCACCCCGATGGGCAGCTCGGCGGGCGACACGACCGTGCGGGCCAGGGTGTCAGCCAGGACCAGGAAACCCGCACCGACCAGCAGCGACAGCGGCAGCACCAGGCGATAGCTAGGCCCGGCCAGGCGGCGCACCACGTGCGGGACCACGATCCCGACGAAGCCGATCAGGCCGCTGACGGCGACCGCGCTCGCGGCGGCCAGCGCGCACGCCGCGACCACGATCAGCCGGACCCGGGCGGGATGCAGGCCGAGCGCGCGCGCCTCCTCGTCCCCTACCGACAAGACGTCCAAGTGCCGACCGTGCAGCAGCACGATCGTGACGCTGACCAGCGCGTAGGGCAGGATCTCCCCCGCCTGCTGCCAGGTGGCGCCGGACAGCGAGCCGAGCAGCCAGGAATAGATCTGCTGCAGGTCCTGGGCCGAGCGCTGCATGATGTAGGTCTGCACCGCGGTCAGGAACAGGCCCACGGCCACCCCGGCCAGCAGCAGCGTCGCCGTGCCGGAACTACCTACCGCGCCGGACAGGTAGGCGATCATGACCCCGGCCAGCGACCCGGCGAAGGCGGCGATCGGCACGACTTCGGGCCCTTGCTGGCCGAGGTACACGATGGCCAGCGTCGCGCCGAGGCCGGCGCCCGAGGACGCGCCGAGCAGGCCGGAGTCGACCAGCGGGTTGCGGAACACGCCCTGGTACCCGGCTCCGGCCACGGACAGCAGCGCGCCGACCATGAGGGCCACCACGATGCGCGGCATCCGGATGTCGAACAGCACCGCGCGGTCCAGCGGGCTGAGGCCAGACGGCAGATGGACGAACGGGATCTTGTCGAGCAGGGCCGCGACGGTGGCCAGCGGGTTGAGGTCCGCCGCCCCGACCAGGGCGCTGACCAGCGTCGCGGCGACCAGGAAGGCCGCCGCGACGCCGTAGGCACGCGCGGCGGGCAGCCGCCTGCCACGCGCGCGGATCACCCGGACGCCCGCTCGACCGCCTGCGCGATCTGTTCGACCAGTTGCGGCAGCCGCGGGCCCCAGCGGGACGCGATGTCATCGTTGAGCCCGATGACCTCGCCGTCCTTCACCGCCGGGATGGCCGACCAGCCGGGCCGCTTGGCCACGACGGCCGGGGTCTGCCCGCCGTCCGCGGCCTGGTTGTCGGCCAGGAAGATGATCTGCGGCTGGGCCTTGACGATGTACTCGGGCGACAGCTGCGGATAGCCGCCGTCCGAGGCCTTGTCGGCCGCGTCGGCGATGCTCTTCAGGCCGAACAAGCCCAGGATCTGCCCGATGAAGGTCGAGGAGGTGACCGAGTAGTAGGGGTTCGCGGTCAGCTCCCAGTAGTAGGTGAGACCCGGGTGCGACGAGCGGCCTGCCGGACCTCGACGGCGATCTTCGCCTTCATGGTCGTGACGACCTGCTGGGCCTGCGTCACGTGCCCGGTGGCCTGGCCGATCTGGTCGATCTGGGCGTAAGCGTCGGCCAGGGTGGCCGCAGCCGGCTCGATCAGTACCGGGACGCCGAGCTTTTTGAGCCCCGCGACCAGGCCGTTCGCATCCTGATAGGAGATAACCAGGTCCGGGGAGTACTTGGCGATCGCCTCGAGGTTGGGAGTCAGGCCGCTCAGTGAGGTCCTTTTTGCGGTGGCCGGATAGTCGGAGTTCTGGTCGACGGCCACCACCTGCGGGCCGGCCCCGACCGCGTACAGGTCCTCGGTCGCGGTCGGGGCGAGCGAGACGATCCGGAGCGGCTTGGCCTTGATCGTCACCGGGCCGTTGGCCGCGGTCAGCGTGACCGGGAACGAGGAGCCAGCCGCCTGGCTGGCCGGGCCGGAGCCCGGGCTGGACGCGGTGCTGGCGGACGGCGCGCTGGCCGAGCCGCAGCCGACTAGCGCGGCCGCGGCCAAGGCGGCGATCGCCGCCGCGGCGCAGATTCTTGGTATCAATGGCTTCCTCCCGAAGGGCGGGAAGGAAGGCGAGACCGTTGGCGGCCGCCGAGCGCGCCCGCCGGGACGGATCGCCCTTCCCACGAGGGCCGATTTCGTCGAGCGCGACAGGAGGCGACCTGGCTTGGGCCCGGGCGGGCCGTCACAGTTGCGGGACAGCGCCGGAATGGTCCGCTAGGACTTCACCGGCTTCGCTACCTGGCGCACTGCCAGGCACAGTAGCACGGTAGGCGTACCGCTGGCCCCTGCTACAGCGGCGGGCCCTCCGTGAGCTTGATGGTGCTGGTCGTGTGCTGACCGGACGGGCTGACCCAGGTCACGGAGATCGTGTCGCCGGGCCGGAACTTCGACACGACGCCGGTCAGGCTGTCCGGGGAGCCGATGGCCTGGCCGTTCACCGCGGTGATCACGGATCCGGCGGTCATGCCGACGGCGGCAGCCGGGCTGTTGCAGATCGTCCCGAGGATCAGGGTGCCCGAGCTGACGTTGGCGATGTTGTCCACGGGCCCCAGGTTGCCGTTACTGGTGGCGCAGCTCTGGTTGCCGTTCCCGCCGGAGCCGTTCCCGCCGGAGCCGTTCCCGCCGGAGCCGTTCCCGCCGGAGCCGTTCCCGCCGAAGCCGTTCCCGCCGGCGCCGTTCCCGCCGAAGCTACCGTTCTGCTGCTGAGCCTGGGCCTGCGGGTCGCTGTTCGAGCCCTGCCCGATATAGATGCCCATGAAGGGCGGGTAGCCGATGCTAACCGTCGAGCTGGCCTGGCCCTGCGCGATCTGCCGCGCCACCGCCAGCGCGTTGTCGATCGGTATCGCGTAACCGGCCGACGACTGCTGCACCGCGAAGCCCCCGTCGTTGCCCGCGGTGTCCATACCGATGACCTGACCCGCGGAGTTGGCCAGCGGGCCGCCGGAGTCGCCGGCGACGATGTTCGCGTTGGTCTGGATCATGTTGTGGAGGGTTTCCTGGGTGATCGAGCCACCCTGGTCGCCCGCGGTGATGGTCTGGTTCAGCGCGGTCACCTGACCGGTCACGGGGACGATGGCGTACTGGCCCTCGGCGTTGCCCATGCCCACCACCGAGTCCCCGGTCTTGACGCTCGCGGAGTCGCCGAGCGGGACGGTCTTCAGGCCGGACGCCCCCTCGAGCTGAATCAGGGCGATGTCGCCGGTCACGTCGTAGCCGAGGACCTTGGCCCGGTACTGGTGCCCGTTCGCGGTCTGCGCGGTGATCGAGGTGGAGTCCTCGATCACGTGGTTGTTGGTCAGGACCAGGCCGTCAGAGTTGATCACCATGCCGGTGGCCGCCGCCCGCTCGCCGTTGTACTGCAGCGTGGTGTTGATGATCACCAGGCCCGGCGCGACCTTGTTCACGGTGGCCTGCTCGCTGTTGCTCACGCCGGGACTGGCGTTGCTCGGCTGGGGCACCGCCTTGCTCGGCAGCGGAGCCGGGGCCAGCGCGCCGCTGCTGGGCTGCGCCGACGCCGAGGTGTTGGATGCCGGGTGATACAGCGCCACGACCGTGCCCGCGCCTAGCGCGCCGGCCGCGAGGGCCACGAACACGTAGCTCAGCGCCCCGATGCGGCGCCGGGGCGGCCGCGGCGGCATGGGCGGCATCGGCATGGTCGGTCCCGTCGGCGGCTGGCCGTAGCCGCTGTAATCCTGCATCTGAATCACGCCTTTGGGTGGGCCTGGGGGAGGCAATAGGTCGGGCCGGCGGAGTCCTTTCCTCCAGTGAGCACCATCAAGCTGATAAATAGCTGAGGACCCGCTGCAGATTCCCGTTCGTAAGAACTGATTCTCCTCGCCGAACGAACTGTGGCGCGTGCTCACCCCCCGCTGTGACCGGCGAGCCGGCCAGCTCGGGAACGAAGTACCGGGCGTCCACGGTGCCGAGGCCCGTGGCCAGGTTGTAGCCCGGGCGGGCGCTGAACCCGGTCACCGTGTACTCGCGGCCATCCTGGGTGAACGACACCGTGTTGTTGCCCGAGGCGACCGCCACGATGCCGGGCTGGCGCTCGGCGGCCAGCCGGTACAGGGCCGGGTTGATCAGTCCCAGGGAGTGGCCCGCCACCTGATCGGCCAGAGCCACGATGCCCGCGAACAGCGGCGTAGCCTCGCTGGTGCCGCAGGTCAGGGACCAGCCGGCCGACGCTCCGCGGTAGCTGTCATAGGTGTCCACCGACCCGTCGCAGGCGGCGCTCATGGAGATGTCCGGCACGCCGCGGCGGCCGCCCACCACGTCCCGCACGCCGTTCTGGAATGGTGGCCGGGCGAAGAAGATGGACGTGCCGCCGCCGCTGGCCAGGGGGTTCGGGCCCGGGCCGCCGGCCGCGAACTCGTTCGCCTTGCTGTTATTGGTGTCGTTCCACACGGTCGGGGCCGCCGGGGTGCCCTGCGCGGTGACGTGCAACTGGGTCCCGCCGACCCCGGTCACCAGCGGGTCGCTATCCGGCCACGAGGTCACCGGGAAGGTGTAGTAGGTCGTCTCGTCCAGGCCGACGTCGGTGGCGCCCGAGTCGCCCGAGGCGGCCAGCACGGTCACGTGATCCCGGTCGGCCAGCCGGTAGGCGCCGCGCAGCGCCTGGAGTTGCGCGGCCGAGGGCATGGTTTCCTCGGTGGCGCTGAAGCTCTGGCTGATCACGTCGACGGAAAAGTGGCGGAGCACGTATTCCTCAGCCGCGACGATCTGCGGGAAGCCGTGCACGCCCTCGGTCTCCGACACCGGCGTCTCGACCAGCAGGATCTTCGCGCCCGGCGCGATCGCGTGCGCCCACTCGACGTCCAGCGTGGTCTCGCTGGCCCAGCCGACCATGTTGGAGTCAGCCGGGTCGTAGGCGGGCACCCGGCCCGCCGGCTGGATGATCCGGAAGGCAGGCGGAGCGGGCAGTTGATAGGCGCTGTCGAAGACGGCCAGGTCGTTCTGGATGGTAGGGGAGCCGTAGGAGTCGACGATGACGATCGTGGTGCCCTGGCCGGTCACGCCCCTGGCGTACAGTGCGGGCAGGTCATACGCCTGCCGGACCTGGGCCTGCCCGTAGCAGGCGATACCGTAGGATTTCTCGCAGTCGGCCGTGCTGAGCGGACCGGCCTGGGCCCGGCCGACGTGCACCACGCCCGGGTGGACGATCACATCGGCCAGGACCGGCGACCCCGGGGGCGGCGACCCGGCCGGCACCGTGGCCGGCGAACCCGCCGCGAGCAGGCCGACCAGGCTGACCGCGGCCGCCCCCGCCAGCCCTGCCACCCGCATAAAGCGCTCCCTCGGCCGACCGCACGACACTGACGTACATAATTTGATCACTGGTGACTACGACATACCCCGCTGTACGCTAGTCCACCGTCATCAGCGGAGGGTCTGGCCGCGGTGGCAGAGGGGAGCAAGATGCGCTTCCGGAGTAGCGTGGCGATTGATCTCGGCACGGTCAATACGCTCGTTTGGGTCGCGGGGCGCGGCATTGTGCTGGAGGAGCCGACCGCGATCGCCATCGACACGGCGGTCGGCAAGGTCGCCGCGGTGGGTGACGCCGCGGACGCGTTGGCCGACAAGGAGCCGCAGGACATCGAGGTGATCCACCCGCTGCGGGACGGGGTCATTGCCGACCTGGACGCGACCGCCGCCTTGCTGCACGCCTTCCTGCGCCGCACCCGCCGCCGGGGCAGCCCGCTGCGGCCTAGCGCCCTGGTGTGCGTGCCCAGCGGCGCCACGCCGGTCGAGCGCCGGTCGATCGTCGCCGCGCTGAGCGTGCGGCGCCCTCGGTACCACGTACGGCTGATCGACGAGCCGGTGGCCGCGGCGGCCGGCGCCGGCTTCGACCTGACCGGCGGGGCAGGCGGGTTCGTGGTGGACATTGGCGGCGGAACCACCGAGGTCGCCGCCGTCGCGGGCTGGCGCGTAGTCCGGGCCCAGTCCCTGCGCAAGGCCGGCAACGCCATGGACGAGGCGATCGTGCAGGCGGTCCGCGCTGAGTTGGGTCTGATCATCAGCCAGCGCGCCGCCCGGCAGCTCAAGATGACGCTCGGCGTGACCGGCGGGGCCGAAGGCTGGGCGGAGGCGGTCGGCCTCGATGCCGCGCACCGCACCCCGCGGACGGAGTACGTGCCCGGCGGGCTGGTGGCGACCGCGCTGGAACCCATCGTGGCGACGATCGCCGCCTCGGTCCACGAGTTGCTGTCGGACATCCCGGCGGGCCTGGCCGAGGATGTCGTACGCGGCAAGATCAGGCTGGCCGGCGGGGGCGCATTGCTGCCCGGCCTGGCGGCCCGGATCGAGACCGCCGCCGGCATCGGCGCGGTCCTGGTCGAGGATCCGCTGCGGTGCGTGGTCCGCGGCGCGGCAGAGATGCTCGAGCGCTCCGAGAAAGACAAGAAAAAGCACGCCGGTCCGGGCCTGCGTCAGTAATCACGGCGCAGGCCCGGCTCCGGGCTTCTCACTCCAGGGGCTGGCGGGTCACTCCAGGGGCTGGCGGGTGATGAGGGCCGGCTGGCGGCCGGCCAGCAGCCAGCCGCCAACGGCGGCGACCACGGGCAGGCCGACCAGGAGGGCCAGCAGATCGCCGGTTGGCACGTCGCCAAACGTCACCGACAGGCTGCTGCGAGCCCAGGCCACGCCGGCGACAGCCGCCGCCAGGGTGCCGAACACCGCGCCGAGCAGGCCCAGGGCGCCGGCCGTGGCACCGGTGATCGTGCGGCGGGTCGTCCGGCTGGCGCCGGTGGCGGCCAGCGTGCGCAGGTCGCCCGCGGTCTCGCTGCGGATCAGGCCGACGGTCATGACCAGCACGCCGAGCGCGATGACCAGGCCGAGCACGGTAGCCCCGTCGCTGATCTCGGACAGGCCGAGCTCACCGGACTTGGTCTCGACGCTCACCCCGGCGGTGACCGCGATCTGGCGGGCCGCGTTGATCTGTCCGGCGGTCAGCGGCTGCGGCGTCTCGATCAGCCAGCCGTCCAGGTTCTCCCCCAGGTGGTACTTCTGCACCGCCTGCTCGGTGATCACGGTGTTCGGCGCCGAGGTGCCCGACGGCAGGCTGGCATTCTGCGCGATCACGGGGTTCGCCACGCAGTCGTTGCTGGCCGTGCACGCCCGGGGCGGGCCGTTCCCGTTGAGGTAGTTGCCCCAGAACATCACCATGTTGGGGTATCCGGCCAGGCCCGGGCGCATGGTCAGGATGTCGGTGCCGGGATTGATCTGGCTGGGCTTGATCCCGTACTCGGACATCAGCGCCGGGGTCGCGACGAACACCGTGCCGGTGAAGTTGTTGTCCTGCGTGCCCAGCTGGTACAGCGTGGCGCCGGTGGTCTCCAGCGGGAGGACGGACTGCACGTGCAGCGAGGCGGCGTAGCTGTCCACCTTGTTACTTAGGGCGTGCAGCTGACTGGCGGTCAGCGGCGCGTTGGGTCCGGCGTTCGGGCCGTTGTTCTGCGTGTACACGATCAGCTGATTGCTGGCGAGGTTAGGCCCGGTCCAGTCCAGGACCTTCTCGAACCGCACGCTGGCCACGATGCAGATCAGCACGGACAGGAACACCGCGAAGCAGACCGCGGCCAGGGCCGCACCGGACCGGGCCCGGTAGCGGACCAGGTTGCGCAGCGCGATCCGCACTGCGACCGGCATCCGCGGCCCGGCCGCGGCCGCTAGCACGGCGACGCACAGCGGCGCGAGCAGCGAGACGCCGATGATAATGGTGACCAGGCCCACGAGCAGCAGCAGCGCGTCGCTGCCGCTGTTGCCGGCCCACCCGCCGGAGAACACCAGGGCGACCACGCCGATGGCCAGCAGGACGAGGCCCGGGCCGGCCGACCGGTGCACCGCCTTGGGCGGCGCCGGGCGCCCGGACAGGGCGGCCACGACCGGGATCCGGGCCACGGCCCGGGCCGGCCGCCGGGCCGCCGCGATGGCGGTCGCGATGGTCAGCACGATCGCGACGGCAATGGCCCACCAGGGCAGGTTGGCCGGGTTGACGACGTGCCCGGTGGCGGTCTGCAGCGACGGGACGTACGCGAACCAGGCGCCGAGGCCCAGCACGGTGCCGAGCGCCGCGGCGACCACGCCGATGACCGCGCCGTTGGCCACCATGACCAGCCGGACGTTGCGTTCGGTGGCGCCGAGCGCGGCGAGCATGCCGAGCGCCCGCAGCCGCCGCTGGGCCATCACGGTGAACCCGGCCACCGACACCAGGCCGATGAACACCAGCCCGAGCACGGCCACCACCAGGACGATCGTCGCGGGCGGGATCCCGGCCGAGGGGGCGGTGGGATAGGAGATGGTCGCGGCCTTGGGCAGGTCCGGCAGGGTCGGCGACGGACCTGGCCCCGGGCCCTGGTTCTGGTCCTGCGGCACGGCGGCCGGGCCGAGCAGGATCGTCACCTGGCTGGGCGCGGTGACCTGGCCCGGGGCGACAAGCGCGAACTCATCCAGCAGGTTGCTCGGGTTCTGCACGATGCCGGTCACGTGCCATGTCTGGCCGTCGGCGTGCCAGACGCCGCCGACGCTGGTGTTGAAGACCGACGCGACCTGGCTGGTCAGCGCCACCTGGCCGGGCCCGCTCGGGTAGTGCCCGGAGACCAGGGACAGCATCGGGCCGCCGTATCGCGAACTTGGATCCTGCGCGCGCAGCTGGACTGCCTCGCTCAGGCCGGTGCTGATGTCCTGGTTCTCGATCACGTCCGCCGGGCCGTACTTCTTGGTAACCGCGGCGATGTCTTCTGATAGCCGCGGATCGTTACCGGGCAGGGTGACCAGGGCGCTGGCCGTGCCGAACGTGGCCGCGCTCGGGCTCGACGGCGGCGTGTTGGTGGCGACCCCGGCACCCCAGATCGTGGCCGCGACCGCGAGCATCAACAGGGCCAGGACGAGGAGTTGCTGACGCCATTCGCGGCGGAACAGCCGCCAGGCCCAGCGGATCACCGCCCGTCGGGCGGGGACGCCCCCGTCCGGGGTCCCCGCGACGACGGACCGTTCCACGGTGGCCGTGGCGCTCATCTGCTCTGCTCCCCCGACAGCAGGGACTCCGGGCCCGGCAGCGGCGCGGTGTGGTCGGTCACCCGGCCGTCCCGCAGGAAGACCACCCGATCGGCCCACGAGGCCAGCTGGGCGTCGTGAGTCACCACCACGGCAGCGACGCCCCGCTTGCACGCGGCGTGGATCAGGCGCATGACCGCCTCGCCGTTGACCGAGTCCAGCGCGCCGGACGGCTCATCGGCCAGCAGCAAGCGCCGGTCGCCGACCACGGCCCGGGCGATCGCCACCCGCTGCCGCTCGCCGCCGGAAAGCTGGTCGGGGAAGCTCCCCGCTTTGGCCCCGAGGCCCAGATCATCCAGCGTCTTGAGGCCGACCAGGTGCGCCTTCCGGGCCGAGGTCCCGTCCAGCTCCAGCGGCAGCGCCACGTTCTCCGCCGCGGTCAGCCCCGGCAGCAGGTTGAAGTCCTGGAACACGTAGCCGATCGAGCGACGCCGCAGCCGCGCCTTGGCGTTGTTCGACATCTTGGTCAGCGGCGCACCGCCGATCAGCACCTCGCCGCTGGTCGGCTCCTCCAGGCTCCCGGCAATGGTCAGCAGCGTCGACTTGCCCGACCCGCTCGGCCCCATCACCGCCACCATCTGGCCGGCCTCAACCGCCAGATCCACATCGGCCAGCGCGTGCACCTCGGCCGCGCCCTGCCCGTAGGTTCGCGACACGTGCCGCAGTTCGAGGACGCTCATCGCGATGCCCCCATCTGGTTCTTGTGGTTCATGACCATTCCCCGTTTCAGAGTTAGTGACTTATCGTGCGATTCCGGTGCCCCGGCGCCGGGGCACCCGGGGCAGGGCGGCGGCGCTCGGCTCGCCGGGTGATCCGGGCGCGGCCCGCTTGATGCGGCCGTCGGCGGCGTCCAGCCACCGGATGACCGCATCCAGCCGGAACAACTCCGCGTCCACGACCAGGGCCAGGCTGAGGTCCGATTCGGCCTCGGCTTCCTTGATCCGGGTCCACTGCTGCATCAGCTCGACCAGGTACCGGCGGTGGACCTGGATCACCTCGGGTACGTCGGTGCCGGGCACGCGCATCGCCACCAGGACCTTCATGATCAGCTCGTCGCGCGGCGGGGCGGACAGATCCGGCGGCGTGCGCAGCCAGCCGACCAGTTCCTGCTGGCCTTCGGCTGTGATCCGGAAGATGTTCTGCTGGGTCTTCTCCCGGCCGTCCTCGGACACGTCGTCGGACTCGACCAGGCCGTCCCGCTCCAGCCGCTGCAGCGTGGTGTACACCTGGCCGACGTTCAGCGGCCAGACCTCGCCCGTCCGGGCCTCGAACTCCTCGCGCAGCTGAAGGCCGTACTTCGGACCCTCGCTGAGCAGCGCGAGCAAGGCGTGCCGGACGGTCACCGTTCGGTCCTATCGAGTAGCATACTGAGTATCTTGCCGCGGAAACCGGGCCACGGCAGGCCGGTTAACACCCGTCTTCACCGGGCCGCATAGCCCCCGTAAGCATCGGGAGGAAAGCCCCCTTGCGCGAGGCGTCCCCGGTGTGATATGGAATCGGGCTCGTGTCCCCTGGCTCCTCAGGCCCTGGCTACTCGGGCCGGCCGCAGGCCGCCAAGCTGGGCCTGCGGCCCGGGCAGCGAGTCCACCTGCACCATCCCCCGCCGGGCTGGGACTTCGCCGACCCGCCGGACGGCCTGATCGACGCGGGCCGGGACGGGCCGGCCGACCTGATCATCGCGTTCTTCGGTTCCCGGACCGCGATGGCCGGGGAACTCGACGGCCTGGCCCGGCGCATCTACCCGGCCGGGGCGCTGTGGGTCGCGTGGCCGCGCCGGGCCGGCGGCCATAGCAGCGACATCACCGATAACGTCATCCGCGAGCACGCGCTGCCGATCGGGCTGGTCGACGTCAAGGTCGCGGCCATCGACGACGACTGGTCCGGGCTGCGCCTGCTCTGGCGGGTCGAGAACCGTTGATGTCGTGGGGCGTAGCATGGACGCCATGGGTTTTTATTGACGCTGAAAGCCTGCCCTTTCCGCCCTGGCAGTCGCGCTTGCGGTCGAACTGGCCGACGAGCTGGTAGATGGCGCCAAGGGCGCCGCGCTCCCGCTGATCCGTCATGACCTGGGGCTGAGTTATGGGCAGATCGGCCTGCTGGCCTCGGTCCCGCTCCTGGTCGGCGGCGCGCTCGAGCTCCCGCTAGGCCTTTTTGCTGGCGCTGGACGGCGACGGCGGCGGGCCGTGCTCGGCGGCGGCATCGTCTTCATCCTGAGCCTGCTGGCGGTGGCCGGGGCGCGATCGTTCATCGTGCTGCTGGTCGCGTTCACCGTCTTCTATCCGGCCTCGGGGGCATTCGTATCGCTGACCCAGGCCGAGTTGATGGAGGCCTGGCCGGACCGGCAGGCCCAAATCATGGCGCGCTGGGACCTGGCCGGATCGGCGGGGGCGGTCGCCGGGCCGCTGCTGCTTACCGCGGTACTGGCCGCCGGGGGCGGCTGGCGGGTGGCCTACCTGGTGCTGGCCGCGCTGGCATTGGCCGCGTGGCTCGGCACCTGCGGGTTTGAACCCCATCCGGTGCGGGTCGCCGGGCCGACCGCCGACCGCGACCCGGAGCCGGGCGTGGCCTGGATGACGCGGGCGCGGGAGGTGCTGGCGGCGCTGCGGGACTGGTCCGCGGTGCGCTGGGCTTTGCTAACGGTGGTCGCTGACCTGCTAGTCGACGTGCTCACCGGGTTCCTCGCGCTGTACCTGGTCGACGTGGCGCACCTGAGGCCGGCGGTCGCGGCACTGGCCATCGCGATCCGGCTCGGCGCCGGGCTGGCGGGGGACGCGGCCCTGGTGCTCGTCCTGGACCGGGTGGCGGACGTGACGGTGCTTCGGGTCAGCGCGGTCGCGGCCGCGCTGCTCTACCCGGGCTTCCTGCTCGTGCCGGGACCAGCGGCCAAGGTGATCATCCTGGCCGTGCTGAGCGCGGCCACGGCGCCGTGGTACCCGCTGCTGCAGGCCAGGCTGTACGGCAGCCTGCCCGGGCGCAGTCCGGTCGCGGTCACGCTGAGCAGCGCGGCCGGGCTGGTGGGCGGGCTCGGACCGCTGGCGGTGGGGCTGAGCGCCGAGGCGTTCGGGTTGTCCTGGGCGCTGGCGGTCCTGGTCGTCGTCCCGGTCGCGGTGCTCGCCGGGTCGGCCAGGGCCGGGTCGGCCAGGGTCGGACCGGCCCGTGACGCTCGCGTCAGCCGGGAGTAGGGGCGGGGCCGGGGCCGGGAATAGTCGTGCCGGGTGTGCGTTGGCCACTAGTGATGGTTTTGCTCTCGACTAGAGCGATGTTGTATCCCGCCGCCCACTCGATTTCGGTATTGATCCCATGAAAGGTTTCCCTGTCCGTCCCGTACCCGCCGACAGCGTGAGCGCGGCCGCCAAGGCGGTCGCCCGGCGCCAAGCCGAACAGCTCACCCTGGTGCGCCGCCGGGCCCAGCCGGCCGCGGTGTATATCACCCGGCTGACCCTGACCGCCGTGTTCGCCTACCTGCTCGCGCAGCAGTTGCCCGGCGCATCATCCCGGTCCGTGATTGCCCCGCTGACCGCGCTCCTGGTGGTGCAGGCGACCCTGTTTCACACCATCCGCAGCGCCGTGCAGCGGGTCATAGGGGTCACCGCCGGCGTGCTGGCCGCCGTCGCGGTCGCCGCCTACGTCCCGTTCAGCTGGTGGGTCCTCGGCCTGCTCATCGCGGGCACGCTCGCCCTCGGCCTGATCCTCCGCCTGCGTGAGGAGACCCTGGAGGTGCCGATCAGCGCGATGCTGATCTTCTCGGTCGACACGCATGCCTACGCGACCAGCCGCATCACCGAAACCTTGGTCGGGGCCGCGGCCGGGCTGGCCGCGGGCCTGCTCTTCGCGCCGCTGCGGGTCCAGCCGGCCAAGGACGCGATCGGCGACCTGAGCCGGCAGATGGCCGACCTGCTCGGCCAGATGGCCGACGGCCTGGCCGACGAGCCCGACCCGCGCCGCGCGGCGGAGTGGCTGGACCGTACCCGGGCCTTGCGCGGCGAGATCGAGCGGGTGGACGAGGCGCTCGGCCAGGCCGAGGAGAGCGTCCGGCTGAACCCCCGGCGGCTCCGGTACCCCGATCCCGCCGCCGGCCTGCGCGACGGCGTCGACACCCTGGAACGGGCCGCCACGGACCTGCGCGTACTGGCCCGGGCGGTCGCCGACAGCGCGCGGCTGGACAGCGGGGATAGCCCGGTCAAGGACGCGGAGACCCGGGCCCGGCTGGCCGCCGTCATCGCCGAACTGGCCGCCAGCGTACGCGCCTACGGTCAGCTCATCGAGGCCGACCCGGAGCCAAATGACGCCCCGCAGGGCGAGCCGGCGTTGTCGCTGGTGCTCGAAGACCACCTGGAGGAAGCCCAGCGGCAACAGGACCGGCTGGCAGACCTGCTGGCCACCGATCCGGCCGAACGCCCGGACGGCTGGCCGCTGCGCGGCGAGATCCTGGCCCACGTGGACCGCCTGCGCAACGAGCTCCAGCCCCGGCACCCGGCGCAGGAGGCCACGGCGCGCGGGCCGCTGCAGATGCGGCACCACCGGTCCCGCACGGCGCGGGTGCGGGCCAGCCGGACCGCGGCCCGCGTGCGGGCCGGCCGCACCGCCGCGCGGGCCCGGGCCAGGCTCCGGGCCTGAATCCTCGGGCGCCTGAGTCCCGGTCTCAGGCCAGCGGCGGCGGACCCTGGTCCACCCGGCGCGCCATGGGCTCGGCCCGCTCCAGGTCGTCCCACCGGCATTCGGCCCACCAGGTCCCGCCCGCCTCGGCGAGCGGGCCCACCAGGTCGGTCGCGGCGGCCGGGGCAGCCGGGCTCATGCCGGACAGGACCAGATCGAACGGCTCCGCGCTGAGCCCGGCCGCGGCCCGCTGGGCGCTCAGGAACCCGTGGATCTCGCGGACCGTGGCGGCGTCCGGCTGCCGGGGCCTGCGTTTCGGGCCGACCAGGATCGGCATGGCGCCGTCCCAGCGGGCCGCGCGGCGCATGGGCGGCCGGGCCGGCCATTCGCCGCCGACCCAGACCGGGACCCGCGGCCGTTGCACCGGCGTCGGCCGGAACACCACGTCCTCGATGATCAGATGCTCGCCGCGGAACGTGACCGGCTCCCCCGACCAGAGCAGGTTCAGGGCGGTCAGGCCCTCGTCCAGGCGGGCGGCCAGCACCTTCGGGTCAGTGGGCTCGCCGAAGCTGCCGAACTCATCGGGTATGGGGGCGCCGAGACCCACGCCCAGGATCATCCGGCCGCCGGTGAGCCGGTCCAGGGTGGTCACCTCCCGGGCCAGCTTCGGCACCCGCCGCCGCGCCACCGGGGTGACCATCGTGCCGAGCCGGATCCGCTCCGTGGCCAGCGCCGCGGCGGTCAGCAGCACCCAGGGATCGGCGATCGTCCGCCGCAACTCCTTGCGGTGCGTGACGTGATCCCAAACGAACAGCCCGTCCCAGCCGGCCTCCTCGGCCCGCCGGGCCAGGTCGGCGACCACGCGAGGATCGGCGAAGTCGCCGAAGTTCGGCACGTCGACCGCGAAGCGCATGTGCATGGCGATGACGCGTCAGCCGTGATGGACGGCTTCGACGTTGTGGCCGTCGGGATCGCGCAGGAAGACGGCGTAGTAGCCGGGATGGTATTCCGGCCATTCCCGGGGAGCGTGCAGCACCTCGACCCCGGCCGCCACGGCGGCCTCGTGCACGGCGTCGACCGCGGCCCGGTCCGGCGCGCCGAAGGCGACGTGCAGTTCCCTGGTCTCGTCCCCGGTCGGCGGGCCGAGCCAGAAGTCGGGTACGCCGTCGGGGCCGGACAGGCCGACGGCCATGCTGTCGCCGTACGGGAAGCGCATCACCTCGCGCATCCCGATCGCGGCGAACGTGCGCAGATAGAAAGCGAGCGACGCCTCGACGTCCTTGGCCTGCAGGCCGATGTGATCAAGCATGCCCGGAGCCTAGACTACGCGGGTGGCCGCGTTGAAATTGCCCAGCTTGCCGTTCCCGCTGGAGCCCGCCGGCAGCCCGCCGCCGGGCTGCCATGTACGAAACGGGGTGCTGATCCTGCGCGCGGCCGCCAAGACCGACATGTTCGCCGATCCCGCGGGACCCGATCCCGCGCCGGACGCGGGCCGCTTCGTCGGCCTGCCCCCGGCCGGCGACTTCACGCTGGCCGCACAGGTCCAGGTGGAGTTCGGCAGCAGGTTTGACGCGGGTGTGCTGCTGCTGCACGCCCGCGAACGGCACTGGGCCAAGCTGTGCTTCGAGTACTCACCGCAGCTCCGGCCGACTGCGGTCACGGTCGTGACCCGGGGCGTCTCCGATGACTGCAACTCCTTCGAGGTGGACGGCGACACCTTGTGGCTGCGGATCACCCGGTCCGGGGCGGCCTGGGCCTTTCACGCCTCGACGGACGGGTCCTGGTGGCGGTTGCTGCGTTACTTCGCGCTCGGCGGGGACGCGGCCGAACTGGTCCGGGTCGGCTTCCTGGCCCAGTCGCCGGTCGGCCAGGGCTGCACCGCCACCTTCGACCACATCTCGTTCCACCCGGGCGCGCCGGAGAACCTCCGCGACGGCAGCTGACGTCGCGGCTACGGGGTATTACGGGTTGGGCCAGCGGCACGTGGCGACCAGGGCGGCCAAGTCCGGGGCGAGTCGTAGCTCGGTCGCGTCCAGACCGGGGTGCGTGAGCCAGTGCATGCGGACCGCGTTGACCTCCCCGGCGAAACGTGGCGGCCACTGTTTAGCTGGCGTGAGGTCGTCGATGACCAGCGTGCCGCCCGGCCGGAGCAGTATCTCGGGGTCGGCCGGATCGCCGCCCGCCTTGCCGTGCGCGCCACCGTCCAGGACGAGCAGGTCGAACGGCGCCTCCCCGTAGATCTCCCGCCAATCGCCATGGATGACGGTCACCTGGGACAGGCCGCTGAACAGGTCCGCCGCACGCGCGGCCCGGTCGTGGTGCAGCTCCACGCTGACCAGCCGGGCCCCGGGTCTCGCACCCGAGGCCAGCCAGGCCAGGCCCACGCCGCAACCGGTGCCGGTCTCGCCGATCACCTCGGCGCCGCCGGCCAGCGCGAGCAGCAGCCGCCCGTGCTCGGGGCGGCACGAGTTCTCGAAGCCCTCTCGCCGGGCCAGGCGCACCGCTTTAGTTACGAGGGGCGGCAGGTCGTTCAGGTCCTCGTAGGCGGCTGTCCCGGTGGGTGACACAAGCCCCAGGCTAGCCTCAGCTCGGGCGGCTCTCCTGCTCGCGGATCCGTAGCTGATCATCGCGGAGTCGTTGCTGGGTCTCGGCGGCGATGTCGGCGGTAGCGACCGGGTACGGCTCGGAGTCCTTCAGGTGCTCGGCCGTCGCCGTCCGGTCGAAGAGCTTGCTGTCGACCCGGATGGGCACCCCGGTGGCCAGGGCCAGGATCACGGCGTCGCTCGGCCGCGCGTCGACCTCTCGCGGCCCGCCGGGCCCTGGGACGATCACGCAGGCGTAGAACACCATGTCCAGCAGCCGGGTGATCCTGACTTCTTCGATCCGGGTGCCGGCCGCTTCGACCAAGCTGATGGCGAGCTTGTAGGTGGACGGGCGCGGGGCTTCCACCGCCTCCAGGATCAGGGCCAGCGCGGTGGCCTCGGCCGGCCCGATCCACATCGGCAGCCGGCGCTCGCCGCCGCGCTCATGAAGCATCATGATGTGGGTGCGCTGCCAGGGGTCCTCGCCCTGGCTCCGGCGGATCTCCGTTACCGTGGCGTCGATCCATTCCGCGGCGTCGGTCGTGGTCACTGGCGTTACCTCCGGGATGTCGGTGATCTGCGCAAGCGCCGGGGCCAGGGCGGCCCGGGCCTGGTGGAGCCGGGCCTTGACCGCCCCCACCGAGATGGACAGGTCGGCGGCGACCTCGCGGTGACTCAGGCCTTGCAGGTAGAACAGCAGCACGGCCTGCCGCTGGCCGTTGGGCAGGGCCGCGACGGCGCGGTGCACGCGGTCGGCGATATCGGCGGCCTCGGTGGCTTCCGCCGGGTCGGGCAGCCCGGAGGCCTGGTCGGGCAG
Source organism: uncultured Actinomycetes bacterium (assembly GCA_963722055.1). GTDB lineage: Bacteria > Actinomycetota > Actinomycetes > Streptosporangiales > Streptosporangiaceae > Palsa-504. The sequence continues at coordinate 245,319 of CAVRLA010000017.1, read as the reverse complement.
GCCGGGAACCTCGGCCCGGAGCTGGCGGAGCCATCGGCGGGCCACGTTGAGCGCGATTCCGCAGAACCAGGCGCCGAACCGGTCCGGCGACCGCAGGCGCTCCAGGTCGGTCAGGACCGCGATCGCGGCTTCCTGGGCGGCATCACGCGCCAGCTCGGCGGAACCGAGAACCCGCGCCGCCAGGAACACCGCCGTGTCCCAGTGACGGCGCAACAGTTCCGCAAGCGACTCCCGGTCGCCCGCGAGCGCCTCGCGTACCAGGTCCGCGTCTGACGGCCCGGTCTGGCCAGATGTCACGCCTCATAGTGCCAGCAGGACGGGCCAGGGTTAGTCGGGCCGGGCTAGAGGCCGAGACAGCGGGCGGTGTAGGCGTTGCGGAACTTGCCGGAGGGGTCGAAGCGGCGCATGAGGTCTAGGAAGTCGGGCAGGCGCTCGTACCGCGCGCGAAGGTCCTCGCGCGGGGTGGTGAAGACCTTGCCCCAGTGCGGCCGCAGGCCGAAGGGGGCAAGCTGGCGTTCGGCGAGCGTGACCACGGGCCGCACTGCGGCAGCGTCGGCGATCCAGGTGAAGTGGAAGGCCACGCTGTCCTGACGGTAGCAAGGGCTGAGCCAGAGCTGGTCCGCGGCAACGACGCGGATCTCGCAGATCCGCAGCACCGGGGCCAGGCGGTCCCGGATCTGGTTCAGGGCGTGCAGGGCGGGGACGGCGTGCGCCACGGGGAGCAGGTACTCGGACTGGAGCTCGTCGCCGGAGCTGGGCTTGAACTCGGGCCGGAAATGCGGGAGCCGGTCGTACCAGCGGCCGGGGATGCCGAGCTGTACGGTGCAGGCGTCCGGCGACGCGCCCGGCACCGGGTTGCGGGCCGCAGACGCGGGCGTGGCGGTGAACCACGAGGCCTCTTGGATCAATGGGGCGGGGACGTCGAGACGCTGCTTGAGCCAGACCTGGGTCAGCCGGGGGGCGCGCCAGTCGGTGAACAGGCTCACGCTGTAGGCACTGGTCATAACGTCGGTGAAGCGATCGTCGAGGACCTCGAGGGGCAGGTTCTCGTAGACCCGCTGGCTGACGTCGAAGGACGGCACGAGCGCCACAGTCAGGCTGGAGACCACGCCCAGGGCGCCGAGATGGACCACGGCGCCGTCCGCACGGTCGAGCTCCACGAGATCGCCGTCAGCGGTGACCAGGGTCAGGCCGACCACGGCGGCGGCGAGGTTCTGGTTCGCGGTGCCGGAGCCGTGGGTGCCCGTTGCGGTCGCGCCGCCCACCGAGATGTGCGACAGCGAGGCCAGGTTGCGCAGGGCGAAGCCGCGTGCGTCCAGGCGGACGGCTAGCTCGGCGTAGCTCAGCCCCGCCGCGACCCGGGCGACCGAGGCGGCCGAGTCAACGGAAACCTCGGGCGGCAGGCCAGCCAGGCTGACCTGAGCGCCCGGCGAATCGGCCAGGTCGTTGAACGAATGGCCAGTAGCCAACACGCGGATCCGCGCGGAGCGGGCCACCAGGGCCTGGAGCTCGCTGAGCGAGGAAGGGCGGTAGAAGCCGGGGGCGGCGAAGGCGACGTTGCCCGCCCAGTTCGTCCGCGGTCGCACATTCACTTCCCGACTCTCGATGGTGGACCGTGTCCCCTGCACCCCCGGCGGATCCCCGTGCCGACGGCCACCCTACCCGCCCGGACCACCCCCGGCGGAGGCCCTGCTTACTGGGGGGGCTTACCGGGGTGGCTTACCGGGGGGCTTACCGGGGGGCTTACCGGGGGGTTCCTGCGTTTCCCCCAGTCCCCCAGAGATTCGCCCAGAGCCCCGGCATTTCCTGGATGGCGAACGGGACAACCGATTGGTCCCGGCGACTAAGGGAGAGATTGATCATGAAGTCTGTCAAGAGGAACGCCCTGCGGGTTGCGGCCGCCACCGTTGCGTCCGGAGTCCTGGCCGCCGGGGCGGTGGCCCTGGCCGGGGCGGCCAGCGCCAGCACGCTGAGCCCCGCGAGCGCCACCAGCTACAGCTTCGTAACCCTCGACAACATGCACGACGTGACGTTCAACCAGCTGCTCGGCATCAACAACGAGGGCGTGATCGCGGGCTACTTCGGCTCCGGCGCGGCGGGCCACCCCAACAAGGGATACGTACTGCTGCCGCCCTACGGGCAGGGCAACTACGTCAACGAGAACTTCCCCGGTTCGGTGCAGACCCAGGTGACCGGCCTGAACAACCGCGGTGTCACGGTCGGCTTCTGGTCCAACACCAACATGGGCGTCGGCATGGACGCCAACTTCGGCTGGGTCAGGGTGAACGGCCACTTCCGTCAGGCCGACTTCCCGACCGGCGACCCGGCCAGCCCGGTGACCGACCAGCTGCTGGGCGTCAACGACTCCGACATCGCGGTCGGCTTCTGGGTCGATGGGCAGGGCAACAACCACGGCTACGAGTACAACGTCAACACCGGCCGTTACAGCTCCGTGGTCGACCCGCACGACAAGGGCGCGGCCCTGCAGGCCACCGCCATCAACGACCGCGGCGACATCGCGGGCAACATCGGCTCCGACGGGTTCCTGCTGACCCGCGGTGGCCACTTCATCAGCCTGTCCGCCCCTGGCGCCTCCGCCACGATGGCGCTGGGCGTCAACAACTACGACGAGGTCGTGGGCACCTACACAGTCGGCTCGGGCACCTCGGCCGTCATGCACGGCTTCACCTGGACGCCGCAGCACGGGTTCACCACCGTCGACGACCCGCACGGCATCGGCACCACCACGATCAACGGCGTGAACGACCACGGTCAGCTGGTCGGCTTCTACGTCGACAGCGCCGGCAACACCGACGGGCTGCTCGCCACCCCGTAACAAACCATCCGCACTGAACCACTGGCCATCCTCGCCCTGGGCCGATCCCGGGCGGGGGTGGCCAGAGCCATTCTCAGGACCTCTTCAACGCGGCGGCGGGGGTGTCCAGGTGGAGGGCAGGGGGCCGCCGTACCAGGCCTCGATGATGTGGCGCGCGATCGACACCCTCGGCGGCAGGGCCAGCTCGCGGGTCTGCAGCGCGGCCAGCAGGTCGGCGCGGCTCCACCAGCGGGCCTCGGCCAGCTCCTCGTGGTCCACCATGATGACCTGGCCCGCGGGCGCCTCGGCCCGGAAGCCGAGCATCAGGCTGCGCGGCATCGGCCAGGGCTGGCTGGCCACGTAGCGGACGTTGGTGACCGTGATCCCGGTCTCCTCGGCCACCTCGCGGATCACGGCCTGCTCGGCCGACTCCCCCGGCTCCACGAACCCGGCCAGGATCGAGACCCGGCGGCCCGGCCAAGCCGCGTTGCGAGCCAGCAGGCACCGGTCCTCCGGGTCGGTGACCAGCATGATCACCGCAGGGTCGGTGCGCGGGAAGTGCTCGCTGCCGTCCGTGGGACACGAGGTCGAATGGCCGGCCGGGTCGGGCACCGTGGGCGTGCCGTCGAGCGGGCAGCGGACGTGCGTGTCGTGCCAGTTGGCCAGGGCCACCGCGTGGGTGAGCAGCCCCGCGTCGCGGTCGGACAGCAGCGCCCCGACCTCCCGCAGCGACGCGACCCGGACGCCGTCCCCACCAGCCGGCAGTGGGCCGCTCACCCCGAAGTAGACCACGCCGTCGGTGTCCTCGCCGAGCAGGAACCGGGTCCCGGCCGGCGCCTCCTCCGGCGCCACGAAGACCAGCTCGTCATCCCGGACCAGCGCCTCACCCTGGTGAACCACGAGGAGACGGGTGCGCGGGTCCTTCCAGGCCGCATCGATCCAGTCCTTGTCCGTCCGCCGCTTGGTCACCCGGTCGACCGTGCCGCGGGCCAGCGCGAGCCCGCCCAGCGGAGCAGACCACGGCAGCTCCGGCGACGTCACGTCAGGTCCGAGCCGACCGACGCCAGTTCCTCCCAGAGGTACGCCGACACCTCGGCGCCCCGCAGCAGCAGCGACAGGTCGATTCTCTCGTTCGGGGCGTGGATCTGATCCGAATCCAGGGCGACGCCGACGAAGACCAGCGGTGCGCCCAGGATCTCGGCCAGGTCCGCCTCGGGGCCGCTGCCGCCCTCCTTGGTAAACAGCACCTCGCGGCCGAACGCCCGCTGCATGGCCCGCCGACCGGCCCGCACGGCCGGAGAGTCGATCGGCGAGTGGCTGGGGCGCACCCCGGGCTCCGCGGCGGTCACCGTGGACTCCAGGCCGACTGGCGTGCTGGCCTGTACGTACTCCCGGAACGCGGCGAGCACGTCGGCTGGGTCCTGGTCGGCCACCAGGCGGAAGGAGACCTTGGCGTGCGCGGCCCGGGGGATGATGGTCTTGCCGCCCGCACCGGTGTGCCCGCCCCACATCCCGTTGACCTCCGCGGTGGGCCGGGCCCAGATCCGCTCCAGTGTGGTGAAGCCCTGCTCGCCGACGGCGGCCCCGCTCTGCCCGGCCTCAGTGAGCCAGTCCTTCTCGTCGAACGGCAGCCGGGCGATCAAGTCCCGTTCCTCGTCGGACAGCGGGAGCACCCGGTCGTAGAAGCGTGGCAGCGTGACCCGGCCCGCCTCGTCGTGCAGGCCGGCCAGCAGGGCGGCCATGGCGTGCAGCGGGTTCGGCACCCCGCCGCCGAACGACCCGGAGTGCAGGTCCCGGACCGGTCCGGTCAGCGTGACCTCAGCCGCGGCCAGCCCGCGCATGCCGGTGCACATGGACGGCACGTCGGCGGCCCACATGCCGGTGTCGCTGACCACGATCACGTCGCAGGCCAGCCGCTCGCGCTCGCGCCGCAGCAGCCCAGCGAAGTACGGGGAGCCCGACTCCTCCTCGCCCTCCACGATCAGCTTGATCGTGACCGGCGGCGCCGCCGCGCGAGAGACGGCCAGGGCGGCCCGGATGCCGAGGGAATGGAACAGCACCTGGCCCTTGTCGTCGGAGGCGCCCCGGCCCAGCAGCAGCCCGTCGCGCTCGGCGGGCTCGAACGGCGGGCTGTCCCACTCCTCCAGCGGCTCTACCGGCTGCACGTCGTGGTGCCCGTAGACCAGGACCACGGGGGCGTGCGGATCGACAGCCGGCCACTCGGCGAACACCGCGGGCAGCCCGTCCGGGGCGGTCTCCCAGACCTCGGCCACCGGGAAGCCGATGTTACCGAGGTGAGCGGCCAGCCATTCGGCGCTGCGCCGCACATCCCCGTGACGCTGTGGGTCGGCGGAGATCGACGGGATGGCCAGCCACTGCTTCAGGTCATCGATGAATTCGCGGGCGTGGGACTGGACGTACGCACGGGCTTCCATGACTTAGACGGTAGCGTGCCTTAAATCGTCTCGAAGGCGTCACCCCGGCCGCGGAGGCCGGCCGACGGGACCGACACGACCCGCCCCGGACGGCCGGTCACCCAGCCCACCCGGGCCGGTTCCTCGCCGACGCTCTTCAACGCGGCCATCGCGGCCTGCTGCCGGGCCGCGGGGATCACGATGCCGAACCCGGTGCCCATGTTGAACGTGGCGTACATGGTGGCGGCGCTTACCCCGCCGGCCTCGGCGATGAGGCCGAACACCGGCGGCGGGGGCGGCAGCGCGTCCAGCTCGTAGGACACGTCCGCGGCCAGCCGAGCGAAGTTAAGCAGCCCGCCGCCGGAGATGTTGACCAGGCCCCGGGGCTCCACGCCGGCCGCCCACAGGGCCTGCACGGCGGCTACGTAGACCCGGGTCGGCTGCAGCAGCGCATCGTCCAGGTGCCGGGCCGTGCCCGGCACCCGGTCGGACAGCGTCATCCCGCCCCGCTCGAACAGGACGTGCCGGGCCAGCGAGTACCCGTTGCTGTGCAGGCCCGAGCTGGGCAGGCCGATGATCACGTCGCCGGCCCGCACGCCCGACCCGTCGATCGGGCTGCGGCCGGCGGGCAGCGCCCCGATTGCGGTGCCGACCAGATCGAGCATGGGCCGGCCGTCGGCCGCGTCGGCCAGCATGGATCCGATCTGGGCGATCTCCCCGCCGGGGATGGCGATTCCGGCCAGGTCGGCGCCCAGGTACAGGCCGCGGGCGATCTCCTCCAGCACGCCCTCGTCGATCCGGTCGGTGGCCACGTAGTCCAGCAGTGCGAGCGGCACCGCGCCCACGCAGATCAGGTCGTTGACGTTGTTGGCCACGCAGTCGATCCCGATCGGCTCCCACCGGTTGGCCTCGCGGGCCAGCAGGATCTTGGTGCCCACCCCGTCGGTGCTCAGCGCGAGCGGCGGGCCGTCCTGTAGTTGAAGGATCGTGGCGAAGTAGCCGCTGGACAGGCCGCTGATGCTGGTCACCATCGAGGACCGGGCCGCGGTGCGGGCCAGCCAGGGGCGCATGGCCCGGGCGAACACATCCTGCTCGCGCTGCTCGTCCACGCCCGCCGTAGCGTAGCTGGGCGGAAACGCTGGCTCCGGGGGGGACGACCCTGCCAGCCTGGCCGCCTGCGGCGGCGGGCCCGCACTCCCCCGAGCCTGTGGCGGCGTTTGGTCTCGGTTGGTGTCCATGCAGGCAGCCTACGGTAACGACGCTGGCGGGCCGCGGAACCAGGGCCGGGGGCAGGCACCACGATCCGTTCGGAATAATTGAACTTTCAAATGTAGTTATGCTGGCACTTGCGACACTTGGAGGTAGCCATGCCAGCCGTCACCGTCGAGAACATCCTGGTCCTGCCGAGGGTCCCGGAACCCGATGTGACCGAGACCGAGCGTAAGGTCACCTCGGTCACCACCGCCCCGTCGGGCTTCGAGGGCGAAGGGTTCCCGGTCCGGCGCGCGTTCGCCGGGGTGGACCTGCCGCGGCTCGACCCGTTCGTGCACATGGACCAGATGGGCGAGGTGGACTACGGCCCGGGCGAGCCCAAGGGCACCCCGTGGCATCCGCACCGCGGGTTCGAGACCGTCACCTACATCATCGACGGCACGTTCCGCCACCAGGACTCCAACGGCGGCGGCGGGCTGATCACCAACGGCGACACCCAGTGGATGACCGCCGGCGGCGGCATCCTGCACATCGAGGCCCCGCCGGAGGAACTTGTGGTCAGCGGCGGGCTGTTCCACGGCATCCAGCTCTGGGTCAACCTGCCGGCCCGGCTGAAGATGACCCCGCCGCGCTATCAGGACATCCGGGCGGGCCAGGTCGCGCTGTTGTCGTCCACGGACGGCGGGGCCCTGCTGCGGGTGATCGCCGGGTCGTTCGGCGAGCATGACGGGCCCGGTATCACGCACACGCCGATCTCCCTGCTGCACGCCACCGTCTCGGCGGGCGCGCAGGTCCGGCTGCCGTGGCGGGCGGACTTCAACGCGCTGGCCTACGTGCTGGCCGGGAGCGGCACCGTCGGAGCCGAGAAGCGCCCGGTGCAGATGGGTCAGCTGGCGGTGTTCGGCGCCGGGGACGCGATCACGTTCGCGGCGGGACCCAAGGGGCCCATGGACCTCGTGCTGCTCGGCGGCGAGCCGATCCGGGAGCCGGTGGCGGCCTACGGCCCGTTCGTCATGAACACCCGGGCCGAGCTGATGCAGGCCTTCGAGGACTACCAGGCCGGACGGCTCGGGTCGATTCCCGCGGTGCCGGCCGAGCCGCACCCGGGCCACGACGTCATGTAGGTTCGTCGGGGGGTTCGGGGGGTCGTCCCCCCGGCGCCAGCAGAGCCCGTACAGCGGCCCCTTTACCCTATGAACCCCGGGTTCACTACGTTCTAGCGAAGTGAACCCCGGGTTTCATTTCTATTTTCGGCCGAACGGGGCCGTGGTGCGTCGATCCGCATGAGCTTCAGCGCGAGCGCCGGGCAGGCGGCCACCGCGCGGCGGGCCTCCAGGTCGAGGACGGGCGGCACCGGGTGCGGGTCGATGATCGGGTAACCCCACTCGTCCAGGGTGATCAGCTCGGGCAGGAGCTCGGCGCAGACGCCGTGCCCGGTGCAGTTGATGGGGTTCACCCGCAGGGTGTCGGCCATGATCAGGTCCAGTCGTCTTCGGTCATCGGCATGCCGTCGGGCAGCGGGAGGAACGGGGCGCGGTTGGTCGCCGAGCACTGGCCGCGGGCGTGCAGGCTGATCTCCGGCGCGAACACGGTCAGCGTGCTGCGGACGAACCGGACGGTGCCGTCCGGGTGGTTACAGGCCCCGCGGCCGGTGACCAGGCCGGCCCAGCGCTCGAGGTCGGCGCGGACCTGCCTGCGGTGCCCGCGCCCGGCCAGTTCGGCCAGGGCAGCGGCCATCCTGGGCAGCCCGTTGAGGCACGGGCCGCACTGCCCGGCCGACTCGGCGGCCAGGTAGCGTACGACCCGGGCCGCCTCGGCCAGGCCGCACCGGTCGGCGGGCAGCGCGGCGATGACGCCGGCGCCGAGCGCGGCCCCGTGGGCCTTCAGCGCCTGGTTATCGAGGGTGAGCGTGCCGATGGTGGCGGTGGGCAGCCAGGCGCCGTGAAAGCCGCCGATGAGGACCGCCTGCGTCCTGATTCCCGCGGGGAGCAGAGTGCGCAGCGGGGTGCCGATCTCGGCCTCGATGATCTGGGTGTCCTCCTGGGTGTGCACCGTGGTGAGCATGCTGCCCGGCTCCTGGGCGGTGCCGAGGGCGCGGAACCAGCGCGGGCCGTACCGCGCGATCAGGGCCAGGTGAGCCAGGGTCTCGACGTTCTGGACCAGGGTAGGCGCGCCACCCAGGCCGCGTTCGGACACGCGGGGTGGCACGAACGTGGGCACCGCCGGGCCACCACCGAGCCGGTTGACCAGCGCCGACTCCTGGCCGGCCAGGAACCGCGGCGGCGCCTCGGTGATGGTGACGCCGAGCCAGTCCCGGCCCGCGGCCGCCCGCTGGTCGAGGGCCCGCAGGATCTCCGGGCTGACCCCGGGGTGCAGGAACAGGTGAGCCTCGCTGGCCCCGATGGCCTCGGCGGCCAACTGCAGGCCGTCCAGCACCAGGTTCGGCGCGGCCCGGAGCAGCAGGGCGTCCTTGCGGCTGGCGGGCTCGCTCTCCGCGCCGTTGGCGACGATGACCTTGCGGCCGCGGGCCCGGGCCACGATGGCCAGCTTGCGGGCCACCGGGAAGGCGGCGCCGCCGCGGCCGGTCAGTCCGGCCTCCTCGACGCCGTGGATGAGCAGGCCCGGTCCGCCCCGGTACGACAGGCGGCCGTAGCGCGCCAGGTGCGCGCGCAGGTCTTCCGGCACCCCGGGGACCAGGGGCAGCAGGCGGGGCAGCCCGGAAGCAGCCGGCCGGGCTGCCCCGCCTGCCGCCTCGTCCACTGCCTCGCTTACCGTCTCGTTGGTCGGGGCCATAGTCATCGTGCGGTCCTCTCGGGGGCCTGCCGTGCGCCGTGCGAACCGTGCTGGCCGAGGATGGCCGCGACCCGGGCCGCCCGCGGGAGTTGCCGGGCCGCGCTGGCCAGCCGCCAGAGGACCGCGGCCGCGACGATCAGGGCGCAGGCGATGCTGAGGTCGAGCAGCCAGCCGTGCTGCAGGTCCTTGCTGGAGCCGATGCTGTGCGCGAACGCGACCGGCCAGCACAGGTAGGCGAGCAGGTGGATGGCCCGCCACAGGATCCGGTTGAGGTGACCCCGGACCAGGCTGGTGATAATCATGGCCAGCATCAGGTCGAACGAGATCGCGCCCAGGCCGAGCCAGAGCCGCTCGTATCCGGAGGCGAACGGGATGACGCTGGACAGGATCGGGATGCTGACGAAGGTGTCGAGCACCGCGGTCAGCACGTGCACGGTGATGAACGCCACGGCGAGCAGCGAGATGTTCCGGTGCAGGTTGGTCACGGCGAACCGGGGCAGACCCGGCAGGCGGCCCTGCCGGTTGACCAGGATGCCGAGCACCAGGACGGCGGTGAGCAACAGCAGCGCGACGACCCCGGTGGCGCGGCTGGCGTACCAGAACGCGGTCCCGCTCATGTCGCTCCTTCCCGTCCGGTCGAGGTCTGTTTGAAGTTCACGTCGTCCATAGTTGCTGAGCCGGGTGGATAAAGCCTGCAAGCTAGTTCTGAGATAGCTCTGACTGGTTGTCCTCGGGCCAGCCGGCCACGGTGAACACCGCGCCGGTCGCGTCGACCAAGCGGGACGGCAGGCCGAGCCTGGCCAGCCAGCCCAGCGCGGCCCGGCCGCGAATGACGGCGGCCGTGCTGGCCGCGTTGGCGTCCGCGCAGGTGCCCGCGGCCACCGACACGGTGCGCCACACGGGCTCGGCCGGGAGGCCGGTGCGCGGGTCGAGGATGTGGTGCAGCACGTCCCCGCCGCGCTGCCAGCGGCGCGCTTTGGTGCTACTGGTGGCGAGCCCGCCGTCGCGGATCGCCACCAGCGCGTACGGGCCGTCCGGCGGATCGCCGGGTTCGCTGGTCACGTCCTGCACGCGGATCCGCCAGCCGCCCTCAGGGGCCGGACCCGCGACCGCGATGTCACCGCCCAGGCTGACCAGCACCCCGCAGCCGGCCTGCTGCGCGATCCGGGCGGCCGACCGGTCGGCGGCCCACGCCTTCGCGGTGGCCCCGAGGTCGAGCTGGACGCCTTCGGGCATGGTCAGCATCCGGCCATCCAGGCGGACCTGACGCCAGCCCGGGATCGTGCGGACCGTGACCGGAGGGCCGACCGTGCTGGCGTGATGCACTTGTTCGAAATCACGATCGTATCCTACCGCTGACATGGCGGCACCAACAGTGGGATCGACGTCGCCGTCGGTCAGCTCGGCCGCTCGCAGTGCGACCGCGATCGCCTCGGCCAGCAACGCACTGACCTGTTGGCCGCCGCTGGCACGCAGGGTGCAGATCTCGGAGTCGGCACGGAAACGGCTGCAGGCCAGGTCGACCGCGGCCAGGTCCGCTTCGAGCAGGCGGCGGGCTTCGGCCAGACAGCGCGGTTCGGTGACTACCAGGCGGACCAGCGTGCCGAGGGCCCGCCAGCTGGCGGCGGTCTCGGCCTGCGACCCTGACGCCGGCTCTGACTCTTCCTGTGACTCTGCCTCGCCGAGGGTGCCCGGCTGGGGTGGCATCATGAGCCGCCGGAGGTGGCCTGGCCGCTGCCGGAACTCGACGAAGGAGCGGACCCCGAGCTGAAGCCATTGGAGCTGGAGCTGGAGTTGGAGTTGGAGTTCGAGCTCGAGCTCGAGTTCGAGCTCGAGCTCGAACCGGTCGAGCTGGAGCCCGATGAGGTGGAGCCGGAGCCTGAGCCTGAGCTGGTCGAGGAACCGGTGGACGACGAGCCGGATGATGTCGGGGAGGAGGAATCGGTCTTGTGCGTGGACCCCGGCAGGGTCAGGGCCACGATGCCCGCCGCGGCCACGCTGGCCATGGTGACCGTCGTGGTCGCCGACCGGACCTTGGCCCGGCCGCGTTCCCTTTCCGCCATGGCGCGGCGGACGCGGTTGCGGTGTGCGTTGCTCATGTATCCCATTCTGCGCTTACGTACTCGAAGTTCTTCTGTACGAACCTTCTCGGTTGGCTATGAGACGAACGGCCTGTCCCGTTGTCCCAGGTCGACGTTACCCAGGCAACATGAAGGCCACCTGAAGCCGAGGGACGGTATTTGGCCGGCGCGGCGACCGGATCGGCCATCCGGCCCGCGTTGGTTCAGCGACGGGCGATGCCACGCCAGACCTGCTTGAACAGCTCGCCAGTCCGGCGATCAGGGACCGGGACCGGGACCAGTTGCACCTCCTGCCATCCCGCCAGGAGCTCGCGTAGGTAGGCCTCAGAGAAGAAGTGCATGGTCTGGCCGGACTCCTCGGCCACATAATCCGGCTCAAGTTCGCGCGCAGGCAGCCGGCGGGCGCGCAGCGGCCGGTCCTCCAGCGCGTTGACGTGGAACATGAACAGCCCGCCTACCCGGACCACCCGCCTCACCTCCATGAACACCACCCGGGTCACATCATCAGGAAACATGTGCATGGCCACGTTGGACATGACCGCATCAAAATCCCCATCAGGGAAGGGGAGCCGCCGGGTCATGTCGGCCACCATGAACCGGACCGTCGCGCCGAACCTGGCCGTCGCCTGCCCGATGGCCTCGCCGGAGATATCGACCGCCGTCACCGCATACCCCTCACCGGCCAACCGGTCCGCGTCGTGGCCGGTCCCGCAGCCCAGCTCAAGGATGGTGCGGACGCCCGCCTCCCGCAGCGGGACCAGGAACGGCCGGGTCCATACCCCGGCCCAGTCCAGGTCATCGCCGCGCTCCCGCCGCTGCCGGAAGAACCGATCCCAGAACTCAGCACCCGCAGAGGCCACATGACCACGCTAGGCCGGACCCGTCCTCGGGCCGGTCCCCTGTTAGCCGCGGGCATCGCGGGCCGACTGGTCACCCGGGGCGGGTGGCGGGCTGTGACTGCGGATGATTTTCCCCGTGGGGCTGGTCACTTGGCTGGTGCCGTCGGGGTGGGCCTGGAGAGTCCAGCCGAGCTGGTGGAGCACCACGTGGTGGTGCCACCAGCAATAGTCCTTCAGGTTCGCGAGGCTGGTGCGGCCGCCGTCCGCCCGATGCTGGACGTGGTGGGGTTCGCAGCCGACGGCAGGCTGATCGCAGCCGCCGGGGTACTGGCAGGTCTGATCTCGCAGGGCGACCAGCCGGCGAAGGTGGATGGGGATATCGTCGGTCTGGCCGACGTCGAGCGGCAGGGACGGGCTGTTCAGGCCCTTGCCCAGCAGGTTGCGGCGGAGGAATGAGGCTACCCCACCAGGCCCGGAGACGACCTGGAGGATCGTAGCCAGGATCTGCTGCTCCAGGCCGGCGAGGATGTCGGTAATCGCGGCGGTCTCGCGGGTCTGGCGGGCGGCGCGGCCGATCAGCCCGGCCGGGATGATGGCGCTGCCGCTGGTGCTCGTGGTGTCGGCGCCGTCCCGGCCTCCGGCGGGGGCCCGGGCGGTGCGGATGCGGTGGTAGCGGACGCACAGGCCGATCAGCTCCTCGACCGCGCCGGCATCGACGTCGCCGGTTACGACGGGGACGAGCATGGCATCGCACGCGATGGCCCGGGCCGCGTCGCCCTCCAGCCAGGCCGCGCCGTCCCCGGTGCTGACCGAGGCGGCGGCGCGGTACGCGGCCCACCGGGCCCGGTACTCGCCGATCCACTTGTCCTGGAGGATGGAGTCTTGGTCTAGATCGAGCAGCTCGGCGAAGTGGACGTGGACCAGCGCTTTGACCGGCTGCCCGGCCCGCTGCGGCAGCAGGTCGGAGGCGAGCAGGCGCCGCATCTCGGCGCAGATCGCGGCCAGGGCCCGCAGGTCAGCGCCGGCCCGGGCGGCCACCAGGATTTCCTCGGCCTGGTCCCGGACCTCAGCCGGGATAGGCCGGGTCCACCTGGCCAGTTGCAGCGCGACCGACGTGCTGACCGCGCCTGCTTCCCGCAGCCCGGCCAGCAGCACAGGGTGACCCTCGGCCAGCGCCTGCACGGCCTGGTGCTCGCCTGCCTGCCCCCGTGTCACCCGAGTCGAATGCACCAGCCAGGTACGGGCGGTCCGCTGCCCGTCGGCCACCGGCCCGTCCTGGGCGTCGTACGCCGCCAGCATCTTGCCGCGCGCCACCGCCCCGATGGAGTCAGCCCGCTCCAGGGCCCGCAGGCCCTCGGCCAGCGCCGGGGCCGGCGTGCCCGCCGAATCCATATCGGCCAGGAATCCCAGCGCGCCCTCCAGCATCAGCAGTGCCTCAGGCATGTTCTCGGGAACCACCACGGTGCTCATGGGCGCGTATCTCACCTCCCTTCGGCTGACCGCGCGCCGGGCGATACCCGGTCGTGTGTTCGCTCTGATCGTGACGAGTCATTATTAGCTCGGTATTATGTTCTAATCAAACCTTAGCAGGCGCCACTGACATTCTTAGTGGCCTACACGGTAGAGATTTCGATTTTATGCCGATTAAATTGGGCGACATCTTAGTCACGTGCCGGTCGGAGCCGCGCGGCCTGGCCGGGATCGGCCGGTCAGTGATAGCGGTGGGTCATCGGGTGCGGGCTGATCTTCACCGTCGGGAGCCCGGGCTGGTTCCATTCGGCCTTGCGGATCGCACGCATCGCGGCCTTGCGGCGTTCGCGGTCCAGGCGGTCGATGAACAGCACGCCGTCGAGGTGGTCGGTCTCGTGCTGCAGGCAGCGAGCGAGCTGGCCAGCGCCTACCACCTGGACGGGATCACCGCTGGCGGTCAAGCCCCGGGCGACGACGTTCAGGCGACGCTTGGTGTCGAAGTACAGGCCAGGTATTGACAGGCACCCCTCCGGGCCGTCCTGTTCCTCCTGGTCGGGGAAGTCGAGCACCGGGTTGACCAGGTGGCCGGCCACGTTCTCGTCGTCGAACACGAAGACCCGCTGGCCCACGCCGATCTGGGGCGCGGCCAGGCCCGACCCGCGCTGGTCGTACAGCGTCTCGTCGAGGTCGCGGACCAGGCGGCGCAGTTCGGCATCGAATGCGGTCACCTCGTCGGCGGGGGTGGTGAGGACGGGATCGCCGAACAGGCGGACGGGCCGGATCGGCATACGGCGTGCTCCTTCGGTTTGACTACTTTGCAAAGAGTATACTTTGCAAAGTGACGACACGACGTAGCGGTACGGAGCCAGACCTGGAGCCGCATCCGGTCCGGACCGCGCTGCTGGAGCTGATCCGCCGCGAGGGCGTGGTCACGGCCACCGAGGCCGCTCGCCAGCTCGGCGGTAGCACCGGCTTGTACTCATTCCACCTGCGTCAGCTGGCCCGGTACGGCGTGATCGAGGAGGCCCCGGGCCCGCGCGGGCGGGTCCGCCCATGGCGGCTGGCCGAGCCTGGCGCGGCGAGATCGCTGGAGCAGCCCTCGTCCCGTCCGGTGAGCGACGCGGAGCTGAGCTTGGTGGCGCGCGGGCTAGAGGACGAGAGCTACCGCCGCTGGCTGGAGCACCGCGACACCGTGCCCGGACCCTGGCGCCGGGATGAGGCGTTCAGCCAGGTCGTCTACCTGACGCCCGAGGAGATGGCCGGGGTGGCCGGGGTGATCCGGGCGCTGATCGCCCAGTACCGCCACCGCGAGGACCGACCCGCGGCGCGCCCGCCCGACGCCGCTCCTGTCGCCGTGGTGGCACGGCTGTTCCCGCTGCTGGAACCAGGGGCCGGGCCTGGCTAGTACGCCGGCGGGCGGCCAGGATCGCGGCGCTGACCAGTGCTACGACCGCCGGTGGCGGGACGCCGCCAGGATCGCGGCGGTGATCAGGGCGAGCGCGACCGTGGCCAGGGCGGAGGCGAGCAGGGTGCCGCGGGCGCCGAGGGCCGCCACGACCGGCCCGCCGAGCGCGGTGCCCAGCGGCGCGGCCAGGATAAGCAGCGAGCTCCGGGCCGCGATGACTTGGGCCAGCGCGGTCGGCGGGCTGGCGTCCTGGAGCACCGCCATGGACAGCGACATCCACGGGCCCCAGATCACGGCGCCGGCGAAGAACGCCGCGAGCGCCAGCCACAGCGGCGTGACCAGGCCGAGCGGGATCAGGGCCAGGCCCCAGCCGAGCACGATCCCGGTCATGGTGGGCCACACCCGCCAGCGGCGCAGGTACGGGGCGGCGAGCTCGCCGATGATAGCGCCCACGCCGAACACGGCCCAGAACGCGCCGAGCAGGGCCGCCGAGCCGTGCAGGTCGGTCGCCACGTGTACCGGGAGGGCGACCTCGACCGGCCCGTACAGCAGGTAGAACACGAACGACAGGGCCAGCAGACCGGGCAGGACCGGACTGGAGCGGATCACCGCCCAGGCGCCGGGCTCGGCGGTTGGAGGCGCGGGAGAGGGGGTGGCAGCGGGCGGGCCGGACTCGGCCACGGCAGGCTGGGACACGGCGGACTCGGCCAGGACGGGCTCGGCCACGGCAGGCTGGGACACGGCGGACTCGGCCAGGACGGGCTCGGCCACGGCAGGCTGGGACACGGCGGACACGGCGGACTCGGCCGGGACGGGGGTACGGGCGCGGGCCAGGCGGGCGGCCAGAGGGGCGACGCGGGCGTAGCTGATCGCGAGGATGGCCCAGCTCACGGCGTCGGCGGCGATGACCACGGCGGGACCGGTGGCCGCGGCCAGCAGGCCGGCCAGCGCCGGGCCGATCATCAGGCTCGTCTGGTCGGCCAGGCCGAAGACGGTGTTTCCGGCCACCCGCTGGTCGGGCGGGAGCAGGTCCGCGATCAGCGTGTACTTGCCCGCGACGCCCCACGCGCTGAGCAGAGACGAGACGGCGAGCAGGGCGACATAGCCCGCGGGGTCGAGCCGCCCGGCCAGGGCCAGGCCGCCGATCAGGCCGAGCGCGGCCGCTCGGAGCATGGCGTTGACGGACGCCAGCCGCGCGCCGCCGCGGCCGCCCAGCCAGCGGCGCAGGGCCACCGCCCCGACCGCCCCCGGCAGCGAGTAGGCCGCGACGGCGGCACCGACCAACAGCCCCCGGCTGGGCTCAGGCGCCAGCTTCAGGGCGAGCCAGGCGATCGCCACCGCGCTCATCCCGTCGCCCAGCGCGGAGGCCGCCGCGCCGGGCAGGACCCGGCGGAGCACCGGGTGGCTGAGAGCTGGATGGTAGGGAGAACCACGGACCGTTCGGGGCAAAGAAAAGGACCTGGCCGCGGCGGGCGGGTCGGCTGGGGCCCGGCCTCGGCGGGAATCGGTCCTCACCCCACGGATCTTGCAACCTCAACCGCACCTGAGGTCAAGCCAGCGGCTATGGTCGGGAGGATGGCGGATCCGCACGAGTTGCTGCTGGCGGAGCGGGCGCTCGCGGGGCAACGGGTGGCCGCGCTGGAGCGGGAGTTCGCCGGGATCGCGGAGGCGGCCGGCGCGGGCGGGACCGACGACGAGCACGATCCGGAGGGCGCCACCCTGGCCTTCGAGCGGCAGCACACGGCCGCGCTGCTGGACCAGGCGCGGGAGCGGCTCGCGGCGATCGACGTGGCGCTGGCCCGGCTGCAGGACGGCCGCTACGGCCGGTGTGACCGGTGCGGGCAGCCCATCGGGGCCGACCGGCTGGCTGCCCGCCCGGCGGCGCTGACCTGTATCCGCTGTGCTGTTTAACGGGACCGCTGGTCCGGGTCCGTTGTGCTGTCTACCGGGACGGCCGTCGTCCTGGCCTGCGAGACCGGGCTGGTCAGCGCGGGCCAGAATCACGGGCCGGGAGGCAGCAGGCAGTAGCCGGGGCACGCAGGGTGGTCCGTTCCGTCGAAAGATTTTGATCTTTTCAGTCGGTCAGGGCCTGGTAGACCAGCTGACGCAGCTGCGCGCGGATCGGGTGGGTACTGGAGGGGAGCAGCTGGGTGAAGAACGAGACGGTCAGGTCGGCCGCCTGGTCCACCCAGAACGCGGTGCTCGCGGCGCCGCCCCAGGAGATCTCGCCCGCGGAGCCCACCACCTTGCCCGGGACCGGGTCGATCAGGACACCGAAGCCGAGGCCGAAGCCGACCCCTCGGAACGGGGTCTCGGCGAACAGCGGCCGGCCGAAGGTCTCCAGGTCCACGCCGCCCGGAAGGTGGTTGCGGGCCATGTAGGCGACCGTGCGCGGGCTCAGCAGCCTGATGCCGTCCAGCTCGCCGCCGGGGCTGCCCGGCCGGTGTAGCAGCATCTGGGTGAACCGGTCGTAGTCCGCCGCCGTGGAGACCAGGCCGCCGCCCCCGACGAGCATGCGCGGCTCCTTCAGCACCCACCGGCCGAGGACGTCCAGCCTGGCCGCCTTGCCGTCCGGCCCCGAGCCGTAGAGGGCGGCCAGCCGCGGCTGGGCCGCCGGCCCGGCCCAGAAGGCGGTATCGGTCATGCCGAGCGGGCCGAAAATCCGGTCCGCGAAGAACTCATCGAGATGCTGGCCGGAGGCGACCTCGACGACCCGGCCGAGGACGTCGGTGGCCACCGAGTAGTTCCATTCGGTGCCGGGCTGGAACAGCAGCGGGAGGCCCGCCCACAGGTCGCAGGCCTGCGCCAGGTCCACGCCGCGCGGCGTGCCCCACTCGAAGCCGGCCGCCCGGTACAGCGCGTCCACCGGGTGCGACCGGTGGAAGCCGTAGGTGAGCCCGGCCGTGTGCGTGAGCAGGTGCCAGACCCGTACCGGCTCGGTCGCGGGGACCGTCACCGGGCGCAGGTCCGAGCCGCCGACGAACACGCGGACGTCGGCGAAGGAGGGGATGAACGCGCTCACCGGATCGGTGAGCGCCACGGCGCCCTCCTCGTACAGCAGCATCGCGGCGACCGAGGTGATCGGCTTGGTCATCGAGTAGATCCGCCACACCGTGTCGTCGGTCACCGGCAGCCCCGCCTCCACGTCACGCGACCCGCACCGGGCCACGTGCGCCAGGCGGCCGTGCCTGCGCACGGTCAGCAGCCAGCCTGGCAGGCGGCCGTCGGCCACGTAGCCGGCGAAGTGCGCGTCGAGGCGCTTGAGGCGCTCGGAGTCCAGGCCGACCTCGGCCGCGTCTACCTCGACCGTGAGCTCGTTCACTGATCACCACCTGTCGCTGCGGGGTCCTATAAGGTGATCTTCCCGCGCCGGACCGGTAGCTGCCACGATGGGCCCATGACTTCTTCGACGGACGCGTTCCGCGCGGCGCGGGACTTGCTGCTGGCCCACCGGACCGACTACGACACCGCGCGGCGCGAGTTCGCCTGGCCCGAGCTTGACGAGTTCAACTGGGCGCTCGACTGGTTCGACGTGATCGCGGCCGAGCACCCGGACCGGACCGGGCTGCGGATCGTCGGCGACGACGGGTCCGACGTGAGCCTGTCGTTCGGGTCGCTGTCGGCCCGGTCGGCGCAGATCGCTAACTGGCTGCGCGATCTCGGCGCGCGGCGGGGCGACCGGGTGCTGCTGATGCTCGGCAACGTGGCTCCGCTGTGGGAGGTCATCCTGGCCGCGATGAAGCTCGGCGCCGTGATCATCCCGGCCTCGACGCTGCTGCAGCCCGCCGACCTGGCCGACCGGATCGCGCGTGGCCAGGTCAGGCACGTCATCACCGAGACGGCCCAGCTCGCTAAGTTCGGCACCGTACCGGGAGACTGGACGCGGGTGGTGGTCGACGGCCCGGCGGTCCCGGGCTGGCATTTGTACTCAGACGCGTTCGGCGGCCCGGCCTCGTTCACGCCCGAGGGCGTCACCCGGGCCGACGACCCGCTGCTGCTCTACTTCACCTCGGGTACTACGGCCCAGCCCAAGCTCGTCGCGCACACCCAGGCCAGCTACCCGGCCGGGCACCTGTCCACCATGTACTGGATCGGCATCCAGCCGGGCGACGTGCACCTGAACCTGTCCTCCCCCGGATGGGCCAAGCACGCCTGGAGCAACCTGTACGCGCCGTGGAACGCGGGGGCCACCGTGCTGGTGCTGAACCAGGCGCGATTCTCCGCGGCCGGGCTGCTGGCCGCGCTGGGCGGCTGCCAGGTGACCACGTTCTGCGCCCCGCCCACGGTGTGGCGGATGCTGCTGCAGGCCGACCTGGCCACGGCGGACGTGTCCGGTATGCGGGAGTGCGTGGCCGCGGGCGAGCCGCTGAACCCCGAGGTGATCGAGCAGGTGCGCAAGGCCTGGGGCATCACGGTCCGGGACGGCTTCGGCCAGACCGAGACCACCGCGCAGGTCGGCAACACGCCCGGGCAGCAGGTGCGGCCCGGGTCGATGGGCCGCCCGTTGCCGGGCTACGAGGTGGTGCTGGTCGATCCGGTGACCGGTTCGGCCGGACGCGATGGAGAGATCTGCCTGGACCTGTCGCGGCGGCCGCTGGGGCTGATGACCGGGTACCTGGACGATCCTGTTTTGAATGCAGCGGCCATGCGGGGCGGCTATTACCACACCGGCGACGTGGCCAGCACGGACGACGACGGCTACATCACCTACGTCGGCCGGACCGACGACGTGTTCAAGGCCTCGGACTACCGGATCTCGCCGTTCGAGCTGGAGAGCGTGCTGATCGAGCACGAGGCGGTGGCCGAGGCCGCGGTGGTCCCGTCCCCGGACCCGCTGCGGCTGGCCGTGCCGAAGGCCTACGTGCTGCTGGCCGCTGACCGCTCGCCATCGCCGGAGCTGGCCCAGTCGATCATGGCGTTCTGCCGCGAGCGGGTGGCGCCCTACAAGCGGATCCGCCGGCTCGAGTTCGCCGACCTGCCCAAGACGATCTCCGGCAAGATCCGCCGGGTCGAGCTGCGCGGCCAGGAGACGGCGCCCCGGGAACCGGTCCGCGGCGTGACCGAGTTCTGGGAGGAAGACTTCACCTGGTGAGCGGCGGGGACTAGCCGCCAGCCCCGTCTCGGGCCGCTGCCTCGGGCCGCTGCCTCGGGCCGCTGCCTCGGGCCGCTGCCTCGGCAGGCTCAAGGACGTTCAACAACCTCGAAGCATTTCATGAGGCACCTCCAATAAAAACCCGAGAGTCTACTCCGGTGAAAATCTGGCGGCGTAAGAGCCTGCTGATTAACGGGTCACTCGTTGTGATCCTGGTAGTTGTTGGAGTCACGGCCTACCTAGTGATACGGCCGACCACCTCCAGCGCCACCGTGCAGACCTCGACGGTACAGAAAGGCACCGTGCTGGCGACGGTGTCCTCCTCTGGCACGCTCGAGGCCGCGAAGGACCTCGGCCTCAACTTCACGACCGGCGGGAAGGTAACCGCGATCGACGTCAAGGTCGGTCAGCGGGTGGATGCGGGTCAGGTGCTCGCCAAGGTCGATCCCACCTCCAGCGACGAGAGCCTCGAGCAGGCGGAAGCCCAGCTGTCGGCGGCCGAGACGGAGCTCACCGGCGCAGAGCTGGGAGAGACATCCACCGCGAAGAAGGTGGGGACCGATCAGGCGGCCTCGTCGCTGCAGTCGGTGCAGACCGCTGAAAACACCCTGTCAGCCGCCGATCAGGCGGCTGAGGACGATGCGACCTCGTCCCAGCAGACCATCACGACGGCGCAAGACACTCTCGGCTTCGCGCAGCAGACCCTGGCCCAGGACTTCCAGAAACTCCAGATCGCCGAGTCCACCCTGAACACCGCCGAGGGCCAGCTGTCCAGCGCCGAGGCAGCCGAGGCGACCGCCTGCGCAGGCAGCGGGACGGACCCGACCAGCACGGCCAGCCCCAGCCCCAGCCCCAGCGCCTCGCCCTCGTCTAGCACCTGCACGACGGCCCAGGCCACAGTCACGGGGGACCAGTCGACGGTTACGAGTGACCAATCGGCCGTGCTCTCCGCCGAGCAGACCGATACGGGGCAGGAGGCGACGATCACGAGCGACCAGAACGCCATCACCGCCGCGCAGGACAGCGCGACGACCACCGCGGACAAAGACCAGGCCACGATCACCGCCGACAAGAACGCCGTGTCCAGCGCGGAGAAGGCGTACGACACGCAGCTGGCGACCAACACGGAGAACACCACGCCGAACGCCACGACGGTCGCGCAGGACGAGGAGGCCGTGACCACGGACGACGTGGTTGTCCAGGAGGATCAGCAGGCGGTGAGCGGGGCGACGCTGACCGCGCCGTTCGGCGGCACGGTCGCCTCGATCAGCGCCGACGTCGGCGACGTGGTGTCCAGCAGCGGCACCAGCAGCTCGTCCTCTGGTTCCAGCAGTTCGGGGAGTTCCGGCTCGGGGAGTTCCTCCTCCGGCTCCGGCTCCGGCTCCGGCTCCGGCTCCGGCTCCGGCTCCGGCTCCAGTTCCAGCTCCAGCTCCAGCGAGGCCGCCGCGACCGGCGCGTCCGGGGCCGGCACCGGCGCCGGAGGGGCGGGCACCACGAACGCGGCGAGCGGCTTCATCGTGCTGACCGACCTGTCCAACCTGCTGGTACAGGCCGACTTCGACGAGACCGACGCGGCGAGCCTGCGCGAGGGCGCGGCGGCGACCGTGACGCTGGAGGGCACGACCACGGCCCAGGCGCTGTCGGCCAGCGTGGCCGAGATCGACCCGACGTCAACCACCAGCAGCGCCGTCGTGGACTATGGGGTCACGCTGGCCCTCACCCAGCATGCGGCCGGGCTGAAGCCCGGCGAGTCGGTGAGCGTGAGCGTGATCACCGGCGAGGCGAACAACGCGCTGTACGTGCCGGCGACGGCGGTCACTACCTCGGGCACCTCGTCAACCGTGGTCGTGGTCGGCCCGAACAACACCGAGCAGACCGTGCCGGTCACCCTCGGCGTCCAGGGCAGCACCGACGACCAGATCCTGACCGGGCTCACCCTGGGCGAGAAGGTGCTCACGTCGACCGCGACGCCCGGCACCGGCAGCGGCACCGGCGGCTTCCCGTTCCGGGGCGGCGGCGGGTTCGGCGGCGGGATCGGCGGGGGCCTGGGGGGCGGCGGTCGGGGATGATCCGGCCGCAGCCGCAGCCGCAGCCGCGGCACGCGGCCCAGCCGCCGGCCGGGGCGGGGCCACCGGCCGTAGAGCAGCCGCAGCCGGTCATCCGGCTCGTATCGGTGGTCAAGACCTACGGCGCCGGCGAGGCGGCGGTGCAGGCGCTGCGCGGGGTGAGCCTGGACGTGCACGAGCGGGACTACGTTGCGATCGTGGGCGCGTCCGGCTCCGGCAAGTCGACCATGATGAACATCATCGGCTGCCTGGACGTGCCCAGCGAAGGCCGGTTCCTGATCGACGGCATCGACACCAGCGCTCTGGACGAGCAGCAGCTCGCGGTGCTGCGCAACCGCAAGATCGGATTCGTGTTCCAAGCGTTCAACCTGATCCCGCGGATGACCGCGCTGGCGAACGTGGAGCTGCCGCTGTCGTACGCGGGCGCGCGCGGGGCAGAACGCCGGCGCCGGGCGGAGGCGGCGCTGCGCGTGACCGGGCTGGCCGAGCGGATGCAGTTCCAGCCGAATCAGCTGTCCGGCGGGCAGCAGCAGCGGGTCGCGGTGGCCCGGGCCCTGGTGACGGCACCGTCGCTGATCCTCGCCGACGAGCCGACCGGCAACCTGGACACCAGGGCTAGTCACGAGCTGATGGAGGTGCTCGACCGGCTGAACGTGGCCGGCCGCACGATCGTGCTCATCACGCACGAGGCGGACGTCGCCGCGCACGCGAAACGGGTGATCGGCTTTCAAGACGGCCATATCGTGGCCGACCGCCGGGTGGCCGAGCCCGGCGCCCTCCCGCCGCTGCTGGGCCAGCCGGTCCAGGGCCAGCCGGTCCACGGGCCGGTGTCGCCGTGAGCCCGGCGCAGGTCTTCCGGTTCGCGCTGGCCGGGCTGGTCGCGAACAAGCTGCGCTCCGCGCTGACCACGCTGGGCATCCTGATCGGCGTCGGGTCGGTGATCCTGCTGGTCGCGGTCGGCAACGGCTCCTCCCAGTCGGTGCAGAACGCCATCTCCTCCCTGGGCGCCAACGCGATCACGGTGCTGCACACCGAGGGCTCGGCCGGCCCGGCGGCGGCGCCGACGTCGAGCAGCACGGCGTTCGCGGAGCCGCAGGACCTCACCACGGCGGACGCACAGGCCCTGGCCCAGGCCCAGGGGGTGGCGAGCGCCTCGCCGGCGGTGTCCACCTCCGAGACGCTGAGCTACGGCGCGAGCAGCGACTCGGCGAGCCTGACCGGCACGTATCCGAGCTACTTCCCGGCCGAGGACGACACGCTCAGCGCGGGGTCCTACTTCACCACGCAGGAGGTGAACACGGAGCAGGACGTGGTGGTACTCGGCGCCGAGGCGGCGAGCGACCTGTTCGGCACCGCGGACCCGGTAGGCAAGAGCGTCCTGGTCGCGGGCGTCCCGTTCACGGTCGTCGGCGTGCTCGCGACCAAGGGCGCGAGCGGCCTGTCCAGTGCCGACAACACGGCGGTCGCCCCGCTGACCACCGTGCAGGACGCGCTGACCGGCTTCGGCACGCTGAACGACGTCGTGGTGGTGGCCACGTCGGCCGCGCTGGTCGACACCGTGGAGGGCGAGATCACCTCGATCCTGGACCGGCGCCACCACGAGACCGCGGCCGACGCCGACTTCGACGTGCTCAGCGCGTCCACCCTGCTGTCCACGGCTTCCTCCACGGCGCACACGTTCACCGTGCTGCTCGGTGCGGTCGCGGCGATCTCGCTGCTGGTCGGCGGCATCGGCATCACGAACATCATGCTGGTCACAGTGACCGAACGGACCCGCGAGATCGGTATCCGCAAGGCCATCGGCGCCACACCGGGCGTGATCCTGGCGCAGTTCCTGACCGAGGCGACCCTGCTGTCGATGATCGGCGGGGCGCTCGGCGTCCTGGCCGGCGCCATCGGCACCCGGTTCACGATCGTCGGGGTCAAGCCCGTCATCGTGCCGTTGTCGATCCCGCTGGCGTTCGGGGTCAGCGCGCTGATCGGCCTGTTCTTCGGCGGTTTCCCGGCCAACCGCGCAGCCCGCATGCGCCCCGCTGACGCCCTCCGTTATGAGTGATCGGACATGAACATGTCAGAGCCAGAAGCACCAGAATCACCAGAACCGCCAATATGGTCTGGATCGCCAGGATCGCCAGGATCGCCAGGATCGCCGGAAGCAGCGCCCGGCCAAGGCGAGACGGTCGAGGATCTGTTCGACGTGCTGTCAAGCCCGCTCGATGACGGCGACGACCTGACCGCCGTGCTGACCAGGCGGCCCCGGGCGAAGCTGCCTTCGCTGACGCTGGTCCTGGCCGCCATCGTGGTGGCGAGCGCCGGCTTCCTGGTCGGCGCCCTGGTCGGCAAGCACTACGGCGGTTCCAGTTCCGGCAACCTGGCCGGCGCGTTCGGCGGGCTCGCCGCCCGCCCGACCACGGGCGCCGGCGGCGGCTCCCGTACCGGCGCCGGCGCAGGAGCCGCTACCGGCAGCCGGACTGGGCTGTTCGGCGGGGGCAACGCCACGGTCGGCACGATCAAGCTCATCGACGGCGCCACCGTCTACGTGCAGACCGCCGCGGGCGACATCGTCCAGGTCGCGACGTCGGCCGGGACCAAGGTCACGGTCAGCTCTACCGTCCCGGTCAAGGACCTCCAGCCCGGCGAGACAGTCATCGTCCTGGGCAGCAAGAACTCCAGCGGCGCGATCGCCGCCACCAGCATCAGCCAGACCAGCCTCGGCGGCGGCGGCTTCGGCGGCTAGCTTCCACAACCATCATGGGAGATCACATGAACGGCGGTATCACGCTGCGCCGGTTCGTCATCTGCGGGGCGCTGCCGGTGCTGGCGGCGACACTGGTGCTGGCCGGCTGCGGTGGCAGTAGTAGCAGTAGCAGCGCAGGGGCGACCTCTAGCGCGAGCGGCAACAGCACCGCGGCGCCCGCCGGGCTGAGCGCGTTCCAGACGTGCCTGAAGCAGCACGGCGTCACGATCAAGCCGGGGCAGTTCAGCGGCCGGCCGCGCGCGTCCTTTACGCCGACCGCCTTCCCAACCGGGTCCCCGCGCCCGCGCCCGTCCTTCTCCGGCACTGGCTCGGCCGCGTTCAAGGCGTGCGCCAAGTACGCCCCGGGCGGCTTCGGCGCGGGCTTCGGCCGCCGCGATCAGCAGCTCCGCCCTGGCCGCGTTCAAGAGCTGCCTGAGCCAGAACGGCGTCAAGGTCACCGGTACCACCGCGAGGGCCGTCCTGGGCGGGCTCCGCAACAGCACGGGCAAGACCGCGGCCGCCGTCCGGACCTGCCGGGTGCTCCTCCAGCCGGCCGCCCCCACCCCCAGCCCGAGTACCTAACGTCGGCTCGGGCGCGGAGCTGAGTCGCGGATCCCTTCAGTCTCTCGCGTCGCACCCTTGGGACTCGCCCAACAGGTGAACGTGGCGTTCTGATGGGAAGAGCCATCAGAACGCCACTCTCATCGGTTGCGGGTGCTCCCGGCGTAGCCGTTATTCGGGGATTTCCGCGGGGCACGGGCGGCCGCGGAACGGTGTCAGGGGTTCAGCAGAGAGGAGGTTAGGTTCGCGGTGGGGTTGGTGATTACGCAGGCCACGGTGCGCTTGCCGTTGAGCCAGGAGTCCGCCTCGGGGTACAGGATGCGGAGCGTCATCGAGTTTGTGACTTTCGACTTATCGAGGCTGCCGGTGCGCGCCTTGCAGGCGCTGGACGCGAGCCGGGTGACGGCCGCGGTGCCGGGATAGCTCTGGTCAGACCCGGCGAGGTTGAACTCCGCGTAGACCTGCGCGCTGTGCGCTTGGTTGCAGGGGATCGCGGTCACCGAGGCGACGCTCGTGGCGCCGACCGGGTTGTTGAAGCAGTCTCCGACCGCCAGCGAGAATACGCTCAGGCTTCCGCTGTGCGTGATCTGGCCGGTCGTGGGCGAGCGGGTCGCGCTGCTCAGGTAGCCGATCACGAGGATGGGGACGATGAGCACGATCCAGGCCCCGGACAGGGCCAGGCCGGCGATCGCGAGGCCCTGGCCCCGCTGGCCGAATCGCTTGATACGGCGGAGCGCGACGACGCCGAAGATCGCGCTGAGCAGCACGCCGCCCAGCAAGCCGAAGACGAACGACGCGATGGCCCAGCCGCTGGTCTTGGCCCTGGCCGACGGCGGAGACCACGAGGGATTCGGCGGCCAGCCCGGCTGAGGGACAAAGGTCTCCGGAGCGGGCGGCCGGCCCGGCTGAGGAACAAAGGTCTCCGGAGCGGGCGGCCGGCCCGGCTGACGGACGATGGTCTCCGGAGCGGGCGGCCAGCTCGGTATGGGATTGAAGCGCAGGTCCATGGCACCTCCAACGACGGACTCCGGCCGGGAAGCGAAGGCGGCTCATTGAGAGCGGTCACGGCGCTTTCTCAGCTGTCGTCAGCGTGCCTCAGCGTGATGCGGCTGTCAGTCACTCCGCTGACACGGTTCTGGTCAGCTTGCTGACATCTATTCGGGGGTTTCCGCGGGGCACGGGCGGCCCGACTCCCACTTCTGCTCGATGCGGCCGAAGTGCCAGACGCACAGGGCGACGATCCAGGTCAGGACGAACACCCCGACGATGAACAGGCCGGCGGTGTTGATGTTGAAGCCCTGCATGAACGTCCAGAACGAGCCGTTGAGGCTGGTGTCCTGGGCCAGCAAGCCCAACAGCTCCACCGCGCCGATGAACACGGCCACGAAGACAGACAGGCCGGTGATGGTCAGGTTGTAGTACACCTTGCGGACCGGCTTGGCGAACGCCCAGTCATAGGCGAAGTTCATGAAGCAGCCGTCGGCGGTGTCGAACAGGCTCATCCCGGCCGCGAACAGGATCGGCAGCGACAAGATGGCGTAGAACGGCAGGCCGCCGGCCACGGCCGTGCCGGCCAGGACCAGCAGCGCGATCTCGGTGGCGGTGTCGAAGCCCAGGCCGAACAGGAACCCGATCGGGTACATCTTCCACGGCGTGTCCACCCGGCGGGCTAGCGGGCCCAGGAACCGGTTCATCAGGCCGCGCTTGTTCAGCTGCTCCTCGAGCTCGTCGTCGTCGTAGGCGCCGCCGCGCATCTGCCGGAACACCTTGACGATCCCGGCCAGGATGATCAGGTTGAACGCGGCGATCAGAAACAGGAAGAACCCCGACACGCAGGTCCCGACGATGTTGGTGATGGCGTGTAGCCCGGAGCCGCCGTTGCTGACCTGGCCGCCCAGGTCCCGGATGCCGAAGTTGAGCAGGATCGCGAGCACGAACACCACGCTGGAATGGCCCAGGGAGAAGAAGAAACCCACGGACAGCGGCCGCTTGCCCTCGCCGACCAGCTTGCGGGTGGTGTTGTCGATCGCCGCGATGTGATCGGCGTCGAACGCGTGCCGCATGCCCAGGGTGTAGGCCAGGGCCCCGGTGCCTACGCCGAACACCGTGGTCTTGCCGATGTGGTAGTGCCCGCCTAGGGCGGCGGCCAGCATGCCCCAGCCCAGGACGTTCAGCCCGACGACGATGGCGACCATGCCGCCGAACCGGGCCCATTCGCCCGGGGTCAACCCCCGGCGGATCCTGGCCAGACGGCCTCGCTGGTCAGCGGCCTGCACTACCTCCCCGGAATTGGTCACCAATCCAGTCTAGGAGTTATTGCAACTAAGTCGCAATAACGCATGAAACGCATCTGCGGCCGCGAGGGCGGGGACCGCGGGTCAGCTGTGACGTCGGCCGAGGTGAAGCGGGACCGCGGGTCAGCTGGTGACGTCGGCCGAGGTGAAGCGGGACCGCGGGTTAGCTGGTGACGTCGGCCGAGGTGAAGCGGGCCCACGCGAAGGAACAGAACAGGACCGTGTACACGCCGAACGACAGCAGCCCCTTGAGCAGGGTGGAGGTGTCGACCGGGGCGCGCAGGATCGAGTCGAAGGACAGCCACCAGTGGGTGGGCAGGTAGGGCCCGACGGCCGCCAGCTGCGGCACGTTGTCCACCACCTCGCTGGTCACGACCAGGATCGCGATGGTGGCGATCGCCCCGATGGCGTGCTCGGTCAACGTCGAGACGGCCAGGCCGATCGCGCCCAGCGCGGCCATCGCGGCGGCCACGTACAACGTGACGAACAGCAGCCGCAGCAGTCCTTCGGCGAGCGGCACCGTGGTGCCCGACAGCAGGGTGACCGGTCCGATCGGGAACAGCACGGCACCGACGGCGAGCGATACCGCGGACACGATGAAGGTCGCGGACAGCCCGAACACCACGATCACGGCGAACTTCACCGCCAGCAGCCGACTTCGCCCGGCCGGCACCGCGAGCAGGTAGCGCAGCGTCCCGTAGCCGGCCTCGCCGGCCACCGAATCCCCGGCCACCACCGCCACCACGACCGGCAGGACCAGGAGGATCAGGGTGGACAGCGCGATGAAGGCCATGAACACGCCGTTGCCGGCCAGCTGGTTGAAGAACGCCACTCCCGGGCCGTTGCGGCCGTTTTGCGGCTGCGGCGCCGCCACGCGCAGCGCGATCCCGATGACGATGGGAAACACCACGGTCACGGCGAGCAGGAGCATGTTCCGCCTGCGCAGGAAAACCAGCCGGAGCTCGGCGGCAAACAGCCGCAGCCAGGCCCGGACGGGGTCGCGCGGGGCGGGCATGACCCGCACGGGGTCCGCTGGCGCAGTGCTGGCCGACGAAGGGACGTCAACCGTCGACATCGAAGCCCTCCCCGGTGAGCCCGACGAACAGGTCCTCCAGGCTGGGCGCGGCGACCGAGAAGCCCCGGACCCCGATCCCGGCGTGGACGAGTTCGGCGCAGACCCGTTCCGGCTCCGCGTCGCCCAGGGTGGCCGAGGCCTCGTCCGGTCCGGCCTGGGTCTCGGTGAGGCCGAGGCTGGTGAGCACCTTGACCGCGCCGTCGGCGTCGGCGGTCCGCACGATAACCCGGGCGGCACCGGTCCGGCGTAGCTCGGCTAGCGGGCCCTGGAAGACCAGCCGGCCGGTGCGCATCACCCCGACGTGCGTGCAGACCTGCTCGACCTCGGCCAGCAGGTGCGAGGAGACGAAGACCGTCGTGCCGTCGGCGGCGATCTGCCGGACCAGCGCGCGCACCTCCCGGGTCCCCTGCGGGTCGAGCCCGTTGGTCGGCTCGTCCAGGATGATGAGCTCACGCGGCCGGAGCAGGCTCGCCGCGATGGCCAGCCGCTGCTTCATGCCGAGCGAGTAGTGGCGGTACCGCTTTTTGGCCGCGGACAGCAGGCCCACTCGGTCCAGCGCCTCGGCGATCCGGGCGGGCATGGTATGCGGGTCGGCGGTCCGGTCCGCCGCATCGTACCGGGCCAGGTTGTCCCGGCCCGACAGGAACGGGTAGAAGGCCGGCCCTTCGACCAGCGAGCCGACCCGGTGCAACACCTGACTCGCGCCGCCGGGCATCGGCACGCCGAGCAGCTCGGCCTGGCCGCTGGTGGGGAAGGCCAGGCCGAGCAGCATCCGGATCGTGGTGGTCTTGCCCGAGCCGTTCGGGCCGAGGAAGCCGTACACCGCGCCGGCGGGCACGTCCAGGCCGATATGGTCGACGGCCAGTTGTCCGCCGTGGAACCGCTTGGTCAGCCCGCTGGACGAGATCGCGGTCAAGGCGCCTGCGTCTGGGAACCAGTGGTGGCGGCCTGGCCGGCCGCGGCGTACAGCACGCTGGGCTGGACCGCGCCGACGAACATCCGGCCGCTGTCGGTGATCAGCACCGAGACCAGGCTGGTCCGCAGCAGCCGGCCGCTGCCCCAAGCGCCGCTCACGTGCGCGGCCGAGCCGAGCAGGGCGTTCAGGACGGCGGCACTTTCCCCGGAGCCCCCGTTGCCCGGGGCGGACGCGCTGCCGCTCGGCGCGGTCAGCCCAGACGACGGAAGGTCGAGCACGGTCAGCCAGCCCGAGCCGATCGTGGCGACGTCACCCGGCGGGCGGTCCGCGCCGGACGGCATCCGGTTGCCCAGGTTCTTCTGGCTGACCTTCGCGCCGGGCGGCGGCGAGAAGGTCAGGTCGGCGGGCGCCGGGGTGACGAACTGGATCGAGGTGTAGCCCACCTGGAACGCGGGGCTGCTCGCGCCGCGGGCGAAGACCTGCAGCCGCAGCGGCACGCCGTTGCGCCCGTCGATGGCGATCTGCACTTGCCCGACCAGCGACCGGGAGTCCTTGGGCGCCAGGACCAGCTCGTAGGCGGCCTGTCCGGCCACCGTGACGTTGCTGTCCACGCTTACCGTGGTCGTCTGCCCCACTGCGGCCAGCACCTGCTGCGCCGCCTGCTGCGGGGTCAGCGGAGCCGTGGTGGGCTGGGTCTGCGGCGCGGACTGGTGCGGGGGCAGCGTGAACTCGGTGACCGTGTTCGCCGTGCTCTCCCACAGCCACGCGGTGTTGCCGTCCGCGATCACGTCGGTCTCGCTCAGCGACTCGGGCACGGCCAGCCGGAAGTGCCGGGGGCTGGCATACCAGACCCGGATCGTGTGCGACCCGGTGAGCAGCGAGGCGAGCGAGGTCGGGTCCGCGGTACCGGGCAGGCTCGGCAGGCCGAGCGAGGTGGTCTCCACCACGGTCCCGGTCAGCGGCGGAGTCACCGAGTCCGCGACCTGAACCAGCAACTGCGCCGGGGTGCGCGACGGCAGCCCGGGCGACGCCTGCGCGACGGAGATCAGCGACCCGGCCATGACCGCGCCGGTGATGACCAGCACGCCGACCGGGACCGCCCACCTGGCCCGCCGGGACAGCTTCGGAACTCCAGCCATGACACCTCACCCGTTATCTGGAGCGTACCCCCATGGCTCTACAGTGCCGTACGCCTGCTGTGAGGACCCTGAGACGCCGGCGCGGCGAACCGGGCGGGTAGGCCAGACTGGGAGCATGCGGGTGCTCGTGGTGGAAGACGAGCGGCGGCTCGCCTCGGCCGTGCGCCGCGGCCTGACCGCCGAGGGGTTCGTCGTGGACGTCGCGCACGACGGCGTGGACGGCCTGCACCTGGCCCGGGAGGGCGGATACGACGCGGTGGTGCTCGACCTGATGCTGCCCGGGCTGTCCGGCTACCAGGTCTGCGCGCGGCTGCGGGCCGACCGCAACTGGGTGCCGGTGCTGATCCTGTCGGCCAAGGACGGTGAGTACGACCAGGCCGACGGGCTCGACCTCGGCGCCGACGACTACATGACCAAGCCGTTCTCCTACGTGGTGCTGGCCGCCCGGCTGCGCGCGCTGCTGCGCCGTGGCGCCCGGCCGCGACCCGCGATGCTGGTGGCCGGCGACCTGTGCCTGGATCCGGCCGCTCGCACCGTGCGCCGGGGGGACGCGAGTATTGACCTAACGGCCCGGGAATTTGCGCTGCTGGAGTACCTCATGCGGCGGGTGGGACAGGTGGTGCCCAAGGCTGAGCTGCTGGATCACGTCTGGGACGCGGATGCCGTCACCGACCTCAACGTGGTCGAGGTCTACGCGGGGTATCTGCGGCGCAAGATCGACGGTCCGTTCGGTCGAAATGCCCTGCAGACCGTGCGCGGGGCGGGCTACCGGCTCGCGGCCGACGGCGGGTGACCATGGTCGACGACCGATGGTGGGGCAGACGATGGTGGGGCAGACGATGGTGGGGCAGACGGTGGTGGGGCGGGCGGTGGTGGCGGCGGCGCAGCCTGCGGGCCCGGCTGACCCTGATCACCTCGGCCGGGCTGGCCCTGGCCCTGGCTGGCGCCGCGGTGCTGCTGGTCAACGCGCTGCGGCTGTCCCTTATCCGCGGGCTGGATGACTCGGCCCGGCAGGGCGCGGCGGAGGTGGCGGCGCTGATCGACCAGAACCGGCTGCCCGACCCGGTGCCGGTCGGGTCCGGCACCATCACCATCCAGGTGCTCGACGCCCAGGGCCGGATCACCGACGTGTCGCCGGGCGCGGACCGACTGGTGCCGCTGTTGCCCCCCGCGCAGGCCCGGACCGCGGCGCGGACCGGCCAGGGCCGCATGCTGCCCGGGCCGCCGCTGGGCATGCCGTCGCTGCTCCGGGTGGTGGCGGTCGGCGCGAACGACGGCCAGGTCGTCGTGGCCGCGGTCCCCTTCGCCCAGGCCAGCGACAGCATCGCCACCCTGGCCAAGGCGCTGCTCATCGGGACGCCGCTGCTGTTGGGTCTGCTGGCCCTGGCCACCTGGCTGGTCACGGGGTATACGCTGCGGCCCATCGCCGAGCTGCGCCGCGGGGCCGCCGAGGTGACGCAGACCGGGATCCCGCGCGACCTGCCGGTGCCGCCGGCCCGGGACGAGGTGCGGGCGCTGGCCGTCACGCTGAACGACATGCTCTCCCGGCTGGCCGACGCGCAACAGCGCCAGCGTGACCTGGTCTCCGACACGGCGCACGAGCTGCGCAGCCCGATCGCCAGCATCCGCGCCCAGCTCGAGGTGGCTTTGGATCACCCGGACGGCCTGGACTGGGCGGGAACGGCGCGGGACGTGCACGCCGACACGCTGCGGCTGGCCCGGCTGGCCGAGGACCTGCTGCTGCTGGCCCGGCTCGACGACCAGCGCATCCGCCGCGGCCCGGTCGACCTGGCCGCGGTGTGCGGATCGGCCGCAGCCCGCTACGGCGCGGCCCGAGTGCCGGTACGGGCCGACGCGCCGTCGGCGTGCCTGGTCACCGGGGATCCGGACGCGCTGGGACGGCTGCTGGTGAACCTGCTCGACAACGCCGTCCGGCACGCGACCAGCGCGGTCAGCGTGTCGGTACACGCCGAGGACGGCTGGGCGGTCCTGGTCGTCGCCGACGACGGGCCGGGCATACCGGCCGAGGACACCGAGCGGGCCTTCGGCCGGTTCTCGCGGCTGGATGACGCGCGCAGCCGGGAGAGCTCGGATGACGGCCAGGGGTCGGGGCTGGGTCTGGCCATCGTGCGGGCCACCGCGGAGGCCCACGGCGGCACGGTGACGCTCGGGGACGCCGGTCCGGGCCTGCGCGCGGTCGTCCGGCTGCCCCGCCCCGGCTAACACCGCCCCGCCTAGCACCGCCCCGGCTAGCACCCCGGGCTGGCACGGGCCAGCTAGGGGACGCCGCTCGCGGTGATGCGGGGGGCCGGCGGGCGGTGCGGCTGGGAGTGCCGCCAGGACACGGTCATGCGCGCCCCGCCCAGTGGCGAGTCGCCGATCTGCCATTTCCCGCCGGTCGAGCGCACGATCGAGTCGCCGATGGCCAGCCCCAGGCCCGCGCCCGGGCCACGCTCGGTGGCGCGATGGAACCGGTCGAACAGGCGCGACCGTTCCGCCTCGGGAATGCCGGGTCCGCTGTCTTCCACGGTGAGGCTGACCCGGCTGCCCTGGGTCTGGACGCCGATCCGGACCTGGCCGTCGGGGCCCGCGTAGCGGCAGGCGTTGTCCATCAGCACGCCGGCGAGCCGGTCGATCCACTCCGGCGGTGCGCTGATCAGCGCGGGCCCGGCGCCGACGTCCGCGGTGACGGCGGGGCCGACGGCGCGGAACCGGTCGGCGCTGGCCTGGGCCAGCGTGACCAGGTCCACCGGCTCGTCGCGGGGAGGCGGCGGCCGCGAGTCGAACCTGGCCAGCCACAGCATGTCGTCGACCAGCTGGCGTAGCCGGCGGCTCTCACCCTGGATGCGGGTCAGCGCCTCACGGTACTCGGCCGCCTCGCGCGGGCTGGACAGGGCCACGTCGGCTTCGGCCCTGATCACGCTCAGCGGCGTGCGCAGCTCGTGCGAGGCGTCGGCGGTGAACTCAACTTGGCGGCGCCAGGACTGCTCGACCGGCGCCAGCGCCCGCAGGCCTACCACCAGCGAGCCGAAGAACATGGCCAGCAGCAGGAAGGGCCCGGCGATGACCTCGGCGTACAGCAGCAGCCGCTTGGTGTGCGCGTCGCCGGCCCGGCTCTGGCCGGCGACCAGCCAGCCGCTGCCGTAGCGGGCCAGCCTCAGCCGGAACACGTCGGTCGAGCGGAGCGTGGCGTTGAAGGCCAGCATGTCGTGCGGTACGTGCGCGGCGAGCAGGCCGACCGGCAGCAGGGGCGCGTCCGGGCTGTGCGCGGTCACCGTTCCGGCCGGCGTGACCAGCCAGAGGAACACCGGCGCCGAGTCGGCGTCCAGGTCGTAATCCGGCGACGAGACCTGTCCGAGCGGGGCCACCTGCTGGCCGAGCAGGGCCGGATCATGCGCGGCCGCCGTGAGCCGCGCGGCCAGGTGGGCGTCGGTCTGCTCGACCAGGTGGGCGGCAACCAGCATGTTGAGCACGATCACGGCGATCACGTAGACCACGGCGATGACCGCCGTCGCGCCGGCGGCGACCTTGGCGGCGGGGCTCAATGACCTGGCGCCTGCGGTGCGGGGTTTCATACCGTGTTCCCCGCTCGCCTCCGGGGCGCCTCAAGGCACCGGCTTGTCGACCTGGCCGCCTGTGGCGGCGGGCCATCGTCGCTTCGCTCCTCAGTCCAGACGGCGCCGCGCCCCTTCAGCTCGCTCATGAGGGGATGATCCGGTAACCGACGCCGCGGACGGTCTCGATCCGGGCGCCGGCGCTGGCCAGCTTGGACCGCAGCCGGGCCAGGTGCACGTCGATGGTGTTCGAGCCGAAGGCGTCGGCTTCGTTGTCCCAGACGTGCTGCGCGATCGAGCGGCGATCGGCGACGCTGGGGGAACGGCGCATGAGGATCTCGAGGATGCCGAGCTCGATGCCGGTGAGGGCGGGACGCTGCCCGCAGATCGTGACTTCCCGGGCCGCGGGGTCGAACTCGAGTTCCCCGATCACCATCCGGGGCGACCGGCTGGTCGGGGACCTGCGCTGCAGGGCCCGGAGCCGGGCCAGCAACTCGCCGAAGTCGAACGGCTTGACCAGGTAGTCGTCGGCGCCCGCGTCCAGGCCGGCGATCCGGTCCGCGGGGTTGTCCCGGGCGGTCAGCAACAGTACCGGCGTGGACGTGCCGGCCCGGCGCAGCCGGGCGATCAGGTCCACACCGGACAGCCGGGGCATGCGCCAGTCGAGGACGGCCACCTCGTACTGGTAGAAGCGCAGGTACGAGGCCGCGGTCTCGCCGTCGGGGACCAGGTCCACGACGTAGCCCTGTTCCCGCAGCCCGCGCGCTAGGACCTGGCCGAGGCCGTCGTCATCTTCCGCGACCAGCACTCTCACAGCACCCGAGATTACCTGCGCGGGCTCAGCGGCAAACACGGTCAGAGGTCCCGAATCCTGCGCCGGCGTTACCGGGAGATGCGGCGCCACAGCGGCCGCGGCACGAGCCGCAGCCCGACCGCCAGGCCGGCCAGGGCGGGCGGGACCCAGACGGTGGCCCGGCCGCGGCGCAGCGCGGCGGCGGTGGCCTGCCCGACGGCCTCCGGTGTGGTGGCCAGCGGGGCCGGCGGCATGCCCGCGGTCATCCGGCCGGTGACGAATCCGGGCCGGACCAGGAGCACGCGGACCCCGGTGCCGTGCAGCAGATCCGCGAGCCCGCGGGCAAAGGCGTCCAAGCCGACCTTGGCCGAACCGTACACCGGGTTGGCCTTGCGCGGCCGGACGGCGGCCACCGACGACAGCACCACGATGGTGCCGCAGCCCTGGGCGCGCATCCGGGCGGCAACCGCGAGCAGGGTGCTGACGTGCCCGGTGAAGTTGGTCTCGATCATCGCCGCGGCCAGCCGGACATCGCGCTCGAGGTCCGCCTGCGGCACCAGTACGCCCGCCGCCGATATGACCAGGTCCACTTCGCCCGCATCGAACACGGCGTCGACGAAGGCCTGGTGGCGTCCGGTATCCTGCGCGTCGTACGGGACGGTCCGCACCGGCCCGGGCAGTTCCTTGCCCGCCGCGACGAGCCGCTGCTCATCACGCCCGGCCAGGATGACCTCGGCATCGGCCGGCAGGCCGAGGGCGGCCAGGATGGCCAGGCCGATCTCGCTGGTGCCGCCTAGCAGGAGGACCCGAGGCTGGTACCCCGGTCCGTTCCGAAAAATATTCATGCTTGCAGGCCCGTCACGAATAGAGCTAGCCAGGTCAGTTCGCAGGTCAGCATCAGGCCGTTGCGGGTGACCAGGTCCTCAACCGGCGCGGTGGTGTGCCGGGCGGTCAGCACGGCGAACCGGATCAGCGCCGCGGCCAGCGGGATGGCGCTGAGCAGATGCCAGCCCCGCGCGTCCGTCCGCTCCCCGGCGGCCCAGGCCACGTACGCGGCGATCATCGCGGCGCCCACGATCCACTGGGCGACCAGCAGCGCCCACGGCCGGTACCAGCGCAGGGCCGGCCGGTGCTGGATCGCGGCGGGGCCGAGGCCGGCCAGTTCGGTGTAGCGCTTGGCGAGCGCCACGCCGAACGCGCCCAGGCTGCACACCAGCAGGAACCAGCCAGACGGCGGCACGTGCGTGGCCACCGCGCCGCCGAGCACGCGGAGCAGGAAGCCGGAGGCCACGAAGATCAGCTCGATCACCGGGATGTGCTTGAGCGCGAACGAGTACAGGAACGATATGCCCAGGTAGATGCCGATCACCGCGGTGAGCAGCGGGACCGACACGGCCAGGCCGGCGGCCAGGCCGACAGCGGCGCAGATTATCCCGATTACCAGCGCGTGCGACTTCGGCAGGTCGCCGGCCGCCACCGGGCGGTACCGCTTGCGCGGGTGGCGCCGGTCGCGCTCGGCGTCGACGACGTCGTTGACGAAGTACACCGCGACCGAGGCGCAGAGGAAGGCGGCCGCGGCGACCAGGGCGTAGAGCGCCCCGTGCGGCCGGCCCCACGTCGCGCCCGCCAGCGGGGCCGCGAACACCAGCAGGTTCTTCGGCCACTGACGCGGCCGGGCCGTGCGCAGCACGGCGACGAGCCAGCCCGGCGGGCGGGCGTGCCGCGGCAGTACCTTCTCCCGGGCCTTCTTCGGCGCCGCCCTTGCGCCGCCCGGCTCGGCCGTCTCCTCGGTGGCGCTCGCCTCGGCGGTCACCGGGCGTAGACCGCGGTGAAGTCGCGGCTGTAGACCGAGTAGTACCGGTAGGCGGTCTGCTGCTGGGTGGGCAGCAGGTTCACCGGCGTCGGGTCCGACGGGTGACCGTCGGCCTTGTAGTACTCGAAAGACATCCAGTACGGGTTGATGTCCAGCTGCAGGGCCTCCACCGCGCCCGCGCGCTGCAGCAGGCCAGCCAGCTCAGCGACGTTGAGCGCCGGGCCGTAGACGAAGATGACCCGGCCGTCCTTGGTGATGCCCAAGCCCGAGCGCCAGACGTAGTAGCCGCCGCCGAGGGTGGCGCCCCAGCTGCCCAGGACGTCCTGGTTCACCGCGGTCGGGACCCGGCCGTGATCGACAATCAGCTTGAGGT
Source organism: uncultured Actinomycetes bacterium (assembly GCA_963722055.1). Classification (GTDB taxonomy): domain Bacteria; phylum Actinomycetota; class Actinomycetes; order Streptosporangiales; family Streptosporangiaceae; genus Palsa-504. The sequence continues at coordinate 207,877 of CAVRLA010000017.1, read as the reverse complement.
TCTGCCGGACGCCGACGACGTTGGGCGTCATCCGCAGCTCGCTGCCCCAGGTGCCGATCTTGATCGTGCCGTTCTTGTAGTAGACGACTGAGGCCGCCCCGTCGGTCAGCGTCCCGGCCGTATGGCCGTTGAGGTAAAAACCGCCGCCGGACGTATCTATCTTGAACCCGCCGTTGAAGGTGGCGACCAGGCCGGTGCGGGTGCTGGGCGGGATCCACGACTGGGCCTTCCAGTGGCCCGGCCCCGGGTCTTCGGACCCGGGGCGCAGCTGGAAGCTGACCAGCCGCTGGTCCAGCGAGACGATGCCAGCCACGTACGAGGTATACACCGAGGACGGCCGCAGGAAGGTGCCGAACACGGCCGGCTGGCCCTTGACCGTCTCCAGCACCCGCCACTGGCCCTCGCCCGCCAGCGGCGTGCCGGCCGGCGAGACCAGCCGCTTGGGGATGATTGGCCGGAACCCGTGGACGTGCTTGTACTTCACCGGGGCGCCGGACGGCACGGCGAGCGAGAAGGGCGGCTTGCCGCCTACCTTGGGCGGCTGGTACGTGAGCCACTCGCCGAAGGTCACCACGGGGCCTAGGTAGTGATCCCGCGCCCATTCGGCCAGCTTCGAGGACGTCGACCCGCCACCGGGCGCGGTCAGGGCCTGGCCGAGGGAGAACGCGACCCAGCAGAAGAACACCACGATCAGGGCCAGGATGACGCGCACCGTCGGCCGCCGCAGCAGCCTGCGGACCCGGCCGCGGCCCTTGGCCCGGCGGCGGCCATTGCGTCGCGAGCTGCCCTCGCCGTCACCCGGCGGCAGGTCCTCAGCCTGCCCGTACGGCGCCTGCCTGTACGGCGCCTGCCCGTACGGCGCCTGCTCGTACGGCGCCTGCTCGTACGGGACTGGCTCGTACGGCCCTGGCTCGCGCGGCGGCGGGCCGTAGGGGGCCTGGCCGTAGGGGGCCCGGGTGGGCGGCTCAAAGGGAGCCCGCGGCCGCCCGAAGGGCTGCGTAGGCGGCTCGCAGGGCGGCCCGGGAGGCCCGTACGACGGGGGGCCTGGCTCGTACTCGTAGGGAGAGCGACCGGGCCCGTACGGTGCCGGGTCGGGCCGGTACGGTCCCGGGTCGGGCCGGTACGGCGCTGGGTCGGGCCGGTACGGCGCTGGGTCGGGGGCGTACGGCGACGGCTGCGGCTCGTCCGGTGCGCCGTTTCGCTGCCTGGCTCGGCGCGACGCCGGTCGTAGCACTCGCCTACCTCCTCGTCGTGCCTGCGAAGCCCTCACAGACGGTCTACCGGCCCAACATGAAGGAATCGTTACGGTGCCCGGCGCCCCCGAACGGATGAATTCCCAGCCCGGCCCGCCTGACCAGCCACCTCGCTGGCCGTCTGCTGACGTCGCGGCCCCGCCTCAGGAATAGTCCAGTTCCAGCCCGCAGGCTTGGCAAACCCTCAGTAATGGGCGTAATCCTACCGGGGCGATCCCCACCCGGCCTACCAACGACCCCACGGGAGCAGGGCGGTGACGGCCACCGCGGCGAACAGGAGGGTCAGGTAGGCGATGGACAGATGGAACAGCCGCATCGGCGCCGTCGGCGCCGGCGCGCTGTCCGTTGCGGTGTCCATTTCCGGGGCGGCGGTGTCCACTTTCTCGGCGGCCCGGACCCGGGTGTCCAGCCCGTGCGCCCCGACCAGGAACCAGGCCCCCAAGGCGGCCGCGAAGACGCCGTAGATCCAGCCAGCGAACGGGATCAGGGCCAGCGTGGCCGCCACCATGGCGTAGGAGTACCACAGGATCTTGCGCGTGACCGTGGCGGGCGAGGCTACCACCGGCAGCATCGGCACGTTCGCGGCCGCGTAGTCCTTGCGGAACTTCATCGCCAGCGCCCAGAAGTGCGGCGGGGTCCACAGGAAGATGACCGCGAACAGCACGACCGCGGGCCAGGCGACCGTGCCGGTGACCGCGGCCCAGCCGACCAGGACGGGGAAGCAGCCCGCGGCGCCGCCGATGACGATGTTGGCCGGGCTGCGCCGCTTGAGCAGCAGCGTGTAGACGAAGATGTAGAACAAGATGGCCGTGTCGGCCAGCGACGCCGCCAGCCAGTTGGCCATCAGCCCCAGCAGCAAGGTGGCGCCGGCGCCCAGGATGATGCCCCAGGCCAGCGCCTCCCAGGGCTTGATCGTGCCCTGGCCATGGTTAACGACCAGCGGGCGGCGCGAGGTGCGCTTCATCACCGCGTCGATGTCGCGGTCGATGTAGCAGTTGATCGTGTTGGCGCTGCCGGCGGCGAGCGTGCCGCCGACGAGCGTGACCAGGATGAGCTGGAGTGAGGGCACGCCGCGCTGCGCCAGCAGCATGGTCGGGACGGTGGTGACCAGGAGCAGTTCGATGATGCGCGGCTTGGTCAGCGCGACCAGTCCGCGGGCCACGGTGCCCGCTGGCCGACGGCCGCCCGCGGTGGGGCCACGCTGGTCGAGGTGGGGCAGGGCTGGGGCAGAGGTCACTCCGCGTCCCCGGTCTCAGCCGCCTCGCCCGCGGTGGCCGCCTCGCCCGCGGTGGCCGACGCTGTCTCGGCTGCGGTGACCGGCGCCGTCTGGGCGGCCGACGCGGCCGGCGTCTCGTGGCTGACCGCGGGTGGCCCGGGCACCGGCGTGTAGGACACCGGCCGCTCCAGTCCGGGGGCCGGGTGCCCGGGGATGTACTCCGGCTTGGTGTACAGCACGTACAGCGCGGACGCCACGACGATGAACAAGATCATCGGGAAAGCGGCCGTCAGTATCGACCCGCCGAAGGTCCACGCGCCGCCGGCGGAATCCGCCATCAGACCGTGCACTTCAGGTCCCCTCTCCCTCGTCGCCTCAGCACGCTACTACAGAGCGTAGAACAGGAGCCAGAACAGCAACGCCATCAGGGCCAGGTAAGTCCAGACCGCGGAGAACGCGCTCAGCGAGGCCTGGAACAGCTGCACGTCGCGCGTCTCAGTGTACGTGGGGGGCTGCTCCACGAACGACATGGCCGGGATGAACCTGGACCTGGCCAGCAGGATCTCCAGCCAGATCAGCGCGGCCAGCTGGACGGTCAAGAAGATCGAGTAGAAGCCGGTGAAGACGCTGGCGTAACCCGAACTGCCCGGCGCGAACGGCAGGTCCGTGAGCTGGTAGACCTGGAACGCGACGGCGGCCAGCCCGAAGCCCATGGCGACCAGTCCGTAGATCTGCCACGAGCTCTTGTGCCCGGCCTTGATCCGCTGCAGCCCAAAGTAGTGCACCCCGGCCGACACCTCGGCCAGCAGCATGATCGTGGTGCCCACCCACAATGACGGGGCGATGTAGCCGGAGCCCTGCCACCGCCCCGACGAGTTGAGGGACCGCAGGTAGAAGTAGGCGAACAGGAACGCGCCGAACAGGAACATCAGCCCGCCGATGGCCAGCCGCGAGCCGGTCCAGGTGGCGTTCAGCGCGGACTCGTGGTAGAAGCCCTCATCCTCGGCCGCTGCTGCGGCCGCGGCTGCGGCCTCGGTGGATGTCATATCCGGCATCGTCATGCCTCCACTGCGTCAGCTGGGGCGTAGGCGGCGCCGATCACGCCGGGTGGCGGATTCAGGTCGGCCACCGGGAGCGCGTCCTTGACGCCGTAGTCGTAGGGACCGGCCAGGATCACCGGCACCCGCCTGAAGTTCTCCGGCGGCGGCGGAGTCGACAGCTGCCATTCCAGGCTGCGCGCCCGCCACGGGTTGCCGACCTCGGGTTCCCGCCAGAACAGCATAGACATCACGAAGTTGATCAGGAAGATCAGGATCGAGCCGCCCAGCAGGAACGCGGAGATCGAGACCCAGTTGTTGAGCGTCTCCAGGTTGCGCGCGTATTCGAATACCCGGCGCGGCATGCCCATCAGGCCGAGCGCGAACAGCGGCAGGAACGTGGTGTTGAAGAAGATGAACATGGTCCAGAAGTGGACCCGGCCGAGCTTCTCGTTCAGCTTGATCCCGGTCATCTTGGGCAGCCAGTAGTAGATGCCGGACATGAACGCGAAGATCAGCCCGCCCATGATCGTGTAGTGGAAGTGCGCCATGACGAAGAACGAGCCGTGCTCGGTCGTGTCGGCGGGCACGTCCGACAGGAACACGCCGCTGATGCCGCCGATAAAGAAGTTGAAGTAAAACGCCAGGGCGAACAGCATCGGAATCGAGAACCGGATCTTGGCCTTCCAGAAGGTACCCATGCCCACCAGGAAGATGAACCCGGTCGGGATCGAGATCAGCTCGGTGGTGAGCATGAACAGCGGCCGCATGTCCGGGTTGATCCCGCTGTCGAACAGGTGATGCTGCCAGACGAAGAAGGACAGGATGCCGACGCCGATCATGCCGGCCCCCATAATCCGGTAGCCGAACAGCGGCTTGCGGCAGAACACGGAGATTACTTCTGCGATGATGCCGAAGCCGGGCAGCGCCAGGATGTACACCTCCGGATGGCCGAAGAACCAGAACAGGTCCTCATACAGGTAGCTGCTGCCGCCGAGCTGGTTGGTGAAGAACGCGGTCTGGAAGGTCCGATCGGCGAGTGCCATAAAGCACGCCCCGACCAGCACCGGGACCGCCAGGACCTGCAGGAACGCTACGGTGAACATGGACCAGACGAACATCGGCAGCCGACTCCAGCGCATCCCGGGCGCCCGGTAGTTGATGATCGTGACGATCATGTTGAAGCCGGCCAGGATCATCGAGATGCCCATCAGGCCGAACGCGAAGAAGTAGGCGTCCTCTCCCTGCGTCGCCTGGGTGGCCAGCGGCTCGTACCCGGTCCAGCCGGTGGGGAACCCGCCCATCACCACGGCCGACAGCAGGACGACGTACGCGGCCGGGGTGAGCCAGAAGCCGAGCGCCTCCAGCCGCGGGAACGCGACCCGCTTGGACCCGATCAGCAGCGGGCCGAAGTACTGGCCGAACGGCCCGAGGATGACCGAGGACATCATCATCATCATCATCGTGCCGTGCTCGCTGACCACCATCAGGTACTGCTCGGGGCCGATGAGGTGGTAGGTCGGCGACAGCAGCTCACTCCGGATGGCCATGGCGAACAGGCCGCCGGTCAGGAAGTAGCCGATCATGCCGTACAGGTACTGGATGCCGACCACCTTGTGGTCGAGCGTGTACCTGAAGTACTTGCCCAGGCCGGGCTCCTCCAGGCCGAGCAGCCGCGGCTCCTCGGGCATCGGCTTGCCGAGCATCAGCCGGCCCAGGTCGTTGAACACGCCGAGGCCGGCCAGCCAGCCGACCACGGCGAAGGCGTAGCCGAGCACGATCGCCACGTCGTTGGTGTCGGACAGCGAGCTGCGGGCGTAATCCCCGCCGAGGAAGTCGCCGAGCCAGTGACCGAGGAAGTAGCCGATCACCGCCCCGATCAGGCCGGTGTGGGCGCCCGGGCGCAGCCACCAGGGGCGCGCCGCCACTCCCGCGGGCTCGGGGCCGTGGCCCGTGGGCTCCGCTCGCTCCGGCTGGGTTTCGATGGCCATCCCGTCACCCCTTCACCGACGTCGTGGTGGACTTCAGGCGCGCCGCGGCTCGCGGCCGGAGGCGCGTCATGGCGTCACCGGGTTTCCTGGCCCGTAGTAGTAGCCCGCGGCGCCGGTGATGCCGTCGACGTTGACGATCTCCTTGCCGAGCTGCGGGACCACGGTGGGGTCGTAGACCAGCGCGTACGGCGGCAAGGCGGCGAGTATCCCGTTCGTCTGCTCCTTGGACTGCACGCCGGTGGCCCAGGCCTGGAACGCGGTCTGGGAGACGACCTGCCCGTAGTTGAACATGGCGGCGTGCCAGATGCCGCACAGCTCGTTGCAGCGGACGGTGACCGAGCCCATCGCCTTCGGCGTTACGTAGGCCACGTTGTCCACGCCCGGGTTGGCGTCGGCCTTCACGCCGAGCTGATAGGCCCAGAAGCTGTGGATCACGTCCAGCGAGGTCACGTGGAACGTCACCGGCGTGTCGATGGGCAGGAACAGCTGGGTCGATTCCATCCCGCCGAACTGCGGATAGCGGTAGGTCCAGGCCCACTGCTGGCCGATCACCTGGACCTGCAGCGCGGTGTTCGTGCCCGGGGTCCAGGTCGCGCTCTGCTTCGCGGCCGGGGTCCAGATGGGCGAGGGACCCTCCCCGGCGCCCGCGCCGTACGGGGCGACGAGCTCCACCGTGCCGAACACGGCCAGCCAGAGCACGATCGCCGAGGTGCCGATGATCCAGGTCGCCTGGACCTTGGTGTTGCCGTAGATCGGCGGGCCGTCGCTGTCGTCGCCGGGCTTGGCCCGCCAGACCACGATCGAGTAGATGAAGTACAGGAGCACGGCGATCACCACCGGCGCCCCGGATACGGCCAGCACCGCGATGTCGAACTGCTGGTGCCTGGCCGCATCGGACATGGTGCCGGGCGGCAGGTGCGGCTGCCAGACGAACCAGATGATCAGGTCGGCGGCCAGCGCGAGGATGATCCAGATCACGAACATGCGCAGGCCGTGCCGCGGCTCGCGGGCCGCCTGGGTCGGAGCTTCGGTCTCGCTCATGAGGCCACCACGTACATAAAGCCCGTCATCCATCCGAGAGTCTGCATGGGGCCGCCGTTACCGTCGAGGAAACCGCCACCGCACGGGACCAGGCACTGCCAGCGGAAGGCCCCGGGCTGGCTGGGGGACATGAAGCTGAACGTCTCCAGCGCATACGGGTTGCCGCTGGGGGTGCACGGCGAGGTGCCGCACAGGTTGTTCGCCGAGAGCTGGGCGTTCGGCGAGGCGACCGGCACGAATATGCCCAGGGCGGGAATCGCGAACGTGTGTCCGACGTTGCAGTGCGACCAGGAGTTGATGACTGACGTGGTGTCGTTGGTCACGTACTCCTTGCCTTTCTGGTCGAACTGCGAGACGGTCACCGTGCCGCCCATGGTGCCCTGCACCTGGCTGAAGTAGTTGTTCCGCAGCGGGGTGCAACCGTCGTAGCCGTAGATGGTCATGTTGACCTTCGTGTGGGCCGGGACCGAGAACAGCGTGGTGTGCACCCACTGCTTGCTCGACGGGTCCTGGGTGTAGTACGACACCCAGTCCGGCCGGGTGGCCGTGTTGTTCTGCGCGTCCTCCTGGAGCACCACGTCGACCTGGCCGCCAGAGGCCGAGTAATGAACGGTCGTCAGCTGGGTCGTCGCGGACCCTATGTAGTACAGGGCCGTGAACACCCCCAGCCCGGCCACGATAAGGAAGGCCACGGTCAAAGCCGCCACCCGGGCTGGCACGGACACCGGATCACCACCTCGCTTCGGCTGCGCGCAAGGTCAAAGCCGGCCGTGCGTCACACCTCGCTGCGCAGACCGGTCCTGCTCGCGTCGATCATCGGATCGGCGGAGGCTCAAGGGCAACATGTTGCGGGCGAGATGACGAAATTGTCATTTCGCCGGAATTGATATCCACCTTCGAATAATTGCCGTTCACCTGGGATGATTATCTTGTATACTGGTGCATGCCGACTGGGTGGGCTGCGAGGCAATCGTTTGCGGTCGGGCCCGACGGGCAGCATTTCGCGGGGCGGCCGGGACGGACGATCGCCGCGTCCGCGGTCAGGCCCGTATGATGACGGCGAACCGGCTGACCGCCAGTTAAGGCCGGGCGCGGCCTGCCGGTTTCCAGGAGGTGCCGATGACCGCTGGACCGACCGGGGGCATTCCGACGCGCCGCTCGGGCTGGCCGGTGCTGCGCACTCCCCGGTGGATGCTCGCGGGCGCCGTGGTGCTGGTCGCCGGGCTGACGCTCGCCGCGATTCCGCATCATCCGTCCAGCTCCCAGCGCGCCGCCGACCTGCGCGGGGTGGTGCAGGAGATGAACACCGACATCGAGTCGTGCGCCGGCGGCGTCAGCGAGTCGCTCACTGCGCTGCGGGAGATCCAGGCCGGGATCAGCCACGACACCAAGACCGCGGTCGGCATCGCCACACTTGGCGCGGAGAACTGTTCCCCGGCCAACAACATGCCCATGGACGACCTGGTCCAGTACCAGCCACCGGAGTCGCTGGCCTCCTTCCACCTGGACCAGACCGTGAACGATCTGGTCACCTGGGGGTTCCCGGATGCCCAGCGGGTGCAGATCGACGTGGCCACGCTGCTGACTGCCAGCACGGCGTCAGCGGTCCAGGCCGCCACCGCCGCGCTGGAGCGTGATCAGCGGGTGCTCGACGCCGAGCGGGCCACCATCGACGGGATGATCAACACCGCCAGCAAGTCGCTGTCCGCCAACGTGGCTCCTCCGGCCCTGCCCAGCTGAGCCGGTCAGCGGGCCGGGGTACGCCGGCGGCCGCGGGGTGCGGGGGGTCCCCAGCCCCTGACCCCGGTGCTGCCCGGCATCGGGCGCGTGGGTTCCCCGGCGGGTTCGGAACCGTCTTTCAGCCATCTCATCAGCACGGTGAACACCACGGGGGCGAAAGCGAGACCCGCCGCCGCCCACAGCAGGAAGGCCGTGATCTCCTGGTCGGCCACCGGGCCGAGATGGCTGCCCGCCGGGTCGTAGGCGTGAACCACGGCATCATGGGCGAACCCGAGGACGTAGGCGATCGCCCACAGCGACCACATGGCCAGGGCCGCGACGAGCGCGCGCTCGGGACGTGGACGCCGCACCGCCGACGGCTGGGCGGGCACGAGCCCCAGCCAGAGCCCGAGGCCGACCACGCCCAGGGTCAGCGCCTCCGGTAGGACCAGGGCGGGGTGACGGGCGAGTCCGTCGAGAACCGACGGGAGCCGCCAGAACACGCAGAGCACCACCCAGGCGATCAGGCAGCTCAGCGTGACGACGAACGACGCCCGGTGCCGACTGGTCCCGGCCAGCAGCCGAGCCAGCCGAGGGGCCGGGCGCGCCGGACCGCCCGGCCCGCCCGGCTCCCCCGGCCCGCCCGGCTCGCCCGGCCCGCCCGGGAACAGGCGCCAGGGTGCGCCGAGCGCGATCAGCGCCGGGGCGGCCAGGGCGAACACGCAGAACTGGATCGACTCGACGAACAGGTACCGCCGTGCGAGTCCGTCCAGCGGCGGGACCAGGCACGCGACGATGAGCGCGAGCCCGGCGGCCGCCAGCCAGGGCCGCGGGGGCGCCTGCCGGTGATCGGTCGGCTCGGTATTCACGAGACGAACCTAGCGCGCCTGCGCCGCTCCGGACCAGGGCACTAGTTGCAATCGTTTGTGACACAGACGTGTAACAGATGGGGCTTGACCGTGAGGGGCACTTGACCGTCGGCAGACGAGAGGAGAAACATCGGCAGCAGGTCACGAAAGGTGTCTACCGAATACAGGTCTCAGGCCTACCGTGAGCTGAAGTCCAGCTGGCCTGGCGACGGGCGGGGAGAGCAGTACACGTCCACGAGCGCGAGAGGCGATGACTTCGCAGGAAGCAGCTCAGGCCACCTATCCGCACCCAACGGATGCGATCCCCGCCAGGATTCTGGTAGCCGACGACGAGCCGGGTATCCGCGCCTTCATCGGGCGTGCCCTCAATGCGGCCGGTTACGCGACCGACTTCGCGGCCACCGGATCGGAGGCGCTCCGGCAGGCCCTGACCAGCCACTACGACCTAATCATCCTGGACCTGGTCATGCCGGAGATGACGGGGCAGGTGGTCCTGGGGCGGCTGCTGGCCGCGCGGCCGGACCAGGCGGTGCTCGTCCTGTCCTGCCTAGGGGACGTCGCCTCCAAGGTGGAGTGCCTGGAGCGCGGCGCCCAGGACTACCTGACCAAGCCGTTCTCCCTGGCCGAGTTGCTGGCGCGGGTCCGGGTCCGGCTGCGCGGCGGGACCACCGAGGGCGGGCATGACCGGGCCGCGGAGATCGTCCGGGCCGGAAGCCTCACCCTGGACGTGGGACGCCTGGTGGCCGACATCGGAGCCGGGGCCGTGCCGCTGACCAGGCTGGAGTTCCTGCTGCTGCGGGAGCTGGCCGAGCATGTCGGCCAGTCAGTGCCGAAGGGGCAGCTGCTGGCGAGCGTGTGGGGCTACGATTTCGACCCCGGCTCGAACGTGGTGGACGTATGCGTGCGACGGCTGCGGTCCAAGCTCGGCTTCGGCCTGATCAAGACGGTGCGCGGTGAGGGCTACCAGCTCGTGGGCCGCTGAGGCCGCCGATAATGGCCCGAGCGATGGCATAAAGTGATCGGCGACCGATTTGTACCGATGCCCTGACATGGAACGACACTGACATGGACCAGCAGACGTGGGCAGGCGCGGTCCGCGAGGTGTGGCACACGGCGGCCCGGCACAAGATCGCCTCCGGCCTCGTGGCGCTGTGCGTCGCGGCGTCCCTGGTCGCCGTCGCCCTGGTCGCCTCGGGTTCGGCCGGTTCCGCCGGGACGGCCCCCGCCCCGGCGGCGCCAGCGTTCAGCCTGCCCGTCCTGGGTCATTCCGGGCAGAAGGTCGCGCTGAGCGATTACGCCGGCCTGCTGCTCATCGTGAACTTCTTCGCCTCCTGGTGCGAGCCCTGCCAGCAGGAAACGCCGCTGCTGGCCAGGTTCTACCGCACCGAGCACGGCAAGGTGGCCATCGTGGGGCTGGACGAGAACGACGTCCTCGGCAGTGCCATGTCGTTCACCCACAAGGAGGGTGTCGGCTACCCGGTGGGCTTCGATCCCGAGGTCATCGCGGCGTCGGCCTACGGTGTCGCCGGCCTGCCGCAGACCTTCTTCCTCAACGCCAAACACCGCATCGTCGACCGCGTCTTCGGCGCGGTCACGCTGGCCGATATCAACCGCGGCATCGCACTCGCCACGGCAGGATGAACCGCGGCTTAGGCGGCGGGCTTCCGCGACTTGCTGGCCACGCCGGCCACCCCGGTCAGGCCGTAGACCAAGCCACCGTGCCACAGCCCGCTCAATGCCCCGTGAATGATGCCGCCGCCGGTGACCACCGACAGCACGAGCGCGATGGCCGCGCACGCGATCGCGGGCACGATGGCGAAGCGCCACGGATTGCTCCTGGCCCAGCGGATGGCCCGGCTCGGCTTGGCCCGCCACAGGGCGCCGGCCGCGGCCACCACGAAGAAGGCCACTGCGCCCATGGCCAGGGACCCGCTGAGGGCGCTGAGGTGGAACCCGGACAAGCCCGAGCCCAGAACGTGCAAGGCGAAATCGCCGGCCGCGACCACCCCGCCGGTCGCCACCGCGGCTCCCCAGGGCGCGCCGGACATGGCCGCGCCGGAGATCGACAGCTCCTCGCGCCGGGAAAGGTCCTGATCACTGTGAGTGGGTGCGGACATTCAGATCCCCTGCCCTTCGGGCACCGCGCGATATTCACGTCATATCGCGTCTTTGCCGCAGACTACCACGGTCCGGCGCGTGGTGGGTGCGCGCCGCGCGGAATCCGGACGAACCGGCAGCAATCCGTCCGCTGGCCCCCGGGATCGAGGACGCGACTTCTTCCCGGGCAGGCCTCCGGTTCCCCGGGCAGGCCTCCGCACGCGAACCCTCGCGCAGACCTCCGCACGCGCGAACGCGGGTCTCACGTCCGGCACGTGTTCCCCTTGCCCTCTCTCCGGGATCGGGGTGCCGCATGGCGCGAGCGGCGTGCGTACAGCCGTGACCGAATATGCTCTTTAGTTTCTTTAATGGACTCAAGTCACAACTTTGCGGAAACTATGGCTTACACGGAAGAAAAAGGTAGCTATAGCAGCCAAAAGTATCCGCGGAAGCCGGAATATCCGCCGTAAACGGAGCGACCCTGCGCTTGGCGTGGTACTGGTGGTGCGGCGTGACCGCCGCGACGGATGTTGAGCCAGCCGATCGGGTTGCGCGGCTGGCGGCGGGCGATCAGCACCCCAGCCCCTCACCAGGCGGCCCGTGACATGAAATCCCGAGCCGGTCAGGCGGCCATTCCCAGCAGCCGTTGAGCCCGCGCACAGGTTGAGCGGGCCAACTGGAAGACGTCCATCGCTGAACTGACCGAGAGGCGACAGCATCGATCGGGACGTACCCTGGTCTGGTCGGTCGAGGGCGAGGAAGATGCGCGAGAACGAGAGCGATAGCGAGGGCGAGCGGCCAGGGCCGTACGACGACATCAGCCCTTGGGCGGCCCACGACCCGGGTGAGGCGGGCCCGCCGTCCGCAGCCGGGACGGACCCCCCGGACAGCATCGCTTTCGGCAAGCCGGCCGACGAGGATGGCCACGATTCGTACGAGCAGCGTAGCCACTCCGACCCGTGGCACAGCAGCGGCCAGGATGAATCAAGGTACGGGAGTTACGCGAGCGCGGACGGCGGATACGGCTCACGGAGCGGCGGGTACGGCTCGGGCGGGGAGCACGGCTCGGACGGCGGATATGGCTCGGACGGCGGATATGGCTCGGGCGGCGGGTACGGCTCGGACGGCGAGCACGGCTCGGACGGCGGATACGGCTCGCGGAGCGGCGGGTACGGCTCGGGCGGCGGGTACCGCTCCGGCGGGTGGGATCCCGGGCCGCCGCCGCGGCGGGCTCGGCGCCGCGGGCACCTCCGGGTCTACCTGACCGTCGCGGCGGCCGCGGCCGTCGTGGGCGGCGGGCTGACCGTCGCCTTCGGCGGCTCGGGTTCGAACCCGGCGGCCAGCATCTCCTCCTCCTCAGGCGTCCCGTCACCGCACGACGACGCGCCGGGCAGCGGGTCGGCGCTGAACGCGGCGGCGGTGAAGCAGAAGGTGGAGCCCGGCCTGGTGGACATCACCGCCACGCTCAAGTACGCGAGCGAGACGGCCGAGGGCACCGGCATGATCCTGTCCCCCTCGGGCCTGGTGCTGACCAACAACCACGTGATCGACGGGGCCACCGCCGTCACGGTGTCGCTGGCCGACAACGTGCACCGGACCTACAAGGCCCAGGTCATCGGCTACGACAGCATCGACGACGTGGCGCTGCTCCAGCTCACCGGGGCTTCCGCCCTGGCCACGGTCAGTATCGGCGACTCCGCCCAGGTCCGGGTGGGCACCCAGGTCCTCGCGCTCGGCGACGCCCAGGGGCGCGGCGGCGTGACGCCGGCCCGGGGTTCCATCAGCGGGCTGAACCGCTCCATCCAGGCCACCGACCAGGGCTCGGGCAGCACCGAAGACCTGAACCACATGCTGCAGACCAACGCCCAGATCCAGCAGGGCGACTCGGGCGGCGCGCTGGCGAACAGCGCGGGCCAGGTCATCGGGATGGTCACGGCGGCGAACACCCCGTCGGACGGGCAGCCGGGCGACTCGATGGGCTTCGCCATCCCGATCGACACCGCCCTGGCCATCGCCCAGAAGATCGCCGCGGGCCAGTCCAGCGCCACGGTGTACATCGGCCTGCCAGGCTTCCTGGGCGTGGAGGTCGCCCAGGGCAACAGCGCGGACCCGCGGCAGCAGGCCGCGGGCGAGCGGCGGTCCGGCGGCAACCCAGGCGGTGACAACCCAGGCGGCGGCAACCCAGGCGGTGGCAACCAGGCCGGGCCGGGCTGCGTGGCCGACGGCCAGCCGCCGGGTGTGCCGCGCCGGATCGCGCCCGCCGCCTCCGGCGCGCTCATCCTGGGCGTCTTGTGCGACACCGCGGCACAGTCGGAGGGCCTGGTGGCCGGCGACGTGGTCCTCTCGGTCAACGGCCAGGTCGTCACCACACCCGACTCGCTGACCACCATCACGGCCAAGTACCATCCTGGCGCCGTAGTGTCCGTCACCTGGGAGGCCATCAACGGCTCCCGGCATACGGCGCGGATCATGCTCGGTCGCGGCCCGGCCCGGTAGCGTCGCTCAGGCACCCAGCCAGGCGCGCAGCCGGGCTTCGCAGTCGGCGATCGCCCCGGTCTCGACGTACTCCCCCGCGGTGTGCGCCAGTTCGGGGAGGCCCGGGCCGTAGTTCATCGCCGGGATGCCGAGCGCGGCGAACCGGGCCACGTCGGTCCAGCCGAGCTTGGCCCGCGGGGGTCCGAGGCCCGAGCCGACCGCGGCCAGGAAGGCGGCCGCGGCGGGGTGGCCGAGGCCGGGACGTGCGCCCTCGGCGACGTCGATGACCGTGACCGGCCAGGCGGCGAACAGCGACCGGACGACGTCCGCCGCCTGCTGGCCGTCGAGGTCCGGTGCGAACCGGTAGTTGACCGTCACCACGCACTCGTCGGGGACGACGTTCCCGGCTACGCCACCACGGATGGCCACGGCGTTCAGGCCCTCGTGGTAGCGCAGCCCGTCGACCTCAGGCTCCCGCGGCGTGTACCCGCGCAGCACGCCGAGGATGTCGCCGGCCTCGTGGATGGCGTTGCGGCCCATCCAGGAGCGCGCGGTATGCGCCCGCTTCCCGGCGGCGGTCACCTCGGCCCGCAGGGTGCCCTGGCAGCCGCCCTCGATCTGGCCCGCGGTCGGCTCCAGCAGCACGGCGAAGTCGCCGGCGAGCAGGTCCGGGGCGGTGCGGCTCAGCCGCAGCAGCCCGTTGCGTTCGGCCGCGACCTCTTCGCACTCGTAGAAGACGTAGGTCACGTCCCGGCTGGGCGCGCGCAGGTGGGCGGCCAGCCGGAGCTGCACGGCGACCCCGGACTTCATATCGGACGAACCGCAGCCGTACAGGCGGTCACCGTCGTCGCGGGCGGGCAGGTTGTCCGCGACCGGGACGGTGTCGATATGCCCGGCCAGGATGACCCGTTCCCGCCGCCCGAGCTCGGTACGGGCCACGATCGTATTGCCGTCCCGGACGACGGTCAGATGGGAGAGCCGGCGCAGCGCCTGCTCGATGGCGTCCGCGAGCGGGCCTTCTTCGCCGCTGACCGAAGGCACGTCCACGAGCTGTGCGGTCAGCGCCGCGCCGTTGATGTCGAGGTAGAGATCCACCCGGCCAGCATAGGGACCAGGGCTTAGGCCGACTGCGATGCGCTCAGAGACTGGCGGCCCTGCCCCGGCAGGGCCCGGGCCGCGGCGCGCAGCGCGGTCACGATCACCGCCACCGAGGGACGGCGCACGCTGGCCGTACGGGCCACGGCGTGCACGTCCCGGGCCAGGTCCAGGCCGTGTGGCAGATCCCGGACCGCCACCCGGCGCTCGCCCGCGGCCACGGCCAGCCGGGGCAGGATGGCGATGCCCAGGCCGCGCGCCACCAGGCTCACGATCGTCGACACCCCCTCGAACTCCGACAGCACCGGGGGCGCCACGCCCACCGCGGCGAGCAGCCGGTCGACGGCCTGCCGGGACGGCTCGCCGGCCGGGGCGGCTAGCCACGGCTCGTGCCGTAGCGCCCGCAGGTCAACCGCCGAGCCAGGATCGGCCGACCGGTGCGAACGCGGAACCACCAGGACCAGCCGGTCGCGAATCAGGTGGTAGCAGGACAGAATCGAGCCGCCCATTTCAATCTCGTCGGCCAGCCGGCCGGTCCAGTCGTCCACGATGGCCACGTCCACCTCGCCGGACCGCACCTGGCGGAGCCCCTCGCGGGCCGGCGTCTGCCGCAGCACCAGGGTCAGCCGGGGGTGGGTGCGCAGGCTGCGGGCCAGCGCGGGGGCGAAGGCGACCGCCGCGGACGGGAACGCGGTCGCCACCACCCGCCCGGCCGGCTCGGTGGCCCGGGCGGACAGGTCGGTCTCGGCCTCCTCGACCATGGCCAGGATGCGCTCGGCGTGGCTGGCCAGGCGCCGCCCGGCGTCGGTCAGCTGAGCCCGGCGCGCGGTGCGGTCCAGCAGCGCGGTGCCCGCCTCCCGCTCGAGCGCGGCGAGTTGCTGGGACACCGCGGACGGCGTGTAGCCGAGCACGGCCGCGGTCCTGGCGATGCTGCCGCGAGCAGCGAATTCGGTCAGCAGGCGGAGCCGGTGCAGATCGAGCATAAGGAAATCTTACTCTCTGCGACAGATATAGCCGCTTGCGCTTATGGTGTGGGGCGCCGAGACTTGAGCAGGTAGGCAGGGTTGTCACGGGACGTGACGACCGTCATTGCCACCGTCCGCCTATCCCGCAGCTAGGAGTGCCAGCTTCCGTGGCTGTCACCGTGGCGCCGTTGCGCCTTCTCCGGTCCCCGCACCCCGACCCCGATGACCTCCAGCTAGGCGGGCCCGCCGTTCCGGTCTCCGCGACCCTGGCCGCCAACGAGACCATGGATGAGCGCCGCCGCCGCGGCGAGCCCGTGCTGCCGATGGCGTTCGGCGAGGCGGGGCTGCCCGCCCACCCGATGCTGCGGACGGCGCTGGCCGACGCCGCGGGCTGCACGGCCTACGGCCCGGTGGCCGGCCAGGCCGCGCTGCGGGCGGCGGCCGCCTCGTACTGGGCCCGGCGCGGCCTGCCCACCGACGCTGACGCGGTGGTGGCCGGCCCGGGCAGCAAGGCCCTGCTGTTCGGCCTGATCGCGGCGATCGGGGGCGACGTCGCGGTGACCCGGCCGAGCTGGGTCAGTTACAGCGCGCAGGCTAGCCTGGCCGGCCGGACCGCGCACTTCGTGCCCGGCTCGGGCGGCGTGCCGGACGCCGGGCAGCTGGCTCGCGCCGTCGCGGCGGCGCACGCGTCCGGCCGCCCGGTCCGCGCGGTCATCGTCACGCTGCCCGACAACCCGACCGGGACGCTGGCCCCGGCCGGTGCCGTCCGCGCCCTGTGCGCCGTCGCCGAACGGCACGGTCTGATCATCATCTCGGACGAGATCTACCGGGACCTCGTCCACGACAACGTGGCCGACGTCACCAGTCCGGCTTCTATTTATACGGAACGGACCGTGGTGACCACCGGCCTGAGCAAGAACCTCGCCCTGGGTGGCTGGCGCCTGGGGGTGGCCCGGCTGCCCGACGGCCGGCTCGGCCGCGAGCTGCGCACCCGGCTGCTGGGGATCGGCAGCGAGATCTGGTCGGCGCCGGCCGGGCCCGTGCAGCAGGCCGCCGCGCTCGCGTTCGGCGAACCGGCGCCGCTGGCGGAGCGGATCGCGCTCAGCCGCCGCCTGCACGCCCGGGTGGCCCGCGAGGTGGCCTTCCGGCTCGCCTCGGCCGGCGCGTCCGTGCCGCCACCCCAGGCGGCGTTCTACGTCTACCCCGACTTCACCCCGCTCGCGGACGTGCTGCGGCGCCGGCACGGCATCACCAGCGACGAGGGCCTGGCGGCGCTGTTGCTGCGGCGGTACGGCCTGGGCACGCTGCCGGGCAGCGCGTTCGGCGAGCAGAGCTGGCGGCTGCGGCTGCGGCTCGCGACCTCCCTGCTCTACGGCGAGGACGACGAGCAGCGCCACGCCGCGTTGGACGCGGCCGACCCCTGCGCGTTGCCCTGGATCGCCGCGGCGCTGGACCGGCTGGAGGAGATCCTGGCCGACCTGACCCGGTAGTCCGCAGTGTTGGCCACGGGGGGTGCCTACCTGGCGCCGGTACGGCTGACGCAGGTCAGATCCCGAGGTAGGACACAATCTTGTCGCCTTCGGGCACGATCAGGCGCGAGCCGGAGGCGGACAAGCTGGGGAAGTCGGTGGCCACGGCGCCGGTCGTGGCGGAGAACACCGACTTGCCGTCGGAGAGGCGGAAGCCGGAGAGCAGGCCGGCCCGGCTGACGTCCCAGACCACGCCGCCGGCGATGATCGGAGGTCCCGCGGCGTAGCCGGTCACCGACCACAGGATCTGGATCCGGGCGCTGGGGGTGACCTCGATCGCGCGCAGGCTGGTGTAGCAGGAGAACACGACCGTGCTGTCGTCCACCGCGTCGCCGCCGAAGCCTCCCTCGCACAGGTGCGAGGAGGCCAGCTCGCCGCCGGTTCCGCCGAGCCGGCTCCCGTCGAGGACGTAGCCGGTGCCTTGCTTGCCGACCTGGAAGATCAGGCCGTCCGGCAGCAGCGCTGGAGCCGTCGACCCGAGGTCCTGGTCGCCAGCCGACAGGGCGATGAAGTTAGCCGGCGTGAAGCGATCCTGGACGGCTAGGCCCGGGCTGAGGCGCAGCACGCTGTCGGAGTCATCGACCTGGTTGTACGGCGTGCCGTTGCCGGTGGCGACGTAGAGGCTGCCGTCGCGCGCGGATTCTCCCGCCGGGGCCCAGATGCCCGCCTCGCGCTGGTTCGGCGTGATGAAGGAGACCACCGGCCCCGAGCCGGAGACGGGCGCTCCCACGACACGTCCCTTGTAGTCGGAGCAATCCCCGTACAGGCCGCCGAACGGCACGTACACCCGCGAGCCGAGCAGGGTCAGGGCCCCGCGCTCCTGCTGGGCCCGCGGATCGCTGCCGGTGACGTCGATAGGGCGCTGCCATTCAGTCCGCCCGGTGGCCAGATCGAGTTCCCACAGCGTGTGCTGGTAGGTCGGCTGGGCGGTGAACGTCACGACCCACAGCCGCCCGGTCGCCCGGTCGGCCACCGGGGTCCCGGTGATGCCGGACGGGTTGATGTTGCCGCATGGCAGCCCGGCCGTGACCGGAGACGCCAGGTGCCGGGTCCACAGCACCTGGCCGCTCGACGCGCTCAGGGCGTAAACGCTGTCATTCTCGGTGGCGACGATGACCTCGGAGCCCACAACCAGAGGCTGGGCGTACACCGCGCCATCAACAGAGGCGGTCCACGACTGCCGCACCACGCCGGGCGCCGGTGAGCTGACCGACACCCCGCTGCGTTCCGCGGTGCCGTCGTAGGTCGGCCAGTCCGCGCCCGGGGAGGATGTGGCCGGGGCCGGGGCCGACGCGGCCGGGGCCGACGTGACCGGAGGGGACACGGTGACCGGCGACACGGTGACCGGCGGGGTCGTCGTCGCCGGCGACGTGCAGCCGACCGCCGCGACCAGCACCGCGGCGGCGCCCGCGACCACACGCCACCGCCATCGGGCGGGCGGGCGGATACCGGAGGCATCACACTGGACCAGGCCGCGGCAGCGCATCATCACCTGCCTATTCTCAACGAGCCCGCGGGGTGAAACCGGGCATTCACCTCGCTAGAGGGTGGTGAAACCCGGGTTTCATCTCGTTTGGGGGCTCCTGGCTGGGGCGGGGGCGGGGATCAACGGCCCGTTCCGGATATATAAGACTGGGGGCCATGGCCGTCAGCTATGTGGAGTCCCCGACCCCCTCGTTCCTGTTCGACCTGGACGGGACGCTGATCGACAGCGTGTACCAGCACGTCATCGCGTGGCGGGCCGCGCTGTCGGACCTCGGCATCGACCTGTCGGTGTGGCGGATCCACCGCCGGATCGGGATGAGCGGCGGGCTGTTCGTCTCCGCGCTGCTGCGGGAGACCGGGCGCTCGCTGTCCAAGGCCGACATCGACCTGCTGCAGCAGGCGCACGCCGAGCAGTACCGGGCCCAGCTGGACTCGGTCACGCCGCTGCCCGGTGCGCGGGAGCTGCTCGGCTTCCTGACCGACGCGGGCGTCCCGTGGGCGATCGCGACCAGCGGGTACGCGGCGACCGCGCGGCCCGCGCTGGGCCTGCTCGGGCTGGCCGAGGACACCCCGATGGTGACCCGCGACCTGGTGCGGCACGCCAAGCCCGACCCCGACCTGTTCCTGGCCGCGGCCGCCCTGCTGGGCGTCGAGCCCCGGCACGCGTTTGTCGTCGGCGACAGCGTCTGGGACCTGCTCGCGGCGCGGCGGGCCGGGGCGCTCGGGGTCGGGCTGCTGTCGGGCGGGTACGGCCGGGAGGAGCTGGAGCGGGCCGGGGCGTACCGGGCCTACGCCGACCCGGCCGAGATGCTGACCCGGATCGACGAGCTCGGGGTCCGGACCGGGCCGGGCTGACCCCGATGATCTTGCCTACCTAGGGTGACATTAGTCACAACGCGGCGTGTTCAGGAGGTTTACGTGAGCACGCCGTCAGGGAGTCGTTAGCGAGCGGCGCCATTACGCGCGAGTAGAGATTAAATGTATGGGTAACTGGTCAGGGGCGCCGGGAAGGCGGCGCCCTAGAGTCACTCGGGAGGCGAGTTGCCATGCCTACCGTGCATCGGATCGTTGTGGGTATCGACGGGTCGCTAGGGAGCCTGCAGGCGCTGCGCTACGCGACCGATGAGGCTAGGCGGCGGGACGTGCCGCTGCTGCCGGTGATCGCCTGGGTCCCGCCCGGCGGCGACCTGGCCGAACGCCGCCATTCCTCGCCCTACCTGCGCAAGATCTGGCGGGACGCGGCCTGGGAACGGCTGACCGCCGCGTTCGATGACGGGCTGGGCGGGATACCCGCCGACCTGCGCGTCGAGCCGCACGTGGAGCGGGGCGAAACCGGTCCGGTGCTGGTCGACGTGGCCAACCAGCCCGAGGACCTGATCGTGGTCGGCACCGGCCGCCGCGGCGCGCTGAGCCGGCTGCTGCGCCGCTCGGTGGCGCGGTACTGCGTGGCGCACGCCAAGTGCCCGGTGCTCGCCATCCCGCCGTCGGCGTTGATGGACGAGATGGGCCACGGGCTGCGTTCGTGGCAGCGCCGGCACGCCCTCATCCCGCCCACACCGCAGGTCTAGCCTCCGGGCGCGCATGGGTTCCGTTAGGAACCCGCGGGCGGCCGCATGGGTCTCGTAAGGCCCCTACTAATAGGGCCGTCCCGAACCGTTAACTGAGGATGTGCTGTTGACCTGCGCATGCCCGCAGGAGCACTCTCACCAGTGGTTCGTCACTAGGAGTCACCGTGCAGTGGTACCTCACTGACTGGTTCTACGTCGGCCTGACGATCGTCGTCTTCGCCTTTCTGTACCTCATCTTGAAGGGGATAGAGACCTTTGAGCGCTGAGAACTGGATCGGCCTGATCGGTGGCATCGTGCTGACGATCTACCTGTTCGTGGCCCTCGTCCTGCCTGAGAGGTTCTGATGAATTCCACGCTCGCCGCCTGGCTGCAGTTCCTGCTGCTGGCCGCGGCCCTTGCGGCGTGCTACGTGCCACTCGGCAACTGGATCGCGCGCATCTTCACCGACAAGAACCACTGGCGGGTGGAGCGCGGCATCTACAAGCTGACCGGGATCGACCCGGACGCGGACATGCGCTGGACCGTCTACGTACGCTCCATCCTGGCCTTCTCGGCCGTGGCCGTGCTGTTCGTGTACCTGATCGAACGGACCCAGCACTGGCTGTTCTGGGCGGTCGGGATGTCCAACGTCCCGACGGACACGGCGTGGAACACCGCGGTGTCGTTCGTCACGAACACCAACTGGCAGAACTACGCCGGCGAATCGACCATGAGCTACCTGACCCAGCAGGCCGGGCTGATGGTGCAGCAGTTCTTCTCGGCCGCGGTAGGCCTGGCGGTCGCGATCGCGATGATCCGCGGCTTCACCCGGTCCCGGACCGACCGGCTGGGCAACTTCTGGGTGGACGTGACCCGCGGGACGATCCGGCTGCTGCTGCCGATCGCGGTCATCGGCTGCATCATCCTGATGGCCGGCGGGGCGATCCAGAACCTGGCCGACTACCACACGATCGCCACGCTGGCCGGCGGCCACCAGACGATCCCCGGCGGCACGGTAGCGTCGCAGGAAGCCATCAAGGACCTGGGCAACAACGGCGGTGGCTGGTTCAACGTCAACGCGGCCCACCCGTTCGAGAACTCCAATCCGTTCACGAACATCTTCATCATCTTCCTCCTGCTGCTGATTCCGTTCTCCACGCCGCGAGCATTCGGCAAGATGGTCGGCGACAACAGGCAGGGATACGCGCTGGTCGCCGCCATGGTCATCATCTGGGCGGCCGCCGTCGGCGGGATCAGCTTCTTCGAGACCCACCTGGGCACGGCCGGAATGGCGCCCCAGATCGCGCACGGCACGTATGAGGGTGTGGAGACCAGGTTCGGCCCGCCAGGCTGCTCGGTGTTCGCGGCGTCCACCACGGTGACCTCCACCGGATCGGTGAACTGCTTCCACGACTCGCTGACGCCGTTCGGCGGCGGCATCGCGCTGTTCGACATCGCGCTGGGCGAGGTCGCGCCGGGCGGGATCGGGGCCGGCATGTACGGCATCTTGATCCTGGCCATGGTCACGGTGTTCGTGGCCGGGCTGATGGTCGGCCGGACGCCGGAGTACATCGGCAAGAAGATCCGGCCCGTCGAGATGAAGTACGCGTCGCTGTACTTCCTGACCCTGCCGGTGGTGATCCTGACCATGTTGGCGATCGCGATCGGCACGCACTGGGGCCAGAGCGCGATCTTCAACCCGGGGCCGCACGGGCTGACCGAGATCGTGTACGCGTACGCCTCGCAGGCCAACAACAACGGGTCCGCGTTCGCGGGCCTGGGCACCGCGGCCCCGTTCTACCAGATCACCGGCGGCATCACGATGCTGCTCGGCCGGTTCGCGCCGGAGATCTTCGCCCTGGGCCTGGCCGGGTCGCTGGCTAGACAGGCGCCCACGCCGGCCAGCGCCGGGACGCTGGACACCAGGACACCGCTGTTCGTCGGCATGCTCGTCGGCGTGATCCTCATCCTCGTCGGCCTGACCTACTTCCCCGCCCTCGCGCTGGGCGTGTTCGCAGAAGGACTTCACTGAGATGTCTGTGACAACTGAGAGCCCGGGTACTCCGGCGCCGCCCGCCCACCCGCAGGCGGCCAGCGAGCCGCGGCGGGTCGGTGGCGGCCTGCTCGACCCGAAGATCTTGTGGAAGTCGACCCCGGGCGCGTTCAAGAAGCTGGATCCGCGGGTCCAGATCCGCAACCCGGTCATGTTCGTGGTCGAGGTCGGCGCCGTGCTGTGTATGTACACCGCAATCCGGTCGCCGTCGGTGTTCAACTGGACCATCGTGGTCTGGCTCTGGCTGACCGTGTTGTTCGCCAACCTGGCCGAGGCGGTGGCCGAGGGGCGCGGCAAGGCCCAGGCCGAGACGCTGCGCCGGGCCAAGCGGGAGACGGTGGCCCGGCGGCTGACCGACTGGAAGCCGGGCGCGGACCCGTCTGGCCTGCACGAGGAGTCGATCCCCGGGACGCAGCTACAGCTGGGCGACCACGTGGTGGTCGAGGCCGGCCAGGTCATCCCCGGGGACGGGGATGTGGTCGAGGGCGTCGCGTCGGTGGACGAGTCGGCCATCACCGGTGAGTCCGCGCCGGTCATCCGCGAGTCCGGCGGCGACCGGTCCGCGGTCACCGGCGGTACCACGGTGCTGTCCGACCGGATCGTGGTGAAGATCACCTCCAAGCCGGGCGAGACGTTCATCGACCGCATGATCGCCCTGGTCGAGGGGGCCCAGCGGCAGAAGACGCCGAACGAGATCGCGCTGAACATCCTGCTCGCCTCGCTGACCATCATCTTCATGCTGGCGGTGATCTCGCTGCAGCCCATGGCGTTCTACTCCAAGGCGCCGCAGAGCCTGGTCATCCTGGTGGCCCTGCTGGTGGCGCTGATCCCGACCACGATCGGCGCGCTGCTGTCCGCGATCGGCATCGCCGGCATCGACCGGCTGGTCCAGCGCAACGTGCTGGCCATATCCGGCCGCGCGGTCGAGGCGGCCGGCGACGTGAACACGCTGCTGCTGGACAAGACCGGCACGATCACCATCGGGAACCGGCAGGCGTCGGAGTTCCTGCCGGTGGGCGGGGCCACGGCGCAGCAGGTGGCGGACGCGGCGCAGCTGTCGTCGATGGCGGACTACACGCCGGAAGGCCGCTCGATCGTGGTGCTGGCCAAGAACGAGTTCGGGCTGCGCGAGCGGGCCGAGGGCGAGCTGACCGGCGCCGAGTTCGTCGAGTTCAGCGCGCAGACCAGGATGAGCGGCATCGACCTGGCCGACGGACGCGAGGTACGCAAGGGCGCCGCGTCGGCGGTATCCCAGTGGATCCGGGACAACGGCGGCACCGTGCCGGACGACCTCGGGCCGTTGGTCGACGGCATCTCGGCGGCCGGCGGGACCCCGCTGGTGGTGGCCGAGAAACCGGCCGACGGCCCGGCCCGGGCCCTCGGGGTGATCCACCTGAAGGACATCGTCAAGGAGGGCATCTCCGAGCGGTTCGCCGAGATGCGCAAGATGGGCATCCGGACCGTCATGATCACCGGCGACAACCCGCTGACGGCCAAGGCCATCGCGGACGAGTCCGGGGTGGACGACTTCCTGGCCGAGGCGACGCCGGAAGACAAGATGGCGCTGATCCGCAAGGAGCAGCAGGGCGGCAAGCTGGTCGCGATGACCGGGGACGGCACCAACGACGCCCCGGCGCTGGCCCAGGCCGACGTCGGCGTGGCCATGAACACCGGCACCTCGGCCGCCAAGGAGGCCGGGAACATGGTGGACCTGGACTCCAACCCGACCAAGCTCATCGAGATCGTGGAGATCGGCAAGCAGCTGCTGATCACCCGCGGCGCGCTGACCACGTTCTCCATCACCAACGACGTGGCCAAGTACTTCGCCATCATCCCGGCCATGTTCTCGGCCGTGCTCCCCCAACTGGGCAAGCTCAACATCCTGCACCTGTACAGCCCGAAGTCGGCGATCACCTCGGCGATCATCTTCAACGCGCTGATCATCGTGGCGCTGATCCCGCTGGCGCTGCGCGGCGTGCGGTACAAGCCGGCCTCCGCGCAGTCGATGCTGCGCAGGAACCTGGTGGTCTACGGCATCGGCGGGCTGATCATCCCGTTCATCGGCATCTGGGCCATCGACCTGATCGTCCAGCTCATCCCCGGATTCGGAAGGTAAAGCGGCTATGAACCGCCTTCCTGTTATCGTCAGGCAGCACATCGCGGGGTTCCGCTTCCTGCTGGTCTTCACCGTGCTCTGCGGGTTCATCTACCCGCTGGTCATGCTGGGCGTCGGCCAGGTGGCCTTCCACAACAAGGCCAACGGCTCGCTGGTGAGCTACAACGGTCACGTAGTGGGGTCGGGCCTGCTGTGCCAGGAGTTCGTGGACGCCAAGGGCAACCCGCTGCCGCAGTACTTCCAGCCACGACCCTCGGATGCGGTGGTCGCCGGGGAGAAGAACGACTACGGCTGCGACCCGCTGTACTCTTCGGCGAGCAACCTCGGGCCGACCAACCCGACCCAGGTCATGCTGATCCAGCAGCGGCAAAAGCAGATCTCCGCGTTCGACCACGTGCCGATCTCGCAGATACCGTCGGACGCGGTGACCGCGTCGGGTTCGGGCCTTGACCCGGACATCTCGCCCGCGAACGCGTACATGCAGGTGGACCGGATCGCCGCGGCCCGGCACCTGCCGGTATCCGAGGTCCGCAACCTGGTCACCGAGAACATCACGGGCCGGACGCTCGGCTTCCTGGGCGAGCCGACGGTCAACGTGCTCACCCTGAACATCCTGCTCGACGAGCTGTCGGCGAAGTCCGGCTGAGGCTGGCGTGTCTGAGCTGGGGCACTCCCGGCCGGAATCCACGGGGCCTCCCGGCACCGCGGGTTCCGGCCGGGCCGTGGGGAACGCGGTCCTGATCGTCGAGGATCAGCCCGAGCTGCTCCGGGCGCTGCGCATCAACCTGCGGGCCCGGCAGTATGACGTGCTGACCGCGCGCACCGGGCGCGAGGCGCTGGCCCTGGCCGCGAGCCAGCCCCCGGACGCGGTCATCCTGGACCTGGGCCTGCCCGACATCGACGGCACCGAGGTGATCGTCGAGCTGCGCCGCTGGTCCAAGGCGCCGATCATCGTGCTGTCCGGCCGGACCAGCCCGGGGGACAAGATCGGCGCCCTGGACGTCGGGGCCGACGACTACGTCACCAAGCCGTTCGCCATGGCCGAGCTGCTGGCCCGGCTGCGGGCCGCGCTGCGGCGCGATGAGGGGAACGCCGGCCCGGGCGGGCCGCGCCAGGCTATGATCGGCCATTGGCTGGTAGACCTCAGCACCCATCGGGTGACCCGCGCCGCTGGACCGGCCACAGTGCCCACCACAGGCCCCTCCCCCGCCGACCCTGGCTCACCCCCCCGGCCCGGCTCCGGCGGGGGAGGCCCGGACCTCGAGCCTGGAGAGACGCTGCGGCTCACGCCGACCGAGTGGCGGATCCTGGAATTCCTGCTGCCGCGCCCGGGCCAGCTCGTCGGGTCGGCGCAGATCCTGACCGGGGTCTGGGGCCCCGGCTTCCGCCAGCGCACCAACTATCTCCGGTTCCACATGGCCCGGCTGCGCCGCAAGCTGGAGGACAACCCGGCCCGGCCCCGCCACCTGCTCACCGAACCCGGCATGGGCTATCGCTACCAGCCATGATGAACCGGGTTGCGGTCGCGGGGCCGGGGAATATGCCGTACCTGGCCGGCCGTTGTCGGGCTCGCCGGGACCGGCCGGCGCGTAGACCGTCCGCGGCCGCGAGAAATACCGCAGAATATGGTGCGCAGGGTCAATCCCCGTCAAATGATCATGAACTGCGTGAACGGTCAAATAGGGCCGCGGACGTCGTGATCGGGCGGGCCGTAACAGGAGCTGGCATGAAGGCTTTGACCGCGGACGACCCGCGGTTCCTCGGCGAGTTCGGGCTGCGCGGGCGGCTGGGCGAGGGCGGCATGGGCCGGGTCTATCTCGGGCTGTCCCCGGCCGGGCGGGCCGTGGCGATCAAGGTAGTACATCCCTCGCTGGCGAGCGATCCTGATTTCCTGCGCCTGTTCCAGTACGAAGTCGCGTCGGCGAAGGCGGTCAGCGGGATCTACACCGCGCCGGTCGTCGCCACCGGCTTGGACGACCATCCACCGTGGCTGGCCACCGCGTTCGTCCCTGGTCCCTCGCTGGCCCAGGTGGTCCGCGAGCACGGATCGCTCCCCGAGCCGGCGCTGAGGCCGCTGCTGGCCGGGCTGGTCGAGGCGCTGGCGGCCATCCACGCCTGCGGGGTGGTCCACCGTGACCTCAAGCCACCCAACGTGCTCCTAGCCGCCGACGGGCCGCGGGTTATCGACTTCGGCATCTCCCGCGCGGTCGAAGCCGCGGCGGTGACGGCGACCGGAGCGATGTTCGGCACGCCCGGTTACATGTCACCCGAGCAAGCCGAGGGCAAGCCCGCGAGCCCGGCGAGCGACGTTTTCGCCCTCGGGTGCGTGATCGTCTACGCGGCTACCGGTTCCCCGCCGTTCGGCGAGGGCACCCCGGCCAGCGTCCTGTACCGCGTGGTCTATTCCGAGCCCGCACTGGATGGGCTCTCGCCCTGGCTGCGGGAAGTGGTCGCGGGGTGCCTGGCCAAGGACGCGGCGGCGCGCCCGACGCCCCGGGCCCTCGCGGCCGCGATCAGCCACCGGAGGCGGGGGACGGGGCCGATGGCCGTGTCGTTCTGGCCGCAGTCGGTCGCCGACCTCATCGGCACGTATGAGCCGCAGCTCGAGGCGCAGATGTCGGAGGACGGCCCGCTGGTAGAGGGCGACTCCACGACGTACGGGATGCCCGCTGGCGCCTATGCGGGGCCGCCCGCGCACGGAGTGGCCGATCGTACCAAAGAGCCGCAGGATCAGGCGGACCCGGAGGGTGAGGACGGTACCAAGGGCGTCCCGGGCGCAGGCAGCGGGCGGGACAGCCACGCCGGCGTCCGGGAGACGTTCCGTGGCTCCGCGGACATCGGCACCGAGAAGACCGCCGGACGCCGGCGGCCGGACCATGCGGCGCCGCTGCGGGCCCGGCCGCGGGTACCCATGCCAGATAGCGTCCGCGACGCGGTCCGGCTGATGTACGCCAGCGCCGCCTACGCGCTGGTCTGGGCGATCTGCGCCGTGCTGGTCGTGGACCGCGGCAAGAATCCCCTCGCGTCGCTCACGCTCGACAGCGAGACGGTGGTCGCGGTCCTGAGCTGCGTCATCCAGGTCACGGTGTGGCTCTGGGTGGCCCGGGCCTGCCGGACCGGGAGTAACCGGGCCCGGGTGGCCAGCACGGTGTTCTTCAGCCTGTACACCGTCGTCGCGCTCCTGGTCCTGATCAAGTACCGGCACTTCGCGGCCGGCCTCATCGGGACCGTGCTGATCGCGGCCACCTGGCTCATCGGGGGCGGGTTGATGCTGTTGCTCTGGCAGCGCCGGTCCGGTCCGTTCTTCAAGGGCGCCGGGTTAGCCTAGTGAGGCGCAGGACACGGCGGCGGGAGCGGAGATGAAGGCACTGGCGGCGGACGACCCGCGTGTGATCGGCGAGTACCGGCTGCGGGCCCAGCTCGGCTCGGGCGGCATGGGCCGGGTCTACCTCGGTCTGTCCCCGGCCGGCCGGGCGGTCGCCATTAAGGTCGTGAACCCCGATCTGGCCGGCGACGAGGAGTTCCTACACCGATTCGCCCAGGAGGTCGCGGCGGCCCGGGCGGTCAGCGGGATCTACACCGCGCCGGTCGTGGCCAGCGGGCTGAACGAGCGCCCGCCGTGGCTGGCCACCGCGTTCGTGCCGGGCCCATCGCTGGACCAGGTGGTCAGCGAGCACGGGCCGCTGCCCGAGCCCGCGCTGTGGCCGCTGCTGGCCGGGCTGACCGAGGCGACGGCGGCCATCCACGCGTGCGGGGTGGTCCACCGCGATCTCAAGCCCGCCAACGTAC
Source organism: uncultured Actinomycetes bacterium (assembly GCA_963722055.1). Classification (GTDB taxonomy): domain Bacteria; phylum Actinomycetota; class Actinomycetes; order Streptosporangiales; family Streptosporangiaceae; genus Palsa-504. The sequence goes on along the minus strand of CAVRLA010000017.1, from coordinate 179,599 downwards.
TGCTCGCCGCCGACGGGCCGCGGGTGATCGACTTCGGGATCTCCCGGGCCACCGACGGGACCGTGCTGACCGCGGCCGGAGTCGTGTTCGGCACCCCGGGCTTCATGTCGCCCGAGCAGGCCGAGGGCAAGCCGGCCGGACCCGCGAGCGACATGTTCGCCCTGGGGTGCGTGATCACCTACGCGGCCATAGGCGCCGGGCCGTTCGGCACCGGGACCGCGGCCGCCATCCTGTACCGGGTCGTGCATGCCGAGGCCGCCCTGGACGGGCTGCCGCCCGTGCTGCGGGAGGTCATCTCCGGGTGCCTGGCCAAGGACCCGGCCGCCCGGCCGACACCCGCGGCGCTGGCCGCGGCCGTCGCGGGCCGGGACCACGGCACCGGGCCGTCCGCGGTGGCATTCTGGCCGCGGCCGGTGGCCAACGTCATCGGGGCCTACCAGGCTCGGCTCGAGCAGGAGACTGGGGGGTCCGGCCGACCGGCGGAGGCGTTCTCGCGGGCCAGCGCGCCGCATACGGTGACGACGCCGGCGACCCCCGCTGACCTGCCGGGTGCGGGCCACGGCCAGCGGGCCTGGGCTGCGGGTGCAGCGGGTGCGGACGCGGCGGGTGCCGCGTCGCGGTGGCCGTCGCAGCCGCCGCTGCAGAGCCCCGGAGCACCGGGCTATTCCCAGGGCTACCCACAGCCGCAGGGGTATCCGCAGTCAAAGGGCCACCAGCAGCCGCAGGGATATCCCGGTCCCCAGGGATACAGTTCGTCTCAGGGCTACCCCCAGCCCCAGGGCTACAACGGGAGGCAGGGACCGGCGGCGCCGCCACGCGGCTACTCCCCGAACGCCCAGCCGGCGGGCTACCCGCAGCCGTACCAGGTCGGGCGGGTGCCGCTGGGCCCGCTGCCGGCCAGCATGCGCAACGCGATCGGGCTGATGTACGCCGGTGCCGCCTACACGCTGGTCTACGCGATCGGCGTCGTCGCCGTGGCCGGCGCCATCATCGCCAAGCACCCGGCCGAGACCGCGGCCCGGGCCAGTTCGCACCACGTCACCGTGGGCGGCGTGGCCGCGCTGACCGTGTTCCTGTCCGTGATCGAGATCGCGCTCTGGCTGGGGCTCGCGCGGGCCTGCCGAAGGGGCAGAGGCTGGGCCCGGGTCACCGGGACCGTCCTGTTCGGCCTGCACACCCTCGGCTTCCTGGGCGTCCTGGTCAACTCGCACCCTGGTCTCGGCCCGGCCAAGATCCTGACCACGCTCAGCTGGCTGATCGCCTGCGGCGCGGTGGTGTTCCTCTGGCAGCACCCGTCCAGCCTGTTCTTCCGGACCGCCGCGGCGCCCGGCCGTGCGGCCTGAGATGCGGAAAGACCCGGACCCATGATGGCTGATGACGACGGCCGGCTAGGCAGCGAGACGAGCGGTTCCGGCGGCCGGCCGGGCCGCGGGCACCTGCGGATCTACCTCGGGTCCGCGGCCGGCGTGGGCAAGACCTACGCCATGCTCAGTGAGGGGCACCGCCGCGCCGAGCGCGGCGCCGATGTCGTGGTGGGGTTCGCCGAGGCGCACGGGCGGCCGCATACCAGCGTGCTGCTCGACGGCCTGGAGGTCATCCCGCGGGCCCGGCTGGAATACCGCGGGGCGACCTTCGAGGAGATGGACCTGGCCGCGGTGCTGGCCCGGCGACCGCAGATCGCGCTGGTCGACGAGTTCGCGCACACCAACGTCCCGGGGTCCCGTAACGAGAAGCGGTGGCAGGACGTCGAGGAACTCCTGGACGCCGGCATCGACGTGATCTCCGCGGTCAACATCCAGCACCTGGAATCCCTCAACGACGTGGTCGAGAAGATCACCGGCGTGCCGCAGCGGGAGACCGTGCCGGACGCGATCGTGCGGGCCGCCGACCAGGTCGAACTGGTCGACATGACGCCGGAGGCGCTGCGCCGCCGGATGGCGCACGGGAACATCTACCCGCCGGAGAAGATCGACGCCGCGCTCACCAACTACTTCCGCTCCGGGAACCTCTCCGCGCTGCGCGAACTGGCCCTGCTGTGGCTAGCGGACAAGGTCGACGAGGGGCTGCAGCGCTACCGCATCGAGCACAAGATCCAGGCCGCGTGGGAGGCCAGGGAGCGGGTAGTCGTCGCGCTCACCGGCGGCCCGGAAGGCAAAACCCTGATCAGGCGGGCGGCCCGGATCGCCGCGCGCTCGGCCGGCGGCGACCTGCTCGCGGTGCACGTCACCAAGTCCGACGGCCTGACCGGGGCCGATCCGGCCGCGCTGGCCAGCCAGCGGCGGCTGGTCGAATCGGTGGGCGGCACCTACCACCAGGTGGTCGGGGACGACATCCCCGATGCCCTGCTCACCTTCGCGCGCGCGGAGAACGCCACCCAGCTCGTGCTCGGCGCGAGCCGCCGGTCCTGGCTGACCGCCCTGCTCACCGGGCCAGGCATCGGGTCCCGGACCATCCGCGGCTCCGGCGACATCGACGTGCACATCGTGACCCACGCGGAGATGGGCCGCGGGCGCGGCCTGCCACGCCCCCGGGGCGCGATCACGGCGCGGCGGCAGATCGCCGGGTACGTGCTGGCCGCGGCGCTGCCCACGCTGCTCACCGTGGTGCTGACCGGCGTCCGCAACGGCATCAACCTGACCAGCGACGTGCTGCTGTTCCTGGTCGCGGTGATCGTGGTCGCCCTGGTCGGCGGGTTCGTTCCCGCGGTGCTGGCCGCCATCGTCGCCTCGCTGCTGCTCAACTACTACTTCATCCAACCCATCCACCAACTGACCATCGCCCAGGCCAACAACGCTCTCGCGCTCGCCGTGTTCATCATCGTCGGACTGCTAGTCAGCTGGGTGGTCGACATCGCGGCCCGGCGCACGACGCAAGCGGCGCGCGCCAATGCGGAATCGGAGCTGCTCACCACCACCGCGGGCAGCGTGCTGCGCGGCCAGCAGGGGCTCAGCGCGCTGCTGGACCAGATCCGGGAAGCGTTCGGCATGGACTCGGTAACGTTGCTCGAGTGCGGGCCCGGCGACGGCGTCCAGCCCGCGGACGCCTCCGCCGAGCGGCTGCGCGGCACGCCGGGCGCCTGGCACGCGGTCGCCAGCCAGGGCACGCCCGCGGTCACCCGGCCGGACGAAGCCGACGTCGAGGTGCCGGTCACCGATGGCCTATCGCTGGCCCTGAAGGGCAGGCCGCTGCCGGCCGCGGACCGCCGCGTGCTCGGCGCGTTCGCGTCCTACGCGGCGGTCGCCCTCGAGCAGCAGCGGCTGACCGCGGAGGCGCAGGCGGCCAAGCCGATCGCGGCCGCCGACAAGATGCGAACCGCGCTGCTGGCCGCCGTGAGCCACGACCTGCGCACCCCGCTGGCCTCGGCCAAGGCGGCGGTGACCAGCCTGCGGTCGCGGGACGTGGACTGGGCGGCCGAAGACCACGACGAGCTGCTGGCCACGGCGGACGAGTCGCTGGACCGGCTCACCCACCTGGTGGACAACCTGCTGGACATGAGCAGGCTGCAGGCCGGGGCGCTGTCCCTGTTCCCGCGGCCGGTCGGCCTGGACGAGATCGTATCCAGCGCGCTGGACAGCCTGGACCCGGCCGCGCGCGGCATCACGGTCGACATCCCGGAATCCCTCCCGGAGATCAACGTCGACCCGGCCATCCTGGAACGCGTCATCGTGAACCTGACCGAGAACGCGCTGCGCTACTCGCCGCCGGGCCAGCCGCCGCTGCTGGCCGCCAGTGCCCTCGGGGACCGGGTCGAGCTGCGCGTGGTCGACCGGGGACCCGGGATCCCGGAGAAGGACCGGGACCGGATGTTCGTGCCGTTCCAGCGGCTGGGCGACACCGACAACACGGCCGGGGTGGGGCTGGGCCTGGCGTTGTCGCGCGGCCTGACCGAGGCGATGGGCGGGACGCTGACCGCCGAGGACACGCCGGGCGGCGGGCTGACCATGACCGTGTCGCTGCCGGCCGTCGCGGAGCCCGGCTATGACTACGAGCCCGGCCACCGTGAACGCGAGGAGGCTGAGTCTTGACCAGGGTCCTGGTCGTCGACGACGAGCCGCAGATCCTCCGGGCGCTGCGCATCAACCTCAGGGTGCGCGACTACCAGGTGGACGTCGCGGCCACCGGGACCGAGGCGCTGCAGATGGCCGCCCGGCACCCGCCCGACCTGGTGATCCTCGACCTCGGCCTGCCCGACCTGGACGGCATGGAGGTCATCCAGGGCCTGCGCGGGTGGACCAAGGCACCCATCATCGTGCTGTCCGGGCGAGCCGACAGCTTGGACAAGGTCGAGGCGCTTGACGCGGGAGCGGACGACTACATCACCAAGCCGTTCGGGGTGGAGGAGCTGCTCGCCCGGATGCGGGCCGCGGTCAGGCGCACCGGAACAGCTGAGGACCTGCCCCGGATCAAGCTCGGTGACCTGATCATCGACCTGGCCGCCAAGCGGGTCACCCGGCAGGCCCCAGTGCCGGCCGGGGGGCACTCGGCTCAGCCGGACGACATCCGGCTCACCCCGACCGAGTGGCACCTGCTCGAGGTCCTGCTCCGCCACCCGGGCAAGCTGCTCAGCCGCAACCAGCTGCTGACCGAGGTGTGGGGTCCCGGGTACGCCGACGCCACCGGCAACCTCCGCCTGTACATGGCGCAGCTGCGCCGCAAGCTCGAGCCCGATCCGGCGCGGCCGCGCTGGCTGATCACCGAGCCGGGCATGGGCTACCGCTACCAGCCCGGCCCGGACGAGGACGATTAGCCCTGGGGCTACCAGGGGAAGGGCTGGCCGTCGCGGGTAAAGGTACCGGTGGGGCCACCGTTGGGTATCGTTACCGCCCAGATGACGCTGGCCGCGGCCTGGGCCAGTGACCGGCCCTGCGGGTGGGCCTCGCTGGCGGGCCAGCCCGGGCAGACCGCGTTGACCAGGATGCCGTCCCGGGCCAGTTCCCCGGCGAGCAGCCGGGTCAGCGCGTTGAGGCCGGCCTTGGAGATGCTGTAGGCGGGCGATCCGCCGGTCATGGCGGAAATAGAACCGCCCTCGCTGCTCACGTTGACGATCCTCGGGCGGGAGCTGGAGCGCAGCATCGGCAGCAGCGCGTCGATCACCCGCCAGGGGCCGAACAGGTTGACGTCGATCGCCTCCGCGACCGTGGCCAGGTCCGCGCGGCTCGCCGTCGCCCACCGGTCGTACACGGTGGAGGCGTTGTTCACCAGCACGTCGGTGCGGCCGAACCGCTCCTTTACCCAGTCGGCCATCGCGGTCACGCTGAGCGAGTTGTCCACCTCGAGCTGGCACGCCACGATCCGGACCCCTTCCGGATCGAGTTCCTTGGCGGCGATCTCGCCCTTGCGCAGATCGCGGGAGCCGAGCACCACGCCGAAGCCGAGCAGGGACAGCTGGCGGCATACCTCACGGCCCACACCGCGGTTACCACCCGTCACCACGGCCAGCGGAAGGTCAGAAGACACGGGCACCACCAGCGCCGACTGGGATCGCGACGTTCATCATCCGGATCGCGGCTGCAGACCCCAGCCGTCAGGCCGGGAAGGGAAACGCCGCTCCACCTCCCCTGAAATGTCGGTGCCGTGCGCGGGGGCCGAAAGGGGGTGCCGGGCCCGCGAACCGCGACCTACAGCGCGACCACAGGTCGCGGCTGGAATCCTAGTCCTTTCCGGGCGATGCGGGAGGCCAAGGCAGTCATCTTGCCCTCGGGCCGGTTTCGTTTACCCGGGCGGCGGCGTGGTGGCGGCCTCGGCCGACGTGTCGGCCGAGGCCGGGCCGGCGTCATGGGGCGCCAGCTGTCCCAGGCGGTAACGAAGGCGGCAGAGCACTACGTTGGCCGTGCCTCGCCTGATGGCCCGGTCCAGGATTACGCCGCGCTGGTTGAAGAACAGGTAATCCCAGAATCTCCTGGGCTGCACCTCCGGGATCAGCACCACCAGCTTGTGGTACTTGTCCTTCGCCTCGATATCGCACAGGTACTTCACGATGGGTTTGGCGATCGAACGGCGGGTACTGGTCAGCGTGACCAGCGGGACGTTCGAGTGCCATTGCTCCCAGTGCTCGCGGAACGACGCGTCGGCTGCCTCCTCCTCCTCGGGATCGGTGAAGCGTACGGTCACCGCGATGACCTCATCTCCTATGGATAGTGCCGTGGAGATGCCCGCGGCCGTCAGCCGTGATATCGAGGCGACGGGCACGACGACCAGCGACTGGTGCTTGATCGGCAGGTCCGGCGTCTGGCCTATCCCGAGCAGTGCGCCGATCCGGTCGTAGGTGCGGTGGACCCGGCTGAACAGCAGCACCAGACCCGGGATGACGAGCACGATCAGCCACGCACCCTCGGTGAACTTGGTGACCAGCTCGATAATCGTGGTCACCGTGGTCAGGACGGCTCCGAAGCCGTTGATGGCCGCCCGGGTCATCCAGCCGCGGGACCGTTCGATCCTCCAGTGCTTGACCATGCCGAACTGGGACAGCGTGAACCCGACGAACACCCCGATGGCGAACAGCGGAACCAGCGCCTGCGTGTCGCCTTTGGACGCCACCAGCAGGGCGGCGGCCAGGACAGCCAGCACGACGACGCCGTAGCGGTGCACCTGCCGGTCCGCGCGCAGACCGAACATGTGCGGCAGGAAGTTGTCCCTGGCCAGCAGGGCGGCCAGCACCGGAAGGCCGCCGAACGAGGTATTGGCGGCCAGCGCGAGCAGCACCGTCGTGATGAGCCCGATCGCGGTGTAGACGAAGTTGTGACCGAGCGACGCCTCGGTGAGCTGGGCGAGCACGGTAATGTTGGAATGCGGTACCACGTGGAACTTGCGAATCAGGATCCCCAGCCCGATCAGCATGGTGCCGAGCAGGATGCCGAGCCACATCTCCGTGTGCTGTGCGCGGCGCGCGCGCGGCTTGCGGAACTCCGGCACAGCGTTCGCGATCGCCTCCACCCCGGTCAATGCCGAGCAGCCGGAGGCAAACGCCTTCAGCAGTAGCAGGATGCCGATCGCCTCGGTGGACGGGCCGATTTGATGGTTGAGCGCCACCGCGGGGTTGGTACGGATCAGGCCGCCGACGATCACCGCCGCCATCGAGAGGATGAACAGCAGCGTCGGGACCGTGAAGACCTTCGCAGACTCCGAAACGCCCCACAGGTTCAGGCCGGTGATGAGGGCGAGCACGGCCAGGCACAGCCAGACCCTGGCGCCATAGAGCGCCGGGAACGTGGAATAGAGGGCCTCGATGCCGGCCGACACGCCGACAGCCGCGTTCAGCACGTAGTCAACGATCAGCGACGCGGCGGCGACCAGGCTGGCCCGGGTGCCCAGGTGCGCCTTGGACACGGCGTACGCGCCGCCGCCGTTGGGAAACGCCGCGATCACCTGGCGGTAGGACACCACGAGCACGGCGAGCAGGACGACGATCGCGCCGGTGATCGGCAACGAGTAGTGCAGAGCCGTGGCGCCCGCCGCGACCAGGACGACGAGGATGGCCTCCGGCCCGTAGGCCACCGAGGACAGGGCGTCCAGAGATAGCGCCGCCAGTCCCTGGACCGCGGTCAGCCGATGGTGCTCGTCATCCCCGGCGACGGTGTCTGTCATAAATCACAGGATGTCATCCGGACCTGACCAGAACCGGGACGCCAAGCTAACTGCCAGGCAACGACGAGCCCATCCTTCTCGCCGAAGCGCTCTAGGTGCCGGCCGGTGACGTCCTTGGTAGAGGTGACACTCATCCCGTCAGGCTACGGCCACGATCACGATGATGATCACGACGATAACCACGCCCACGGCGACCAGCACGGCAGGAGAAGCGGGAAGGCGGCGGGACGGCGCGACATCCTCATCACCGCGTTCGACAAAGGCCCGGAAGCGCCCGGTATTCGCACTCGGATCTTCAAACTCCGACATGCGGATGACTTTAGCTGTTCAGGGTCCCGCTGATGCACAGAACGGACATGATCCGGTTCAGCGCCGCGGCGCCAGCGCCTCGGCCCGGTCGACCAGCCGGGACAGTACGATCACACTCCGCGTCCTGACCACGAACGGCTCGGCCCGGATGCGCTCCATCACGCCCTCGAAATGCCGCACATCGGCGGCCCGGATGTGGACCAGGGCGTCCGCCTCACCGGTGATCGTGCACGCGTCGGCCACCTCGGGATAACGCCGCACCGCGGCCGCAATCTCCTCGGGTGAGGTGCGCCCGCCGCAGAACAACTCCACGTAGGCCTCGGTAGTCCAGCCCATGGCCGCCGGATCGACCCGGGCCGAGAAGCCGGTGATCGCGCCGGCCGACCGCAGCCGGTCCACCCGCCGCTTGACCGCGGGCGCGGACAGCCCGACCTCGTGGCCGATCAGGGCGTAGCTGGCCCGCGCGTCCCTGATCAGCGCGGCGATGATGCGCGCGTCGATGTCATCCACGGTGCCCGCCCACAGTGCCCGCTCATGGGGGCAAACCCTACCTGGCTCCGGGCATAAAACGAGGCTCGGCGTCCCGCTTTCGCCGAGCCTCACTAACTGAGACGCAATGGTCGCCGCGACGGTTGACGCGATCCGAGAAAACGTTGCACCCGCTTCGCTGGCCGGGCCGCGGCGCCGATGTGCGAGCCTACCCCTGGTCGCGGCGACGGCGACAGAATCCGCAATCACTGAGAGGGCGGGGGCGTGAGGAGATTGAGCGGGGACGGGGCGGTGAACTCGATGCGCAGAACCGTCTGACCGCTCGGAAGCGCCACGGTCACGATGGTGGTGGGACGGAACCGCGGAGATATTGCGGCCAGGCTGGCCCGCAGGGCCCGCACGTACGCCGAGCTAGCCGTGTGAGCGGCCTGATCGCTCTCGGCCAGATCCGCGAACCGGAGCGGGATGGCCGGGTCGACACCGGACCCGATGTTCCCGAAGTCCAGGATGTCGACGGACTGCCTCGAGGCCAGGGAGGTGATGGCCAGCAGCAGCCGCGAGTCGGGCTGGCCGGCCACCAGCTGCTGCTTGGCCTCGGCCGACACTGTGATGCCGGATATCTTCACCAGGTCGGCTCCGAGGAGCTTTCCGGGCGGCCAGGTCCGCGGCGAGTTCGCGATAGTACGCGGCGGCTCCGTCGGGCGCGATCACGCGGACGGTGATGCTCGCGTCGGCCGAGCCGAAGGTGGCCAGGACCGCGGGCGCATCGTTGGAGGTGAAGCTGCTGCCGAACAGGTCACGGACGGCCTGCGTCACGACGACCACGGCGGACGTCAGCGGATACGTTGCCGTCTGCCCGAGCACGCGCACATAGCGGGACGGGAACCCGCTGGCGGTGAGCGCCGCGCACATCTGCGGGTCACAGGCGACGGCGGCGGCGTGGCTGACCTGCTGGGTGACCCAGGTCGCCGCCCGACGGCGCGATGCCGCCTCCGCACGCTGCTCGGCGGGGCTCACCGTGTCGCCGTGGGCGTGCGAGCTGGCCAGGTACTTGGCCACCGCGACGCCCAGACACCCCGCGGCCAGGATGATCAGGGCCGCCGCGATCGCACTGGTCGCGACCAGGCGCCGGCGAGCCGACGCCGCGCGCGGGCCGGCTCGCGGTCGCGCCGGGCGGCCGGCGGCCGGGTTAGCTATGGCCGGCGCTCCCGCAGGAGGCCCGGGCCCGGCGGGGCGTTCGGGCGTGCCGAGCCGGGCGGGCCTGACCTTGCGCGCGGGCTCGACGGCTGGGCTGGGCTGGCCGGTGGGCTCGGGCCCCGCGGCCCGGTTAACGGCCGGTGCTGCCGCCCCGTTGTCCGCGGGGGCTGACGCGATCGCCGCCCGGGCAGGTTCAGCGCGCTCCCCGCCCGCCTGGCCCTCGCCCGGCTGGTCGTGTCCCGGCTGGTCTTGGTCCTGGCCCGGCTGGCCCTGTCCCGTCGCCCGGGCCCGCTCGGCGCTGACCGCCGCTTGCATGCGCTGCCGCAGCTCATCCGAGAACACTGGTGATGCCGATGGAGCAGGCCTGGCTTGAGCCGCGCCTCGCACACGGTGCGGGAGCTGCTCGCCGTGATCCTCGTCGCCCATGTGGAACCCCTCGCGCGATGCGCACACGGGACGATGCGACCGCACGGTATAGCGGAGCATAGGATCGGCGGCTCTTCAAGCACAAAGTAAGAAAATGTCACGGCAGCTACCGGATTTGCGCCAGAACCGGCGGTGGCCGCGAGGCCGACCCGATGCCGCGAGGAGATCGTTTCTGGTGCAAAAATCCGCAAAAGCCCGTCCTTCGACCAGGCCGACCGTTACCGTCTGGGTGGTGGCGTCTGTATCCTCCCGCGGGGGCCGCTGTTTTTAAGTGACGCATCTACTACATAGCGCGAGCTAACGATGCGGCTTCCCCCCGCCCAGGGAATGCCCAGACCACAAGCAGGTACGTCTATGGAGCATGGCCCTGCGACCCAGCAGTCGGCAGAGTCTTCGACGGCGCCAGCGCTTCCGACCCGGATGGCTACCGCGCACCGACGCGGACGGACCGCGAAGCTGCGGGTCCCGGCCAGTTGGGCGTTGCTAGCCGTACTGGCCGTCCAAGCCGCCCTGTCGCTCCGGCTCGTCCGGGCCGACACGGCGTTCGAGGATGAGGCGACGTACCTGTGGGCCGGGCACCTGGAGTGGGCGCACGTGCTGCACGGCACTCCGCTGCCGCAATTCCCGGCCTACTTCTCCGGGGCGCCGGTCCTCTACCCGCCCCTCGGCGCGCTGGCCGACAGCGTTGGGGGGCTGACCGGGGCCCGGATTCTGTCCCTCATCTTCATGCTGGGGGCAACCGTCGCGCTATGGGCCACGACCGGCCGCCTGTTCGGACGCCGGGCTGCGTTCTTCGCCGCCGCGCTGTGGGCCGTCTCCGGCCCGACGCTGCATCTGGGGGCGTTCGCTACCTACGACGCCATGTCGATGTTGCTGATCGCGCTCGCGGCCTGGCTCGTCGTCCGGGCCGGAGACCGGCAGGACGCGACGGGCTGGATGATCGCGGCCGGAGCCGTGCTGGCGCTGGCCAACGCGGCCTCGTACTCGTCGGCCCTGTTCGACCCGGTTGTGGTCCTGCTCGCCCTGGTCACCGCCTTCCCGAAGCCAGGCGGCAGGCTGGCCGCCGGGCGCGCGCTGACCCTCCTGGCCATCGTGGCCGTGCTCCTCACGCCGGCCGTGCTGATCGGCGGAAGCCGCTACCTCCACGGGATCGACGTGACCACGCTGAAGCGGGCGGCCGGTACGGACTCCCCGCTCAGCGTCTTCGCCAACTTCTGGTCGTGGACCGGCGTGATCGTCGTCGCCGCTTTCTGCGGCGCAGTCATCAGCTGGGTCAGCCGGTCAGGACGCGCGCAGTCGTGGCTGCTGACCCTGCTGGCCGGCGCCGTACTGCTGGTGCCCGTCGAGCAGGCGAGCCTGTACACCACGGCCTCGCTGAACAAGCACGGGGCGATGGGGGCCTGGTTCGCGGCCATCGCCGCGGGTTACGCGGTCGAAAAACTCATCGCCACATCGCCTGCGGGGAACATGCGTACCGTCTGCGGCGGGGCCTGCGTAATCGCGCTCTGCTTCCCCGTCGCGCTCGGGGCCAGCCAGTCGCGGGTAATGTCCGCCGACTGGCCCAACACGTCCGACTTCATTTCCATATTCGGCCCGCTAGTGGATCGCGGCACCGGGCGCGTGCTGGTCGAGGACCCGTCTGTCCCGGAGTACTACCTGCAGGCCGGCCATCACTGGATGCGCTGGTCAAGCACGCGGAACATCGTCCTGCCGTCGGGGGCTCCGACCGGCGGCCCGAGCGCTACGGCGGGGGTCGTCGGACCCGGGAACGCGGGCACCTATGCCCTGTACATCGCGTCAGGTTACTTCTCGCTTATCGCCCTGAACTTCACCGACACCACGTCCTTGGACCAGAGCCTCGCCGCGGACATTCACCGCAACCATCACTACCACCTCATCCAGGTCGTCCCCTACGGCATGGAGATCCCGCCCATCGGCGAGGGGTCCTACGAGATCTGGCAATACAGGCCGTGAGCGAGCAGCAGGTCGCTCCCGTGGTTATTGCCGCGGGACCGGACGCCGCTGGCTACCGGCGAGACGGGCCGAGCGGGCTGGTGCCTCAGGCGCCGCCGGATGATGAGGAGAAATACCTTTACGTCTGGCGGAACCTGCCTTATCTGACGACGGTCATCCTCATCGGCTCATGTTGCCTCATCTTCAGCCAGGTCAGGTTCGAGACCCAGGACCTGGCGCTCACGCCGTTCCTGCTCTTCACCGGAACCTACTTCATCTGCCAGGCCATCAGCCTGCCGGTCAATTTCGCGGGCGCCGGGTTCGACCTGGCCGCCCATCAGGCCCTCCTCGCGGCCTGGCACCCGGAGTCCTATCCGGACGTGGATGTCTACCTGCCCATCTGCGGCGAGCCGATCGAATTGCTCCGCAATACGTGGACCGCCGTTCTGGGCCTCATCGAGGACTACCGGGGCGAAGCGCAGGCCTTCGTCCTTGACGACGGACCGTCCGACGAGGCTCGCGCGATGGCCGAGTCGTTCGGCTTCTGCTACATCCACCGGCCGGACTGGCCGGCCGGCAAGAAGGCTGGCAACCTGCGATACGCCTTCTCCCAGACCAGCGCCGAGTACCTGGTCGTCCTGGACGCGGACTTCGCGCCGCGTCGAGACTTCCTGGCCGAGACGCTGCCGTACATGGACAATCCCGCGATCGCGATCGTGCAGACCCCGCAGTATTTCCGGACCAGCCCGGAGCAGACCTGGATCGAGCGCGCCGCAGGGCCGATTCAGGAGGTCTTCTACCGGGTGGTCCAGGTGGCCCGCAACCGGCTGGACGCGGCGGTCTGCTGCGGGACCTCCGCGGTCTACCGCCGGGCCGCACTCGAGCCGCAGGGCGGCCCGACGCTCATCCCGTACGCCGAGGACGTCCACACCGGACTGGATGTACGCCGGGCAGGCTGGTCGCTGACCTACGTGCCGATCCTGCTCTCGACCGGTATCTGCCCGGACCGCCTGGACGCCTTCGTCAGGCAGCAGTACCGCTGGTGTTCGGGGAACGTCGGCATCGTGTTCTCCCGGCGGCTGTGGTCGGTACCCATGCGTATCCCGGCCCGGCTGACGTATATCTCCGGGTTCCTGTACTACGTCTACACCGCCCTGCTCACGTTCTTCGGGCCCATCATCCCCATCGTCATGCTGGCCTTCCTCCCCGGCCAGATCAGGCTGCGGAACTTTATCGTCCTGCTCCCGGCCATGCTGACCGGCTTCGTGCTGTACCCGCTCTGGCACCTGTCCGGCTACGGGCCGGGCATCTGGCCACTGGGCATCGCCCGCGGCTGGGCGCACGTGCTCGCGCTGTGGGATGGAGCGCGAGGCAAGTCGATGAGCTGGCATCCGACCCGGACGCCGGGCAGTTCGCTGCGGCGATTCCGGCTCGGGGTGACCTGGTGGAGCGGCGGCGTGGCCCTGCTGTGGCTGGCTCTGGCCCTCTGGCGAACGATCACCCTCGGTTCCCCGCAGTTCGCGGTCCTGCTGTTCTTCGGCGCGCTCAACCTCGCGGTGGTCGGCCGGGTGATCTTCCCCGGGAGCCGCGCAAGATGACATCCCGGCTGGTCATGATCCTGGCCATCGCGCTGGCGGTGGCCTCCCTGGCGGGCGCGTCCCTCCGCCTCACCGGATCGTCCGTGTCCCCACCGCCGGCCGCCCACGCGTCGCTGCCGCCCAGCCTGGCTTCCTACCTAGGGGTCTTCGAACCCGGGGCGCCCCCGGCCTACGACCCGGTCGCGGACTTCGCGGCGGCGGTGGGCCGGAAGCCTAACCTGCTTGGGTTTTACAGCGGATGGACGGAGCCGTTTGACACGTCGTTCGCCCAGACCTTGCACCGGCATGGCGTGATCCCGTTCGTGCAGATCGACCCGACCGACGCCTCGATCGCGGCGATCGCCAACGGCACCTACGACGATTACCTGCGCACGTACGCCGACTCGGTGCGCGGCTTCGACCATAACGTGGTCATCGGCTTCGGGCACGAGATGAACGCCTACTGGTACTCGTGGGGCTACCGGCACGTCCCGTCGGCGACCTTCGTGGCCGCCTGGCGGCACATCGTGACGTTGTTCCGCCACGAGGGCGCCGACAACGTCACCTGGGTGTGGACGGTCCAGGCCGATGAACCCGGCACTAGACCGATCGCCTCCTGGTGGCCCGGTGCACAGTACGTGACCTGGGTCGGCATCGACGGGTACTACTACGGGCCAACCGACACCTTCCGCAGCGTCTTCGGTCAGACCATCGACCAGGTACGGGCGTTTACCAGCAGGCCGGTGCTGCTGTCGGAGACCGCCGTCGGACCCGACGCCGGCCCGGTCGTCAAGATCCAGGACCTGTTCCAGGGGATGGCAGCCTACAAGACGCTCGGGCTGGTGTGGTTCGACGTGGCCCAGCACGGCGGGCGTGACCGCCAGGACTGGCGGATCGAAGACAACCCGCTGGCCGAGGCCTCCTTCCAGCTGGGCGTGGCGAGGGAACTGGCGCAAAGCCCTCCCGCTAATTAACCGGAGGATCTCCTCGTAATGAGCAGGCCGCCAAGCCGGACGAAGGTCGCGCATCGGTACATGTGTCACATTGGTTTCACACCATACTGTGCCTGCCTTCCGCGCCGGAAAGACCAGCCGTGGCTTCTTTTCCGGTTTACCGGGGAAATCCGCAAACAGGCCTCTTCTCGGGCAAATGCACTGTACGTTTTCGTAGGCGGCTCTTTACCTCCCAGGGGGCCCGGCTACGGTAAGTGAAGTTATCAGTGCATCACGTGAGTAAGGGAGGTGCCGAATTGCCCCTGGTACCGTCCGGCCACAAGCATGTGCGCCCTATTGGCTATCAAAGCGATGAAGAATTGACGGGTCCTGTTTCACCACGGCGGCCCGCCGGAAGCAAGCGCTCCAAATGCCGGTCAGCAGGGGCGACGATCGGAGCTAGGCGCTGATCGGCAGCCAGCGTTCCGCGAACGAGACGGGGCAGTTCAGCGCGGCCCGGCCACAGGCTCGCATGGCCGTGGCAGAACTCGCCTCGGTTCCGCCGGCCGTCGTGGATAGTCATCGTGGCGATGCGGCGGTCTCACGTCATGCCTGGCGGCGGCCGGGCGGCCCGGGAACGATCGCCCCCGCGGGCAGAAGATGGCCGCTGCTCGTCGTGCTGGCCGTCCAGGCCGCGCTGTCATTGCGACTGATCTGGTCTAATACGGCATTTCAGGATGAAGCGCTCTATTTGCGAGCGGGGCACCTGGAGTGGGCTCAGTGGCTGCACCACTTGCCGATCCCGGACTTTCCCGCGTATTTCTCCGGAGCGCCCGTGCTCTACCCGCCACTCGGCGCTCTTGCGAACGGCATTGGCGGCTTGGCCGCCGCGCGCATTCTCTCATTGTGCTTCATGCTCGGGGTTACGAGCCTGCTGTGGGCCACGACCGTCCGGCTGTACGGGCAGCGGGCGGCGCTCCTGGCCGCGGCGCTGTTTGCCACACTGGCCGGCACGCAGTTCCTGGGCGCTTTCGCGACTTTCGACGCGATGGCGTTGTTCATGCTTTCCCTCGCGGTATGGCTGGGTGTCCGATCGGCCGGCTGCCAATTCCGAGCCCGGATAACTCTCCTGGTTGCGTCCGGCCTGACCCTGGCCGCTGCGGACGCGGCGAAATACGCGACGACACTGTTTACTCCGGTGGTTTTCATCGTCGTGGCGCTGGCCATACGCCGGGAGCACCCCGGTCGTGCGTGGCTGGCGGCGCTGGCCGCGCTCGGCTCGTGGCTCGCACTGGCCGCCGCGGCCCTCCTGGCCGGCGGTCATCAGTACTGGCTGGGCATCATGACCAGCACGCTGGCCCGCCCCGGGTCGGACGTCCCGGTGACCACCGTGCTCCAGCAGGCGTACGTGTGGACCAGCCTGATCCTCGTCCTCGCCGCCATCGGCACGGTGCTGTCCATCCGCGGCGAGACGCGCGGGAAGTTCCTGCCCGCGGTCCTGGCCGCGGCCGCCTTGCTCGCCCCGGCCGAACAGGCCAGGCTCCACACCACCGTCAGCTTGCAGAAGCACGTGGTGTTCGGCGCCTGGTTTGCGGCCATCGCGGCGGGTTACGCCATGGCCCGTTTCAGCAGGGTGGATCCGGGTCGGGGGTGGGCAGCGGTCCTGGCGCTGCCCATAGCCGCGTCGACGCTGTTCGGCTCGATGGGGCAGGCGGCCTCGCTTTACCGGGTCTGGCCGGACAGCGCGGCATTGGTCAGCATCCTCCGCTCGGCGGCCAACTCCCACCCGGGCAACTACCTGGCCGAGGATTACGACGTCGAGGCGTACTACCTGCGCGCCGAGGTTCCCTGGACGCGGTGGTCGAGCACCTATTACTTCAGCTACCCCGAAGCACTGCCCGGGGCGCCCTCCTACCAGGCCGCGATCAGCAGCCATTTCTTCGCGCTGGTGATCCTCGACTTCGGAGACACCGCGGCCACCGATAACCAGATCACCGCGGACATGAGCCACGCGGGCGGCTACTACGTCCTGGCTCGCACCGGCCCGTACACCATCTGGGCCTCACGGCAGCCCGGCGCCGGCCCAATCGAACGGGAGCGATCGTGCCCGTCGCTGAGTCTTACGTCACCGAGCGGCCGGACATATACCTGCCGCGGCCACCCAATCATCGGGAGAAGTACGCGTACTTCGGCAGGCCGCGCCGTTGGGTGTTCGCGTGGCTGCTCATCGCCTCGGGCGGGGTGCTCTACGGGTACGTCCACGTGGCCGAGCGGGCCTGGGTCGTGTCCCCGGTCATGTGGCTGCTGCTTATGGTCATGGTGCCGCCGGTGGCGGTCAACTTCTGGCTGCGGATCGGGCGTCCGAGGCTGACCCTGGCCGAGCACCAGGCCACGGTGGCCAGCTACACCGAGCAGGGCGAGAGCGTGGATGTGTTCCTGCCCAGTTGCGGGGAGCCGCTGGCGGTGCTGGACAACACCTACAAATACGTAAGCAAGATGAGCTGGGGCGGGCTCAAGACGGTCTACGTGCTCGACGACTCGGCCCGGCAGGGCATCCGTGACCTGGCCGAGCGGTACGGCTTCCGGTACGTGGTACGCCCCAACCCGGGTGAGATGAAGAAGGCGGGCAACCTCCTGCACGCCCTGGACATTAGCGACGGAGATTTCATCGCCGTCATCGACGCCGATTTCGCGGTGCGCCGGGAATTCCTCTACGAGACCATGCCCTATTTTTCGGACGCCAAGATCGGCATTGTCCAGACCGCTCAGTACTTCGATGTCGACAACCGGTCATTCTCGTATATCCAGCGGTTTGCGGGGACGCTCCAGGAGATCTTCTTCAGGTTCATCCAGCCGGCCCGGGACCGGTACAAGGCGGCGATTTGCGCGGGCACGAACCTGGTTTACCGCCGCGCGTCCGTGGTGGCCGCAGGCGGGTTCGCCCGCGTTCCGATCGGCGAGGACGTCCACTCCGGCATGAAACTGTGGTGGGCTGGCTACGAAACCCGATACCTGCCTGTCTGCCTGGCCAAGGGGATAGCGCCGGCTGACTTCCCGTCCCTGGCCAATCAGCAATCCCGCTGGTGCCGTTCCTCCATGCTGCTCATGATCGATAAGCACTTCCAGGAGGCGCCGTTCAGCTGGCAGCAGCGGGCCGCGTTCTGGGCCGCCTTTCTCTACTACATGTCATCGGCCGCGTTGCTGCTCACCGGGCCGTTTCCGACACTGACGATGATCTGGTTCTACCCGCAACAGATCTATCCGCACAACTACCTGCCGATCCTGCCCGCCCTCGGGGCCACCATCTTCGTGTTCCCGCTGCTGAGCCGCGGCTGGCGGCCGACCATCTACCGGGTCTGCATGATCAACGCGTGCTGTCACGTTTACGCGGTCTGGTATGCCCTGCGGGGGCGTGTCGCCGAGTGGGTCCCCACGGGCGCGTCGCCCGACCGGGGAAAGGTTCCCGCTACGGTCAACCGGATCCTGTGCAGCTGGATCGTCATCGTCCAGGTCCTCCTGTGGTCGGGTCTCGCGCTGCGGATCCGCCAGTACGGGTGGCATCCATACTGGGCGACCGAAGTCCTGGCCGGCGTGCAGCTCTACATGCTGGCGCCGTTGCTGACCCCTAGCAAGGGCATCTGGAAACGCGCCCGTCCCGAGCCCACGGAGGTTGCGGCATGAGATACCCGCCTGCCCACGAGGAGGATGACGCTCACCTGACGCTGCAGCCATGGCCCAGCCACAGAAAGAACGGTTCCTTGAAGCACCGCAGCCGCAGCCGTCCCAGGAGGCGTCGGCGGATGCTGACGGCCGGCGCGGCGATCGTGGCCGCTGCCGCGATCGTGGCCGGGGTCAGCGTGTACAACAAAACCGTGGATCGCCCCGCGCCCACCGGACCGCTGCCGGTCCACCTGCCCACCACGCCCGAGTCCTACCTGGGGGTGTACACGAACGGGTCACCTACCTCATACGGCGGCGTGACCGCGTTCACGAGCGCCACCGGGGCCAGGCCGGATGTGGTCATGTACTACAGCGGATGGTTCGTGCCGTTCCCGACCGCCTTCGCCACCACGGTGGCCAGCAACGGCGCGGTGCCGCTGGTGCAGATGAACCCGGACCGGATCAGCCTGGCCGAGATCGCCGCCGGGCGGTACGACGCCTACCTGAGCTCCTACGCCGAGACCGTCCGGGCCTACCGCCACCCGGTCATCGTGAGCTTCGGCCACGAGATGAACGGCAACTGGTACAGCTGGGGTTACCGGCATACATCGCCGGCGACGTTCGTGGCCGCCTGGCGGCACATCGTCAACCTGTTCCGTGCCCTGGGCGCCCGGAACGTGACCTGGCTGTGGACGGTCAACATCATCAACAACACCCAGAACGGCACGATCCCTCCGCCGGCCCGCTGGTGGCCCGGCAGCTCGTATGTCACCTGGGTGGGGATCGACGGCTACTACCTGAAGCCTGACTGGCAGTTCGATCCCTTGTTCGGCCCCACCATCGCCAGCGTGCGCACCCTGACCCAGGACCCGATCCTCATCGCCGAGACGGGTGCGACGCCCATCGCGGGCCAGCCCGCCAAGATCGCCGATGTGTTCGCTGGTGTTCGCCTCTACGGCCTGCTCGGGTTCGTGTACTTCGACGCGACCAATTACCAGGGCGAGGACTTCAGCATCAGCAGCCCCGCGGCCCTGACCGCGTTCGGCAAGGGCGCTAGCTCATACCGTAGGCCAGCATGAACAGGCCAGATCCTCGGCTGAGTCGGCCAGGATCCGCCGTCTTGCGGCGCTGGAAGTCATCCGCCGGGGCGGCGGCGGGTCACAGGCCTGCTGGCTTTCGGTAGTCCTTCAACTGATGCCGAAATGCCGCTAGACCTGTCGAGTTGCCCTCAAGCCGCCAATTTTGATGATAGACGTCGCCAGACTGCGCCCGGTCGAACCAGACAAGGCCTAGCAAGTGGTTGGCCCGAACTCCGGCAAACAAGTCAGGGATCATCGCTGCCTGCCCGGCAACCTGGCCGATAGCGGTTTCTGACAGAATTATGGGTCGATCGGTGAATATCCGTACTTCGGCGATGGTCGGCAAGAATATGCTGTCGAACGTGTACGAGCGGAAATAATAGTAGCCGTCGATCCCGACCCATGTTACGTAGTTAGCACCCGGCCACCAGTCCTGGATGGGACCGGTCCCAGGCCCGGTCACGTCGATGGTCCAGAGCCAGATCACCCTGTCCGCAGCTTGCTGGCGGAAGAGGGTGACGATGTGCCGCCAGGCGGCTATAAACGCCGCCGGGGAGGTGTGCCCGTAGCCCCAGGGGTCCCAATACCCGTTCATCTCGGCAGCGAAGCCGATGATCACCGGGTTTCCGTAGGCCTTGATCTGATCGGCGTATGATTTTAGATACGCGTCGTAACGACCTGCGGCAATTGCGGCCAGACTAGTATGACCCGGTTCGATCTGCACGAACGGCGTCGCTCCGTGGGCATGCACCTGGGCGGCGAACCGTTCCTGAAACGGTTCCTTCCAGCTGCTGTAGTACAGCACGATGTCCGGCTGACGGCCGACCGAAGCCGCGAAGTCATTGACGACCTGGTACGAAGCAATCTCCCCCGCTTCGGAAACTCCGAGGTAACCCCCAGATGCGGGTGTGCCACCGGGTGCGGGTGTGCCACCGGGTGCGGGTTTGCTGGCCTTCGGAGCGTACGCACCGAGAATTATGCGGCCTAGCGTGGCGAGCAGTACCAGTGTGAGGCCGGCCGCTATGGTTAGCTTTCCGGCGCGCCTCATGCCGTATTGGCCTTGACCTGCCGAGTCTGCCAGCGGTTGTCATGCAGCCGGGCCAGAGCATAGTAGCGTGTTGGCATTAGAAGCAGCAGGTTGAGAAAGATCGCGGCAGGAGTGCCGAGCAGCAGCGACAGCGTCTTCTGGCGTTTTGACATTCCCGGACGGCCTGCCAGGTAAAGAACCGACAGGGCGAGTCTGACGGTGAAGTAGGCAGCAACGAATGCCAGCGCAGTCTCTGGATGGGACAGGCGCAGCCGGACGCCGATGATCCACGAGGCTACGGCCCAGAGGAACACAATAGGCGTCAGCACCAGTTCGGTCAGCCCGATGGTCGGCGATAGGAGCTGTTTCCAGCTCAGCCGCGCGTAGGCGAAGGGCAGCATCCACCACCACGACCTGGCCCATCTCAAGCGCTGACGGAACGTCCCCCGCATGGTGCACGGCATGTCAGTTTCAACCCCCGCTTCGTACACCCCGACGACCTGGCCGCGCAACAGCGCCCGCATGGCCAGCCACCGGTCATCTCCCGTCCCGCACTCGACCGCATACTCGTCGAGGTTGTCATAGAGGATCTCGGAGCGGTAAAGGGCGAGCGCCCCCGATGTGGTCTCCAAGGAGCCGAGCATTGACCTGGACGCGCGCATCATCACGCAGGAGCCGCCGATGTCCATATCGGCTGCCCTCGCCACCAGGCTTTCGCGGTAGTTGCGGACGTAGATCCAACCGGTAGCCGCCTGGATTTTACGATTACTCATCGCTCGCAGCAGGTGCTCCAGCGCGTCAGGGTAAGGCGTGGAGTCACTGTCGACCGTCATAACAAACTGGAACTCATCACGGCGGAATCGCCGTAGTGCAGCCACCTGAGCGCCGCGCTTGCCGGTGTTCGGCTGCCTAAGCCATTCCACGCCGAGGGCATAGAACGGCACGACTGGCTCCGCGGAGCCGTCGTCCATGACGACGATCTTGTCTATCTTGACCGTCTGCGCCAGCAGGCTCCGCACGCATGCATGAAGCTTCTCCTGCGGCTCGTTATACGCAGGGATGATCGCGATCGTGCGGCCACGCGCGATCGGGAAGTTCACGAACTTGCGTCCTTTGACGAACGCGAGAAGGCAAATTGCGATGACCGCCGCTCCAAAGATCCAGTAGCCCACCAGGACGGCACTGACGGCCAGTCGAGCGACCATGAATGCGGTGAGGGCCAGGACGGGAACGGCGATACCGATCGTGAGGCGATGAATTACCTCCTTGCCTTTATGGTTGCTAGCCTGTACAGCGTGAGCCCCCCGAGGACGACGGCGCAGCCGCCGACGATCGCCCACGTCATCGTGCGCATTCCCGCGGCCAGCAGCGCTCCCGTAGCGATCGTCCCGGATGCGATACTCATCCTCCCGTACATAAGGATCTCCAATCTGAGTAGGTCCTCGGCGCTTCGCCGCAATGTCAGGCCACACTTCAGCTAGCAGCGCCTCCAGGTCGGTCCCTTGCGACGCGGGAGCCGCGTTCAAGCGCTCCATAACCAGCGTTCCCCCGCGGCCGTGACGCCGCAGGCACCGAAAGACAGCCGGGCGCGCCGACCGAGTTCACCGGTGTCGTAGGCGCTCGGGGCCTTGGGCAAGGCCACCAGGTCCTCGGCCATGAGAGCGTCGTCTAGAGGGGTGTCGGACCCGACGTCCTGCTCATCGACCAGCCGTTCCCGCACGGAGGGATCGCCGTGCGATGCCTGCGCGCCAAGCTCCGGAACCGCCGGGAAGCCTGGAGGAACCATGTAGACGAAAGCCCGCACTTCAGCGGCCATGATGTAATCGGTCAAATCCCCCCCAGTCTGCTGGTACAGACAGGCGTCGGAGGTCACCAGCACTGACTTCCTGACCGGAACACGGTAACGCGCCACACGCCACACTTGGGGCAAAATCCACTATTACGCGGCAAGTGATGGCACACGTAAGATTTCAGAAGCCGGTTTGTGATATACGGTCCGGTGTCTTGGACAGCCGGGCAGCAGCGGGGGCCGAGGTCCGGGACCGGCGCCCGGCCGCCGGGACGAGCTGACACTGGTCTTGGCCGACGACCACGCGCATGATCGTCAGCGGCTGGGCATCTCAACTCCAAATCGACTACGTGGCCGCCCTGACCCTGACCAGTCCATGATCGTGAAATCTGTAAACGGCCTTCCTTCCGGGTGATCGGCCACTACCGTTTCGTAACCATTGTTCCTGAGGGGATGTCGCGATTGCCGGTAATAACGTCAGTAGGACGTCGTGGACGGGTGGAGCATCCGGGGCCGCTTCACGGAGTTCGATCATGACCACTCGGCTGAGATCGCGGTTGATGATCGTCGCGGCCGTCGTGGTCGCGGTCGTCTGTGTCGCGTTCGCCGTCACCCGGGCCGCGTCATCTGCTTCCGGCCCCGGCGCCGCAGGCACCTCACTGCCGACCAGCCCCGCCTCGTACCTTGGCGTCTACGAGAACGGGCCGCCGCATACCTACCAGCCGGTGGCGGAGTTCGCCCGCGTGGTCGGCAAACAGCCGAACCTCGTCGGGTACTACAGCGGCTGGAAGGAGCCGTTCCAGACCTCGTTCGCCGAGACGGTGCACGCGCAGGGTGCGGTCACCGTCGTGCAGATGGATCCAACCTACGCGTCGATCCCGGAGATCGCCGCGGGCGGCTATGACAGCTACCTGCGCTCGTATGCCGACAGCGTGCGGCGCTTCGGCCAGCCGGTGGTCATCGGATTCGGGCACGAGATGAACGCCCCCTGGTACTCCTGGGGCTTCGGGCAGACGGCCGCGTCGACCTTCGTAGCCGCCTGGCGGCACGTCGTGACGCTGTTCCGCGGCCAGGGCGCCGGCAACGTCACCTGGCTGTGGACGCTGCAGGCGGACGAGCCGGGCACCGGGCCGATCGCCTCCTGGTGGCCTGGCAGCCAGTACGTCACCTGGGTCGGCATCGACGGCTACTACTACCGCCCCTCCGACAAGTTCAACAGCGTCTTCGGCAAGACGATCACCCAGGTGCGGATGCTCACCGGCAAGCCGGTGCTGCTGTCGGAGACCGCTGCGGGACCCGAGTCCGGTCAGGCCGCGAAGATCAGCGACCTGTTCGACGGGATGCGCCAGTACGGCACGCTCGGGCTCGTATGGTTCGACATCGCGCAAGACGACGGGACCTACCATCAGGACTGGCATATCGAAGACAACCCGGCGGCCGAGACGGCGTTCCGGCATGGCGCCTCGAGCCTGATCCTGGCCCGTCTATGACAGGATTCGGGACTGATCTGCGCGAATTGAGTAAACACCCTTCCTGGCCGGGGAATGGACACTACCCTTTCGTGAGCGGTGTTCCAGAGGGGGGATATCGCGACTGCGCGATACCGCGAGCCGTACACGGGCCTGGGCGGAGGCACCCCTGGGGGCCCGGGATTGAGGCGATCCTGTGAAGCATCACACGGTCAACGACCGGAAGAAGCTCCGGTGGATTGCGTCTGCCGCCGTGGTGATCATTATCGCCGCGGTCGCGGGGGTCAGCCTGTACCACAGGTCCGCGGACCGCACCGGGCCGCTGCCGGTCGATCTGCCGACCACCCCCCAGTCCTACTTGGGGGTGTATGCGGCAGGAACCCCCGCGTCATACAACGGAGTGACCGCGTTCGCCAACGCGACGGGGGCCAGGCCGGATGTGGTCATGTACTACAGCGGATGGTTCGTGCCGTTCCCGGCCGCCTTCGCCACCACGGTGGCCAGCAACGGCGCGGTGCCGCTGGTGCAGATGGACCCCGACGGCATCAGCGTGGCCGGGATCGCCGCCGGGCGGTACGACGGCTACCTGAGCTCCTACGCCGAGGCCGTCCGGGCCTACCGCCACCCGGTCATCGTGAGCTTCGGCCACGAGATGAACGGCAACTGGTACAGCTGGGGTTACCGGAACACGTCACCGGCGACGTTCGTGGCCGCCTGGCGGCACATCGTCACGCTGTTCCGCGAGCTCGGCGCCGGGAACGTGACCTGGCTGTGGACGGTCAACATCATCAACAACACGCAGCGGGGCAGGATCCCTCCCCCGGCTCCGTGGTGGCCGGGTAGCTCGTACGTGACCTGGGTGGGGATCGACGGCTACTACCTGAAGGCTGACTGGCAGTTCGCCCCCTTGTTCGGGCCGACCATCGCCAGCATCCACGCGCTGACCCGGGACCCGATCCTCATCGCCGAGACGGGTGCGACGGGTGCCGCGGGCCAGCCCGCCAAGATCGCCGACGTGTTCGCCGGCATTCACGCCTACGGCCTGCTCGGCTTCGTGTGGTTCGATTCCACGAACACCAAACGGCAGGACTTCACCGTCAGCAGTCCCGCGGCGCTGGCCGCGTTCCGCACCGGCGCCAGCACGTTCACCCGGCCAGGATCGTGAACGGCTCCCGGGATGTGCGCGACCTCCGCACCACGAGCGTGACGCCGCAGGATGCCGATGGGCCGACGGTGCTCCCTGACCCCGATCGCGCAGGTCGGCGCGGCCAGTCCGCCCGGCGCAGGCGTCCGGCCCCGGGCCGCCGGCGCCGGGCGATGCTGGCGGTGGTGGCCGTCACCACCGCGCTGGCCATCATCGTCGGCACGCTGACGGTCCTGGGCACACGGGGCGCCAAACAGGCCGGACCCCCGCCTAAACCACCCGCTCAGGCCGACCTACCCGCGACTCCCGAGTCCTACCTCGGGGTTTATGCGCCTAGCGCACCCTCCTCGTACGCCGGCGTGACCGCATTCACGAGTGCTACCGGAGTACGGCCGAGACTGGTGGTGTACTACAGCGGATGGCTGGAGCCGTTCCAGGTCGGCTTCGCCGTGACCGCGGCCAGGCACGGTGCGGTTCCCCTCGTGCAGATCGATCCGACTGACGTGAGCCTCACCGCGATCGCACATGGACAGTACGACGCTTACCTGAGCTCTTATGCCCAAGCCGTCCGCGCCTATCACCACCCGGTCATCCTCAGCTTCGGTCATGAAATGAACGCTCCGTGGTACTCCTGGGGCTACCAGTACACGTCCCCCGCGGCGTTCGTGGCCGCCTGGAGGCACATGGTGACCTTGTTCCGCAGGCGGGGAGCCGAGAACGTGACGTGGCTGTGGACAGTCAACGTCATCCAATCGCAGGACGGCCGCACGCTGCGCCCGGCTCCCTGGTGGCCCGGTAGGGCGTACGTGACCTGGGTGGGGGTCGACGGCTATTACCTCCAGCCGTCCTGGCAGTTCGTGGCCATATTCGGACCGACCATCGTCGCACTACGCGAGCTGACCCGGGACCCGATCCTCGTCGCCGAGACGAGCGCGACACGTGCCGCCGACCAGGCAGATAAGGTCCCGGACCTGTTCGCTGGCGTGCACACGTACGGGTTGCTCGGGTTCGTCTGGTTCAACGCGGTCACCTCGCATGACTACCGCATGGCCGACCCGGGGGCGATCGCCGCGTACCGCCGGGCGGCCAAGGGTTACCGCGCTCCCGCCCCTGAACAGCGGGCCGGGATCGCGGGGTAGCGGGCCTGGTCGCGGCCCGGCGAGCAAGCTGGCCGGTCCGTCGGGCGGAAAAGACCGCCCGGTCACGCTTCGCTGTATGGTGCGAGGCAGCGGCTGGGTCTGGTGATCGAGGAGGAACGACATGGCGGGCGAGCCTGACGGTTCTGAAGAGACGGTGCGCGGGATGTTCGGGCCGGACGTCACGTTCCTCGGCGTGCCGCGGGCCGAGCTCGACGCGCTGGCCGGGTACGACGTGGTCTTCGTGGGCGCGCCGTACGACGCCGGCACGTCGCACCGGCCGGGCGCCCGGTTCGGGCCGCAGGCCATCCGGATGACCGACTACCTGCCGCACGATGCCTCCCGCCCGCACCTCGCGCTCGGTGTGGACCCGCTGGCCGAGCTGCGCTGCGCCGACATCGGGGACGTGATGATGCCTCCGGTCGACACGATGCAATCGCTGCAACGGCTGGAAAGCGTGGTTCAGGCGGTGGCCGACGCGGGCGCCATCCCGGTAATCCTGGGCGGCGACCACACGGTCACGCTGCCCGACGCTACGGGGGTGGCCCGGCACGTCGGCTGGGGCCGGCTGTCGCTGATCCACTTCGACGCGCACGCCGACACCGGCGACACCCAGTTCGGGTCGCTGGTCGGACACGGCACGCCGATGCGGCGGCTGATCGAGTCGGGCGCGGTGCGCGGGGACCGGTTCCTGCAGATCGGGCTGCGCGGCTACTGGCCGGAGCCGCCCACGCTGGCCTGGATGGCCGAGCAGCAGATGCGGTCGTTCGAGATGAGCGAGATCGTCGCGCGCGGCATGGATGACTGCCTGACCGAGGCGTTCGCGATCGCCGTCGACGAGTGCGACGGCGTGTTCCTCTCGGTCGACGTCGACGTGGTGGATCCGGGCATGGCGCCGGGGACCGGGACGCCGGAGCCCGGCGGGCTCACCGCCCGGCAGCTGCTCGACGCGGTGCGGCGGATCGCCATGTCGGTACCGCTGGCCGGGATCGACGTGGTCGAGGTATCGCCGCCCTACGACCACGCCGAGGTGACCGCGTTCCTGGGCAACCGGGTGGTGCTGGAGGCGCTGTCCGGCATCGCCTGGCGGCGCCGGCAGCTGGCCGGCTCGCCGGTCCGGCGGCCGGACGCGCCGCTGCTCGAAGGCCGGTCACCGCCCGTCAGCTGACCTGGCCCGATAGGCCGGGAGCCGCCCGGAATAGGTTGAGAACAAGACTCTGGGCGAATCGATCGGTACGATCTATAGTCGGTGCATGCTGGACGTGACGAGGCTGCGCGTGCTGGTCGCCGTGGCACGCTACGGCTCGGTCACGGCTGCGGCGCGGGCCCTGAACTACGCCCAGCCGTCGGTGAGTCACCACCTGGCCCGGCTGGAGGCCGAAACCGGGATCAAGCTGATCCAGCGGGCCGGGCGCGGCATCCGGCTCACTGACGCCGGCCGGCTCCTGGCCGAGCGGGGCGCCGAGGTGATCGGCCGGCTGGATGCCGCGGAAAGCGAACTGGCCGCGTACACCGGGCTGCGGGCCGGGCGGCTGCGGCTCGCAGCGTTCCCGTCCGCGCTCGGCACCATCGTGCCGGCTGCGGCGGCCGTGCTGCGCGGGCGGCAGCCCAGCATCGACCTGAGACTGACCGAGGCGGAACCGCCCGAGGCTCTGCGCATGCTCCGCGCTGGGTACGTCGACGTGGCGCTGGTGTTCCGGTATTCCCCGGATGATCCGGGCCTGGACGCGGCCGCGGCCGGCGAGGGCACGGACGACCCGGCGGTGCACGGGGGGACGGCCGGGCACCGGGCCGCCACCGTCTTCGGTACCGGAGGCTTCGCCGATGACGAGGACAGTGCCATCGACATCACCGAAGGGCTGCGGGAGCGGCTCATCCTCGACGAGCCGATTCACCTGGTGACGTCGGCCCACGGCGCCGAGCAGGAACCGGCCGAACTGTCCCGGTACGCGCGCCACCGCTGGATCGCGGGCTGCGATCGCTGCCGGGCCAACCTGCTCCGGCAGTGCGCGCAGGCCGGCTTCACCCCGAAGATCGCGTTCACCACCGACGACTACGTCGCGGTCCAGGCGCTGGTGGCCGCCGACCTGGGCGTCTCGATCCTGCCCGCGCTGTGCCTGCGGGCCGCGCGGCACCCCGGGGTCAAGACGACGCCGCTAGCGGGCGCGCGCCGGCACGTGTTCGCGGTGCGGTACGGCGACCCGCCGGACCCGCCCGCGGTGACCATGCTGATGGACGTGCTGCGCAGTACCGCCGAGCCCGCGGGATCGCCCGGATGAAACCGGCCGAGACAGGCAGGGACCTCGAACCGCTCCCCGGCCAGCTGCTGCTGCCCGGCATGCCGGATCCGGACGTTGATCCGAGCGTCGGGCAGGCGGCCCTGCCGGGCCTGGACGACCTGCGTGCCCCAGGCCGGCCGGCGACCTGGAACTGGCCGCGGTGGCCGCCGAGCTGACCGCGCTGGACGAGGACGGCAGCCGGATGGCGGCCGCCATCCGGGGCGCGCTGGACATGCTACTGGACGGCCAGCACACCGGGCGGTACCGCTGGGAACAGCTGCACAAGACCGAGAAGACGCACGCCGGGACCCTGGTCGAGATCGCGCTGGCCCGGTCGCTGCGGCTGGCCGACGGCACCGCGCTGGACTACACGATCGCGGGCACGGACGTGGACTGCAAGTTCAGCCACCGGCTGGGCGGCTGGATGATCCCGCCCGAGGCCGACAGACAGCTCATGCTCCTGGTGCAGGCCAGCGACGAGGACGGCAGCTGGTCGGCGGGCCTGCTCCGGGCCGCGGCGGAGAACCTGAGCCCGGCGGGCAACCGGGACGGCAAGCGGGCCCTCAACGACCGCGGCCGGGCCGCGGTGTGCTGGCTGCACCACCGGGCCACGCTGGGTGAGAACGCCCTGCTCAGGCTGCCGGAACGGGACGTGGCGGCGATCTTCGCGCCGGTCTCGGGGCAGCAGCGGGTCAACGAGCTGTTCCGGCGGGCGCAGCGGATGCGGGTGAGCCGCACGGTGGTGGCCACGGTGGCCATGCAGGACGACTACATGAAGCGGGTCAGGGACGGCGGCGGCGCCCGGGACCAGCTGCGGGCCGAGGGCATCGTGATCTTCGGCGACTACGCCGGGGATCAGCTGCTCGCCTCCGCCCTGGACCTGCCGCGGCCCGGCCCGGGCGAGTTCGTCAGCGTCCGGCTGGCCCGCCGCCCGGGCCGGCCGGACGGGGGCGGGCCCGATGTCTACGCCCGGTCCGTCCGGCTCGACGGCGCCGACTGGCGGCTCGCCTCCCCCGCCGACCCGGTCGATCCGGCGCCCGCGCTCCCCCGCTGAGCCTCCGGTTCTCCCGCTTCTCCCGCGCTGCGCGGGCCGGTCGCTAGGCTGCGTGGATGGCAGAGGACAGGCCAGCGGCGCTGGTGACCGGGTCGGCGAGCGGGATCGGCCGGGCCGTGGCGCTGCGGCTGGCGCGGGCCGGTTACGACGTGGCCATCAACTACCGGCGTTCGGAGGACGACGCCCGGCGCACGATGGCCGAGCTGGAAGCCCTGGGCGGCCGACACCTGGCGCTGCGCGCCGACGTGAGCGACGACGCCGCGGTGGCCGCGATGGTGGCGGCGGCCGGCGCCGCCTACGGCCGGCTGGATGCGCTGGTGAACAACGCGGGCATGACCAGCTCGACCGCGCCGGACGACCTGGACGGCGTTGACCTCGCCGAGTGGGACCGGGTGTTCGCGGTCAACGTCCGCGGACCTTTCCAGGTCACCCGGGCCTGCGCGGACCGGCTGCGGGCCGCGCGGGGCAGCGTGGTGAACGTGGCCTCGATCGTCGGGCTCCGGCCCGGCCCGCAGCCGCTGGCCTACGCGGCCAGCAAGGCGGCCGTGGTCAGCCTGACCCGGACGCTGTCCCGCGTGCTGGCGCCCGAGGTCCGGGTCAACGCCGTCGCGCCGGGCTGGATCGCCGGGGAATGGATGCAGCGAACCCTCGGCGCGGACTACGACCGGCTGATGGAACGCCGGGCCGCCTGGACCCCGATGAAGCGGAACGTCACCGTGGCGGACGTGGCCGAGACGATCTTCTCGCTGATCGCGTCCAACCCGTACGTCACCGGCGAGACGATCGTGGTCGACGGCGGCTACGCGGCCACCACGTGAGGGTTGCCTAGTCTGGTGGGATGGGCGGTACGGCGGGCGGCGCGGTCGGGCGCACCGTGCATACCGGGCGCTGGACGGTGGAGCACCGGTTCGACTCCCCCTGGCATTACCTGCCGGTGGAGGTCGGGCCGGGGACGGCCGGACTACGCGTGGAGCTGGAGTACGAGCAGGCCGCCGGGACGGTGCTCGACCTCGGGTGTCTCGGCCCAGCCGGGTTCCGTGGCTGGTCGGGCGGCGCCCGGAACTGGTTCGCCATCACCGGCGACGCCGCCACGCCCGGATACCTGCCCGGGGAGATCGAGGCCGGGGGGTGGCAGGTGATGATCGGCCTGCACCGCATCCCCCTGGACGGCGTGCGCTACCGGGTGACGGTGCAGGCCACGAAGCGAGGCGAGGGCCTGCTGCCGCCCGGCTCCCCGGCGCCGCCCGCGCCGCGGGAGCGCCCGCCGCGGCGCGAGCTGCCGGCCGAACCCGGACGGCGGTGGCGGGCCGGCGACCTGCACACGCACACCGTGCACTCGGACGGCGGGCTGACCGTCCCCGAGCTGGCCGTCCTCGCGGTCGAGCGCGGCCTGGACTTCCTCGCGGTCACCGACCACAACACGGTCAGCCACCACGCGGAGCTGGCCGGCGCGGCGCGGCAGTACGGGATCACGCTGCTGGCCGGCCAGGAGGTGACCACCGAGGGCGGGCACGCGGGAGCGCTGGGCGATATCGGCTGGATCGACTTCCGCCGCGAACCCGACGAATGGCTGGACGCGACGCAGGTACGCGGCGGCCTGCTCTCGATCAACCACCCGTTCGCCGGGCCGGTCAGCTGGACGCGGCCGATGCGCCGCCGCCCGCCGCTGGCCGAAGTGTGGCACTGGAGCTGGTTCGACAAGCGCTGGACCCTCCCGTTCGGGTGGTGGCTGGCCTGGGACGCGACGGCGATCCCGGTAGGCGGCAGTGACTGGCACCGGCCGGGCTCGGACGCCCCGCCGGGATGCCCGACCACCTGGGTCGAGTGCGCCGGGCCCGACCCGGACGACGTGCTGGCCGGCCTGCGGCCGGCCGGGTCGCGATCTCGGCCGAGCGCGACGGCCCGGTGCTGCTGCGCCATGACGGCGACCTCGTTGCGATCGACGCGGACGGGACGATCCTGGTCGGGCCGCACGGACCCTGCGCCCGGGTCCGCGGCGACCTGACCCGGCTACCCGGCACGGCAGGCCCGCACCGGCTGACCGACCCGGGCGGCGCGACCCTCGCCCTCACCCCGTAGCGCCAGGAACCGGTCAGATCGTGGCCGGCTGACGCCACTGCCCGACAAAGCGCCGCAGCTGCTGCCGTCCGCGCACGCCGCACTTGGCGTAGATGTTGCCCAGGTGATACTCCACCGCCTTGCGGCTGATGAACAGCTCGGCGGCGATCTCGGGATTCGACAGGCCCTTCCCGACCAGGTGGGCCACTTCGGTCTCCCGGCTGGTCAGCGCCGAGCCGGGCTGCCGTGGCTGGGCCGATTCAGCGGGAAGATGGCAGGCCGCCAGCTCCGCTTCGGCCCAGGCGATGAACGGCGCGGCGCGCAGAGCCAGGTACAGCGCGTTCGCCCGGCTCAGGCGCTCGACCGCATCCTTCCTGTGTCCGGTGCGGCGCAGCAGCCGGCCGTGGGCCAGCAGCAGCCGGGCCGTGTGCACCGGGCTGTCGGTGCCGGCGGTGTCCTCGCCACGCTGGTAGATCCGCTGGGCTTCCTCGGGGCTGCCCAGCTCCTCGGCCAGCCAGCCGTCCAGCCAGGCCAGAGCCGGCTGCAGGAAGGCGACCTCGCCGCTGCCGACCCGCAGCGGGGCCAGCACGGCGGCGGCCGACTCGGCCCGGCCCGAGCCGATCAGGCCCTCGGCCAGCAGCGGCCGCCACAGCGCCGCGTCCCGCCGGCTGCGGCCGTCCAGGGCCGCCTCATCGCGCCAATACCCCAGCGCGTCGGCCATGCCCAGGTAATCACCGGCCGCCTGGCAGACCAGGGCCCGGGCCATCGCCGCGTACAGCCGTTCCTGGCCGTAGTCCAGGCTGGCCGCTACCTCCTCGGCCAGCCGGGCGTGCCGCTCGGCCTCCCCGGCCGCGCCCCGCCCGGCGGGCACGCAGGCCGCCGCTAGCCGCAGCAGCGGCAACTCGTGGCGGTAGGGATGGATGGCGGTGGCCGAGAGCCCCTGCTCGACGGTGAGCAGCGCGTCATCCCACTGGCCCGCCAGGTAATAGGCCAGCGCCAGAAAGCCGTACGCGCGCTGGCCCAGGGCGAGGGTAGCGCCCCGGCGGACCATCTTGAGGCTGGCGGTCATATCGGTCACGGCCTGGCCCAGGTCACCGGCCACCAGCCGGAACATCCCTCGCCAGGCCAGACCATCCACGTCGATCGGGTCGACCCGGGCCGGGTTAGCATCCAGGTGCCCCAGCTCGGCCAGCGCCTCGCGCGGGCCGACCGCCTGGGAGGCGCCAATGGCGACCCGGGTGCGCGTCTGCGCGGCGGCGGCCGGGTCTAGGCAGCCGGTGGCCAGCGCCCACCGCCCGAGCGTCATCGTCTGCTCGCCCTTCCCCCGCAGCGTGTAGGTGCCTGCCAGCCGGGCGGCGATGCTAGCGGCCAGCGGCTGGCGGCCCGGGTCGTTACGCGCTTCCGCAAGCGCCTGGCCGTAGTACTGTTCCGCGTCGGCGAGCTGGCCGTCGGCTTCAACCATCGCGCCCAGCACGTAGCTGCGCAACGGAGACGGCGCCGCTGCCTCCACCGCCGGGCGCAGCGCCAGGCCCTGGACTTCCTCAGCCGCCGTCAGGTGCAGCGCCGCGGTCAGCAGCCGCCGCTCCCGGTCGGTCCGGGCCGGGGAGATGTCCGAGGCCCAATGCAGGTGGGTGCCGGCCAGCGCGAGGTGGTCGTCAGCCGCCTCCTGGGCCGCCAGGTACTCCAGCTCGGCGGCCAGGGTCTCGTCCGGCTGCTCCAGGGCGGCCACCCGGTGCTCCCAGGACGCCGCCCGGCTGACCATGACCGCGGCGCGGGCATGCAGCATCCGGCGCCGGGCGGCGGGGATGCCGGCATAGATGGCGTCCCGGACCAGCAGGTGGCGGATCTCGACCGGGCACGTCGGCTCGTCCGGCCACCAGTCCACCAGGCCGGCCGCGACGGCCGGCTCGATGCGCGCGCCGGGCGAGTCGACCTCCGCCGCCTGGCCCAGCTGGGCCAGGGGCGTGCGCAGGTTCAGCACCGACAGCATCTCCAGAATCGCCCGGGTCTGCGGCGGCAGCACCCGCAGATGACCACCGACCGCGGCGGCCAGCGACCTGGGCAGCGCCAGCCGCCCCCCAGCTCGCGGTTCAAAGCCGGACCCGTCGCTCAGCACCGTCCGCAGGTACAACGGGTGTCCCCCGGTCCCCCGGTACAGCCGCTGGACGGTCTCCTCATCCAGCGATCCCGGCGTAAGCACGGCCGCCAGCGCCGCCACCTCCTCCAGGTGCAGCCCGCCCAGCGGCACACGTACCCGGTTCTCCACGCTGCCCAACAGCCGCCGCGCCGCCTCATCCAGGTGGTCGCTGGGCCCGCGGTAGATCACCATGGCCAGAACCGGGTCCACCGACAGCCGCCGCAGCATGAACGTCAGGGCCTCCACCGACCGGCGGTCAGCCCACTGCAGATCATCGATCACCACCGCCACCCCCGTGGCCTGCTGTCCGCCCACGACCTCCAGAAGCCGCGCGCCGACGGCGAACGACGAGACGGCCGGACCTGCCCCGCTCGTGGAGGTGACCATCGGGACGCCACCTCCGGCGGCCCGGAACAGCTGGTCGATGACGCCGAAGTCCAGATCGGTCTCGGCCTGGTCGGCGCGAGCCGATAGGACCTTCAGGCCGCTAACCTGGGCCAGGCACCGCCGCGCCAGGGTCGTCTTCCCCACTCCTGGATCGCCCTCGATGGCGACCAGCCACGGCTGCCCGGCCTGCACCCGGGTGAGGACCTCCGCCACGTGCGCAAGCTCCGCCATCCGGCCGACGAAAACGTCGAGCGGCACCCGCCGGTCCTCCATGCGCGCACCTCGTTCCCGCTCGTGAGGCTGGGAACCCGGACGAATACGAGCATAAACGCACCTCAGGGTGCCGCGGGCGGGCGGGTTCCTGAGCTGACCAGCAGCTCCAGGCGGGCGTGCAGCAGGGCCCGGTGGGCCACCACGTCGTCGACCTGATCGGGCTGGTCGGGGCACTCGCCCGCGCCGATGGCGGCCTCGAGCTTGCGGCCGGCGTCGGCGGCGTCGATCATCTCGAACAGCACATGCGGATCGTCCTGCGCCGCCTGCTCGGTCTCCGCGCGCAGCCCGGCGGCCTTGGCCACCCAGACGTCCCTGATCTTGCCGCCGCGGCCGTGATCGATCAGCACGCAGACCGCGTGCGGCCGGTCGCCGTAGCAGAAGGTCATGGTCAGCGACTCCTGGCGGCCGCCGACGTCCGCGTAGTGCCAGCACTCACCAACCTGCGGGGAACCGAGCGGGGCGGCCCACGGCGGGTCGGCCACACCGCGAGCCGATACCCGGGCCGCCGCCTGCCCGGCGGCGGCCCGCAGGGCCGGCGAGCCGACCACCGCGAAGACCCGCAGCAGGGCGAGGGATTCGGGCGTGGCCGCCGTCTCCGCGGCGGGAACCAGCGATCCGGTCAGGGCGTCCATGAGCGAGGCCTGGCCCGCGGCCGAGGCGGCCAGCGCGCCGATCAGGTCAGAGCCCCACAGTTCGGCGTCCACCGGGTCATTCAGTTGGCCGAGGACGCCGGCCGCCTCGGTCAGCACGCCCGCGAAGGTGTCCTCCACCGCCACGGGGGCGAAAATCCGGGCCACATCGGGATCTGCCTGGTGTTCATCCGCGCTCATGCCGTGCAGGATAGAGCCTCGGCCGGGGAGCGCGCCGGGAGTGCGCCCGGGAAATGTGCCCGGGAGTGCGCCCGGGAGGGTGCACAGTAGCCGGAGGGCTGGTCCGTAGGCTTCGTCTATGGGCAACAGTTTCGAGGACCTGGACCTGGACCGGCTGCGACGGCGGCGAAGCGAGAAATGGCAGATGCACCCGCCGGACGTGCTGCCCGCGTTCATCGCGGAGATGGACTACGACATGGCCGAGCCGGTGCTCGCGGCGCTGCGGTCGGCGATCGAGGCCAGCGACTGCGGCTACGCGAACGCCTCGGGCCTGGGCGAGGCGTTCGCCCGGTTCGCCGCGGCCCGGCACGGCTGGGCGGTCGACCCCGGCCGGGTGCACCTGGTGCCTGACGTGATGGCGGGCCTGGAGGCCATCCTGCTGCTCACCACCGAGCCCGGTGACGGCGTAGTCATCAACACGCCGGTGTACCCGCCGTTCTTCGCGCACATCCCCAACGCGGGCCGCCGCGTAGTCGAGGTGCCGCTGGTCGTCCGGGATGGCCGCTGGGAGCTCGACTTCGACGCGCTCGAGGCCGCGTTCGACGCCGGGGCCCGCGGCTACCTGCTGTGCAGCCCGCACAATCCGACCGGCCGGGTGTTCAGCGCGGCGGACCTGGGCCGGATCGGGACGCTCGCCGAACGGTACGGCGTCACCGTGATATCCGACGAGATCCACGCCTCGCTCACCCTGCCCGGCGCCCGGCACACGCCGTTCGTCGCGGCGGGCCGCGAGGCGGCCGAGCACGGGGTCACGCTGGCCTCCACGTCCAAGGCGTTCAACGTGGCCGGCCTGAAGGGTGCCGTGGCCGTGGCCGGCTCGGCGTCCATGCAGGCCGTGCTCGG
The DNA here is from genome assembly GCA_963722055.1 of uncultured Actinomycetes bacterium. Lineage (GTDB taxonomy): Bacteria > Actinomycetota > Actinomycetes > Streptosporangiales > Streptosporangiaceae > Palsa-504. The sequence goes on along the minus strand of CAVRLA010000017.1, from coordinate 143,928 downwards.
CCGGCTGCCCGCCGCGTGCCAGTACGGGGCCGGCTTGCTCGGCGTCCTCGCCTCGGAGGCGGCGTGGAACTCCGGGGACGACTGGCTGGACGCGCTGATCCGGCAGCTCGATCACGCCCGGGCGGAGTTCGGCCGGCTGCTCGGGGAGCGGGTGCCGAGGGCTCGGTACGTCCCGCCCGAGGCCAGCTACCTGGCCTGGGTGGATTGCTCCGCGCTGAACCTGGGGCCGAGCAGGCCGAGGTGTTCCTGCGCCGGGGCCGGGTCGCCCTCGGCCGCGGGCTCGACTTCGGTGCGCCGGGCGACGGCTTCGTCCGGGTGACAATCGGCACCAGCAGCGCGCTGCTGGCCGACATCGCGGACCGGATGGCCGCCGCGGCGGGCTTATCCGTCCGGCCAGGGTGACCGGTGGGCTACGCGGTCCGGACGAAGCAGTCGGCCAGGTGATCGTTGACGATGCCGCAGGCCTGCATGGTGGCGTAGGCCGTCACCGGGCCGGTGAAGGTGAAGCCGTGCCGCTTCAGCTCGGCGCTGAGCGCCTTGGACGCCGGGGTGACGGCGGGCACGTCGGCCAGCGTCCGCGGCGCGCCGGTGGTGCGCAGAGTTGGCTCGCCCGCGTACTTCCAGACCAGGGCGCTCAGCCCGCCGGGCAGGCCGAGCGCGGCCCGCGCGTTGGTGATCACCGCGTTGATCTTGGCGCGGTTCCGCACGATGCCCGGGTCGGCCAGCAGGCGGGCCACGTCCGCCTCACCGAAGGCCGCGATCGCGGCGGCGTCGAAGCCGGCGAAGGCAGCCCGGAAGTTCTCCCGCTTGCGCAAGATGATCAGCCAGGACAGCCCGGACTGGAAGCCCTCCAGGCAGAGCCGCTCGAAGATGACGGTATCCCCGCGGACCGGCCGGCCCCATTCCTCGTCGTGGTAGGCGAGGTACTCCGGAGCGCTCAGCCCCCACGGGCAACGCAGCCGGCCGTCCGGGCCGGGGACGGGGCCGCTGGGCCGGTCAGGCGCAGCGGCCGGGCCCTGGTCCGTCACCGGGTCTGCTCCTCCGCGAACGTGCTGTCATCGGGAACGGCCGACGGGCGGTCTTCCCCGCCCGGGGGACCGGCCCGGTGTTCCGGACCGGACGGCTCGCCGGGCGGAAGGACCGGGTCCGCTGGCGTGCTCAGGTCGGCGAGCCGCTGCTGCAGGAAGGCGATCATGACGTCACGGTCGCGCACGGCCTGGGCGATGCGCTCCAGTGCCTCGTCGGTCACCTGCATGTTGTAGCCCCACAGGGCGGTCGGCGGACGCAGCAGCGCGACGTCGGTAGCGGACACCGGACCGAGGTCCAGCGGAGCGTGGTCGGCCTGCTCGTGGGCCAGCTCGCCGCCTCGCCCGGTGGCGACGAAGAACACGCCAACGAGGATGACGACGGCCACCAGGATCATGAGCACAGGCACATATGCATCGTGCCACGCCCGGTGCGCTATGTCGCATCGGCGGGCGAACTGCCCGCGACGGGCTCAGGCGCCCCGGCCTGCCCGGCATGCGCCTGGCGGATGATCTCGACCACCTCGCCGGGCTCGTCGACGACGCTGATCAGCCCGAACTCCGCGTGCCCGATGTTGCCCCGGGCCAGCATGGTGTCCTGCAGCCAGGCCAGCAGCCCGGACCAGTAGGACCGGCCCACGAGCACGATCGGGAACTTGGTGATCTTGCCGGTGGCGACCAGGGTCAGCGCCTCGAACAGCTCGTCCATCGTGCCGAAACCGCCCGGCAGCACCACGAAGGCCTGGGAGTACTTGATGAAGCACGTCTTGCGCACGAAGAAGTACCGGAACTCCAGGCCCACCTCGACGTAGTCGTTCAGTCCCATCTCGGTGGGCAGCTCGATGCCTAGGCCGACCGAGACGCCGCCGCCCTCGACCGCACCCTTGTTGGCCGCCTCCATGATCCCCGGGCCGCCGCCGGTGATCACCGCGTAGCCGGCCCTGACCAGGCCCGCGGCGATGGCTTCGGCGGTCAGGTACTCGTGGCTGCCGCGCTGGGTACGGGCCGAGCCGAACACCGAGACCGCGGGCCCGAGCTCGGCCAGCAGGCCGAACCCCTCGACGAACTCGGCCTGGATGCGCAGCACGCGCCACGGATCGGTATGCACCCAGTCGGCGGTGCCGCGCCGGTCGAGCAGGCGCTGATCGGTCGTGGTCGCCGGTATCTGCTTGCCGCGCAGCGTGACGGGTCCCTGGCGACGGACCCGCCGGTGCGGCTCGGAGTTCACGCTCATCGTTTACTAAGAGTAGTCGCTCACGCGTCCACTCCGTGGTCGCGCAGGATCGCGTTCAGGGCGGATTTGTCGTGCCGGGCGCCTTCGGGCAGCCTTTTCAGGACCAGCAGGCACGGCATGCCGAAGGTGCCGCCGGGGAAGGTCCGCGGGAAGGTCCCGCCGATGCACACCGACCAGGGCGGCGCCTCGCCGCGCGGCAGCTCGGCGCCGGTCTCGGTGTCGATGACGTGAGTGGTCGGGGTGAGGATGGCGCCCGCGCCGAGCGTGGCGCCCTGGCGTACCCGGGCCCCGCCGACCACCATGGCGCGCGAGCCGACCATGGCCTCGTCCTCGACCACCACCGGCACCGCGTTCGGCGGCTCGAGCACGCCGCCGATCCCCGCGCCGCCCGACAAATGCACGTTCTTGCCGATCTGGGCGCCCGAGCCGACCGTCGCCCAGGTGTCCACCATCGTGCCCGAGTCCACGTAGGCGCCGATGTTGACGAACGACGGCATCAGCACCGCGCCGGGCGCGACGTAGGCCCCCCAGCGCACGATCGCCCCGGGCAGCGCCCGCACCCCGTCCAGCCGCGTGGTCAGCGGGACCCGGTCGTCGTAGCGGAAGTCGCCCACCTGGGACCGGGCCATCGGGAGGACCCGGAAGGCCAGCAGGATGGCCCGTTTAGCCCGCTCGTCGACCAGGACCTGGCCGGTGGCCGGGTCCACGACGGCCACCCGGGCCTGCCCGGCGTCGATCGCGTCCACCGCACCGACCACTGCCGCGCGGGCCTGCTCATCGGCGGGGGACAGCTCGGTACGACGCTCCCACAGCTCGTCGATGACCTCGGGCAGCGGGGATCGGAGCACCCTCGCGGGGGGCTCCGGCGGGTCGGCCCCCCGGACTGGCACAGTGCTCATGTTGGGCGAGCTTAGCGGTCCCGTGAGGGTCATTCAGAGTGCGACTAGCGAGCATGGGCCGGTTGGGCCCATGCGAGCGCCCGGGAGCGTTATCCAAGACCGGTTACGAGTACGGGCCTTCAGGCCCGTGCGAGTGGCCGGTGCGAGGTACGGCGAGTACTGTCGCGGGAGCTTGGATAACGCGAGCGTTGTAGGAATACTGCTGCAGGGCGACACGGGAACCGCCGCGGGAATCTGAATGACCCGAACTTTGAATCAAGTACCGTCTGATGGTGTGCCGCCCCCTTCCCGCCGGCTGCGGGCCCTCCCCGCGATCGGATCCGCGCTGGTGCTGGTGCTGGCGGCGGTCGGCTACCTGTTTTTCGGCGGGCGGCACGGCGTTACCCCCGCGGCTCCTCCGCCGCCGCCCGGATGCCAGGCGGGCACCGGGGTGGCGGCGATCCCGCTCGCGACCGACCAGGCGGGCATCGCCGCCACCATCGCCGGCGTCGCGGTCCGGCACCGGCTGCCCCGGCGGGCGGTCACCATCGCCTTCGCCGCCGCCCTGCAGGAATCGGAGCTGCAGAACCTGGACTACGGCGACCGCGACTCCGTGGGCGTGTTCCAGCAGCGCCCGTCGCAGGGCTGGGGGACCACCGCCGAACTCGAGGATCCCGTCTACGCCACCACGAAGTTCTTCGCCGCCCTGGTGCGGGTGCCCGGCTACATGAAGATGCCGGTCGACCAGGCCGCCCAGGACGTCCAGCACAGCGCGGACGGACCCGCCTACGGGCAGTGGGCCGAAGTGGCCACGCTGCTGGCCGGCTACTTCACCGGTGCCTCGCCGGGCGGCGTTTCCTGCTGGTACTCACCGGGCGGGAAGCCCGATCTGACCGGGGCGCTGAAACAGCTGACCGAGACGTTCGGGCCGCAGGGCACGGACGGTGTGCTGGTGGGGATCACCACGGACCGTTCAGCCAAAAAGACGAAGGTCGCGGTCGTGCACGTGCAGCGGGACGGGGCCTGGACGGTGGCCGGCTGGCTGGTGGCGCACGCCCAGCAGTACGGCATCAGCCAGATCCGGTACGGCGGTTTTGTGTGGGATGCGGGCAATGGCAGCATGGGCTGGCAGCGGGTCCCGGGGTCCAGCCGGACCGCGAGTCCCGCGCCGCGCGGCAGTATTGTCGCGGCCTAATGGTCGGCACCGAGTCGGCACGAGCGCCGCAGCGGCCATACTGTGTTAGCAGCAGGGACTAGAACCACGAAGGAGCTCACCCGTGACCTACATCATCGCGCAGCCCTGCGTTGATGTGCTTGACAAGGCCTGCATCGAAGAATGCCCGGTTGACTGCATCTACGAGGGCGACCGCATGCTGTATATCCACCCTGACGAGTGCGTGGACTGCGGGGCGTGCGAGCCGGTCTGCCCGGTCGAGGCGATCTACTACGAGGACGACGTGCCCGAGCAGTGGAAGGAGTACTACAAGGTCAACGTCGACTTCTTCGCTGACCTCGGCTCCCCCGGCGGGGCCTCGAAGACCGGCCGGACCGGCAAGGACCACCCGGTGGTGGCGGCGCTGCCGCCGCAAGCCGCGGAGGAATGACCCTCGCCGCCCGGCTTCCCGCGTTCACCTGGGACCGGATCGCGCCGCTAGGCGAGAAAGCCGGGCTGCATCCCGACGGCGCGGTGGACCTGTCCATCGGCACGCCCGTCGACCCGGTGCCTGCCGTGATCCGGGACGCGCTGGCCGCGGCCTCGAACGCGCCCGGGTACCCGGCGACGTGGGGGACCGCGTTGTTGCGTACCGCTGCGGCGGGCTGGCTGGCCCGCTCGGTTTCGGTGTCCGTGTCGCCGGACGACGTGCTGCCGGTCATCGGCACCAAGGAGTTCATCGCCGCTCTGCCCGTCATGCTCGGGCTCGGGCCCGGTGACGTGATGGTGTACCCGGAGCTGGCTTACCCCACCTACGACATCGGCGCGCGGCTGGCCGGAGCGTCCGCGGTCGCCTCGGACAGCCTGCTGGCGCTGGGGCCGCAGTGCTGGCCCGGGGGGACGACCCCCCCAAGCCCCCCCGGAAAGGTGCGGCTGGTGTGGGTGAACTCGCCGTCGAACCCGACCGGGCGGGTGCTGCCGGCTTCGCATCTGCGGAAAATGGTCGAATGGGCGCGCGAACGCGGGGCGGTGGTGGCCTCCGACGAGTGCTACATCACGCTCGGCTGGGACGTCGCGCCGGTCTCCGTGCTGCACCCGTCCGTGTGCGGAGGGTCGTTCGACGGAGTGCTGTCGGTTCATTCGCTGTCCAAGCGGTCGAACCTGGCCGGGTACCGGGCGGGGTTCGTGACCGGTGACCCTTCGCTGGTGGCCTCGCTGCTGGCCATCCGCAAGCAGGCCGGGATGATGGTGCCGACCCCGGTGCAGGCCGCGATGGCGGCGGCGCTGTCCGATGACGCGCACGCCTTTGCGCAACGGCGGCGGTACGAGGCGCGGCGAGACGCGCTGCGGGCGGCGTTCACCGCGGCCGGATGGTCGGTGGACCACTCCGAGGCCGGGCTGTACCTGTGGCTGACGCACCCCGCGCATGACGGCTGGTCGGCGGCCGAGTTCCTGGCCGTAGACTGCGGGATCCTGGTCACGCCCGGCTCCATATACGGTCCTGGCGGGGCCCGGCACATCCGGGTGGCGCTGACCGCCACCGACGAGCGGGTGGCCGCCGCCGCGGCACGGCTGGCCGCGCTGCGCCCCTGAGCAAGACCGGGTGGCGAAGCACCCGAACTTGAGCCGAAAGCCTAGGCCGTGGCAGATAGCTGGCGCGCAGGATCGACGCCATCAAGGCTCACCGCCCGAGTGATGTATGGGCCGCCGAACGGATAAATGGGTCTCTTTCCGCGCCAGATGACAGCGCCTTCGATAAGGGACTGGATAAAAGCGGCCTAATTCCGGTTCCATGCGGTAATCTCGCCTCGGTACTAATGCGCCGGATCGGGCGGGGAACTGGAACCTCATATGGTGGGGTGCGGGCACATGGACGATGTCGAATATCAGAAGATAAAGCAGACGGCGTGGAAAGCCGACGTCCTCGACCGCCTGGACCAGGTCAGAGAGGATGTCAAGCGGGCCATCAGCGCGGCAGGCTGGGAATTTGATGAGGCCGACGATGTCCCGAAGATCCACCCCGGTAACGGCGCTGCGGGCGCAACGGCTCAGGGCGATGCCCTTGCCCCGCGGCAGCGCGAGGCGCAAACGGTGGTAAATACCACGTATACGTACATTAAGAGCACCGAGGACACGCTTAAGCAGCCCAACTGGCTAAGGCGCATCTGGGATGTGCTGACCGGCGACGTGCTGATGTCGGCCTATACCAACCTGCACGCGGCGGAGTCCACCAGGGTGCTCCTGCTCAGCTCGGGCCAGCTATTGGCCATCTTGCCGTCGATACGCCAGCGCGCGGCCGCCTTCCTGCCCAAGGGCGATCCGAACTCCGACGCGCTCGCCACGATTCCCGATCCCACCGTACCCACCCACCAGGCCGTGGCGGCGCGCGTCCGGGCCCAGGCGGGTCAGGCGATCGGTCCGACGGGACAGGTCACCGGTCCGACGGGACAGGTCACCGGCCAGACGGGACAGGTCACCGACCAGACGCAAGCGCCCGGCGACAACCAGACCCCGGGCACCGACCAGACCCCGGACACCGACCAGACCCCGGACACCGACCAGACCCCGGACACTGACCAGACTCCGGGCACCGAGCAGACTCCGGGCACCGACCAGGCTTCAGGCAACACCCAGAGCGCCGACCAGGGGCAGCAGCAGTCTCCCGCGAGCACCGTGGGCCCGGCCCCTCTCCCGGCCGACGCGCTCACCGACATGCTGGGCACGGACCAGCAGGTCGCCTCCCAGGTGATGAGCGCGGCCTGCCGGGCCGAGGACCAGCAGCAACTGCAGGTCCGCCATTTCCGCGGCGTGCTCTTCGGAGCCGCTACTGCCCTGTTCGTGGTGGCGGTGGTGCTGTGGATCGTGGGCAGCATCCATCCGGTGTACTTCCCGCTGTGCTGGCCGGTGTCCGGGTCGCATTCCGGGACGATGATCTGTCCTACCGGCGGCTCCTCACCAAGCGCGGCCGATGTTCCGCTCGTCCTGGGGATAGGCGCCCTGGGCGCCGCGCTTTCTGTCGCCCTGAACCTCGCTGGCCTGAAACCGGCCGGGGTGCGCTTCTCGCTGACCGTCGCACAAGGCCTCAACAAGATCGTCCTCGGCGCCATCACCGCGGTGCTCGGCATCATCATCTTGCGGACGGTGACGAACGAGCCCGGCTTCCTGGCCACCCAGCCGGGTCTGCTGACCGCCGCGGTGGTCTTCGGCTACTCGCAGCAGGTGTTCACTGGGGTGATCGACCGCCAGGCCAGCGCGCTGCTGAACGCGGCGTCGAGTACGACCCCGGCGGCGCAGCCAGGCAAGTGACCCGCCGCGCGGCAACAGAGCGAGAGGGCTGGTGCCGCACGGCGTCACGGGCGCCGATGCGGTCGGGCACAATACGAGGAATGTTCCGCAGACGTGCCTCCGGGTCCAGAACGGGTACACCGGTACCCGACCCCGGCCACAGCAACGGGCTGAGCGCCGCCGGGCAGCCTGCAGGCTCGGAGCTGCCCTCCGCCGCGGCGGCCGTGGCGGAGCCGACGGGTCGCGACCCGGGCGGCACGCCGCCGCCGGGACTCGACGTCAGCGCGGCGCACCCGGCCCGGGTGTGGAACTACTGGCTCGGCGGCCGGGACTACTTCGCCGCCGACCGGGCGGCGGGCGAGCAGCTGAGCCGGGAGTTCCCGCACCTGGCCCAGACGGCGCGGACCGAGCGGGCCTTCCTGGTCCGCGCGGTGCGGTTCCTGGCCGGCCCGGCGCGGATCAGGCAGTTCCTCGATATCGGAGCGGGGCTGCCGGCCGGGGGCAACACCCACGAAATCGCGCAGCGGATCGCACCGGAGGTCGGGATCGTCTACGCGGACAACGACCCGGCCGTCCTGATCCACGCCCGGGCGCTGCTGCAGAACCCGATGCTGGCCAGCACGCCCGAAGGAGTAGTCAGCTACGTGGATGCCGACCTGCGGGACGTGACCGCGGTCCTGGCCGGCTCGGCGCGCACCCTTGACCTCGGCCAACCGGTGGCGCTGATCATGCTCGGCGTTCTGGGCCACGTCGACGATTACGGGGCAGCCCGGTCGATCACCAGCCAGCTGATGGACGCCCTCCCGGCGGGCAGCTACCTGGCCATCGCCGACGGCGTGGCCGGGAGCAGGTCCGTCGACGAGGCGCAGCAGCGGTACAACGGCGCCGCGGCCGTGCCCTACCACCTGCGACGGCCGGACCAGCTGGCCAGCTTCTTCGACGGGCTGGACCTCATCGAGCCGGGCGTGGTGCCCTGCCCGCGATGGAAGCCGGACGCGTCCGGTCCGCCGGGCGCGGCGGGTGCGCCGGGGGCCGGCGCCGGGTCGGCGGACGAGGCGTCGGTGTACTGCGGGATGGCCCGGAAGTCCTGACGTGAGCGGCAGTAGCGGCAGGCGGGGCACGAGCGACCAGGTACGCAGCAAACCGCCGCCAAAGCGCGGTTTTACGCAATGATTCTCGGCCGGCACGCATGATCGGCGTGTGCACTCCGTTAGCGGCAGCCCCTACCCTGGGCTCAGGATCAGGTGGGAGGCAGAGCTATGACCGAGACCATGACCGGCCGCGCGAGCGAGCTGAGGCAGCTCAGCGAGGAGCACGCCGCGCACAACTACCACCCGCTGCCGGTCGTCATCGACGAGGCCGAGGGCGCGTGGGTGACCGACGTTGAAGGACGCCGCTACCTGGACCTGCTCGCCGCGTACTCCGCGCTGAACTTCGGTCACCGGCACCCGCGGCTGATCGCGGCCGCAATGGCCCAGCTCGAGCGGCTCACGCTGGTGAGCCGGGCGTTCGACCACGACCAGTTCGGGCCGTTCTGCGCCGAGCTGGCCGAACTGGCCGACATGGACGTCGTGCTGCCCATGAACACCGGCGCCGAGGCGGTCGAGACCGCGATCAAGGTCGCTCGCAAGTGGGGGTACCGGGTCAAGGGGGTGCCCGCCGGCCAGGCGGTGATCATCGCGTTCGACGGGAACTTCCACGGCCGCACTACCACGATCGTCAGCTTCTCCACCGACGAGGACGCGCGGGGCGACTTCGGGCCCTACACGCCGGGCTTCCGCGTCGTCCCCTACGGCGACCTGGACGCGGTGAGGTCGGCGGTCGCTGCGCTGGGCGAGCGGGTGGTGGCGGTGCTGGTCGAGCCGATCCAGGGTGAGGCCGGGGTCATCGTGCCGCCGCCCGGCTTCCTGGCCGGCCTGCGCGAGCTGTGCACCGCGCAGGGCATCTTGATGATCGCCGACGAGATCCAGTCCGGGCTCGGCCGGACCGGTTTCACCTTCGCGTGCGCGGCCGAGAACGTCGTGCCGGACGCATACCTGCTGGGCAAGGCGCTCGGCGGCGGCATCGTACCGGTGTCCGCCATGGTGTCCAGCTGGCCCGTGCTGGGTGTGCTGGAGCCGGGCCAGCACGGGTCCACGTTCGGCGGGAACCCGCTGGCCTGCGCGGTCGGCCGCGAGGTGGTGGCCATGCTGCGCACCGGGGAGTACCAGGCCCGCGCGGCCGTGCTCGGCGAGCACATGCACGCCCGGCTGGCCGCGCTGCCCCGCGACGCGGTCGCCGCGGTGCGCGGGCGCGGGCTGTGGGCCGGGGTCGAGTTCGCGTCGCTCCCCGGGCGCGAGGTGTGCGAGCGGCTGGCCACCCGCGGCGTACTGGCCAAGGAAACCCACGGAACCGTGATCCGGCTCGCCCCGCCGCTGGTGATCAGCGAGGCCGACCTCGACTGGGGGCTGGACCAGATCGAGGACGTGCTGCGCTAGCCAAGACGGCGGTAGGCGCCGGAGTAGTGCACGAGCGGGCCGCGCTCGCCGGGATCTGAAGGGCCAACCGCGGCCTCGACCTGGCCGACGACGATGCTGTGGTCGCCGGCGTCGTGTACGGCGGTGGTCCGGCACTCCAGCACGGCCAGCGCGTCGTCGAGCACCGGCGCGCCGGTGACCGGGCCGGGATGATGAGCCACACCGTCCAGCTGACCGTCCAGCGGGCGGCCCCGCGTAGCCAGCCAGCGCGCGGTCTTCTCGTTGTCCTCGGCCACGACGGACACGGCCCAGGTGCCTTCGGCCAGGACCGCGTCGTGGAACCGGGCGATCTTCTCCGCGCAGAACAGCACCAGCGGCGGGTCCAGCGAGACCGAGGTAAACGCGCTGACCGTCATGGCGTGACCGCCCCGGGTGGTGACCACGACGATCCCGCTCGCGAACTGGCCCGCGGCCCGCCGGAACGAGGCGCGGTCCACGCTGTTTTCCTGCCTCCGGGGCGCTTTAAGACGCCTCCTTGCTGGCCTGGCCGCCTGTGGCGGCGGGCCCTCGTCGCTCGTTCCTCGCTCCTCAGTCCAGGCGGCGCCGCGCCTCTCCGGCTCGCTCATCGGGCCCGGGTCCCGGCGCGGCGGACCCCGGCCAGCATCGACAGGCCCACCCCGGCCAGCGAGGCCACCGTGCCGCCGTACAGGTACCACTTTCCCGCGGTGCTGTCGGTGATGATCACGCTCCCGCTGGAGACCGGCATGGACAGCACGAACGAGGCGATCATCCAGCCGAGGGCGGGGCAGAGCGCGCCGCCGACCGAGCGCATGGCCCAGGTCCCCAGCAGGCAGGTGGCCAGCAGTACGACGCAGAGCACGATCGCCCCGAACGGGGCGTTCCGGCTGTACTGGAAGCTGCCGATCAGGCCCTCCACCGCGCCGGCCAGGAACAGGGCGGCGTAGGCGCCCGCGGTGAGCAGCCGTGCCCCCTTCCCGCTCGTCGCGATGTTCATGAGGCCAGGCTACTGTGCCATCAAGAGCTTCGGATTATTCAGACATCCCGCTGTGGTTCCCTTTGCTCACCTGCAGCACCCTGCTCGCATGGACCAAAGGCCCATGCTCGCCGGCCGCTATCTGAATAATCCTCGCGGGTCAAACAGGTCATGCTCACGATCCCCCGGCCCGCGCGGGCCGGCCAGCAGGGTGTAGTACTCGGTGCCGCTGGCCGGCCGCGCACACCGTCGGACAGGGCGAAGAACGGGGCGTCGACGGTGATCTGCGTGGCGTGCGCGCGCATCGCGGCCAGCTTCGCGCCGAAGTAGGCGCTGGCGTCGATCTCGGTGGAGACCAGTTCGGGCCCGGACCCGAGCGCGGCGGTGGCGTAGAACTTCGCCGGGCCGTCGGCCCCGGCCAACTCGCGGGCGCGCCGGGCGACCCGGTGGGCCTGGATGTGATCGGGATGCCCGTAGGCGCCGTTGGCGTCGTAGGTCACCATGACCTGCGGCCGCACCTCGCCGATGACGTCGAGCAGGGCACGCGCCGCCTGGTCCACGTCGGCTCGCCAGAAGCAGCGCGGGTCGTCGTTACCCGCAGTACCCATCATGCCGGAATCCCGCCAGCGACCGGGGCCGCCGAGGAACCGGTGGTCGGTCACGCCGAGCGCGGCGCAGGCGGCGGCCAGCTCACCGATCCGGTACTCCCCCAGCCGGTCTTCTTTCTCCGCGGCCAGATACGCCAGCGACGGCGGGATGATCTCGCCGAGCTCGCCAAGCGTGCAGGTGACGAGCGTCACGTGCGCCTCTTCGGCGGCGTACCTGGCCATCGTCGCCCCGGTGTAGATCGACTCGTCGTCCGGGTGCGCATGCACCAGCAGCAATCGCCGATCGGAACTCATGTCACCGAGCCTAACTGGCTAGATTCAGGGGCATGACCGAGAGCTTTCCGCGACAAGAGGCCAGGACCAGGCGGTTCACGCTCGGCGTGCCGCGCGCGTTCCGAGTGTCACCAGACGGCGCCCGGGTTGCCTACCTGCGGACCAAGGGCGGCGCCGACCCGGTGACGTGCCTGTGGGTGCTGGAGGTCGGCAGCGGTCAGGAGCGCCTGGTGACCGACCCGAGGACGCTTGGTGCCGGCGAGGAGGACTTGCCGCCGGAGGAGCGGGCCCGGCGGGAGCGGGTCCGGGAGCAGGCGGGCGGCATCGTGAGCTACGCGACCGACCGGGCGGTCACGCTGGCCACCTTCGCGCTGTCCGGCCACGTGTACACCGTGTCGCTGACCGGCAGTGACCCGGCCCGCGAGGTGACGACGGGCAGGCCGGCGCTGGATCCGCGCCCCGACCCGGCCGGACGGCGGATGGCCTACGTGTGCCAGGGCGCGCTGCGGGTCACCAGCCTGGGCGGCGAGGACGGGGATCGGGCGATCGCGGACCCGCAGGGCGCGGAGCGGGTGACGTTCGGGCTGCCCGAGTTCATCGCGGCCGAGGAGATGGGCCGGCATCGCGGCTACTGGTGGGCCCCGGACGGCTCAGCCCTGCTCGTCGCGCGGGTCGACGAGACCCCCGTCACCCGATGGCACATCGCCCATCCCGCGCTCCCGGAACGGGAGGCTACCGTGGTGGCCTATCCCGCGGCCGGCACCCCGAACGCCGAGGTGTCCCTGCTCGTGGCCCGCCTCGACGGCAGCAGCGCGCTGGTCGATACCGACCCGGCCGCCTTCCCGTATCTGGTCACCGCCCGATGGCAGGACGGGCACGACCCGCTCGTCGTGGTGCAGAGCCGCGACCAGCGCACCATGCGGATCCTCAGCGTCGATGTGCCGAGCGGCGGGACCCGCGTGCTGCACGAGGACAGCGACCCGGTGTGGCTGGAGATCGTGCCTGGCGTCCCGGCCTGGACCGCGGACGGCCGGATCGTGTGGACCCGGGACGACGAGGACACCCGACGCCTGGTGCTGCTGGCCCCGGGCGGCTCGCCCGAGGTCGTGACCCCGCCGGGTCTGCAGGTCCGCGGCGTGCTGGACGTCGACGGGGACACCGTGCTGTTCCAGGCGTCCGGCCCCGACCCGGCCGAGGCCGGCCTGTGGAGCTATGGGCCGGCCTGCGCCGGGCTGGCCAGGGTGGGGGCGTCGAGGCGGGAACCTGCGCGGGCGGCACCACGGTGACCTGGCGCCGGTCCCTGGACACCGACGGCGTGACCGTCCTGGTGGCTCGCGACGGCGCTGCTGGCCTGGCCGCCGGTGGCGGTGGGGCTGGCCTGGCCGCCGGCGGGGCGGGCCGGCCACCGGCATCGCGTCCCTGGCCGAGCAGCCATCGCTGCCCACGCCGGACCCGGTGCTGTTCCGGGCCGGGCCGCGCGAAATCCAGACCGCGGTGCTGTTCCCGTCCTGGCACCAGCCCGGCCAGGGCCGGCTGCCGGTGCTGCTCGACCCGTACGGCGGTCCGCACGGGCAGCGGGTAATCAAGGCCCGCGGCGCCTACCTGGTCTCGCAGTGGTTCGCCGAGCAGGGGTTCGCGGTGGTGATCGCGGACGGCCGCGGCACCCCGGCCCGCGGGCCGGCCTGGGAGCGCGCCGTGGCCGGGGACCTGGCCGGACCGGTGCTGGAAGACCAGGTCGACGCGCTGGCGGCCGCGGCCGACCGGTTCGCCGACCTGGACACCGGCCGGGTGGCGATCCGGGGCTGGTCGTTCGGCGGCTACCTGGCCGCGCTGGCCATGCTGCGCCGCCCCGACGTGTTCCACGCGGCGATCGCGGGCGCCCCGGTCACCGACTGGCGCCTGTACGACACCCACTACACCGAGCGCTTCCTAGGCCTGCCGGATCACGACGGTGCCGCTTACGACCGGTCCTCTTTGCTGTCTTTGCCCGAACGGGCCGTGGCTCGAGCGACCCCGCGAGCGCTCATGCTCATCCACGGCCTGGCCGACGACAACGTGGTGGTGGCGCACACCCTGCGGCTATCCTCGGCGCTGCTGGCCGCCGGGTACCCGCACTCGGTCCTGCCGCTGTCGGGCATCACGCACATGGCCGCCCAGGAAACCGTGGCGGAGAACCTCCTGCTCCTCCAGCTCGACTTCCTCCGCAGCGCGCTCGCCTCGCCGGCATGACGCGCTTCCGTCATTGCGGGTCGTTACTGGTGTCATGACACCCGTTTTGACCCACAACGAAGGTGCTCAGGACTCGCCGTCGGGGGCGGCGGGGAAGGGGAGGACTGCTACTACCGCGTCGGTGTTTAGGGGGCCGTAGATGTGGGGGTAGGGCTGGTCCTGACCGGGTACGGGCTCGTATCGGATCTCCGGGCCTACCCGCTCGGGGTCGATGACCAGCAGCACGAGGTCGGGCACGCCCCGGTAGAACGCGTTGGCCACCAAGGCGACCTGCCCGGCGGTCGAGGCGTGGATATAGCCTTGCTCGGCCAGGGTCAGGCCGCGGGTCGACGTGGTGTACTGCCCGTCACGCTGGGCCTGTTCCCAGTCGGCCGCGGCGGCGATGTGGTAGATAAACGTCATCAGACCGGAGTGTAGTCAGCGTCACATGCCACGATGAGGTCTCGGTCACTGCATCACCCGGCGGACTGGATTAAGTTCTTGGCAGCACCCCGTGCCCGGACAGTTTGGCGGCGCGTGGCGGAACGCTTACGCTCGAAGCAGCAAGGACGCTGGGAGAATGACACAGGCACCGGAAGCGCCGGCCCGGACGCGGGCGCAGATCTCCGAACGCACATTTCGCACCGATCCGTGGTGGAAGACGCCGCGCGTGGTGGCCGCCGGCCTTACGATCTGGGTGGCCTACGCCACGGTGCGCGTGTTCACCGGCCACTGGTATTACGTGCCGCAGTACCACTACCTGACCCCGTTCTACTCGCCGTGCGTCAGCGGCGAGTGCGTACCCGGGTCGAGCAGCCTGGGGCACTGGTGGCCGACCATACCGCCGATCATCCCGTACGCGGTCGTGTCGCTGGTGTTCGTGCTCGGCTTCCGGCTGACGTGCTACTACTACCGAGGGGCCTACTACCGGGCGTTCTGGCGGGCACCGGCCGCGTGCGCGGTGCGCGAGCCGCACGCGAAGTACACCGGCGAGACCAGGGTGCCGCTGATCGCGCAGAACCTGCACCGCTACCTGTTCTACGCGGCCGTGCTGGTCGGGATCCTGCTCACCTACGACGTGACGCAGGCATTCCGCGGGCCGGACGGGAACTTCGGGATCGGGCTGGGCTCGCTGATCATGCTGGCCAACGTGATCCTGCTCTGGTGCTACGCGCTGGGCTGCCATTCGTGCCGGCACATCACCGGGGGGCGGCTGAAAAACTTCTCCAAGCACCCGGTCCGCTACTGGCTCTGGACGAAGGTCTCGTGGCTGAACGCGCGGCACCTGCAGTTCGCCTGGATCACGCTGGGCACGCTGATGCTGACCGACCTGTACATCCTGCTGCTGGCCAGCGGAGCGTTCGCCGATCCGAGGATCTTCAACTAAGGGCAGTTATGAGCGACGAAATCGACCGGTTCTCCTACGACGTCGTAGTCGTCGGCGCGGGCGGCTCGGGGCTGCGGGCGGCGATCGAGGCGCGGATGGGCGGCAAGAAGACCGCGATCATCTCCAAGTCCCTGTTCGGCAAGGCGCACACGGTGATGGCCGAGGGCGGCTGCGCGGCGGCCATGGGCAACGTGTACCCGAACGACAGCTGGCAGGTCCACTTCCGCGACACGATGCGCGGCGGCAAGTTCCTGAACAACTGGCGGATGGCCGAGCTGCACGCCAAGGAGTCTCCGGAGCGGGTCTGGGAGCTCGAGGCCTGGGGCGCGCTGTTCGACCGGACCAAGGACGGCAAGATCAGCCAGCGGGACTTCGGCGGGCACCAGTACCCGCGGCTGGCCCACGTCGGCGACCGGACCGGGCTGGAGATCATCCGCACCCTGCAGCAGGAGGTCGTGGCGCTGCAGCAGGCCGACGCGGCCGAGCTCGGCGACCCGGAGGCGATGATCAAGGTCTTCGCCGAGACCACGATCACCGACCTGCTGCTGGCCGACAGTTACCCGGCGCGGATCGCCGGGGCGTTCGGGTACTTCCGGGACACCGGCCGGTTCGTGACCTTCGAGGCGCCCGCGGTGGTGCTGGCCACGGGCGGCATCGGCAAGACCTACAAGGTTACGTCGAACTCGTGGGAGTACACCGGCGACGGGCACGCACTGGCCCTGCGGGCCGGGGCCAAGCTGCTGAACATGGAGTTCGTCCAGCTGCACCCGACCGGCATGGTGTGGCCGCCCTCGGTGCGCGGACTGCTGGTCACCGAAGGCGTCCGCGCCGACGGCGGCGTGCTGCGCAACTCCGAGGGCAAGCGGTTCATGTTCAACTACGTGCCGGACGTGTTCCGCGCGCAGTACGCGGACACCGAAGAAGAGGCCGACCGCTGGTACGCCGACCATGACAACAACCTCCGCCCGCCGGAACTGCTGCCCCGCGACGAGGTGGCCCGGTCGATCAACTCCGAGATCAAGGCGGGCCGCGGGTCACCGCACGGCGGTGTGTTCCTGGACGTCTCGTCCCGGCTGCCCGCCGAGGAGATCCTGCGCCGGCTGCCGTCCATGTACCACCAGTTCATGGAACTGGCCGGCGTCGACATCACTAAGGAGCCGATGGAGATCGGCCCGACCGCCCACTACGTGATGGGCGGGGTCGAGGTCGACCCGGACACCGGGGCCGCGGCGGTGCCGGGCCTGTTCGCGGTGGGCGAGGTGTCCGGCGGCATGCACGGCTCCAACCGGCTGGGCGGCAACTCGCTGTCCGACCTGCTGGTCTTCGGCCGGCGGGCCGGGCTGGGCGCCGCCGAGTACGTCTCCGGGCTGTCCTCGCGACCCGCCGTCCCGGACGCGGACGTGACCTCGGCCGCGGAAACCGGCCTGCAGCCGCTGGAGCGGGTCGAGGGCGAGAACCCGTACACGATCCACAGCGAGCTGCAGACGATCATGAACGACCTGGTCGGGCTCATCCGCCGCGAGTCGGAGCTGAAGACCGCGCTGGTCGAGCTGGACAAGCTGCGGGCCCGGGCCGCGCAGGTGTCCGCGCCTGGCGGCCGGGCCTACAATCCCGGCTGGCACCTGGCCCTGGACCTGCGCAACATGCTCATGGTCGCCGAGTGCGTGGCCCAGGCCGCGCTGGAGCGCCAGGAGTCGCGCGGCGGGCACACCCGGGAGGACTACCCGGCCATGTCGCCCGAGTGGCGCAAGGTGAACCTGGTCTGCTCGCTGGACGCGGACGGCGAGGTGACGCTGAGCCGACAGCCGATGGTGCCGATGCGGCCCGACCTGCTCGAGCTGTTCGACGTGAGCGAGCTGCACAAGTACATGACCGATGAGGAACTGGCCGGCCTGCCCGGTGCCGACGCCGAGGTTGCTGAGGAGAGGCACTGATGGGGTACAAGGCGGCGCTGCGGGTGTGGCGCGGGGACGCGGGCACCGGGGATCTCGCCGACTACCAGGTCGAGGTCAACGAGGGCGAGGTCGTGCTGGACGTCCTGCACCGGCTGCAGGCGACCCAGGTCAGCGACCTGGCCATCCGGTGGAACTGCAAGGCCGGCAAGTGCGGATCGTGCTCGATGGAGATCAACGGGCGGCCGCGGCTGGCCTGCATGACCCGGATGTCGGTCTTCACGCCCGAGGAGACGCTGACCATCACGCCGCTGCGGACCTTCCCGGTGATCAGGGACCTGGTCACCGACGTGTCGTTCAACTATGCCAAGGCGCGGGAGATCCCGTCGTTCACCCCCGATCCGTCGATCAAGCCCGGCGAGTTCCGGATGCAGCAGGTGGACGTGAACCGGTCACAGGAGTTCCGGAAGTGCATTGAGTGCTACCTGTGCCAGAACACGTGCCACGTGATCCGCGACCACCCGGAGAACGAGCGGCCGTTCGCGGGGCCGCGGTTCCTGATGCGGATCGCCGAACTCGAGATGCACCCGGCCGACACCGCCGACCGCCGGGAGATCGCCCAGGACGACTTCGGCCTGGGCTACTGCAACATCACCAAGTGCTGCACCGAGGTCTGCCCGGAACACATCAAGATCACCGATAACGCGCTGATCCCGATGAAAGAGCGCGTGGTCGGCCGCAAGTACGACCCGCTGGTCTGGCTCGGCGACAAGATCATCCGCCGCACCCCCAAGGACACGCCCGCGGTGCCCAGCGCCCAGGGCGGCCAGGGGACGACGGGTGAATGAAACCCGGCATTCACTGCGCTAGAGCGTGGTGAAACCGGGCTTTCATTCGCTTGGGAGACGGCGGGGAGCATGAAGACAGCATGAAGCCGGGCTTGGGTGGGCCGGGGCCTGGCTACGATAACTGATGGCCGGGGGAACCGCCCGCTGGACCGCCGGGGCTGGGATGAACGTGTTTGTGGTGCCCGCACCACGGCCCGTTCCGCCTCAATGGTTTTAAGGGTTGACCTGTGGGAGCGAAGGGCTGGCATGTCGCATCTGACGTACGCAGAAGCCGGGGTGGTCGGGCTTCTCCAGGGCATCACCGAACTCTTCCCGGTCTCCAGCCTGGGCCATGCCGTGCTCATCCCCGCCATCGTCGGCGGCCAGTGGGCGCAGGACCTGGACGTGTCCAAGGCGGAGTCGCCCTACCTGGCGTACATCGTCGGGCTGCACGTCGCCACGGCCGCCGCCATGATCCTCTACTTCTGGCGGGACTGGCTGCGGATCGTCAAGGCCTTCTTCGCCTCCATCAGGCATGTCATCGCGCCCGCGCCGGGGACCAGGCGGTTCGAGCCGCAGAACGTTGACCAGACGCTGGCCTGGATGATCATCCTGGCCACGATCCCGGTCGGGCTCGCGGGTGTCGCGCTGGAGCACGCCTTCCGGGTGTACTTCAGCAGGCCGATCCTCACCGCGTCCTTCTTGTTCTGCAACGGGCTGATCCTGCTGGCTGGGGAGCGGGCGCGGCGGCGCAGCGCGGACATGGAGGCCCAGGAGATCGCCGCCGACGTGCAGGCGGTCAGCGAGCGGCAGAAGGCCGCGGTAGCGGTGGGCGCCAGCGGTGGCGGCGGACGGCACTCGTCCGGGCAGCGGGCGATGAAACAGCAGCACGCGAACCTCGCGGTAGAGGCCGACCGGCGGATCACCCGCCGCGTCGGCTGGCTGGGGGCGTTCGGCCTCGGCGCGTCGCAGATCCTGGCCCTGCTACCGGGCATCAGCCGGGACGGCACCGTGATGGTCACCGGCATGTTCCGCGGGCTGTCCCGGCAGGACGCGGCGCGGTTCTCGTTCCTGCTGTCGGCACCGGTGATCCTGGCCGCCGGCCTGCTGAAGATCCCTGACCTGACCGGGCCGCTCGGCGCCGGGATCAGGGGACAGGTGCTGTTCGGCAGCGCGTTGTCCTTTGTCGGCGCCTACTTCTCGCTCAGGTTCCTGGTCGGCTACTTCAGCAACCCGAAGCGCACGCTGACTCCGTTCGCCATCTACTGCCTGGTGGCGGGGCTGGCCGCCGCCATCTACCTGTCGGTGCGGTAAGCCGGCCGGAGCGGCCGGCCAAACCTCTTCGGCCTGCCCCCGCAGCAGCGCTGCGATCTCGGTGTGGCCGTTGCCCTCCGCGTCGGACAGCGGGGTACCGCCCCAGCGGTCCACGGGCCGCGGGTCGGCGCCGACCGCCAGCAGGTAGCGGACTACGTCGAGCTGGCCTTCCGCGGCGGCCAGGTGCAGCGGGGTGCGGCCATCGTAATCGGCCATGCCCGGTTCGACCCCGGTCGCGGTCAAGGCGCGGACCTCGTCCAGGTCGCCCTGACTGGCCGCCCAGGTCAGCGCGACCACGGCCTCAGTCTGAGTCTGGTTCTTCTTCCGCCTCGGGTCACGCTTGCTGGTCCGCCCGCGGCCGGTGACCAAAGAATCGAACGCAGTAGCTGACCGTCTTGGACACCGACTGCAGGGAGAACGCGGTGGCCGCGTCGCCGACGGCGAATCGCTGGCCGTCCACCGTACACACGGCGATCGCCAGCTGATCCGGGTCGACGCGCTTGAGCTGCGGAATGTAATCCGCCACCGACCCGGATCGGACCGACAGCAACTCGTCGTACATCCGGGTAATGTCGGCGGCCA
Source organism: uncultured Actinomycetes bacterium (assembly GCA_963722055.1). GTDB lineage: Bacteria > Actinomycetota > Actinomycetes > Streptosporangiales > Streptosporangiaceae > Palsa-504. The sequence goes on along the minus strand of CAVRLA010000017.1, from coordinate 123,812 downwards.
GCGCGGCGAAGTCGGGCACCGCGAGGTTGCCCTCTACCGCCCGCCTGATCAGGCTGCTGTTGTGCTGGGCAAGGGCCTTGAACTGCGCGAAGCTGATCTGACGGGATCCGTCGTCCGCGCCGGCCAACCCGGACAGCGCCTCGGCGATGCGCGGATCGTCGGGCTTCAGACCGGAGCGCTCCAGTCGGTTGAGCACCTCCAGCGGGGATACCCGTCCATCCTGGTCTGGATTGAACGAGCCAAACAGGCGGCGGTAGATCGCGTCGGGACCAGCCGTACCATCAGGCCGGCGGGCTTCGCTGACTGCCTTGGCCATCATGGTTTCCCTTCTGTCCTCGTGCTGACCTCAATCTGCCCCGGCACCCGGAGGCGAGGGGGCTGGCCTGTCGCCGCGACGGCCCTGGATGGTGACTTCGGTCAGCGCCCGCCCGACCCCGGCCGCCCAGTCGACGAACTCACGTGGGGTCAGGGCATGGCTGGTCGTGCCGCCGATCATGCTCCGGTGCAGGTCCGGGGCGGGGTGCCCGCGTGGCCCGCGGCGACGCCGTGAGGCCCCGGCCCGGAGGGAGATCATGGCTTGCCCGGCCGTCTTGGTGGCCACACTGAGGCCCAGCGTTCTGGTGGCCGGGGCCAGGCCCATCAGGACGCAGCCGATGCGGTAGGCATAGTCGGGGTCGGTACTGGCGCGGGAAGCGACGATGCGCGCGGCCCGCAGCCATACCGGGTTCAGGGCGCGGTTGCGGGCGAGCTGGACGATGAGCCGGGAGAACGCCATGTCCCGGCGCAGATCGTGATGCACGCGCTGCTCGTAACCGGCCAGTGAGGTCGCGTCCAGCCGGCCGGAGGACAGGCGGTCGGCCGCGACGTCGGCGGCCCACCGGGCGCTGTGCAGGGCGTACTGGATCCCTTCGCCGTTGAGCGGGTTAATCAGCCCGGCCGCATCGCCGACCAGCATGATGCGGTCGCCGACCAGGGGCAGCCGCGGGTTATAGGTGGTCAGCGGGCAGCCCAGCACCCTTCCGCTGATGCGGGCCGCCCCGAGCCGGCGCCGCATCGACGCGTCCTCGGCGATCAGCCGCAGCAGCAGCTCGCGCAGGTTACGGCCGACCTTCGGATAGGTGGACACCGGCATGCCGACGCCCACGTTGGCCTGGCCGCCGCCGCACGGGAACAGCCAGTAGTAGCCGGGGAAGCAGTCGCGGCCCGCGCAGAGGTCCGCCTGGTCGGCCGGGCCGCCGACCTCGTCGAAGTAGGCCCGAACGGCCAAGATCCGGTCCTGGCTGGGCGGCAGGGTTCCGCGCAGCGCGCGCGCGACCATCGAGTTGCTCCCGTCGGCTCCGAGCAGCAGCCGAGTGCGCAGCTGCCACGGGCCCGCCGCGCTGTGGCCGTGGACGGTCACCGCGTCGGAGGCCTGCTCGATGGCGGTGACCTTCCGTCCGTCGAGGACGGTCGCTCCCGCGTGCCGGGCGGTGTCCAGGATCCAGGCGTCCAGTTGCCGACGGGGAATGACCCGGCCGTAGGCCGGGAGCTCACCCACCTGCGGGATCGCCAGCGCCGCGAGCTGGTCTCCGCCGACGTGCAGGGCGCACTCGCCGATGATGTTGGTCGTGCCGAATCCCTCGGTGCCGGTCACGCCCAGGTCGGCGAGTTCAGCCAGCGCCGCCGGGCCGACGAAGTCCCCGCACACCTTGTCGCGCGGGAAGGTGGCGCGGTCGACCACGATCGTCGTGAAGCCCTTCGCGGCCAGGCGCGCCGCGGAGGCCGCCCCGGACGGCCCGCCGCCCACCACCACCACGTCACAGTCCCGGAATCCCGCGGAAACGGGCATGGTCGCTCCTCTAACGCACGATGGTGATCGTCCATGCTCACGCGGGCGGCGACCAGGGCGTATTACTGCGAACCTACACTCACATTCGCATTGGCCCAGGGGCGGGTGAAGCCGATGGGGTCCCGGTTGGTGTAGGTGGCGACGCGGATCGGGAAGCCGGTCGCGTACGCCTCGATCATCATCCCGCCCCCGATGACCAGGCCCACGTGACCCGGCTGCGTCGGGGTGCCGTCCGAGCCGACGAAGAACACCAGGTCCCCCGGCTCCGCCTGGGAGGCCGGGATCCGCTCTCCGGTCGCCCACTGCTGCTGGGAGGTCCGCGCGATGTTGATCCCGGCCGCCCGGTAGGCCATCATCACCAGGCCGGAGCAGTCGAAGGCGTCCGGGCCGGTGCCGCCCCACAGGTACGGCTTGCCGAGCTGCTGCTCGGCGTAGGCGATGGCGGTGGCCACGATCTGGTTCGGCGCGTTGATCGCTGGCACGCCCCCGGCCAGGGCGGTGCCGGTGCACCCGGACGCCGAACTGCCCGAGGGCATCTGCGCCGAGACCACCGAGAAGTTGCCGCCCGCGTAGGCGCTGGCGTAGTAGAGCACGCTCTGCACGTAGGACTGCAGGTGGTTGTAGGCGAAGATGGCGCCCGCGGGGTTGGTCTGAACCTGGGATCCGAGCAGGTACTTGGCCGCGCCGGCGATGGCGTCCGCCGGGTCGTAGACGCTCGCGTCCGGGCCGCCGTCCTCATCGGTCGCGACGCCGCTGACCACCTCGCTGGCCGGGTGGACCGGCAGCCCGCCCCATACGTTGCCGGCCGCGCCGCCGATGCCGATCTGCATCGGGCCGGCCGCGCCGAACGCGTTGGACCCGCTGTGCACGCCGGGCAGCGTGGTCCGGCCGTTGTCGCTTTCCACCGTGCCGATGCCGGCCAAGATCGTCCACGGCACGCCGTACTGCTGCCCGACCCGCTTGTACCAGTACAGGTAGTCAGCCGGGATCGTCTTGGCCTTGGCCCCCGCGGGCGGTTGCCCGGCGGTTCCGGTCTGCTGGCCGGAGCATCCGGCGCTCGCGGCGAAGAACAGATTGGTTCCGACCAGGACCGGCACGGCCAGCAGGCCGAGCAGCAGGATGCCCGCGACCCCGATGACGACCAGCACGAGGATGCGATGCGAGGGTTCTGGGGAGCCAAGGGGGGTCTGCGAGGAGGGGGCCCCACGAGACAAGACGATCATGTGTTGCCTGCGGATTCCAATTCGATGTCGCTTACTTGCCAGCTGGCGCCCGAGCCGGTGACGGTGACCGCGTACTGCGTACTGCCGCTACTGGTGCCGTTGGCGGTGACCAGCCGCTGTCCCGCGGTGACCACGAACGTCATGCTGGAGGGGCCGAACGCGCGCAGCGAGTTAATCACCGCGCTCCCGGTGGAGACCTGTTTCTGGCTGGCCCGGAGGCTGGCCACGCCGGGGGTCTGGTAGGCGGCCTGCAGGGTGGTGGCGAGTTGACCGGTGATCAGGCCGCCCATGGCGCCGACGTAGTCAGCCGCGCTCTCGGTGTAGGTGAAGGTGTTGTAGTCGATGCTGAACCGCACCGCCACCGCGGAGGCGGCGGCCAGGTCCTGCGGGGTGAAGGGCAGCCAGGCGTAGATGTTCACGCCGTTCGCGGCGGCGGCCGACGCCGTCACCGTCGGGGCGGGGGCGGACTCGGATGCGACCGCGCTCGGGCTCGCGGCGGGCGAGGCGGCGGTGTGCCCGTGAGCGTGGGTCACGGCCGGGACCACAAGGTAGTAGCCGAGCGCGGCGAGCGCGATGACCACCACAACGAAGACCGCGCTGCGCTGGCGAGGGCTGAGTTCCACGGTGACCGTCCGTTATTTGTCCCGCCGGATCGGGCGTAGCCAGAACGGCATGGCCCGGGGTTCCCCACCGTTTCCGCTGGCCGGTGCGGAGCCCTGCCCATTCCCGGGCCCATTCCCGGCCGCCTGCTGGGCGGGCGGTGAAGCGGGCCTGCGTTCGGCGGCCGGGCGCTGCCGGGGGCCCGCGCCGGTGCTAGCGCCGGGCCAGCCGGCCGAGGCCGGTTTGTGTGGCCAAGCCGGGGCCGGCTGGCGTGAGCCCGACCCGCCGGTCCCGTTGGTCCCGTTAGTTCTGCTGGCAGTTCTGCTGGTCGGCGGCGGGCCGCCGGACGTGGCGCGGGATCGCGCGGGCGGGGACGCGGCCGCCGGCGAATGCCCGGCCCCGCGCGACCAGCTGGCGGCGGCGCCGGCCGGGGCCCTGCCTCCGGTGGCCCTGTCTCCGGTGGCAGCGCCCCCAGTTTCTGATCTCGGTGGCAGGTCAAGCGGCGGGGCCGCGCGCGCGCCGCTCTCGGCCTCGGGCATGGTCCGGCTCCGGGTCAGCCCGGCAGCCGCTCCGCGGCGTGACCCCGGGCTGGTCTCGCCGTCCCCGTCGACCGCGGGGGGCGCGTCGGGCCGGAACCGCGACGCGTACGCGTCGCCCGTCGCTCCCGGCCCGGTGCCGGTCCCGGCCGCGGTCTCGCCGCCCGTAGCCGCCGCCGTGGCCGCGCCCGCACCCACGCCCCCGGCCACGCCGGCCGCCACCGCCGCAGCCTGGCCCGGGTTCCGGCGCGCCCACCGGGCGGCCCGGTAGCCCGCCACCCCGGGGACGGCCAGGGACGCGGCGTCCAGCGTATTCCGGCGGAAGGTGACGCCCGCCTCGCGCAGGCTGACCTCGGCGCGTTCGGTCGAGCCGAGCGTGCCGTAGCCGACGGCGGAGAACAGGTGGGTGAACGGCTTGCGGTAGATGAACACGGCCACCGTGACCAGCGCGATCATGAGGATCTTGAGCGCCCAGGGCAGGGCCGCGTCGGACGTGCCCATGATGAGCGAGTAGCAGTACAGCAGCACGCTCAGCACGATCGCGATCGCGACCTGCTTCATGAGCACGCCGACCAGCATCTCGAACCAGCGGATCGCGATGATCCGGCCGAAGCCCGGGTGCGTCCCGATGATGAGGAAGAACGGCCCGGCCACCAGCAGCAGCAAGAAGCCGAGCTTGAGCACGATCAGGGTCAGCGCGATCAGCAGGATGAGCAGCCCGGCCACCAGCGCGGCGAACATGGCCGCGAAGGCGATCTCGAGCCGGGTGGTCCACTGGTTGCCCTGGAACAGCGGGTAGACCGCCGGGTCGTTCTGCTGCAGTTGCGCGGCGATGCCCGCGTACGTGGACTGCTTGGCCTGGGCCAGCGCCGTGGTCGGGGTCTCGTTGGCCGCGAACGCCTGCGACCACAGCAACTGCCGGCCGTAGGTGTCCACCACGGTCTGCGGGCCGTGGCCGGGCGGGTTGTACTGGGTGGTGCCGAACTCGCCGTACAGCCACGGCTTGCAGACCAGGACCGACCACAGCTCGTTGGCGTTCTCGTCCACCAGGCCGTTGCCGCTGGTGAAGGCGTAGTTGGCCGCCACGCTCTGCGGGTCCCCCTGGGTGACCGGCAGGCAGTTGCTGCTGGTCGGCGCGGGCAGCCGGGCGAACGCGGTGTTAAGCACGCCCGTGACGCCGTTGGAGACGGTGGTCCCGATGCCGGTGAAGTCCGCGGGCCGGCCGATGAGCGCGATGGCGGCGGTGGCGGCCACCACCATCCACAGCGTGCCCTCGATGGTGCGGGTGGCGCGCTTGCGGATCAGGCCCTGCCAGGCCAGCCACATCGCGCCGAGGATGACGACCGGGGCCAGGAAGGGGAAGTAGATCGCGTTGCCCAGCGCGCTGATCAGCTTGTCCACGGCGTTCTGCAGCCAGGTCAGGATGTTGTTGCCCGCCGCCGACTGGTAGACGGTGATCGTCACCCGGTCGATCGACTTGGCCGCGTCGAAGACCATCCCGGCCACGTTGTTGCCGATCAGCGACGTCATGTCGGAACACTGCAGGCCGTGGGCGGCCCAGAACTGGCCGGCCACCCCGTAGTTGTCGTACAGCGTCTTCCCGCCCGCGGCCGAGGCCGGCGGCTCCACCATCGCGTCGATGCCGCCGGTGGCCTGCTCGGGCTGGGGCAGCGAGGGCTCGCAGATGTTGTTCAGGTCACCGAGGATTCCGCTCGAGCCGCTCGCGCACAGCCCGACCAGCCCGCCGATGTCGCCGATGCCCGGCACCTGGCAGATGCCTCCGGGCGCCGCGGGCGTGACCTCCGCGGTCAGTACTACCTGGTGGGGGCGCTCTGCTCCGGGGTGGGTAGCCGCCAGCGCGGGACCGCCGACCGCGAGCAGCGCCCCGGCGATCAGCAGCACCAGCGTCGCCCAGCGTGCGGCCCTGTGCACCCGGCTGGGGCCGCGGGTCCGGGAGCCGGCGCGGTCGCGCGCGCGGCGCTGGGACGGGGCGAGCGGGACAAGCATCGGACGAACTCCTGGTTGGTGCGTTAGGACGACGCTTCGGCCGCCGGAACGCCGACCGCGTCGGGGAACGGACCGGGCTGGCCGGGACGAGCCCGGGTGGGGTTGGTGTCAATCCAGTCCCGCAGTTCCTCGGAGACCAGATCGATCCCGATACGGCCGGCCCGGTCATCCAGGTCACGGAAGATGCACTCGCCATTGCCGAGCGCACGGAGCACGGCTTTGTGATCATCGGTCGGCGCGACCCCGAGCAGCGACATCACGTTCGCTACCTCGCCGCGCTCGGTCGACCGGAACGCGAAGACGCTGGACAGGCAGTTGGTCACCTGCTCGCTTAGCAGGTCACCGGCGTTCTGCGAGACGAGGATCAGCGCGGTGTTGCGGGACCGGCCCATCCGGGAGACCTCGGGCACCAGCTTGGCGCCCTCGGGGGTGGAAGTAATGGCCCAGGCCTCATCCAGGAAGATGGCCTTGGGCTTGGTGCGATCCATGCCGTTCAGCAGCTTGCGGGCGAACTGCGACACCAGGTAGAGCAGGGCGACCGAGAGCCGCTGCTCGTAGGAGTAGTCGTCGCGGTGAGTAGCGGTATCGGGCATGGTGAGCCCGGCCAAGGTGAAGACCGTGGTCCAGCCCTCCGCGTCGATCTGCTGACCCACCGACGGGGCAAAGCACAGCCGGGCCAGCCGCATCTCGGAGATCGACCGCATGACCGCGCCGGTGTTCTTCCAGGCCGGATCGTCGGCCTCCTCGAGGTGGCGGACCACCTTGCCCAGGCTCGGCCGGTCCATCCCGGCCACCGCGCCGACCGCCTGGATCATGGCGCTCTCGCGTTCCTCGCTCATCCGGGGCAGCAGCAGCCGGAGCGTCTCGGTCGCCATCGTCCGCTTCTCGGCCAGGTCCACCCCGAAGGAGAACGGGTCGAGCAGGCCGGGCGCGGCCGCACCGAGCGGCAGGACCCGCGCCTTGCGGCCCTGCCGCTTGAGGTACTCGACCAGCGATTCGGCGTCGCCCTTGGGATCGATCACCGCGACGGTCGCGCCGCGCAGCGCCAGCTGGTAGATGAGCAGCAGCGCCAGCGTGGTCTTGCCGCCGCCCGGCTCGCCGGTGATGGCGATGGCGGTCGGCCGGTTGCGGGCCGCGGCCAGCAGCGGGTCGAAATGCACGACGGACCGGGCCCGGCCCAGGGTCTCGCCGATGTACGGCCCGATCCAGCCGGCCTGCGCGTCGTAACGGTCACCCAGCTCGACGGTGGCGGTCGGCATGCCGCCGGCGATCGTGTACAGCGGCTGGCGCTGCACGTAGGAATTCAGCCGGATCCGCTCGCCGGGCAGCGACTCGCACAGCAGCGAGAACTGATCGCCGGTGGAGTTGACCACGTCGATCCCGATGTCGCGGAAATGCTCGACCACGGCCTCCACCCGGCGCACGCACAGGTCCCGGTCCGGGGCGGTCACGATCAGCCGGTGCCAGCCGTAGACGAACGGCAGGCGTTCCTTGGTGATGCCGTGCTCGAGCATCCGGGCGGCGGCGATCTGCTCGGCCAGCGCGATCGGCGCCTCGGCGCCGGCCTCGCGAATGTGCTGGTCCATGTCGCGGGCGTGCGCCAGACGGCGGCCGACATCCTTGCTCGCCTTGGCGGGCGGGATGAGTTTCATCCGGGAGCTGATCTCGACCGGGAACGGCAGCGAATCGGCGAAGTGCAGCCAGGGCTCGCCGTCGGGAAAGGACATAATGTCGGGGAACCGGGCGAAGGAGACAAAGGCGGCATACGATTCCCCGCTGATGTGCTCCAGGCCGAGCACGGTCCGCCCGTTATGAATCTGCCCCTCGAACAGGGTGTCGATCTCCCCCGCGCCCCACCGCCTGCGCTTGGTCGCGGACGGCACCGGCTCGCCCGCCGTCGCGATCAGCGTGTGCTGGATCAGCCAGGCGATCTCCCCCGAGGTCGCGTGCCGGGCCGCGAGCGCGCTGGCGTTCAGCGCCCGGCCGAGCCGTTCGGCGGCCTCGGTCCACTTGGTGATCTCCGCCCCGCTGATCGCCTCGTCGATGAGCCCGAGCCCGCGCTCGCCGCGGCCGTACGCGGAGGCGAACTGGGACAGCATCCCGCCGGACAGCTGCGCGCGCACGCCGCGCTGGCCGAGCCGCACCCCCAGGTAGATCTCCTTGCCCCAGAAATCCTTGGCCCAGACGTGCTGGTAGGACTGCTCCAGGTAGTCGCGCCAACCCGGGCCGCCGTCCGACGTCGCATCCAGCCCGGTGGCCCAGGCCTGCGCCGGATAGGACCGGTGCGCAATACGCAGGTGGATTTCGGCGTCGGCCATCCGGATCGCGGCCAGCGCGACGGTGATATTCGTGGCCAGCGTCTCCCGCTCCTCCGGGGTGGTGAACTCGTAGGAGACCGAGGGGATCCGGTAGTACGCCCAGGCGTGGTTGTCGGTCAGCAGGACGCGGTTGTCGAAGAACCTGATGCCCAGCCGGGTCTTGGACCGGGACGCCTTAGTCCGCGTGCTCACCAGAACTCCTTCCCCGAACGCGGGTTAGCGGGCGGCCAGCCGGGGGGCCCGGCTCCGCCACGCCGGAGGTCTTCGGGATCAGGCCGGCGACCAGCACGCCGGCCAGAGCGGTGTAGGCCAGCCTGGTCTGGGGGTGCAGGGCGGCGGGCGATTGCGCAGCTCTGTTTCCTCCCGGGGAGAGCTGGTCGTCCCAGGGCACCCGGACGATGGCCCGGCAGCGGCCGCGGGCCACCGACTCGGCCGCGAGCACGTCCTCCATGCTCCGCCTGCTCACCCCGTTGATCACGGTCACGGCGCGGGCGGCGAGCCGGTCGTGCCCGTGCGCGCTCAGCCACTGCTGGGTGTGGGCCAGCGCGGTCGCCGCCTCCGGGCTGGCCGGGGTGACCAGCACGAGCTGGTCGGCCAGCGCGAGCAGCCGGGTAAGCCCGGACGGGGCCGGATCGATCACGGTCAGCGGATACCGCTCGGCCAGCAGGCCGGACAGCCGCTGGAGGTCCTCCGGGCCGAGGGCACGGGTGCCGTCGCCGGCCACGATGTCGAGCCGGCCCGGGAGCGGCCGCGGCCGTACCGAGCCCGGGTCTGGGCCGCATCGAAATCGTCGCCGGGCTGCGGGTCGAGTCCGTGACCGGCGAGCAGAGCGGCCACCGAAGTCGCTGGGGCGATCAGCGCGGCGAGCGAGCCCTCGCCGGGATTGAGGTCGAGCACGGCGACCGGGACCGCGCGGGCAGCGGCCAGGGTGTGGCCGGTCATCAGGGCGATCGCGGACTGCCCCGCGCCGCTGGTGCAGCCGAGCACGGCGATCCGGCGCGGTCCGGGCAGCGGCAGCCTGGCCCGGTTCCGGTCCAGCGCCTCCTGGTCCCGCTGACCGGGTCCCTGGCCACCGGTGACGACCTTGACCCGGCGCTGCCAGCTCGCGTCGTCCACGCTGCCGGGACCGCTCAAGGCCCGCTCGACCGACGGCACCGGCCGGTCCCCGTCCAGGTCCACGAACAAGTTCGCCACCTTGGCCGCCACCGACCGGCCAGGAGACCGGGAGTTGCCGGAGGAGGCCGCGGCCGGGTCGGGCGACGGCCGGCGGTAGGAGCGGAGCCCCCGCTTGGCCGTCGGAGCGGGGTCCGGGTCAGGCAGGGGCTCCAGCTCGAGCACCACGCCGGGTTCCGGAGCCGGGCCGGCCTCGGCGTCAGCCTCGGGGACGGGAGCGGCGGCGGCGGGGACAGGAGGGGTGGCGACGGGGACAGGAGGAGTGGCGGCGGGGACAGGAGGAGTGGCCGGCTTTGCCCGGGCCTCGACCCCAGGGAACGGGTCGACCTCAGGGAAGGCTCCGGCCTCGGGGAACGCTGCGGCCTCGGGGAACGCTGCGGCCTCGGGGAACGCTCCGGCCTCGGGGAACGCTGCGGCCTCGGGGAACGCTGCGGCCTCGGGGAACGCTGCGGCCTCGGGGAACGCTGCGGCCTCGGGGAACGCTGCGGCCTCGGGGAACGCTGCGGCCTCGGGGAACGCTGCGGCCTCGGGGAAGGCTCCGACCTCGGGGAACGGGCCGACCTCGGGGAAGGCTCCGGCCTCAGGGAATGGACCGGCTTCGGGGAGGGCGGCGGCCTGGGGGAATGCGCCTGCGCCAGCCTCCGGCCAGGACAGCGAGGCGGGCGTAGGACCAGGCTCGCCGAGGTCGCGGGGGTCCGGTTCGGGGTCGTGCGAGACTTCGAGCGTCCGGGCGTCCTGCCTCCGCTTAGACGGCGGAACGGCCCACGCGGGCCGCTGCCGCACCCCACCAGAGCTGGCCAGGGCGCGCTGCGGCACCGGGAGCGGCCTGGCCGGAGCCGGAGCGGGCGCGACAACCGGAAGCGGACGGGCCGGAGCCGGAGCGGGTGCGACGACCGGGAGCGGACGGGACGCCGACGGGGGCGATGGGGTCACCACGGGCTCGGCGGCCTGCATCGCGGCAGGCTCGAGGGCCCGCCCGGCCGACCTGGCCTGGCCTGCGGCCTTCCTCGCCCTCCTGGGCCGTGCGCCCGGCGGATGCCGGTGCCAGACCCGGACGGACACGTAGACCTCGTCCTTCTCCGCAAAGGGGGCCATCCGGCACCAGGTCCGCGGTTCGGACAGGTACCGCAACTGCGAGCTGACCAGCTCCGGCAGCCTCTTGTTCTCGATGACCGGCCGGGTGGTCAGCCAGGTGAGCACCCCCGGGGGGAGCACGTAAAGCCAAACCAGGTTGTGATTAAACGGCAAGCCAATTACGACCAGGAAAAATATGTACGGAACGGTAATTCCGACGAAAACGGCAATCCAGGTGATGGGCAACGGAGCCGGCAACCGAAAATCGTAAAGTTTGTAGAGCCTTTTTTCGATCCGCCAGATATTCGTGTAAGTGGGAAGATCCACTGGCAACGCGCTCCTTCGGTCAGGACGGGGTCAGTGGACTCCGAGCGCGTTTGCTATGCCGGTGGCCAGCGTCTGCACGATGCTGGGCGTGTAGAACACTACGGCGATGGCCACGGCCAGCACGATGAACTGCACGAACCGGGTGATCTCACGGGTGAACAGGAAGAAGATCGCCACGATGCCCACGATGCCGAGGAACAACGGCCCGAACAGTCCCTGCAGGTAGGTGACCAGGTTCTGGGTGCTCAGGGCCAGCGGAGCCGTCGCGGCGAACAGGTGAGTGATCATGAGACGTCCCTTCCGGGATCAGCAGGCCATCCATCAGGTGGTGCGGCGTTCCCCGGGACCGGGGACCGATGAAGCGGGCGCGCAGGCCTGGGCCCGGGCTGCGGCGCGCCGGGGAGATGGCACAGGAACGGCAGACGGGCGCGGCCTGGCCGGCCTGGCCGACGGAAGCTGGGGCGCTTGGCGGCGGGCCCGGTGCAGGCGATGGCAGTACCGACGGCGGGCGGGCAGGCGGCAGCGGTGCGAGGGCATGCGGACACGACGGCGTCAGCCGCCGCTGTCCTGGTCATTTGGCTCCCACCGCCTCAGTCGCCGCGCTGATTTCATTTACATACCATTTGCCGCTTTGCAGTTCGAGGACCGACACTCGGTAGGCCATCTCGAGTTTTGTAACACCCGCCGAAGCCTGCTCGGGAAGCTGCCATATGACGGTCACGGTTATCTGCCGGGCAGCGCCCCCCGGCGGCACCTGAAGGCCGCCGATCGAGTCGAAGGCCACCGCGCCGCCCAGCCCGGTCAGCGATACGCCGCGGACTTCGAAGCGGCTGAGCGCGGCGGTGTCACCGCTGGCGTAGGCCTGAAAGAAGGCGGGCAGCTCGGTCATCAGCTCGCCGCGCGCCGCCGGGTCGGAGGCCTGGCTGGCCGTCCTGGGCGGTGAGACCGGCGGCGGCGCGGGCAGCCAGGCGGGCTCGCCGGCCACCACGACGCCGCTGCCCGAGGCGATCACCGGCACGCCGAGCTCCATGAGCTGGCCATTCACCGTGGCGAGCAGGGTGACCACGGCGTGCTGACGGTCCTGGACCGAGATTCCCGCGACCTGCTCGGCCTGCAGATGCAGCTGGCCGGTGCCGTTCCAGCCGAGGTCCGGATTGGCGGCCGCGACGCTGGGCGGCACGAAGGACGCGAGCTCTTGCTCGCGCTGGGCCTGGGTGGCCGGGCTGAAGTTCAGGTAGACCTGCCCGAACTCGGTCGCGTAAGCCTCGGCCAGGGTCGCCGGAAACTGCCCCGGCGTGCTGCCGCCGGCGTCCGTGCCGCCGGACGGGGGCGCGCTGGCCTGGTGGAAGACGATGGCCGTCACGCCGCGGTAGGCGATGATGAGCAGGGTCGCCCACAGCATGACCCGCAGCAGCCATAGCAGCCAGCGGCCGCCCGAACCGCTCCAGGAGCGTTCGGCCGGTGCGCCGGGACCGCGCTGGCGAGTCTCGTGGTTAGCGACGGCGGGAGCCGGTCCGGCCGAGCCGAACAGCGGTATGACGTGAGAGTAGTCGGACGAACGCTCTCCGTCACCAGAATTAGGCCCACGAAACATCACACCTCCGCACGAACGACCAGTACCCTCTGGAACGTAGCGGATACACACCGGGTTCAAATGATTTCGGAACGTATTCGAATGGACGGACCGGATCGTTCCCGCCGCGGCGGCGACCGGCCCGTGAGCAGGCCTAGACCGCCTCCGGCCAGGCGTATACCTCCTGCCTGGCGTCGGGTACGGCCGGGGGGATGAGCCGCGCGGCGGCCGCGCGGGAGCATCCCACCTGCACCCACCGCGGGATCAGTTCGAGGCTGGCGCCGGCCGCGATGCAGTAGTAGGCAGCGGACCGTGCCATTGGCTCCTCCGCGGTTCGCCGGTAGTAGCCGATGAGGAGACCCGCGACCTCGGCCAGCAGGTCACCGCGGTCGCCGACGATCTCCCGCAGCTCCCGCACCGCGGCAGCGGTCTCCGCCCCGGTGGGCTCCCATCCGGATGCGTGCCGCCAGGCGGCACCGGTCAGCCGGGCCACGGTCAGCTGATCCAACTCGCGCGCGGCCTGCTCGCTCACGGCACCCGCCCTGGTCCGGGACAACGGGCGGGCTCCGCCGCACCTTCGCACAGTCGACCGATAAACAAGATGATCATTGCATGAGTATCGAACACAAAGTCCGATAATTCAAGTGATCAGCAAGTTACGGTTGTGCGGCCGCCCGCGTGTCATGACGTCGGGGCCAGGTCAGGTGGTCGATACGCCGAGCAAATGCCCGACTCCGTACGTGACCGAGGCGGCGATCGCCGCCACCGCCAACTGCCGGACGGCGGTGGTCAGGACGTTGCGTCCGGACATGAAGCCGATCGCGGCCCCGAGCGATAGCGCCGCGACCGCGCCGATGATGATCGAGGCGATGACCGCGGTCGAGCCTTCGGTGAAGAACCACGGGAACAGGGGCAAGATGGCGCCGACCGAGAACGACAGGAACGACATGACCGCCGCCTGCCAGGCCGAGCCCGGTGCCTGCGGGTCGACACCGAGTTCGAGCCGGGCGTGGGTATCGAGGGCGAGGTCTGGATGGGAGGACAGGATCCGGGCCACGGTGCTCGCGTCGTCGTCGGACAGGCCCCGAGCCTGATACATGCCGGCCAGCTCCCGCTGCTCCCCTTCGGGATCATCGGCGAGCTCCTGGCGTTCGACCTGGACTTCCCGCTCGACCATCTCCTGCTGGGCCCGGACCGACACCAGTTCGCCGGCCGCCATCGAAAATGCCCCCGCGAGCAGGCCCGCGACCCCGGCCAGCCGGACCGCGGAGGCGTTGGTCGACGCCCCGGCGATACCGAGCACCAGCGACAGGTTGGTCAGCAGACCGTCGCCGGCGCCGAGCACGGCGGCGCGCTGGGTGCCGCCCTGAACATCACGGTGACGGCTGCCGGGCGTGCCCCCGACCAGCCAGCGCCCGATGGCAGAAAAGTGCCGCACGGGCTGCATGTCCTTGGCCATGCCCATGTATGAGCCTCGCCTCGGTCGAGGCGGCCCAGGCCGACCGCCGTACCGACAGGCTAACGGACGGGCCGCGAGCCGCCGCGAGCCGGGTGTGTGGGTAGTTCCACCCCTGCCGCGGGCCGGGCCGGACGTGCCAGCCTGATGGCTGAGCTGTTCAAGGACGTGAATACGGGGACCGGTGAGCGATGAGCAATGAAGCCAGTACGATCGGCGGACGTCGGCTAGCGGCGGCAGGTGCGGCACTGGTGGTCGCGGCAGGCTTGGTCGCCGGCTGCTCGAGCAGCAGTACCAGCAGCAGCTCAAGCGCGCTGTCGTGTCCGTCCAAGCGCGGCGCGGCGGTCACCGGGAACGCCCCGGCAGGAACGGGCCAGCCCGCGGCGGGCTGGACGCAGCCGGACGCCGACCTGGCGAGTACCCGCGACGTGGCCAGCGCGATCACCAGCAGCAACGTCTCGAAGCTCGGGGTGGCGTGGACGATGCCACTGACGATGTCCACGGTCCATACCGACGGGGCCTACGCGACCACGCCGGTGATCGTGAACGGGGTGGTGTACGTCCAGGACCTGGACTCTAACGTGTTCGCGATCAGCCTGGCCACCGGCAAGGTGCTGTGGACCCACGACTACAACTCGCCCAACGGCGGGCCGGACGGCGTCAACCTGGCCGACGGGGTCGTGTACGCGGCCACCGCCAAGGCCGCGGTCGCCCTGGACGCCGCGACCGGGGCGCAGCTGTGGAGCCGGACGTTGGTCGGCAACGACCACGAGGGCATCGCCATGGCGCCCGGCTACGACCATGGCACCGTGTACGTGTCCACCGTGCCGGCCAACGTGACCACGATTTACGGCGCCGGCGGCCAGGGAATCTTGTGGGCGCTGAACGCCAAGACCGGCGCGCCGGAGTGGTCCTGGAACCAGGACCAGAACCTGTGGGGCAACCCGGCCGTCAACTCCGGCGCCGGACTGTGGTACACGCCGTCGTTCGATGCCCAGGGCAACATCTACATGGGCATCGCCAACCCCGCCCCGGTCTTCGGCACGAAGACCTACCCGCTGGGGAGCAGCCGGCCCGGCCCGGACCTGTACACCGACTCGGTGGTAAAGCTCAGCCCGGCCGGGAAACTGCTGTGGTACTACCAGCTCACCCCGCACGACCTGTACGACTGGGACCTGCAGAACCCGCCGGTGCTGACCACCGCGAACGGGCGGCCGGTGGTGATCGACGGCGGCAAGGCCGGCATCATGATCGAACTGGACGCACAGACCGGCAAGCTGCTGTGGAAGCTCCCGGTAGGCGGCCACTACGGGCATGAGAACGACGGGCTGCTCACCGAGCACGCCACGCCCACCTCACACGACCCCCTGCCAGCGAAGTACTGCCTCGAGCCGAGCCTCTACGGCGGCATGTTGACCCAGCTGGCCAGCAACGGCTCCACTACTTTCGCCGCCGTTAACGACTGGGCGCTGCCGGCCAGCCCGACCGGCTTCACCGGGTCAGTGGCCAGCCAGGTCCAAGCCTTTCATAAGGCCGTCGGCGAGATGGTCGCGGTCAACCAAGACACCGGAGCCGTCATCTGGGACACTCCGCTTCCGTCCTCGCCGTACGGCGCCGCGACGGTGACCAACGACGTGGTGTTCACCACCACGTTCAAGGGCTACCTGTACGCGCTGGACGCGACCACCGGCGCCATCTTGTTCTCCACACCGATGTCCGCCGGGAGCAACGCGCCCGTCGCTGTCGACGGGGACTACGTCATCGCCGGCGCCGGCGCCGCCGCGCCGTCCAGCACGCAGCGGAACATGATCATCGCCTACAAGCTCGGCGCGACAGGCAAACTCCCCGACACCGTGGGCGCATAACCTGATCCGGGGCCGAGGTGGCATGGCCGCCCTGGTGCCGTCCTCTAGACGTTGAAGCGGAACTCGACCACGTCGCCGTCGCGCATGACGTAGTCCTTGCCCTCGATGCGCGCCTTGCCCGCGGCGCGCGCGGCGGCGACGGAGCCCGCGGCGATCAGATCGTCGTAGGAGATCACCTCGGCCTTGATGAAGCCCCGCTGGATGTCGCTGTGGATGACACCCGCCGCCTGCGGCGCCGTCGCGCCAGCCTTGATCGTCCAGGCCCTGGCCTCCTTCGGGCCCGCCGTGAGGAAGGTCTGCAGGCCGAGCGCGCGGAACCCGGCCTGGGCCAGCTGGACCAGCCCGGGCTCGCCGAGGCCGGCCTCGGCGAGCAGTTCGGCGGCCTCGTCCTCGGACAACTCGGTCAGGTCGGCTTCGGTCTTGGCGTCAAGGAAGACCGCCTCGGCGGGACTGACCAGCGCGGACAGGCGCTCACGCAGGTCGGTGTCGCCGAGTTCGCCCACGTCGCAGTTGAAGACGTAGAGGAACGGCTTGGCCGTAAGCAGCTGCAACTCGCGCAGCGCGGCCAGATCGATGCCCGCCGCAGCGGCGCCAGCCCACAGGGTGACGCCGGTGAACAGGAGCTTCTCGGCGGCCTCCGCGGTCTGGGCCACCCGGGCTCGCTCAGCATCCTTGGCGAACTTGGTCTCCTTGGCCAGCCGGGGCAGGGCCTTCTCCAGCGTCTGCAGGTCGGCCAGGATCAGCTCGGTGACCACCGTCTCGATGTCGCGCTCCGGCGACACGTCACCGTCCACGTGCGCGACATCGGGGTCGGCGAACACACGCACCACCTGGCAGATCGCGTCGGTCTCGCGGATATGGGCCAAGAACTGGTTGCCCAGCCCCTGGCCCTGCGAGGCGCCGCGGACCAGGCCGGCGATGTCGGTGAACCGCACGCTGGCGGGCACGATCCGCGCGGAGTCGTACAGCTTGGCCAGCTCGGCCAGGCGCGGGTCGGGGACGCCAACCACGCCGACGTTCGGCTCGATGGTGGCGAACGCGTAGCTGGACGCGAGCGCGCCCGCTCGGGTCAGCGCGTTGAACACAGTGGACTTGCCGACGTTGGGCAGGCCGACGATGCCGATGGACAGGCTCACTCGCGTGAGTTTAATGCCGTCCGCGAACCACACCGATGGCTCGCAGGGGAACGCGGGGCGGGCACCACGGACCGTTCCGGATAAAAAAGGGCATCAGGAGAGTCCGCGGATCACCTCGGCGGCGGCGGCCGGCCCGAGCGGGACAGGGCGCCGATCTCACTTAATTCGTATTTAACGGTTCTGGCTAGCGTCGGATTCATGGAGCACCGGGTTCGCGAGGGGGCCGTCATGTCCGAGTTTCTGGCTGCTTATCCGGACTACGCCAGCACCGCCCGGCTCGACGAACTCCGCGCCGCCGAGTACTCCTACCTCGACTCGGGCGGCCATATCTACCTCGACTACACCGGGGCCGGGCTGGCCGCGGATGCTCAGCTCCGGGCTCAGGTGCGGCGGCTGCGCGGCGGGTGCTTCGGGAATCCGCACTCGGAGAACCCGGCTTCGGTCGCGTCGACGCTGCTGATCGAACAGGCCCGGGAAGCGGTGCTGCGCTATTTCAATGCCCCGGCGGAGGAATACGCGGTTATCTTTACCCAGAACGCGACGGGCGCGTGCCGCCTGGTCGGCGAGGCGTACCAATTCCGGCCCGGGTCCCGCCTCGTGCTCACCGCGGACAACCACAACTCGGTCAACGGCCTCCGGGAGTACGCACGAGCCCGCGGCGCCGCGGTCAGGTACGTCCGGCTGTCGCCGGCCGAGCTGCGGGTCGCCGACGCCGACGTCAGGGTCGCGCTCGGCGGCGGCGAGCGCCCCGGCCGCGGTCGCAGGCGCGGCCTGTTCGCCTATCCGGCCCAGAGCAACTTCAGCGGCGTGCAGCACCCGCTGGCCTGGGTGGACCAGGCGCAGGCCGCCGGCTATGACGTGCTGCTCGACGCGGCGGCCTTCGTCCCGACCAACCGGCTCGACCTCGGCGTGATCAAGCCCGAGTTCGTGGCCGTGAGCTGGTACAAGATGTTCGGCTATCCAACCGGTATCGGGTGCCTGCTGGCCAGGCGGGACGCGCTCGGCCGGCTGCGCCGCCCCTGGTTCTCCGGCGGCACCATCTGGGGGGCCAGCGTGCAGGGCGGCTGGCACCGGCTCGCCGACGACGAGACCGCGTTCGAGGACGGCACGCTCAATTTCCTCGGCATCCCCGACGTCACGACCGGCCTGGCCTGGATCAGCGGCATCGGCATCGACCTGATTCACCGCCGGGTCAGCTACCTGACCAGCTGGCTGCTTGACGGCCTCACGCACCTCAAGCACGGCAACGGCGCGCCGATGGTGCGGGTGTACGGCCCGGTGGACGGCCCGGCCCGCGGCGGGACGGTGGCGTTCAACTTCACCGACGACCAGGGCGCGGTGGTCGACGAGCGCGTGGTCGCGCGGGACGCGAGCGCGGCGAGCATTTCGGTACGGACCGGCTGCTTCTGCAACCCCGGCGCCGGCGAGTCGGCGTTCGGGCTGACCCGGCGGGCCCTGCGCGGGACGTGGTGGCGCCGATCCCCGTGGCGCGACCTGCAGACCATCGACGACTACCTGGACCTGGTTGGTATGCCCAGCGGCGGTGCCGTCCGGGTCTCACTCGGGCTGGTATCGAACCTGGCCGATGTCGAGCGCTTCCTCGACTTCGCCGAGCAGACCTACCGGGACGCCGAACCCGGCCGCAGCGGCCTGCCGCCGCGGCTCCGCTGCTAATCGGGCTGCTGATCGCGCTGTTGATCGGGCTGCTGATCGGTGGGCGCCCGAGCAGCGCCGGTTTCCGCTGCCGTTTCTGGCCTGTTTGCCCGATTCCTGGCGTGTCGGCGGGAGGTTTCGGACACACGGTGACATCATCGCTGCATATGAGTGCGATCTCGTTGCTCCTCGGCCTGCTGCTCGGGATCGTCGTGGGGGCAGCGGTCGGTTACCTGTACGCGCGCGGTCGGCTGGCCGCCGACGTGGCGGACGCCAGCGCCCGGGCGCACGCCGCCGAACAGCGGGCCGCGCTGGTCGACAGCCATCTGGCCGAGCGCTTCGAGGCGCTGTCCGCGCAGGCGCTGGACGCGAGCACCGCACGGTTCCTCGAGGTCGCGGAGGGACGGCTGCGCGCGGCCAACGCGACCGCGGCCGGCGAGCTGGAGACCCGCCGGGCGGCGGTCGACCACCTCATCGGGCCGCTGAAGGAGACCCTGGCCCGGGTCGAAGACCAGCTGCGGCAGTCGGACGCGGCCCGGACGCGCTCGCACGCCGCGCTGGCCGAGCAGGTCAGCATCGCACGGCAGACTTCCGAGCAGCTGCGGGACCAGACCCAGGCGCTGGTCACCGCGCTGCGGCGGCCGGAGGCCCGGGGCCGCTGGGGCGAACTCCAGCTGCGCCGGGTGGTCGAGCTGGCCGGGATGAGCGCGCGCTGCGATTTCGACGAGCAGGTGACCGCCGGGGACGGCAGCCTGCGCCCGGACCTGGTGGTGCGCCTGGCGGGCGGCAAGAACATCGTGGTCGACTCGAAGGTCTCGCTCGCCGCGTACCTGGAGGCCGCGCAGAGCGACGACCAGGACGTGCGCGCAGCACGGATGGACGCGCACGCCCGGCACCTGCGGGAGCACGTGGACCGGCTGGCCGGCAAGGCCTACTGGACCGCGCTGAGCCCGTCGCCGGAGTTCGTCATCCTGTTCATCCCGGGTGAGGCGTTCCTGGCCCCAGCGCTGGAACACGACCCCGGGCTGCTGGAGTACGCGCTCGGCCGCAAGGTCCACATCGCCACACCCACCACGCTGGTCACGATGCTGCGCACGGCCCAGTACGCCTGGCAGCAGGAGGCGCTGGCGGACAACGCGCGGGCGGTGTTCGATCTCGGCCGCGAGCTGTACGAGCGGCTCGGCGGGCTGGGTCGGCACGTGGACCAGCTGGGCCGCACGCTGACCAAGGCCGTGTCCGCCTACAACCAGACGGTCGGCTCGCTCGAAAGCCGGGTGCTGGTCACCGCCCGGCGGCTGAACGACCTGGGCGTCGTCGAGGGCGAGCTGGACCCGCTAGCGCCGGCCGAGGCGGCGACCCGGGCCCTGTCCGCCCCCGAGCTGATCGCCAGCGGCCTGGCGGAGATCGCCCCGGCGGAGGCCGCGTCCGCCGAGACCGGCCTGCCCGTGAGCCTGGTGCACGCGGGTCGATGACGCAGATCCGGGCGAGGACGTCGGCGCCGGCCGGAAATGAACGCGGTCAGGCCCATGGGTCCAGGCCGCGCCTGGAGCCCAAGTCCTCGGTCCGGCTGACCGGACGCGGGGCGGTCGCGCTGCTGTTCGCGCTGTGTTTCGGAATCCAGCTCATCGCGGCCTGGACCGGCTGGGGCACGGTGGCCGGCGCGGCGTTCGTCTGCGGCTGCGGCACCGTCACCTACTACACCAGGACGGACGGCCTGCGAGCCGTGGTGGTCGCCCCGCCGCTGCTCTTCTTCGCCGGGTCCGCCTGCGCGCAGCTGATCACCGCGCCCGGGACGTTCCTGGCCGCGGAAGGGACCCTGGTCGCGCTGGGTACCTCGGCGGCCTGGCTGTTCACCGGCACGGCCCTGACCGCCGTGGTCGCCATCGGCCGCGGCTACCGTCCCTCCGTCATGTCCGCTCTTCATATTCCCGGCCGGCGGCCGGACGGCTCAGCCCGCCGCCGGTGGCTGAGACGCCGCTGAGGTCCGCAGCTCACGCGGCAGCGCGAAGGTCATGTCCTCCGGCACCGCCTCGACCTCCTCCACGGCGTCGAATCCGCAGCTGGCCAGCTTGCCGAGCACCGCGGTGACCAGCTCCTCCGGCACCGAGGCTCCGCTGGTCACGCCGACCGTCGCGATCCCGTCCAGCCAGCGCTCGTCGACCTCGCCGGCGTCATCGACCAGGTAGGCGGGCGCGCCATGGCTGGCGGCCACCTCGACCAGGCGGACCGAATTCGAGGAGTTCGGCGAGCCGACCACGATGACCAGGTTGGCCTGGGCCGCGATGACCTTGACCGCCGCCTGGCGGTTCTGGGTCGCATAGCAGATGTCGTCGCTCGGCGGATCGAGCAGGGCCGGGAAGCGCTCCCGCAGGGCGTTCACCGTCTCGGCCGTCTCGTCCACCGACAGCGTTGTCTGCGACAGCCAGACCACCCGGGACGGATCCCTGACCTGGACGTTCGCCGCCCCGTCGGGGCCGTCGACCAGGCGCACCCGATCCGGGGCCTCCCCCGAGGTACCCTCGACCTCCTCGTGCCCGGCGTGGCCGACCAGCAGGATGTCGTAGTCCCTGCCGGCAAACCGCCGCGCCTCGCTGTGCACCTTGGTGACCAGCGGGCAGGTGGCGTCGATGGCGTGCAGTCCGCGGCGTTCGGCGTCGAGGCGGACCTCGGGCGCGATGCCGTGCGCGGAGAACACCACGACCGCGCCAGGCGGCACGTCGTCGACCTCGGTGACGAAGATCGCACCGCGCTTTTCCAGCGAGCTGACGACGTAGGTGTTGTGCACGATCTGCCGGCGCACATAGACCGGCGGCCCGAACTTGTCCAGGGCCAGCTCGACGGCTTGCACGGCCCGGTCAACGCCTGCGCAGTAGCCGCGCGGCTTGGCGAGGAGGACGCGTCGCTGGGCGACGGTCGCGGCTGGCTGTTCCGGTCCGGGTTTGCTAGCCATGATTTGACGCTAGCATGCTGGCCAGAGCGCCCAGGCGCCCTGGCCTCCCCTTTTGGCGTCTCGTGCCTCCCTGGGCGGAGATTCTCACTGTTCGGTAAAAGTTGCCCACCACAGCGGAAGACGCGAAGATTACCCGGCAGGGAACACGCGCTGACTAACAGCGACGCACGTCCGGGGATGTCGGAAGCCCGCCCGGACGCTGCGAGAGGTACCAGTCCCTAGGGAGAGAGTGACTATGCGCGTCCCGCCGCAGGTCAGTGACCGTATCAAGGAGGCGCCGGCGCAAGCCTTGCGCGGCGTTTTCGCCGGGATCGGCCAGGTGCTGCTCATCACCGACAAGCTCAGAAACAAGATGCCCTACAACCAGCATGTGCCGCCGTCCCGCGCGGCCGAGCCGTCGCAAACGCGTGTGGAACCGGTCGCGACGGTCCCGGCGGCCTCGATAACAGAGACCGAGCCGGGTGCGCCGCTGCCGAACTACGATGAGCTGTCGATCGCGTCGTTGCGCGCGCGGCTGCGCAACCTCGACGTCGCGCAGGTCAGGCAGCTGGCCGAGTACGAGAAGGCGCACGCCGCCCGAGCCGACGTCATGACCATGTTCGAGCGCCGGATCGCCAAGCTGGAGGCCGAGATGGACACGGAAGCCGACGAGCGAGGAGAAGCGAAGGCGGAAGCCGAAGTAGAGGCCCGGGAAGAGGAAGAAACCGAGGTACAGGACGACGTAGAAGCGGAGGCGGAGGGCGAAACTTAGTGGCCCTTGACAGCTCGGCCGAATCCCCGGTTCCGGTCCGCACCGTCCTGCAGCTGGTCGGGGGGTGGATCGGTCGGCTCGGCCGGATCTGGGTGGAAGGGCAGATCGCCGAGTGCGCCGCCCGCGGCAACGCGGTGTTCCTGACCCTGCGCGACCCGGTCGCGGCCGTGTCCGTGCGGGTCATCTGCACCCGGCAGGTGTTCGACGCCGCCGAGCCGCGGCCCGCCGAGGGGGCCAGGGTGGTGATCTGGGCCCGGCCGGATTTCAACGCCAACCGGGGCTCGTTCGCCCTGACTGCGCTCGAGATCCGCGCGGTAGGCGTGGGCGAGCTGCTGGCGCGGCTGGAAAGGCTGCGCCGCCAGCTGGGTTCGGAAGGTCTTTTTTCGGCCGAACGAAAACGGGCTCTCCCGTTCCTGCCCCGGGTCATAGGCCTCATCTGCGGGCGTGACTCGGCGGCCGAGCGCGACGTACTCCGCAACGCCGCCCGGCGCTGGCCCGCGGTCCGGTTCCGGGTCGAGGAGACGGCGGTGCAGGGGCCGTTCGCAGCCGAAGAGGTGATCGACGCGCTGCGGCGGCTGGACGAGAACGCCGAGGTGGACGTGATCGTGATCGCCCGCGGCGGCGGCTCGCTGGAGGACCTGCTGGCGTTCTCCGACGAGACGCTGATCCGGGCCGTCGCGGCCTGCCGGACCCCGGTGGTGAGCGCGATCGGCCACGAGCAGGACACGCCGCTGCTGGACTACGTGGCCGACCTGCGCGCGTCCACGCCGACCGACGCGGCCAAGCGCGTGGTGCCCGACGTCAGCGAGCAACTCGCGCTTGTGGCCCAGCTGCGGGACCGGGCCCGGCGCGTCGTGACCGGCTGGCTCGACCGGGAGACGGCCTGGCTGCAGGCCATCCAGTCCCGGCCAGCCCTGGCCGACCCGGTGCGGGAGGTGGAACGGCAGGCCGAGCGGGTCGATGCCCTGCTGCAGCGGGCCCGGATGTCGCTGTCCGGCAGCCTGGCCCGGGGCGGCGACGATCTCGCGCACACCCGGGCCCGGCTGCTCGCCCTCTCGCCCGCGGCTACGCTGCGCCGCGGCTACGCGATCGTGCAGCACCGCGACGACGGCGTGGTCCGCAGCGCGGCCGAGGTCGACCCGGGTGAGACGCTGACCGTCCGGTTCGCGGCGGATCAGCTCACCGTGCGCGCCGACGGATAGGGTGGGGCGCGTGGCAGAGGCCGGTCCCGATGCGGTTCCCCCGTCCGAAGCGCTGTCCTACGAGCAGGCCAGGGACAAGCTGGCCGCGGTGGTCAAGCGGCTCGAGGCCGGCGGCCTGACCCTGGAGCAGTCCCTTGAGCTGTGGGAGCGCGGCGAGCGGCTGGCCGCCGTGTGCGAGGAATGGCTGGACGGGGCCCGGGCCCGGCTCGCGGCCGCCATGGCCAAGCGGGACGAGGGCGAGGCGTCCGCCGCGACGGACGACGCGCCGTTCTGACCCTGTTTGCCCGCCTTGCTGTCGGGCACACTGGGCAGACGGGTAGTAGGTAACGGCGAGGCAGGCGCGATGAATCCCGTCGAGAAGACGATCAGGCGGATAGACGCCACGCAGCGGCGGTTCACGCCGACCGCGTTCGTATTCGGGGTGGTCAAGAAATACGGCGACGACAACGGCGGCGTGCTGGTCTCCAACCTGGCCTACTCCGTCTTTATCTCGCATGTTCCCGCTGCTGCTGATCCTGGTCACGATCCTCGGCCTAGTCGTGGCGGGCCATCCGTCGATCCAGAAGGACGTGCTTGACGCGGTGGCCAAGCAGATCCCGCTGCTCGGCACCACGCTGACCGGCAACGTGCACGAGCTGCGGCGTTCAAGCACCATCGGGCTGATCGTCGGCCTCCTCGTCCTGATCTACGGCGTCACCGGCCTGGCCCAGGCCGGGCTGTTCACGATGCAGCAGGTGTGGAACCTGCCCGGGCCGGCCAGGCCGGGATACGTCCAGCGGCTCGGGCGGGCGATGCTGTTCCTCGCCCTGCTCGGCGGCGGGGTGATCGTCACCACCGGGCTGGCCAGCCTCAGCAGCTACCTGCAGGGCTAGGGGATTCTGGATCAAGCTCCTGATCAACGTGGTCACCGCGGCGTTCAGCGCGGGCATGTACCTCGGCGCGTTCCGCGCCCTGACCGCGAAGGGCGTGCCGACCCGCAGGCTTGCTGCCCGGGGCGATCACCGGCGGGATCCTGTGGACGGTGCTGCAGTTCC
Organism: uncultured Actinomycetes bacterium; assembly: GCA_963722055.1. GTDB lineage: Bacteria > Actinomycetota > Actinomycetes > Streptosporangiales > Streptosporangiaceae > Palsa-504. The sequence goes on along the minus strand of CAVRLA010000017.1, from coordinate 99,106 downwards.
TCGGCGCCTGGCTGGTCCACCACTTCCTGCACAGCAACTCGGTCTACGGCATCTTCGCCATCGTGCTCGGCCTGCTGGCCTGGATCTACCTGGCCACCGAGATCACCGTGTACTGCGCCGAGATCAACGTGGTCCTGGCCCGGCGGCTCTGGCCGCGGGCCATCGTGCAGCCGCCGCTGACCGAGGCTGACCGGGCCAGCATGGCGCTGCAGGCCCTGCAGAACCAGCGGCGTCCGGAGCAGCACATCGAGGTGACCTTCGACGACCGCCCGCCGGATGCGCCCCAGCCGGCCAGTACCCCACAAAGGCCCGACGAGGTGGCGCCCCCCGCGCGGGCGCCCGAGCCGCACGGCGAGCCGGATCCGAACTCGGCGAACTCGGCAAGCTCAGCGGGCTCAGCAAGCTCAGCGGGCTCAGCGGGCGACCGGACGCAGCGAAGCGGCTAGCTCACGCAACTCGGCCCAGGTCGCGTCGCCGGTGACCACGAGCGTAAGCCCGTCCGGGCTGATGAGGTACATCGACCGCTGACCCCGGGCCGGGGTCGAGCTGGTGCGCCAGGTCTGCCCGTCCAGCCGGGTCGGGGCCTGCGGGGTTCCGTCGTTGGTCATCCGCCGGATGAACGCGGCGGCGTTCGCGTTGGTCTCCGCCAGGGCGGCCAGCGCACCATCCGGGGTCATGAAGCCGAGCTGCCAGGTGACCGTGCCCGCGCCGTTCGCGCCGCCGACGGCCAGGCCGGAGCTGACCGGCTGCCAGGAGGCCGGCAGGCGCGCGGGGGCCACCGCCGGGTACGGCGCCTGCCGGGCCAGCGCGGCCAGGTCGCCGGAGTAGCTGATGGTGACCGGCTCGGCGGCATGCGGTACCGGGACGGCCACGACGATGATCGCGGCGCCCAGCAGGCAGCCCAGCGCGGCAACGCTCCCGCGCACTGTGCTCATCAGCGGCGTGTTCACTACTCTGCTCACCACCGGTCAGGCTAGCCCGGCGGGCGCCTGCATAGGATCGGCTTACCGGCCCAGCGGGAAGGAACAGCGTATGACCGCCGAGCAGCAGGCCCACGAACCACCCAGCCAGGCCCCTGACCGCAACCTGGCGCTCGAGCTCGCACGGGTGACCGAAGCCGCGGCGATGGCCGCCGCCCGGTGGGTGGGCCGGGGCGACAAGAACGGAGCCGACGGCGCCGCCGTGCACGCGATGCGGATGCTGATCAACTCGGTGTCGATGCGCGGCGTGGTGGTCATCGGCGAGGGTGAGAAGGACCACGCCCCGATGCTGTTCAACGGTGAAGAGGTGGGCGACGGCACCGGCCCCGCCTGCGACGTCGCGGTCGACCCGATCGACGGCACCCGGCTGTGCGCCAACGGCATGCCGAACGCGGTCTCGGTCCTGGCCGTGGCGGGCCGTGGCTCCATGTACGACCCGTCCGCGGTGTTCTATATGTCCAAGCTGGCCACCGGCCCCGAGGCGGCCGGCATGGTCGACCTCGACGCCCCGCCGGCCGCCAACGTGCTGGCCGTGGCCAAGGGCAAGGGATGCTCGCCACAGGACGTCACCGTGGTCATCCTGGACCGTCCCCGGCACGCCGAGCTGATCGCCGAGGTCCGGGCCAGCGGCGCCAGGATCCACCTGATCACCGACGGCGACGTGGCGGGCGCCATCATGGCCGCGCGCGAGGGTACCGGAATCGACCTGATGCTAGGCATCGGCGGGACGCCAGAAGGCATCATCGCCGCGTGCGCGCTGAAGTGCCTCGGCGGGGTCATCCTGGGCAAGCTCGCCCCCCGGGACGAGGCCGAACGCCGACGCGCGCTGGACGCGGGCCACGACCTTAACCGAGTGCTCACCACCGACGATCTGGTCACGTCGGATGACGTGTTCTTCGCGGCCACCGGGATCACCGACGGCGAGCTGGTCGACGGCGTCCGGTACCTGCACGGCCACGCGACCACTCACTCCCTGGTCATGCGCTCCCGCTCCGGCACGATCCGGAGCATCAAGGCCGAGCACCAGCTCTGGAAGCTCCGCGCGTACTCGTCGGTCAAGTTCGACTGATAGGGGGCCGCCGGCGGCCGAACAGGCGGCGGCGGGGCCGGGGCGGTGTGCGCACGATGATCTCGCCGCCCAGGACGACCCCTTTCACCTCGATGAGCAGGGCGTCGGAACCGGCCGGCGGTGGCGTGCCGCCGCGCCTGCGGCCGACCATCACGTGCGCGTTCACGGCCACGGACACCCCGTCCGGCACGACCAGCCGCAGCCGGCCGCCGATGACCGTGGTCAGCAACTGCACGTGCCGGGTCTGCAGGATGGCCTGGGTGAAGTCGACCTCCACCTCGCCGCCCAGGGCGGTCACGGTAAGGGTTTCCGGCACCACCCAGCGGCCGTCCCGCCGGGCCGGCCCGAAGATCCCGCTGATCACCCGGCCGCCGTCCAGGCGCACCGGCTGCGCGGACGCCACCACCAGGTCCGCGGTCAGGTCGGCCAGCTCGCCGAGGGTACGGGCCGTGCAGGCCCGCTGCACACGCTCGGCGTGCTCCTCCATGGTGAGCCGGCCGTCGCTCACGGCCTCGGCGAGCAAGACTAGGACCCGGTCCCGGTCGGCATCGGACGCCCGCAAGTCACGCGGTGCCTGCCGTGGGCTCATAAACCGAAACTACCCTGCTGTCGGCTCCGGCTATGCGCAGCGGGGTGGAACATGCTACCCATGTGCCATGACAGACGGAGCGATCGAAACGGTGGTGGGGCGGACCAGCCAGGAGCAGATACGCCTAGTCCGCTTCCTCTACGCCGACCACGGCGGGATCATCCGCGGCAAGGCGTCCGGCACCGGGCAACTGCGGGAGCGCATGGCCAGTGGCATCGGGCACACCGTGGCGATGATGGCCATGTCCATGCTCGACCACCTGCAGCCGGTGGCCGGGATGGGGCCGGTCGGTGAGGTCCGGATCGTGCCCGACCCCGACACGTTCGTCCCGCTCCCCTACGCGCCGGGCGCGGCCGCCATGCTCGCCGACCTGGTCAAGCCGGACGGGTCACCGTGGGAGGCGTGCGCCCGGACGTTCCTCAAGCAGGCCATCGCCGAACTGGCCAGCGAGGGATACGCGATGCAGGCCGCATTCGAGCCCGAGTTCACCATCGGCCGCCGCGAGTCCTCCCCCGCCGGGCCGTCCATCCCGGACCGGCTTATCCCGATCGACGACAGCCTGTGCTACTCCGCCACCGGCTTCCATCTGGCGCACGACCTCGCCATGGAACTCGTCGAGGCGCTCGAGGCGCAGGGCCTGGTCGTCGAGCACTACTATCCCGAGCTCGGCCACGGCCAGCACGAGATCTCCATCAGGTACTCCGACGCGCTGCGGGCCGCGGACAACCACGTGCTCTACCGGGAAACCGTCCGCGGCGTGGCCTTCCGGCACGGCCTGTGGGCCAGCCTGGCCCCCAAGCCGATTCCCGACCAGGCCGGCAACGGCACCCACCTGCACGCCTCGCTCACCGATCTGACGGCGGACGGCGAGTCCGGGGGACGGAACGTGTTCGCGGACCCCGCCGACCGGAACGGCCTGTCCCAGGTCGGCTACCACTTCATCGGCGGCCTGCTCGCCCACCTGCCCGCCCTGCTCGCGCTGACCTGCGCCAGCGTGAACAGCTACCGCCGGCTCGCGCCGCAGATGTGGGCCAGCGCGTACACCTGCTACGGGATGGACAACCGGGAGGCCGCGGTCCGCATCTGCTCCCCGCTGCGGGGGGACCCGGGCAGTTCGGTCAACCTTGAGCTGAAGCCCTCCGACTCCAGCGCCAACCCGTACCTCGCGCTCGGCGGGTTCATCTATGCGGGCCTGGACGGGATCCGCGGCAAGCTGGACCCGGGAGAGGCCATGAACGTCGACCCGGCCACGCTCAGCGAGGCCGATCGAGCCGCGGCCGGCGCCCACCGCCTGCCGGCCTCGCTCAAGGCGGCCCTGGACGCGCTCAGTGCGGACACGGTGCTGATGGACGCGCTCGGCCCGCTGCGCGGTACGGCCTACCTGGCCGTCAAGCGCTCGGAGGCGGCTCACTTCGCCCTCTCCACCGACCCTTACTACGAGTGCTTCCACCACTTCACCAAGCTATAAAGGCCCGGTGGAGCGCCATAGCGCGGGGCATAGCCGTGATGGGCGTTTCGGCTTTGCGGTGGCCAGGGTCAGTCGGCTAGCAGGTCGACCAGCTCGTGTCCGCGGACGGAGCGACTGACCAGGACACTTGATCCGCGCCGCTCGCACGTGACCAGGCCGGCGTCGGCCAGCAGGTGGACGTGGTAGGTCGCGGTCGTGGGCGCGCACTGCACGGCTACGGCCAGTTCGCCGACGGTAAGCGGCTGGCGCAGGGCCCGCAGCGCGGCGGCGCGTACCGGGCCGAGGATCAGGGCCAGCGCGCCGTTGGCCGCGGTCAGCGCGCCCGGTCCGGGCTGGCGGACCGGGTAGCCGACGTAGCACACGTCGTCTCGCTCGAAGCTGACCGCTACTGAGTAGCGGCCGGCGATCATCGGCAGCAGGACCAGGCGCCGACGGCCCAGCGGGACACACTGGTCGAACGGGTGCGCCAGCGTGAGCGTCCCGTCGCGGTAGCTGAGCATTGGATGCAGGCTGTTCAGGAGCGCCCCGAGGCCGCCGCGCACCGCCGCGGTGCCCACCCTCCGCATCTCGCGGTCGAACAGCGGCCCGGCCGCCCGCCACCACGGCTCAATCACCGCCCAGGTGTCCAGCGACGCTTCGGCCATGGAGTTCAGCCAGCGGCGCGGCTGCTGGCCCGCGGCCTGCCAGCCGGGGGGAAAGTGGTGGTCGCCGTACGCGCTCAGTTCGCCGGTGACGACGTCGACCGGCAGGTCGCGCAGCCGCCGGGCCTGCTCGGTCACTGACGTGTCGGTCAGCGGTGAGATCGGCACGCAGAACTCCGGGATGGAGATGTAGCCGCTGGCGGTGAGCGGCCGCAAGGCGAACTGGGCCTGCGGGCGCAGCGACTTGCTTATCCCGGCCAGCAGGTCGGCCGGCGCCCCGAGCGACATGCCCGACGCCGCCTGGAGCAGGAGCGAAAGGACCGATTGCTGCGGGGCCATGACCACCGAGACCGCCAGCGCGCTAGGCGTCTCCATGCGCAGCCGGTAGCCAGCCCCGGAGGGCGGCGTTATCGCGGTCATCGACAACCCGCCATATACGTACCATGCACACCGGCAAGCCGCGATGACCACCCCGCGGGGCGCCCGCACGCGAACCGAAACGGCCCCGTAACCACGATGCGACCGTATCTACACCTCGAAGATCTTCGAGACAGTCCTGACAGCAGCACACTCCCAAGCTGAGGATGGCAGCCAGAGCCGGACACCGCCCGCGGTGCCGGCCCACGGGGTGCGGGCGCGGGACTTCGGGCCGCGGCCACCGCTGCCGGGATCCGGAGCCGGGGTGCGCATCGATGACCGCCCCGGTCGAGGACCCGGTAACCAGCGGGCCGGCGGCCCGGACATGGACGAATACGGGAGGCGTTTCAACGCATGAAGAGACGCAGGATCATCGCGGCGACAGCGGTCGGCGCGGCCGCGGCACTGCTGGTCAGTGCCTGCAGCGGCTCCGGCAGCAGCAGCGGCAGCAGTTCGACGACTACGGGGGCGGTGGCGTTCAACGCCGGCATTTCCGGTGTGGTCAACCCGTCCACGCATAAGGGCGGGACGCTGATCTACGACAACAGCAGCACGCCGGACTCGTTCGACCCCGGCAACACCTACTACGCGTGGGTGCTGAACTTCGACCGGCTGTTCGCGATGCCGATGTTCACCTACAAGTCCTGCCCGGGCTCGTGCGGCAATGCGCTCGTCCCGGACCTGGCCACAGACATGGGCACGGTCAGCGATAACGGGAAGACCTGGACGTTCCACATCCAGCCGGACGTGAAGTTCGAGAACGGCACGGTCGTCACCTCCGCGGACGTCAAGTACGCGATCGAGCGGACCTACGACCGGTCGGTAATGGCCAACGGGCCGACCTACTACCAGGTGCTGCTGACCGACCCGAGCTACCCGGGGCCGTATAAGGACCGGGCCAAGAACCTGATGGGCCTGACCGCGATCGACACCCCGAACGCGACCACGCTGGTGTTCCATCTGGTAGCGCCGTTCCCGGACCTGCCGTACGTGCTGGCCTTCCCGAACAGCGCCCCGGTGCTGCCCAGCGCGGACACCGGAACCAACTACCAGCTGCACCCGCTGTCCACCGGGCCGTACATGTTCAAGAGCTACACGCTGAACAAGCAGCTGATCCTGGTGCCGAACCCGCAGTGGAACCCGGCCACGGACCCGAACGCCTCGCAGTTGCCTAGCCAGATCATCGTGAACCTGAACGTGAACCAGGCCGACATCGACAACCGGCTGATCCACGGTGACATCGAGGTGGACTCGGCCGGCACCGGCCTGGCCGCCGCGGGCCGGGCCCAGGTGCTGGCCAACCCGACGCTCAAGGCCGACTCCGATAACCCGGTCAACGGATTCTCAAGGTTCATCTACCTCAACACTAAGATCGCGCCGCTGAACAACCTGCACTGCCGGGAGGCGGTGGAGTACGCGGCGGACAAGGTGACCATGCAGACGGCGTGGGGAGGCCCGGTGGCGGGCGGGCAGATCGCCAGCACGATCATGCCGCCCAACATCATCGGCTACAAGTCGTTCGACTACTACAACGCGCTGTCCCAGCCGAACGGCGACATCACCGCGGCCAAGCAGCAGCTCGCGCTGTGCGGGCAGCCGAACGGCTTCAGCACCAACCTGGCCTACCGCAGCGACCGGCCGACGGAGACCGCCGCCGTCACCGCGCTGCAGGCCTCGCTGGCCACGGCGGGGATCAAGGTGACGCTGAAGGGCTTCCCGTCCGGCAGCTACTACACCGACTTCGCCGGCGCGCCGGCCTACGTGCACTCGCACGACCTGGGCATGGCCGCGGGCGGCTGGGGTGCCGACTGGCCCAACGGGTTCGGCTTCCTGGACGAGCTCGTCAACGGCAATACCATCGCTCCCACCGGCAACACCAACATCTCTGAGCTGAACGACCCGGTGATCAACAACATGTTCGCCCAGTCGTCGACGCTCACCGGCGCGGCCCGGACGGCGATCTGGTCCCAGATCGACGAGCAGGCCCTCAAGGACGCCGCCGTCTTGCCGATGGTGTACCAGAAGGTGCTGCTGTACCGGCCGTCGAACCTCACCAACGTCTACGTGCAGCCGTACTACGGCATGTACAACTACGCCGTGCTGGGCGTCAGTTCGTGACCGTGCCCGCCGCCGAAGGCGGCAAGACAAGCCCCGCCGCCGAAGGCGGCCAGACTAGCAAGGCGTGAGCTTAAAGAGCAGGTAAGAGCGCCGCTGCCGGGCGGGGAACACTCATCCCCGCCCGGCAGGTGGTCCTGAAGGCAGGAACGCCGGCCTCGTGGCACCGCTCGTGCTCCTAATGTTGGTACTGGTCGGCGCAGACCTCGCATAGAGCATGCTGACCCTCGGCGTGCAATTCGTGAAATGCGTGCTGCACCTGGCCAGGCTGAGGCGGGCTATCCTCTGCCGTCGCCGCGACCGTCCGCGTTTCGGTGCCGGGCACCTCCCGTGGCCCTGGTCGCCTGGCCCCGGCCCGGAGCGCAACCGCGGCCACTGCCGCCAACACGACGACGGCCAGCGGAATACCCGCCGACAACCAGTTCCTCACGGCACGCCTTTCGGTTGCGTACTGCGGCTTCGGGATGAACCGGTCCGCTTGCGGGCGGCTTGCGCCTTGGCCCGGACTATGTCCGGGTCTCGCGGGTCGGCCGGCAGGTCGTCCGCCCAGGGGCGCTCGCGCCGGGTCCGCGACCTGCTGATGCGGATGCGCTTCATGTCCTGGCCAGTCGCCGTGTCCGAAGGTCGGCTACGGGTTGTCCCGGCCGTCTTCGGGCCCTGTGCCGTGTGGGCGCCGGCGGCGCCGCGAACGCCTGGTCGGCCATCGCACGGGCCCAGCGCATCCGCGCGATCGCGGTCTCCGGGTGATCGCCGAACTCCTGGGCCACCCGCTGGGCGCACCCTCCGCCGCCGTACGCGCGGACGGCTGCGGCAATGGCCGTGCGGACCTGACCCGCATCGGGCTTATCCGAGCCCTGGAGCACCGACACGAACAGGGCGTCTGCCCAGACCGCGCTGGTACTGGCATGGTGCATCGTTAGTTGCATTTTCAGCCCCCTGACTGATTTGCCCCGTACCTGCGACGCTACCTGCCCCGTTGCCGACGGCAACTGAATTATCCAGGCCCCGGAACAAGTGGAAGTGACTCTCTAACGGCTCTCGCCGTTAGAGAGTCACTTCCATCGGTTGCATGGGTGGATCGCGTGGGGCAGCGATGGCCTGGCGGGGCTCTAGTGCAGGGAGGGTGAGCCCGGACCCGGCGTCTCTAGTCGCCGGCGGAGGCGGGCAGGCCGCCCTGGCGCGGGTCGCCGGTGCGGAAGATCGTCTGGGCGGGCTTGGCGATGACCGACAGCGGGGTGGCGATGTCCTCCAGGGACTTGCCCTCGGCGTCGACGGCGAGGAACGCCGCGACGACGCCGCCCAGGATCATCGCGCCGGCGCCGAGCAGGTAACCCCAGTACAGGGAATTTTTGTCCTGGCCGGTGCCGATGAGGTGGCCGTACAGGTGCGCGCCGAGGGAGCCGAAGCACTGCGCGATGGCGAAGAACACCGCGATGGCCTTGGCCCGGACCTCCAGCGGGAAGATCTCGGACACGGTCAGGTACCCGGCGGACGCGCCGGCCGAGGCGAAGAAGAAGATCACCGACCAGCACAGCGTCTGGGTGACCGCGTTCAGCACGCCCGCCTTGAACAGCTGCGCGGTGATGACCAGCAGGATGCCGGAGAGCAGGTAGGTGCCGGAGATCATCTTGCGGCGGCCGATCGTGTCGAACAGCCGCCCGATGGTCAGCGGACCGGCCAGGTTACCGGCGCAGAAGGCCAGGAAGTAGTAGGCCGTGTGGGTGGGCGGGACGTGGAAGAAGAACGTCAGGACCAGCCCGTAGGTGAAGAAGATCGCGTTGTACAGGAACGACTGGGTGATCATCAACGTCCCGCCGTAGATCGCCCGGCTCGGGTAGTGCTTGAACAAGGAACGCAGCAAGGCCAGGTACCCGATGTTCTCGGCCGGCCGGATCTCCAGTTCCTTGCTCTGGTCCACCGGCGGGAGCTCGCCCTTGGTCGCGGACACGTCCTGCTCGATCTCGGCGATGGAGGCCTCGGCTTGCTTCTCCCGACCGTGCATGATCTGCCAGCGAGGGCTTTCCGGTAGGTGCCGCCGAACGAAGATGATGACCAGCGCGAGCACCGGCCCGACCAGGTAGGCGATCCGCCAACCCAGCCCGGTCGCGAAGTGGACCAGGACGAACAAGGTGATGAGGGTACCCAGGAACGCCCCGGCCCAGTAGGTCCCGTTGACGGCCAGGTCGACCCGGCCCCGGAATTTGGCCGGGATCATCTCATCGATCGCGGAGTTGATCGCGGCGTACTCCCCGCCGATGCCCATCCCGGCGAGCACCCGGGTGGCGTACAAGAACAGGAACCAGTAGGCACCCCGCGGGGTCAGCGCGGTCAGCCCGGATCCGACCAGGTACACCCCGAGGGTGATGATGAACAGGTTCTTGCGGCCCAGCTTGTCCGACAGCCGACCGAAGAACAGCGCGCCGATGACCTCCCCGATCAGGTACCAGGTCGCGATGTCCGCGACCGCGCTGGCAGACATGTTCAGCGCGGCCTTCTGGGTCAGGTCCGGCCCCACGTTGGCGGCGATCGTGATCTCCAGCCCGTCCAGGACCCACGCCACCCCCAGCGCGATCACCAGCCTGGTGTGGAACTTCGACCACGGCAACCGGTCGATCCGGGCCGGGATCAGGCTCCGGATCGCCGGGCCGCTGACGGTATCGGGTGGCGTTGACATCGCACCCCTCCTCGCACTAGACACATGCGGTCAAGGCCCCCGACTACCCCTGAGCCGGATAAAAAACCTGCCGGGCAGGATCAATCTGGGCAGACGGATATTGACCGGCCGCGAGAACGTAGAGCTGCTCCCCGGCTGGCCCCGGTAGCGGTCAGCGGCCGACCGCGACCGTAGAGTGCACCGCATGCGGCCGGAGGCGAACGAGGCGGCGCGAGCGCGGGCCGGACGGCACGCGGAACGCGGATACAGCCCAGGGAGAAGAATACGGCGGCGGCGCCGCAGCTCAGCCGGACGCGGACGGGGGCACCGCGTGCTTAGCAACCATCGCGCGGACGGGGGCACCGCGCGGCGCGGCGCCGCCGCATAGCGTCACGATACAAGCTTACCGAAACATGTACAAGTCGTGACCACCGAGACACAGAGTTTGTTTCGGCCGAACAAGGGACGACCAGCACCGAAAACGCCCTGCGACTGGTGGGATCCGCGGGGCGCGAGGTGCGGGCGCACGGAACCAGGCGATGCCGGATCAGCCTAAGCTGAGCAGCGGGAAAGGAGAACCCACTTGCCTGAGTTCAGTTACACCGACCTGCTGCCGACCGGCGCCGACGACACCACGTACCGGCGGCTGACCAGTGACGGCGTGACGAACCACGATTCGTTCGGCCGAAAATTCCTGGAGGTCGAGCCGCAGCTGCTCACCCAGCTGACCAGTGCGGCCATGCACGACATCGCCCACCTGCTGCGACCCGCGCACCTGCGCCAGCTACGGTCTATCCTGGACGACCCGCAGGCCTCTGCGAACGACCGGTACGTCGCGCGCGACCTGCTGAAGAACGCGTGCATCGCGGCCGGCGGGGTGCTGCCCATGTGCCAGGACACCGGAACCGCCATCGTGATGGGCAAGCGCGGCCAGCACGTGGTCACCGACGGGCGGGACGAGGAGCACATCGCGCGCGGCGTCTACGACGCGTACACCACGCTGAACCTGAGGTATTCCCAGCTCGCGCCCCTGACCATGTGGGAGGAGCGCAACACCGGCAGCAACCTGCCGGCCCAGATCGAGATCTACGCCGCCGGCGGGGACGAGTACAAGTTCCTGTTCATGGCCAAGGGCGGCGGCTCGGCGAATAAGTCGTTCCTGTACCAGGAGACCAAGGCGGTGCTCAACCCAGCCCGGATGCTGGCCTTCCTGGAGGAGAAGATCCGCTCGCTCGGCACCGCGGCGTGCCCGCCGTATCACCTGGCCATCGTGGTCGGCGGGACCAGCGCCGAGTACGCGCTGAAGACCGCCAAGTACGCTTCGGCCAAGTACCTGGACGCGCTGCCGGTTTCGGGATCGGCGGCCGGCCACGGGTTCCGGGACGTTGAGCTGGAGCGTTCGGTCCTGGACATCACGCGGCGGATCGGCATCGGCGCGCAGTTCGGCGGCAAGTACTTCTGCCACGACGTGCGGGTGATCAGGCTGCCGCGGCACGGGGCGTCCTGCCCGGTCGCCATCGCGGTGTCCTGCTCGGCGGACCGGCAGGCACTGGGCAAGATCACCGCCGACGGAGTATTCCTCGAGCAGCTCGAAACCGATCCGGCGCAGTACCTGCCCGATCCGGACGCGGCCGCCGAGGACGGCGAGGTGGTGGCCATCGACCTGAGCCGGCCGATGGCGTCGATCCGGGCGGAGCTCACTCGGTACCCGGTGCGGACCCGGGTGTCGCTGACCGGGCCGCTGGTCGTGGCCCGGGACATCGCTCACGCCAAGATCGCCGAGCGGCTGGATGCGGGCGAGCCCATGCCTTCGTACCTGCGCGATCACCCGGTGTACTATGCCGGGCCGGCCAAGACGCCGGCCGGGTACGCGTCCGGCTCGTTCGGGCCGACCACGGCGGGGCGGATGGATTCCTACGTCGACCGGTTCCAGGCGGCGGGCGGCTCGCTGGTCATGCTGGCCAAGGGCAACAGGTCGGCGGCCGTGACGGCCGCGTGCCAGCAGCACGGCGGTTTCTACCTCGGCTCGATCGGCGGCGCGGCGGCGCGGCTGGCCCAGGACTGCATCACCCGGGTCGAGGTGCTCGAGTACCCCGAGCTCGGCATGGAGGCCGTGTGGCGGATCGAGGTGCGGGACTTCCCGGCGTTCATCGTGGTCGACGACAAGGGCAACGACTTCTTCGCGGATCCGTCCGGGCCGGTGCTGAGCATCGGATCCCGCCCCTGAGCGGGAAAAGAGATCTTCACTTAATCAATGCTTAGCCGCTCCCCAGAGACCTTTCAGCAAACACCGTGTATGGTCCGCGTATGCACCCTTTGGCGGACACCGGTCGGGTGATCGCTGGGCGCTACCGGCTAGAGGATCCCATTGGCCGCGGTGCCATGGGGGTCGTGTGGCGTGCCCGCGATCAGCTGCTCGACCGTGACGTCGCGGTCAAGGAAGTCCAGATCGCGGAGACGCTCACCGCCCAAGAACGGGCCAACGCCTACCAGCGGACGCTGCGCGAGGCCAAGACGGCCGCCCGGCTGAACCACCCCGGGGTGGTGACCGTCTACGACGTGGCCGAGGACGGGGGGCGCCCCTGGATCGTGATGCAGCTGGTCAGCGCCCAGTCGCTGGACCAGGTGCTTGCGACCTCGGGCCCGCTGTCGCCCCGCCGGGCCGCCGAGGTGGGCCGCCAGCTGCTGTCCGCGCTGAGCGTCGCGCACGCGGCCGGGGTGATGCACCGGGACGTCAAGCCGAGCAACGTGCTGCTCGGCCGCGATGACCAGGCCGTGCTGACCGACTTCGGCATCGCCACCTTCCAGGGTGATCCCCGGCTCACCCAGACCGGCATGGTGATGGGATCGCCGGGCTTCACCGCGCCCGAGCGCATCCGCGGCGAGGACGCCTCCCCCGCGTCGGACCTGTGGTCCCTGGGCGCCACCCTGTACGCGGCGGTCGAAGGGCACGGGCCGTTCGAGCAGCGCGGCGGCGCGGTCACCACCATGTCGGCCATCATCAACGAGGACGCGCCGCCGGCTCCGGCGGCGGGCGCGCTCGGGCCGGTGATCGCCGCCCTGCTGCGCCGGGAACCAGCCGACCGGCCGGACGCGAGCGCGGCAACCCGGATGATCAACGACGCGCTGCGGCTGATGCCGACCGGGGCGGGTTCCCAGCCGGTCGGCTACGAGGCCACCTCGCTGTCCGCGCCGGCCTCGCCCCGGGCCCGGACGCCGGTTGTACCGGGCGAGACTTCCGTCGACGCCCGCTCAGCCCGCCCCACGGCCGGCGGCGATCCGTTCGGCGCGCTGTCCGCCGCCGACACGCACGGCGGCGCCGAGTCGGCGCCAGGAGGAACCGCGGCGACGACACCGCAGCCCGTCCTGGGCGACGTGACGAGGTACGACGAGGCGTCCCACGAACGGCCGACCCAGTACCGCGCGCGGCCCCCGCACGACCAGGTGACGCAGTACGACCCGAAGGGGCGCTGGGGCCCGGGTGGTCCGGCCTCGGGATCGGCGGCTCCGCCGCCGGACTTTTCCTCCTGGTACGACCCTTCGCCCAGGTCGGAGCCGGCCCCTTCGGCCCAGCCCTGGTCAGCCGCGGGCTACCAGGCTGGCGCAGGCTACCAGGCTGGCTCCGGGCACCGGCAGGGCGCTGGCCCGCCGGGATCCGGCGCCGCGGCCCCGTCGGGGGCCCGGCCGGATTACCCGGCCCCGGCGCCGCGCAGGCGCCGGACCGGCCTGTGGATAGCCCTGATCCTGCTGGCCGTGCTGGGCGCGGGCGCGGGCGCGGCCACCATCGTGCTGCTGCGGCACGGCACGTCCAGCACGCCGTCCGGGCAGGGCAGCAGCCCGCCGGCATCGACGGGGACAGGAACGCTCCCGCCCGCCACGCTGCAGATCGTCGACGCGATTAACACGCGCCCGGGCCCTCTCCCGTCCGGGTGGGCCACCGTCACGCATCACGCCACGGGCACCCAGACCGCCGGGTTCACCATCGCCGCGCCCACGTCCTGGACGCAGACCACCACCGGCAACCAGACCTACGTCAGGGATCCGTCGGCGAACGCCAACATCTTGATCGACCTCACGCCGCACACCTTCCCGAACAACATGCTGAGGGAAGCGGAGTACATCAGGGATCAGTCGCTGGCCAAGAACCGCTTCCCTGGCTACGTCGGGCTCGGCCTGGCGGCCGAGACCATCCGCGGCACGCCGGGGGCGTGGTGGAAGTTCACCTGGGTCGACAACGGCGTCAATCAGGAGGCCATCGACCTGCTGTTCGTGCTGCAGACCCCGGCCGGACCGCAGTCGTACGCGCTGTACATGACCGCGCCGGCCGGCGTGTGGAGCCAGATGCGGCCGATCTTTGACGAAGAGGTCGAGACGTTCAACCCGCTGACGTAAGGCGATGCGCTGAGGCGGCCGCAGGGGATGCGGCCGCCTCAGCGGTCTGAGCCTAGGCGCTAGTACCAGCCGGTAGCTTGCTCGTGTGCCCAGGCGCCGCACGGGGATCCGTAGGTGGCCTGGATGTACTCCAGGCCCCACTTGATCTGCGTGGCCGCGTCGGTCTGCCAGTCCGGTCCGGCGCTGGCCATCTTGGAGCCGGGCAGGGCTTGCGGGATGCCGTATGCGCCGTCCGGGTTCGCAGCGGTGACGCTCCAGCCGCTCTCCTGGGCCCACAGCGGATCCAGGCAGGAGAACTGGCTGGACGACCAGCCGAACGAGCCGAGCATCGCCTCGGCGATCTGCTGCGGTGAACCCGAGGCCGCGGGGGGCGCCGAGGTCGGCGACGGCGACGGCTGCGCCGCGGTGACGGGCTGGGCGGCGGGCACAGCCGAGGACTGGGCGTCCGCGATCCGCGCCGCGGCGGCCTTCTTCGCGGCCTGTTTCCGGGCGGTCTGCCAGTGTGCGTCGGCGAGTTCGGCCGCGGCGTCGCGGACCTGGTAGGCCTGCACCGCCTGGCTCACCGTGCTCTGCTGGAAGGCCCGCAGCGCAAGCGGCTGACCGGTGACGGTCAGGAGCGAGCCGGTGTCTGCTTTATGGGCGCGGCCCGCGGTGGACCCGGACGATCCGGACGTCCACGTGGCGGCCGTCGCTGCGGCGGCGACGGTGACCGCGCCGGCCGCGATGAGGGCGACGGCCCTGGATCGACTGCATAGGATTCTCCGGTGCCGCGACAAGGGGGCCTTTCGGTGGTTCGCGTATTACGCGATCTGCCTCACCCCCGATCGCCACTGCCGCAGCAACGGCGGCAGGCGTCTGCGCATGTGACGTGGCGCGGGTCAGGGCGCCGGGCTGAAGAATGGCAGCCATCACACAGGCGGGGTGCTATCGGCTACCTACCTTGCCCGAGGTCAAATAGGGCCACTAACAAAAACCAGTGTGATGTAGATCACCACCACCGGTGAACGTACTGTGGATTGACCAGAATAGCCGCGTTTACCTATGCTTTTCTCGGTAAGCGAACACTTTCGCGGCGCACTATGATGAAACTCACACTGATACTTAAACTTCACATCAGGGCCGATAGCGGGCGCCTGGGTTCCGGCCTACCGGGCGACTGCCGCGACAACGGAGCCGCGGACCGCACCCCGAAATCATACTTTATGTAATAAGTTCATTACCAGGTGTATGCGATCAGTAGTACCCGTTGGCTTCCTCGAAAGACCACGCGCCGCACGGAGTTCCGTATAGCTGCTTGATGTAGCCCAGGCCCCACTCGACCTGGGTGGCCGGGTTCGTCTGCCAATCAGGTCCGGCGCTGGCCATCTTGCTGCCCGGCAGGGCCTGCGGGATGCCGTACGCACCGCTGGCGTTCTCCGCGTCGTACACCCAACCGCTCTCCCGGTTCCACAGGTCGAGCAGGCAGCCGAAGTAAAGGGTCGGGCTGAAGCCGAAGTTGGCCATCAGGTGGTAGGCGATGGACTGCGCGGTGTTCGGGTTGGGCGGGGTGGAGGTCACGTAGATGATGCCCCCGCCGCCGGTGCCAGTGCCGGTGCCATTGCCGGTGCCATTGCCGGTAGTGGCGGCGGCCACCTCGGCAGGCGAGGCCAGCTTCGGCCTGACGACCACGGTCAGCGTGCGGGCCGCGGTGGTCATGGCGGTCAGCTGCGCGCGCTCGCCTTCGAGCAGGGCAATGGTGTGGCTGCCCGGCCCCGCCTCGACGGCCTGGGCGATGTTAAACGCTCCCGATCCCGGGCCGAATACAGCCGCGCCGACCGCCACGCCGAGGACCGCCACGACGGCGAAAACAGCGACCGGGAAGACAATGCCGACGCGCCGGATCAGGCCCCGCTTGTGCCTATTGCTGCGAGTCCCCGTCCCGTGTCGCGACAAGGCAATCCTTTCCGCCGGTCATGCCCCGCCTGACACCAGATGCCGACTAGATGCGGTACGCGCATCCCGGGTGCGGGCCACGCGGTTCCAGGCGCCGCGCCGCCAACCCGCTGCACCTGATCTGGTGCGCCGTCTGGCCCGCCTCGCACAAGTACCGCTGGCGCTACACGATGCCAGAAAGACCGCGCGGATGCGCGGCACTTCGGGGAGAAAACCGGCCACCCGGCCGTCGGGACCTTGGGCTCTGCAGGCCACGAATCCGGCTGTCACAATCGGAAGCATGGAAACACCTCTGTCACCCCTTGACTTCGCCCGCCGGACGCGCCGGCTGCACGCTGACCGTGAGGCGGTCGTCGACGGCGAGCTCCGCCTGTCCTACCGGCAGTTCTTCGATCGCTGCGACCGCTGGTCCGCGGCGCTGCAGGGGCTGGGCGTGACGCAGTTGGACCGCGTGGCCACGATCGCGCCGAACACGCACGCGCAGCTGGAAGCCTTCTACGCCGTGCCGCAGATCGGGGCCGTCCTGGTGCCGATCAACTACCGGCTGACGGCGGAGGACTTCGTCTACATCGTGAACCACTCGGGGGCCACCGTGGTCTGCGCCCACAGCGACTACCTGAAGGCCGTGGACGGCGTCCGCGATCAGATGCCGGGCGTGCGCCACTTCGTGGCCTTCGAAGGCGCTGCTGGTGAGGACGGGGGCGCTGAGCACGGGGCGGCCGGCTGGTTCGACTACGAGGCAGCCATCGCCGCGACCGATCCCGGCTTCGAGCGGCCGGAGATCGGCGAACGGGACCTGCTCTCGATCAACTACACGAGCGGGACGACCGCGCGCCCGAAGGGCGTCATGATCACGCACCGGAACGCCGCGATCAACACGATCGGAACGCTGCTGCACCTGCCAATGGCCGTGGGCGAGCGGTACCTGTGGACCCTGCCCATGTTCCACGCCAACGGCTGGACCTACACCTGGACGGTGACCGCCGTCGCCGGGACGCACATCTGCCTGCGCAAGGTCGACCCGGCGACTATCTTCGCGCTGATCAGGAGCCAGCGGGTGAGCTCGCTGAGCGCCGCGCCGACGGTGCTGATCTCGTTGGCCAGCGCGCCTGCGTCAGTACGCGGCGAGGTGCCGGCCGGGGTACGGGTGGTGACGGCCGGGGCTCCGCCCGCCGCCGCCACGATCGAGCGGCTGGAAGGGGAGTTCGGCTGGGATGTCACCCAGGTCTACGGCCTGACCGAGACTGCGCCGTTCATCACGGTCTGCGCCCCGCTACCGGAGCACGAGGGCCTGCCGCTGGCGGACCGGGCGGTCATCAAGGCGCGGACCGGTGTGGAGCTGCTGACCTCCGGCGAGCTGCGGGTGGTGGACCCCGAGGGGAGCGAGGTGCCGGCCGACAGCCAGACGGTCGGCGAGATCGTCGTCCGCGGGAACGTCGTGATGGAGGGCTACTACCAAGACCCGGAGGCGACCGAACGAGCCATGGGGGACGGCTGGTTCCACACCGGAGACGCGGCGGTGGTGCACCCCGACGGCTACGTGGAGATCCGCGACCGGCTCAAGGACGTGATCATCAGCGGCGGGGAGAACATCTCCTCGATCGAGGTCGAGGGAGTGCTGCTGCGCCACCCGGCGGTGCAGGAAGTCGCGATCGTCGGCCTGCCCGACGAGAAGTGGGGCGAGACGCCGCACGCTTTCGTCGTGCTCCGCGAGGGCGCCAGCGTCACCGAGGCCGACCTCATCGCGTTCGCGCGCAAGCACCTAGCCCATTTCAAGGCCCCGCGCGGCGTCACCTTCGTCGACGAGCTGCCGAAGACCGCGACCGGCAAGATCCAGAAGTTCGTCCTGCGGAAGGGAGCGCCCAACCTGGCCCGCCAGTAGGGCGGCGCAGCAGACCACCGTAGACCGCCCAGCCGCCGGTCTACCAGTCGAACGCCTCGGCCGCGGTGCGGTACTCGAACAATTCGGTCGCGTCGAACCAGAGGTCGACCTCGTACTTTGCCTCCTCCGGCTTACCCGAGGCGTGCACCAGGTTCGCGACCGCCTTGCCGGTCGCGATGGCGACCGCCTTGGACTGATGCGCGAAATCGCCGCGGATCGAGCCGGGCGGGGCCTCGTTCGGGTAGGTGGAGCCGACAATCTTGCGTACCGTGGCCACCGCGTCCTCGCCCTCGACCACCAACGCGATGACCGGACCGCGCTGCATAAACTCCGCGGTGGCGTGATAGACCACAGGCCCCAGCCGCTCTTCCAGGTCGAAGTAGTGCTTGCGGGTGAAGTCGGCGTCCATCTCGCGCATTTTCATGCCGATGATCTTCAGCGACGCGTCCTCGAACCGCTGGATGATACGTCCGGCCAGGCCGCGGACGACGGCATCTGGCTTGAGCACGACGAGCGTGCGCTCCCGCAATGGCTGAGACTCGGCCACAGTAGTCCTTTCGCTATCCCAAGATGGTCACAGGGTAGCGGCCCGCGCTCACGCACTGGCAACGCAGGCTACGCTCAGCGGGCCTGCCGCAGACGGGTACCGTGACTGCGGGTAGTCCACGCCGACCACCGCCCAGGAGACAGGCAGCTATGGCGCACGGGGCCGCAAGTATGGCGCACGGGGCCGCACGGCCGACGGTCAGCAGGAGGCGCGAAATCAGCGGGGCCAGCGCGCGCTCGCTGCTGACGACCATCCTGGGCGAGTTCGTGCTGCCCCGTGGCGGGTCGGTCTGGACCCAGGCGCTGGTCTCGGCGCTCGCGCTGTTCGGCATGGCGGACAAATCGGCCCGGCAAGCCCTGGCCCGCACCGCGGCCGAGGGATGGCTGGCCTCCGAGCGCGTCGGCCGTCAGGTCCGCTGGTCGCTCACCCCGCCCGGCCAGCGCCTGCTCAGCCAGGGCGCGCAGCGCATCTACTCGTTCGGCCGCGACGACGTGGAGTGGGACGGCCGCTGGCTGCTGCTGCTGGTGTCGGTACCAGAGGCGCAGCGAGACCTGCGCCACCGGATCCGCAGCCAGCTCAACTGGGCGGGCTTCGGCTCCCCGGCGGCCGGCGTGTGGGTCAGCCCGCATACCCGCCAGCAGGCGGAGGGCCAGCGCATCCTCTCCGAGGCCGGGGTCGACAGCTCGGCGATGTCCTTTGTGGCCAGCTACGGCCAGGTCGGCAGCCAGGACATGCTCGTGGCGCGGTCGTGGGACCTGGGTGCCCTGGAGCAGCGCTACGAGGACTTCATCGAGGAGTTCACCGGGCTGGACCCGGCGACCGACGAGGCCGCGCTACGCGCCCAGACCCGGCTGGTGCACGAGTGGCGGCGCTTCCCCTTCCTCGATCCCCGCCTGCCCGCTCAGCTGCTGCCAGACAACTGGAGCGGCGCCAAGGCCGCCGACCTGTTCCACACCAGGCACGCGGACTGGCACGCGGCGGCGCAGCGCTACTGGGAGCGCCTGACCGCCGACGCGGGCGCCGGCTGACGGTCGGGTCCGGTCGGCGGCACTACCGCGACGCCGTTATCCACCTGTACACCACCTGTCCCTGCCGGATCATCTGCCCCGCCGACGGCAGGTCCTCCCGGACCACCAGCTGCGTCGCGGGCGGCGAGGCCGGGCCGGTCCCGGACGAGTCCTGCGACCGGAACGCCCCCGCCGCCCCCGCGATCACCGCCCCCAGCACCAGCACCACCATCACCGGCCGGGAAACGGTCGCGCTCATGGCGCTGACCTGCTCGTGTGTATCGATACGTGCGCGCCCGGGGGCAGCAGATGCTGACAGGCCGCCCACGCGGCCCGGAACTGAGGCGAGGTGGGGTTGATAGCACCCTTGTTACCGAGCGCCGGGCTCTGGCCGCCCAGTCCGCGGGCGAAATCCGGCACGCCGTGGCTACGCATGCACTGCGCGAGCGCCAGCACCTGCGCGTAGGTCGGAGCGCTGGCGGAGGGCGGAGCACTGCCGCCGCCGCCGCACGCCGCGGCGAGCATGGCGACGGCCGCCGCGACCGCCAGGGCGCCCGCGCGCCGCGGGCCTCGGTTACGGCCGGTCTGATCGTTCATCACGACCTCCTCACTGTGTCTTCCTGCTACGACCGTTGTAGAGAATGGGAGGTCACAGCACGGTGACCGGAAATGTGACCTGGCTGTCACCTGCCGCCTGCGATGCTGGGAAGCAGGCGGCCGACCGGGCGGAAGTGCGGCCGACCGGGCGGTAGTCACGAAGTGGCGGGCAGGCGATGCGGGTTCTGGTGACCGAGGACGACGAGATCCTGGCCACGGCGGTGGCGGCCGGGCTGCGCCGAGAGGGGATGGCCGTCGACGTGGCCCTGGACGGCGGGGCGGCCCTGGAGCACGTGGCGGTCAATCGTTACGACGTGGTGGTACTCGACCGGGACCTGCCCGGCGTGCACGGCGACGACATCTGCCGGGCCCTGGCCGCGGGCAGATCCGGGAGCCGGGTGCTGATGCTCACGGCGGCTCGGTCGGTCCGGGACCGGGTCGAGGGCCTTGACCTGGGGGCCGATGACTACCTACCCAAGCCGTTCGATTTCGCCGAACTGGTGGCCCGCATCCGTGCCCTTGGCCGGCGCGCCGCCGCCCCGCTGCCCGCCATCCTCGAGCACGGCGACCTGAGCCTGGACCCGGCCCGCCGGGTCGCGGTCCGCGCCGGGCGGCGGCTGCCGCTCACGACCAAGGAACTCGCCGTGCTGGAGTGCCTGCTGGCCGCGGACGGACGGCCGGTCTCGGCTGAGGAACTGCTCGAACGGGTATGGGACGAAGCGGCCGACCCGTTCACCAGCACGGTGAAGACCACCATCGGCCGGCTCCGGGCCAAGCTCGGCGACCCGCCGGTGATCCAGACCGTCCGGGAAAGCGGCTACCGCATCGGAGAACCGTAATGCACACCTACCGCCCGCGCCCCGGTCCCCCGCGCTGGCTGCGGCCGCCCCGCCCCACCGCCCGGCTGCGCCTCACCATCCTGTACGGCGCGGCGTTCCTGGCCTGCGGCGTGGCCGTGCTCGCGGTCATCGCCTACCTGCTCGACGGGCACACGACGACGCACCTGCCGACCTCTAGCCGCCCCGCCACCGCGGAACTCCACGGCAAGTTCCCCGTCGCCGACGTCCAGCAGGCGGGCGGCTACGACATCGTCAGGGTCCCCGTCAAGATCCCCGCCGCCGACGTCCAGCAGGTCGGCGGCTACGACGTACTCAACGCCTACCTGCCCGCTGCCGCCGCCCAGCAGCTGGTGGGGCCGACTGCCCTCACCCCCGTCGAGCAGGCTAAGTTGCTGGCCGAGGCGCAGGTGCAGGTCAACTTCGACAAACGAGAGATCCTGATCATCTCCGCCACCGCCCTGGCGTTCATCGCGGTGGCCGCCGCCACGATCGGCTGGATCATCGCCGGCCGGGTACTGCGCCCGCTGAGCACGATCACCGCCGCCGCCCGGCGGATCGCCGCCAGCAGCCTGCACGAGCGGCTGGCCCTGCACGGACCCGACGACGAGCTCAAGGAACTCGCCGACACCCTCGATGACCTGTTCGCGCGGCTGGAGGCGTCCTTCGACGCCCAGCGGCGTTTCGCCGCCAACGCCTCACACGAACTGCGCACCCCCCTGACCAGGGAACGTACCCTGCTCCAGGTCACCCTGGCCGACCCCGCCGCCACCACCGCCACCTGGCAGGCCGTCAGCCAGGAACTGCTCGCCTCCAACGCCGAGCAGGAACAGCTCATCGAAGCGCTGCTCGCCCTGGCCAGCAGCGAAGGCGGCCCCGGCGAACGCGAGCCCGCCAATCTGGCCGCCATCACCAGCGCCGCCCTGGCCGCCGCCCAGCCCGCCATCAGCCGCCTCAGCCTGAACGTCCAGGCCAGCCTGCAGCCCGCCGTCCTCGACGGTGACCCCCTGCTGGTCCAGCAACTAGTGACCAACCTGATCGACAACGCCGTTCGGCACAACGTCCCCGGCGGGGACCTGCGAGTCGCCACCGGGACCAGCAACGGCCGCGCCGTCCTGTCGGTGACCAACTCCGGGCCGGTCATCCCCGCCACCGAGGTCGAACGCCTGTTCCAGCCCTTCCAGCGGCTCGGCCCGCGCCCGGCCCGCCGCGACGGCGGCCACGGCCTCGGCCTATCCATCGTCCGCTCCATCGCCATCGCCCACGGCGCCGTCATCGGGGCACTGGCCATGCCCGAGGGCGGCCTCGCCGTCGACGTCACCTTCCTGCCCCCGGCACCCGTTCCCCGCACCGCAGGCTTAAGGAGGCGGTGCTGATGGGCCGGATACGTTCCGGCATCCCCAGGGGTCACGGCGTCGGCATGCCCGCCTCGTGCCGGTCGAGGTCGACCACCACAGCGCTGCTCCGCATGGTCTTGTCCCGGAACGGCCCGAGGCGCTCGCGGAAATGGGGGTGGACGACCGAGGCCATCACATTCTGGATCTCATGCTCGGTACAGTCCTCCAGAGCCTGCGACGAGCCCTCCTGGATGCGCCTCTTGACCAGCGCCTGCAGATGCGTGGGAGCCGCAGCGAGCTGCGCCGCGACTTCCGTCACCCGTGCCTCGAACTCCGCCTCCGGGTACACCCGGTTGACCACGCCCCACTCGAGCGCCTCCGCGGCGCCGAGCGTGCGATTGGTCAGCAGCCACTCCACCGCGCGGCGGTAGCCGACGATCCGGGACAGGTAAAGCTGGTGCCCCGGACTTGGGGCTGAGCATCAGTCCGCCGCCATGGGTGCGGGCCGCATGGGT
This sequence comes from uncultured Actinomycetes bacterium, assembly GCA_963722055.1. GTDB lineage: Bacteria > Actinomycetota > Actinomycetes > Streptosporangiales > Streptosporangiaceae > Palsa-504. The sequence continues at coordinate 76,129 of CAVRLA010000017.1, read as the reverse complement.
CAGTCAGTGCTTATCGCTGGAGCCTGCATGTCGCGGCGTCCGTGCCTGCCCGGCGCGCTGAGCGGAGTGGGATCATCACCACATGGCAGGGACGCATGGCCGGGTCGCGTTGGTGACGGGCAGCTCGCGGGGCCTGGGGCGGCGATCGCGCGGCGCCTGGCGCGGGACGGTTTCACCGTCGCGGTCAATGGCCGGCCGGGCGACGAGCACGTAGCCGCCGTCGGCCGCGCCATCCGTGAGAACGGGGGCGCCGCCGAGGGCTTCTGCGCCGACGTCACCGACGAGCAGCAGGTCACCGGGCTGGCCGCCGCGATCGCTGAACGCCTCGGCCCGGTCGATGTGCTGGTCCTGAACGCCACCGGCCCGCAACCCGAAGCCGCGGTGACCGAGGTAGCCTGGGCCGGCCATCTGGCCCAGCTGGACTTCTTCGTCAAGAGCCCGGTGCTGCTCGGCCGGGCCGTGCTGCCGGGGATGCAGGCCCGGCGGTACGGCCGCATCGTGCACATCGACTCCGAGGTCGCGCACCGGCCGCCCCCGGGCCGGTCCGCCTACGCCACCGCCAAGAGCGCACAGATCGGGCTGACCTTCAGCTGGGCCCGCGAACTGGCCCCGTTCGGCATCACCGTGAACACCGTCGCGCCCGGCTTCATCCCCGTCGAGCGCCACGCCGACGTCCCCAACGATGTCAAGCAGGCCTATCTTGCCTCCGTGCCCGCCGGGCGGATGGGAACTCCCGGCGACATCGCCCACGCCGTGAGCTTCCTGGCCTCCGAAGGCGCCGGGTTCATCACCGGCCAGCGCATCCTCGTCGACGGCGGCCGCAGTCTCGGCACCTGACCACGGCCCGCATACCATGACGACCCCGGAAACTGGACCAAAGCACGCGAGATCCGGCGTTACGTACGGGAACAGCCCGTTCGGTTCGGTCCGTTCGAGGCGCGCAGAACGGGTTGATCTGCGCGCGCCGGAATGCGTGCAAACCGGCAATCGGATTGTCACGGGGTGTGCGGGTGCGTCGATCCCGTGACGTCCGCCTGACGTCATAGGCGATCGACGCGCACGCGCTCTCTGTTCGCCTCGGCGCCATTGCCTGCCGGGCTCGACTAGGAGTCGGGAAGGCACGACCCTTTCGGCGTGTGGCCGGCGGCGCCAGCCCGACGGCGGGCTGTGGGGCAGCGACTGGTACGGGCGGGCTATCGCCGCGGTGATCTACATCTTCGTCAACGACTACCACGAGGCGGTCTACCTGACCCGCGGCACCGACAGCGGCGGCCAGCTGCTCAACGGCCGCGAGCACTACATCATGACCTTCAGCCAGGATGCGCTGCCGCCGGTAGACCGCAGCCGGGGCGGCTTCTGGTCGTCCGTGACCATGTACAACAAGGACATCTTCATGATCGCCGACTCGCCCAACGGGCGGGTCAATCTGGGCACCGTCAACCTCGACGCAGGCGACCTGGCCTTCGCCGACGGCAAGCTGACCCTGTACCTCAGCCACGACGAACCCACCGACCCTACGGTGCGGGCGAACTGGCTGCCCGCACCTGCCGATCAGTTCTGCCTGGTGATCCGTGCCTACGTCACCTGTACCTGGTGATCGTGAAGCGCGTAATCGCCGATTTGGGCGGAAACGGTACAGCGTACCGATCCGGAGGAGACACCCGGAGTGAGTGACACTGCTGGCTCGCCGCCGGATATGGCGTCGCCTGGGCACTCAGTCCGGGTACTCGTCCTTGCGCCAGGAGCGAGGCTCGGGGGGCTGGGCTTTGGGCGTCCGGTCGAGCAGGGAGCTGAAGTAGGGCGCGACGAACGGGTCGGGGGCCGCCACCGTGTAGGTGTGGTAGACGGTTCCGCCCTCCAGCGCGAAGGCGATCCAGCTGGGGTTCTCGCGCAGGCCGTCCTTGAGCTCGGCGCCGATCTGGTGCGACCACTCCTGGAGCCAGCCGGGCGGGTTGTCGATCATCTCCTGGAGTTCGGGGATCTGCTGGGCCTGCTCCTCGGTCATGGCCAGGCCGAAGTCGGCGGCGAAATCGGTGCCGTAGGTGGAGACGTAGGGGAACTGCCAGCCCATGCGCTGCTTGTAGGCGGTCAGCCGCTCGATCGGGGCCCGTGACAGGCAGATCAGCGTCACGTCGCGATGGTTCAGGTGGACCAAGGTGCCGTCGAGCCCGTCGGCCAGCCCGGTGCAGCCGGGGCAGGCGCCGAGGGTGTAATCCGGGCCGAACATGATGTTGTAGGCGAGCAGCTGGGAGCGGCCGTCGAACAGCTCGGCGAGGGTCTTCTTACCATCTGCGGTGTCGAGCCGGTACTCCGTGCTGACCGGGACCCAGGGCAGATCGCGGCGCTTGGTCGTGATCTCCTCGTCCCGTCGCGCCTGCTCGGCCTCGAGCCGCGCAAGCTCCTCCCGGGCCGCCTGCCATTCCTCGCGGCTTCCTATCCTGTGCTCGGGCATGGTGCCTCCTCTGGTCGGGCCACACCAGTCAGACGTCCGGTGACGGCGAAACTCACCGCCGGGCGGAAAGTCCCCGAGCGCGGCGGGGTCGCGTCACTCACCGCGCCTTCCAAAGCCCGCGCCGCGATCAAGACCCGCCGGCTGAACGTTTCGACTCACGCTGCGTGATCAGGTCCTCGTCTTCACGCAGCGCGCGTAGCCGCCTATGGTCAGAACCTGGGTCGCCGGAGTTGGCTGCCGTTGCCGCGCCCGAATGGTTGATCGGCTCCCGGCTGCGGGTAGGCACGCCCATCCCCTGTTGACCAGCTGGTCAACTGATGACGCGGCAGGCTATGGCGTGGGATCGTTGGATCGCTGAGCGCGACGAAAAGGGGTGGGCGATGCCCGGCGAGGGGTTGGTTGTGCTGGCTCAGTGGGCCGGGCAGACGGTAGCGGCTGCGGCGATCACGGATGCGTGGGAGTCGGCCAGGCGCAAGATTGCGCAGTTGTTCGGGCGCGGCAATACGAAGAAGGGTGAAGTGGCTGAGCGGTGGCTGGCGGAGACCCGCGACCAGCTCACCGCGGCTCAGGGCGGCGATCTGGAGCCGGCCCGGGCCGCGCAGGCGCAGCGTTGGGAAGGCCGGTTTGCGGATCTGCTGGATGAGGACCCGGACATCGAGGCTGACCTGCGGGCCATGATGCAGGAGATCCAGGATGCGCTGCCCGCTGGGGTGGTGTCAGCGACGGATCACGCTGTTGCCGCGGGGCGGGATGTGAACATTAGCGCGGATCGCGGCGGTGTCGCCGCCGGGGTAATTCACGGCAATGTGGCGCCGCCAAACCCTACCGGCCCGGGCCCGGCGAGAAGCTAGCCGAGCCCGGGTTCACCGGGGACCGGGGACCCGGCTCTGTTAGCGCCGACCGTGGTGGGACGGCGATCGGCCAGGTGGTCCACCAGGTGGTCCAGCAGCGCCCCGGGATCACCGGCAAGCCGGTACACCTGGACGACCCGCCGGCGCTCCTGGCCGGGCGCGAAGATTTGCTCGCTGAGCTGGACACCCGGTTGGGCGCCGGTGATGGTTCGCGGCCGCGTACGGTGGCCTTGGTCGGATTGGGCGGCGCCGGGAAGACGTCCCTCGCGCTGGCGTATGCGCAACGCCACCTGGCTGATGTTGGCGCATCCTGGCAGTTCGCCGCTGAGGATCCGGCCGTGCTGGCGGCCGGGTTCGGCGAACTGGCGGCCCAGCTGGGGGCCAAAAACGTCGTCGATACGCGGGATCCTGTGGCGTCGGTGCACGGGGTACTCGCCGCGTTCCCGGCTGGGTGGCTGCTGGTGTTTGACAACGCACCAGACCGGGCTACGGTCAAGGCATTCTTGCCGCCGGGCGGGCCCGGGAGGGTGTTGATCACCAGCCAGAACCCTGCCTGGCCACACGGGCAGGCCCTGGACGTCCCAGTCCTCGACGCGAAAGTCTCGGCGGACTTTCTAATCGACCGGACGGGCGACTCGGACAGGCAGGCTGCCATCGAGCTGGCGGAAGAGCTGGGCGGGCTGCCGCTGGCGCTAGAGCAAGCCGCCGCCTACATCCAGGCCACCGCGGATAGCCTGGCCGGGTACCTGGTCGATCTGCGACGGCAGCGTGCGGACCTGCTGGCCCGGGGTGAGCCGGTCGGCTACACCGGGACGGTGACAGCGGCCTGGTCGTTGGCATTCGCCCAGGTGGAAGAGTCGGCGCCCGCTGCGGCGGGGTTGTTGCGGCTGCTGGCGTTCTGCGCTCCTGAAGCGGTCCCGGTGAGCCTGTTGCTGCGCTCCCGTCCCGGGCTGGCCGGGCAGCTCCCTGCCGAGGCGGCGCCGGTACTAGCGCCGTTGCTAGGCGATGGACCGGCGGTCAAGGCCGCGGTGGCGGCGCTGCGCCGGTATTCGCTGATCCGCCCGGTCCCCGGCGGGGCAGTGTCGGTGCACCGGCTGGTGCAGGCGGTCACCGCCGACCAGATGCCCGAGGATCTCGCCCGGGCCTGGCGGCAAGCCGCCGCCGCCTTGGTCGAGGCCGCCCTCCCCGAAGATCCGCGGCAGCCGGCAACCTGGCCGGTGTTCGCGGCGCTCTTCCCGCACGCCCAGGCGGCCCTGCCCCCCGGCAGTGGCGCAAAGGCGCGCCTCGCGTCCTATCTGGGGTACAGCGGCGGGTATGCGGCTGCCCGCGAATCCTCCCGGCGATTGCTGAATGAACGCGTCCAGGTGCTGGGCCCCGAGCACCCGGACACCCTGACCACACGTAATGACCTCGCGTGGTGGACCGGGGAGGCGGGGGATGCGGCCGGGGCCCGCGACCAGTACGCGGCGCTGCTGCCCGTCCGCGCACGGGTGCTCGGCCCCGAGCACCCCGACACCCTGGAAACCCAGAGCAACCTGGCCGACTGGACCGGGGAGGTGGGGGATGCGGCGGAGGCCCGCGACCAATTCACGGCGCTGCTACCCATCCGAGAGCGGGTGCTCGGCCCCGAGCACCCCGACAGCCTGGAAACCCGCGCCTGCCTCGCCAACTACACCGGGGAAGCAGGGGACGCGGCCGGGGCCCGCGACCAGTACCTTGTACTGCTTCCGGTGCGCGAGCGGGTGTCCGGGCCCGAGCACCCGGACACCCTGGCCGTCCGGTACAGCCTCGCCGACTGGACCGGGTGGGCGGGGGATGCAGTCGGGGCCCGGGACCAATACGCCACGCTAGTGCCCATCCGTGAGGGGGTGCTCGGGTCCGAGCACCCCGACACCCTGGCCGCCCGCGCCAACCTCGCCCGATGGACCGGGAAAGCCGGAGGTGCTGCCGGAGCCCGGGACCAATACGCCGCGCTGGCGCCCATCGCCGAGCGGGTCCTCGGCCCAGGGCACCCGGACACCTTGGCCATCCGTGGCAGCCTCGCCGACTGGACCGCCAAGGCGGGCAGTGACGCGGACACCGCATGAGAACAGCCACTGCTAGTTTCCTTGTCGCGTGGTAACTGGATAGGTGCCCGGTGGTTCGTCATGGCGTTTGTGGCACTCAGGGCGTTCTGGTGGCTGCATCACACCAGAGGGCATAGGCGGTCTGCTGCATGGCCGGGGTTAAGCAGATACTGACGTTGACCATCTCCAGTAGCTGGGTACCTGGTGGCCGAGGAGGTGCTCGAAGCGGCGCAGGTCGGCGGAAAGGCGCTCGGCGAGCCGGTCGCGGAGTTCGCGGGGGATCGCTGAGTCGTCGGCACGCGCTCGCCGGGTCGTCAGGAGCCGGGCCAGCCCGGTGCGCTGATCGGGCCGCCATCGCGGATGGAGCCTGACCTGGCGTCGGGGCAGCCACGTGAGATCGTGCAGGCGCGGGACGGGCTTGCCCATCGAGCGGTGGTCGCGATGCCGCTCGTCGAGGTCAACGGCGGCCGGGTCGACGGCGAGGTGGCCGAACACCGCGCTCAGTGCCTCACGTGGCCTGTCGCGGAGCACCTCGCTCGCGATCACGAGTACCTGGCTGCGGTCGAAGTGGTCGAGAAACGCCGCGAGCTGGAATCCGTACAGGCTTGGCCCGAGGTATCGGTCGTCGAGCAGGGCCGCCTCCGCGCGGCGTCGCTCCCGGCCGGCTGATACTTGATGCATGTACATCGACTGCATGCGGGCGATGGGGTCGCGCACCACGTAGACCAGGCGTGCGTCCGGAACGATCTGTGCCATCCGCTCGGGGACGCCGCGGAAGGCGGGGGCCATTGTGTAGCTCGGAGAGCACTCTCCGATCGCAGCGGCTTGGCCGGCGCCGTCGAAGAGAGACTCGTACCAGCCAGGGCCGCGGGGCCAGTTGTACTCAGCTATGAAGAAGTTGGGCTCGCCGAACTTCCCGCCGCGCCCGAGGAAGACGTCGGGATGCTCATCGAGGTAATGACGCAGACTCACGGTCCCCGCCTTCATCGCCCCGATCACCACGAAAGTCGGCAGGGTCATCGCGTCCTCACCGCAATCGATGTCCTCCGGTCGTCGCCGGAATCAGCGCCGGGTACACATTGTCCGCCACGCAGATCCAGGACGCGAAGAATTTTCCCTGTGCCGCCGCAAGGTGACCGGTCATCTCCAGTGTCGCATCCGGCTGGCCCGGGGGTCCGGGCTTACGCCCGGGTAGTTAGGTCCGCTGGTGCTGGCCGCTGGTTTACTGCTCGCCTGCTTGCGGGCGGCGGCTGGTCGTGGTGAAGTGCTGCGCGTGCCCGATGAGCCTGTGCCTGATGATGCCGCGGGGCTTCGGGCTGCGAACGCGCGGTTGCGGGAGCTGCTGACCGCGGTCACCGAGACCGGCACGAACTCCGACGTCACCTGGGCCGGGCAGGCGATTGACGCGCTGCTGGCGCTGAAGAAGGCCGCGGACGCCGCCCGCGCGGAAGGGGCGGACGCGCTCAGCGCCGGGATCGCGACGAGCACTCCCGCTGGTTCCGGGAGGCCGCCCCCGCCGGAACGGCCCTGAACTCCGGCCGCCACACCGGCCTGCAGAAAAAACGCCACGCCCTCGCCTCCCGGATGACGGCCCGCGAGGCGGACTACCTTCGCTTCGCCTCCGACCTGCGGATCCCGTTCGACAACAACCCGGCTGAGCAGGTCATCCGGATGAGCAAGCTCAGGATCAAGGTCTCCGGCTGCATGCGCTCGACGCACGGAGCCGAGATCTTCTGCGCGATCCGCTCCTATCTCGCCACCGCCTCCCGCCACGGCATCAGCTGGCTCGCCGCCCTTACCCGAGCCGCCAGCGGCACCCCGTGGATCCCCCAAACCGGATAAACCAGCCCAGCACCAAAGCGCCGCCAACCCAGGCAATAACAGGGACCTATCTAGTGCCGCATCAGACTCGGTTTGCCTCGTTACGTGTCTGCGCCACCCCGCATCCGTGATTCCGCCCCTGCCGGGCACCCCGCCTGGCTGCCCGCCACTCATCCACGCTTCGCCGCCCTCTTTTCCGTCATCCGAAAATAATCGCGGAATATCCGGCTATCGTGGAACATCCGGGCAACCGGGGTTGCCCGAAGTTTCCGTGAAAGCCCGAATTACCACGCAAATGTGACATGAGGAACTGGAGCGCGGCACGAGGTGCTACCGGTCACCGAACCAGCCGCACCGCAACCGCGGCGCTCGGCCATGCCCACCTCCGACCGGGCGAACCTAACCAGCCGCGGCACTAGTTACGTCGCGTGTAAGCTCGCAACACACACTGCCGACCTGCGCGATAACCGGAAGCTGTCACATCCTGGTTACAGGGCTATTCGTATTCCTCCGCCGCGCCCAGTGGGCGGGTTAGCACCGACAAGCAGAGTCCGGCAACCAGCTCGACGAGCTGCGCTCTGGGCCTGCTCGCGGCCAGGCACTATCACGCAGCACAAGCCGGCTTGCACGGCCGGGGTCAGGCTGCCGGGCAAGCCAGGCGGAACCGTTTGCCGCCTGCGACCATGATCAAGCGGTCACGATCGTGTCGGTCAGTCTGCGGCGGCCGGCCACACCGGCCCGCAGAGGACCTACCGTGACGCCATAGCCAGGCGACATTCCCGAACAGCAGCGTCATTGACCGGGCACCTGCTCTCTGCCTTGCCTAGGGCTGGGCTGGCCGGCCGGGCGGGCGAGGCGGAGTGCCGGATCATCGATGGGAGGCAGCCCATGCCGAACTGGGCCGAGCAGGTCACCGCGATCGCCACCGCGGTAAGCGCCCTCGGGCTACTGAGCGCGATCGGCGCCGTGATCTTCGCGGGCCAGCAGGCTCGTGAAGCCCGGATCGGCCGTCAGGCGGCGACGGCGGTGGAGTTCTTCCGGGGCTGGAACGAAGCTCCGCTGGTGGAAACACGCCGCCTGGTCGCACAGTTCCCGACGGCACAAGCGCTGCGGGACGCGATGACGCGGTTTATCGCGGAGAACTCGGTGCAGGCATACGTCCTGTACCGAGAACTGGACTACTTCGAGCAACTCGGTGCGCTCGAAAAGCACGGCGGCTTCGATTTCGAGCTGATCAAAACCCTGCTCGGCCGCCGCCTCATCGACCGGTGGGAGATGTGGCAGCCGACGATCGAGGCGATCGGCGGCAGGGACGCCTACCCGATGTTCGACAGGCTCGCGACAAAGATGCGCGCCGCAGTGTGACTCAACGCCCGATCCCGGTGACGCGGGCTGGCCGGAACCCGACGGCTGAACCGGGCGTCAACGTGGTCACCCAGCCCGTCAGCGACGCCACCGCGTAATCGTTCAGCCTCCTGACGCTCAACGCTTCGGCTCACACTGCGTGATCGCTATACGCCCGGATGGCGCGCGCATCGCCGCGATATGCGCGGCTGAGAGTGCGGCGCTGGTCCTCGGGCGCGTCATCCAGAACCGGAAGCTCTGTGTCTGTGGGGTCGCGCCGCCGGGGTTGCGATAAGCCAAGAGGCCGAGCTCAGCTCTGCTGGTTCGGATGCAGATAGCCGCTTTGGCGCAAAATGCCTTTCAGGTCCTATTCGGGTTCGCGTGTGCTGGCGACCGCGGCGCAAGCGGTGGAGCATGAAGGACCCGCCGGGATCCCAGGATAAGAGTAGTGTGCGTGTCACTGGGCGGGAGCCTGAGGCCCGCGGTGCGAATGACATCCCCCGATCACCCGCCGCAAACCCGTGAATACCCCGTCCTGGTCACATCTAGCGAGGATCAGGCCACATGCAACCAGACACCGGCGCCCTGCTGGCCAACCTGGTCGACGAAGCCCCGCCGCGGGAGTTCGTGATGGCGATGCGGGGCTATGACCGTCACCAGGTCGACGAGCACATCGGGCAGATCCAGGCCGAAGTTCGGCAGCACCGCGAGCAGGCCCGGGCCATGGCGCGGGAGCTGTCCGAAGCCCGCCGCCAGTTCCGCGAGCGGGAACGACCGGCCTATACCGGCCTCGGCGCCAGGATCGAGCAGCTGCTGCGGCTTGCCGAGGAACAGGCAGCCGAGGTAGTCCGGACGGCTCGATCCGAAGCCGGCGAGATCACGGCCACGGCCAAGGCCAGTGCCGCCGAGCTGCGGGCCGGCGCCGAGAACGATGCTGCCGAACTGGGCGCGAACGCCAAGCGCGAGACCGGCGAACAACAGGCCGCCACCGAGCGCGAGGCCGACTCGATCAGGACTACCGCCCGGCGCGAGGCCGGCGAGCTGACCTCCGCGACCGAGCGCGAGGCCGCCAAGCTCCGTGCCACCGCCGACCACGAGGTCGCGGAGAAGCAGGCCATGGCCGAGGGTGACATCGCCAAGCTGCGGACCAGCACCGAGCGCGAGGTCGCCCAGCTGAAGGCGACTGCCAAGCGCGAGCGGGACGAGATCCTCACCACTTCCAAGCGCCAAGCTGACGAGATGCGCAGCCATGCGCAGCAGATCCTGGCCGACAGCGAGGCCCAGCGGGCCCAGACCGAAGCCGAGTTCGAGATCCAGCTCGCGACACGCAGGGAACAGGCCGAGCGCCAGGAGGCCGAACGGCTCGCTGCCGCCCAGTCTGCGACGCACAAACTCGTGTTCGAAGCCGAGCAGCGCGCCTCAACCGCGGAGCAGCGGGCAACGAAGGCCAACGCCCAGGCCGACCAGACTCGCCGGGACGCCGGCCAGCACGCCAGCCAGGTGGTCGGCACCGCAGAAAAGAACGCCGATCAGATCGCCGGCCAGGCCAAGACCCAGGCCGAGCAGCTGCTCGCCGAGGCCAACGCTGATGCCGGAGGCCGCCGCGCCGCTACCCACCGCGAGGTCGACGACCTCACCAGGCAGAAGGACAGCATCGCCCGTCACCTCGCGCAGGTGCGCCAGTTGCTGCCAGGCATGAATGCGGTGCAGGCGGCACAGACCAAACCTGCCATAACCGGCGACTCGAATAAGTAACCCTTCCGGTAGCTGGTTACTCCGGGATGTAGCGGTGCACGCCGCAGCCCGCCGCGACCGAGTTGCGGGACGGACCTCCTCGCGCTGCGTAATCGGCCCTCGCTGCAGCAACGCACACACTGCCGCCGCTATGGACGGCTCCCGGGCGCCCGCTTCCACCTGGTGCAGCCGCGCGTAACTGGGCATTCTGCGCGACCGCTGGCCAGCGAGACCAGGGTCGCTGGTCCGCCGTAATGGCTATCCGCGCAGTGATGTATGTCCGCGGCATCCGATCGCCGGCGATCGTGCCGGGGCTCGTCCGCCGCCGTGGCGCGCTTATGCCGGTGTCGATCGCGGTGATCTTCTTTCGTCATGCCAGGAAATGAGATTCGGAAGCATTGCCGGTGGCCGCGTCCCTGTTCTTGCGTGCCCTTGTTGAGGGGTGCAGACTCGTGGGCGTGGGCATGCCTGAGACTCGCTATGCGCGGAGCGGGGATGTCATGGTCGCCTATCAGGTGCTGGGTGAGGGCCCCTTTGACGTGGTCTACGTGCCCGGTGCCATCTCCCATGTGGAGCTGCAATGGGACGCGGCGGGGCTGGCTGCCTTGCTGCGCGGTCTGGCCGGGCATGCGCGTGTGCTGGTGTTCGACAAGCGGGGGACCGGCATGTCGGACCGGGTCGCGGGGGTGCCCGCGCTGGAGGAGCGAAGCGATGACATCCGGGCGGTGATGGACGCGGCCAGGTCAGACCGGGCAGCGCTGGTCGGCGTTTCCGAGGGCGTTCCGATGAGCGTGCTGTTCGCCGCGTCGCATCCGGAGTGCGTGACCGCGCTGGTGCTGTACGGGGGCATGGCCCGCACGCTGTGGGCGCCTGATTACCCGTTCGGGGAGACCGAGCGGAAATACCGTCAGGGATCCGAGGAGAACGTCGAGGACTTCGTGGCGGCTGGAGGTATTGAAGCGGCCGTGCGCAGCGGCTTCCCCTCGGCAGGCGAGCAGGAGGTCCGGGCGCGGGCGCGCGTGCTGCGCTATGGCGCCAGCCCTGGATCAGCCGCGGCACTGGACGAGATGAACAAGGCGATCGACGTGCGTGCGGTGCTGGACGCGATCAGCGCCCCCACGCTGGTGCTGCATCAGCACGCTGACCCGTGGGTCCAGGTCGAGCACGGGCGTTACCTGGCTGAGCACATTCCCGGCGCGGTGTACGCGGAACTGGACGGCAAAGAGCACATTCCCACCGGTGCTTTCGCGCCGCTGCTGCTGGCGCACATCATCCCGTTCCTCCAGGAAGCGACGGCCAGGCAGGCCCCCGAACCGGACAAGGTGCTGGCAACGGTCTTCTTCTCCGATATCGTCGGCTCGACCGCGAGGGCGGCCGAACTCGGCGACGCGCGATGGCGGCAGCTGCTAGCCCGGCACCACGCGCTGGTCCGGCGGCAGCTGGCCCGGTTCCGCGGCGTCGAGCAGGATACCGCCGGGGATGGGTTCTTCGCCCGGTTCGACGGGCAGGCCCGCGCGATCCGCTGTGCCCTGGCCATCCATGAGGCGATGCGCGAACTCGACCTGCAGGTGCGCATCGGCCTGCATGCCGGCGAATGCGAGCTGCTCGACGGCAAGGTGGCGGGTATCGCCGTCTCCATCGGCGCGCGCGTGTGCGCGCTGGCGGCAGCCGGCCAGGTGCTCGTATCACAGACGGTAAAAGACCTGGTCGCCGGTTCCGGAATCATCTTCGACGATCACGGCGTGCAGGAACTGAAGGGCGTACCCGGGCAATGGCGGATGTACGCCGTCGCAAACCCGTAGCAACGACCGGCCGTGCATCCTCCGGAGAGCGCCGAAGCGCGGATGGTGCAACCAGGGGCCGCACAACCAGGACCAGCGGACCTTCCTGCGAGCGGCGTCGAGCCTGCTTCCCCGACCGTCCCGGTACCAGGTCCTTGCACGTGCGGGCCGCCCGTCGGCCAGGAATGGAAGTCAGCGGAGCCGACGCACGATCCGGTACCGGCGGCCGAGCCGATGGCCGCACGGCGGGACCATCTGACTGCAGTCAGTAGGTTAGGGACATGCTGCGCGATCTTGCCTATGGCCTGTACTCACGCAAGCTGCGCAGGGAACTGTCCGGCGGCACGCTGCCCGGGCACGTCGGGCTGATCATGGACGGCAACCGCCGCTGGGCACGGCAGATGGGGCTCGCCAGTCCTAGCCTGGGGCACAAGTACGGGGCCGAGCACGTCGAAGACGTCCTGAACTGGTGCGAGCGGGCCGGGATCAAGCACGTGACCGTGTTCGTGTGCTCCACGGAGAACCTGCACCGGCGCGGTGATGCCGAGATCGCGTTCCTTATGCAGGTCATCGAAGACGTCGTCGCCGTCCGGCTGGCCCGGCCGGAGGCCACCTGGCAGGTCCATACCGCGGGCACGCCCGACGTGCTGCCCGGCACCACCGCCCGCGCGCTGAAAGAGGCGGTCGAGGCGACCAGGCGGTGCGCCACCGGAGCGCACGTGACACTCGCCATCGGCTACGGCGGGCGCCAGGAGGTCCTGGACGCGATCCGCGCGCTGCTCTACGAGCAGGCAGACGCCGGCGGCACGCTCACCAGGCTCGCCGAGACCCTCACCACCGACGACATCGCCCGGCACCTGTACACAGCAGGGCATCCCGATCCCGACCTGGTCATCCGCACCAGCGGCGAGCAGCGCCTATCTAACTTCCTGCTCTGGCAGACCGTGCATTCCGAGCTGTACTTCTGCGACGCCTACTGGCCCGCGTTCCGTGAGATCGACTTCCTGCGAGCACTGCGCAGCTACGCCGCCAGGCAAAACCGGCGCGGAGCCTGACGCCACCCGCCGCAGATCCTGCTTCGTCAGCCTGCCGGATTCTCCGCGCCCAGGCAAACTGACGACGGGCCGAACGAACAATCTGCTACCGTGGACGCCGCTCCCGCTACCGGGCGATCAGCAGGCGCGCGGCAGCGTTTGGCTACGGCGTACGGGGCGGCAGCTAGGCAGGCCCGGCCGGTGTCCGACGCGGACGCGAGCACGGTATCTGCGGCGGTCCTGGCCTGGCCGGTCAGTGCCGGCCCCCGGGTTTCACGGCGGGAGCGGTCAGGCCGCGCCCGTTTTCGGGAGAGCCAGGTCGAGGGCCTTCTCCAGGGCGACGCCCTCGTCGAGCGCGGATGTGGCGGGGGAGTGCCTGATGGCGTGCTTATCCCAGGGCTGCGGTGAGCTCCTGCTGCGCCTGCTCGTCGAGCGTGACGTCGGCGGCGGCGAGGTTCTCCTCCAGGTGCGCCACCGAGGAGGTGCCGGGTATCAGCAGGACGTTGGGCGCCAGGCCCAGGGTCCAGGCGAGCGCGATCTGGGCCGGGGTGGCGCCGAGCCGTCCGGCGGTGGCCCGGACGGCCGGATGGCCCAGCACCGGGTTGTCCCGTGCGAAGGCCGAGCCCAGCGGGAAGAACGGCACGAACGCTATGTCCCGCGCGGCGCACTCCTGCAGGACGGGTATCGAGGAGCGGTCGGCCAGGTTCAGCGGGTTCTGCACGCACGCGATGGGGGTGCGCTCCAGCGCGCGCCGCAGCCGCTCGAGGGTGATGTTGCTCAGCCCGACGCCCCCGATCAGGCCATCGTCGCGGGCCTGGATCATGGCGGCGAGCTGGTCGTCGAACCGCTGGTCTGGCTCGTCGCCCGTCACCCGCAGGTTCACGACGGCCAGCTGCTCGACGCCGAGGCTGCGCAGGTTGTCCTCGATGCCGGCGCGCAGCTGATCAGGGTCGCTGTAGGGCAGCCATCCCCCGGCCTGGTCGCGGCGTGCGCCGACCTTGCTGACCAGCGCGAGGTTGCCGGGGTAGGGGTGCAGCGCCTCGCGGATGAGCTCGTTGGCGACGTCGGGCCCGTAGTACTGCGCGGTGTCAATGTGGTCCACGCCCAGCTCCACGGCGCGGCGCAGCACCGTCAGCGCCTCGCCGCGGTCACGCGGCGGCCCCCAGACACCCGGGCCGGGCAGCTGCATGGCGCCCAAGCCGATGCGAGAGACCGAGAAATCACCCAGAGCGTAGCCGTCCACGGCACCCACCCTAGCGGGCGGGCGGAGCCTCGCAGCCCTAGCCGAGCAGGCCGAGGAGCAGTGGAGGACGGCTAGGACGCTAGGTACAGTAGCGAGACTATCGAGTACCGGGGCTTTTTCGGGTCAGCGGACGTTGCTCTTGCGCATGCTTATGCGCCGATCAGCATGCACATTCGCTATCGGCAATCTCGTCGGAGGTGGCGGGCCAGGCGCTTGACCCGATCTTGAGGCGGCCTCCCTGCCGACTCGGTACCGCTTGCAGGTGGTGGTCGCGTGGCGGTTGAGCGGCACAGAACAACCGGTTACGTGCCGGGCGGCGCACCCCTGGGCCGGCTCGCCCGGGTCCGGTGACGTAACGTCGTTGGGGTCACCTGTCCAACCCCGAGGAGAACCCCGTGCCTGGTCCCACCGTCGTCCTGGTCCACGGCGCCTTCGCCGACGCATCGGGGTTCGCGGGCGTGATCCGCGAGCTCGGGAGCGCCGGCCACGCGGCGCTGGCCCCGCCGAACCCGTTGCGGGGCGTCGCCTTCGACGCCCGCGTCGTCAGCGACGTGGTCCAGGCCATCGACGGCCCGGTCGTGCTGGTCGGGCATTCCTACGGGGGCGCCGTGATCGGCCAGGCGTCGGCCGGCCTGGAGAACGTGACCGGCCTGGTCTTTCTCGCGGCGTTCGGGCTGGAGGCGGGCGAGAGCTGCGCGAGCGTGCAGCAGCCGTTCCCGCCGCCGCTGCTGGCTAAGACGGCCGCCCCGACCCCTTATGACGCGCCCGGCGCCGCGGGCGGTCCGGACCTGTACGTCCAGAAGGACGGGTTCCGGGAGACGTTCTGCGCCGACGTGCCGGTGGACATGGCCGATGTCATGTTCGTGACCCAGCGCCCGCTCGCGGCCGCGGCGCTCAACGAGAACGCCACCGCGGCGGGCTGGAAGACCAAGCCGTCCTGGTTCTTGGTCTCCGGGCACGACAACGCGATCTCGCCGGACGCCGAACGGTTCATGGCGCAGCGGATGGGCGCCACGACCGAGACCATTGACGGCTCGCACACCGCGTTCATCGCCAAGCCGGTCGCCGTGGCCACGTTCATCCGCCAGGCGCTGCGGTGACCTCGCCGACCCAGATGTGGTCCTGGCTCTCCCGGTGAACGGGCCGCGGTCCCGGTCCTGGCAGCGCTGCCGCAGCCGCAGGCCCGCCAGCCGGACCATCAGGTCCGGCTCACCCGCCCGGCAGCAGCGCAGACGCAGCGGCCGCAGCGTCGCGCCCGCCCGCCGGACCTCACTCGCCGGCAGGTGACGGCCTGCGCCACCGGGTCGCCGGTCAGGAACTCCGTCTCGGCCGAGTCCCCGGTCAGCCCGCCAGCGGCGACCGAACCCATGCTCTCGCGTTCACCAGGCCTGTGCCGAGCGACGCCTGTCGCACTCTTCTGGTTGATATGCCTGCGATCGTGAGGCACCAGGATCGAGCGCGGGGGCGCGCCGAATCCGAGCGCAGCGGCGGCAGCTGTGGCAGCTGGTCCGGGAACGCAGATCAGATCGTTCTGTCCGTCCCGTCGGCCCTGTCCTGGTTCGCCGCGAGAATCTCGCTGGGGTTTCTCGAGAGGGGCCTCCCCGAGGGAGGCGCGCTCTCGAGGACTTTTCTGTACAAGGAGGCCTCCTCGTCGGTCACCTCGCCGAGCCGTGTCGCCTCCTCCAACGCTGAGCGGAGCGCGTCAGCCTTCGCGTAAATCACAGCGTCCGACTGCTTCTGGCTGCGCCAGTCGCGCCAGGCGGATTCAAGTCTGACGCGAGCCGAGCCCTTCACGGGCGGGGTTGACCTCGCAGTGTCCTGGCTCCGTTTGGATGCGAATCTTTCGCGCCACGTATAAGGCGGAGTCGATGTCGCGGCGCCCAGGTCGATGTGCGCAGTTCGCCACCACTCGCGGTCCAAGCCGTCGCCTTCGAACCCGGCCAATCTCGACTTGATGTGTGCCACGACGACAACGGGGAGGCGAACCTCATGGACCCACAGGTAGTGGGCGAGTCCTTCCGGCCACTGATACGTGCCGTCGGTGAACTCGCGGTGCCCGTTGTGCTGGCCGCAGAACCGGCACGGCGATAGCCCCAGGAATTCCACCACGACCGTCCCGTTCGACAGGTACCCGGCCACCTCGCGTCGTTCGTCTGCACTCCAGCTCGCGTCTACGAAGTCGCGGGGATCCGGCCAGCGACGCTCGCCGTCACCCTTCCAGTATCCGATCAGCACCGGCCGCGCCGAGTCCTCGGCAGTGCCCTTCCGGCGGGATTTCACGGGGGAAGACTATCCCCGCCGGGCAAGCTCGCCCGCACAACAGCCACTTACCTCAGATCTACAGCTTCGGCTGTCGGGGTGACATACACCCCGAACCTCGTCCAGTGGCACATGCCTGCGCACGGATCTCCCGATCTGCGCTTGCCGCCTGGCAATGGTGTCACACCCGTCAGCCGCGCAGAGCGGCTACGCGCGCGGTTATTAGGGTGTTGGCCGCCCTCTCAGCAGTCCAGGTATGGCCTATCAAATGCTCAGCTGCACTGTATATATAACGGGGCTTCGCCCCAACCCGACGAGGCATGCGTGTGCGGGCGAGGTGTGTGCGCGCAGGCAGGCTGAGGTGGTTGCGCATCAGTTGTCACACACGCCCCAAGTTGACTCAATCTTCAACGTCCCTGCGGGGAAAGATAACTTATACAGCGTCTCCCTTGGGGTGAACGTCCGGTTCTGCCGCGTGGAGCGCGTGCGGCATGAGCACCGTGCATAATCACTCCGGTGGGCGTGGCACCATAGAGGCAAATGAGCAAGTCACCTCCCCGCCGCTTCCCTGTGACCGTCACACAGCTTCCGGTCACCCGCTGCCAGATCTGCCACCGGACCGTCGCGTACCGGCCCGGCAGCCTCACCGAGGTCCTGACCGAGCACTACCGCCGGGCCCATCCCGGAGCACTCGACCTCGAATCCCGGTAGCCGGGCGCGGAGACCCCCGGCACTACCCGCAGTTATCGTCACCGATGTCTGAGCTCGGAGATCGGGAAACGGTGACGCAGCGTGGCCAACCCCTTGGTATGGTCCGCGCAAAGAGGCTTTCGATATGGGTGGCTCGGAAAGAAGCGCAGATGATCCGCTAGCCGTCCATAATTGGACCATCTGGGCACGGCCGAGCGGTTCAAGGGACGCCTGTGCCCGCATGCCGAAGTCGGACGTGCTCATTGCGTCCGTGCAGTTCGGAGGACCTTCGTAGCCGGTCTGCGGGACCGCCGCCACTCAACCCATAGCAGCGGGCGTGCGGCAACAGCAGCGCACAGGTCGGCCACGCGACCGGCAGTTGCCTATCGGCCGGGATCGCTGTGTCCGCCCGGCCGCCCGGCGGTATCCGCCCTCGCGCAGATTGAGCCTCCCGCGTCCCCAAAGACGGTTCCGGGCTGGTGTTTTCGAGTGTCCAGGCAAGCTGGCAGGCGGCCGGCTTGCCGCAGGCGTCCGCAGTCCCGAGCGGGCCACTGCCAGCCCGACAGCTCTTTCCGGATACTGCCCCGCCTTGCCACGTGAGCCGTTATATTATAAGAATAAGTCTAAAGACTAATATTTATAGCCTTCTGGAGGGCGGCATGACGGAGTTTCTCGACATCAAGGGCGGCCCACGGATCGCTTACGACGTCGCCGGGGAGGGGCCGCTGATCGTGTTGTCGCACGGCATCGGGGATCGTCGGCAGGTCTTCCGGTTCCTGGCGCCGGAACTGGCGCGGGCCGGGTTCCGGGTCGCGGCGGCGGACATGCGCGGGCACGGCGAGTCAAGCGAGGGCGATTGGAAGTCGATCTCCCGCACCGATGTGGCCGGGGACCTGGTCGCGCTGATCAGGCACCTGGGCGGCGGCCCGGCGGTGATCGTGGGGAACTCCCTGTCGGGCGGGGCGGCCACCGTCGCCGCCGCGACGGCACCGGACCTGGTCAGCGGCGTCGTCGAGATGGGCCCGTTCACCCGGAAGGTGCAGTACAGCCTGGGCGGGCTGCTGCGGATCCGGCGCTACCGCCGGGGCACGCTGTCGATGACGGGCGTGATGGTACTGCACAGCCTGAGGAGCTGGATGCGCTACCTGGACGTGGCCTACCCGGAGAAGCCGGCCGACTATGCCGCTTACACGGCGGCGCTGCGGGCCAAGCTGTCCGAGCCCGGCCGGATGGCCGAGTTCCTCAAGACGATGAAGAGCTCCCCGGCCGACGCGGGCGCTGCGCTGTCCCGCATCTCCTGCCCGGCCCTGATCGTCATGGGCACCGAGGACCCCGACTGGGCCGACCCCCGGGCTGAGGCCGAGGGGATCGTCGCCGAGATGCCCGCCGGACTCGGCCGCATCGCGATGATCAAGGGGGCCGGGCACTATCCCCACGCGCAGTGCCCCGATGAGGTCGCCATGCTCATCACGAGCTTCTTCCGGGAGCGCGTCCTCGCCTGAACAGTCCCGGCCCGGGCGGTCCGCCTCGGTGATGGGATTCGGATTGCCCACCGGGCTTGGTAGGCGGGCGCGGGCCTCCGCGCGCCATAGCTCGCCTCCGACGCGCGGAGGCCCATGCAAAGCTAATCTATTAAGGCATTCAGCTACTAGTAAATCAATTACAGCTATCATAATTAGCTTGTAACTAGCCGGGGTAGCTGGAGCTGGAGGATGGCATGACCGAGTACCTTGCCGCCGGCGGTGGCACGACATGATCGAGGGCGCCGCGCATTACCCGCACGGCCAGTTCCCCGGCCAGGTGGTTTCGCTCATGCTCGCCTTCCTCCAGTCGGACTCCGCTCGTGCCTAGGGCCGGGCTGAACACCGACCGGGTGGTCACCGAGGCGGCGGAACTGGCCGACGAGGTAGGGCTGGACCAGCTCACCCAGGCGGCCCTCGCCGCCCGCCTCGGGGTGCGCCAGCCGTCGCTGTACAACCACGTCGGCGGCTCCGACGCGCTCCTGCGGCTCATCTCCATGCGGGGGAAGGCCGAGCTCGGCGACGTGCTGGGCCGCGCCGCCATCGGCCGGGCTCGCGACGACGCCCTGGTCGCGATGGCTCACGCCTGGCGCGCCTGGGCACTGGCCCATCCAGGCCGTTACCAGGCCGCCGAGCGGGGTGCGGCCCCCGACGACGCCGAGCACGAAGCGGTCGCCCGCCGGACCGTCGAGGTGATGGCGGCGGTGATGGATGGCTACGGCATCCACGGCGAGGACGCCGTTGACGCCATCCGGGCCTTTCGGGCCGCCCTGCACGGATTCGTCTCCCTGGAGGCCAACCACGGCTTCGCCTTTCCCGCCAGCGTCGACCGTAGCTTCGACCGCCTCGTCCACGCCCTGGCGAGAGCCCTGTCGAGCTGGACCGACGTGTCCGAGCCCGGCCGCGAGGTCCGGCCGGATGACTGCCTCAGCCCGCGGGCAAGGGGCGGTCTCCCCCTGGCCGCCGGGGGAGACCTGGCAGATCGTTCAGCATTACGGCTGGCCCGTCTGGTTGTTCTGGCTGCTGGTCGTGGTGATGCTCGCCGCCGCGGTCCTCAACACCGCGGTCCAGATGATCAGCAACGCACACACACGCCACGCCGACGTCGCCGCCCCGGCGCCCGCCGCCGAGCAGCGCTAGCCCCGGGCATCGCGCCAGCACCCGCGCCACGCACCGCTAGCTCAGCGGCCGCCTTAACCGCCGCGCTTAGAAGTCCTAACAGAATAGGGATTTCTGCCTGGCTTCTTGCCGTGTCGCTGTCCGTGCCTTGGTGTCAGCTCGCTCTGGGTTCAGGTTTCCCGTGGGATCTGGGGCCTGGGGATCTTGCTGTCTGCTGGCGTGTTCTGGTGGCTGAGGCGGGCGAGTTCGAGGAGGGTGTCGATGGCGGTTTCGAGGGGACGGGTGTCGCGCTGGACCTGGGCGAGGAGGAGGCCGCCTTGGAGCGCGGCCAGGAGGGTGACGGCGAGGTCGTCTGGGTCGGTGCCGTTCGGGAGGTGCCCGGTGTCGTGGAGACGGCGTAGCCCGTCGCTGATCGCGGCTGACCACTGCCCGAATCCCGCCGCGATCAGGGCGCGGGCCTGCGCGTCGGTCTCGGCGAGTTGCCCGGCGAGGGACCCTAGCGGGCAGCCTCCTTTGCCCTCGCTGCTGTTCACCTGGGCGATCACCGTGTCCCGCCAGGCCCGGAGCCCTTCGGGGGTGCCGAGATCGGCCTGCCGCTGGTTGCCGGTGATGGTTCCGGCCTGGTAGTCGATGACCGCCTGCACAAGCTCGTCCTTGCCGGCGAAGTAGTGGGACAGCTGCGACCCGCTCACCCCGGCCCGTGACCTGATGTCATCCAGCGTGGTGCCCGCGACGCCGCGCTCGTGGATCAGCCGGGCGGCCGCCTCGACGATCCGGTTCCGGGTGCGCTCCCCTTTGGGGGTGAGCCGCGGCCGGTCACGTGCCTGGTGTTCCACAGCTCCACGATACCAGCTTTCTGGGTTTGACAACCCAGTCTGTGCTCGCCAGAATGGGTCATACAGCCCATTCTTACTGAGCGGAGAGACTCATCGTGATTCTTGTGACAACGGCCGGGAAGGTCGGCTCCGAGGCGGTCCGGCTACTGCGCGAGCGGGACGTGCCCGTCCGGGTGCTGGTGCGGGACCCGGCGAAGGTGACGGCGCTGGCCGATGCCGGCGCGGAGGTCGCCGAAGGTGACCTGGACGTGCCGGAGAGCATCGACGACGCGATGGCGGGCGTCAGCGCCGTGGTGCTGGTCAGCCCGGCCGTGCCCGCCCAGGAGCTGAACGTCGTGGCCAGCGCGGCCCGGGCCGGCGCGGGCCATGTCGTCAAGGCGACCAGCAAGGCCTCGGCGGACTCGCCGATCGCGCGGCGCCGCGGGCAGGCCGAGATCGAGGCGGGGCTGGCTGCCTCCGGGATCCCGCACACGCTGCTGCGGTCGAACGCCTACATGCAGAACGTGCTGGCTCTGGCCCCGGCGATCGCGCAGACGAGCAGCTTCGGGTCCTCGGCCGGCCAGGGCCGCTCCGGCCTGGTCGACGCCCGCGACGTCGCAGCCGTGGCCGCCGAGATCGCCGCCGCCCCCGCCGGGCACGCCGGCCAGACCTACCGGCTCACCGGCCCCGAGCTGATATCCAACTACGACGTGGCCGCCATGCTGTCGAAGCTGCTCGGCAGGACCATCACCTACCGGGAGCTCACCTTCCAGGAGAACAAGGACGCGATGATCCGCGCCGGCGTCCCCGCGCAGATCGCGGAGATGAACGCCCAGGCGTTCAGCCTGACCGCCGGCGGCGACGCCGAATGGGTCACCGACGATGTCCCGTCGCTCCTGGGCCGCCCCGCCCGGTCCTTCGGGCAGTTCGCCGCCGACTACGCCGCCGCGTTCTCCTAGACCCCCCCGGCACCCTCGCAGCGGCCGCAGCCGCCACCACACAACGTGACGCCTGCCACTCGCCCAGATCGTTCACCTCGCCGGCTTCCCGGCACAGCAAGCAGCGTTCAGCTACCCCCGATCCCCCGGAATGGACACCGCAGCGCGCTGTTCGAAGTACAGGTGTACCCGCCGGGAGATGTCACCTCGCGGGGCAAGCTCTGCTCTGCAGCACATTCGACAGCATGAACCGGGTACTGAGCCGGGCGCCCGACGTGCACGGGCACC
Source organism: uncultured Actinomycetes bacterium (assembly GCA_963722055.1). Lineage (GTDB taxonomy): Bacteria > Actinomycetota > Actinomycetes > Streptosporangiales > Streptosporangiaceae > Palsa-504. The sequence continues at coordinate 54,174 of CAVRLA010000017.1, read as the reverse complement.
GGGCGTACTGGCTGAGCGGGGCCGGCCTTGCCTGGGAGTACGCGCCCGGTGCCTGGTCTATTCTTCTCGGCTGGACTGATGCGAACGTGCCCTGGCCGCCGGCCGGGCCCCAGCGCGCGGCGGTCCTGCGGGTCGCCGCGGGCGTCCGGTACGGGCAGACCACGCCGATCCGGTTCCCCTACTGGCTTTCCGGCCTGCCGGCGGCATGGCGGGTGTCCGAGGTGGACTACACCCTGCTCGCCGACCAGCCCGTGGTGCAGACGCTGAACCTCGACGACGGCCCGGCTGCTCAGGCCGGCCTGGCCCAGCTTGGCGACCTCCAGGTATTCGCCACTCCGGCAGCTCACGGTGACTTTTCGTGCGCACAGGGAACCGGCCAGCACGTGACGGTCGAAGGAGCCGCCGCCGTCGTCTACCCGGCCACCGGGCCGGAACAGCAGCTCTGCATCCCCGACTGGCGCGGGCTGCGAGTGCTGGTCATCCTTAGCGTCCGGCAGAATGCGCCACCACCGGACCCGACCGGACCTCACGGCGTGCTGGCCTACGCACGCCACCTGCACCCGCTCGGTCCCGGCCCAGCGCGCTGGACAGCTAACCCCCTGCGTTAGGTCACGGCCAGATCCGCCGACGATGGCCACATATGACATGCAGGCAGCGCCGGATAGAAATGTCGCGATTCCTGGAATCCCGGTACACGCCACTACAGGCGACATCCGTCTAGCCTGTCCGCCCGCCCAGCGCAACCAGATACTGGGACCGCGCATAACCGGAGAATCTGGGTCGCCGCCAAACGCTTGACTGCCCAATACCGGCGAGCGCAGAGTCGGCGTTCGGCAGCGGCCTGCTAATCGTTTCAGAGCGCGTTGCGTGATCGGCTTCCGTTTTGGGCGCCGCGCCTGCTCCCCTACGATGCTCTGGCTGCCTGCTGACCGGAATCCGGGTCGCCGTCCGGACTCCGGCCGGTATCCGAGTCGGGCAACCGTTAGCCGCTCTAACGGTCTCTCGGTAAAGTAGCAGGTGTGTGTGCTGCGTGCGGCGTTCCTGGTCATGTCCCGGTGCTAGACGCCGAGCCTGCCGCGCCACAGCCCGAGGTGGTGCCGGGCCAGTCGCAGGCCCGGTCGGCTAAGTTCGCCGCGCTGCGCAACCCCGCCTGCCGGGCCTACCTCTGCGGCGGGGCCTTGTCGATGATGGCCGACAACATCGAGCACGTCATCACCTACTGGGTCATCTGGCAGAAGTTCCATTCCCCGGCGCTGACCGGCTTCGAGGTGATCAGCCACTGGCTGCCGTTCCTGCTGCTCTCGCCGTATTTCGGCGCGCTGGCCGACCGTCACGACTGCCGCAAGCTCATCCAGGGCTCGCAGGCGCTGTTCATGGTCGTGTCACTGACCTGGGGCATCTTGTTCGCCACCGGCACGCTCACCGTCTGGGACGCGTGCGTCCTGCTGATCCTGCACGGCATGGCCGGGGCGCTGTGGGCGCCGCCGGAACAGCTGCTGCTCGAGGACTTCGTGGGCACAGCCGACCTGCCGAGCGCGATCAGGCTCAACTCGACGGCCCGGGCGCTCGGCGTCCTGTTCGGCCCGGTGGTCGGCTCGGCGCTGCTGCTTGGGCTCGGCCCCGTCCACGGCATCTGGGTCAACATCGCGTTCTATCTGCCCCTGACGTTCCTGGCGGCGCGGACGAAGTTCACCGGCCACACCAGGTACGGCATCATCGCCCGGCAGCGCGTGGGCGCGCTGGCCGCCGCGAAGGTGTTCCGGGACGTCAGCAAGGACCGGGTGCTCGCGGTCATGATCATCCTGGCCGGGCTCGGCTCGTTTTTCATCGGCTCGGCCGTGCAGACGGTGATGCCCACCATCGCGGGCACGACCACGGGTATCCCCAGCGGCGCGGCCTACGGCCTGCTGCTATTCGCCAACGGCCTCGGCGGAGTACTCGGCGGCGTGCTGCTCGAGGGCACCGGCTGGATTAGGCTCTCGGTCCGCGCGGCGCTATGGTCCACCCTGGTCTACGGCGCCTCGACGGTCTTCTTCGCGATCAGCCACGATTACCTCGTCGCCGCCCCGCTGCTCGTCATCGGCGGCATGGCCAACCTGGCCGCGCTGTCGATCACCCAGACGGTCACCCAGCTCCGCGCACCGCGCGAGAAGAAGGGCCAGGTAATCGGCGTCTACAGCACCAGCGCCAACGGGATGCGGATCGGCAGCGGGTTCACCGTCGGCCTGGTCGGCGCGGCGATCGGACTGCGCCCCGCACTCGCCCTGTCCGCAGCCGTGCTATGCGCCTGCGTCCTCGCGCTCGCCGTCTACCTTTCGCGGGCCGCCGCTCAGCGTTCCCCTTCCTCCGCGCCGGGAACAGGTGCGGTCACGAAGCGTCACGGGATCTGATAGCAGCAAACTGCGCGTGAACCGATCTGCGTGGACGTCGGGCTGGGTGCCGATCAAGACCAAGACCGTGCAGATCTGGGAATTCTGTGCTTATGAGGCGCCGGGGATAGGAGCACAGTCCGGTACTCTCGAATGAGTTCTGGGACCGCGCAGGTGGGGCCATGTCCGGCGGTATCGAGCGCTTCCGAGCCGGCGGCGCTGCGGCAGGGGCGCGGCGTCCTGGGGGCGGCCCTATTCTCAAGACGTGGACTGGAGCTTGTTCGGCTGCGCCCGCAAGGGGCACGTTAGTTACGCGCCGGACGAGCCGGAACTGCGGGACCGGCTGATGGCACGGACCGCCGACGGGACGGCGTGGCGATGCTTGCGCTGCGGTGCCTTCGTGACTGACGGGCAGCACAGCAGCGGACCGGCCGCTGCGGCGCCGCTGATCCGCCGGGGCAAGGAACTTCGCAGCGCGCTGATCCTGCGCGTGTTCGCGGTGGAGCGGTTCCTTCGCTTCCTGATCTTCGGCGGCGCGGCCTACGGGGTATGGCGGTTCCGGTATGACCGGGCTGGCATCCAGCAGGCGTTCAACAACGACCTGCCTGCCATCCGCGCCTTGTACCGGGACCTCGGCTTTAACGTCAGCCACTCCAAGCTGCTCGGGTTGATCCAGCATTCGTTCACCCTCGACTCGCGGACGCTCACCTACCTGGCAATCGGCCTGGCCGTTTACGCGCTTATCGAGCTGGTGGAAAGCATCGGGCTGTGGCTGGCCAAGCGATGGGGGGAGTACTTCGCCATGGTGGCGACCTCGATCTTCCTGCCTTACGAGGTCTACGACCTGACCGTGAAGATCACCTGGCTGCGAGTCGCTGCGTTCGTGGTGAACTTGCTGCTTGTCATCTACCTGGTCTGGACGAAGCGGCTGTTCGGCATCCGAGGTGGCAAGAGGGCCTATGAAGCGAGGCTGCGCGGGGAGTCCGTCATCGAGGTGGAGCAGGCCGCGCTCGCCGCGGCATCCGCTGGCCAGCCCGGCCATGGCCAGCGGGCTGGCGCGCCAGTTCAGCGGCCCGGCGACTCACCTAACCGAACGGCGTGAGCGACAGGACGACGCTGCCGGGGTTCGATGAACCAGGCGACCTTACGCCGATGATGATCTCCACGCCACCTCGTCGTGATCCATGCCGCTGTGCCGCCGGATGCCGATGCAACCCGGACGCGTTCCGCGACCAGATCGCCGATCCCTTCATGGGCGGACAGTCCGCATGCCGTTGCGGATCTTCAGCACCGGGTTGGCCAGTGCGCACGCACGTGCGGATCCGGCGGCCAGCTGATTCCGGCTTGCCGCCGAGTTCCGGCGCGAGCCGCCTGAGCGGGCCGCCCGCCGCTGTCCCGGTCTGCCTGGCCACTTCGGGTGACCTGGTGAGGTTAAGGGTCGAAGCCTCTGCCAGCTGGCGGGATAATCCGTGGTCCGGGCACCCGGCCGGCGTTATCGTCGGGACGGTGGGACGGTGGAGAAAGATCGCCGAGAAGGTAGGGGTCGGCCTGCCGGCCGACGAGGGGCGCACAGCCAAGGATGCTATCGACGGACTGCTGGAGCTGTCCCGGAACGAGGAGAGCCGGGCTCGCCAGCTCGCGTGCAGAAACCTGTGCACCTGCCACGTCCGGGCCGACGACGACCGGGTGTGGACGAGGTTGCTCGAGCTGGCCGGGGATCCCGATCCACGGGTCCGCTGCGAGGTGATCCACGCCATCACCGACAGCACGCCCGCGTCCCGGGTTCCGGCTGTGATCCAGGCCCTGGAGTCCCGCCACAACGACCCAGACGTGGGGATTCGCCGGCGGGTCCGCAAGACCCTCGCCCACTACCGCCGGACCGGCAAGGTGACCCGATGGTGCTCACTAGCCGTGAGAACCCGCGCATCCGAGCCCTCAACCAGACCGCCCGGGCCATGATCGCGGCATCCGGCACTGCCCATCCCCACCCGGGACGCCCACCAGCCCGCCAGCCCTCGTGACCAATCACCGCCGATGTGCGTGGCACGCCTTGTCGCCATGAGGTCACTGCGGACCGGAGCATCGGCCCCCACCCCCCGCCCACATCCGCTCCCGCGCCGGAGCCCAAGCGCCCCGGCAGAATCATTGGCAACTCATCTCATGATCGCCCACACGCCCCTAAAGGCCGGCCATGCCATCAGGACAGGTAGCACAGGGCGGCAGCCGTACCAGAGTCAGCCCACCCGGCCAGAGCCCACGCCAGAACCAGGCAATACGCGTGGCGCTGTCGACGTCGAGCGTTCAGAAATCAGGCGCGCCTACTCGGCGATCTGAAATTGTTCGGGCCAATTACAATTGGCCTGCTGTTAGGCTATGCAATGGCGAGGAACGGCGACTGAGCCTGCTGTTGCCCGCTTGGATCACGGTCGATCTGAGCCGCGGTTTACAAGACGGTCCGTTGCGCCTAGGACAACAATCTCTAGCAAGATGACTCAGCCAGCTCACCCCGCATCCTTGCTGGCCACTGGACTTGTACGGTTATGGCAGCAGCCGTGCCGCCGTGTACCGGGTAATGTCGTCTTGTTCGTGTTATCAGTGTGTTGATCTTTCCTGCGACCTGGACTCCAGCGCAACGGCCTAAGCAATTGGGCTTCCTTAGAAAACTCCGTTAGTGCTGCTATTGCAAGCCTGCACCCATAGAAACGGCCTGCTGCCCGAGGAAAGGGGACAATGGTCTGTTTTCCGGGGGTTACGTGGTTCAGCCGCGAACCCACCGTCTTGGTGGTGGAAGATCAGGCCGTGAGGATCGTCGTCGAGGAGAACATCCTGTGGCCCTTCATGACATGGCTGAGCGCTCAGTTGCCGGGGCGATCCCGTCGGCGCTGCGCCGGCTCGCCGCCGGCCCGGCGGCGACGTGCTGCTGGCCTGCCCGGGGATCGTGTACCGCCGGGACGCCATCGACTGGCAGCACACCGGCACCCCGCACCAGCTCGACCTGTGGCGGATCACCCGGCGGGCGATGAGCAGCACCGGCCTGGACCAGATGATCGCGGTCCTGCTCGGCGCGCTCGCCCCGGGCCGGCCCTGCCGCCAGCAACCGCGGACTCACCCGTACACCCTCGATGGCCGCCAGGTCGATGTGTACCACGACGGCCGCTGGGTGGAGGTCTGGGAATGCGGCCTCGCCCATCCTGGCGTGCTGGCCGCCGCCGGGCTGCCCGGCCGCGGCGGACTTGCCCTCGGCATGGGCCTGGACCGGCTGCTCATGCTGGTCAAGCACATCCCCGACATCCGGCTGCTCCGCTGCGACGACCCCCGGATCACCGGCCAGATGCTCGACCTGGCCAGGTACCAGGCTGTCTCGTCGATGCCTCCGGTCACCCGGGACCTGTCGGTCGCTGTCCCCGATGACGACGATGACGAAACTCTCGGCGACCGGGTCCGCGACGCTCTCGGCGCCGACACGGCTTGCGTCGAGGAGGTCCGGGTGCTGGCCGCCACCGCATACGAGCAGCTGCCCGCGTCAGCGATCGGTCGCCTGGGAGCCAAGCCGGGGCAGAAGAACCTCCTCGTGCGCATTGTCCTCCGCGATCTGGACAAGACACTCACGAACGAGACCGCCAACGCCCTCCGCGACCGGATCTACCGGGCGCTTCATCAAGGGACGGAATACCAGTGGGCCGCGAATGACCCCTCGCTTAACGCGAAGCCGTAATCGGTCACAGCACTGACCGGCTGCCTGCCGTAATGAAGGCTGCCGACCGGACAGCGCATCTGGCACCACGGCTCCCAGTCCTTCACCACTGCGAGTCATCACACTCCGTGATCGGTACTCGGCATGCGGACGCGCACACTCCCGCCGTTCGGTGCGGTTTTCGGATACCTCTCTTGACGGTGGCAGCCCGCGCATAGGGATCATTCTGGACGTATCCGGCCCGCTGTAATCAGAGCGCTGCAACTTGGAATGCCCTGGTCTTGTCGATGGACCGGCGCTAGGTAACGGCACCGGTCAACCAGCCCACCCTCTCCGGCACCGCTCCGCTGGTCAGGTGAGCGACGTGCCGTCGGGCCTGGCCGGAAAGGCCGTCCCAGAGTTCGTGGAACAGCCGCACGGCCTGTCCCCGCAGCATCGGCTGATCCATGAACTCATCGGGGAGCTTGGGGTCGAGCAGCGGGAACTGGCGGAACGAGTGCATGACGTCCGTGCGCAGGACGAACGCGCTCCATAGCTCGGCGCGGGCGCCTGGCCGCGGCTCGAATCCGGTCAGCCGCTCGGCGACGTAGCCAAAGAAGCTGCCTTTCCCCTGTTCCGCGTCGGTCACCACGTCGACGTCGTGGGCGATCTGCTGCCGGACGGCCGCGTCCACTGCCTGGGTGACGGCACTGTCCAGCTCGTGTCCTCGCTCACCTGTCTTCATCAGGTCGAGCAGTGAGGCAGGCCGCGGCAGGCTGCCGACGTGGGTGGTGAGGATGCGGCCCGTGCTGCGCCTCATGACGCGACCCCGGCAACCAGATCGTCGGCCGCTCGCTGATCTGGCACGCTGTCGCCGCTCGTGCCGATCTCGGACCGAGACAGCTCCTGCAGGTAACCCAGCACGGTCGCGAGCTTATCCGGCCTCGCGCGGGCCGCGAGGTATCCGTCTGGCCGGACCAGGAAGACGGACCCCGCGCGGGTGCTGCGGAATGCGCGCGCGTCTGGCGATCCGCAGGTGACGACCTCAAACAGGCCCCGGTAAGGGTCCAGAGCCGGGTTGGCCGGCGCGCGGTCCGGGTCTGCTCCTGTGATGACGATGACGTGACGGCCGCGGCGCAGGACGGTGAAGAGCCTGCTGGGCCCCTCGGCCGTGAGCACCTCGATGTCCGGGACTCGCTGCCCGGGCCTGGGTCGGCCGGGACCCCGGTCGGTCTTGGTGAGGCTGCTGGCCGGGTAGGCGACGTTGACCTGGGTCCAGCGGCGGACCGCGCGCCGGTGGACCGGGCCGACTGCGAAGGCGGCCGGGATGATGGCGTCCCGGAGCGACCGCTTCACCGGGTGGGTCATGGTGCCGAACCGGACCAGCGTGTGGGTGAGGCCCAGGACCTGCTCGGCGACGGGCTCGCGTTCGGCGCCGTAGGAGTCGAGGAGCTGATCGGGGGCGCGGCCGGCCGCGACCAGGGCCAGCTTCCAGCCCAGGTTGTGGGCGTCGGTGATCCCGGTGTTCATGCCCTGGCCGCCGGCCGGGGTGTGGATGTGCACCGCGTCGCCGGCCAGCAGCACGTGCCCGCGGCGGTACACGCCGGTGGACCGGCGGTGGCAGTTGAAGCTCGCCAGCCAGGTCGGCTCGGAGACGACGACCGGTTCCGGTGCGCGCTGGTCGACCAGCTGCTGGATCTCGGCCAGGTCCGGCGGCCCGGGGGTACGGTCACCGGCGAAGGGCACCACCAGCCGCCACCGGTGCTCGCGCATCGGGAAGCAGATCAGCGGCGTGCCGTCGGCCCGGAAGAACGCGTGCACTTCGTTCTCGGGGCGGGCCCAGTCCAGGCGGACGTCGGCCAGCAGCCAGTCCTGCGGGTACGGGTGCCCGCGGAACGGCAGGCCGAGCTCGTGGCGGACCCGGCTGTGCGCGCCGTCGCAGCCGACCGCGTAGCCGGCGGTGATCACGCGCGGCTGGCCGTCAGCGTCCCGGACCCTGGCGGTGACTCCGGCCGGCTCGTCGGCGAGGGCAGTCAGCTCGGTTCCGTCCTCGATCGTGCCGCCCAGCTCGGCGATCCGCGCCCGCAGCAGGGTCTCGGTCTGGTGCTGGGGAATGTCGAGCATGAACCCAAACCGCGTGCCGTTGCGGGCCAGGTCGAGGCTGACCCGGGGTTTGCCGTCGGTATAGAAGCTGAACCAGCGCACGGCCTGGCCGTGGTCGACGAACCGCTCGGCCAGGCCCATGAGATCCAGAACCTCCAGCGCGCGGGCGTGGATCGCGATCGCCCTGGTCTCCAGGTTCACCCCGTCGCCCTTGTCGATGATGCGCGTCGAGACGCCCCGGGCCAGCAGGTCCGCGGCCAGCACCAAGCCGGTTGGGCCGGCGCCGACCACGAGGACCTGACAATCCGGGCGGGTGTTCTGCGTACCGTTCATGAAGCCAACACTCGACTCCGCGGCCGTGCCCGCCATCTGAAGAACTACGTAGAAGCGCTACGTATCTTCGGCCAGCAGCCCCTCCTGGTGCGCCCAGGCGGCCAGCTGGGTGCGGGTGCCGAAGCCCAGCTTGGTCAAGATGTGGTCGACGTGCACTTCGACCGTGCGGACCGACAGGTACAGCCGGGTGGCGATGTCCCGGTTGGTCAGGCCCCGGGCCGCCAGCATGGCGACTTCGGTCTCGCGGCGGGTCAGTGCCTGCCGCGGGCCGGGCCGCCAGGCTTCCTCGGGCTCGTCGGCCAGCGCATACTCCAGGGCCGCCGTCAATGTCATCTGCCGCCCCTCCGCGATGAGCTTCGGCGCCGCGGCGCCGACCGTCTTCAGCGCCGGCGCCAGCCAGCATTCCAGATACGCCCGGATGGGCGCCGGCAAGGCGGACTCGTAGGAATCCCGGCAGGCTTCTGCGGCACCGGACAGCCGCAGCGCCCTGCGGTGCTTACCGGTCTTGGCGGCCAGCCCGGCGAAGCCGGACAGCCCGATCGGGAAAATGAAGCGGTCGCCGACGGCAACCGAGGCCGGCAGTCCCTGCCGCAGCGCCGTGCGCGCGCCCGTTAGGTCGCCAAGCTCCAGCCGCGCAATGCCCAGCGGCTGCAAGGCGCGCGCGCACAGTGATTCGAAGCCGAGCTCCCGGCACAGGGCCACACATCGTTCGTGCAGCTCGCAGGCGCCCTCCAGGTTGCCCGTGAACTGCGCGTTCAACGCCAGGAAAAATAGTGCGAATGCGATCCCCGGCCGGTCGTCCGCCTCGGTCAGCAACGCGAAGGCCCGCTCGCCGTATGAGGCCGCCTCGGCGATCCGGTCGCTGGAAATCATGCTGCGGCAGCCGAAGACCGCGGCCATGCCCTCGCCGGCCTTGTCGCCCAGCCTGCGGCTCAGCTCGGTGCCATCGCTGAGCAGGCGGTCGGCGTCCGGGTAATCGCCTTGGTCAAGGGCGAGCCAGGCGGCGCCGTTCAGGGCCCGCACTCGCACCGTGTTCTGGTCAGATACCATCCCGAGCAGCTGGCCCAGCCGCTGCCGCCCTTCGGTGTAATGACCATGCAGGGACCAGAACCAGGCCAGCGCGGCGGCCAGGCGCAGCGCGGCGGGCGGATTGTCCTGGCGGTACCAGTCGATCGCCGCGCGGAGGTTGTTGTGCTCGACGTCGAGCCGCTCCAGCCATTCCCGCTGGCCTAGCCCCGTCAGCGGGCGCGCGGCCTGCTCGGCCAGGGCCAGGAAAGCGGCGGCGTGCGCCCCGCGGAGGCGGGCGGCCTCCGGCGTGCCGGCCAGACGCTCGGCCGCGAACTCGCGGATGGTCTCCAGCATCAGGTACCGCGGCGGCCCCGGCGCTGGCAGCGGGCGGAGCAGGCTGTGGTCCACCAGTTCCTGCAGGCCGTCCAGCACGGCCATGCCGGTGTCGGCCGCCGCGCAGACCAACTCGATCACGTCCAGCGGCACGCCGCCCCGGAACACCGAACACGCAGCCAGCAAACCCTTGGCCTGCTCGCCGAGCAGGTCATAGCTCCACTCGATGGTGGCCCGTAGCGTCCGCTGGCGATCCGGCAGGTCGCGGCTCCCGCCGGTCAGCAGCCCCAGCGAATGCTCCAGCCGCGCGCAGATCGCCTCCGGGGGCAGCAGCTTGACCCGGGCGGCGGCCAGCTCGATCGCCAGCGGCAACCCGTCAATCCTGCGCACGATCTGGGCCACCGCGGCGGCGTTGTGCTCGTCCACGGCGAAACCGGGCGCCACGGCCGCGGCCCGCTCGGCGAACAGCCGCACCGATTCACACGCAGCCACCGACGCGAGCCTGCCCTGCGCCTGCTCATCGGGGAGCGCCAGCGGAGGGACGGGGCATTCCTGCTCGCCCGACACCCGAAGAGGCGCCCGGCTGCTCACCACGATCCGCAGACCATCGGCACCGCTCAGCAATTCCGCCACCACCGAAGCGGCCGGCAGCAGATGCTCGAAGTTGTCCAGCACGATCAGGAGCTTCCGGTCGCGCAGGTAGCTGGCCAGGTGCTCCACCAGCGGCCGGTCCCGCGGATCCTGCAGTCCGATGCTCCGGGCGATCGACGAGGGCACCAGTCCCGGATCCCTCACCGGCGCCAGCCGGACGAAATACACCCCGTCGGGGTAATCGCATGCCGCGCTCGCAGCGAGCTCAATGGAAAGACGCGTCTTGCCGCTGCCGCCCGGCCCGGTCAGCGTGAGCAGGCAGCTGCCGGCCAGCAGCCGCCTGGCCTCCGCCAGCTCCCGCTCCCGGCCGATAAAACTCGTCAGCGGCCTGGGCAGCCTGCCAGAACCGGCGTCAAGGCCCCCGCGGGGGGAAGACTCCCGGCCAGCGTGTCCGATCGAGGCGCCCGACATCAGATATCAGCCCGGTGATGCTCGCCGGACCCAAGATCCAGCACCACTCAGGCCCGTACGCCCAGCATAATCGGGTCCGGCACCCGAAGCACAGATCGCGCGAAGGAGCCACAGGCGTACTACCCGCGGGTAGCCAGACGACATCCTGCCTCCCCGGCACGGCGGCACTCACGGTTCCAAGCCACACCCACCTGCTATCCGGAGCACCCGGCCGACCAGGAAATACAGCATCCCAGCAGAACGTCACCCAAGCATCGACCCGGTGAACGCAACCGACCGGACGCATGCCAACCATCTGCCACGACCCGGCACGTGACCTCCCGACCCGGGCGCCTACGCACCCCCCATGACGTGCGGGCCGCAACGACCCGCACCGAACTGGCCGATATGTACTACGCGAGCTCGTCAGACCCACGCGCAGCAAGGCAGAAAGAATCGGCGGTCTGGAGCATTTTCTCGGGTGGTATGCCACGCCCGATACTTGCCCGCTGGTGGCATAGCGTGACCTGGCAGGACGGCTTACGGTGGGTTTCCGCTTAACCGCTGGGACCCGCAGCCGGCCCAGACCAGCCTCCTTCAGGTCTCAGCCCGGCCGGGAGGTGCCCGATGACCACTGCCACCCCATCTACCGCGCTCGCCACGATCCAGCCCGCCTTCACCGACCCCGAACGGCTCGCCCTCGCCGGGTACCTGGCCGGATACCGCGGCGTGACCCGCGAGGCCTACGCACTCGACCTGCGCCAATTCACCACCTGGTGCCGCGCCCGCTCCCTCGACCTGTTCGCCGTCCGCCGCCCCGACATCGAGTCCTTCGCCCGCGACCTGGAAGCCAGAGGCCGCGCCCGCGCCACCGTCACCCGGCGGCTGTCCGCCATCGCCGGGTTCTACAAATACGCCGTCGAAGAAGAGCTCCTGGATCACTCACCCGCCGCCCACGTCCGCCGTCCGCGAGTCGATTACGAATCTCACGCCATCGGACTAGACCGCAACGAGCTCGGGGCATTGCTCGTCGCTGCCGGTCTCGGTCCGCCGTGCGAGCATGCGCTGATCTCGCTGCTCGCGCTGAACGGGCTGCGGGTCTCGGAGGCCACCAGCGCGGACATCGAGCACCTCGGCCTGGAACGCGGGCACCGGACCCTGACCATCACCCGCAAGGGCGGCAAGGTGGCCACCATCCCGCTCGCGCCGCGAACCGCCCGGGCGATCGACCTGGCCGCTGGCGAGCGCACCGGCGGGCCGGTGTTTGTGGCCGCGGACGGCCGCCGACTGGACCGGCACGGCGCCGGGCGGATCGTCCGCAAGGCCGCCCGCCGCGCCGGGATCGGCAAAGCGGTCACGCCTCACACGCTCAGGCACGCGTTCATCACTGCCGCGCTGGATGCCGGGGTCCCGCTGCGCGACGTGCAAGAGGCCGCCTCGCACGCCGACCCAAGAACGACGATCCGGTACGACCGGGCCCGAGGCAGCCTGGACCGGCACGCCACTTATATCGTCGCCGCCTACGTCGCAGGCGCTGCCCGGTAACAGGCTTACCAGCCGGGAGAAGCTCTGCCTGGTGGTGGCAGCCGCCAGGCGGAGCTGGCTGCGGCCGCCGATGCCAACCACCACTCCGCGGTGACACACCGCGACCTCAGCGCGAACGCGAACCGCCTGATCTGTGCTTTCAAGCGGCGTGATCGACCCGAGCCTGTGGCTGCACAGATCTGGCTTATCTGCGTACCGCCACTGGACCCGGCCGGGTGAAGTTCTCGGCAACGAGGCGGGGGGTGCCGAGCGCCAGCTGAAGCGCCCGGGCCTCAGCTCCCGGCTAGCTCGGGCGGCGCCGATGAGCCCGGGCCGATCTCGGCCTGAAGCGCGGCGAGCTCCTTGTCCACTTCGGCGGCGACCCGGCTTGGCCGAGCTCCTGCTGGATGTCGTCGGTGTCGCTGCCGACGTCTTCGCGCACTCCGGACCGAGGCAGCTCGTCCAGGGCACCCGCGCGGGCCTGCATCGTGGCGATCTTGTCCTGGGCCCGCTGGAGCGCTGCCCCCTCATCGCCGAGGCTCGCGGAGATCCCCGCGGCGCCCTCGTCCGCCGAGCTCGTCGAGCGTGGACCTCGATTCGGGTAGCGCGCAAAGCCGGTCGGTGCGCTTTTGGCGATGAGGTGTAGCGCGCCGATTCCCGGCCTGGTCGGCGGTTCCCGTCCCGCGCCGGGCTCCGGGCCCAGGAAGGCTGGGGTCGGTGATGCAAAGCCGGACAGCCGGGTGCGGGTCAGGCCTGCCCGCCGCTGGCTCTGGTATCCGCAGCGTCGGCTCCGTAGCCGGCCTGGGTCAGCATCTGGCGCAGGTTGACAACCGCCTGGGTGTCGATGTCTTTGTGGCGGGGCGGGTCGAAGTATTCGGTCTGGGACCCGATGGTCACGGCAACCTTGCCGTCGTGCCGCTCCTGGGCTGAGCCGGCCGTCGCCAGCAGCGACAGCACGGCACGCCACTCGATGTTGTGGCCCGCGGGATGCTGGAAGATCTGGCGCAGCGTGTTCCGCTGGTGGTTACTGAGGTGCGCTGGCTGCGATGGCGATGACATCGGTGCTCCTGCCCGCTCCGTCAGGGACGGAGCTGCGACTATTCGGCTGGAAGGGCGTGCTGCCGCGGCTGGCAGCACCGGCCGGCAACTGCCCGTCCTTCGCAGTCGGGCCGCATGAAGGTAGTGCGGCGGCGGCTGCCTGCCGTGCAAGGGTTCCGGCGCTGGCCGGGCCGGCTGGACCCGGCTCGACGGTGGTCGTGATGTGCCGGGCTTGCGGCGGCTTTCGTGCGTCCCTCCGGCCGGTCACGGCGTCGCGTCGGTGCCGGCCAGAAGGGCCAGGACCTCGCCGGCCGTGCGTTCCCGGCTGGCGGGCTCCGGGAGCGGGAGGTGCGCCTGGATCTGGTAGCGGTTGCGGCGGCCGTCCTTCTGCTTGACCACGTAGCCGGCCTCGGCCAGCTCGGTGACGATGCCGTGGGCGCTGCGCTCGGTGATGCCCAGACTGGCCGCGATGTCGCGCAGCCGCGCGCCGGGGTCGCGTGCGATGCACAGCAGCACCCGGGCGTGGCTGGTCAGGAAACTCCAGTTCGCCATGACCAGACAGCATACCATTTATTCTAGTAATATATTGCTAGTTTTAAATTGCGGGTATAGGCTGAGGGCAGCACCAGGGACCGGCCGCCGAAGCTGTCGGCCGCAGCGGGCCGTGCTCAGCGCCTGATCATCATCGCCTGGGCTGCGGGTGCGCGCCATGAGTTCGCTGGGCCAGACCCTGGCCAGGCACCCGCTGACGTGACAGCGGCGGCACCACGAACGCCTTCACCGGCAACGACCTCAAGGTCCGGCCCGTCGCCGGACTCACCGAAGGATGAATCACGATGGAGATCACCGAGCACGAGCGCGTGCTGCTGGTCAACTCCCTTATCCAGACGATCAGCGAGCTCTACGAGCACGACGGGGGCAACGACCGCGCCGCACTCGGAGCGCTGCTTGCCCGCATGACGGCGGCCGACCAGGGACCCGTGCGACGCGTGCGGGAAGCCGCATGAGCCGGTCCGCCAGGCAAGTGCCTGAGATGACCGCCTACGTTCCCGCCCACCGGGTGAAATCGCATGATCAGCACGATATTGTCAGGCACAGCCGGTACCTCCCTGCCGGAATCCAGAAGACCGCCCGCCCGGGCGCCGTGGCCCGGGAGCCCTCATCCGGCGGGGTCACTGGCGATCCGGACACCGCCAAGTGTGCCTCGCCCGCGGCCCGGCAAAGCCCGGCCCAGCCGTGCATTCCTCACCTGAGCCTGTTACGACAGCGGCCCCGCCGAGGCGTGAGTGCGCCCGGCGGGGCCTAGATCTCATCCCCCCGCCAAACCGGAAGGACGAGACCATGCAAGACACCGTAGACCAGGCGCACAGTGCAGTGCCACGCACCCTGGCCGACATCATCCAGGACGCGCGTTCCGGGCCGTATGTTGCCACTGCTGCCGCCGACAGCCCTGACCGTATCGTCCTGCAGCCGGCGGAGGCGGGCGCGGCGGCGTCAACCGCCACTTCTCCTCGCGCCCGGTGGGTACCGGGAAGTCCGCGGGGTCTTAGGACTGCCGCTCGTGCAGCCTGGACAGGGGCGCCGGGCTCGAGGGGCCCCCTCGAGGACCGTCGTTAGCCGACCGCCCCCTGCATCTGCAGCTCGATCAGCCGGTTCAGCTCGAGCGCGTATTCCATCGGCAGTTCGCGCGCGATGGGCTCGACGAAGCCGCGCACGATGGTGGCCGCGGCCTCGTCCTCGGTCATGCCACGGCTCATCAGGTAGAACAGCTGGTCCTCGGAGATCTTGGAGACGCTGGCCTCGTGGCCCATCTCTACGTCGTCCTCGCGGATGTCCACGTAGGGATAGGTGTCGGACCGGCTGACCGCGTCCGCCAGCAGCGCATCGCACTTGACCGTGGACTTGGAGTGTGCAGCGCCCTCCTGCACCTGGACCAGGCCCCGGTAGGACGTGCGGCCGCCGGCCCTGGCCACGGACTTGGAGATGATCTGGGAGGAGGTATTCGGCGCGCAGTGCACCATCTTGGCGCCGGCGTCCTGGTGCTGGCCTTGGCCGGCGAACGCGACGGACAGGGTCTCTCCCCTGGCGTGCTCGCCCATCAGGTAGATAGCCGGGTACTTCATGGTGACCTTGGAGCCGATGTTGCCGTCGATCCACTCCATGCTCGCGCCGGCCTGTGCCACGGCCCGCTTGGTGACCAGGTTGTAGACGTTGTTCGACCAGTTCTGGATCGTGGTGTAGCGGCATTGACCGCCGGCCTTGACGATGATCTCGACGACCGCGGAGTGCAGCGAGTCGGAGGAGTAGATCGGAGCGGTGCAGCCCTCGACATAGTGCATGCTGGCACCCTCGTCAACGATGATCAGGGTCCGCTCGAACTGGCCCATGTTCTCGGTGTTGATTCGGAAGTAGGCCTGCAGCGGGATATCCACGTGCACGCCCTTCGGCACGTAGATAAAACTGCCGCCGGACCAGACCGCGGTGTTCAGCGCGGCGAACTTATTGTCGCCCACCGGGATGATCGTGGCGAAGTACTCCTGGAAAAGGTCCGGGTGCTCCTTGAGCGCGGTGTCGGTGTCCAGGAAGATGACACCCTTGTCCTCCAGGTCCTCGCGGATCTTGTGGTAGACGACTTCGCTTTCGTACTGCGCGGCGACGCCGCCGATGAGCCGCTGCTTTTCCGCCTCGGGGATGCCGAGCCTGTCGTAGGTGTTCTTGATGTCCGCGGGCAGGTCGTCCCAGCTGGCGGCCTGCTTCTCGGTCGACCGGACGAAGTACTTGATGTTCTCGAAATCGATGCCAGCCAGATCCGCGCCCCAGCCGGGCATCGGCTTGCGCCGGAACAGCTTCAGGCCCTTCAGCCGCAGGTCCAGCATCCACTCCGGCTCGTCCTTCAGCGCCGAGATGTCCCGGACGACCTCCTCGGACAGGCCCCGGCGCGCCGACTCGCCCGCCACGTCCGAGTCGGCCCAGCCGAACTTGTAACGCTCCAGCCCCTCAAGCACGGGATGCGCGATTGCCGTCATGCCGAGATGCCTCCGGACTGAGTTGTTGTCATGGCTGCGGCGGTGCTGATCGTGGTAAGGCGGATGGGCACGAGCGATGGCGCGGTAACCTGCGTGGCGCCTATCCCGTCACCGTGCCCGATCGTCGCGGGGCGCGGCACGGGAGTGCCGGGCAGGCGGCCGGATGCCCCGGTCTGCGCCTCGCACAGCTGTGGGTATCCAGCCAGGAAACCCCAGCCCCTGTACTTAAAGACTACCATAAATTCTAGAAATATATTGCTTGTTTCTTTTTACCTGCGTTCGGTGAGGAGCAGGCACCGGGACTCAGCCGCCGGCGGCGGCCAGCTACCCCGAGGTCACCGGAAGGGAGCAGGGCCATGGTCCTCATCGGCCTGATCATCATCGTCGCGCTCATGGCGCTCATGGTGCCCGGGGTGCCAGGTATCCAGGGGAAGCTGCCGGCGCCAATGCCAGCCGCAGGCCCGGACCGGGCAGCGCCCGGATACCGAGGCGTGACATCGTGAGCACCTTCGCTCCCGCGATGTCGAGGCCACCGGCAACCCCGACCAGGCACTGGCAGTCCCCGACGACCACCTGGCAACACTGTCCGGCTAACCCACCCGAACCTCGTCCACGCCGCGAACGCCAGCAGCCGGTATGGCCATGCCGGCAGCAGCAGCAGCAGCACTACTCCGGCCAGTGGCGCCACGTCGAGGAAGCCGCCAGACTGCCGGACGCGCATGCGTGCAGACCGACCGGATCTGCACGTACAACGAGTGCACTCGCCATGACTCAGCGGCGGCTCGGGTGCGTCAAGCCGAGCCAAATCGCTCGTGACGGAGCGTGAGGTACGGTCAGGTCGTTGGCGAGTCGATCGGGCGGCACCGAAGGAAGCGCGCTCGTCGTGGTGGAGTTGGCCGCGCTCCGGCGGCCGGGCGAGGCGCCGACCGGCAGCGGGCTTCTTTGCCGCGCTAGTTTGGTGGTCGGTTGCGGTCTTGTCGCGGCGCCTGGAAGCTGGCCAGCGTGGGGGTGGTTCTTGCTGTAAGGGATTCCTGGCCTGGGAGCGTGTGTATGGATCAGCTCAGCCTCGGGGTGATGGCACGGTCGCGGAAGGAGAACGAGCGGCGGCTGGCGATCCACCCGCTGCATATCGAGCGGATCGAGGCCGGCCTGCGGCGGCGCATATATCTCGAGCGTGGCTATGGCGAGCGTTTCGGGGTGCCGGACGAGCGGTTGGCGGGCCTTGTCGCTGGCTTGCGGACCCGTGATCAGCTGCTGGCGGACTGCGATGTCCTGCTGCTGCCCAAGCCGCTGCCGCCAGACCTTGAGGAGCTGGGTGAGGGCCGGGTTCTATGGGGCTGGCCGCATTGCGTCCAGAACGAGGAAATCACCCAGCTGGGCATCGACCGGCGGCTGACGCTGATCGCGTTCGAGGCGATGAACCACTGGTCCGGCGACGGTCGGTTCAGCCTGCATGTCTTCCATAAGAACAACGAGCTGGCCGGCTACTGCTCGGTGCTGCACGCCATGCAGCTGGTCGGGAGCACGGGGGAATACGGCCGCCCGCTTCGTGCGGGTGTCATCGGTTTCGGCGCGGCCGGCCGGGGCGCGGTGACCGCGCTGAACGCATTCGGCGTGAACGACGTCCACATCCTTACCCATCGCGATGTCACCGCCGTTGCCTCGCCGATCCACTCGGCCCGCATGGTGCGTTTCGAACGCGACCCCGATAACCCGGGCCCGTGCCACGCACTGGGCGAAAGCGGCCGGGTGCCGATGGCGGCCTACCTCGCCGGATTCGACATCGTGGTTAACTGCGTGCTGCAGGACCCCAGCGCGCCACTGATGTTCGTCACCGGCAAAGACTTGGCCGCGTTCTCGCCGGGCAGTCTCATCGTTGACGTGTCGTGCGACGCGGGGATGGGCTTCAGCTGGGCGCGGCCGACATCATTCGCCGATCCGATGTTCACCGTGGGCGGTAACATCTACTACTACGCCGTGGACCACAGCCCGTCGCTGCTGTGGAACTCTGCCACCTGGGAGATCAGCGAGGCCCTGCTGCCCCACCTGGCAGCCGTGCTCGGCGGCCCCGGCGCCTGGGACTCCGATCCGGTCATCCGGCGGGCCATCGAGATCCGCCGTGGCGTCATCCAGAACCCCGACATCCTGTCCTTCCAGCACCGTGCCCCGCAATACCCGCATCCACGGCTCCCCTAGCTCCACACGCGCGCAGCCCGCGGCATCCGCCATCAGAGATACAGCCGACCCTAACCGTCCACGCCGGTACTACGACCGATCGAGGTCCCAGGAGGCGCACGATGACGACCACGAACTAACCACAGGACCCACGCCAGCTAGCAGGGGCCGACCGTCCAGGCGACATCCCAGCCGGGCGGCCCGCGGCGCTGTCCCGCCTCGACGCTCCTTGGGGAGCGGGAGATGGAAGTTTCCTTCAGCGCTACACCGGGGTGTTCTCCGACGACGGCAGGACGATCAAGGGCGCCTGGGAGGGCTCAGCGGAAGGGTCGCAGTGGAAGCACGACTTTGACCTGAACTACGCGCGGCTAGAGCTGGCACCGGCGGCGATCCAGCAGCAGCGAAGGGGTGATCATGGACCCGTTGATTGATCCCGGGGAGTATGCAGCGCTTTCCTATTGCACCTATCTGAACCAGGCCTCGCTGGGGCTGATACCTCGCACCTCGCTGGAGGCAAGCGTCCGGTTCCTGGCCGATGTGGCTCAGCATGGCAACCTCCGCCTGTCGGACCAGGCCGAGGCAAGGGTCCTGGACGGGCTGCGAACGGCCGCGGCTGAGCTGCTCGGCGCGCCGGTGGCGTCGGTCGCGGTGGTGGGCGGGGCGAGTGAGGGCCTGGGCCAGCTTGCCGCGCTATTGTCTAGCGCCGGGGGTGAGGTGGTCTTGGTGTCCAGTGACTTCCCCAGCGTGACCTACCCGTGGCTGGCCGCCCGGGACCGGCTGGGCATGCACATCCGCTGGGTTCGCGACACCCCGGCCCGCGACCTCACGCTCTCGCTGGGCGATGCCATCAGCGACCGGACCACGGTCGTGTGCGTCAGCCCGGTTCAGTTCGCCACTGGCAGCCAGGTCGATGTCGCGGCCCTGGTGGCGCGCGCCCGGGACGTTGGTGCCCGGGTGGTGCTCGACGTAACCCAGATGGCCGGTGCCGCTCCGGTCACCATGACGCAATGGGGAGTGGACGCGCTGGTCTGCAGCGGATACAAGTGGCTGTCCGCGCCGTCCGGCGTTGCGCTGCTCGCCATTACCGAGGACCTGGCGGCGGCCACCCCCGTGATCGTTGGCTGGAAAGGCAGCGCCACACCCTTCGACTTCACCCCGCAGGAACTCTCTCTGGCCGCTGACGCCCGCAGGTTCGAGCTGTCGACCATGTCCTACAGCGCCGCCGTGGGCCTGCTCACGTCGATCAAGCTGCTCACGGCATCGGGCTGACGGCGATCAGCGAGCACGCTAGCCGGCTGGCGGCGGATCTGGCCGAGCAGACCGCGCCGCTGGGCTGGGCACCTTACCGGGTGCCAGGTGAGCGTTCCGCAAGCGGGCACATCGTCTCGCTCAGGCACCCCGCCGCCGCGGCCGACGGGGTGCAGGCCGCGCTGGCGAGCCAGCACAACATCAACACCAGCTCCCGCGCCGGCGGTATCCGGGTATCCCTGCACGCCTACAACAGCAGCGACGACATCCGCGCCCTCGCACAAGCGCTCGCCTCCGTCGCCCCGCGCTAGGCAGCCAGCGCTCTCCGTCTAGCCCTCCCAGCGACCGCAGCGCGCCGACCCGCCGAACCGCGCGGGTGCGGCTGCTAGATGGCTACAGACCCAAATGGCTACAGACCCAACCGGTGCATAACAGGTAATTATGTTTCGGCTGCTGAGGGTTGCCGTGCCCTGGCCGGATTGAGCCTGCGCCCTGTGACACGCGTCGGTCCAGCGTTCGCCCGGCTCGGACCTGGAGCGTCCACCGCTGCCACGCGGTCATCCGGGGCGGGCGGGTTCCCACGTGACCTCGTGCGGGATGGCTGGCAGCCAGCCGGGTCATCGTCTAGGAGGTGTTCTGCGGGCTGCCGGCCGGTGCCGGCTGTAGCGGCTGGCGGCTACGCTGACGGCGGGATCCGCACCGGACGCGGGCGGAGGCAAGAGGATGGCCGCGACGGGCAAGGGTCGCGGCGACCCGGAGGCAGGCAGCAGCATGTGCGTCATCCCGCACGCCATGCACCGGGACCGACGCGGCCGCACCATCCGGCGTGTCCGCCGCCCCGGCCCGAAGACCGCCCGCTGCCGGCCATGCCCCCACCCCGCCAGCCGCCCCCCGCAGCCAGGGCAGGACAAACCCCCTCTTCCAGCATCCGCTCGACGCGCCCGGCGTCGTTGCCTACCGTGAGCACCGGTGCTCCTATCCGCACGCGGCCCTCCCCGAGGCTTCGGCAAAAGATCACGGGGAGGGCCGCCTCGGAACCGATACGCTCACGGTGTCGTCGCGCACCACTCCCCGCAACAGGAACACGGGAAAAACCAGCCCGCTCACCCTCAATGATGCCAATCAGCCCCGGCACGCTCACGGTTGACGTCGCGGAACACTCTGCCGGCCGGCGACGCACGGCCAGCATGGCGTTGTTCTCGCTGCGCCCGGCCGGTAGGTACGTTCGGGGAGCTTGCGGGCTGAGCTGCCCTGCCCGCTGAAAGCCAGCCGCGGCCTCGGCCGTGGCACCCGGACCCGGGCTCGCCAGGCGGCGCCGGGCACGATCGGCGGTGACTGTGCGTTGGAGTCATGTGTAACTTCGTGCATGGCTCCAGCTCACCTGAGTCAGGCGCGCGGCACATCAAGATCTTCTTGGCGGAGCTCGTGTACCGTTGCGCGCCGGCCGGTGACTGACACGGTGCCACCGCGGCCGCAGCCGGTATCCGCATTCGACGTCATCAGCAGATCGTTAGGTCAGAAGGCTCGTTTGTCATGGGGACCATGCTGGCGTTCCTCGGCCGTGACATGGCGGTCGACCTCGGTACGGCGAACACGCTGGTGTATGTGCGCGGCCGGGGGATCGCGCTGAATGAACCGTCGGTGGTCGCACTCAATACCGATACCGGCAACATCGTTGCGGTCGGCGTCCAGGCGAAACGGATGATCGGCCGGACGCCGGGGAACATCGTGGCGATCCGGCCGCTGAAGGACGGTGTCATCGCCGACTTCGATGTCACCGAGCGGATGCTGCGCTACTTCATCCAGAAGGTGCACCGTCGCCGGCACCTTGCCAGGCCGCGGCTGGTGGTGGCTGTGCCCAGCGGGATTACCGGCGTGGAGCAAAGCGCGGTGAAGGAAGCCGGGCGCCAGGCCGGTGCCCGCCGCGTGTACATCATCGAAGAGCCGATGGCGGCCGCAATCGGCGCCGGGCTGCCGGTGTACGAGCCGGCCGGCAACATGGTTGTGGACGTGGGCGGCGGGACCACCGAGGTGGCGGTGATCTCGCTCGGCGGCATCGTGACCTCCCAGTCCATCCGGGTCGGCGGCGACGAGATGGACCAGGCGATCATCGTCTTCGCCAAGAAGGAGTACTCGCTCATGCTGGGCGAACGGACCGCCGAGGAGATCAAGATAGCGGTCGGGTCGGCCTGCCCGTCGCCAGATGAACCGCACGCCGAGATCCGCGGCCGCGACCTGGTCAGCGGCTTGCCGAAGACCATCGTGATCGGCGCCGAGGAGGTCCGGCACGCGATCCAGGGACCCGTCAGCACCATCGTGGACATCATCAAGACCACGCTCGACACGTGCCCGCCCGAGCTTGCCGGCGACATCATGGACCGCGGTATCACGCTCACCGGCGGTGGTGCCCTGTTGCGCGGCCTCGATAAGCGGCTGCGCGAAGAGACAGGGATGCCGGTCCACCTGGCCGGAAATCCGTTGGAGTCGGTCGTGCTCGGCGCGGGCAAATGCGTTGAGGACTTCGATGCCCTCCAGCAGGTGCTGGTACCACAGAGGCGCCGGTAGCGGCTGCGCGAGGGGTCCTGCGCACCAGGGCGCGTTCCCATCGGCTGGCGCCCTCCCGGTAATGGCCGCCCGCGCCGCGCCCCGGCCGCCCAGGTGCGCTCCGGCCAGTACGCCGCCTGCCTCAGCAGCCGCCCGAGCTGGCCGGCGCTGGTCCGCAGCTCGCGCGGCGGTACTGCTCGATGAGCTGGCCGGTTTCGTGCTATGGCAAGCTGGGGTTTCCTGACCAACCACGCCAGGGTGCTGCTGTGTATCGCCCACGACCCGGGCATGCGCCTGCGCGACGTCGCCGCCCGTGTGGACATCACCGAGCGCAGCGCCCACGGCATCATCACCGACCTGACCGCAGCCGGCTACCTCGTCAAGCAGAAGGACGGCCGCCGCAACCGCTACCAGATCCAGGCGCACCTGCCGCTGCCCGAACCCGCCAGCCGGGGACGCGCCGCCGGCGAAGTCCTGGCTCTCCTCACGGGCAACGACCGGCCCGGCATCGAACTGCCCCCGGCAAGTGACGCTAACGGCCGCCGCGCGACCCAGGCAGAGCTGAAAACTCCCCTGATGCCGGGCAGGCAAGCCGATGGGGGCCGAAGCGCGGTGCCTGACCCCCGCGCTGAAGGCCCCGGCGCCGCACGAGCCGGTGACCCGGCTCGCTGAGCAGGCCCGCCGAGTCGTGGCTTTTCACGTGCCGCCGACAACCGCCTTCTTGATGAGGCTCCCGGGAACGACCAGCACCGATCTTGGGCGCCCAGGCCGAACTGATCTGCGCGACCGTGACGAAAAGGCCGGCCGCGGTGACGCTTCATCTCGGCGGATCGGGCGCGCCCCCGGCAGCCCGGCGGCTCTCGCGAGGGGATCCTTCAACGGGTACTTCGGCGCTGCCAGAACGATTACGGGCGGGACGCGAAGTCGCTGGACTGGCCTCAGCCCTCGCCGAGGGAATGCCGATCCGTGCTGTGGCCGGCGCGTGGCTGGTCAGGAAGGTTTAGTTTGCCGCCATGAACATGCTGCCAAATTCTGGAAATAGATTGCTAGTTTTCGGATGCGAGTGTAATGTGAACGACACGCACCGGAACTCAGCCGCTGAGGGCGGCCAGCTACCGGGGCTACCGGAGGAGCGCATGCCCGCCGGCCTGGTTCTCAGCCATGGCCGTGCTCATGGCGCCCGCATTGCCGCGCAGCCGGCTGAGGCCGTCGGTGCCCGATGCAAGCCGCCGGGCCAGATCCCTGGCCTGGCGGCTGCGAATGCGGCGGCGGTGACCCGATGAATGCTCTCGCCGCCAATGACGTCGAGGCCGCCGACCTGCCGCCCGAGCCCGCTGCCGCGCCCAGTCCAGCAACGATCCAAGCTCCCGGGCCCGGGCCTGGCACCCGGCGGCGAGCCGCCCAGCCTGGGAACAAGTGACCGGCGTGCGCTACCGGCTCGAGGTCCGCCTCACACCCGCCGATGTCGGCCAGCGGGTCGTCATCCGCTGGCGCCGGCCCAGCCCGGGTGACGGCGAGCAGATCGCCGACGTCCTGGGCATTCTCGAGGAGAATGACCCGGCTTCCTTCGCGGTCCGTACCTGTGACGGGGCGCTGGTCGTGATCCCGGCCGCCCGCGCTCTTGCCGGGAAGGTGGTGCCGCCAGCGCCGCAGAACCGGCGGCGCGCCGGCCCCGCTCCTTTCTGACTCCGCGGCGGTCGCGCACATAACGAACGGGGTGCCGCCCCGCGCGGCAGGTCCTCGCCTATGTGGGGGTCCTCGTAGCACTGGCCGTAAATTCAACGAAGTAGCCGCTGACCTGCACTGATGTAGAGGGTGCAGGCTGGGAAAGCTCTTAGTGCTTGCGGCGGGATGGGCCGAGGATGCCGGTGATCTCGGCGACGGCTTCGCCGCCGGGTTTGATGTAGCGCATGGCGGTGCGGAGGTTCTTGTGCCGGGTCTTGGCCATGATGAGCTGGAGCGGGACTTTGGCGTCGCTACCGGTAACCGGCAGTGTTCCGATCATGTCGGGTGGTGCTGGCCCGGTTTCTGCGACGGAGGCATTCGTCAGGTCTGATGAACGCGTTCCTGGGCGAGTTCGGCGGCGTAGCGGGACCAGTCGCCTCCTGCCTGGTGCACCCATCGGACCGCGGTGCCCGGTGAGAGGTGCAGCAGGTCGGCGAGTATGCTGCGGGCATCTTGGCGGCGAGGTCGGTGAGAGCAGCACGGCGGCCGGGCATGGCGTAGATGCCCAGGGCACGCAGGCCTCGCCGAGCTGGGAGGCAGTGATGGGCTTGCCGGACATCCCGCCGGGGAACAGCCACCGGGTTCGGGCAGGGGATCCCACCCCCGTGTGTGCCCGGCCGTCGCGTATCCCCCACCCCGAGACGACGCCTTTGGAGAGAGTCAGCGGCACGGCATCCGCTGGCAGCTCGGGCTGTAGAGGGACGGGGCGTCGCGGGCGACGCAGGTGGTCGCGGGGCTCGCGATATGTTGGCCATCACGCCGGCCATGCGGACGCAGATGGCCAAGGTTCAACAAGGGTGCGGGGTATGAAGAACCGGCCCGCTGAGAGTCGCGGGCGGCCGGCGAGGACGGCGAGGACTTCGCCGATGGCAGGTTCCTGGCTGGCAGCCTCCGGCAGCGGCAGGTGCGCCTGGATCTGGTAGCGGTTGCGGCGGGCCATCTTCCTGCGTGATCACGTACCAGGCCCGGCGAGGTCGGCGAGGATGCCGTAGGCGCTGCGCTCGGTGACGCCCAGGCTGGCCGCGATGTCACGCAGCCGCGCGCCGCGGTCGTGTGCGACGCACATCAGCACCGAGCGTGATTGGTCAGGAAACTCCAGTTCGCCGCAACCAAACAGTCTACCATCTATTCTAGTAATAGATTGCTAGTTTCTAATTGCGAATATAGGCTGAGGCTAGCCCAGGGATCGGCTGCCGAAGCTGCGGTCGAAGCGGGCCAGGTTCAGCGCCTGATCATCATCGCCTGGGCGGCAGGGGCGCGGCATGAGTTCGCCGGGCCAGACCCTGGCCAGGCACCTGCTGACGTGACAGCGGCGGCACCGCGAACGCCTTTCACCGCCAACGACCTCAAGGTCCGGCCTTTCGCCGGGCTCACCGAAGGATGAATCACGATGGAGATCACCGAGCACGAGCGCGTGCTGCTGGTCAACTCGCTTATCCAGACGATCGGCGAGCTCTACGAGCACGACGGGGACAAGGACCGCCCCGCACTCGCAGCGCTGCTTACCCGCATGACGGCGGCCCGCCAGGGACCCGGGCGACGCGTGCGGGAAGCCGCATGAGCCGCTCCGCCAAGCAAGTGCCCGAGATGACCGCCTACGTGCGGACAGGTCACTTCTAGCGCCGTGCGCCGGCGAACCTTCCGCGCTCGTCCCGGCCGCAGCGCCGCCGCCGGGCAGGGCGCCAGGAGTTCCCCCGCGTACCCGGTGACCTCGTGCCAGGATAGCGCCCGAACGCCTTCGCCGGCTCGGTCTTCCTGTGGGTGCCAGAAGCCTGCCCGGCCTGTGAGCTGCAGCGATGCGCCCTCGTGGGGTGCCAGAAGTCGGCCATGGCTGTGACCTGGCGCGATAGGTGCGGCGTGGCTGTTGGGCATAATGACCGGCCGTGTCGTTGCGTCTGCTCTATCTGATCTTCGTGCGGCTTGCTGGCTGGCTTGTCCTGCTGGGTCGTTCGTTGGCGTTCAAGAATAAGGAGCGAGGCCAGCTTCCAGGTCCGCTGGCCGTCGCCTTGGATGAGCCCCGGCGCCGGAACGCTCCGGGGCCTCCCGGCTTCCGCGCTGCGGGCCCGCGCGGGTGTGCGATGCCTGCACCGGGCAGGGGCAGGCTGCACGGGGGCCAGGGACGGCGGATGTTCGCGGGGCAGCGCCCCGGGTCGCGGCCAGGCGGCCATGCGCGAGCCGGCGGCCACGCACGGGATAATGCGGTGCGGGCAGCGAGTTCGCTGGTGAGGTGTTCACGGTGCGAGAACGGGTGAGCGGCTGGCTGTACCTGCTCGGCTGGATCGTGGTTTGCCGGATGCCCCGGCGGTGGGCGCAGTGGATGTTCCGGCAGATCGCAGACCAGCTCTGGCGGCGGCAGGGGCCGGGCGTCAGGCAGCTGGAGGCCAACCTGGCGCGGGTGATCGGCCCGGATGCACCGGTTATGGATCTCCGGCGGCTGTCGCGGGACGGGATGCGTTCGTATCTGCGGTACTGGCTGGAGGTATTCCGGCTGCCGGTGATCCCGCCGGCGGAGATCCTCGGCCGGATGCGGGCGGCTGGCGAGGAGCAGACCGCGTTCCGGCACCTGGCCGCGGGCCGCGGGGTGATCTTCGCGCTGCCGCACATGGGCAACTGGGAGCACGCGGGCGCCTGGATCGTGCTCCGCGGCGCCGGGAAGGTCACCACGGTGGCGGAGCGGCTGCGCCCGGAATCGCTGTATGACCGGTTCGTGGTGTTCCGGGAGAGGCTGGGCATGGAGGTGCTGCCGCACTCGGCCGGCGCGAGCAGGTTCGGGGTCCTGGCGCAGCGGCTGCGGGCTGGCGGCCTGGTCGCCCTGCTGTGCGAACGGGACCTGACCGGCAGCGGGATCGAGGTCGAGTTCTTCGGCGAGCCCGCCAGGATCATGGGCGGCCCGGCCGCGCTGGCCGAGCAGACCGGGGCCGCGCTGATGCCGGTGACGCTGTGGTACGAGGGAGAGAACTGGGGCGCGCACATTCACCAGGAGATTCCCGTGCCCGGGACAGGCACCGGGCAGGAGAAGATCGCCGCCATGACCCGGCAGCTGGCGAAGGTGTTCGAGGATGGGATCGCCAGGCACCCGGAGGACTGGCACATGCTGCAGAAGGTGTTCGTGGCCGATCTCGACACCGGCAGGCCGCGCCCCGCTGGCCAGCAACCGCCACCCGCCGGGTAAGAGCGCCGCGATTCACGTCCGAGCGGACGTCATCACTGCTCGGGAAGGCCGTCCATGGTGCGCTCGCCGTCATCCACCTTCGCTGGTCCGCGCGTTCGCCGGCCCGCCGTGCGGGTTCGCTCCCGGCGTAGCTGTGAACACTTGCCCGTTGCCCCAGGCCGGAGGGGGTGAACCCCACTGCCGGCGGGGAACGTTAACTTGTGCGAGATCCGCGTGCGCAACCTCGCCCGGCGCGCGGGCTAGCATGCGAAGGGACGAGCAAGACTTCGGTTGCCTCGCCGGCCGCTCGGTGCGGGGGCGACGAGATGTTCGAGAGGTTCACCGAGCGGGCGCGGCGGGTGGCGGTCCTGGCTCAGGAAGAGGCCCGGATGCTCCACCATGACCACATCGGCACCGAGCACATCCTGCTCGGCCTGATCGGCGAGGGCGAGGGCGTCGCCGCCCAGGCCCTGGAGTGGCTGGGGATCAGCCTGGAGGCGGTCCGCCAGCACGTTGAGGGGATCACCGGCCAGGGCCAGCAGGCACCCTCCGGGCACATCCCGTTCACTCCGCGCGCCAAGGAGGTGCTGGAGCTGTCGCTGCGGGAGGCGCTGCAGCTGGGCCACAACTACATCGGCACCGAGCACATCCTGCTCGGCCTGATCGGCGAGGGCGACGGCGTCGCCGCGCAGGTGCTGGTCAAGCTGGGCGCTGACCCCGGCAGGGTCCGCCAGCAGGTGATCCAGCTGCTGGCGGGCTCCCAGGGGCAAGGAGCCGGCCGCCGCGGTCGCGCCGTCCGGGACGGCGCCCTCCGTTTCGCTTGTGCTCGACCAGTTCGGCCGGAATCTGACCGCGGGCGCGCGCGAGGGCAAGCTCGATCCGGTGATCGGCCGGGAGAAGGAGATCGAGCGGGTGATGCAGGTGCTCTGCCGGCGTACCAAGAACAACCCGGTGCTGGTGGGCGAGCCCGGCGTGGGGAAGACCGCTGTGGTGGAGGGGCTGGCGCAGGAGATCGTCAACGGGCGAGGTGCCGGAGACCTTGAAGGACAAGCAGCTTTACACCTTGGACCTGGGCGCGCTGGTGGCCGGCTCGAGGTACCGGGGTGACTTCGAGGAGCGGCTGAAGAAGGTGCTCAAGGAGATCCGGACCCGCGGGGACATCATCTTGTTCATCGATGAGCTGCACACGCTGGTGGGCGCGGGCGCGGCTGAGGGCGCGATCGATGCCGCGTCGATCCTGAAGCCGATGCTGGCCCGCGGCGAGCTGCAGACGATCGGCGCGACCACGCTGGATGAGTACCGCAGGCACCTGGAGAAGGACGCGGCGCTGGAGCGCAGGTTCCAGCCGGTCCGGGTGGCCGAGCCGACGATCGCGCACACCATCGAGATCCTCAAGGGCCTGCGGGACCGCTATGAGGCGCATCACCGGGTGTCGATCACCGACGGCGCGCTGGTCGCCGCCGCGCAGCTGGCGGACCGCTATGTCAGCGACCGGTTCCTGCCGGACAAGGCGATCGACCTGATCGATGAGGCCGGGGCCCGGCTGCGGATCCGCCGGATAACCGCGCCGCCGGGCGTGCGCGAGGCCGGCGAGAAGATCGCCGGCGTGCGGAGGGAGAAGGAGTCCGCGATCGGCGGCCAGGACTTCGAGAAGGCCGCCGCGCTGCGCGACAGCGAGAATCAGCTGACCGGGGCGAGGGATGGCGGGGAGAAGGAGCGGGCGGCCGGCGGCACGGGCGCCGTCGCCGAGGTGACCGCGGAGCTGATCGCGGAGGTCCTGGCGGCCGCGACGGGCATCCCGGTGGTCAAGCTCACCGAGGAGGAATCGCAGCGGCTGCTGCGGATGGAGGACGAGCTGCACAGGCGGGTGATCGGGCAGAACGCGGCCGTCACGTCGCTGTCGCGGGCCATCCGGCGGACCCGGGCCGGGCTGAAGGACCCCAGGCGGCCCGGGGGCTCGTTCATCTTCGCCGGCCCGTCCGGGGTGGGCAAGACCGAGCTGGCCAAGACCCTGGCCGGGTTCTTGTTCGGCGATGAGGACTCGCTGATCCAGCTGGACATGAGCGAGTACTCGGACAAGCACACGGTGTCCCGGCTGTTCGGCTCCCCGCCCGGGTACGTCGGATACGAGGAGGGCGGCCAGCTGACCGAGAAGGTCCGCCGCCGCCCGTTCGCCGTGGTGCTGTTCGACGAGATCGAGAAGGCCCACCCGGACATCTTCAACTCGCTGCTGCAGATCCTCGAGGACGGCCGCCTCACCGACGCGCACGGCCGGGTCGTCGACTTCAAGAACACGGTGATCATCATGACCACCAACCTGGGCACCCGGGACATCTCCAAGGGCGTCTCCGTCGGGTTCGGTCCGGCGCATGAGTCAAACGGCTCGTATGACCGGATGAAGACCACGGTGCAGCAGGAGCTGAAGCAGCACTTCAGGCCGGAGTTCCTGAACCGCGTCGATGACACGATCGTGTTCCGCCGGCTTAGCCGGGAGGAGATTTGCACCATCGTGGACCTGATGATCGCCAAGGTGGAGGAGCGGCTCAAGGACCGGGACATGGGCCTGGAGCTGCTGCCCGCGGCCAGGACGCTGCTGTCCGAGCGGGGCTATGATCCGGTGCTCGGCGCGCGGCCGCTGCGCCGCACGATCCAGCGGGAGATCGAGGACAACCTGTCCGAGAAGATCCTGTTCGGCGAGCTGAGGGCCGGCCAGATCGTCACGGTCGATGTGCAGGGCACCGGGCCGCAAGCGCAGTTCACGTTCAAGGCCGTGGCCAAGCCCGGGGCCGTGCCCGATGCGCCGCCCGCCGAGATCGACAGCACGGCGCCCGCCGGCCGGACCGGCGGGCACCTGGCGACCTGACCGCCCGGTAATCCCGATCACCGGGGCCGAGGCGAGGAACCCGGCGTTTCTGCCTGCAGCGCGGGTCCCGGGGTTCGGATTCCGGGTCGGCGTGGTCAACGCTCGCACAGCGTTGTCGTCGTCGTCCCGCTCAGCGTTCCCTCTGCACGGCTGGAGCCGAGGCTGTGATGGCCGCGGACGGATGCCTGTCGGCGGGTCGGTATCGCTGCGGCGGCAGGCGACTTGCGGTGATGGCGGCCCGGCAGCGATCGCGGCACGAATGCTAGCGGCGTCGCCCGCCGGGATGCCCGCCGTCCTGGCGCTGCCGCGCGGGATCACGATGGCCACCGCCTGGCCTGTCGCTGGCGGGCAGAGGTGCCTGGCCACCTGGGCCGGGCTTTGCCGGGCCGCAGGCGAGGCACACTTGATAGTGTCCGGATCCGCAGTGACCCCGCCGGATTGAGGGCCACCGGACCACAGCGCCCGGGCGGGCGGTCTTCTGGATTCTCGCAGGGAGGTACCGGCTGTGCCCGACAACGTCGTGCTGATCATGCGATTTCACCCGGTGGGCGGTGAA
Organism: uncultured Actinomycetes bacterium; assembly: GCA_963722055.1. GTDB lineage: Bacteria > Actinomycetota > Actinomycetes > Streptosporangiales > Streptosporangiaceae > Palsa-504. The sequence goes on along the minus strand of CAVRLA010000017.1, from coordinate 23,464 downwards.
GACGTCTCCGTGCTATCGGAGGATTTTGGCGGGGAACGCGAGGCGCTTGAGGCCATCGCTCAGGCGCTGGACGAACGGCGCAGTCTGGTCTTGGCCCATGCCAGATATGACCGCGAGGCCGGCCAGAGCGGCGTGATCATCAACCTGGCCAACGTGGTATCGGTGCGGGTGTCGAAGACAGACAGTGCGGCGACGGGCCAGTACCTGTGACAGCTGGCCCAGCCAGCGGCAGAACGCAGCCACTTTGATCCTGCCCCTGATCCAGCCGCCAGCACATGATCATCGCCCGGTCACCATCAGGGCACCATGCGGCCAGGTCCCGGCGATGGCCTGCGGGGGTTTCCCGGCGTTGCCAGCAGAAGATGAGGCTCGCGCGGTGGTCACCGCCAGAGAGCTGGCAATCACGGTCAGGGACAGCGATAGCCACTCCCCCGGTACCGCGGGGCTAGAGTGCGAGGAATCGGTGCTGACCGGTGAGTCACTGCCCGCGGAGAAACTCCCCGAGCCCTTCCGGCTGGCACGCCGCTGGCTGAGCTGAGCTGCTGGGCATTGATGGGGACGGTGGTGTACGCCGGTTCCGGCGCCGGAGTGCCAGCCGCCTCCGGCGGAGGGGCGGAGTCCGGGCGGATCGCTCTCGGGTCCGGGGAACATCAACCCGACACCGGATTCCAGGCCGGGCTGCGCGGGTTCTCCGTGGTCCCTGGAGCCGCCGCCTACGGCCGTTCGGCTTGCTCAGTGTCCGCGGTGATCTCGGGAACCTTGATGTCCGGTGCCTCCACCGGCGGTATCGCGATCGCCTCGACCGGCGGTATCGCGATCGCCTCGACCGGCGGTATGACGATCGCCTCCACCGGCGGTATCGCGATCGCTTCCACCGGCGGTATGGCGTCAGGCCCGGCAGCGGACGGGCCGCCCTCGATGGCGGCCTCGGCCTTGACTGTCTCGGCGTCGCCGAAGTCCGCGAGCGACGGCGAAAGCTCGGCAGCTGGCCCGGCGGGCGTCGTTTTCTCGAAGAACCTGAGCAGCTCAACCGGCACCGGCATGATCAGCGTGCTGTTCTGCTCCCCGGCCACCTCAACCACGGTCTGCAGCAGCCGCAGTTGCAGCGCCGCGGGGTCGCGGGCCATCACGTTGGCCGCCATGGCCAGCCGCTTGGAGGCCTGGTACTCGCCGTCGGCGGTGATGATCCTGGCCCGGCGCTCCCGTTCCGCCTCGGCCTGCCGGGACATGGACCGCTTCATGGCATCGGGCAGCGAGACGTCCTTAATCTCCACCCGCTCGACCCGGATGCCCCACGGGCCCTCGGTCGGCTCATCGATGATGCGGCGCAGCTCGCGGTTGACCGAGTCCCGCTCGGACAGCAGCTGGTCCATCTCGGACTGGCCGATGATCGACCGCAGCGACGTCTGCGCCTGCTGGGAGACCGCGAACAGGTAGTTCTGCACGTTCACCGTGGCCTTGATGGGATCTGCCACCCGGAAGTAGATGACCGCGTCCACCCGGACGGTCACGTTGTCTTTGGTGATGCCGTCCTGAGCCGGAACCGCCATCGCGACGATCTGCATGTTGACCTTCTGCATGCGGTCGCCGACCGGCCTGATCAACGTCAGTCCCGCGCCGCGCGGCGGCGACTGGATCCTGCCGAACCTGAACACGATGCCCTGCTCGAACTGCTGCACTACCCGGACAGAACGGCCAGCCGCGATCACGCCCAACACGACAAGTACCGCCACTATGATCAAGATGGTCTCCACCATTGCCAACAGCCCCTCTCGGGCGACGCGCGCCCGGTCCGGCCCGGGCCCGGGGACGGATCTCAGGCACGCCCGCTGCCGGCGACGCTGTTCTGTTAATACCTACCACGGGGGCGGAAGTTCTGCTGCGCGGCCGCAGATGACCTCCAGCGGGCGCAAACGGACACCGGCTGGCAGGGTGCGCGGTCGCGCGTGGTCACCGGCAACGGGGGGCGGCAGCATCGGCAGCGGCAGCGCCGCGCGGGCAGCGTTCATGGCCGGGTTCGGCCCGGCCGCTGCCACCAGCAGGCGCCGAGTCCTCGCGCCGCGCGTATCGGGCAGGTCAGGTGATCGGCGTCACCGTCATGACCGGACCGGTACCCATGCCGGGTGGCGTTCCGCGCAGTGCGAAATCGCGGCTGCACAACTAGCCGGCGGCCGCCGGCCGTCCCATGTTCCGGGTGCCCGCCGGGGGCATGAACCTGCGGCCTTGTCGGAAGCGCCGTAAGCGATGCGATGCTGGTGCAGGAGAACGACAGCGCAGGACAGGCAGCGCCAGAACCGGGTGTTCTGCGCCGCTCAGCCGCGGCGAACACGTCATCGACAGGCCGCGCATAGTCGTCGATATGGGCGACCACTGGCTCAGGGCTGATCAAGACTGCCGCCGTCCGGAACTGGACGTTCTGCTGGCGGGCTGAATCGTCGTTGGCTGATCGCCGGCGGCGCGCAGGCATCACCTGGGCGCCGGCCGGCCTCAGCCGGCGAGGACGGAGCTGCTTACCGGCCGCGGTAAACCGGTGCGCGCTGTTCGGTGAGCGCGCGTACGGCCTCGCCGAAGTCCTGCGTCGTCATCAGGCGCGCCAGTTCTGGCCGCAGGGTTGGGAAGGCCGCCGCCTCACCCTCTTGTTCGTAACGGTGCACGGCCGTGATGGTGGCACGTACCCCGAGCGGCGCCGCCGTGGCGATCTTACGCGCGAACTCCAGCGCGCGCTCCAGTTGCTGCCCGGGCGGGGTGACGGCTTGGACCAGTCCGTAACGCTGGGCCTCCTCGACGCTCCAGGCCTCGCCGGTCAGCATGAGCCGCATGGCGTTGCCGTGACCGATCTCGCGCACCAGCCGCACGGTGGCGCCACCGCCGGGGTATAGCCCCAGCAGCGCCTCGTCCTGCGCGAAGACCGTGTCGCTGGCCGCCACGCGGACGTCTGCGGCCAGGAAGAGCTCGTGACCGACGCGCTTGGTCTGGCCCTGAACGGCAACGACCAGCGGCTTGGAGCGGCGCGGCAGCGTCATGTCCAGCGGGTCCAGGATGTCGGCCCGCGGCGTGGCCGGGGGAAATGTGCCCGCCTGTGCGGCCGCCCCGTAGGCCGCGAGGTCCAGCGCGGGGACGAAGTCGGGACCGGTGGCGTACAGCACCCCGACCCGGAGCTCGTCGTCGTGCTCCAGCTTGTACAGTGCCTGCCCGAGCGCGACGTAGGTCGGCGGGTCGAGGCGGTTGTTCGCCTCCGGGCGGTTGATGCCGATGAGCAGGATGCCGCCGTCGCGGCGCTCCACCAGGACTGTCGATTCCATGTGTATCTACCTCCTACCCTGATGACAAATGAGGAGGGGCCGAATCGACAGTCAGGAGGTGTCGATCCCGGCCATTCCCGTTTGTCGGCGTAGCGGGAGGTCAAACGAATGAAGTACATCCTGCTCTTTTGCGGCACCCGCGACAGCGCCGGGCCCGCGAGCTCGCCGGAGGACGTCCAGCGCACCGACGCCGACGTCGGTGACTGGCTCACCCGGAATAGCTCCAGGATCGGCTCGATCCACCAGCTGCAGCCGCCCGACACCGCCACCACGGTCCTGCTGGAGGGCCAACGCCGGCCCATCGTCAAGGACGGCCCGTTTCTGGAGGGCAAGGAGCTGGTCGGAGGCTATTGCGAGATCGACGTGGCCGACCTCGACGAGGCGCTGGAGCTGGCGAAGACCTGGCCGGGCCGCACCCACGCGGTCGAGATCAGGCCGGTCGTCCCGCACGACCTGCCGGGCCAGCAGGACCGGCCGTGACCGAGGCCGGCGGGGCCGGGCCGGACACGGAGCCGGCCCGGACCACGGCCTCTTCCGTGCAAGCGCACACGGCCGTGGCCGCGGCCTTCCGCGCGGAAGCCGGCCACCTGACCGCCTCGCTGGTACGCAGCCTGGGCGACTTCGACCTGGCGGAGGAGAGCCTCCAGGAGGCGGTCGTCCAGGCCCTCGAGCACTGGCCCCGGGAGGGGATCCCCAGCCGGCCTGCCGCCTGGCTGCTGACCGTGGCCCGGCGCCGGGCGCTGAACCGGCTGAGCCGCGACGCCCGCTACGCTGCCAAGCTCGCCGAACTCGTGCGCGAGCCGGCTCCTGAGCCGGCTCCCGAGCCCGACAACCGCCTGCAGCTGGTCTTCACCTGCTGCCACCCGGCGCTGCGCCGCGAGTGGCAGGTGGCGCTCACCCTGCGTGCCGTGTTCGGATTCACGACCGCCGAAATCGCCAGGGCCTTCGTCGCCTCCGAGGACGCGGTGGCGCAGCGCATCGTGCGTGCCAAGCGCAAGATCGCGAGCGCGGGAATCCCCTACCGCATGCCGGGCCCCGAGGAGCTGCCCGACCGGCTGCCGGAGGTGCTCGCAGTACTCTACCTGCTGTTCAACGAGGGCCATCTGACGACCTCGGGCAGCGGCTGGAGACGGGACCTCTCGCAGGATGCGCTCTGGCTGACCGGCCTGCTGTGCCGCCTGCTGCCGGCGGAGCCCGAGGCCCGGGGCCTGCTGGCGCTCATGCGGCTGCACCTGGCCAGGGCCGACGCCCGCTTCACCGACGCCGGCGACCTGGTGCGGCTGGCCGACCAGGACCGCTCACTTTGGGACCACGACGCGATCCAGGAGGCGGTGGCCCTCATCGAGCGGGCAGCGGCCATGCGCCGGCCGGGCCCGTACCAGATCGAGGCGGCGATCGCGGCCTGCCACGCCGAGGCCCCGTCCGTCGAGTCGACGGACTGGGTGCAGGTGGTCGCCCTCTACGACCTGCTCCTGGAGATAGAGCCCTCGCCAGTCGTCGGGCTCAACCGTGCCCTCGCGATCTGGCGGATGGCAGGCGCGCAGGCGGCCTTGCGCGAGCTGGACCAGCTGGCCGCCGAACTCGACGGCTACCACATCTACCACGCGGCGCGAGGCGAGCTGCTCGCGGAGATGGGCCGCGACGAACAGGCGCGGGCCGCGCGGCTGAAGGCGCACGACCTGACCCACAACCAGGCAGAACGGGCGCTCCTGCGCCAGCGGCTCCTGCCCTGACAGCGCTCCCAGGGAAAGGCCGCAGGCACCGAGCCGGAGGATCTGTGCCGTAGGACCTCACGACCAAGCCAGCCTCACGAACGCAAATAGTCGGCAGGATCTATTGGTGCACCAGCCCGCGGGACGGATCACACTGAGTGGTCGGCGCAGGTCCGCACTCAGCGCACAAGTATCTGTCGATATGCGTGGCTTAGGAGACGGGTGCTTGTGCGGCGGTAACGCTCCAGACGCGGATGATCTGCGCGGCCGCAGGCACCAGCATGCCTGGTAGCAAGTTGCTGGCGGGGACGCGGTGCTGCTGAAATACCCGGCCGCGCCTGCGATTCAGGCTTTCATACACGGCTGATCTGCGAGCAGGCCAGATTGTCAGTACCTCTGCCTACGCTGGGCATATGGTCAGCCTGTCTGTACGCGATCGGGAATCTTTCTTGGCCGAGCCGCACGTCGCGGCTTTGTCGGTGTCGGCCGGTCAGAGCCGTGGCCCGTTTACCGTGCCGATCTGGTATCAGTACGCACCGGGCGGGGAGCCATGGGTGCTGACTCCGGCAGGGTCCGGAAAGGTCCGGCTGATCGAGACAGCCGGGCGTTTCACCCTGATGGTCGACCGGGTCATGCCGACCGTCCGGTATGTGTCGGTGGAGGGGCCGGTCACTCGCACGGTTCCGGGGACCGATGCGCTGTTGCGGGAAATCGCCGCGCGCTACCTGCCCCCGGATAAGGCCCGGGCCTACATCGAGTGGGCCAAGGCGGAACTGGGCGAGCACGTCGCGATCTACTTGCGCGCGGAGCGATGGCTGACGGCAGATCTCGGGCCAGGAGTCCTACCACCGGGGGCGAGTTGATCGCCAGGTCACCGCGCACGTGCCGTCCGAGACGATGGTCTGGTGGTCAAACGACTCCAGGTGGCGATTGACTGTGCCGATCCTGAGCGGCTGGCGGCTTTCTGGGCATCGGTGCTCGGCTACGTGGTCGACACGCCGCCAGGAGGATACGCGAGATGGCATGACTTCTCACGGGCGGTCGGCGGCACGGACGAGTCCTGGTCGGCGGTGGTTGATCCGGCCGGGACTGGGCTGCGGGCGCTGTTCCATCGCGTCCCTGAGCCGAAGGCGGCAAGAATCGTGTGCATCTTGACGTGCGGGTCAGCGCGGCCGGTGAAGTGCCGGCCGAAGCGCGGCGGCGCCGGGGTGGCGCGGCTAGGGACCCTTGGCGGGATCCATCTGGGCACCGAACAGGACGCGTACCACTGCTTCGCCGTAATGGCCGACCCGGAAGGCAACGAGTTCTGCATCAACTGAGCATGGCCCCGATTGATGATCTTGGGCTCGCATCGACACCCTCGCCGCCTACTGCCAGCGAATCAGCCAGGCAGGCTAGCTCCGCCTAGCCGGGAATCAGTGCTTCGTCCAGCCTGTCCATGATTGCATCAACGTCTGCTCGGCTGTCAGGTCCGAGGTATCGATCCACAGGCCAACCCGCGGCATCGAGGTCCGGAGCTGGGCGTCTAGGTGCCGCCACAGCGAGAACACGTGCTTATCGCGGTCGCGGTCGCGGGCCTGGACCACGTCCAGGCTGGGGACCAGCTCGACCAGCAGCAGCGGCCGGGTGCGCAGCTGCTGCCGGTACCGGCCGAGGACACCGGCAGAGACCACTACGTCATCGATGACGGGAACGAAACCCGCGTCCGCGAACGAGTCCGCGAGCAGGCAGATGTTGGTCCGCCTCAGCCTGAGCTGTTCGGCTGCTTCATCGTGAGGCGGGCCTTGCGGGGGCACCATCCCGCTGACGATGAAGCGTTCTCCCACCAGGTCGCTCTCGATATGCGCGGCCCGCTCGAAGCGGGTGGCCAGCATCCGGGCGACGGTGCTCTTACCTGAACCGGGGACGCCAGAGATGATGATCACGCGCACGGCAGTACGCTAGCGGGCGCCGGGCCGGCACCGCTGCCAGGCATCATCCCCGGCTGGATCGGGATCGCCATCCTGGCCTCCGCTATTCAGCACCGATGCCCAGTTGAGCAGTGCGGCTTTCATGTAGCTGTGAGCTGGGGTTTCATGTCGCGGCGGGCCGGGATTCGGGTGCACCTTATTTGGTGCGGGTGATCGGCGTAGGGCAGCGCGGCAAGGCGATGGCCGCGGAGCGGCGAGCACGCCGCGCTGTACGCGGCTACCGATCCGGTCACCCGGCCTCACCCGGCCCGCCCGCCAGGCAGCGCGCTCGCCGCGGCGGCCGTGCACAGCCTGGACCTGCACCAGGTCAAGCTCGTCGAGGCCTGCCGGCGCGGGCACGCGGCAACCGGCGACCCCGCCTTCGCTGCCGCCGCGGAAACGGTCACCGGCCTGCACGCCTGACCGGCAACCGCCGGGCCCGGGTAGCTACGCCACAACCCCTCCCCGGCATACGTGACCGGCACTGGCGTTTCGTCACCGACGGTGACAGGTCACAATCGCTTTACACGCGTGATCCGCCGTTCGGCGCGGACTTCGGCTCGATGCCGATCACGAGGCTGGCCGTCCGGATTCGGGCTTTCTGTGCGTCCATGAGCCGGGCGGGACGGGGATCGCTGGCTACACGGTGGGGCTTGAGGGCCGGTCAGGTCAGTCGAGGTAGTCCCGGAGGCGTTTGGATCGGGACGGGTTGCGCAGCTTGGACATCGCCTTGGACTCGATCTGGCGGATCCGCTCGCGGGTGACCCCGTAGACCGTGCCGACCTCGCCCAGGGTCTTGGGCTGCCCGTCGGTCAGCCCGAACCGGAGGGATACCACGCCGGCCTCGCGCTCAGACAGCGTGCTGAGTACCGAGTGCAGCTGCTCGCGCAGCAGCGTCATGCTGGCCGCCTCGGCGGGCTGGAGGGCCTGAGGGTCCTCGATCTGGTCGCCGAGCTCGCTGTCGCCGTCCTCGCCCAGCGGGATGTGCAGGGAGATCGGCTCGCGGCCGTGCTTCTGCAGCTCGGTGACCTTCTCCGGGGTCATGCCCAGCTCGACGGCCAGTTCCTCCGGGGTCGGCTCGCGGCCCAGGTCCTGCAGCATCTGCCGCTGGACCCGGGCCAGCGTGCTGACGGCCTCGGCGATGTGCACCGGCAGGCGGATGGTGCGGGACTGCTCGGCCATCGCCCGGGTGATCGCCTGCCGGATCCACCAGGTGGCGTAGGTGGAGAACTTGTAGCCCTTGGTGTAGTCGAACTTCTCCACGCCGCGGATCAGGCCCAGGTTGCCTTCCTGGATCAGGTCCAGGAACAGCATGCCGCGGCCGGTGTACCGCCTGGCCAGCGAGACTACCAGGCGCAGGTTGGCCTCCAGCAGGTGGTCCTTGGCCCTCCTGCCGTCTTCGGCGACCCGCTCCAGGTCGGTCCGCGCGTCGGCGCGAAGGTTCCGGCTGCCGTCGGCGAGCTTCTCCTCGGCGAACAGGCCGGCCTCGATCCGCTTGGCCAGCTCGACCTCCTGCCCGGCGGTGAGCAGCGGCACCTTGCCGATCTGCTTCAGGTAGTCCTTCACCGGGTCGGCGGTCGCGCCGGCGGCTGCCACCCGGGCAGCGGGAAGGCTCTCGTCGTCATCGCCGGAAACCCGCGGCTGGTCCTGGCTCTCCTCGCCCGCCGCCTGCCGCGGGCGGCCGGCCGCAGCCGTGACGTCGCCCTGGCCGGTGCCGGGCTCCTGCTCACCGGCCGCCTGCTGCACAGCCCCGGGCTCATCTCGGGCCTGGCCTGAGCGCGCCGTGTCGATCGGATTGGCAGGCAGCGGCCCGCCGATCTCAGCGGCGTCGTTGTCCCCGCCGGGGTCTGCCGGGTCGGTCACGCCCATGGCAGCGCCGCTACCACCACCGGCGGCCACAGCCAGCTGCGGCTCATGGGCCAGCCCGGGAGCAGCTGCACCTGGCGCGACCTCGGGGGAGCGACCAGGTAGCGGCCGGGAACAGACGGCGCGCGCACGCCTGGCGGATGCCGTCCGGGAGCCTGCAGCGCCTGCCACCGCGATCACCCCGCCATCGCCGGGCCGCGGCGCGCCGTGCCGGGCTCGACGCGCTGGCCGGCCGGGCTGGCGCGCGACACATGATGCCACCGCATTTGTCGCCATGCCTCCATCTCACCCACGCGGAGGCGGCCATCGATGTCAAGGCCGATGCAGCATCCACGCCAGGCTCCACGTGAGACCGCGTGCAACGTCGCTTGCCGCACCCTGGTACCCCATAGCACGAGCCGCAAACATGTACCCGTGACTGCCGGGGCACAGGTGCACCTGCGACCTGGCCACGAAGCTACCGAGCGCGGCCGGGCATGGGCCCGCCGCCGTGCCCGGCCGTGGCCGGGTCAGCGCCGCTGGCGTCGGCGTACCGCGTGCTGCCCAGCCCGAGCGGGCCGGCGCGGCGTTCATCTTCGCCGCGAACGCTGCTTGCGAGCCCGCCTCCCAGCGGGCCAGCAGGGAGGCGATGTTGTTGCCGGAGGGATGAGCATCGCCTGCAGCTCGGCCAGTTTCTCCCCCGCGCACGACCTGGACGACCGACTGCCCCTTCCGCTGGCCGGGCTTCGGCATTCCGCAGCTGCCCTGGCCTCAATGGCCGGACATGCGGGCCAGTCCGCGCCGGTGCCTCGGCCCTGGGCTCATGAGCCGCTTCCAGGCGTACCGCAGCCCCCCACTTCACCAGGTCCCCCAGGACAAGCCCCCCGAGGATCGCCGCCTCCGTTGCCATCCAGGCAAGATAGCGGCCGGACTGGCCGGGACGCGCGACATCCTGGCTCCTTCCGTGAGCAGGCTCGGAGGAACGGACCGGACCGGCCACCCGCCGCGGGCCGCCGTAGCGGGGGTCTCCTGCTACCGCCGGGCCGCCCGGTGCTTTCCCCTCGGCGCCCTGAGATGCCGCCAGGCGAACGTGGGCAGCCACTTGACGATCCCCGGCCAGGGCAAAGCCGCCGAGGACCGCAGCCGCCGTGACCATCCCGGCGTGTTAGCGCCCGGCCCGTCCCACGCTGAGCGGCAGCAAGTAGTGGGCGAGGGGGCGTCAGCGCGGCCACGTCGCTGCCTTGCCGGTATCGGAGGTTCCCCGGAACTCATGGCTCCTGCCACGCTAACGTGGCTCGGGGAGCGCAAGGGTAATACCGGTCGTTCCGGCCCCGGCAGGACACCAGCCGGGCCGGGCGGGAGGCTCGCCATGGGAGAAGCACTGACCATCGGGGCCCGGCACGAACCGGGCTACGCGATCGTGACCATCGGCGGCGAGATTGACATCGCCACCGTGACCCGGCTGCGGGAGGGGCTTGCCGAGCTGGCGGCCAGCGGCTGCCCGCTGGTCGCCGACCTGGACCAGGTCAGCTTCATCGATTCAGCCGGGCTCAGCGCCCTGGTCGGCGCGGCCAACCGCGCCGCCGTATCCGGCGGCAGCCTGCACGTGGTCTGCGCCCAGCCGAAGATCCGCCAGCTGTTCCGCCTGACCGGGCTGGATCACCGGATACCGCTGGCCCGCACCCTGGACGAGGCCCGGGAGGCCCTGGCCGCGAGGACCGCGCCATCATGAGCATCCAAGCATCGTAGCGGCCGACCCGCCAGGCCCGGGTCGTCAAGGTCGAACCGGGTGGTCACGCAGCCTTCCCGGGTGTCCAGGCTGGGGTCCTCGGCCCAGGTGGCGACCGTCTGGCGGACGTGCCCGGCCAGCCGGGCCGCGATCCGCGCGAGATCGGCGCCGCCGAGCAGGGATGGCACGAGCAGATACCCGTCATCGGTGAGGGATCGCCGCTGCCGCGAGGTCAACCGCGTTGCCGAGGCCATGGGGACACGTTCCCTCGCCGTTCGCTGTCTCGCAACGGGTTATCCCGGTCCCTGCAGCGGCCCGCCGCCGCGGCGTGCAGGCCCAGCCGACCAGGGTCTTTCGGCGTCGCGGACGAGCCTTGCGCGCTGGTGGTACCAGCGAGACCGGGCCTGGTGGCGGCGCCCGCCGGCACGCCCGCCGGGACGGGGCACCGGTCGCCGGTATCCACGCGGCCATCGATCAGGCGCTGGCCGGGTATTACGGCGATGATTCGTTCGGCACCGGCATCATCGCCCGGCTGGCCACCGGGCCGGGACGGCTGGAGTGGTCCTGTGCCGGGCGCCCGCCGCCGCTGCTGCTGCGCGGCCGCAAGGTGGTCGCCGAGCTCAGCTGTGACCCGACACTGCCGTTCGGGCTCGGCGGCGGCCGCCCCGAGCCGGGCATCTGCGAGCTGGAGCCCGATGACGCGGTGCTGCTGTACACCGACGGGGTGGTCGAGGCGCGGACCGCGGACGGGGAGCTGTTCGGGCTGGCCGGCTGGCCGACCTGCTGGAGCGGGAGGCGGCCAGCGGCCAGCCTGCCGAGGAACTGCTGCGGCGGTTGGTATGCGCTGTGCTGGACCACCAGGCCGGGGGGCTGCGCGATGACGCCACGCTGCTGCTGGTGCAATGGACCGGCCGCTGACCGCGGGTAAGCCGCGCTGACCAGGTGACCGCAGCGGCCCTGCCGCGCATTCGGCTCAGGGCTGCATGTGCCTCGCGCCCGGGCATCCCGGCAGCGATCGTGGTCCCGCCCTGGCGATCGCGGCAGGACCCGGAAAGCAGAGCGCCCGGCGCGGCATACTCACGGTGGCCCGGGTATGGATGGGCACGAGGAAGTGATGATTCCGTGACCACGACAGGCGGCCTCCTGCAGGCCGGAACCTTTGCCCATGACGCGTTGCTCTACCGCAGCCAGGACGAGTACGCCAGGGAGGTGTGCTCGTTCGTGCGCGACGGGCTGGCCGCGGCCGAACCCGTGCTGGTCGCCGTGCCCGGCCGCCGGCTGGACCTGGTCCGCGCCGCCCTGGGCGAGGCGGCCGAGGCGATCTCGTTCGCCGACATGACCGCGCTGGGCCGCAATCCGGGCCGGATCATCCCGGCCATACGCCGCTTCACCGACAGCCGCCGGCCGCGCCGCACCCGGTTCGTGGGCGAGCCGGTGTGGGCCGGGCGCTCGGCCGCCGAGACCGCCGAGGCGACCCGGCACGAGGCGCTGATCAATTCGGCGCTGGCCGCCGTGCCCGCCACTATCTTGTGCCCTTATGACGCCAATGGGCTGGGCGCGCCGGTTCTGGAGGACGCCAGGCGGACCCACCCCCGCGCGGTGGAAGGCGGCGCCCGGCGCCCGAGCCCGGACTACGCCAGCGGCACGGTTGCCCAGGCTATCGGCGGGCAGCTGCTACCCGGCCCGCCCCCGGAGGCGCAGGCCACGGCGTTCGGCGAGGAGGATCTTCCCCCGCTGCGGGAGCAGGTCAGGCGTCGCGCCTTCCACGAGGGGCTCCCGAGCAGCCGCGCGCAGGACCTGGTGGCCGCGGTCAGCGAGATCGCGGCCAACACCGTGGTCCACGCCGGGGGCGCGGGAGTCCTGCGGATCTGGCGGGACGACACGGCCCTGGTGTGCGAGGTCCAGGACGACGGACAGATCACCGACCCGCTCGCCGGGCGCCACCCCGACTCGCCTGACGCCGAGAGCGGCCATGGCCTGCGCATCGCCCACGAGCTGTGCGACCTGGTCGAGCTGCGATCCGGGCCCTGGGGCACCATCGTCCGGCTGCACGTGCTCTTCGGCTGACGTACCGGCACGGGCAGTCGCCCGGGCTGTTCAGGACCGCTCGCGGACGGGCAACCCGGCACGCCGGGCGGCGCCGTGCGTGAGCTGCCTCACTCCGTGCTTTGCGTGTCGTCGGTCCTGACGGTCTCGGCCGGGACGGTCTCGGGTGGGACGGTCTCGGCTGGGACGGTCTCCGCGGGCGCGATGGCGGGGGGAACGGTCTCGGCCGCCACGATCCCGGACGGCACGGACATGATCCGGCCGAAGGCCGCGGCGGCGATGAACACGATGACCAGGCCCAGCGCGGAGAAGAAGCCGAGCTGCTCCATGATCCGCATGAACACGGTGGCGCTGGCCGGCGAACCGCCCAGGATCACGTGGTTGTTCCACAGCGGGCTGAGCAGGGTGCCCAGGGTGAACCAGGCTCCGCCCGCCGCGGCCAGGAGCGCGCCGAACGCCGCGACGTGCCTGCCGGTGGCGATGATGAGCAAAAGGCCGCCGAGGAACACGGCCGCGCCGGGCAGGATCTCCAGCCACAGCCGGGCCGTGGTGTACGTCCAGGCCGTGTCCGGCGTGTAAGCGTAGTGGAAATACGGTCCGATGAAGGGGATCAGCCCGCCCCACAGCCCCAGCAGGACCAGCAGGAACCCGCTGAGAGCCCCGCGGCTGCGCCGCATCTGCAGCATCCCGGCCATGTCCACCGCCTCCCGGTGAGTACCGAGGTTGGAGTCACCGCCTGACATTACGCCCGCTACCCTGACCGGGAACTGGTATTCCGGCGCTGAGGGGTAACCGCGCCACGCTACTCGCCGTGGATGGCGGTGGTCACCACTCTGCTAGCGGTCACGGCGAAGATCGGCCAACCGTTTTACCGGTAGCAGTAGGAGTCGCCGCCCTGCAGCCGGACCTGGTGCACGCGCAGGCCGCGGAAGTCCGCGCCGTGGAGGAAGAATCGCTCATCGAAGCGCAGCCCGCTGAATCGCCCCGGTGAGTCCGGAGACTCAGGTTGTTGTCTGGCCGGCTCGCCGCCCGCAGGTGAAGCGGACTTGGCGCGCTCGCCGGGCGTTTTGTGGCGGGGAGGAGCACAGCTGACAGCGGTCACCGGGGTCCGGGGTCAAGGGCTGGCGTAGCGGGCGAGCAGGGGGATGAGGACCTGGGCGTTGGGGCTGCCCCAGCCTGTGACCGGATCCCAGCCGGGTGCGGCCTGGTAGCCGGTGATCGTTGTGGGCGGGAACTGCACGGTGTTGTTTCCCGTGGTGATGTCGTGGAAGGCCTGACGGTAGTGGGGACTGCGGGCGATCTGGTAGATGGCCGGGTTGATGAAGCCCAGGTGGCGCCCGGCGTACTGGTCGGCCAGCGCGATCAGCGCCGCCCAGATCGGGGCGCTGGCGCTAGTCCCGCCGTGGCTCTGGACCGTGTCCCGGGTTCCGTTGCTGAAGACGACCGCCACGCCTGGCCGGTCGCTGGCATCGGCGGACACATCGGGAACCCCTCGGGTAGCGCCAATGCCAGGGACGCCGGCCTGGTAGGCGGGCCGCGCGAACAACTGGCTGAACCCGCCACCGGAGGCCTGGAAGGAGCCACCCTGGTTTCCCGGGTTTCCGGACGCCAGGCCCCACGCCGTTTCGCTGATCCAGGCGCCGGTGGCATGGCTGGCGGTCAGGCTAGTGCCCCCGGCGCCAAGGACAAGCGGATCGGAGGCCAGCAGGAGGACCCCCTTGACGGGGGCAACAGGCGCGGTGCCGGTCAGGGCCGAGTAGAGATCGCACTGGTAGGCCGCCGCTCCTATATCGCCCGAGGCGGCGACTACCGTCATGCCACGGCCGACGGCCGCCTGGAGCGCCGCGTTCACGCTGCCGGCCTGCGCGCGGCTTACGCAGTGCTCGCCGCCGATCTGTCCCGCGGCGCTGATCGACATGACGCTCCCGAGGGTGGGGCCCAGCCGGAGCTCGGCGACGGCGGCGGCGACCGCGTCCGGAGTGTTGTGCAGGGATGTTGACGGGAGCAGGAGGATGACGAGGGTGGCGCCCGGGGCGAGTGCGTGCACTAGCTCCACGTCCAGCACTTCCTCCCCGAAGGCAAGCCAGGGAGAGCTGGCGCCGGCGAGGGTGGTCACGACCCGCATCCGCGCGGCCGGAAGGCGGAACAGGTCGTCGAAGCCCGCCATGTCCTGGCGCAGGTCAGTGACCAAGGGCGGGTCCAGTTGCGTTTCGGCGAGCTCTGGCAGCACCACGGTCTCGCCTTGGCCGTCGATCCCGCGGTCGAGGAGCGGCTTGATGCCGTAGGCCACCTGGAGCTGGGCCGGGGTATAGCAGGTCGTCTCCGGGTCGCATTGATCCGTCACGCCAGCCCGGCCGGCTGGTGACCCCGCAGCGGCTGCCGACGCCGCGGTGGCTGGTGACGCGGCGGCGCTCCCGCCCGGCGGTCCGGCCGTGCACCCCGCGGCCAGCAGGCTCGCCGCGGCCACCGTCACAACCATCACCCACAGCCCACGGCACGCCGCACCCTGTCCACCGGCCCTCGACACCCGCCGCAGTCCCAGCGTGCTCATCCGCGTGCTCCTCCTCTCGGCCGCGGCTCCGGCAACGGCCCCTGGACCGCTGGGGACCCCGCTGGTCGCTTTACGTCGCATTGGCCGGTCCGGTGGCCTTGCAGGACCGTCTTCCCCGTCGTCCAGTTGCCGGCTCCTGGGCACCGCGCATGGTCGGTGCATCATCGCGTCGGCTGGCTCAGAACTCGCTCTTGAGCCGTTCGATGTCGCGGGTGTGCTCTCGCAGTTGCTCGTAGGCGGGGCGTTCGCGGATGCGGGTCAGGGCCCAGCGGATAGCCTCCGCGCGGTTGTTCGCGATACCCGCGGCGATCAGCGTGTCCACGATCTCCAGCTCGGGCGTCCTGAGCCGGACCATCACATGGGTGAACTCACCATCGGCGGCCTCGCGGCCGTCCTCGACGAACCGGACGTTACCGGCCGTCCGCTGGCCGCTGTCGTCTTCGTCCATCACCGCGATGTACCGGATCTCGGGCCACCGCTCCAGCAGGTCCTGCCGAAACTGGCTGAGCCCGGGGCCGACGGCCAGCTTGAACGTCCTGGCCGCCTTGGCCGCCTTGCGGGGATCGGGATGCGGATCCCGCACGCGGTCGGCGGGATCTTTGAAGACGAGCCTGGGCATCAGCTGGCCCGGCGCCATCCACGGCGCGTCGTCGTGTTGCAGCACCTCGACCCGGCGTATCCAGCCAGCGAAGAGCTCGTTCGCCGCGATTTCGAGCTCGTGCTGGATATGGTCCCTCTCCGCCTCGTCCATCCGCCCTCCTGTAAGCCCGATAACTCGAGTTACTCTACTTCATAGGATAAGTCTACCTCACAGGCTGACGCGGCTCCTTCGTTGCCTCAGGCTCAAGGATGGACCGGGGAAGCGCATAAGCGGCTACCGTCCGTTTCTGGCTGAGGTAGCTCGTCCGTCGAGCTCAGCGCGATGGCCTGAGATCATCGAAGACCACGGAGACGTTCGTCGTACGGCTCATAACCCAGCGACTACAGGAGACCCACGCAGGAGCGCCCGTCAACTCGTTACGCGCATCGGTGCCACAGTTGATGACAGGCCCGCTACGGGTCCACCGATTGGCTCAGGTGCTTGGTCATGCCCAATACGTGCCCAGGTCGGCCCACCGCGGGGCGTCTTGCCTGTTCAGGGCGTGGTAGCTGTGTTCCGTGCAAAGCGAATGATCCACTTTGGTCTGGGTGGTTAGCTAGAACAACGCGTCATTTGGTTAGTGAGGTGGAGCCAGACTTGGTTGTTCTGCGCGAACCGAGCGCAACGAACCTGCCACTGTGAGGCAGCGCATACTCGGCGTCAGGCGCGCTCACGGAAGACGGTGGTGCTCAACGACCGCTCACTTACTGTGACAGCTGCCGTCTACCTGACATGCTGCTGGTAGCGTGCTGGCCTGGGTTGCGCGCTGTTGGGTTTTAGTACCCTAGGCGCCGCCTGACACCGTAGGCAATCGACGCACACACGCACCGGGCCGTCGCAGTAAGTCTTCTCCTGACGCTGTGTAATTGGCCCTTGCCTGGGCGCAGCGCAAGTAGCCGCCGATCTGTCGCTAGGCTTGCCCGATCGGCACCGTCACCCGTGTCACACCTGAATGATCGTTCGGTGGCGCTTGCCCCAGCTGGGCTCGCATCTGGCCGTGTAGAGCGGAGCAAGCGCGCACGCAGTTGCCAGATCAGGTGAGGCGAGCATCAGTGCCGGGGAGAGGTTTCGGGCGCTACGCCCCGCTGATCCGCTTGTCCTGCCCGGCCCATTCGCTGTCACGCAGCACGAACTTCTGGATCTTTCCGGTCGAGGTCTTCGGCAGCGGCCCGAACTCCACGGCGTCGGGGCACTTGTAGTGCGCGAGACGCTCGCGGCAGAACGCGATGATCTCCTCCGCGGTCGCCGCGGCGCCCTCGTTGAGCGTGACGTACGCCTTGGGCCTCTCTCCCCAGTGCGGGTGCGGGATGCCGATCACCGCGCACTCGAGCACCGCGGGATGAGCGCAGATCGCCTGCTCGACCTCGATGCTGGAGATGTTCTCCCCGCCGGAGATGATGATGTCCTTGCCCCGGTCGCGCAGCTCGATGTTGCCGTCGGGATGCCACACGGCCAGGTCCCCGGAATGGAACCAGCCGCCGGCGAACGCCTTACCGGTAGCGGCCTGGTCGCTGAAGTAGCCGCTCATGACGTTGTTCCCGCGCATGACCACCTCGCCCATCGCCGTCCCGTCCTGCGGGACGTCGTTCAGCTCCTGGTCGACGACACGGACGAGATCAGAGGAGATGTACGCCTGCCCCTGGCGTGCCAGGTACCCGGCGCGCTCGGCAAGCGGAAGCTCGCGCCATGCCTCCTGCTCGGGGCATACCGTGATCGGGCCGTAGGTCTCGGTCAGCCCGTACACGTGCACGATGCGGAAGTTCAGCTCACTCATCCGGGCGAACAGCGTCGGTGACGGGGGAGCGGCGGCCACCATCGCGGTCACCGGCCGGTCCAGGCGGTGCGCCCGGGGGTGGTTGATGATCATCAGCTGGACGGTCGGCGCCCCGTTGTAGTGTGTCACGCCCTCGGCGTCGATCAGCTCCCACACCAGCTCCGGGTCAACGGCGCGCATCGTCACGTGCCGCCCCGCCACCGCGGTGACCGCCCACGGGAAGCACCAGCCGTTGCAGTGGAACATCGGCAGCGTCCACAGGTAGACCGAATCGGCGCCCATCCCGGCGTGGATCACCTCGCTCAGCGCGTTCAGGTAGGCGCCGCGGTAGGTGTACTGCACCCCCTTGGGCAGGCCCGTGGTCCCGGAGGTGTAGTTGACCGAGATCGTCTCCTCCTCGTGCTCCAGCCAGCTGGCGGGCCGCTCGGGCGATGCGCCGGCCAGGAACTGCCCGTACGGATCCTCGGGATCGCTGCTGCCTGCGCAGCGGATCACCGTCACGTCGGCCAGTTCGAGCGGCCGGGCCAGCGCCTCGAGCTCGGCGTCGAGCAGCAGGTACCGCGCGCCGCTGTGCTCCAGGATGTAGCCGATCTCGGCGCTCGCCAGGCGATGGTTCACCGCGACCAGGATCCCGCCCGCGGCCGGCACGCCGAAATGGGCCTCCAGCATCGCCGACGAGTTGAACAGCAGCGTGGCCACCCGGTCCCCCTTGCCCAGGCCCGCCGACCGCAGCGCGTTGGCCAGCCGCCAGGACCGCTCGGCGAGCTGCCGGTAGGAGTAGCGCTGCCCGCCATCGACGACCGCGGTCTTGTCCGGGTACAGGTACGCCGCCCTGCGCAGGAAGTCGACGGGGTTCAGCTCCGACCGGAACACCTTACCCGGTACCTCCCCCGGCATGAGTGCACTGGCCGGCGCAGAGTCGGTGCTAGTCATCGCCTGTCTCCTTGGGGATCGTCGTTCAGGGTGCTGGCTGACTGCATCAATACCCCCGGGTTCATGATCCCGGCCGGGTCCAGCTGAGCCTTGGCGCCGCGCAGCGCGGCGGTGAACAGCTGCGGCACCTCGCGCAGGTACCACCGGCGGTGGTCGCGGCCCACCGCGTGATGGTGGGTGATCGTGCCGCCGAGCGCGAGGATCGCCTCCGACGCTGCCAGCTTGATCTGATCCCACTGCTCGAGTTCCTGGCCGGGACGGCCGGGCGCGTAGACCGAGTAATACGGCGCCGGGCCGTCGGGATACACGTACGCGAAGCGGCACGAGACCGTGCCGCCGCCGCACGCCTGGCGCACCGCCTGCTCCGCGGCGGCCAGCACTCCCTCGTGGAACTCCCAGAAGCGATCCCAGGTGACGGCCGTCTCGAAGGTCTCGGCCACCATCCCGAGCCGGACGAAGCCGTCGCGCAGGTGCGGACCGCGCAAGAACACGGCGCGCCAGACCGCGGCCGGGTCACTGTCCTCGTCGCGCACCTCGCCGCGATGGCCGGCGCAGATCTCCAGCCCCCGGGCCAGCCACGGCCCCAGCTCGTGATCAGCGGACTCAAAGCCGAGCACGAGAATCGAGCGCGACCCGTCACCGCTTCCCGACAACAACGCCTCCTCAGGGCCGAGCAGGCGGCAATTGGCCGGATCAAGCCCGGACTGCGCGAGCTCCCGGGCCGCCTGCACCGCGTCCGCGAAGTCGGCGAAGTACACCGATGCGCCCGCCCGGAACCGCGGCCGCGGCTGAACCCGCATCCACGCCTCGGTGATCACCCCGAGCGTGCCTTCAGAGCCGCAGAACAGCCGCTCCGCCGACGGGCCCGCGCCCGAGCCCGGCAGCCGCCTGGTCTGCAGCATCCCGCGCGGCGTCACCACCCGGACGGCCTCGACGAACTCGTCGATATGGGTGTGCAGGGTCGCGAAATGGCCGCCCGAGCGCGTGGCTATCCACCCGCCCAGCGTCGACCACTCAAACGACTGTGGGAAATGCCGCAATGTCAGGCCGTGCGGTTTCAGCTGCGCCTCGAGCACCGGGCCCAGCGTGCCGCCCGCGATCCGTGCGGCCAGCGAGTCCCGGTCCACGTCCAGCACCCCAGCCAAGTGGCCAAGGTCGACGCTGACCGTGCCGTTATAGCCGTCACCCACGTCGGGCTCGACCCCGCCGACCACGCTGGAGCCGCCGCCGAACGGGATCGCCGCGGCGCCGGCATCGCTGCACCACTCCAGGACCGACACCAGCTCGCCCTCGTCGCGGGGGAACGCCACCAGGTCCGGCGCATACGCGAAGTCACGGCGGAAAACGCGCACCAGATCGCGGAACGACCTGCCGTACGTGTGCGCCGCCCGGTCGTACGCGTCCGCGCTGAACGCCGCCTCAAGCGGCGCGGGCGGCGCCAGCCGCGGCGCGCGCAGCTGCAGGTCCTCCACTCGCGGCGGTTCCTGGACACGCATGCCATCGATCCCCAGGCGCCCGGCGAAGACGGCCCCGAGCTGCTCGATCTCGCTCACCGCCAGCCCCTGGCCCTCCAGGCCCCAGCCCCAGAACTTGCGCCTGGCAGCCGGCTGCGCCTGCGGCGATGACGCCGCCGACGTCCCTTCTCTCGTTCCGCTGCCGCTCAACATCGTCCTCCCTAACAGACCCGGCCGGCTGGCCGACAGCGGCCCTATCCCGGCCAAGGACCCCGGGCCTGCCAGCCTGCGGCCAAGTTCACGCGAACGCGTGCCGCATGCTCACGTACCTCCGGCACCGTGCTCAAAGCCGGTACCCGCCGCAGCCATGATGCAAGCATCCCGCCGAAGGCCAGTGCGCGCCAGGGGGACGCCGCCGAGCCGCTGACTGCCTGCCCCGCGGACGCATGGTCGGCCGCCACACGATGCCAGCCCGGGACAAACGCCGAAAGTCGAGCAAGGCACGCACGGCTCGTGCCGTGATGGGCCGACAGCCGCATCAGCGCACCGCCGTCTGCTCGCCAACACGAACCTGCGGTCAATCGCGCCGAGCGGAGTACGCCCAGAACAGGTAGATCTGGCTGCTCGCACACCAGGTGGCGAGACCACCGGACACCCGCGCCGAATCGGCAGGGAGAGTGTGGGTAGTGCTTCCGGCCCGGCTTCCCTGATCTTGACTGAGCACGGGCGTAGGGTCGGGAGCCTGGGTCCGGCCTGACCTCCGATTCGGCTGACGCCGTTCGGGTTGTCTTGCGAAACGATCTGCCGGCCGGGCCCAGGTTTTCTGGCACCTGCCGGCGCTGCCGGCCTGATCTGCCTGGCCTGGATCAGAGGCCGGGGTTTCACAGGTCCGACGGCCAGCGGGTGCGTGCCATCCCTCAACCTGAGAAAGGGATGACTGTGACCATCGTAGAGACTCGCGCTGAAACACGCGCCATTACCGGCGGGGTGGACACTCACGCGGACGTGCACGTCGCGGCTGCGCTCGACCCCATCGGAGGGCTGCTGGGGGTCAGGGAGTTCCCGGCCACCGCGGCCGGATACGGCCGCCTCATGAGCTGGCTGGGCGGGTTCGGGACCGTCGCCCTGGTCGGGATCGAAGGTACCGGCAGCTACGGCGCCGGCCTGGCCCGCCACATCACCACGGCCGGCGTCCGGGTCGTGGAGGTCGACCGCTCGGACCGGCAGGACCGGCGCCGCCAGGGCAAATCCGACCCCTGGACGCCGTCAGCGCCGCGCGGGCCGCCCAGTCCGGCCGGGCCCGCGGCGCGTCCAAGGGCCGCGACGGCGCGGTCGAGGCAATCCGCGCGCTGATGGTCGCCAAGCGCAGTGCCGCGGGCGAACGCACCCAGACCATCAACCAGGCCAGGGCCCTGATCCTGACCGGCCCCGATGACCTGCGGGCCCGCTTCACCGGGCACACCGCGGCTGCCCTGGTCGCCGAATTGGCATCGCTGCGCCCCCGGCCCGGCAGCACCGTCGGCTACGCCACCCGCATCGCGCTGCGCGAGCTGGGACGCCGCGCGGAGTTCCTCGACGCCAGCTCGAGCGCCTCGACGAGCTCATCGGCCCCCTCGTCGCCGCTCGCGCCCCCGGGCTTCTCGCCCTCTACGGAATCGGCCCCCACACCGCGGCGCTGCTGCTCATCGCAGCCGGGGACCACCCAGGACGACTGCGCAGCGAGGCCGCCTGGGCGCACCTGTGCGGCGCCGCCCCCATCCCGGCATCTTCGGGCAAGACTGTCCGCCGCCGGCTCAACCCGGGCGGCGACCGCCAGGCCGGCCACGCCCTGTGGCGGATCGTGTTCACCCGCCTGGGCTCTGACCCGGCCACCCGCGCCTACGCCGGACGCCGCACGGCCGAAGGGAAATCCAAGAAGGAAATCATCCGCTGCCTGAAGCGCTACGTCGCCCGCGAGGTCTATCCCCACCTCCGCGCCGCCGGCTAACGCCCCAGACCCCGGGGGCGGCCTGGCCCGCGAATCGGCTGCCGCACCTGCTGGCCTGCGAACGATCCGCCGGCCGTCCCCGGGGCACCACAAAACTTGCTGAGCGTGACCTAATAAGAGCTTTCGTGCGCCACGAGGCGCTGTCGTTTACGGATGGAGGTGAAAGACCGTCCATCTCCTCGCCGTCGTGGCGGTGGGGTGAAGCTGGAGGCAGCCCGATCCGGGGGTCGCCGGGGAGGGCGGGAGCAGCCTCGACAAAGTCGCGCCGGTTCAGCACTGCCGGATGGGCCGGGCGCGGTGAGCGAGACGGAAAGGTATACGCGAGGAACCGGCTGCGTTACGCCTCTTGACTTATGACCAGCTCTAATCCGGCGGATGCGGGCTGGGGTGCGGTGCGTACCTGCTCTTCATGACGGGCGGGGAACTCCGGGATGGGTCTGTAGGGCCTTATCTCGGAGGCCAGGGTGAATCACCGCGAAGTAGCCGCTGGCGAGGCCGCAGGGGTAGAGCCGGGTGCCTAATCCGTCGACCGGACGACAGTGAACGTGGGAACCATCCGCGTGCGTTCCGTGCCCGCCTTCCCGCCGGGAGGGCTGGGCGGGGATAGGCGCGACGCCGGCCCAAGGCGCGGGTGGGGCGGAGCCGCCGTAGTACTCCGAGCGCGGGAAAGCCGCGTGCATGGGGAAGGGCGGCAGCGTGTCAGTCAAGGAGGGAATGTAATGTCCGAAGACGCGCCGGTGAATACCGGCGCCGTGGCCTGGCCGGATGATTTCACGGCCAGTGTCATGGTACGGAGGATGCAGGCCAAGTTGCACCGCTGGGCGGGAGAAGACCTCTCCCGTTGTTTCGGTGACCTGTTCAACCTCGTCTATGACCCGGCGTTCCTGGTCGGCGCTTTCGAGCGGGTGGCCGTGAACGCCGGGGCGAAGACCGCGGGCATCGACGGGGTGACCGTGGCCCAGATCAAGGCCCGCGAGGGCGGCGAGCTGGAGTTCCTGGCCCGGCTGCGGGACTCGCTGAAGTCGGGCGGGTACCGGCCGGCCGAAGTGCGGCAAGTGATGATCCCTAAAGGAAAATCCGGGAAATTCCGGAAACTAGGAATTCCCACCGTGACCGACCGGGTGGTCCAGGCGAGCCTGAAAGCAGTACTCGAGCCCATCTTCGAGGCGGATTTCAAGCCGTGCTCGTATGGGTTCCGCCCGAACCGAAGATCGCAGGACGCGATCGCCGAGATCCACCAGCTGTCCTCCGGGCGCAGTGATTACCACTGGATTCTGGAGGCCGACATCAAAGCCTGTTTCGATGAAATCGGGCATACGGCATTGATGGGCCGGCTGCGGGTGAGAATCAAGGATAAGCGTGTCTGCGGCCTGGTGAAAGCGTTCCTGAAATCCGGGATCTTCACTGAACTCGGGGACCGGGAAGAGTCGCTGTCCGGGACCCCGCAAGGGGGTATTCTTTCACCGTTGCTCGCCAATATTGCCCTGTCAGCGCTGGACGAGCATTTCGACCGGCAACGGCAGCAGTATATGGGCAATGACA
>CAVRLA010000016.1:0-61416 GCA_963722055.1 uncultured Actinomycetes bacterium | reverse complement strand
CGTGAACGCCCCCGTATGGGTGGTGGCCGGCCCGCCCGGGGCCGGCAAGAGCACCGTCGCCGCGATCCTGCTCGACACCCTCAACCCCGCTCCCGCCCTGCTCGACAAGGACACCATGTACGGGCCGTTCGTCGCGGCGACCCTCGACGCCAACGACCGCCCGCTGGGCGAGCGCGAGGGCCCGTGGTACGACGAGCACATCAAGGCGTACGAGTACGCCGGGATGACGGCCACCGCCCGCGAGGTCCGCGTGCACGGCTGCCCCGTCCTGCTCTCGGGCCCGTTCACCGGCCAGATCCACGACCGCGACCGCTGGCGCTCCTGGGTGGCCGAACTCGGCGGCGACCCCGTGTACCTGGTCTGGGTCCGCTCGGACCGGGACACGGTGCGCCATCGGCTTACCGTGCGCGGCCTGGAGCGTGACGCGGCCAAGCTGGCCAGCTTCGAAGAGTTCGCGGCGCGGATCCGGCTCGACGACGAGCCCGCCGCTCCGCACCTCACCGTCGACAACCGCCTCACCGCCAGGCCGCTGCGCGATCAGGTCGCCGGCCTCACGGCGCAGGCCAAACAGCGGCTAGCGTAAAGTCGCACCACCAACCACCACGACGAAGGAGCCAGACAACATGCGGCTAAGTGCACGGAACCAGATCCCGGCCCGTGTCACCAGCATCAATGCCGGCGAGGCCATCGCCAACGTGGAACTGGAGGCCAACGGCATCCGCCTGGTCGCCTCGATCACCGTGGAAGCCGTCAAGCAACTCGGCCTGACCGAAGGCTCCCAGGTCACCGCCGTGATCAAGGCCTCCGACGTGATCCTCGCCGTCGACTGACCCAGGGAGCATACGTGCTTCGCACCGCCCGCACCCCCGACGGCCGCACCCTGGCCATCGAAGAGGACGGCGACCCGAACGGCCGCCCGGTCCTGGTTCACGGCGGAACGCCGAACTCCCGGCACCTGTACCCGCCCACCGCCATCGACGCCGCCGCCCGCGGCCTGCGCCTGATCAGCTACGACCGGCCCGGGTACGGCGGCTCGACCCCCCAGCCCGGACGCACCGTGGCCGACTGCGCGGCCGACGTGCGGGCCATCTGCGCCGAGCTCGGCATCGACCGGCTGGCCATGTGGGGCATCTCGGGCGGCGGGCCGCACGTCCTGGCCTGCGCGGCCCTGCTGCCCGACCTGGTCACCGCGGTCGCGTCGCTCGCGTCGCTGGCCCCGCTGGACGCCGAGGGGCTCGACTGGTTCGCCGGCATGGGCCAGGACAACGCCGACGATTTCCGGCTGTACCTGCGGGATCCGGTGGCCGCCCGCGCCAAGCTGGAATCCCGCCGTGAGGCCAGCCTGGCCGCCTCCGCGGACGACCTGGCCGCCATGCTCCGGACGCTGCTGTCGCCCGCGGACGCGGCGGTCCTGAAGGACGCCCTGGCCGAGTACCTCGTCTATTCCGGTCACGAGGGCCTGGCCCCGAGCGGCCAGGGCTGGTGGGACGACGGCGTGGCCGATGCCAGCCCGTGGGGCTTCGAGCTGTCCGCCATCTCGGTGCCGGTCCTGCTCATGCACGGCCGGCAGGACCAGTTCGTGCCGTTCGGCCACGGTCAGTGGCTGGCCGCGCGCATCCCCGGCGTCGAGGCCAGGCTGTTCGACCATGACGGTCACCTGACCCTGCTGGTCAACCGCATCGGCGAGGTGCACGCCTGGCTAGCCGACCGCTTCTAGCCACCGTGGAAGATCAGTTAGGCGTGCCGGGCCGCGGGCTGGAATGATTGACCCTAACCAGGCCTGGGAGGTGAACACGCGCATGGAACAGGACACGGTTATCCGTCTGCGGCGGGTCGTCCTGCGGCTCGCCAGGCAGCTGCACGCCGCCTCGGCCGACGAGGGGCTCACCCCGACCCAGGCGTCGGTGCTCGCCATCACCAACTTCCGCGGCCCGCTCAGCCTGGCCGAGCTGATCGACACCGAGGGCCTCAACCCCACCATGCTGTCCCGCGTCGTCGGCAAGCTCGACTCGTACGGCCTGATCCGGCGGCTGCGCGACCCGGATGACTTCCGCGCCGCCCGCGTCGAGATCACCCCCGAGGGCCAGGCCGTCTACCAGCGTATCGCCGCGCAGCGAGCCGCGGTCATCTCCGAGTGCGTGGCGGCCCTGCCCCCGGATCAGGAAGCCGCCCTGGTCGCCGCGCTGCCCGCCCTGGAGAGCCTCGCCGAGGACCTGCGCACCGCCGTCCGCCGCAACCGTGCGCAGTCCGCCCCCGGCCAGCGCACCAGCCAGGCCTAGCCGCCGCGTCCCTGACCCACCGTACGTGGTGCGCTTTTTCTTTTATCCGAACGGAGCGGGGTACTCGCCCTCGTTTTCTTAAACTTCGGCTACCGAGGGAAAGGGGCCACGATGCCTGAGCTGCCGAGCTACGCCGACCTCCCGCCCGCCGCGGGCGGCGGCCGGTCCGCGTGGGGCCTGTTCGGCGAGCAGGACAACCTCGGCCTGGTCAACCTCATGACGCCGGAGCGGATCGCCGCGGCCGCCCGGCTGGTCCGCCGGGGGCAGGTCTTCTGCCTGGACATGCCGCTGGGCAGCATCGCGCCCGCCCTGGCCACGTTCCGCGGTCCGCCGCGCCACCACGTGCTGCACCAGCCCGGCACGGCCGGCTTCGACGACGTCTACGACAACTTCTACCCGCAGGCCAGCAGCCAGTGGGATTCCCTGGCCCACGTCGGCTACGCGCCGGACCAGATGTACAACGGCGTCACCGAACAGCAGGTGCTCGCGGGTGCGCGGAACACCATCGATCACTGGGCCCGGCACGGCATCGCGGGCCGGGCAGTGCTGCTGGACGCCGAGCGGGCGATCCGGGCCGCCGGACGCCCCTACGATCCCGGCGACAGCATCGCCATCGGCGCGGATGACCTGGAACTGGCCCGGCGCCGGGCCGGCGTCGAGTTCGCGCCGGGCGACATCATCTTGCTGCACACCGGCTTCGCCGCCTGGTACGTCCGCCAGCCCACCCAGGTCAAGAACCGGCTGCACGGCAACGTGGTCGCGCCCGGCGTCGCGCACACCGAGGCGGTCTGCGAGTACCTGTGGAACAGCCACGCGGCCGCCATCGCGTGCGACACCTTCGGCGTCGAGGTCTTCCCGGCCGACGGCAGCGCGCAGGCGCACCCGTTCGGCTTCTTGCACAACATGCTGATCGGGCAGTTCGGCATGGCCCTGGGCGAGCTGTGGTGGCTCGCCGACCTGGCCGCCGACTGCGCGGCCGACGGCATCTACGAGATGTTCCTGGTCAGCGCGCCGCTAAACGCCCCCGGCGGCATCGGCTCCCCGGCCAACGCCGTCGCCATCAAGTGACGCAAGCCCGCCGCTCCGGCACGCCCGGCTAGCGGAAGCGGGCCCGGAGCAGCCGGGGGAGTGCGGGCGGCCCGGTGATCGGGCGGAACCGGTCGGCGGCCGCGTTCAGGGCCTGGTACTGGTCCTCGATGAGGTCGATGTCGGCCGCCGCGACGTTGCTCTCGAGCTGCTCGACGCTTGATGCGCCCGGTATCGCCACCACGGCGGGATGACGGATGACCCAGGCCAGCGCGATCTGCGCGGGCGTGGCGGCGTGCGCGCCGGCCACCTCGCGCAGGGTCGCGATCAGGTCGCTCGCCCGCTCCAGGTTCTCCGGCAGGAACAGCGGGTTGGCCGTCCGCACCCGGTTCACCGGCCGGCTGGACCGGTGGTACCGGCCCGAGAGCAGCCCCTGGGCCAGCGGGCTGTACGCGATCACCACGTGGCCGGTCGATTCGGCGAATGGCAGCAGGTCGCGCTCGGGCGCCCGGTCGGCCAGGTTGTAACGGACCTGGTTGCTCAGCACCCGGCTGCCGAGCGCCCGCTCCGCGGCGCGCCAGCGATCCAGCGAGTAGTTGCTCACGCCGACCTCGCCGACCAGCCCCACGCGCTGCAGCGCCCGCATGCCGCGCATGATGGTCCCGTCGCGGACGACCGGATTGGGCTGGTGCACCTGGTACAGGTCGATCCGGCGCGTGCCGAGCCGGTTCGCGCTGGCCACGGCGCGCTGCTCCACGACCGGGGCCACCGGCAGCACCGGGAGGATCTTCGTCGCGATGAAGACCGAGTCCCACTCCTGCCCGATCGCCTCGCCGAGAATCCGCTCGCTGCGCCCGAAACCGTAGATCTCGGCGGTATCGAACAGGCTGACGCCCAGCTCCAGCGCCCGGCGCACGATGGCGCGCGCCGGCCCCCCGGCGTACGACTCGCCGTATCCCCACTCCCGCGACCCGAACTGCCAGGTGCCCAGCCCGATCCTGGAGATCTCCGTGCCCGCCCCGATGCTCAGATAACGCATGCCCCCATTGTCCGCCCTCGCCCGGCTAAGCGCGCGGTACCCAAGCGAGCGAAGGGCGCCAACACGGCCGTCCGCTCGTACCACCCCGGTCCCGCCAGTACCATCCGCCTTCCTCGCCCAGGTGTACGAATTCTGTAACGATTACCGGGGAGGATTCGGGCTTGTGGGAGAGTTTAGGGGTCTATGGTGCACAAAACTCTCCCCGAAGCCAATATCCTCCCCGATCACCACGCGCAGCATTAATCAAATTAGTCGCGCAGCGCGGACTTCAGGATCTTGCCGGAGGGGCCCTTGGGCAGCTCGGTCATGAACCGGATCTCGCGCGGGTACTTGTACGCGGCCAGCCGCTCGCGGCAGTAGGCGATGACGTCGTCCGCGCTCAGCTCGCAGCCCTCACGCGGGACCACGACGGCCACGACCTCCTCGCCGAGCCGCTCGTCCGGCTTGCCGATCACGGCCGCCTCGACGATGTCCGGATGCGCGTAGAGCACCTCCTCGATCTCGCGCGGGTACACGTTGTACCCGCCGCGGATCACCAGGTCCTTGGCCCGGTCGACGATGAAGTAAAAGCCATCGGGATCCATGTAGCCCAGGTCGCCCGAGTGCAGCCAGCCGCCGCGCAACGTCTCCGCGGTGGCCTCGGGCCGCCCGAGATAACCCTTCATCACGTTGTGGCCGCGGATCAAGATCTCGCCCACGTTCTCCCGGCCGGCCGGCAGCGGCCGGTCCGAGGCGTCGCCCACCCGCATGGTGACGCCCCATAGCGGCTTGCCGATGGACAGCACCCGCCGGTCGCCGGGCCGGTTGAACGAGCACGAGCTCGCCGTCTCGGACATGCCGTACCCCTCGAGCACCTCGATGCCGAACTTGCCCTCGAACGTGCGCATGATGTCTTCGGGCAGCGACGCGCCGCCGGACACCGCGACGCGCAGCGCCGACAGGTCGCGGCCGGTAGTGTCCTGCTGCGCCAGGGCGTGCAGCATGGTCGGCACCCCGCCGATCACCGTGCACCGGTCGCCCGCCAGGGCGTCCAGTACCCCGGCGGGCGTGAAGCGCGGCACGATGGACAGGCACCCGCCGTACCGGACGCTCACGTTGATGACCGAGGACAAGCCGAAGACGTGGAAGAACGGCAGCACGGCCAGGGTGACGTCATCGTTGCGCGCCCCGAACAGCTCGCCCGCGACGGTGCAGTTCATGTACAGCTGGAAGTGGGTCAGCTCCGCGCCCTTCGGCCTGCCCGTGGTGCCGCTGGTATAGATCAGCACCGCCGTGTCACCCGGGTCGCGTGGTTCGACGTCCGCAGACAAAGCGCCCACCAGCTCACCGACCGGCCGTGCGCCCTCGGGCAGCGGGGCCCCGGCCGGGCCGGCGCCGGCCAGGTACAGCGGGACGCCGAGCGTCTCGCAGGCCTTGGCGGCCTCGGCGTGCATGCCCTCGAAGCCGATCAGCAGCCTGGCTGCGGAGTCGCCTAGGTGGTACTCCAGTTCGGGCGCCATCAGCAGCGGGTTGAGCGGCAGCACGACCAGCCCGGCCCGCAACGCGCCGAAGTAGGCGGTCAGGAACGGCGGGACGTTCGGAAGCTGCAGCGCTACCACCTCGCCGGGGCGCAGGCCATGTGCACGCAGGCCCGCCGCGAGGCGGCCCGATTGCTCGTCGAGCTCGCGGTAGCTCGTGGCGGACCCGCCGAACCGGTAGGCCGGAGCATCCGGCGCGGCCAGCGCCGTCTCGGTCAAGATGGTCGCCAGGTTGAAACTCATGCTCGCGCCCCCTTAGAGGTGAGACATATATTAAAGGTGTATCACCACCGTGCCTAGATCGTGGCGACGAACGTGGTGACGAGCGTGGCGACGAACAGAGCGGAGCAGGCCGTGATGTACCTCGTCCGGGCATCGGGAGAACAGCGAGAACAGGCAGCGGATCAGGATGGACCCCGGCCCTCGGCCGCGCTGTTCCTGACCGAGCCGATCCGCGCGCTGGTCGACCTGACCGCGCTGCCGCTGGTCGCGCCCTGGCTGGCGACCGCGCCGCGCGGCGACGGCCACGGGGTGCTGGTGCTGCCCGGGCTGCTGGCCTCCGACACGAGCACGGTCCCGCTGCGGCGGTTCCTGGCCTGGCTGGGCTATGACGTGCGCGGCTGGGACCTGGGCCCCAACCGAGGGCCGACCGAGGAGGTGCTGGCCGGGCTCCCGCGGGCGCTGCTGGATCACGCCGGGCGGACCGGCGGCCCGGTGTCGCTGGTGGGCTGGAGCCTGGGCGGCGTCTACGCTAGGGAACTGACCCGCCGCCACCGCCGGCAGGTCCGCCAGGTCATCACCCTGGGCAGTCCCTTCGCCATCACCGACTCGCGGCAGAGCCGCGTGCACGGCCCCTACCAGCGCCTCAGCCACCTGCACGCCGACGGCGCCCGGCTGCCCAGCCCCCAGCAGCGGGCCCGGCCCATCGGCGTCCCGTCGACCTCGGTGTTCTCCCGCTGGGACGGCATCGTGTCCTGGCAGGCCTGCGTGGAGCCCGAGTCCCGGCTGCACCAGAACGTCGAGGTCCGCTGCTCCCACATCGGCTTCGGCGTCGACCCGGCCACGCTGTGGCTGATCGCCGACCGGCTGGCCGAACCGCCCGGGCAGCACCGCCCGTTCCGCCCGCCCGCGCTGATGCGGATGATGTACCCATGACTATCTCCGACCGGGCCAGCACCCGCCCGGCACCTGAGGACTTCGCGGCGCCCTGGGGCGTCCGCGGTCACGTCACCGACCTGGACGGTCCCGTGCACTGGATCGAGTTCAGCCCAGGCCCGGACGAGGCCCAGGAAAACGAGCAAGACCAGCAGGATCAGCAGAAGCTGCCGATCGTGTTCGTGCACGGCCTGGGCGGCTCGCACCTGAACTGGTGCCTGATCGGACCCGCTCTGGCTGCGGGACACCGCGCCGTCGCGCTGGACCTGCACGGGTTCGGCCTGACTCCCGGATCGGTGGCCACGGCCACCGTGCAGGCCAACGCGCGGCTGGTCAGCCGGTTCGTGCGGGAGGTCATCGGGGCCCCGGTGATCCTGGTCGGGAACTCCATGGGCGGGCTGATATCCATCCTGCACACCGCGGCCGAGCCGGACACCGTGTCGGGCGTGGTGCTGATCGACCCGGCGCTGCCGCTGCCCCGGGGCAAGCTCGATCCGCGCGTCACCGGCCAGTTCCTGCTCTACGCGCTGCCCGGCCCCGGCGAGGTGTTCGTCCGCCGGTACATGATGCAGCGCTCGCCGGAACAGGCCGTCCAGCAGCTCCTGGAGCTCTGCTTCGCCGACCCGTCGCGGGCCAACCCCAAGATGACCGCGGCCGAGGTCGCGCTCATCGAGCGCCGCAAGCCGGTGTCCCGGCATCAGGCCACGGTGCGGGCCAGGACGTTCCTCGCGGCCTCGCGCTCGATGCTGCGGGTGCTCGGCCTGCGCGGGCGCTACCGGGCGATGATGGCCGGGATCAGCGTCCCGGTCCTGCTCATCGGCGGCGAGGACGACCGGCTGGTCCAGGTGGCGAGCATGCGCCAGGCCGCGGCCAGGAACCCGCGGTGGGAGTCCGTTATCCTCGCCGGTGTCGGGCATACGCCCATGCTCGAGGTGCCCGATGTGACGACCGACACGATCCGCGACTGGCTGGACCGCCACTTCCCGGGAACCTGAGGAACGGGACATGCAGCAACTGACCGGGCTCGATGCCTCCTTCCTCGCCCTGGAGACGGCCAACACCACCGGCCACGTCGGCGGGCTGAGCGTGCTGGACCCCAGTGACGCGCCCAAGCCGCTCACCCTGGCCCGGCTGACCGACGTCCTGGCCGAACGCATCCCGCTCATCCCGGTGCTGCGGCGCAAGCTGCTGAACGTGCCGCTAGGCCTGGATCAGCCGTACTGGGTCGACGACCCGGACTTCGACATCGAGTACCACGTCCGCGAGCTCGCGCTGCCCCGCCCGGGCTCGGACGCGCAGCTGACCGAGCAGGTGAGCCGGCTGCACGCCCGGCCGCTGGACCGCAGCCGCCCGCTGTGGGAGATCTACCTGATCACCGGGCTGGCCAAGCGGCGGGCCGCGGTCTACACCAAGATCCACCACGCGGCCATCGACGGCGCGTCCGGCGCCGAGCTGCTCACCGTGCTGCTCGACCTGACCCCGGCGGGCCGCGAGCTGCCCCCGGTCCAGCCGTTCCGCCCGGAGAGCCCGCCGAACTGGCCGGAGCTGGCGGTCAAGGCGGTCGCGCGGCTGGCCTGGCGGCCGGTGCAGACCGTGCGCCTGACCAACGAGCTGGTCAAGGTGCTGCCCACCCTGAGCCCGACGGTGAGCACCCTGGTCGGCGGCATGCTCGGGCTGAACCGCGGCGATGGCACGGTGATCAACACCACGCTGGCGCGCGCCCCGGCCACGCCGTTCAACAAGCAGATCACGCCGCACCGCAGGATCGCGTTGCGCAGCGTGGACCTGGCCACGGTCAAGGCGGTCAAGAACGCGTTCGGGGTCTCGGTCAACGACGTGGTGATGGCGATGAGCGCCGGAGCCCTGCGCCGCTGGCTGGCCGAGCACGACGCGCTGCCCAGCCAGCCGCTGATCGCGATGATCCCGGTCTCGGTCCGGGACCCGGCCAGCAAGGGCGCGCTGGGCAACCGGGTGTCGGCCATGCTGGCCATGCTGCCGACCAACGTCACCGAGCCCGATTTGAGAGTCCAGATCGTGCACGCCGCCACGAAGCTCGCCAAGGCCCAGCAGGCCGCCATCCCGCAGGGCCTGGTCGACCAGATCAGCGACTTCGCCCCGCCGGCGCTGACCGCGCGGGCGGCCCGCGTGGTGTTCGCCACCGGCGTGCTGCACCGACTACCGCCGTTCAACATCACGATCTCGAACGTCCCCGGCCCGAACGTCCCCGTCTACCTCTGCGGGGCCAAGCTGCTCGCCCACTACCCGATCTCGGTGGTCACCGACGGCCAGGGGCTGAACATCACCCTGGTGGGATACCTCGGCCAGCTGCACTTCGGCCTGGTGGCCTGCCGCGAGCTGGTGCCCGACATCGACGTGCTGGCCGGCTACCTGGTCGACGAGCTGGCCCTGCTCGCCGAAGCCGCCGAGAAGCACGCTGCCGGATAAAACGGGTAAGAGACGTGCCGCAGGCCATCCGGAGCGGCGACGACGACGCCCGCGTCGTGCTGCCCGAGGGAACCCGGGTGCCCGCCGCGGTCCCGGCCCAGATCTTCGCGGCGGCGGTCGACACCTTCGCGGCCGGGCAGCGGCTGGACATGCGCTCGCTGGCCAGGCGCATCGGCGTGGCCCGGGCCACCTTGTACCGGCGTGTCGGCAACCGCGAGCAGCTGCTCGACCAGGTGCTGTGGTGGCGGGCCCGCCGCCTACTCGCCGAGCAGGTAAGAGCGACCGCGAGCCTGACCGGGACGCCCCGGCTCACCGCGCTGATCGGCGGGGTCCTGCACGCCATCGGCAAAGACCGCCCGCTGCGGACCTTCCTGGAGTCCGACCCGGAAACCGCGCTGCGCATCCTGACCGGACGGCGCAGCACCGTGCACCGGGGCATGGCCGTCGCCCTGGAAAACCTCATCGACCTCGAGCGAGCCCGCGGCGCGTTCGACACCAGCCTGGACACCCCCACGCTGGCCTACGCGATCGTGCGGGTCAGCGAGGGATTCCTGTACGCCGACGTGATCGCCGACCGCGCACCGGACATCGGCCGCGCGGTCACGGTCATCGAGGCCCTGCTCCGCGGCCTGGACCTGATCCACCGGGCCCCGGCTGCGCGCTAGCCTTCGTCGAGCGCCAGCACCAGCTTGCCGGTGTTCGCCCCCTCGAACAGCATCAGCAACGCCCGCGGGAAGTCGCGGACGCTGCCGCGTACGACGGTCTCGTGCGAGACGAGCTTCCCGTCGCGGTACCAGCCGGCCAGCTCGGCGGTCGCCTCCGGGTACCGGTCGGCGTAGTCGAACACCAGCATCCCGGTCATGGACGCCCGCGCCACCAGCAGCATCATGTAGTTGGCCGGCCCGCGCACCTGGTCCTCGTTGTACTGCGAGACCGCGCCGCAGATGATGATCCTGGCCCCGCGCGCGATGCAGGTCAGCACGTCATCCAGGATCTCGCCGCCCACGTTGTCGAAGTACACGTCGACCCCGTCCGGCGTGAGTTCGCGCAGGGTCCGGCGCAGGTTCGGCGCCCGGTAGTCAATCCCCGCGTCGAACCCGAACTCCTCGGTCACCGCCCGGCACTTGTCCGGGCCGCCCGCGATGCCGATGACCCGGCAGCCCTTGATCCTGGCGATCTGCCCGGCCACGCTGCCCACCGCCCCGGCCGCACCAGAGACCACCACGGTGTCGCCCTCCTTGAGCCGCCCGGTGTCCAGCAGCGCGAAGTAGGCGGTCAGCCCGGTCATGCCCAGCGCGCCGAGCCACGTCGGCAGCTCCGCCACCGAACGATCCAGCTTGACCACGCTCCGGCCATCCGACACAGCGTGCTCCTGCACGCCGAACGTCCCGGAGACGTAATCCCCGACGGCGAATCCCGGATGCTCCGACGCGATGACCCGGCCCGCTCCGGCGGCCCGCATGACCGCGCCGATCTCCACCGGCGGGATATAGGAGGGGCGCGGGCTCATCCAGCCGCGCATCGCCGGGTCGATGGACAGGTGCGAAACCGCCACCGTGAACTGCCCCGGACCAGGTACCGGCGCATCCTCGCTGGTGAACTCCCAGTCTGACGGCCTGGGCAGCCCCGACGGACGGGCCGCCAGCCGTACCTGATGATTGACCGTCGGCATGGGGCCGCTCCTCATCGCGATGTCCGAAATCCGCCAGCTCGGCCCGGCCTGGGCACATAGCTTCTGGGTATGACAAGCTACACGACGCTCGACAGCCCAGTGGGCGAGCTCCTCCTGGTCGGCGAGGAAACCGCGGACGGCCTGGACCCCTTGGCCCCCTTGGACCCCTTGGCCCCCTTGGCCCTCACCTCCGTGTCGCTGCCCGGCCAGCGAAACGCGCCAAAGCCCCAGCCCGGCTGGCGCCGTGACCCCCAGGCGTTCGGCCACGCCATCAGCCAGCTCGAGGCGTACTTCGCGGGCGAGCTGACCAGCTTCCGCCTCCTCCTGGCCCCGCGCGGCACGCCGTTCCAGCAGCGGGTCTGGAAGGCGCTGGACACCATCCGCTACGGCACCACCATCACCTACGGCGAGCTCGCCTCCTGCCTCGGCATCCCGCGTGACCGGATCCAGGCCCTCGGCGCCGCGATCGCCGCCAACCCGCTGCTGATCATCCGCCCGTGCCACCGGGTTATCGGCGCGGACGGCACGATGCGCGGCTACGCCGGAGGAACCGAGCGCAAGGAGCAGCTCCTCATCCACGAGGGCGCCCTGCAGCCGATGCTCACCGGGGATCCCTGGTGACCGGTCTCGACCAGGCGGACTGGCGGGCGGTAGCCGACGACCTCAACGCCGTCGGCTGCGCCCGCACCCCGCGGCTCCTCACCCCGGCCGGCTGCAATGAGCTGGCCGGGCTGTACGACCAGCCCGAGCGGTTCCGGGCCACCATCGATATGGTCCGGCACCGCTTCGGCTCCGGCCAGTACCGCTACTTCACCCACAACCTGCCCGAACCCGTCCGCGCGCTGCGCGAGGCGTTCTACCCGCACCTGCTGGTCATCGCGCGCGCCTGGGCCGGCCGCCTGGGCCGCCCCGCCCCCTGGCCCGACACGCTGGGGGAGTGGCTGGAGATGTGCCACCGCGGCGGGCAGTCCAAGAGCGCCCAGATCCTGCTGCGCTACCAGGCCGGGGACTGGAACGCCTTGCACCGCGACCTGTTCGGCGATCTGGTGTTCCCGCTGCAGGTCGTCATCGCCCTGGACGAACACGGGACCGACTACACCGGCGGTGAGTTCCTGCTGGTCGAGCAGCGCCCCCGCGCCCAGTCCCGCGGCACCGCGACCGTGCTCGAGCAGGGCCACGGCCTGGTCTTCACCACCCGCGACCGCCCCTTGCGCACCGCGCGCGGCTGGTCCGCCGCCCCCGTCCGCCACGGCGTCAGCACCGTCCGCTCCGGCCACCGCCGTACCCTGGGCCTGGTCTTCCACGACGCCTAGGCCCAGCCGGTTCGCGGGGCCGACTCCGGGGCACGTGTGCCCCGGCCTCACCTGGTACCTGAAGTCCTAGCGCTGGCGTTCAGCAAGTGGTCAGTTACTATTCGGTAACCTGACAGCGTTCAGTCAGCCTTAGCAGAGGAGTAGTTCAGGTACAAGCCTGATCCTCAAGCGACCACACCGGGCAGCCCCGGCGGATAACGAGGTTGAGGATCTAACGATGACGGCTGATCGGAGTGGACCCCGCGCCGCGCATGCCCGGCCTGGCGAGGCCGGAGCCGGGCGGAACCTGCAAGTGACGCTGCTGACCGGCGACCAGGCGGCGGGGCTGGCCCGACGAGCTACCCGTGACGCGCTGGTCACATGGCGGCTGGCCCACCTGGAGGAGACCGCCGTCCTGCTTGTATCCGAACTGGTCACCAACGCGGTCCGGCACGCTCACGGCACTGATGCGATAGCGCTGAACCTTCAGACCGACCGAACCTGCCTGCGGATCGAGGTCCAGGACGCCGACGCGCGCTGGCCGCAGCCGCGCACCCCGGCCGGGTCTGACGAGTGCGGCTACGGGTTGGTCCTGGTGGAGGCTCTGGCCGGCAAATGGGGCGTGCGCGAGACCGCGACCGGCAAAGCCGTCTGGGCCGAAGTCGATACACGGCAGGAAGCCGGCCCGGGGACCCTGGCAGGCTGACCGCAGTCAGCCTGCCAGTCGGCGGCGTATCGGTTTCCAGCCTGGCCGGGGCACGCTGGCTCGCAGGCGTTGAGTGTAGGGGTGCTGGGGATTGTCCAGCACCCCGGCGGTGGGGCCGCGTTCGACTAGTGTCCCGCGGTGCAGCACGAGCGTTTCGTCGGTGAGCTGACGGACGACCGCCAGGTCATGACTGATCAGGATGTAGGAAACGTCGGTTTGGTCGCGTATGTCGGCCAGCAGGTTCAGTACCTGAGCCTGGATCGAAACGTCCAGGGCGGCGACCGACTCGTCGAGGATCAGGACGGCGGGCTGGGCCGCGAGCGCGCGGGCGATCGCCACCCGTTGCCGCTGTCCGCCCGATAGCGAGCGAGGCAGTGTCCTGGACTGCCGCGTGTCCAGGCCGACCAGGTTGGTGAGCTCGGCGACACGGGCGCGGCGGCGGTCAGCGGGCCAGCCGTGGTGCAGCCGCAGCACCTCGTCGATCGCGGCTTCGGCGTCCTGGCGTGGGTCGAGGCTGGTGTAGGGATCCTGGAACACGATCTGCACCTCCCGGCCCCGACGCCGCCTGTCGCGGGCGGACCGCGCTGGGCGGGACCGGTCGTGCCCGCAGGCGGTGATGGTTCCGCTGGTGGGCCGCTCGAGGCCGACGATCATCCGCGCGATCGTGGTCTTGCCCGAACCCGACTCCCCGACGATGGCCAGCGATCGGCTGTGCCGCAGACCGAAGGAGACATCGTTGACGGCGACGAACTGGCCGAATTGCTTACGCAGTCCGGCTACCTCCAGGACCGGCGCACCGCTGCCCTCAGCCATCGGGCACCGCCCGAAGCTGGCCGCGCAGCTCGTGCGCGCGGGCGCAGCGGGACACCCCGCCGTCCAGCTCGACGAGGTCGGGCACGGCGGCCCGGCAGACGTCGCCCGCGTAGGCGCAGCGGGGCGCGAAGGCACATTCCCCCGCAGGCGCCTCGAACGCCGACAGCGGGCGACCGGGGATGGCGCGCAGTCGAAGCGTGGTCTGCGTGATGTCCGGGCGGGCCGCGGCGAGCGCGGCGGTGTAGGGGTGCAGCGGGTCGCTGTGCAGCAGCGAGGAGGCGCGCACTTCGACGATCTGCCCGGCGTACATCACCGCCGTGCGGTCGCAGATCGCGGCCGCCAGCTCCAGGTCGTGGGTGATGAAGAGCATCGCGAGCCCGGACTCGTGCCGCAGCCCGTCGAGTATCGCCATGACCTCGGCCTGGGTGGTGACGTCTAGCGCGGTGGTCGGCTCGTCGGCCAGGAGCAGGCGGGGCCCGGTGAGCAGCGCCGCGGCGATCATGACCCGCTGCAGCATCCCCCCGGACATCTGGTGCGGGTACTGCTGGAGCCGCCGGGCCCCGTCCTCGATGCCCACCTGGGTGAGCATGTCCACGGCGCGGCGGCGCGCCTCCCTCGTCGGTACTTTATGGTTGGCGCGCAGCGCCTCGGTCATGAAGTCCCCGATGCGCCGGACCGGGTTGACGTGCGCCCGCGGGTCCTGGAAGATCATCGCCACCTGACTGCGGTACCGGCGAAGATCCGCGCCGGCGAGTGCGCCGATTTCGGCGCCGCCGAACCGGACCGAGCCGCGCGTCTCGGCGCCGGACGGCAGCAGACGGCCCAGGGCCCGGGCGGTCATGGACTTGCCCGACCCGGACTCGCCGACCAAGCCGACGGCCTCGCCCGGCCGCAGCGCGAGCGAGACGTCCCGCAGTACCGCGCGCCGGGCGCCGTTCACCTCCAGAAGCACGGTCAAGCCGGCCACCTCCAGCAGCGGCAGGCCAGCCGCCGTGCCGGCGGACGCCACCGGATCGGCTATTGTCGGGTCGCTCATCCGCGGGCCGCCTGGGCTCGTTCGAACAGCCGCTCGCCCAGCAGGTTGACCGCGATCACCACGGTCACGATGCAGATGCCGGCGGCGACCGCGGGCAGCGGGTGACCCAGCAGGAGACCGTACTGGTTTTCCGAGATCATGACCCCCCAGTTAGCCGTGGGCGGCTGCACCCCGAGGCCAAGAAACGAAATGGCGGCCAGGTCAACCATGGCGTAGCCGAACAGGATCGTGGCCTGGGCCACGATCAGCGGCCCGATGTTCGGAACCACGTGCCGCAGGCAGATCGCCGTGGCCGACGCTCCCTGCACCTCCAGCGCCGCGACGTAGGGCTGGCCGCGTTCCTTCAGGGCCGCGCCGCGCAGCACCCGGGCGACATAGGGCAGGTACGCGATGGATAGCGCGATCGCCGCCGCGGGCAGGCCCGCCCCGAATATCGCCGCGGCGAGCACGGCGAGCAGGATGCCCGGGAACGCGAACAGGATGTTCAGGCCTGAGGAGATGACGGTGTCGCTCACGCCGCGCCGCCAGGCGGCGGTGACCGCGAGCAGCGTACCCGCCGTCACGCTGAGGATGACCACGGCCAGCGGTCCGAGCATCGAGGATTGCGCGCCGGCCAGCAGCCGGGACAGCACGTCGCGGCCCTCGAAGTCATACCCGAGCAGGTGGCCGCCGGCCGGGCCGGCCCAGGACAGTGACAGGTTCGGCAGGTCCGGGTCGTATGGGGCGAGCAGCGGGCCGAACAGAGCCGCGAACGTCGCGGCCGTGATGACTACGGCCGAGGCGATTCCGGCCGGGCCGGTGGCGCGTAGCCGGGCTACGCCCCGACGGGAGGCGGAGGCCTCTCCGGCCAGCAGGACCGTGCTCACCGGGGCCTGTCCCTCAGCGCCAGCCGCGGGTCGAGCATGGCGCAGATCACGTCGGCCAGCAGGTTGACCACGACGAACGCGGTGACCAGCAGCAGCGAGATCCCCTGCACGACCGCGATGTCCTTTGTTTCCGCGGCCTGTACCAGGTAGGCGCCGAGCCCGTTCAGGCTGAACGCGACCTCGACGACCGCGGCGACCGCGATGAGCGAGGCGATCGTGATCCCGGTGATCGTGGTGATAGGGATGGCCGCGTTGCGCAGGATATGCCGCCGGATCACCTGGCGGGCCGGGATGCCGCGGCTGACCGCGGTCTGCACGTGCTCACGCTCAGCCTCCTGCCGGACCGAGGCCCGGGTGA
Source organism: uncultured Actinomycetes bacterium (assembly GCA_963722055.1). GTDB lineage: Bacteria > Actinomycetota > Actinomycetes > Streptosporangiales > Streptosporangiaceae > Palsa-504. The sequence goes on along the minus strand of CAVRLA010000016.1, from coordinate 45,212 downwards.
CCCGGGCGACGATGGCGAGCGACGCCGCGGCCAGGGCCACGGCCGGCAGCGTGAAATGCCTGACGTTGCTCAGGAAGCCGGTGCCGTTCCCGAGCGCGGGGAACCAGCCCAGCTTCACCGCGAACACCGTGATCAACGCGATCGCGGCGACGAACGCCGGGATGGCCGCCGAGACCGCGGTCACCACCAGCACGCCGGTGTCGAGCCGCCCCGGCCGCAGCCCGGATACGATGCCCAGGCCGATCCCCAGCACCACGATGATCAGGGACGCGTACAGGACCAGCCCGGCGGTGGTCCAGATCCGGGATGCGATCAGCGTGGACACGTTCTCCCGGAGCGTGATCGAGATCCCGAGGTTCCCGTGCAGCGCGTTGTCCAGCCAGTACCAGTACTGCGCGAGGAACGACTCGTTCAGGTGGTAACGCTGCTCCAGGACCTGGACGCTGCCCGGTGGCAGGGGCTGCCCGCCCGACAGCGCGGCCAGCGGGGTCCCGGGCGCCAGGTACAGCGCGGCGAAGATCACGAAGCTCGCCACGAGCAGGCTGGCCAGCAGCATGCCCAGCCTGCGCGCGACGAAGCGCGAGCGCGGCACTTAGCCGGTCCCGCCCAGCTGGTCGGCCCAGGGCGAGAACAGGTAGGCAGTGGAGGAGAGGGCGCCGGTCAGGCCCTTGGCGAGTACCAGCACGGTGTCCGGCTCGACGTCGGGGATCCAGGGCAGTTGCTGTATGGTCAGCTGTTCGTCCCTGGCCACCAGCGCCGCCCGCTGGTCCGGGTTCGCCGTGCCGCGCGCCTGCTCCAGTGCCGCGGTGATCGCCGGGTCGTTGAAGTTGTCCCAGTTTCCCGACCCGCCCGGCACGAACGCGCCGAGCAGCGCGGCCGGATCGGCGTAGTCGCCGAAGTCCACGGCCGTGAAGGCGTCGACCCCCGCCCGGAACTGGGGGGAGACCAGGAAGTCGATGTAGTCCTGGGCCGATACCGACCTCAGCGCGACCTTCAGTCCGATCGCCTGGGCGGCGGCCTGATAGGCGGCCGTGTCCCCGGCGACCACGGCCATCTGGCTGGTGGTGCCGAAGGTGATCGTCTTCCCGGTGTCCCCGGCCTGCTGGACCAGCTTCCTGGCCGCGGCGATGTCCTGGGTGAGCACCGGCGAGCTGGCGTAGGCCTGGTCGAACACCGATGTGCTGTAGCCGAACGTGCCCGGGTTGGACACCCACCTGGGCAGCTGCGCCGCGCCCTGGTAGACCGAGTTGATGATCCCCTGCCGGTTCAGCGCCAGCGACAGCGCCCGGCGTACGTTCAGGTTGCCCAGTACGCCCTTGAGGCTGGCGATCTCGAGCACGTCGCTCGACCAGCCCGGGCCCAGGTCCACCCGGACGGCGCTGCTGTCCTTGAGCTGGCCCAGGGTGGGCAGCCCGACCCCGTAGTCTCCCTGGATCGCCCCGGTCAGCAAGCCCGCGGTCAGCGACGTGATGTCGGGGACACCCTTGAGGGTGATCTGGCCGGCGAGCGGGTGGATCGAGAGATTCCAGTAGTGCGGGTTGGGCACCGCGACCACGCCCACCCCCGGTGTCCACGACTTGAGCATGTACGCGCCGCTGCACATGATCGACCCGGCCGGGGTCCCGTAGTTCTTGCCTTGCTTCTCCGCGAAGCTCTTCTCGATGATGATCCCCGGCATCGAGGAGAGCTCTCCTTCCAGCCAGTAGTCGGGTTGCGACAGCTTGACCGTCACCTGGGCCGGGCTGGTCGCCGTGACCGAGGCGATCCGGTCCAGCCGGCCCGAGTAGTAGCCGCCGAGGTTCGGGCTGGCCGCGCGGTCCAGGCTGTACACCACGTCGGCGGAGGTCACCGGGTGGCCGTCCCAGAATTTCACCCCCGGCCGCAGCGTGAACACCAGCGTGGTCGGCGACGGATTCGACACCGTGGCCAGGCCGGGCTGCAGCGAACCGTCCGGAGCCTGGCGGAGCAGCGACTCACACATGAGCGAATCGGCCGTGTACTCCGGATAGCCCGCCGAGAAAATAGGGTCCAGCGATATCACGTCGCGATTGGTGGCCCACACCACCGAGGACACCGGCTTGGTGCCCGCCGGGGTGACCGCAGCCAGGCCCGTAGCCGACGAGACAGGGCCCGACGACGAGGCTGACCCGCTGCCGGACCTGGAGCACGCCGCGACCACCATCGTGCCTGCCGCCACGACGGCCATGACCGCCGCCCGGCTCTGCCTGCGATTCATCTCCACCCCAGGGCCGCCGCGGAGCTTCGTGAAGCTGGGATCGCTGCCAGCAAGCCACCTGCCGGGACCCACGATACGAGCCCTGCGCCCCGTCATATCAGCCAGCCCCACGCAATTGCGTGCTTGACCTATTTCGAAGCTTCGGGAAATTATGGGAGGGCAGATTCTCATGACACGAGGGGCATGACTGACACCGACGTACGTCAACGGGCTGACCGGCCTGTCCGCGTGGGCGGGGCGGCATACGACCTTGTCGCCGGGAAGCTCATGCGTCCCCTGGTGCGGCCGGGGACCATCCGCCGGTCGTCACTGCCCGAACGGCTAGCGAGAGATGATTCCCATCCGATCGTGTCGGTGGTCGCACCGGCGGGCTACGGGAAGACCACGCTGCTGTCACAGTGGGCCGAGACCGACGGCCAGGCGTTCGCCTGGGTATCGGTGGACGATACAGACAACGATCCGAGGGTCTTGCTGACCTATATCGCGGCGGCGCTGGACGCGGTGGAGCCGGTCGGGCAGCGGCTGTTCGACGCACTGGCCTCGCCGGACAGTTCGGTCCTCGGCTCGGTGGTACCGCGCCTCAGCAATGCCTTCGCGTCGATCGCGTCGCCGGTGACGCTGGTCCTGGACGACGTGCACCTGCTGCACAACCGGGAGTGCCAGGTCGCGCTGTCGGTGCTGGCCGAGCACGCGCCTCCCGGGTCCCGTCTGGTCTTCGCCAGCCGGGATCAGCCGCCGGTGCGGATCGCGAGGCTGCGCGCTGCGGGCAAGATCCTCGAAATCGGCGTCGGTGACCTGTCGCTCACGGCCGGAGAGGCGGCATCGCTCCTGGCCGCCGCCGAGGTGGTGCTGGGCCGAGAGGATCTGGCCGAGCTGCACCGGCGGACCGAGGGGTGGGCCGCCGGACTGTACCTGGCGGCGCTCTACCTCCGGGAAGGCGGCTCGCTGCCGGGCATGGCGGCCTCGTTCGGCGGGGACGACCGGTTCATCAGCGAGTACGTCGAGTCGGAGTTCCTGGCCAGGATCTCCCGGCGGCAGCGGGCGTTCCTGACCCGGACCGCGGTGCTGGAGCGGATGTCCGGGCCGCTGTGCGAGGCGGTGCTGGACCTGCCCGGGGCCGGCACGGTCCTGGCCGAGCTGGCCAGCTCGAACCTGCTGCTGGTGCCGCTGGACCGGCGGGAGCAGTGGTACCGCTACCATCACCTGTTCCGCGACATGCTGCGCGCCGAGCTGGAGCGCACCGAGCCCGGCCTGGTCCCGGAGCTGCGCCGCCGCGCCGCCCGCTGGTGCCAGCGCAACGACCTGCCCGAGGAGGCGCTGGAGTACGCCATGGCCGCCGGGGACGTCGAGACGGCCGCTTGCCTGATCGATAAGCTCTGTTCTTCGACCTACGTGCAAGCCCGGATCACCACGCTTCAGCGGTGGTTGCGGTGGCTGGACGACCGGGGCGGGATGGAGGGACACCCGATAGCCGCCGTTTACGCCTCGGTTGTCGCCGCGGCGTCGGGACGGCCGGCCGAGGCCGAGCGGTGGGCCGATGCGGTCGATCGCTGGCTGTACCGGGATACGTCGCGGCCCGCCGACCCGGACGCCGAGGCGCTGGCGGCCGTGCTGCGGTTCACGTTGTGCCGCGACGGGGTCGAGCAGATGCGCGCCGACGCCGACGACGCCGTGCACAAGTTCGCGGCGACGGGCCGAATGCCGCCGTCCGTCCCGAACGCCCAGGGCATCGCGCGCGTCCTGTGCGGTGACCTCGACGGCGGCGATGCGTTCCTCGAGGACGCCGTCAGGATCGGGGACCGGGGCGCTCCGGATGTGCTGGTGAGAGCGCTATCCCAGCGGGCGCTGGTGGCGATGGAACGCCATCGATGGGACCAGGCCGAGACCATGGCCAGCCAAGCACGTTCCGTCCTGCAGCGAGCCGGGATCGAGAAGTTCTCTCTGCTCTGCGCCGTGCAGGCCCGCCTGGCCGTGCACCGGGGAGACATCCCGGCGGCGCGGCGTGAGATCGCCAGCGCTCAGGAGCTGCGGCCCTTGCTGACCTACGCGCTTCCGCACCTGGCTATCCAGTTCCGGATCGAGCTCATTCGTGTCCACCTCGCCCTCTCCGACCTGGCCGGGGCCAGGACGCTCATGCGGGAAGTCGACGAGCTGCTCGAGCGGCGGCCCAGCATGGGAATCCTGGTCGGCGAGGCCGAGGCGCTGCGGGCCCAGCTGTCCAGGGAACGCGGTTCGGGCAGCCCCGGGGCATCCACCCTGACCGCGGCGGAGCTGCGCCTGCTGCCGCTGCTCGCCACCCACATGTCGTTCCCGGAGATCGCCGCCGAGCTGTTCCTGTCCCCTAACACCGTCAAGTCGCAGGCGATGTCGATCTACAAGAAGCTGGGTGCCTCCTCCCGCCACCAGGCGGTCACCAGCTCCCGGGAACGGGGGCTTCTCGAGAGCTGACGGCTGGTCTTCATGCCATCGCGGTCGCGTTGGAAGAACCAGACGGTCAGTGACGACTCGTCAAACAATGCATGATTGGGACGATTTCATGCCAATCGCATGATGCGCGCGCTGGCCGGTCGGCGTTGGGTGGGTTGTAGGGCAAATTGCCCATAGCGGCCGGGAAGGTAGCCCGGCCGGCGATCGATGTGTAACTCCCCGTGGCCGTCAGGTCGTCGGCTAGCGGAGGGTTGGAGCGCCGGGAGGTATCGATGGTTGCCAATGTTGCCAACCGTGCGCCGGCCCGCACCAGGCGGTCGGCGATCCCGGTCAGCGACCCGATCCTGACCTCTAAGATCACGGCGCCGGAGGTGCCGCAGTGGGCGGTTCAGCGCCCGCGGATCACCGGGCTGATCGCCGAAGGTACCCGCTGGTGCCCGCTGACCGTTGTTACCGGCCCTCCCGGTGCGGGCAAGACGATGGCGGTGGCGTTGTGGGCGGCGGCGGTGCCCGGGCCGGTGGCCTGGATCGGCCTGGATGACTTCGACAACCGGCCGGGCGTGTTCTGGTCCTATGTCGTGGCGGCGCTGCGCCGGTCGGGCGTCGCCGTTCCGAAGGCGCTGCGGGCCGTCCCGCACGGGCAGGCGGCCGAGGACGTGTTCTTGCTGCGGCTGACCGCGGCGCTGGCGGCCCAGGACCCGGTGGTGACGCTGGTCCTCGATGACTTGCACCTGCTGAGCCAGCCGGAGGCGCTGAAGGGGCTTGACTTCGTACTGCGGAATGCCGGCGCGGGCCTGCGTATGGTGGTCACCTCGCGTATGGATCCGCTGCTGCCGTTGCATCGCTACCGGGTAGCCGGGCAGCTGGCCGAGATCCGGGCCAGCGACCTGGCGTTCAGCGCGGCCGAAGCAAGCCAGCTGCTGGCCCAGCGCGGCAGCATGCTGCCGGACGACGTACTGGAGGGCCTGATCCGGCGGACCGAGGGCTGGGCGGCCGGGCTGCGGCTGGCCGCGATTTCCCTGGACGGTCATCCCGACCCCGGCCAGTTCGTCAAGGAGCTCATGGCCGAGGACAGCGCCCTGATCAGTTATCTGGTCGACGAGGTGCTGAACATCACCGCGCCGCCGGTGCGCCAGGTGCTGCTGAGCACTTCCATCCTGGAGCATGTCAGCGCCGATGCCGCCGTTGAGCTGACCGGTGATCCGCAGGCCGCCGGGATCCTAGCGTCCTTGGTGCGCACGAACGCATTCGTCCAGCCGATCGGCTCCGGGTGGTGCCGGTACCACACGATGTTCGCCGAGATGCTCCGGCTGAAGCTGAGGCTGGAGCATCCGGACCAGGTGGCTGTCCTGCATCGACGGGCGGCGCGGTGGTATGAGCGCCAGGGCCTGCTGGCCGACGCGGTACGCCACGCTGCCCGGGCCGGTGACTGGCTGTTGGCCGCCGGGATGGTCGTCGAAGAGCTGGCGATCGGCCAGCTGATCGAGCCTCGGGATGGCCAGGACCTGGCCGGGGAGTTCGCCGGCATGCCACCTGGCCAGGCCTGGACCGGGCCGGCTCCGTACCTGGTCTCTGCGGCGATGGCGCTGGCCGCCGGCCAGTACGAATCATGTGCCGCCGCGCTGGATGCCGCCGAGCACCTGCTGGATCGTCGTCCCGACGGAGAACAGGTCGCGGGTCGGCTGGCCGCCGTGGTTATCCGTCTCACCGCCTGCCTGCGTACTGGTGATCTGCTGGCCGCGGCGCCGGTCGCCGACCGGGCCGAGCTGATGCTCAGCCAGGCTCGGGGCGGGAAGCTGGCCCGCCATCCTGAGATCAGGAGGCGCGTGCTGTCCGGCCGGGCCGCCGTGGAGCTGTGGTCCGGGCGCCCAGAGGAGGCGGCCCGCATCCTGGAGGCGGGGCTGGCCGCCGAGGCAGCGTCCGGCCAGGAGTACGAGCGGGCCGACTTGGCGGGCCAGCTGGCGCTGGCCGAGGCGATGCGCGGACGGCTGTCCCGCGCCGCGGAGCTGGCCGGGCAGGCGGCCCTGATGAGCGGCGAGGACGGGCCGGCCGGGCACCCGCGCCCCGCGCCGCTCGTCGCGCTGGCCTGGGTTCATCTGGAGCGTAATGAGCTGGACCAGGCCCGCCGCTTCCTAAAGCAGGCGGACGCTGCCCTCGGCGTGAGCCCGGACAAGCTGACCGGGACGGTGGCCTACCTGATTGCGGCGGCTGGTGCCCTGGCCGAGGGCCGCGCCACCGTGGCTGCGCAGATTGTCGCCAGGGCCCGGTCCGGATGGCTGGTCCCTGCTTGGCTGGACCAGCAGCTGAGCCTGGCCGAGTCTCGCGCCTGGGCGGCGGCCGGGGACGTTCAAGTCGCACTGGCCACCGCCGAACGAGCCGGCCCCTCTCCGGAGGCTGCGGCCACCCTCGCGTACGCGTGGGCGGTCGCCGGGGATGGCGACAATGCATCACGCGCGCTCGCCCCGGCGCTCGAGGCCGATGGCCGGCTGCCGGACCGGGCGCGAATGCAAGCACTGCTGATCGACGCCCGGCTCGCCTACGCCAGCAGTGCCTGCGCGCGCGGTCGTCGCAGCTTGGCCTCCGCGCTGCGGCTGGCCGAACGCGAACAGCTCAGGCTGCCGCTGGTGATGGAGCGCAGCTGGCTCGGGTCGGTGCTGCGGCGTGACCCTGAACTGGTCGGCACCCATCAGCGCCTGCTCGGCAAGGCCCTTGGCCCCGGTCAGCTCCCCGCTCCGGCACCGGCCCGCGATCAGGCCCGGGCCCTGGTGGTTGAGCCGCTTACCGAACGCGAGCGGGAGGTTCTCGTGCACGTATCAGGCATGCTGAACACGGCCGAGGTCGCCACCGAGATGTACATCTCCGTCAACACGGTAAAGACGCACCTGCGGAACATCTACCGCAAACTCGCCGCGGAGCACCGCAGCGAGGCCGTCCGCCGGGCCCGCCAGCTCCAGCTGATCTGACCTCACCCGGACCGGCTCAACGTGGGCGTCGTCCTCGCGACGGCCATGGTCGCGTGGATGGCCGGTTCGGTCGGCGGATATGAGATCGGCGTCCACGGGGGCGCCAGCTGCACTCGGCGTGATCGTGATCGTCGCCATAGGCCTCGGTATCAAGATCGGCTGGTCACGGTGGCGCTTCTCCCGGGAAAGGCGACCGGCGGACATGAGTGCCGCTCCGCCTGGACCCTAGGACGGAAGGTTAGCGGTGAAAGTAGCCGGCGCTCAGGTCTTGCACGACGGCGATGGGATGCCCGCTCACGGTGATCGGGCCTCGCCACGGCGTGCCCAGGGCAAACAGCAGGGCCAGGCTGAGCCCGATCACGACGGCGAGCCCGCCGACCAGCAGGGCCGCGCGTGGGCCGCTACGCAGGGTGAGGGCGGCGGCGTTCACGATCAGCGCGGCCCCGCCGAGGGCCAGGACGACCGCGTAGAGGACGGGGAGCTGACGTGAGGCCGCGGCCAGGCGGGCGCGACGATCGCTGGTAAGGGCATCGAGGGAGGCCAGCAGCTTGGTGCTCGCGGGTGTCCCGATGGTGGGGCGGGCCGCCTGGGTCCGGACGGCGGTTTCCAGGCTGGCGATGGCGTCCGTGGTGGCAGGATCGTCGCCGTCGGCCGCGTTGCTGCCGCTCCACTCGTTAGCCCGCGTCGCCTTCAGGTAGCCGAGCAGGGCTGACTGGATCGGCGCGGAGTCGACGCCAGGGCTGGTCGCCGCCCAGGCCAGGCGGGACGCGTCGGCGGCCTCGCTGCTCACGATCCCCTGCGCCGACGCCAGGAAGCCGGCCTCGCTGGCCAGGGTGAGACCCATCAGGAGTGCGAAGATCGCTCCGAGCGACCTTCGCCGGCGCCATCGCGGCCGCCACCTTGGCGTTCGTGGCCGTGGTGTTCGCCACCACGCTGGTGGCCATCCAGCTCGCCGCTAGCCAGTACTCGCCCAGGACGGTGCGGATCTTCATCCGCTCCCGGGTCACCCGGGTGACGCTCGGGTTGTTCCTGGCTACCTTTGTCTTCTCCGCGGTCATCCTGGTCAGCAACCGGGCGTCGGTCACGTCGGCCAAGCAGTTCGCCCCGGTAGTGTCGGTGACGACGTTGCTGGTGCTGACCGTGGCGACGGTCTTCGGCTTCGTCGCTTACCTGCATGGCGTGGTGCGGCTCATGCGCGTCCAGTACCTGCTCGAAACGATCGCCACCGAGAGCCGGCGGGCCATCGAGGAGAACTTCCCGCCGGCGTCCGCCTACGTCGAGGTCGAGCCTCCCTCCCCGGACCCGTCACCGCGTCGCCTCTGCTACACCGGGCCGGCGGGAGTCGTTACGGCCATCGACCTGCACGGTCTGGTCGAATTGTGCCGGCGAAAGGAGTGCTGGCTCGAGCTGGCCATCGGCGTAGGGGAGTACCTGGCTCATGGCACCCCTGTTGCGCTGGTGCACGGCGGGGATCTCCGCGACCGCGAGGTGACCAGGTTTTTCCTCATCCGCGGAGAACGCACCTTCGTGCAGGATCCGGCGTTCGGCTTCCGGCAGCTTGCTGACGTCGCGAGCCGCGCGCTGTCTCCGGCCGTCAACGACCCGACGACGGGGTCCAGGCTATCGACCGCATCAGCGACCTCCTGGCCGTCACGGGCGGCCGGCTCGACCCGACCGGGCTGCGGATAGATTCCAGCGGCACGGTCAGGGTCAAGCGGAAGCTGCGGAACTTCGACGCCCTGCTGGTGCTTGCCCTGACCGAGGTCATCCGTTATGGCGCCGACGCGCCTCAGGTGGTCCCCGGCGCCTTCACGGGATGCTCGACGAGCTCCAATCCACGCTCCCCGCAGAACGGCATGCCGCCATCGCCAGCCAGCGAAGCCTGCTGGAAGCCGCGGTCAGCGCCGCGCTGCCCGCCCCGTTCGCGTCGGTGGCATCGGTGGCAGACCGCGAAGGCCTCGGCTGAAGCGCAGCCACCGGGCCGGGTTGCCCGCTGGCCGGCGGCGGCTCGTCGCGACCAGGATCACGCGCCGAGCAACCTGGATTTGGCCGTCTCGAATTCCGCCTGGCTGAGCACACCCTTCTCGCGCAGCGTGGCCAGATCATCCAGTCGGCCCACCAGGTCATCGTGGATCACGGGCGGCGCGGCGTGGGTCGAATACTGCTCGGCGGCCCGCTCCGCCGCGGCCGCCTCGGCCTCGGCCTCCCGGACCGCGGCCTCCGACTCCGCCACCGCCTGTTCCAGGCTCTGGCCAGGGGCAGACGCCGCCGCCTCGATGTCCTTCTCCATTGCCTTCTCGTCCGCCGTCAGCTCTTTCCTCGTCACCTGGCGCGCCCGCTTGATGTGGTGCTCGACGCGGTCCCTCGAGCTGGCCGGCGGCCACCACCACCAGCCCGCTGTGCCCTTCGTCGAGCAACTCGCCGAGATCCTTGAGGTCGGCGCGCTTCAACCCGGCGGTGACGTGCCCGGCCAGGGCGCCGAGGCCGGCGCCGCCCGGCCCGCCCAGCAGGAGCCTGTCTCCACTGCCCACCGCCGGGAAGAGCGCCACGAGCACGCCACCCACCAGCCCGATACCGAGCCCGCGCCACGCGCCCTGGCGCGTCGACTGCTCGTTCCTGGCGACGATTCCTACCTTCCCGGCGTCATCCTTGGTAATGGCGGCCGCGTCGTAGGTGTCCAGCAGTCCGGACATGAGGTAGAAGTCGCGCACGGCGTAGTAGTCGGCTTCCGCCGCTCCCCGAGTGTCGTAGCTCGCGGCGAGCACAATGTAGGTATCCATGGCCATGGCGCACCTCGGGCAGGGTCGTGAGCGGCACGCGTGAAGACCACCAGCCGGATAGCCAGCTGGACGATCACACTGGCGATCCAACCAGCCCAGCGCGAGCGGGCGAGTCACCCGTCACGGGTGACTGCAGCGCCATGTCCGGTTTGGCGAGAGCGCCCCGGCCGGATGGATGGAGGGGCCGACGGGGGCGCTCTCGGGCGCATTCCCGGCGCGGCCCGCACGGCATGGCGCCGGAGGGAGCCAGTCAGATGATGGACGCTGGGCCTGATCGTCGCCTGGAATATAACTGCATATTAACTGATCATTTTCTATAGGAAACCTGACTATATGCTGATCGGCCCGACGCGTCTCCGGTGATCGTAGGCATCGCGTCGGCGGCCAGGATCACCCCTGAGGAGTGATTCCATCTCCCTCGTCGACAGCCACCGTCACTTCGCTCGGATGATGTCCGCGGCGGGCGACGGCCGGATAATCGACGGCGGGCAGGGGCGATGAATGGCTTGCGTTTAGCCCCGTTCGGGGAGGACGCTGAAGGCCGTGACTGGCTGATCCTCTCCGGCGGGGTCGTGCTGTGGGTCTTCTTGTGGTGGCAGAATCACCGTCTGGCGCGCGGCAAGGCCGCGCTGCTCGATCCGGCGATGCTGCGGAACCGGACGCTGCGGGCCGGGCTTACGTCGTTCTTCTTCCAGTACTTCCTGCAATCCGGCCTCTTCTTTGCCGTGCCGTTGTTCTTGTCCGTGGCGCTCGGGCCGTCTGCAGCACCTGCCAGCGAGCCTGCGGCCTGATCACCGGATCACCCGTGCGGAGTGATGATGGCGCGCAGGACCGGTTCTTATGATCGGGTTACCTAGAGAGTCCGGGGTGGTTGTCTTGGCTATCGAGAGTTCAGCGTCGGTGAGCGTGTTTCCGCCGATTGCCGATTACGGGTTCTTGTCGAATTGCGAGCAGAGCTGCCTGGTGGCGCCGGATGGGTCGGTGGAGTGGCTGTGCTTGCCGCGGCCCGATTCCCCGAGTGTGTTCGGAGCGCTCCTCGACCGGACCGCGGGCATGTTCCGGTTCGGTCCCAGCGAGACCCATGTGCCGCAGCATCGGCGGTATGTGCCGGGCACGATGGTGCTGGAGACGACCTGGCAGACCCCGACGGGCTGGATGACCGTGCACGACCTGCTGGCCATCGGTCCGCTGCAGCGTGAGGGGCGGCGGCCGGATTATCACCGGGCTCCGGCTGATTTCGGTGCGGTCGGCGTGCTCCTGCGGGTCGCGACATGCATCAGCGGCCGGGTCGAGGTCATGGTGAACTGCGCTCCGCTGTTCAATTACGGGACCACCGGCGGCACGTGGAGCTACACCGGCGACGGCTACGAGGCGATGCGGCTGACCCCGGCGGAGGGGGAGGTGCGGCTGGACCTGGCGGGCAGCATCCCGCTGGGCGTGCTAAGTGCCCGGTGTTATGGCCGCACGACGCTGACGCAGGGCCAGTCGGCGTTCGTCGCGCTGTCGTGGGGGAGCGGTAACGCTCCGGCTGATCAGGACGAGGCGCTGGCCATGCTTAATACCACGGTCGATTTCTGGCGTGACTGGCTGAGTTCGGCGAAGATCCCGGACCATCCGTGGAAGCCGTACCTGGACCGCAGCGCCCTGACCCTCAAAGGGCTCAGTTACGCCCCCACCGGCGCCATCATGGCCGCGTCAACGACGTCGCTGCCGGAGACGCCGGGCGGGGCGCGGAACTGGGACTACCGGTTCACCTGGATCCGGGATTCGGCGTTCATGCTCCGCTCGCTGTACCGGCTGGGTTTTGACTGGGAGGCGATCGAGTACTGGGGGTTCGTCATCAACGCGGTCAGCGGCGGTGACCTCAACCGGCGGTTCGAGCTGCAGATCATGTACGGCATCGGCGGGGAACGCGACCTGACCGAGAAGACCCTGGATCACCTGTCCGGGTGGCGCGGGGCGCGTCCGGTCCGGATCGGCAACGGGGCCTGGAATCAGCAGCAGCACGACGTGTGGGGGATGATCGTCGACGCGCTGGATGTACAGTTCCACCGGGGGGCCGCCACGATCGTGGCGCCGGTGTGGGAAGGGGTGGCCGGGTTCGTGGATGCCGCCCTGGCGCGCTGGCATGAGCCGGACCAGGGGATCTGGGAGGTCCGCGGGGACCCCAAGCACTTCACCGCGTCCAAGGTGATGTGCTGGGTGGCGGCCGCGCGCGGCGCGGACCTGGCCGCCGAGCGGGGAGACGACGAACGCGCCAGGCGGTGGCAGGCGGGCGCGGATGAGATCAAGGCCGAGGTCCTGGACAAGGGCGTGTCTGAAAGGGGAGTATTCCGCCAGCATTACGAGACCGACGACCTGGACGCGTCGCTGCTGCTGCTGCCCATCATGGGGTTCTTGCCCGCCGACGACAAGCGCGTCCAAGCGACAGTGCTGGCCATCGCCGACGAGCTGACCCAGGACGGCCTGGTCCTGCGCTACCAGGTCGAGGGCACCGACACCGGGTTCGAGGGGAAGGAGGGAACCTTCACCATCTGCTCGTTCTGGCTGGTGACCGCGCTGGCCATGATCGGCGAAACCGAACGCGCCCACGCCCTGTGCCAGAAGCTGCTCTCCTTCGCCGGGCCGCTGCAGCTGTACGCCGAGGAGATCGACACCACCACCGGGCAGCACCTCGGGAACTTCCCGCAGGCATTCACCCACCTGGCCCTGATCGAAGCCGTCTCGCTACTCATCGACTCCGAGCCCCAATAATGATGCTCGTGCCCTGCCCGCAGTGCCGAGCTTGACCGAGCCGTCAGCTTGCCGACACGTAGTCGCGGCGAACCGGGCCGGTGCTGCCGCTCGCGGCGACCGCCGCGCGGGCCCACCGCATCCGCGGCACCGCGGTCTCCGGGTGCTCGCCGTAGGCCTGCGCGACCCGCGCTGCGCAGCCCCGGGCGCCGAACGCGCGAACCGACGCGGCGATGGCCTGATGGATCTGTTGGGCGCCGGGTTCCCCGGACTGCTGCAGGGCCGATGCGAACAGCGCGTCGGCCCGCGCGGCGCTGATGGACAGGCGGCTTGTCGCGGAGCGCATCGCGGACCTCCTTGGCCGGTGACCCGGGCCGCCCCATCGGCGGCCGCCGGAATCGGCAGGCTGAGGTCCACCATGCCGGGCGGCGGCCCGGATGACAGTCACCCGGCCGACACCGCTCCTGTCGGCTTGCCGACACCGGCACCCCGGCGCTAACCCGGGCCGGGGGACGCAGGCCAGAGAACCGGTGCGGGAAATCCGCGCTAAGCCGGCCAGCGCGTTCTGAGTCCGGGTAAGCCGGTTTCAGGCCCGGCTAAGACCTATCTCAGCAGGCAAGATAGGGATTTCCTCCGATGCGCCAAGGAGGGCCTTACGACGAGACTCGACAGTGACCGGCAAAAGATGGCCGGAACCAAGGAGGAACAATGAACCACCACGTTACGCAGGGCGTACGGGGTCCGCTGGCTCGCATCGCCCGGCGCGTCGCCGCTATCGTCGCCGAGTGCAACTACGCCGAGACCCGGATGACCAGCTTGCGGAACACCCCGACGCGTATCTGAGCCCAGGGGTAGATCACCCCGAACCTCGGGGTCGCCCGACGATGGGAGGCCCGGCTCGGGTCTCCGCCGGAAGTCATGATCCGTGCGTGGTCGGCCGCGCATCGCTAAGCGCTTGGAGTTCGGCGGAGACCCGCGCGTACACGTCCTGCCCCACCCGCCCGAGCAGGCCGTCGACCCCTCGATGTCGGTGAACAGGAACGTGAACGTCCCCACAGGCACAGCGTAGAAGGCCAGCCCCGACCGCGGCCGACAACGGCAGGGCCAAGCTGTTACCCATCCGGCTCCGACGGGAAGTTGCCCGGCAAGATTCCAAAGCCGGTATGCACGGCGATGCCGCGGAAGCTCACAAGATGAAGGGGATCAGCATCTTGGTCGAACGCTTGTACTCGGGATACGAGCCTGGGAAGAGGCGGGCCATGAGACGCTCCTCCACAATGGCGCTGTAGAGAAAGTACGCTCCGAGCACGACCACAGCTACCAGCCAATACAGGCTGACCGCGATCGTCGTGCCGATCATCGCGAGGATGATGCCCGAGTAGATAGGGTGACGAACGCTGCTGTACGGACCCGTCGTCACGAGTTCCGGATCGGCCTTCTGAGACATCGGCATTCCCCAGTTCCGGCCCAGGTACACCCTGGCCCAGATAGCCAGCGCCAACCCCAGCAAGAAGACGGCCAGGCCGATTCCCTGCAACCATGGATCATTCGTGACCGAATGTCCTTTGAGCGCTCTAACCCGCACCAGGAGAAGAAGGACCAGAATCATACCGATCCGGACGCCCGCGAACCGGGTCCATCTATTCTGGCCGGCCTTGACACCGACAGACGCCGTGAGCCAATAGATCCAGAAGGCGACCCAGCAGACGAGGATGACAACGTCGACGATATGCATCAAGGAACTCCCTGATCATGGTACGACAGCGAAGCGAACACGTCGGTCGACATTGGCATCACGCTCACGAGTACTGGCTATCGCACACCGCGCAAACAGCATGACGCCCGCTGGCGTGTAGCTCGTGAAACGTATGCTGCATCTGCTCAACGGCACTGGTCGGGCAGCCGGTAGGCCGCTCATCGGCGGTTACCGTAAACGGCGGGGTTTGGGTGCCTGCCACCCACCGCGGCTTCGGCCGCTTGGACGCAGCCCGCAGCGCAACCGCGGCAACCGCTGCGAACAGGACGATGGCCAGCGGGATGTTCGGCGTGATCGGGTTCTTCACTGCATACCTCCTCATTCACGGACTGCGATCGCTGGAGTCTTGTC
Source organism: uncultured Actinomycetes bacterium (assembly GCA_963722055.1). Classification (GTDB taxonomy): domain Bacteria; phylum Actinomycetota; class Actinomycetes; order Streptosporangiales; family Streptosporangiaceae; genus Palsa-504. The sequence goes on along the minus strand of CAVRLA010000016.1, from coordinate 29,966 downwards.
TTGTTGCCCGGGCCAGCCGGGCGCGGTTCAGCGCCTTGGCCCGGACCAGTTCCGGGTCTCGCGGGTCGGTCGGCAGGTCCTCCGCCCAGGACCGCTCACGCCGGATCCTCGGCCTGTCGATGCGGATGCGCTTCATCTTCCCGCCAGTACCAACGCCGCGGATTCGTCAACAAGGAGTCCTGGCCGTCTTCGGGCACTGGCCTGCGCGGGCCCCGACGGTGCGACGAACACCTCGCCGGCCACCGCACGAGCCCAGCGCATCCGCGCGACCGCGGTCTCCGGGTGATCGCCGAACTCCTGGGCCACCCGCTGGGCGCACCCTCGGCCGCCGTAGGCGCGCACGGCCGCGGTGATGGCCTGCCGGACTTGGATTACGCTCGGTTCATCGGAGCGCTGCAGCACCGACACGAACAAGGCGTCGGCCCAGACCGTGCTGGTGCCCGGATGGTACATCGTTAGCTGCATTCTCAGCCCCCTGACTGGATTGCCCCGTACTTACGACGTTAAGGAAAGTTTGCAGTGGCGGCGTCGGCCTAGCGAATGAATTTCAGTGGTCCCGTACGCCCTGTGGCGTACGCCCTCGTGACCGGGTTCGCCACCACGCCGACGATCGCATCTCCCACCGCGGTACCTCCTGGGCCGGTCGCTGCGTACCCGTCCCGGAAAGGAAGTACCGTAAGAACGGATGGCAGAGCGCAAACCGCCCGAAATGAGCTTCACCTCGTGGGTCGACAAGCAGATCAACGAGGCGGCGGAGCGGGGTGCCTTCGATAACCTGCCCGGCGCGGGCAAGCCGCTTCCCAAGCGGCCAGGCACAGACGACGGCCAGGCCTGGCTGCGGGATTACCTGCGCCGCGAGGGCGTGTCCGCCGAGGAGCTCCTGCCGACCCCGCTGAGGCTGCGCAAGGAGATCGAGCGGCTGACCGAGACGATCCAAGACCTGCGCAGCGAGCAGGAGGTCCGCGAGCTCACCGCCGGTCTCAACCGGCGGATCCTCGAGTGGCGCCGCATCCCGGCGGGCCCGCCACTGTTCCTCCCCCTCCTGGACGCGGACGCGCTCGTCGACACGTGGCGGGACGCGCACCGCGCCCCCCAAAAACAGCTCCAGGTCAGCCCGGGAACTCCTGCAGAGGAACGTCCACGTCGGCGAGCCTGGCCGCGTCTACGGCGCGGCGGTCGCGCACCATCTCCTGGATCACCTCGTTGACGTCCCAGACGTTGACGTTCATGCCGGCCAGCACCCGCCCGCCGCTCAGCCAGAACGCGATGAATTCCCGCCCCTCGACGTCGCCGCGGAACACAACCTGGTCGTAACCACCGGGCTCGACGTGACCGGCATACTCCATGCCCAGGTCGTACTGGTCGCTGTAGAAGTACGGCACGTTGTCGTAGGCGGCGTCCTGGCCCAGCATGGCCCGCGCTGCCGTCTGCGGCTGGTGCAGCGCGTTGGCCCAGTGTTCGACCCTGATGTGCCGGCCGAGCCCGGGATGGTAAGCGTTGGCCACGTCCCCGGCGGCGTAGATGTCCGGGTCGGAGGTCCGCAGCCGCGCGTCGACCACGACGCCGTTGCCGGTCTGCAGGCCCGCGTCGGACGCAAGCTCGAGACGCGGCGTGATCCCGACGCCGACGACAACCGCGTCGGCGGGAACGTGGGTGCCGTCGGCCAGCCGAACCCCGTCCGCTCGGCCGCCCGGTGCGGTGATCTCCGCCACCTGGACGCCGAAGCGCAGGTTGACCCCTTGTTCGCGGTGCAGGTCCGCGAAGACCTGGGCCACCTCCCGGCCGAGCACCCGCAGCAGCGGCAGGTCAGCCGTCTCCAGGATCGTCACGTCGACCCCGGCCGCCCGGGCCGCGGCGGCGGTCTCCAGGCCGATCCAGCCCGCGCCGATCACCACGACCCGCGTCGCGGTCTGGAAGGCGGCCCTGATCTGGTCGCTGTCGCCGAGCCGGCGCAGGTAGAGCACGCCGTCCGCTTCGCCGCCCGCCAGCGGCAGCCGCCGCGGCACCGAGCCGGTGGCCAGCAGCAGCTTGGCGTAGCCGACCCGGCTGCCGTCGGCCAGCCGCACCTCGTGGGCCGCGGGATCGACGGCGGTGACCTGGGCGCCCAGCCGCAGGTCGACGTCGTGCTCGGCGTACCAGGACTCCGGGTGGACGTAGATCGTCTCCCGTTCGGCCTTGCCCATCAGGTAGTCCTTGGACAGCGGCGGCCGCTCGTACGGCCGTTCGGCCTCCTCGCCGATCAGCATGACCGGGCCGTCGAAGCCCTCCGCGCGCAGGGTCTCCGCGGCCTTGGCCCCGGCCAGGCTCGCCCCGATGATCACGTACGCCGCGCTCATGCCCTGTTCTCCTCTCCCGCCTCCAGGTCGGTCACGTACCGGGCGTCGGGGTAGGCCGGATCCTTGACCGAGGTCGAGGCGCCCCCCTGCTGGTCAGGTCGGTCAGTGGATCAGCCATCTCGGGATCCTCCTTATCGCTTGTGCTCGGTGATGCGCAGCGTCCTGGTCATGGTTGACGCCCCCGATCGCCACGCAGCAGTACCCGGGCTGCGGGTCGAGCACCGGCCGCACGCCGTCCGTCCGCAGGCCCGCCGTGATTTCCTCGATCAGCCCCAGGTTCATGCCGCAACGTCACGTCCCGGTGATGCTCGGCTAGCTGGTGGAACGGGCAGTTCCGCAGCCGGGGGACGCCGTCCTCGTCGCGCCTGGGCTCGTATCCCTGCCCCGCCAGCGTCGTCGTTCTGGTCCCCCTGGAACCGGCCGCCCAGCTCCGCGCCGAGCAGGCGCGCGGCGTCCAGCAGGGCGGCCCGGCTGCGGTCCGTGGGATCGGACTCGACCGCCTGGACGAGCAGCCGGGCCGCCAGCTCGTACTCCCGCGGCGGAACGGTGACGGCGAACTCGCGGTCTGACCTGGCGTACAGCTTGGCCGGCCGTCCCGCACCCGGCCCGCTGCGTCCCGGCGGCCGCTGATAGGACGCCGTCAGCAGCCCGACTTCCACGAGCTTGTCGAGATGGTAGACGGCCAGTGCCCGGCCCACGCCGGCCGCGGCGCCGCCTCGTCCCGTCCCATCGGCTCGGTCCGCTCGCAGACCACCTCGTACAGGCGGCGGCGTACCGGATCGTCCAGGCTGCTCACCGAGGACACGGGTCCAGGTCCGTCACGCAACGAACTCTATCACTAAAAATTACTAATTAAAGAATCTCCCTCACCGAAACCGCGGATCGGCCCGCGGCACTCACCGGGCCGGCTCGGGGCTGCCTCAGACCGGCTCGACCTTCGGGTAGGCGGGCGCCCACATGGCCCGGCGCACCTGCCCTTCGGGATCATCGAGCGGCCTGTCGGCCAGGCCCTCGGCCTGCGCGGCCCGGGCGACGGCCACCCCGACCGCGGCCGAGACCTCGCGCAGGCTGGTCATCGAGGGCAGCACGGCGGCGCCCGGCGCGGTGACATCGGACAGGCCAGCCAGCGCGCGGGTCGCGGCGGTCAGCATATGGTCGGTGACCCGGCGGGCCCGGCAGACGGTGACGCCGAGCCCGAGACCGGGGAAGATGAGCGCGTTGTTGGCCTGGGCGATCTGATAGCGAACCCCGTCGTACGTGACGGGACCAAACGGGCTGCCGGTGGCGATGAGGGCCCGCCCCCCGGTCCAGGCGATCAGGTCGCCGGGCCGGGCCTCTGCGTGCGAGGTCGGGTTGGACAGTGGCATGATGATCGGCCGGGCCACATGCGCGGCCATCTCGGTGACGATCTGCTCGGTAAAGGCGCCGGGCTGGGTCGAGGTTCCGATCAGTATGGTGGGCCGGGCGCGGGTCACCACCTCGGCCAGGCCGATGCCGCCGTCGCCGTCGCGCCGCCAGCTGCTGACCTCGGCCGCGGGGCGGGCGTAGGGCACCTGGAAGTCCCGCAGCACTCCGGGATAGTCGCTGGTAAGCAGGCCGTAGCGGTCAACCGCGTAGAAGCGCTCGGTGGCTTCGGCGGGGCTCAGACCGTCCGCGATCATCACCTGCCGCAGGGTCTCGGCGATTCCGGTCCCGGCCGTTCCGGCGCCGTAGATCACCACCCGCTGATGGCTCATCTGCGTGCCGGAGGCCCGGACTGCGCCCACCGCGGCGGCGAGCAGCACGGCGGCTGTGCCCTGGATGTCATCGTTGAACGTGCAGTGAGTGCCGGTGTACTTGGCCAGGATGCGGTGGGCGTTGGCCGCGCCGAAGTCCTCCCAGTGCAGCATCGCGTTCGGGAACAGCCGGGCGGCCACGGTGACGTAGGTGTCGATCAGCTCGTCGTAGCGCTCGTCCCGGACCCGCGGGTGCCGGGTGCCCAGGTACATGTCCTCGCCCAGCAGGGCGGAGTTGTCGGTCCCGACATCCAGCACGACCGGGATGACCCGGCGGGGATGCAGGCCCGCCGCAGCCACGTAGACGGCCAGCTTCCCGGTCGCGATCGCGATACCGCCGACCCCCCAGTCGCCGATGCCCAGGATGCCCTCGGAGTCGGTCGCCACGATCAGGTCCACGTCCTCGGGTCCGAGTCCGTAGTTGCGGAAGGCCGCCTCGACCTGATCGGGATGGTCCACCGACAGGTACACCCCGCGCGGCCGACCGTACTCCAGGCTGTACCGCTCGATGGCGGTGCCTACCGTCGGGGTGTAGATGACCGGCAGCATCTCCTCGATGTGCTCGGTCAGCAGCCGGTAGAACAGCACCTCGTTGCGGTCCCGTACGTGGCCGAGAAAGATGTACTTGGCCAGGTCATCGGGCTGCCGCAGGTACTGCGCGTAGACCCGGCTCAGCTGCCTCTCGATCGTAGACACGCCGTAGGGAAGCAGGCCGGTCAGCCCGAGCGCCTCCCGTTCGGCATACGTGAATGCGGTGCCACGGTTCAGCATCGGCGAGCCAGCACCGGACTTTCCCGTATCCGGACCCGCGCCACCACGCCCTCGTCGGTCAAGATGAACTCGTATGGAGGTTCCACCAGCGCTCACCTACCCATCCCGATCGCGACGGCTGCCGCATGGAGCCTATGGTCGCGGGCCCTCCGGCGGCGCAATCACATGTTCGCCTCATCACGCGCCCGGGACAGTTCGGCTCGCAGCGACGACAGGGCCTGGGCGGTGTGGCTCCTGACCGTGGCCTCGCTGATCCCGGTGGCCGACGCGACCTGGGTCTCGGGCAGGTCGGCGAAGTAGCGCAGCACCACGACCTCGCGCTGCCGAGCGGGAAGAGTCCACAGTGCCGAAACGAAGGCGGAGCGCTCGAGTTCGATGTGCGCCTCCCGCCTGGCGGCCCGCGTGGCCGGCGCGGTCGCGGGGGCGAGCTTGTCCGCTACCGCCCGGTCCCGTAGCGCCCAGCGGGACCGGTCGATCACCGACCGGCGCAGGTGGGGCAGGGCGTGGTCGGCGGCGGGCAGCCTGTGCCAGGCGGCATGGACGGCGACGAACGCGTCCTGCACGATTTCCTCCGCAGTGGCCAGGTCCTGCACCAGGAGCGCGGCGAGCCTGACCAGGGGCCGGTAATGCGCCAGGTAGAGGCCGGTCACCGCGTGGTTGGCGTCTGGCTGCGTGGGCTGCCCCGGCACGGGCCTGCGGCACCATGGCCGCGCTGACCCGGACCATTCACAGCCTGACCTGGGGTTGTGGGCTCGCATCGTCGCTCTCCTTGGGGGGTCCGCGGGTCGGTCTGCCCGGCCTGCTCGCCGGTAAGAGTCGACGGGTCCCGCATCGCCAACAACTATCTCGAGCATGATCGCCCCTATGATTCACCCGTGCCAGACGGAAGAACGCGGGTGACATCGGCCGCTATCCCGGTCTTGCTGCGCCGCGGCGCCGCCCTCGTGGCGGCCGGGCGCGTGGCGATCGGCGTGACCGCGCTGGCCTGGCCAGCCGCGCCGTCCCGCCCGTGGGTGGGCGCGGCAGCCGATGACCTGGCCGCCCGGGTATTCGGCCGCGCCCTCGGAGCGCGCGACCTCGCTCTGGGACTCGGCGCCCTGTCCGCGCTACAGGGCCAGGACAGGTCGGCGTCCCCCTGGGTCGCCGCGGGTGCCCTGTCCGACACCCTGGACGTGGCGGCCAGCCTGGCCTCGTGGCGCGAGCTACCCCGGGTCGGCCGATGGCTGGTCACCGCATCCGCCGCCGCCGCTGCCCTGGCCGGCGCGGCCGCGCGCTGGCCATGCGACGAGCCGGAACGGTCACCCGCTGAACAGCTCGGCATAGTCGTAGGCGGCCTCGGGCTTGGCGCGGATCGCCGCGTCGATCATCGCGGCGTCCTCGCCGACCAGGATCCGCCAGGCCCCGGCCCGCACGCCGTCCAGGATGATGGCCGCCGCCTGGGCCGCGCTGAGCGGCGCCTTGTCGCGGAAGTCCTTGCCGGCCCGCACGAGATCTGGCGCACTCATCGGCGGACGCGCCTTCGGGCAGCGCCCGGCCCTGATCAGCCCTTCCCGCGCCTCGGGCCCGATCATCTCCTCCACCTCGGCGTCGCTCATGTCCTCCGGGCGGTCCGTGGGCGCGCAGGCAATTCGTGAGGATGTTCGTGCCCACGTGACCGGGCATCACCACGGCCACACGGACCTGTGGCGCGTTGCTGCGCAGGTCCTCGATCAGCGCCTCGGAGAAGCCCTTCACCGCGAACTTCGCCGTGGCGTACGCGGTGTTCGGCATGCCCGGGCCCAGCGACGCCCAGAAGCCGCTCACGCTGCTGGTGTTGACCAGTACGCCGTCGCCGCTCGCGATCAGCAACGGCAGGAACGTCCGGGCGCAGTAGTACACGCCCCACCAGTCGGTCGCGAACGTGCGCTCCCAGTCCTCCCGGTTGTCCTTGACGAAGCTGCCTGCGCCGCCGTGGCCCGCGTTGCTGAAGACCAGGTCCACGTGGTCGCTGGCGTGCCCCTCGAGCAGCTCGTCGCGGAACCGCAGCACCTGCACCTCGTCGGAGACGTCGCAGACGTGGCTGGTCACCCGGACCCCGGCCGGCGCCTCCGCCTGTGCCACGGCCGCGGTCTCCGCAACCGCGTCCGCGTGCCAGTCGCAGGTCGCGACCGAACAGCCCTGCGCCGCCAGCTGGCGGACCAGCTCGCGGCCCATGCCCGAGCCGCCGCCCGTCACCACCGCGAATTTCCCGGAAAATGAGTCCATAGCCCGACGCCTCCTGCCGATCCCGGTTGCCCCCGCTAAAATTGATATCACTTTGCTAGTACAATTTCAAGAGGCAGATAATGGGACATCACGCTGGCGATGGAGGATCGAGTGGATGAGTTCACGGTGCCCGAGGTGACAGCCGACGATCACGTGCGCGGGCCTGCCGACGCGGCGGTCACGGTGCTTGAGTACGGCGACTACGAATGCCCGTTCTGCCGGGGAGCAGCGCGCGACGTGCACCGGCTGCTCGGCGAGTACCCCGCCATGATCAGGTTCGTGTTCCGGAACTTCCCCATCCCGCAGCTGCACCCCCACGCCGAGCAGGCCGCCGAGGCGGCCGAAGCCGCCGCGGCCCAGGGGAAGTTCTGGGGGATGTACGAGCTCCTGCTCACGCCCTCGTTCGGCCTGGAGCTGGGCTCGCTGCTCGACTACGCCGCCGACCTGGACCTGGACCTGGCCCGGTTCCGCAGCGAGGTCACCGGCCGCGCCTACGCCGCCCGGATCGACGGCGACGTCGCCGAAGGCCTGCGGAACGGCGTCAACGCCACCCCGAAGTTCTACGTCAACGGCGAGCGCATCGACGGCAAGGTCCCGCTGGAGGGCCTGGTGGACGCGGTCCAGGCCGCGCTCCCGTCGTGACCGGCCGCGTCACTGGCGCCAGGGCAAAAATCGTATTTTTCCGAACGGGCACTGGTTCGTCCGGCCCGGAAAGCTGCCCGCGAGCCCAAGGTAGGGCTCGGTGCCCAACCTACGCGCCCCCATCCGTGGTGGGATAGCGCAAGGAGGTCCCCGATGCGCCTAGGAATGGTCTGTACAGCGGCCGGTGAGCCGAGTGTGGCGGTATCGCGCGAGGGGGAGTGGGTGCCGCTCCTCACGGTTCCCGGCGCGGACCGCCTCGGCCCCGTCACCAGCGACCTGCTGGCCTTCCTGGGCGCAGACGATCAGGTCCGCCGGCTCGCGCAGGAACTGGTCTCGGCCGCACCGCGCGCCGAGTCGTCGCCGCTCCTCGGCCCGCCGTTCCGCCCCCCGGCCTTCCGCGACTGCTCCCTGTGGGAACAGCACATGATCGACGTCAGCCGCGGCGTCCTGCGGTTGCAGGAGTCGGTCGCCGGGACGGTCAGCGACGGTTACGAGCGGCTCACCCGCCGACCGTTCCCGCGGCTGCGACCCCGCCCGCTGTGGTACGAGCGGCCGCTGTACTACAAGGGCAACCCGGCCGCGATCATCGGCAACGGGGACACGGTGCGCTGGCCCTCCTACACCCAGGTCCTGGACTACGAGCTGGAGATCGGCGCCGTCATCGCCCGGGACAGCACGGACCTTACTCCCCACGAGGCCCTGGCCGCGGTCGGCGGCTTCGTGCTCGTCAACGACTTCAGCGCCCGCGACGTCCAGTTCCGCGAGATGGTCGAGGGCCTCATGGGACCGGCCAAGTCCAAGGACTTCGGCACCGCGCTCGGCTCCGTCGTCGTCACCCCGGACGAGCTCCTGCCCGTCCTGCCCGCCCTTGACGTCGAGGTCCGCGTGAACGGCGAGGTGTGGGGCCGCGGCAGCACCCGCGGCATGCAGCACTCGCTGGCTGAGGTCATCTCCTACGCCAGCGCCGGCGAGCCGCTGGCCGCCGGCACGGTCATCGGCCTCGGCACCGTCCCCGGCTGCAGCGGCGCCGAGACCGCCCGCTGGCTCTCGCCAGGCGACGTAGTTGAGCTGTCCGCCGGCCCGCTCGGCCGCCTGCGCAACCCGGTGGGGGAACCCGAGCCGTGGCGGCAGCCCGGCCCGGTGACCCGGGCCCGCTGGAGCATCGTGGTCCGGTCCGCCGACCAGCCCGACCCCCAGGCCGACCCGGCCCCGTGGACCCCGCCCCCTGCCCCGCCCCTGGTGGGCGTCCTGGCCCCCAACCACCTGCTCGATCAGGTAGAACGCTGGGAGGTCCCCGGCGGTACCCGCCCCGAAGACGTCGTGTTCGACGCCGCCGGCCGGCTCTACGCAGGCGTCGAGGACGGCCGCATCTGGCGCTGGCCCGCCGCCTTCCCCGACACCGGCACGCCCGAGCTGTTCGCCGACACCCACGGCCGCCCCCTGGGTCTGGAAGTGGATCCTAACGACGGCACCCTCATCGTCTGTGACGCCTACCGCGGCCTGCTCCGCGTCGACCAGACTGGCCGCATCCGCGTCCTGGCCGACATCTACGACGGCCGCCGCCTCAAGTTCGTCAACAACGCCGCCATCGCCGCCGACGGCACCGTCTACTTTTCCGACAGCTCGACCCGCTTCCGCATCGAGCACTACAAGCAGGACCTGCTGGAGCACCGCCCCAACGGCCGCGTCTTCCGCTATCACCCCACGGGCGATCTGGACCTGGTAGCGGACGGGCTGTACTTCCCCAACGGCGTAGCCCTCGCCCCAGACGAGTCGTTCCTGCTGGTCGCACAGACCGCCGCCTACGACATCCTCCGCATCCCCCTCACCGGTCCCGACCCCAAGACCGCCGGCCACCCCGAGCCCTTCGCGTCCAACCTCCCCGGCCTCCCCGACAACATGTCCTCAGCCCACGACGGCACCTACTGGGTCGCCTTCCCGTCCCCCCGCCTGCCCCTCGTCGACCGCCTGATGCCCCACCCCGCCACCCGCCGCGTCGCCGCCCGCCTCCCTGACCGCCTCCAGCCCGCCGCCCAACGCTACGGCCTGGTCGCCCGCGTCGGCCCCGACGGCGCGATCACCCACTCCCTGCACGGCCCCTCCGGCTCCTACCGCGAAATCGTCGGCGTCCGCCAGCACGCCAACTGGCTCTACCTCGGCAGCCTGTACGAGACCGCGGTAGGCCGGGTGCCCGTCCCCGCCTGACTTTCTACGCTGTGCCGTGGCACGTTCACTTCCTGTTTACCGACATCGAGGGGTCGACGGCCCTGCTGGGGCGGGTGGGGCAGGACGTGTACGCGCAGGTCCTGGCCGACCACCACGCGATCATCCGGTCAGGGCTGGCCGGACACGGCGGCCGGGAGGTCGATACGCAAGGGGACGCGTTCTTCGCCGTGTTCTCCTCGCCGGCCGCGTGCGTGGCGGCGGTGCTGGCCATGCAGCAGGCCCTGGCCACCCATCCCTGGCCGGGCGGGGAGCGCGTGCGGGTGCGGATGGGCGTGCATACCGGCGAGGCGTCCGCGACACCCACGGGCCTGGTAGGCCTGGATGTGCATCGCGCCGCCCGGGTGGCCGCCGCCGGTCACGGGGGCCAGGTGCTGGTGTCGCAGACGTCGGCCGCCCTGGTGCGGGAGGCCCTACCGCCGGGCGCGGCGCTGGGAGACCTGGGGGTGCACCGGCTGAAGGACCTGGAGCATCCCGTGCGGATCTTCCAGCTGCGGGCGGCGGGCCTGCGGGGCGAGTTCCCGCCGCTGCGCACGGTGCCGGGCGGGGCCGCGGCGGCGACCCGGACGCTGCCGCGTGACCTGGCCTCGTTCACCGGGCGGCAGCACGAGCTGGCCGAGCTGGTGGAGGCGGCGGCGGGTTCGGGCGGGGTGGTGGGCATCCACGCGATCGGGGGAATGGCCGGGGTCGGCAAGACCGCGTTCGCGGTCCATGCCGCGCACCGGCTCGCACCGCGGTTCCCGGCCGGCCAGATCTTCTTGCCGCTGCACGGGCACACCCCCGGGCAGCAGCCCGTCGACCCCGCGGACGCGCTGGCCAGCCTGCTGCTGACCGCCGGAGTCCCGGCCGGGCGGATCCCGCCCGGCGTGGAGGCGCGGATGGCGTTGTGGCGGGACCGGCTGGCCGAAAAGCAGCTGCTGCTGGTGCTCGATGACGCGGCCAGCAGCGAGCAGGTCCGCCCGCTGCTGCCCGGTACCGGGGGCAGCCTGGTCCTGGTCACCAGCCGCCGGCACCTGACCGCGCTGGAAGAAGCCACCGCGATCAGCCTCGACACGCTGTCGCCGGACGAGGCTGCCGCACTGCTGGTCCGCCTGGCCGCCCGGCCCGGGCTCAGCCCGGATGACCCGGCGATCGGGGAGATGACCCGGCTGTGCGGGTACCTGCCGCTGGCTATCGGCATGGTGGCCCGCCAGCTGCACCACCACCCGGCCTGGACCGCGGCCGGCCTGGCTGCCGACCTGGCGGCGGCCGTGGACCGGCTGGAGCTGATGGCGACGGAGAACCTGTCGGTCGCCGCGGCGTTCAACCTGTCCTACGCCGACCTCACCCAGGACCACCAACGGTTGTTCCGGCGGCTCGGGCTCCATCCCGGTGCCGACGTCGACGCCTACGCCGCCGCCGCCCTGGACGGCACCGGCCTGGCGGCCGCCCGGCGCGGCCTGGAGGCCCTGTATGACCAGTACCTGCTCACCGAGACGGCCGCGGGCCGGTACCGGCTGCACGACCTGATCCGCGAGCATGCCCGCGCCCTGGCCGGCCGCCTCGACCCAGACGGTGAGCGGAGCCAGGCCACCGCCCGGCTGCTGGATTACTACCAGCACGTCGGCGCCCTCGCCGGCGCGCTGCTCGCCCGCCATGCCCGTACCACCTCCGCCGCTGCCGCCAGCGCCGTACCGGCCGCGGTTCCCGCCCTGGCTGACCGGGAGCAGGCCCTGGCGTGGGCCCGGGCCGAGCGCGCCAACGTGACCGCCTGCCTCGACCACACCACCGGAACCGGCCAGCACGCCCGGATCATCGCCCTCACCGCGGGTCTGGCCGCCCTGCTGCGGCACGACGGCCCGTGGGCCGAGGCCATAGCCCGCCATGCCACCGCCCTGCGCTCGGCCCAGCACCTCGGCGACCAGTCAGGCCAGGCCACCGCCCTGAACAACCTGGGAATCGCGCGCCGCCTGGCCGGGGATTACCCGGGCGCGGTCCGGGCCCCGGAGGAGGCGCTGGCCATCTCCCGTGACCTCGGCGACCGGCTGGGCCAGGCCAACGCCCTGAACAACCTGGGCAACGCGCGCCGCCTGGCCGGGGATTACCCGGACGCGGTCGAGGCCTTGGAGGAGGGTCTGGCTATCCACCGTGACATCGGCAACCGGCGCGGCCAGGCCACCGCCCTCACCAACCTGGGCACCGCGTGCCGACTGACCGGAGACTATCCGGGTGCGGTCGAGGCCTTGGAGGAGAGTCTGGCTATCCACCGTGACATCGGTGACCGGCTCGGCCAGGCCAACGCCCTCGCCAACCTGGGAGAAGTGCGCCGGCTGACCGGGGATTATCCGGGCGCGGCCCGGGCCCTGGACGAGGCGCTGGGCATCTTCCGTGACCTCGGCGACCGGCTGGGCCAGGCCAACGCCCTGCAGCGCCTGGGAAGCATGCGCCGAGTAACCAGGGACTATCCGGGCGCGGTCCGGGCCCTGGACGAGGCGCTGGGCATCTTCCGTAGCATCAGCAACCGGCTCGGCCAGGCCAATGCGCTCAAGCACCTGGGGAGCATTCGGCGAGAGACCGGGGATTATCCGGGCGCGGCCCGGGCCCTGGACGAGGCGCTGCGCATTTACCATGACATCGGCAACCGGGGTGGGGAAGCCGAGGCCCTTAACGAGGCCGGGACGCTGCACAGGGCCTGCGGTGACCTCAGCCAGGCCGGGTCATTCCACCAACGGGCCCTGGACCTGGCCCGCCAGATCGGCGACTCCTCGGATGAGGCCCACGCGCTGGCCGGCCTGGGTCGGTGCGCTCGTGCCGCCGGCCACACCGCCAGGGCAGAAGACATGCTGCGGCAGGCACTGGAGGTCTTCCAGCGGATCGGCGCGGCCGAGGCCACCGACGTTTCCGAAGAACTCAAAGCTCCTGCCGATGCACGTCCGGCCGCGCCAGGATCATGACTCCGGTGCTGGGCCGGTCAGCTTACCGTCAGCCGGCCGGGCTGTAGAGCGCCTCGATGTCGGCCGCGAATTCCCTGGCGACCACGTTCCTGCGCAGCTTGAGCGTGGGGGTGAGCTCGCCGGAGGCCTCGGTGAACTCGGTGCCGAGGATCCGGAACCTGCGGATCGATTCCGCGCGGGACACCGCCTTGTTCGCATCGTCGACGGCCAGCTGGATCTCCGCGATCAGCTCCGGGTCGAGGGCCAGGTCGCGGGCGGTGGCGTCGGCGGGCTTGCCGTGCTGCCGCTTCCAGGACTCCAGCGCCTCGGGGTCCAGGGTCACCAGGCAGGCGATGTAGGGGCGGCCGTCGCCGACCACCATGCAGTCGCTGATCAGCGGGTTCGCGCGGAGCCGGTCCTCGAGCACGGCAGGCGCGACGTTCGTGCCGCCGGCGGTGACGATCAGTTCCTTCTTCCGGCCGGTCACCCGCAGGAATCCCTCGTCGTCCACGATGCCGGTGTCGCCCGTCTTCAGCCAGCCACCCGGGTCCAGCACCTCGCGGGTCGCGCCGTCGTTGCGCCAGTAGCCGGGAAAGACGTTCGGGCCCAGGATCTCGATCTCGCCGTCGTCGGCAGTCCGGATAGTGACCCCGGGCAACGGCCGCCCGACCGTGCCGACCTTGTTGCGGCCCGGCCTGTTCATGGTCGCGGGACCCGTCGTCTCGGTCATCCCGTAACCCTCCAGCACCGTGATGCCCGTGCCGCGGAAGAAGTGGCCGAGCCGCTCGCCGAGCGGCGCACCACCGGAGATCGCGTACCGCATGCTGCCGCCGACCGCCGCCCGCAGTCGGCGGTACACGAGCCGGTCGAACAGGGCGTGCCGCAGCCGCAGGGCCGGGCCGGCGCCGTCACCCGCCTTGCTCCAGGCGATAGCGGTGTCCGCGGCGGCGGCAAAGATCCTGGTCGTGACCTTGCTCGCCGCGGCCTGCCGCTGGGCGCTCTCGTAGACCTTCTCGAACACGCGCGGCACCCCGATCAGGAACGTGGGGCGGAACTCCGGCAGGCCGTCAGCCAGTGTTCCTATGTCCGGCCAGTGCCCCAGGATCGCGCCGGACTCCACGCAGCCGACCTGGATTATGCGCGCGAGAGCATGCGCGAGCGGCAGGAACAACAGCGTCGAGCAGCCAGGAACCTCGAAGATCTCCGGCAGCGCCCCGATCGCATTGCGTACGACGGCGAGCAGGTTGCCGTGCGTGAGCTCGCAGCCCTTCGGCCGGCCGGTGGTGCCTGAGGTGTAGACGATGCTCGCCAGGTCCGCGGCCGTTCTTCCGGTTCGTCGTTGTTCCAGCTGCTCCACGCTGGTCTGCGCGCCGCCGGATACCAGCACGTCCAGCCCGCCAGTCATCCACAGGTGCTCCAAGCCAGGGAGCCTGCCCCGGACGCTGCCGATGATCTCCGCGTGCGCGCCGGTCTCCGCGAAGACGGCGCACGCGGACGAGTCGCTGAGGATCCACTCGACCTGCTCGGCCGAGGAGGTCTCGTACACCGGCACGGTAACGGCCCCCGCGGTCCAGCAGGCGTAGTCGATCAGCGTCCACTCATAACTGGTGCGCGACATGAGCGCGACCCGGTCGCCCGGCCCGATGCCCGCGGCCACCAGGCCGCGCGCCAAGGCGGTCACGTCGGCGCCGAACTCCGCGGCCGTCACGTCCTGCCAGTCACCCGAGCCGGTCCGCCTGCGCAGCACGACCACGCCGGGCTCCGCCCCGGCCCGGCGGACAACCGTGTCGGTGAGGCGAGCCGATGCGGGGATCTCCGTAAGCGCCGGTACGCCGAATTCGCGCATGCCTGACCGTACAACGCCGGACAAGCCGAAGCCGTACTGCGTCGAGCCTGCCCGGTACCAACCCTGACCAGATGGTGTCCGACGCCGGCGAATAACGTGGAGACCGACATCCGGGTCGATCCCAGCAAGGGTAGAGGGAGAACAGATGTCCGAGCAGGCCAACGTCGCCGCCCCGGTCACCGCCGGGGACATCATGCGCCCACCGCTGACCACGGTAGAACAGAACGACCACGTGGCTGCGGCCGCGTACCTGATGAAGCACGCGGGCGCGACCGCTATCACGGTCCTGGACCCCCGGACCAGCCAGCCAGCCGGCATCATCACCGAGGCGGACATTGCCCATGCGGTCGCCGACGGGAAGGACGTGAACACCACCCGGATCTATGAACTGATGACCGCCCGCCCGACCGTCATCAGCACCACGACAAGCATCCGTGACGCGGCTAAGGTGATGACGAGCGGCCATTTCCGGCACCTGCCGGTCGTCGGCGACGCCGGGCTGGTCGGCATCGTCGACATTAGCGACGTGTGCCTCGCGTTGCTCGACCCCGACGTTTTCCGGCCGCCCGCCGGCCCGGCCCCGTCCGATTAGCCCTCGCGGCAGCGCCGAAGGAGCCCGGCCATAACTGATCGTGGAAATCTCGGGCGGCTCAGGAACATCACGTCACAGTTGTGCTCAGCAGACCCAGGCCTGCCGCGTCCGGTGACCGCGAGCTGGGGCCTGCGGGTGGTGAGGGCGCCCGGCTCTTGGTGTGCACCGGCCTGGAGGGGGACGCGGCCGGTGCTGGGATCTGGTTGGCGCCGGGCGGCAGGTGCCGGTTCAGGCGGATGGCGGCCACGGCCGCGGTGAGGCAGGCCAGGGCCATCACGGTGAACAGGCCGGTGCCCCAGCCCGCGCCGAGCGCCGCCGCGCCGCCTGCCGGGCCGAGGAGGAAGCCGGTGGTGAAGGCCAGGGCGCCAAGCCCGTTGTACCGGCCGGCGGCCTCTGGCGGGGCGAGGTCGTTGATGATCGCCGGCAGCGTCGGGGAGAGCAGGGTTTCGCCGATGGCGAAGACGACCATGGCGGTGATGAAAGCGGCCTCGGCGGCCGGGCCGCCGCCCAGGTGACCGCCGGCGATCACGATGGCCCAGCATGCCGCCCAGGCCACCGCGGGCATACGCCGCGCCGGTGGTGCGCCGCCGCCCTGTGAGCCGCCGCAAGATGAACAGTTGAACGGCCACCACCGTCAGCGTGTTGGCCGCGAAGGCCACGCTGAGGCCGTGCGCGCTGATGCCGCCGGGCCTGGTGGCATACCCGGTGAAGCTCGACTGGTACTGGCCGAAGCTGAGCGTCACGACCAGGGCGGTGAGCACCCATACCCGCACGAAGGCCTTGTCCCGGAGTACGTCGCGGAAGCCGCCCGGCTGCGGCCGGGCCGGGCCGGGCGCGCTGTTAGCGGGCGCGCTGGGCGGCGTCGGGAGGCGCAGGCGGGCCAGCACGGGCACGAACGCCAGGTAGGAGGCGGCGTCGGCGAGGTAGACCACGGTGAAGGTACCCGGGTGGGTGACGCTGACCACGGCCGCCGCGCCCACGGCGCCAAGACCGAGCCCGGCGTTCATGGAGGCGTGGCGAACCGAGAACACCGCCGACCGGTGCTCTGGTCCGGCGACGCTGGCCAGCAGCGTCTCCTGGGCGGGCCAGCCGACGGCCACTCCCAGGCCGAGCAGGCCAGCCGCCCCGAACAAGGCAGCGGCGGATCTGGCCAGAGCCAGCGCGACCGAACCGGCGGCGGCCGTCACCAGGCCGGCCATCAGGGCACGCCGGGGCGTCCACCGGTCAGCCATCGCGCCGCCCAGCGGGTTGCCCGCCAGCGAAGCCAGGGCGATCGTCGCGACGACAAGCCCGGCCTGGCCGTAACTGAGATCACGGACCTGGCGAGCGTAAATGAACAGGCACGGCAGCGTCAGGCCGCTGCCGATGGCGGACATGAAATCGCCGCCGAGCACCACCCACGCCGGGCGCGGCAGCGCCGGGATGAGCGGCGGGTGCCGCGATCCCCGGACGCCTGGTCCGCGGGTCATGCCGGCCGCCCGTAGTATTCGGCTGCCTCGGCCGCAGTCAGCAGGTGCGGGTGGCCCGAGGGAAGCCGGGCCGCCAAGATCGTCGCGGCGCGGGCGCTCAGCGCAGCTGCCTCGGCGTTCCTGCCCTGGCCGGCGACGGCCGTGGCCAGGTTCAGCATGGTCAGGCCGACCTCGGCGTCCTGCGGCCCAAGGACGGCGGTCAGGATCCGCAGCGACCTGCGGCCCAGCGATTCGGCCTGCGCGAAGTCGGCCTGGTCGCCGTACAGGACCGCGAGATTCGCGCACGTCATGGCGACCTCGAAGTGATCAGGCCCGTAGGTATCTTCGAACACTGCCAGGGCCCGGCGGTACGCGCGCGCCGCCTCGGCGAATCGCCCGGCGAGGTGGTACAGGGCGCCCAGGGCGTTCAGGTCGCGGGCGACGTCGGGATGATCGGGGCCCAGCGCCCCGGCTCGCAGCGCGGCGCCCCGCTCGGCCGCGGGGATCCCCGCGGCGGCGTCGCCCCGCGAATGAGCCAGCCCGCCCAGGTTGTGCAGCAGCCCGGCCTCAAGCAGCGGATCCGGGTCGGCCAGGCCGCGGGCAGCGGTCCCCGCCAGCCGGTAAGCGGCCTCGGCGGCGTCGAAGTCCGACGCGTACTTGTACACCACGCCCAGGGCGCTGGCCGCCGAAACCACGGCCCGCGAGGCCTGCCCCAGCCTCGCGTCCGCCCGGTCCAGCACCGTGCTCAGCCGGGCCGCGGCGGCGGCAAAGTCCCCCGCCAGCCGCTCCAGGCCGGCCTGCCGCTCCTGTGCCTGGCACCACAGCATCAGGCTGTCGTCGTCTCCGTCCTCCGCGGCCACGTCCTCGAGGACGCCGATCGCCGTCGCGATCCTGGCCCTGGCGTCGCCAAAGCGGTCCAGGGCCTCCTCGATCTCCGCGAGCGCCACTAGCAGGGCGGCTTCGTCCGCTCCGCCGCGCAGCCCGGCCGCCTCCAGTACGGCCAGTCCCTGCAGGGCAGTGGCTAGCCCCTGCGCCGGGTCCCCGCCGTCCAGCTCGGCCAGTGCCTGATCCCGCAGGCTCAGCGCCGCACCGGCGGCCGTGCTTGGTTCGCAGTCCACCGCTGTGAACTGGGCGGCGGTCCCTTGTCCGGCCGGGGCCGCCTTCGCTGTACCGGACTGGCCAGACAAGGGAACCGTCAGCTCACTTTCCCGTTCGGGTACGGCCCGGGGCCGCAACGGCCCGTGAGTGGTTGCCCGACAGCGCCCGGGCCACGGCCCGTGAGTGGTTGCCCGACAGCGCCCGGGCCACGGCCCGTGAGTGGTTGCCCGACAGCGCCCGGGCCACGGCCCGTGAGTGGTTGCCCGACAGCGCCCGAGCCACCGCCCGGCGGATTTCCTGAACCTGCTGTGCGTACATCAGTTCTCGCTTCCCAGCCGGCGTCCCGCCCGGCCCGGTGGCAACCGGACCGGAGTAGCCGCTAATCCGATGGTCGGCCTGAATGACCGGCCATCGTCAGGGTCGCGGATCGTGATGCGGCTGTCAGTCACCCAGCTGACACGGTTTCTGTCAGCTCTCTGACACCCAGTTACCGGTGAACTGGCCAAGAGCCCAGCGAGATAAACCCGGCTGCGCGGCACTTGCCAGGGCATGAGTGACGGCCTGCGGAAAACGCAGAGCCCTTGCCCCGGGGGGGTTAGGGCAAGGGCTGACTGCGTTCAGTATCAGGTTACGCGTCGGCGTCCTATATCGCAATTATGTCGCAAATTTGCGGATCGCCGGATCTGCGTCCGTTCTTAGAGTGTTCGGGGCGGTTTCAGGCTGTGCGGTGTTGCCTGGCGTCGTGTCGTGAGCGGCGCCACTCGTCGCTGGTCTTGTCAGGCCGCCCGACGTTCACGATCTGGACGGGCAGGTCACCGGCCGCGTGGAGCACCTGGTCCGCGACCGTGGACCCGGTCAGCAGACGCGACCAGCGCGAGCGGCGGCGCGACCCGATCACGAGCTGACAGGCTCCGGCCCTGCGGGCGGCCCGGATCAGCCCCGAAGCAGGGTCGTCGGCCCTGACCTCACGCAAGGTACCGCCCAGTTCGCCGAGCAGCCGGCGGTCCTTTTCCAGCCGGGCCTTCGGTGGCCGGTCGAGGTTATCGAACGCGCGGACGTGCACCCCTTGGAGCCTGGCATCGGACAGCCCGGCGAGGTGCGCGGCGTAACGGATGAGCCATTCGTCAGCAGGTGACCCCTCCAAGCCGACCACGATGACCGAGGCATTCACCGGCCCGCTGATGCCGCGGGCGGCCAGGAACGCCGTGACGGGATCCGGAACTGAGTCATCGAGCCAGAGCTGCGCGAGCTCCCGCAGGGCGGCGAGGTTCGCGAAGCGGAAATAGCTCGACAACGCTGCATCCACCCGCTCGGCCGGGACGACCAGGCCCTCGGCCAGCCGCTGCCGCAATGCCGATGGCGCAAGGTCGACCAGCGTGATCTCGCCAGCCCGTACGAACGCGTCCGGCACCGGCTCGGCCCGGTGCACGCCGGTGATCCGGGAGACGATCTCGCCCAGCGATTCGATATTGGCGATGTTGAGGGTCGTATAGACGTCGATGCCGTTGGCCAGTAGCTCGCTGACGTCCTGCCAGCGTCTGGCGTGCCGCTCACCGGGGAGGTTCGCATGGGCGAGCTCATCCACCACCGCCAGCTCCGGGCGACGGTCCAGAACCGCCGTGAGGTCCAGCTCCGCAAAGCTCACGCCCTGATAGGTGACCGTACGGGCGGGAAGCACCTCGAGATCGTCGAGCTGGGCTGCGGTGGTCGGCCGCGCGTGACGCTCCCAGTGGGCGACGACGGTGTTGGTGCCGGAGCGTCGCCGGGCGCGTGCGTCCCGCAGCATCGCGTAGGTCTTCCCCACTCCGGGGGCAATCCCGAGGTAGGTGCGCAGCTTGCCCGGGCCGGCAGGCGACAGCATCGCGTCATGTGCCGAAGCCTGAGCGATCAGGTCCGCGCGGTCCTCAAGGCCAGGCTGGACGCCGCTGGTCATCGCTAGATCCATTCGGACGGGGTTGTCAGAGTGCAGCTCCTGGCCACCGGGCTGCCGCCTAGGCCGCGTGCGACCTGAACCAGGTCATGCTCCTGTTCGGGCAGGCCTGCCTGGCTATGGTGCCAATCCAGACGCTAACCGCTGGAAACGACACACGCCAGTGGTCCCGGGCGAACCGGCTCAAGCATCGTCGGCAAGGTGGTGCTGACGTTCTGGCACGACGACCACCCCGACTTCCACAGGTTCTGATCCCGGCCGCCGCGCGCTCTTCGCCCGGGGCGCTGCCAGAATGGAAGCCGCCGGCTGGTGACCTGGACCCCCCCTACTGCATCGAGCCGGCCTAACTGGGGACGATCCGCACAGAGGGAGGCCACCGAGATCACCGAG
This sequence comes from uncultured Actinomycetes bacterium, assembly GCA_963722055.1. Classification (GTDB taxonomy): domain Bacteria; phylum Actinomycetota; class Actinomycetes; order Streptosporangiales; family Streptosporangiaceae; genus Palsa-504. The sequence goes on along the minus strand of CAVRLA010000016.1, from coordinate 9,759 downwards.
CAAATGAGGGGCATCGGCTCCGAGGGGAGCGGCGAAGGCGTGAGCGACACCGCGGCGGCGGACACGGACGCCACCGAGGAGGTCGAAGCAGCCGGCCGGTTCCGCATCTACCTGGGCGCGGCCCCGGGCGTCGGCAAAACCTACGCCATGCTCAGCGAGGGCCACCGCCGGCAGGCGCGGGGCGCCGACGTCGTCGCCGGGTTCGTCGAGGCCTATGGGCGGCCGGCCACCGAAGAGCTGATCGACGGCCTGGAGGTCATCCCGCGCAAGGTGGTCGACTACCGGGGCCGGCGGCTGGAGGAGATGGACCTCGACGCGATCTTGCGCAGACGGCCCGAGGTCGCCCTGATCGACGAGCTGGCCCACACCAACGTGCCGGGCGGCCAGCACGACAAGCGCTGGCATGATGTCCTTGACATCCTCGGCGCGGGCATCAGCGTCATCACCACCGTCAACATCCAGCACCTGGAGAGCATCGCCGACGAGGTCGAGCAGATGACCGGCGCCAAGGTCAGGGAACGGGTGCCGGACTGGGTGGTGCGCAAGGCCGACCAGATCGAGCTGGTCGATTCCTCACCGGAACAGCTTCGCCGCCGGATGCTGCACGGCAACATCTACCCGAAGCAAAAGGTCGCCCAGGCCCTGACTCACTTCTTCCGCACCGACAACCTCATCGCCTTGCGGGAACTGGCGCTCCGGTTCGTCGCCGACGAATCGGACGAGACACTCCTCAAGGACCTCCAGCGGAACCTGCCTCAGGTCCCGTGGGAGACGACCGAACGCATCATGGCAGCCGTCACCGCCGAACCGGGGACCGACGTCCTGCTACGACGCGCAGCGCGCCTCGCATTCAGGATCAAGGCGGAACTCGACGTGGTCCACGTCATCGTGGGCGACACCAGCCCGTCTCGGGACGGTCGGCCGATCGACGGGCTGCGAGCGCTAGCAGCCGACCTCGGTGCCCGCTGGCACGAGATAGACGACGACGATCCGGCCCGGGCTCTGGTCAGCTTCGCACGGGAACACCAGATCACTCAGATCATGGTCGGGTCCATCCAAAGCGGCTGGTGGTACATCGTCGGCGGTGGGCCGATCCTACGACGGGTCATCCATGAGGCGGGTGCGTTCGGCATCGACGTCCACATCATTGCCCACCGCGAACTGCCTCCCGACGCGGCCCCCGAGCCGGGTACCGCCCAAGAATCCTGACCCCAGCATCGCATCTCGCCCGACGGTCACGAATGGCACGCTAGGCGATAGCGCTGGTGCTGGGAGCGGAGGCTGGGCAGCATCGTCATCGTGCTGCCGGGACACAGGAGGGCGAATGAGCAGCGTCGTCGTGATCGGCGCTGGGCTGGCGGGACTGGCCGCTGCCCGGCGGCTGGTGGCGCGCGGGCACGAGGTGACTGTGGTTGAGGCCCGTGAGCGCGTCGGCGGGCGTACCGAGGGCCTGGTACTAGATGACGCTACGCCGCTCGAGCTAGGCGGGCAGTGGCTCGGCGAGGGCCACACCCGGATGCGTGAGCTGGTCGGCGAGCTGGGGCTGTCGACGTTCCGGACCTGGAACGACGAAGGACAGCTGCTGCTGGATCTGCAGGGCAAGCGGTACACCGTCAAGCCGCACAAGGGAGCGGTGCCGCGCATGTCGCCGTTTGCGCTCGCGGATCTCGCCCAGGGCGTGCTGCGTTTTGCCCGGCTCGCCGCGCGCACTGACCTGGAGCGGCCGTGGCTCACCCCGAAGGCCGAGGCGCTCGACGGGCAGACGTGGGAGAGCTGGATCCGCCGCAACCTGCGCACCAAGGCGGGACGCGCCTACTTCCATGTCGCCTGCGAGGCGGTGTGGGCCACCGAGGCCAGTGATGTCTCACTGCTGCACGCGCTGTTCTACACGCACTCTAATGCCGACCTGGACACGCTCCTCGCGGTGGACCGGGGAGCTCAGCAGGACCGGGTGACCGGCGGATCGGTCCGCGTGGCCGAGGCGATGGCCGCCGCGCTGGGCGAGCGGGTCGTCCTGGGCCGCCCGGTGCGCCGGATCGAGCACGACGGCAACGAGGTCCGCGTCATCGCCCGCGACGGCTCGGCGTACCGCGGGGACGCGGCGGTCGTGACGCTTCCCCCGACGCTGGCCGGTCGGCTGGAGTATGACCCGCCGCTGCCGTCCTGGCGTGATCAGCTCACCCAGCGGATGCCGGCCGGCTCGGTCATCAAGACCTACGCCATCTACCCCGAACCGTTCTGGCGCAAGGACGGGCTCAACGGGCAAGCCGCCTCGGATACCGGCCCGGTGAAGGTGACCTTCGACAACTCACCACCGTCCGGCACGCCCGGCGTCTTGATGGGCTTCCTGGAGGGCAAACAGGCGCGCATGTGGGCGCGGCGCAGCCAGGCCGATCGGCAGGAGGCCGTGGTCGGCTGCTTCGTCCGCTACTTCGGTCAGGCCGCGGCACGCCCGGAGCAGTACGTCGAGCGGGACTGGATGGCCGAGGAGTTCACCCGCGGCTGTTACGGCGCGCACTTCGCGCCGGGAGTTTGGACCTCCTACGGTGAGGCGTGGCGCGCGCCGATCGGGCGCCTCCACTGGGCCGGCGCCGAGTGCGCCCCCCAGTGGAACGGCTACATGGAAGGCGCCGTCCGCAGCGGCGAAGCCACCGCGGAGGCAGTCGACACACTCTTACAGTTCTCGGTACGCGGGCGGGCGGTGACCATAAGCTCGTCATATGGCCAGGTACTTCGGCATCCATCCGGCCAACCCGCAGCGGCGCGCGATCATCCAGGTCGCCGAGATCGTGCGCGCAGGCGGCGTGATCGCGTACCCGACAGACTCCTGCTACGCGCTCGGGTGCCAGCTCGGCAACAGGGACGGCATGACCAGGATCAGGTCGATCCGGGGCCTGGACGACCGGCACCACCTCACGCTGGTGTGCCAGGACTTCGCCCAGCTGGGCCGGTTCGCGTACGTGGCCAACCCGGTGTTCCGGGCCGTCAAGGCGGCGACCCCCGGCAGTTACACGTTCATCCTGCCCGCGACCAAAGAGGTACCGCGGATACTGCAGCACCCGAGGAAAAAGACCGTCGGGATCCGGATCCCGCGCCACGTGGTGACCCGGGCGCTGCTCGCCGAACTCGCCGAGCCGCTCGTCTCCAGCACCTTGCTGCTGCCCGGTCGGGACGAGCCCATGACCCAGGGGTGGGAGATCGCTGAGCAGCTCGATCATGCCGTGGACGCGGTGATCGACTCCGGCGACTGCGGCACCGAGCCGACCACGGTGATCGACTTCTCCCAGCCAGAGCCCGAGATCGTGCGCCGCGGAGCCGGCGACACGTCCGGTTTTGAGTAACCCACGCCTGAAGTGAGCATTCCAAAATAACGTGCGCCTGCGGTGTGTCGCGGGTCTGGATGTGGTTCGGTGCCCGTCCGCGGCCGTCGGGCCGCTTCCCGTCAGCCCGCTCTGCCCCTGCGGTCACTCAGCTATCAGGGCTGGCCGGTACGATGTGGCGCTGTGCCGGTTGGGACCGTCACGGTGTCACATCGTGACGGCTGGGCTGGGCCGGGCCGGGGGCTGCGGGTGACGGGGGCGGCGGCGGCGGGAAGCACTGAACCGGCATGAACGGGATGAACCGGGCATCTTGTCATGGTGCGCGCTCTGCGAGCGCGGCACCGCAACCTCGAATGCTCACAATATGGTTCCGTTCGCCCATATAGCCCGGCACACGTGACCGCACGCCCCTTCGGGCCGCTGTCCGTGTAGGAGTCAGGTCGTGGTCTCGTCTGTCACGTCATCCGGGACAGCGGTCTGGTGCATGTTCAGGCGTTCGGCGGGCTGGCCGGTGATCTCCGCGATGAGATCGAAGTCCTTATCGAGGTGCAGCACGGTCAGCCCGGCGAGTTCAGCGGTCGCGGCGATGATCAGATCCGGTATTGATGGGGCACGATGCTGGCCTCGGTCTGCGAGCAGCATCAAGATCTCCACTGCGCGGTCCTCGATGGCCGGGGTTTGGTACTCCACGGGCATTGACGACAGCGGCGGCTGCTGGAAGGCTGCCCGCAAGCCGGCGCCCGATCGGGCCGAGTAGCCGGTCTCCAGGCGGGTCACGGTCGTGATCCGCACCAGTCCGCGTTCGATCCGCGTGGCCCACACCGCGGCATCCGGGCTGGCGGCCAGGCGAGCCAGCGCGGACTTGTCGATCAGCCAGGTGGTCACTTCCAGGCCTGAGACATCACGTCCGGATCGGCCAGGTCAGCAAAGGCGTCGGCGAAACGCGCCAGATCCCGCACGCTGACCGGGGAACCCGATGTGGCGGCGTCTTGCGCCAGACGCCGACGCACATACTCGCTCCGGGACAGGCCCATCCTGGCGGCGTGGGCATCCAGCGCCGCGACGATCTCCTCGGGTACATCGCGGATCAGCATATCGGTCATCTCCGCCTCCATGTGATATCCCATGATAGCGTGACTACCGGGCCGCCACATCCAACGGCCCTCTCATGCCACCTGACCGGCCGAGGGCGGCACTCCGACGTCTCTGCGGAAACGCGTGGCGCTCTTTGCCGCGGTCAGGTGGTCTTTGACTGGCTGATTTCCACCAGGTGACCATCCGGGTCTCGCAGGAAGCAGCGGATCTCCGAGCCCCAATCATGCGGCGGGGTAAGGAAGGTAGCGCCCCGCGACCGGAGTGCCTCGTAGGCCGCCTGGCAGTCAGCCACCCGCAGCGTCATGGCGTGACTGACCCGGTCGGGATCCGAAGGTGGCGCAAAGACCACGGTCGGCTTGTCGGCGGTCGGCCCGCCCCCGCTGACCAGGAGCAGCCACGTGCCGGAGAAACGCAGTACCACGCTCGTTCCGCCGTACTCGCGGTACAGTTCCGCGCCCAGCACATCGATCCAGAAGTCACGAGAGCGCGCCGGGTCGGCGGCCACCAGGATGTGCGTGACCGCGACGTCGCCGCCGAGCGGGCCCGCAGACGGCTCCTGATTCATGATGACCTCCCGGCTGTCCACCCGAACTGACCTCCTGAACTCACTGCCATGCCGCGGACCGGGACGGTCCGCGGTTCTCAGCGCTGAGCCCTAACCGATGAGCGTTTCCTTCGGGCGCACCACGCAGAACTCGTTCCCCTAAACGAGCGCGTACGGCACCCCGCAGCGGTCCAATTCCCGGCCGAACGCGGCGCGCCGCCGCGCCATCTCGGCCGCCGAGAACTCCGGCTTCCCGCCCAGTGACACACCTGAGATGCTGGACCCGGACCCGGCCCGCCGCAACCGCATCCGCCCGCCGCAACATCGCCCGCAGCAACATCGGCCCGCGGCAACATCCCGCCGGGCCGCAATCGAGGAGGCCACGATGTGCTTCATCCACTCCGGCAGCGCCGTCGGCCTGGTGCAGCAGGCGTCGATCGGCGAGGCGGCCGCGGCCGCGTTCTCCAGCGTCGCCGCCCAGGGCCCCATCGCCGGGATGGAGGTGCCCGGCTCCGGCACCCCGGACGTAACGGCCGCGCCCGGCGGGGCGCAGGTCCTGGACGGGTTCGGCCAGGTGCTGCATACCCGCTGGAACCGCGACCTGCCGCCCGCGGCCGTGGTGCGCCCGGGCGAGGTCATCCAGCTCCTGTGCCGCGACGCCCTGGACATCGGTGAGGCGGCGCGCACGCTGACGTCCGAGGCGAGCATGACCGTTGACCTGGGCCGGGTGCACCCGCTGACCGGCCCGGTCGAGGTGGAGGGCGCCGAGCCGGGCGACATCCTGGAAGTCGAGGTCCTGGACGTCAGCCCGCTGGTGGACTTCGGCTACGTGGTCATCAGCCCGGTCCTGGGCCTGTTCGGGTCGCTGCGGCCCGATCTGCTCGCCCCGCTCGCTCAGTTCACCGAGGCCTCCCAGATCAGCGACCCCAACCCGGGCCCGGTGCCGGGCGCGATCCCCGAGGACCAGCCCTACAACAGCGGCGCGCCGTTCGTCCAGCTGTTCCGGTTCGAGCGCGGCCAGAGCAGCGGGTTCGCCACCTTCACCGGCGCGGACACCGGGCGCCAAGGGCGCATCCCGGTCGCGCCCTTCATGGGCATCTACGGGGTCGCGCCGCTGCGCAAGGGCATGTACCGGACGCTGCCGCCCAGCGTCAGCGGCGGGATGGGCGGCAACGCCGACATCCGGCAGTTCACTAGGGGAGCGCGGATCCAGTTCCCTGTTTACGCCCCGGGCGCAAAGTTCTCCGCCGGCGACGGGCACATGGCCCAGGGCGACGGCGAGGTGTGCGTGACCGGCATTGAGACCCTGATGGCCGTCACGGTGCGGTTCCAGGTGATCAAGAACACCGTCATCGCCGCGCCGCGGGCGATCGTGCCCGCCGCGGACCCCACCCAGCTGGCCATGCCCGCCGAGATGTTCGCCCACGGCTACTACCACACCACCGGCACCGGCCCGGACCTGATGGAGAACGCCAAGAACGCCGTCCGGGACATGGTCGACTGGCTGGTCGGCGACCAGCAGCTGAGCCTGCACGAGGCCTACGCCCTGTGCAGCGTGGCCGGCGACCTGAAGATCAGCGAGACGGTCGACCTCCCGAACTGGGTCGTGTCGATGACCCTGCCCCGCGGGATCTTCTCCTGAAGAGCCAGCCTCGGCGCCGACCTCAGCCGGCAGAGGCGAGGATGCGGCCCAGCGTGCGCAGGGCCACGGGCAGGCCGGCGGTGCTGACCGCGCCGAACCCGATCTGCAGGCCCGGTTGCGGCGGCGCAGCATAAAAGCACTGGCTCAGGCCCGCGGTGGCGATGCCGTGCCTGGCCGCGGCCCGCAGCACGTCCTTCTCGCAGAGCCCTTCCCGCAGCATCGCGGCGACGTGCAGCCCGGCGTTGGCCGAACGCACCGTGAGATGACCGGCCAGCGGTCCAGACAGAGCTTCAACCAGCAGGTGGTGGCGCTCGGAATAGACGCGCCTGCTGCGCCGGATGTGCTTGTCGAGCAGGCCGTCGTCGATGAAGCCGGCCATGGCGGTCTGCATCGCGACGGGCGGATGCCAGTCGATGAGCTGCCTCAGCGCGGCGATCGGCTCGGCCAGCGGCGCGGGCACGACGGCGAAGCCGAGGCGGACCGAGGGGGAGAACGACTTGGAGAATGAGCCCACGTACACCACCCGGCCGCTCGCGTCGAGGGCCTGGAGGGGCTCCAGCGGCCGGTCGACGTAACGGAATTCGGTGTCGTAGTCGTCTTCGATGACCGCCGCGTCGTGGCGTTCCGCCCAGCGCAAAAGCGCACGCCGCCGCGGCATCGACATCGTCATGCCGAGGGGGTACTGGTGCGAGGGCGTGACGTACACAATGCGCGCCGTGGGCGGCAACAGGTCCACGACCAGCCCCTGGTCATCGACGGGCACGCCGACTACCCGAGTGCTGAGCGCCTCGAACAGGCGCCTCGCGGGCACGTACCCGGGGTCCTCGACCGCGACGCAGTCTCCGGGCTCGAGCAGGACCCGCGATACCAGGTCGATGGCGTGCTGGGCGCCGCAGGTGACCACGATCGTGTCTTCGCGGGCCGTCACAGAACGCGACCGGCTCACCCAGCTGGCGATGGCCCGTCGCAGCCTGATCTTCCCGGCCGGATCGCCGTACCACGCATGATCGGAGGCGACCGCGGCGGTGACCAGGCGGCGCCACGGCGCGGCCGGGAACAGCGCGGGGTCCGGCAGGCCCGGCCGCAGATCGAACCGGCAGCCGTACGGCGGCGGCCGGAAGTACGGGGACCAGCCCGCGAACCTGGGGTGGGGGCGAAGGGCCGACGCCGGGGCCGCCGCGCTGGGCGGCGCCGGCGACGCGGACGCCACCACGCTGCCGCCGCCCGCCCGTCCTTCGGCGTAGCCCTCGGCCACCAGGCGGCCGTAGGCGGTGGTTACCGTGTGCCGGGACACGCCGAGCTCGCCCGCCAGCTGGCGGCTGGGGACGAGCTGATCGCCGGGCAGCAGCCGGCCCCCGGTGATGGCCTGGCGGAGCTGCTCGTACAGCTGCTCGGTCAGCGACTTGGAGGCCTCCGGGTCGAGGAATACGTCCACGGTGCCGGTGTATCACAGCTTGGTATGGCCAAACAATGCCGTCTTGGATCTCGACGGCAGACCATCCGAGTTCATATGGTGCTTATGTGCGTACCGGGTGACAGGGCGTGCCGTGGCGGCGCATGACGTCGAGCCGCGGCGCGACATACCCGGGTCGCCCCGGTGGTTCACCGGCCTTGTCTCGACGGGGGTCCATCGAGACAACGGGGGCGCCGGTGAACTGCCGGCCGCCGTCCGGCTCAACGTTGTACCGCGACGCAAGGAGCTTTGCCGTGCCCGAGGTCCGTCATCTGCTCGAGGGCCTTTCCTTTGGCGAGTCGCTGCGCTGGCACGATGACCGTCTGTGGCTGGCCGACTGGGGCGCGCAGGAGGTGCTCGCCGTCGATGGCGAGGGCCGGGCGGAGGTGATGGCCCGGGTGGATTTCCCGGCCTTCCCGATGTGCATCGACTGGCTGCCCGACGGACGGCTGCTGGTCGTGGCGGCGCGCGACGGCCGGCTGCTGCGCCAGGAACCGGACGGGACGCTGGTGACCCACGCCGACCTGGGCGGCCTGGCCGAGCGCGGGCATCCGTGGAACGAGATCGTGGTGGACGGCCAGGGCAACGTCTACCTCAACAACCAGGGTTTCGACTTTCCCGGCGGCGAGTTCGCGCCCGGGACGATCGCCCTGGTCCGGCCCGACGGGTCGGCTAAACAAGTCGCCGAAGGGATCGCCTTTCCCAACGGCATGGCCGTGACACCAGACAACTCGACGCTGATCGTGGCCGAGTCCTACGGCCAGAAGCTGACGGCGTTCCAGATCGCCGCGGACGGCAGCCTCTCCCCGCCGCGGGTGTGGGCCGACCTCCGCGACGGCGTGCCCGACGGCATCTGCCTCGACGCCGAAGGGGCGGTCTGGTACGCCGACGTGCCCAACAAGCGGTGTGCGCGGGTCCGCGAGGGCGGACACGTGCTGCAGGCGATCCAGCTCGACCGCGGCTGCTTCTCCTGCACCCTCGGCGGCAGCGACCGGACCACCCTGTTCATGGTGGCCACCCAGTGGCACGGCACCGAACGCATGGCGGGCACCTCCCGGACCGGCCAGCTGCTGACCGCGCCGGCGCCGGCGGCCGGCGTCGGCTGGCCCTGATGCTGCTCGGCCGCATCGCAGGCCAGTAAACACCACCGCGTCTCCACAGGATCTCCACGGACTCGGTAGACGGGCTCCATAGGGCAGTGGTGGTCTGGCCCGATGACCGACGACCTGGTGGCGCGGGCCGCCCACGGCGACCGCGAGGCGTGGGATGCCCTCGTCGAACGGTACGCCCCGCTGGTGTGGTCGATCTGCCAGCGGTACCGGCTCGGCGGCACCGGCGCCGACGACGTTGGCCGGAGCGTCTGGATGCAGTTGGTGGGCCGGCTGGGCCAGGACCGCGATCCTCCTGTGCTTCCCGGCTGGCTGGCCACCGCCACCGAGCGGGAATGCGCCAGGGCCCGGCGCATTCCCGACCCCCGGACCGCCGCGGCTGAGCAGGAACTGCTGGTGGCCGAGCAGCACGCGGCGCTGCGTGCGGCGTTCGGCCGCCTGCTCCCCGGCTGCCGGCGGCTGATGGCCATGCTCCTCGAAGACCCGCCCGTACCGTACGCCCAGATCGGCGCGAGGCTGGGCATTCCGGTCGAGAGCATCGAGTCACGCCGCGCCCAGTGCCTGGATAACCTGCGCCACGATCCGGTGATCGCCGC
>CAVRLA010000015.1:0-515221 GCA_963722055.1 uncultured Actinomycetes bacterium | reverse complement strand
GTCGCCCGGCTGGTCGCCGCGCAGTTCCCCCAGTGGGCGAGCCTGCCTGTCACGCCAGTCACGCTCAAGGGCTACGACAACACCACGTTCCGGCTCGGCGACGAGTTGTCCATCCGCCTTCCGAGCGCCAGTTGCGTTCCGCAGGTCGCCAAGGAGCATCGCTGGCTGCCGGTCCTGGCCCGGCAGCTGCCCTTGCCGATCCCGGACCCAGTGGCGATGGGGCGCCCAGGTGATGAGTTTCCCAGGCCGTGGTCGGTCTACCGCTGGATCGAAGGCGAGCCCGCAAGCACGGGCCAGGTCGCCGACCTGACTGGATTTGCCTCCGGCCTCGCATGCTTCCTGGCCGCGCTGCAGGCCATCGACGCCAGCGACGGGCCGCCCGCCGGGGCGCACAACTTCTTCCGGGGAGGCCCGCTCGCCACCTGGGACGAGCAGACCCGGCAGCTGATCCGCCTGACCGCAGATGACATCGACGCCGGCGCAGCCGCCAGCGTGTGGGACACGGCCCTGGCCAGCACCCGGGAGCAGGCGCCGGTGTGGGTGCACGGCGACCTGACCGCATCGAACATGCTCGTCGCGGGCGGGGCACTGCACGCGGTCATCGACTTCGGGGGCGTGGCCATCGGCGACCCGGCCTATGACCTGGTCATGGAATGGGAGTTCTTCACCGGTGACAGCGCTGCGGCATTTCGCCGCGGTCTGCACCTGGACGAAGCGACCTGGGCCCGCGGCCGCGGCTGGGCACTCTGGAAGGCACTCGTCAACCTCGGCAAGGAACACGAAGGAGGCCACGACACGCAAGCCCCAGCCCACGATGACCTGTTCGGATGGCGGCACAGCCCGCGCCAGATTATCGGCCTCCTCATCGCCGACCATGCCCGATCGGCCGGCCGCTGAGCCCGGCATCCGCAAAACGCAATGGCTCAGATCCACTGGCAAAGGACAGTCAGGGCACTGGCCTCTGCCACCTCGACATCGGCGCAGCATGCCAGGTCAACCGAGACTGGACAGCAGCGGGGCGCCTTAATTGAGACCGGAACCCTAATGGGCCGATTTAAGTGAGACAAGGGCGACTTAGCTGAGACGGGACAGCCGGACGGAGCTACAGGCATTAGCCCGACGGTTGGCCACTGTCCCGTGCCAGATAAGTCGGCCCGTTGCCAGTGAATCCGGCCCGTTCGCGTGTCCTTGCCAGGTGATCTGGCCCGGAGTGTCTACGGTTGACCGGTAGATGGTCATCTGTTACTGGTTGGGCTGGTTTGTCTTGGTGGCTGTGGTCGAGGCAGGGCGGGTTGCTGGTCCGGCGGCCGTTGTTGCGGGGCAGGCGGTTGGCGGGTTCGAGCTGGAGTTCAGCTTGCCGGGGGCGGGCCGGCGGCGTGAGCCGTTGCCGGTGTGCGCTGGTGAGCGGTTCGAGGATGCGGTTCCTGCCCGGCCGTTCCGGTTCGGGAAGGGCCTGGCGAGTTTCGCGGGCTGGTGGTACTTCGCCACGGCGGGTGCCCATGTCGGGTTCGAGTCGTGGCTGGAACGTGACCACCTGATGCTGATGGACTTCGACCCGGACGTGCGAGCGGTGTCGTCGCAGCCGTTCTGGCTGCGGTGGCGTGATGGCGGGGGCAGGTCCCGGCGGCATGCACCGGATTTCTTTGCCCGCAAGGCTGACGGGACCGGGGTGGTTGTCGATGTCCGTCCGGATGGCCGGGTCCCTGAACGGGATGCGGAGACGTTCGCGGTGACGGCGTCAGCGTGCGGGGCCGTCGGGTGGGAGTACCGGCGGGCCGGGGATCTTGACCCTGTGCTGGTGGCGAACGTGCGCTGGCTGTCGCGCTACCGGCACCAGCGCTGCCTGGTGCCGGAGGTCGCCTCGGTGCTGCTGGAGGCATTCGCCGGCGGGAGGTGCCTGTTCGAGGGGGCGGAGATGGCCGGGGACCGGCTGCGGGTGCTGCCGGTGCTGTTTCACCTGATGTGGCGGCGGCAGCTGGTCGCGGACCTGGCGGTGCCGCTGGACATGTCGGCTGTGGTCCGGGCGGGTGCAGCACGGTGAGCGGCGTGCGCCGGCGCAGGGTCGGAATCGGCGACCGGATCTTGGTCGAGGGCATGCCGAGCGTCGTGGTCAGCGTGACCGGGACCCGGGTCCGGATGGCTGATGAGGAGGGCAGGGTCTGCATGGTCACGGCGGCCGAGCTGGCCGCCGACCCGCGGTTCGAGATCCCGGTCGCGGCCTCGTCTAGGGGGCCGGGGCCGGAGATCGGCCTGGAAGGCCTGCCTGCCGCCGCGATGGAGGAGGCGTCGTGGTGGGAGGCGCACATCGCCGAGGTCGTCTACGGGATGCGGCCGGACGCGCCTGCGGGGGCGCGCCCGAGGCCGCAGTACGACCCGGAGAGCACCAGCTTGACCGAGCGGGAGAGGGCGAAGGCTGCCGAGCTGTCGGCAGCGGGCCGGCCGGTCCCGGCCAGCACGGTCAAGCACCGGCGGCAGCGGTGGGAGGCCCGCGGACTGCCCGGGCTGGTCGACCGCCGGGCGGCGCGGCGGATGCGGCCCGCAGGCCGCGCCAGCGAGCGGGTTGTTGACGCGATGCGGCAGGCGATCGGGGAGGCCACGGGAGCTTCCTCCCGGACGGCCGGCTTCGTGATCTGGCGGACGAGGGAGATCCTCGCCGAGGCGGGCTATGACGGCCCCGTGCCGTCGGAGCGGACCTTCTACCGGCTGTTCGGCACCTTGTCGCACGGCCGGCACACGAACAGGGTCGGCGTCCACCCGGCGGTCGCTGGCCGGGCGGCCGGAGGGCATGTTCGGGTCGGTGCCGGCAGCGGCCCCGGGCGAGGTCGTGCAGATCGACTCCACCCCGCTGGACGTTCTCGTCCTGCTGGACGACGGCGTTCCCGGCCGGGTCGAGCTGACCGGCATGATCGACGTGGCAACCCGGGTGGTCCCCGCTGCGGTGCTCCGCCCGTCGACCCGGTCGGTCGACGCGAGCGTCCTGCTGGCACGCTCCCTGACGCCGGAGCCCTTCCGGCCGGGATGGCCGGAAGCGTTGAAGATGGCCCATTCGGTGCTTCCGTATGAGCGGCTGCTCGCGATCGACGAGCGGCTGGAGCAGGCCGCCGCCCGGCCGGTGATCGTCCCGGACACCATCGTCATCGACCACGGCAGCGTGTTCGTCTCGGCCGCGTTCCGGTCCGCATGCCGGCACCTGGGCATCTCGATCCAGCCCGCCCACCTGGGCAGCGGAGCGGAGAAGGGTCACATCGAGCGGTACTTCGAGTCGGTCGGGTCGCTGTTTTGCCAGTTCGCCTCCGGCTATGCCGGGCGCAGCCCGGACCGACGCGGCCGTCATGTCGAGGACCAGCCGCTATGGTCCATGGCCGAGCTGCAGGAGCTGCTCGATGAGTGGCTTATCGCGCTGTGGCTGAACCGCCCGCACGACGGGCTCCGCGACCCGGAGCACCCCGGGAGGGCGTTCACCCCGAACGAGAAGTACTCGGCCCTGGTGGAGGCCGCCGGGTATGTCCCGGTGGCCCTCGGCCCCGGCGACTATGTCGAGCTGCTGCCCGCTTCCTGGCGGACGGTCAACGCCTATGGGATCAAGCTGAACCGGCGCAGCTATGACAGCGAGGACCTGAATCCGCTGCGGCTGCAGCCCTCCGGCGTCCGGGAGAAGAAGAACCTGTGGGAGGTCCGGCACGACCCCTACGACGTCTCCCGAGTCCACGTCCGCGGCCCGGACGGGTGGATCACCGTGTTCTGGAAGCACCTGAACCGGGCACCCATGCCGTTCGGCGAGCTTGCCTGGGATCACGTCAGCCGCAGCCTGGGCCGCGAGGCCACCGAGGAGCAGATCGCCGACGCGGTCGCGGCGCTGCTGCGACGCGCGAGCGCCGGCCCGGAAGATCAGGAGAGGCCGAAGATCGGTAAGCGCGACCGCCGGGTTGCCGCCCGCACCAGGGCAGCCACCCCGCCGGGAGGGAAGCAGGACCAGCCTGAATCCGGCGGCCCCGCGCAACCAGGCCCGGCCGCGGGGCAGGCGGAACAGGACGCGCCGCTGGCGAAGGTGATCCCGATGCCGATCTTCGACCCGTTCGCCGAGGCGGACAAGCCATGGTGACCCGCGCGGCCCGCCCGGGCAGGCCGGTGATCTCGCCGGCGAGGACGAGCATCTGCAGCTGACCACCCTGGCTGGCTGGCGCGGCTTCGTCACCGAGATGCCCGCGGTGCCGGACCTGCTGCCCGAGGCGATCTGGACGGGCCTGGAGCCCGGCAAACGCGCCTGCTACGACGATGACCGCATCGACCACCACTCCCGGCTGCTGGTGGTCCAGACCCCTGTGATCCGCCAGGTCATCAGCTCCGGCCGCCGGCTGATCCAGCTGAACAAGAACGCCCATTACGGGCGGTGCGGCCTGATGGTGTCCGGTCCGGCCAGGACCGGGAAGACCACCGCGCTGACCCAGCTCGGCAAGACCGTCGAGGTGATCCACCGGCGCCGTCACCCGCGCTCGGGCAGCGACATCCCGGTCGTCTATATCACCGTCCCGCCCGCGGCCACCCCGAAGATGATCGCGATGGAGTTCGCCCGGTTCTTCGGCCTCCCGCTCTCGCGCCGGGCCAACATCACCGACATCGCCGATGCGGTCTGCGGCGTGAGCCTGGACGCCCGCGTCACCCTCGTCGAGGTCGATGAACTGCACAACCTCAACACCGCCACCCGCGCCGGCGCAGAAGCCTCCGACACCCTGAAGTACTTCACCGAGCGGATCCCCGCCACCTTTCTCTACGCGGGAATCAGCCTGGACCGCGCCGGCCTGCTGTCCGGCACCCGCGGGGAACAGATCGCCGGCCGGTTCGGCATCGTGCGCACCGGCCCGTTCGGCCAGGACCAGCAGTGGACCGCGCTGATCGCCGCGGTGGAGGACAGCTTGCGGCTGCACCGCCACCGGCCGGGCACCCTGCCCGGACTGGGCCGCTACCTGCACCAGCGCACCCACGGCATGATCGGGAGCCTGCTGTGGCTGATCCGCAGCGCCGCCATCAGCGCCGTCCTGGACGGCACCGAGGAGATCACCAAGAAAGCCCTGGACACCGTCGAAGCCGACATCACCTCCCAATCCCCGCGGCCGCCCGTCACGTGATCACAGCCGATGCTGTCCCCCGGCCGAGTCGAGCAGATCTTCGCCCTGAGCGCGGCCGGGATGCCGACACGCGCCATCGCCCGGCAGCTCGGCCACAGCCCGCAAACCGTCCGCGCCTACCTGCACCAGCGCAGGACACCCGGAATCAGGGCCGTCTCGCGGCCAGGCCTGTTCACCGACGCCTTCGCCGACTACTGCCGCCAGCGGTTCGCCGAGGACCCGGACCTGCGGCCCGCCAGCCTGTTCCGCGAGCTGACCAGACTGGGCTTCCCGGCAAGCCGCTCGACCTTCTACCGCGGGCTGACCCGCCGCCTGCTGTCCCCATCCGGCCGCCGGCAATCCCAGACGCAGGAGCAAACCCCGCAAGGCCCGCCCGGGACCTCCCGCCTTCCCGCCCACACGGTGGCCCTGCCGCGACCGGTCACCCCGCTCACCGGAGAGGTGCTCATCTCCTACCTGACCCGGCTCGCCTGCGCCAACCACCTCACCCTCACCGAAGTGCTCGCCGTCCTGCCCTCCTGGTTCTCCACCAAGATCAGCAACCGCGACGACCGCGCCCAGCACCACATGCTCATCCCCGCAGCCCCCGAGGCCCTGCGCGCGCTCGCCCGCCTCACCGGCACAACCCCTGCCAGCCTGGCCCGCGCTCTCCCCGCCTTCGGCACCGCCGGCCCGCACAGCCCCGTCCGGGCCACCACCGCCTGCCACCGGTGCGCCGCCCGCCACGGCATCCGCCAGCCCGTTCTCGTCCACCTGGCCGCCCACCACAAGATCTGCACCCGTCACGGCATCTGGCTCAGCGACCAAGGTCAACCCCAGCTCGACCTCGCCGCCTGCCCCGAGATCATCACCGCCCAGCACCGGGCCAGCCGGCTCCTGCGCCGCTGCACACCCCAGGAACTGATGCTCGCCTACCAGGCCGCGGCCAGGGCGATCCCTCCCTGGCCACCCTCACCAGCAGCCATCCCGCTCCACTGGAGGCACCGGCTGCTCACCTTGCAGACCGACAACCACCGCTACGGCACCCCGACCGACCACGACGCTTACATGCACGCAGCGATTTACCCCGACGCCATCGCCCTCACCGCAGCCAGGCTCAACCCTTCCCACCCCGCCGGGCCGGAATAACTGGCAATGCCCCACCCCGGAACACGGCGGGCCGACTTCGATGGCGCGACACCCATCACTCTCTCGCCACTTAAAGAGGCCCACGCAGGTCAAGGGCACCAGGCCGGGCCGATTTATCTGTCACGGGACACCACGCCCGGATCTGCTGATGGGCGGGCCATAAACTGCGTTTGTCCTCTGACATCGAACATTCCTCTTTGCCAATTAACGTTGCTCGACTGGGGTCTTCTGTCACTAGAGTTTCCTCACTACGTGAACGCGTGAGACGGAGCGTGACTGGTGAGGCAGGGCGTGAGGGCAGTGGCCGGGGACGGCCCGGGGTTCGAGCTGTGTTTTCTCGACGCGGACGGCGATGAGCGCCGCGAGTTGCCGGCTGCGTGGCCGGGGCTACGGCCTGAGACGTTCATGCCGGTCCGGGAGTTCCGGTGGACCAGAGGCCAGAAGCACCTGCCCGGCCTGTGGTGGTGGGCGACCACCGGGTCGCATGTCGGGTACGAGTCCTGGCTGGAGCGTGATCATGTGATGCTGCTGGATTTCGACCCGCAGGTCACCATGCTCGTGGCGCAGCCGTTCTGGCTGCGCTGGCGTGATGATGCTGGCCGGTCCCGGCGTCACGCGCCGGACTTGTTCGCCCGGCTGGCCGATGGCTCCGGCGTTGTCATCGACGTGCGTCCCGATGACCGGATCGAGGATAAAGACGCGGAGGCGTTCGACGTCACGGAGGACGCGTGCGGGCTGGCCGGGTGGGGTTTCAGGCGGGTGGGCGTCCCGGATCCGGTGCTGGCGGCGAACGTCTCGTGGCTGGCACGGTACCGGCACCCGCGATGCGGCGGCTCACCGGACCTGGCCCGCCTCCTGCGGGAGATCTTCGCCGAGCCGGCCCCGCTGATGGCCGGGGCTGCCGCCGCCGGCGATCCGATGGCGGTCCTGCCGGCCTTGTTCCACCTGATGTGGCAGCACGCACTGGCCGCGGACCTGGCCGTCAGGCTGACCGCGGAGGCCCTTGTCGTGGCCGGCACGGCTCCGGGCGGTACCCGGTGACCGGGCGGCCGGGTGAGCTCGGCATCGGGGACCGGGTCCGGTTCGGCGGCCGGGACCAGGTGGTGATCGGGGTATCCGGGCCGGTTGTCCGGCTGGCCGGCACCGGCGGCGAGGTCGTCACCGTCAGCGTGTCCGGGCTGCTGGCCGACGGGGGCTTCGCCGTGCTGGATTCCCGGCCGCGGCCGGGGATGCCGCAGGTCTCGGTGCTTGACGGCCTGCCCGCGCAAGCCGTGGAAGAGGCACGGTGGTGGGAGCGGCACATCGTCGAGGTGCTGACCGGGGTGCCGCCGGACGCGGGCGAGGGCACGATCCCGCGGCCGGAGTATGACCCCGCGGTGGTCACGCTGACCCGCCGGGAGCAGGCCAAGGCCGCCGAGCTGACGGCCGCCGGGCACCCGGTCACGGCGAGCGCGGTCGCCAAGCGCCGCCGGCGTTACCAGGAGCAGGGCCTGTCCGGCATGGTCGATTACCGGGCACGGCGGCGGATGCCGCCGCACGGCCGGGCCGATGCCGCCGTGGTCGCGGCCATGCGGCAGGCGATCGGAGAGGCGGCCGGGGACTCGACGAGGACGGCGGCGTTCGTGTTCCGGCGGGCCAGGGAGATCCTCGCCGGGGCCGGCGACGGCGAGACGGGGAAGCTGCCGTCGGAACGGACCCTTTACCGCTTGTTCGGCCGGCTGGAGGCGGGCCGTCACACGACTGGGTCGGCGAGTACCCGCCGGTCGCTGGCCGCTCGTCCTGAGGGGCCGTTCGGGCAGGTGCCCGCGGCTGCGCCCGGCGATGTGATGCAGATCGACTCGACGCCGCTGGATGTCCTGGTCCGCCTGGACAACGGGGTTCCCGACCGGGTGGACCTGACCGGGATCATCGACGTCGCGACCAGGACGGTGACCGCGGCCGTGCTGCGGCCGGCGACGAAGTCGGTGGACGCGAGCGTGCTGCTGGCCCGGACCGTGACCCCGGAGCCGATGCGGCCGGGCTGGCCGCAGGCCATGCGGATGGCGGCGTCGGCCCTGCCGTTCCGGCGGTTGCTCAGCATCGACGAGCGTCTAGAGCATGCCGCGGCCCGCCCGGTGATCATTCCCCAGGTGATCGTCGTCGATCACGGCAAGGTGTTCGTCTCGGAGTCGTTCAAGGCGTCCTGCGCGTTCTTTGGCATCAGCTTCCAGCCCGCCCGCAAGGCCACCGGGACCGACAAGGCGCACATCGAGCGGATGCTGGGGTCGGTGGCGACGATGTTCGCCCAGTACGTGTCCGGCTATACCGGGCGGAGCCCGGAATACCGCGGCCGCGGTGTCGAGAAGAACGCCGTGTGGTCGCTGCCCGAGCTGCAGGACCTGCTCGACCAGTGGCTCATCGCGGAATGGCAGAACCGGCCCCACGACGGGCTCCGCGACCCGCTGCACCCGGGGCGGGCGTTCAGCCCGAACGAGAAGTACGCCGCCCTGATCGAGACCGCCGGATACGTGCCGCTGGCCCTGTCATCCGATGACTACATCGAGCTGCTTCCCGCGACCTGGCGGGCGGTGAACGCCTACGGCATCAAGATCAGCCGCCGCGTCTATGACGGGAAGGAGCTGAACCCGCTGCGGATGCAGCATTCCGGGGTCACCGCCCGTAAGGGGCTGCACGAGGTTCATTACGACCCCTACGACATCTCCCGGGTCTGGGTCCGCGATCACTGGAACGGCGGCTGGATCACCGTGTTCTGGACCCAGTTGCACCGGGTCGCGGCCCCGTTCGGGGAACTGGCCTGGGACCACGCCCGCAAGCTGATGCCCGCCGCTACCGAGGCCGAGCTCGCCAACGCGGTCCAGGACCTGCTCACCAGGGCCGGCCAGGGACCCGGCGGCAGGAACGAGCGCGCCGGCCGGGAAGCGGGACCGGCGGGTCGCCGGCCGCACCAGGGCCGCCGGCCCGGCCATGCCGGCAGGCCCGGAGCCAGAGC
The DNA here is from genome assembly GCA_963722055.1 of uncultured Actinomycetes bacterium. Classification (GTDB taxonomy): domain Bacteria; phylum Actinomycetota; class Actinomycetes; order Streptosporangiales; family Streptosporangiaceae; genus Palsa-504. Next base: position 505,978 of record CAVRLA010000015.1, on the reverse strand, counting down.
CGGGAGAGGAACCGGCAGCCGAAGAGCCCGGCAGCCGGGAGGCCATCGTCCCGATGCCGATCTTCGACCCGTTCCGCGAGGCGGAGAAATGGCGGTGACCCCGCCCGCCGCGGGCAGTGCCGATCCCGCGACCCAGCTGACCACGCTGCCCGGATGGCGGCAGTTCGTCGCGGCCGTGCCGTCGATCCCGCACCTGCTCCCCGAGCAGGACTGGCTCTCGCTCGAGGACGGCAAGCGGGCTGCGCACGACGAGGAGCGGCTGGAACACCATTCCCGGCTGGTCGTGGTCCAGACCCCGGTCATCGGGCGGATCGTCAGGCAGGGCGCGAACCTGATCCGGATGAACCGCCTCGCCCGTTACGGCCGGTCCGGGCTCATGGTGTCCGGGCCGGCCCGGACCGGGAAGACCACGGCCGTCACCCAGCTCGGCAAGACCGCCGAGCTCATGCACCGGCAGCGGAACCCGGGCTCCCGCGACGACATTCCCGTCATCTACATCACCGTCCCGCCGGCGGCGACCGGCAAGATGATCGCGACGGAGATCGCCCGGTTCCTCGGCCTCCCGGTTCCCCGCCGGGCCAACATCACCGACGTGATCGAGTCGGTCTGCGGCATCTGCCTGGATACCCGCGTGACCATGATCATCGTCGACGAACTGCACAACCTGGACATGACCACCCGTGCCGGCGCCGAGGCATCCGACACCCTGAAGTACTTTTCCGAAAGGCTGCCCGCCACTTTCGTATATTCCGGGATCGGCCTGGACCGCGGGGCCATGCTGGCCGGCCCTCGCGGTGACCAGGTCGCCGGCCGGTTCACTCTCATCCCGGCCAGCGCGTTCACCCCCGGCCAGGAGTGGTCCGCCCTCATCGCCGCGATCGAGGGATCTCTGCGGCTCTACCACCATAAAGACGGCTCCCTCGTCACGCTCGCGGACTACCTGCACCGCCGCACCCGCGGCATGATCGGCAGCCTGCTCTGGCTCCTGCGCGACGCATCCTGCCAGGCAATCCTCGACGGCACCGAGAAGATCACCCGCAAAAGCCTCGACCAGATCGCGATCGACATGACCGCGCAGGCACCGCCGCCCCGGACGGCGCCGAAACGATGACGAACATGCTGCCCCGGGACCGGGCCGAGCTGATCATGGCCGACTACGCCGCCGGGAAAAGCATCCGCGGGATCGCCGCGGCCTACGGCCACAGCACTCAGACGGTCCGCGACTACGTGCTCGGGCGGCGCACCCCCGGCGAACCGGCGGCCAGGGACGACGACTTCGCACCGTTCGCCGCCTACTGCCGGCGACGGCTGGCCGACGACCCGCACCTGAGGGCCGCGGCCCTGCTGGCCGAGATCACCGGGCTCGGCTTTCCCGGCACCACCAGGACGTTCTACCGGGCGATGGAACGCCACGAGATCCAGCCGCATCCCTGCCCGCACTGCCACCTGGCGAGAATCAGCGGCTACGTCCTGCAGCCGCAGGCGCGGCAGCCGCAGCCGTTCCCGCTGCCAGTGCCGGACTCCCCGGTGAACGGGGAAACGCTGGCCTCGTTCCTGGGCCGCCTCGGCGCCGCCAACCGGACCAGCCTTGATGCCCTGCTCGGCATCCTCCCATCCTGGTTCCGGATCAAGACCCGGTGGCACGACGACCGCTGGCAGCATGAGCAGCTCACCGCCTGGGCAGACGACGCCGCAGCATGCCTCGCCGTGGTCAGCGGCTCAACCATCGCAGGCATCAAGAACGCGCTTCCCGCCTTCGGCGGGAAACGCGGACAGCCCGTCCGGGCCGTCACCGCATGCCGCCTCTGCACAGCAGCCCTCCGCATCCGGCAGCCGGTCCCGGTGCACCTTCCCGCCTGCCACCAGGTCTGCCTCAGGCACGGCATCTGGCTGTCCGGCCCGGGAACACCGCAGTTCAGCGTCCGCGGCTGCCCCGACATCCTGGACGCCGAACGCCGGGCACGCCGGCTCCTCCGCCGCTGCACCGCCGAGCGGCTGATCTACTCCACGATCCAGGCACCTGCAGGCGAAACCGCCCGCGAGTGGAAGCGCCGGGCCACGGCCCTCATCGAGTCGAACCCCCGGCCGGTCACCGAATCCGGCCCGCAGGAACTGTTCCAGGCCGCGGCCTATCCCGACGCCATCGCCGCTGTCTGCGCCAGCCGCAAAGCCCGCCCTGATCAATCTTTATTGGCGGAAGCAGCCCGCAGCGCCCATCAGCAACGGACATAACGGACACGATGAACAGTCGCGGATTGACAATAAGGATTCCTCTTCCCAGGTCAGGAGCACGAATTGAGGAATCTTCATTGTCACGGGACAGCGTTGATGCCCAGCCGAGCTGAGATCGTGTCGTTCGTCGATTCCGCGCCACCCCCCGGAGCCGATCCATGGGTGCCCGGCGCCGCCCCGGCGGTCGGCATCGAGGTCACTGATCCCGACCCCGCCTGGCCGCGGCAGTACGATCACCTGGCCGGGCGGATCCGGGTCGCCCTGGGCTGGCGGGTGCTTCAGCTTGAACACGTGGGTTCCACCGCGGTCCCGGGGCTGGCGGCCAAGCCCGTCATCGACATCGACCTGACGGTCGCCGACCCCGGCCGTGAACAGGACTACGTGCCGGCGCTGGAGCCGATCGGGTTCCGGCTGACGATCCGCGAGCCCTGGCGGTACGGCCACCGGGCTCTGGTGACCGACGAGCCGCGCTGCAATCTGCATGTCTTCGGGTTCGATAGCCCCGAGCCGGTGAAGCACCGCATCTTCCGTGACTGGCTCCGGGGCAATCCCGGGGAGCGCGACCGCTACGCCGCCGCCAAGCGGCAGGCCGCGTCCGAGGCCAATAAGGCTGGAGAGCACGTCATGCAGTACAACGCCCGCAAGCAGCAGGTCATCCGGGAGATCTACCACAGGGCGTTCGTTGCCGCAGGCCTCGTGTTGTAGGTGCGGGCCAGTTCCGGCCCGGGGAGGCCGGCCGATGGAGGCGCCTCGGAACCGGATGTTCTGGCTGGTGGACATGTCGTCCTGGGTCGTAGGATCGCGGCCGTGAAGCGGGTGCTCTTGACCGGGATGTCGGGTACTGGCAAGTCCAGCGTCATCCGTGCGCTGTCGGCTCGCGGGTTCAAGGCCGTCGATACGGACGACGGATGGTGCGAGCCCTTGCCGGACGGCCGCTAGCGCTGGCGGGAGGACGCGGTTGACCAGGTCCTGGACGCCGAGGACGCCGAGGTGCTGTTCGTCGCCGGCTGCGAGGAGAACCAGGTCCGGTTCCATCCGTGCTTCGATCTGATCATCTTGCTCAGTGCCCCGGTTGAGGTCCTGGTCGAGCGGCTGGCCTCGCGGACGACTAACTCTTTCGGCCGGGCGCCCGGCGAGCTGGAACGCGTCCTGGATGATCTGCAGGCCGTCGAGCCGCTGCTGCGCAAGGCGGCCACGTATGAAATCCGGACCACCGTGCCGCTCGGCGATGTGGTCGCGGAGATCTTGCGCGTAGCCGGGGTATGAGCGAGACTGACCCATTCGCCGTCCGTGCCGGTCCGAAGATCAGCCCGCATCCGAGGCTGATGATCACGCCGGATTTCCTGTTACCGGCCAGGTCGCGTGCTTGTCTGGGTCTTCGAGGGCCGGGATTCCCGGCAGCTATGGCCGCGATCGGCAGAACTTCGCCGAGCTTGAGTAGGCCGGTGATCGCCGAGACCGGGTGTTATGCCCGGCCGTTGCGCCCGCCGGTCTGGGTGCCGCGGCTGAGCGATGCCAGTCCGGTCTCCAGCAGTTCCGCGGCTTGGCGTACGTCGCCGGCGACCGCGTCGCGCAGCTGGGCGCCGCGCCGGCCGGCGCGGACGTGACGCGTCCGCGAGTCCATGTCGACCTGGACCAGGCCGGCGAGCGCCCAGCCGGCGATCGTCGGCTCGGGGGCGGCAGGGTCGGTCCCGGTCTGCAGGGCGAGTTGTTCGGCGGTCACGCGGGCGAGGCGGTCCTGGATCTCCAGCCAGTGCGCGTGCAGCGCGGGCGTCTGCTTGACTATCGCCGCGAACGTCGTGGCGACGTAGGCGGCGAGCTCGTCGTCGAGCAGGTCGAATTCGTACCTGCTGGCCTCGAGCGCCCCGACGAAGGCATCGGTGATGGACATCCCGGCCTGCCGGTCGCGCAGCGCGGCCGCCAGGTTCTCGATGAGCTCGTCGGCGTCGTCGAGCACCATCGATTCCTTGGTCGGGAAGTAGTTGTAGAGCGTCTTCATCGAGACGTTGGCGCGGTCGGCGATCTCCGAGACCTTCACCGCGTCGAAGCCGCGACTGGCGAACATCGCGGTTGCGGCGTCGGCGATGAGATGGCGGGTGAGCCGGCGCTTGCGCTCGCGCAGCCCTTCGCCGGGATGCTCGGCGCGGTAGCGCGTCTCCTCGGCGTGCCGTACGCGGCGCAGGCTGTCGATGATCTCCTCGCCCGTCCCCTCGGCGATGACGCCGTCAAGGACGCGCTCGTCGGGTTCCCCGGGACGGGTGACGCCGGAGCCTGGCTCGCTCATAGGCCGAACGATACTCCAAAACTTCACGTTGACATATTTTTACACCATATGTATTTTTACAAGCGTGGGAGAAATCGCCCACCTGGACCGAGGACCCGCCGATGACTGAGACCCTCACCGCCCTCGAAGGAGGGCACGTGCCTGACCTGGCACCCGGTGCGACGCCTGCTGGCACCGCACTTCGTTCCGATCGCGAGGACCGATGATGACTAGCTCTCAGATGCCGCTCACGGCCGGCAAGCCGGAGCACCGGTGGTGGATCCTCGCCGTCCTGGCCACCGCGCAGCTGATGGTTGCCCTCGACGCGACGGTCGTGAGCATCGCTCTGCCGCATGCACAGGCCACGCTACATTTCTCCAGCGCAGACCGGCAGTGGATCGTCACGGCATACGCGCTGGCGTTCGGCAGCCTGCTGCTGCTCGGCGGCCGCCTCGCGGACATCTACGGGCGCAAGCGGCTGTTCCTGGTCGGCGCGGCGGGCTTCGCCGCGGCGTCCGCTGCCGGAGGCGCGTCGCAGAGCTTCGCGATGCTCGTCACCGCGCGCGCGGCCCAAGGGGCCTTTGCAGCGGTGCTGGCACCGGCGGCCCTGTCGCTGCTGACGACGACGTTCTCGCATCCGCACGAGCGCGGCAAGGCCTTCGGGATCTACGGCGGTATCGCGACCGCTGGCGCGTCGGTCGGGTTGCTGGCCGGCGGCGCGCTGACCCAGTACCTCAACTGGCGCTGGACCATGTTCATCAATGTCCCCATCGCCGGCATCGTCATCACCGGCGGTGTCATCTTCTTGTCCTCGCGCCGCACCGAAGCGCGGCAGAGGGTCGACTGGGCCGGCGCGGTGCTGGGGGGCCTGGGGCTGTTCGCAGTGGTCTACGGGTTTGCCCACGCCGCGACAAAGCCAGGAAGCGCGGGATGGGCCGATCCCCAGACGATCGGCTCGATCGCGGCCGGCATCGTGCTACTGGCCGCCTTCGCGATCGTCGAGCGGCGAGTGGCCTATCCGCTGCTGCCGCTCCGCGTCGTCCTGGACCGCAATCGCGGCGGATCCTACGGTGCGCTGCTCCTGGCCCCGATCGGCCTGTTCAGTGCGTTCCTGTTCCTCACCTACTACCTGGAGACGATCCAGGGCTACAGCCCGGTCAGGACCGGGCTGGCGTTCCTGCCGCTCACCGTGACGGTGCTGTTCAGCGCCGGCGTATCCAACACAATCCTGCTGCCCCGCGTGAGCCCGCGGCTGCTCGTCCCAGCCGGACTGCTGCTCGCCGCGGCCGGAATGGCGCTGATGACAAAGATCGCCCTGCACTCCAGCTACCCCTCGCCGGTGCTGCCATCACTACTGCTAATCGGGCTGGGCCTGGGCATGGTCTTCGCACCGTGCTACAGCCTCGGCACCTCCGGTGTCACCGACGACGATGCCGGCGTGGCATCGGCGACGATCAACGTCTCCCAGCAGATCGGCGCATCGATCGGCACCGCCCTGCTCAACAGCATCGCCGCCGGCGCCGCTGCGAGCTTCATCACCGCGCACGCCACGGGCACGGCTCCCTCGCAGGTCCTCCTCGCACAGGCGGCGGTGCACAGCTACACCGTCGCGTTCTGGACCGGTGCAGCGATCTTGACCGCCGCAGCACTGGCCGTCGCGCCCATGCTGCGACCGGGCTTGGCTGAGCTGGGCGCGATGCCGCGCTCTGATATCGGTCCCCGCGGTGCCACGACGGACAGACACACCCAACCCGTTCGATCCGTTTTGGCGCGCCCGCCCTCAGGGCCTGAGCGACACCATGACCCCAACGCCCTATGCCAGCCACCAGGATCGTCCGACGACCGATCCGTAGCCGAAATCGCGACAGACGGCGCACCAACCTGCGCCGAGTTGAAAGGAACATCATGAAGGCAGCACAATTCAGCCGATTCGGGGGCCCCGAGGTCCTGGAAATCGTGGACCTTCCCGACCCGCATCCGGGTCCCGGCCAGGTCCGGATCGTTGTGCACGCGGCCGGAATCAGCGCCACAGACCCCAAGCTGCGCGCGGGCACGTTGAGGTTCGGTGCACAGCTCCCGCAGACAACAGGCCGCGACGTCGCCGGGGTGGTCGACGAGACCGGCGAGGGCGTGACCGACGTGGCCGTCGGCGATCGCGTGTTCGGCGTCTCCGACGACGGCGCCGGCGCAGCCGAGCTGGCCCTGCTGACCTTTCGCGCGATCATTCCCCCCTCACTCGGGTTCGTCGATGCCGCCGGACTCCCGGTCGCACTGGAGACGGCCACGCGCGCGATTGACCAGCTGGGGGTAACAAACGGAAGCACGCTCTTCATCAACGGTGCCTCCGGCGGGATCGGCAGCACGGCCGTCCAGCTTGCCGCCGCGCGCGGCGCGCGCGTGATCGGCGCCGCCAGTGCTGCCAACCAGGACTACCTCAGCTTGCTGGGCGCGGAGCCCGTGACATACGGCGAAGGCATGATCGAGCGGGTCCGCGCTCTGGCCCCTGACGGCGTCGACGTCGCACTCGATGTCGCCGGAAACGGCGTTCTACCCCAGCTCATCGACCTCGCCGGCGGCTCGCAGAACGTGGTAACGCTCGCCGACTTCGACGGTCCGAAGGAGCACGGCGTGCGATTCAGCAACGGATTCGCCGACGGTCACGCCTTCCACTCACTCGCGGAGGTAGGTGAACTAATCGAGGCCGGGCGATTCTGGCTTCCTGTCGACCGGACCTTCCCGCTCACCCAGATCGCCCAAGCGCATCGCACCAGCGAGCACGGTCACGTGCGAGGCAGGCTGGTGCTAGTGATGTGCAGATAAATAGGCCGCTAACAGCTGTCATCGTTACCGGGGGACGCGGACGGGTGGTGAGCGGGCTAGTGCAGGAGCATCTTGTCGTAGTAGTTCCTGATCCAGGTTTCGAAGCTGTCTGGGCTGAGGCCGCGTCCGAGGGTGAGGCTGCGATAGGTGCTGGGGTCGATGGCGACCCAGAACACTTCCTCGGCGTAGTCCTGGCCGATGTGGGGCGGCACGCCCGGCTTGCCCAGCAAGGTGGTGGCCGCCCAGCGGGCGCCGGTGCGCCGGTTGTCGCCCATCTGGGCCCAGAGCCGGGCGATGTCGGGGTCGGCGGGGGCGGCCTGCTCGGCGACCCAGAAGACCTGGGCGGAGCGTTCGGCGATGGCGGTGACCTGGCGGGCGTGCAGGCCGAGCATGGCGGGCGCGTCCGGGGCGGCCTGCATGGCGCCGGCTGGCTCGCGGCCGCTGACCGGGACGGGGCGTAGGTCTCCGGCGATGGCGTAGTCGACGACGTGCTTGAGCAGTTCGGCCTTGGTGCGGTAGAGGGCCTCGACGGTCTTGACCGAGACGCCGGCCTGGCAGGCGATGCCGCGCATGGTCGCCCCGGGCCAGCCGAGGCGCTCGAAGGCGTCCTTGGCGGCGGTCACGATCGCCTCCCGGGTCCGCGCCGCGGCGGCTGCCCGCTGCGGAGCGTGGTAGGGGCGTGCGGGGGGGTTGACGGGATCGGCCATATTCGTTAGGGTCACTCCCTAGCAGAGTTTGTTAGGGTCTAACCCTACCAGATAGGCGGGGACCCCGGCGGAAGGAGATGCCATGACCACCAGCACCCCGACCGGACTGACCGCATTGTGCGCCCGCAGCATCGACCTCATGGCCACGGGCAGCCCTGAGGACTTCGAGCAGATCATCCATCCGCAGGCCGTCAACCGCGAGGCGGCCGCCGAGCCGCCCGCTGCCCGCCAGCCCGGCCCCGCCGGGTTCTACGCCACCGCCTTGTGGCTGCGCGCGGCGTTCTCCGGCCTGCGCTGGGAGGTCCACGAGACCGTCGAGCACGACGACCTGGTGGTCCTGCACGTGACCATGTCCGGCCGCCACACCGGCAACTTCGTCCACTACCAGCCGGGCACCGTCCTCTTTCCTTTCTTCGTCACTCGCCTTCTCATTTTGCTGGTTGTGCATCCCCTGGTTCTCCGATGACTCTCGGCTGTCAGTGCTCACCGAGCGTGTTACTGCCTACCTGGTGGACGATCCTGCTGAGTGCGGCAAGCCGGACCAGAAACCCGGGGCGCTTCCTGCCCTGTTCATGGTCTACTACGCGCTCTCTCTTGCCCTTTTCCTGCTGGACTCCTTTGTCGATGTCGCGGAGAACCTGGTTAGTGCGCTGGGGGATGGACGACGCGATCCCGCACTGGTTCTCGTTCACCCGGGACCGGCAGCGGCTGAGTGCTTTTTTCATCGAGTCAGTGTTCCAACCGCTGACCGGACCTGGCCACGGCCGGCTGTACGGCGCGTTCTGTCTTTTGATGCTGGTAGCCCCGGTCTACGCGTTCCTGCTGTTCGCGCCGGACTCGCCTGCTAAGCGGGGCGCGTTCGGGTGCCGTCGGACGCCAGCGCCCCGCCAGCGGCGCTGCCCTATGCCTTTGTGGTGCCGCTGACCTGACCGGGACGCAATCATCGATCCACGTAAACGTGGGCGTGTTTCGCGGTGTGGAGCCGGAGCTGCGATCTCTATGGCCTGCCGCGGTGACGGGCTGCTGGTGTTCAGGGACTGGGTATTTCTCGGGGTGGCGCTGTGCGGCCTATGATCGTGATGGGGCGCACCTTCTGACCGGGCGCTTCCATCGTGGCTCGCCTTTCGATGTCGTTCTTGACTTCTTGTCTTACCTTGTTCGGTTGTATCTGGCTTGGTAGTAGTTCTCGTATCCCTGAGGTCCTGGTGCTTTTTTTCTTTTACCGCGTCGGCGGGGGCGAGTTTTTCAGGTTGCTTACAGATTTGTCTGACCACGCTTCCTTCCTCGATGTAGCGGGCCACGGCGACCTGGGCCTTGGCCTTGCCGCGGCGGCGGGCGATCCGGGAGTAGCGTTCGCCGAGGAAGGTGGCGGTGCCGGCGGCGGCGGTGGCGGCCTGGCCGAGACTGCCGCGCAGGTATCCGTTGCCCTGGCCTTTCTTCCCGTTGCGGGTGCGGGGGCCGGACTGGCGGGCTGAGGGGCACAGCCCGGCCCACGACACCAGGTGGGCGGCGGTGGGGAACCGGCTCATATCCAGGCCTGTTTCGGCGATGATGGCGCGGGCCAGGTCCTCGCTGACGCCGGGGATCTCGGCCAGCCGCGCCGCGGCGTTCAGCACCGGGGCGTCCGGGCCGGTTCCGGCATCGGGTCCGGTGGTCCCGTCGGCGTTGATGCCCCAGGCGGCGGGCATCGCCGTGGTCAGCTCGGCGGCTCGCGAGGTGAGCTGGGCGATCCGCTCATCGAGGAAGGCGATCTGGTCCAGCAGCAGCTGGGCGAGCTCGCCGTGGTGGTCATCGAACATGCCATCCAGCGCCTCAACCAGGTCGTCGTGCTTGGCCCTCATCCGGCCGCGGGCCAGGTCGGCCAGCGCCTTCGGGATCGCGCTGGCCGGCGATCATCGCCTTGATCATGTCCTGCGCCGAGAGCGTGGTCAGCGAGCTGGCCACGGCCGACACCTTAACCAGCGCGGCCTCCAGCAGCTTTTCCAGCCGCTGCCAGCACCGGGTCCGCTCCTGGACCAGGCGGATCCGCATCCGGGTGTAATCGCGCAGGTCCCGGATCGCCTTCGGCGGCACGAAGCTGGCCCGCAGCAGCCCCATCTCGGTCAGCCGGGCCAGCCACTGCGCGTCCAGTTTGTCCGTTTTGGGCTGGCCGGGCAGGTTCCTGGCCTGGGCCGCGTTGACCAGCTGCACCGCCAGCCCGCACGCCTCCAGGACGAAGAACCAGATACGCCAGTAGTCGCTCGTGCTTTCGAGCGTGACGATCTCGATGCCGTCCCGCTTCAGCTGGCGGCCCAGCTTGCCCCACCGTGGCCGCCGCGATGCCGCCCACCGGGAAGCCCTTCGCCGTTACGCAGACCCACTGGTTCCGCACCCGGGACGGCATGATCACCGAGCACTGGGCCAACCGCGACGACCTGGCCATGGCCAGGCAAGCCGGATGGGTACCCCCGTCACCAGCGTTCCTGCTGCGCGCCGGACTCGCCAAGCGGCGCGCCCGCAAGCGCCCCGCATGACAGCGGCGCTGCCCTGCCTGCCGCACCTAACGGCTGGACCCGACCTGTCGCCGGGAAATAGGGAAGTCACTGCCGGTATCTGGCAGCAGGCCGAAAGGTATCAAGCGCCGACCTCTGGTCTCCGGATAAATGTGTGCCGGAAGCACATGTGAAGAACCTGAGCGGTTGGGATGACGTCAGGCTGATGCCTGGAGCCGGAGGCCGTGGATCAACGACTCATGAGGGCGAGGCTGCCGCCCGCCGGACCGTTCGGTCCTTGACATTCGGGCGGCAAGTCGTCAGCGTGCCCAGTAGCCGCATTTTCTGGGGAAATGGTGAAGCGTCTAGTCGAGTTCCCGCTTGAGCAGGGTGGCAGCGTCCTCATTGAGATCGAGGAGCCGCCCGCGAGTCCGGTGACGCGTGGGCTCGGGAAGGATCACCCTGCCCTGGTGGAGCAAGCCGACAAGACCTTTGAGGACGCGACTGCCACGATCACCCCAGCCGCCCGTAGCCTGATCGCCCGGCTCAGAGCAATCGATGATCCGCCCGATGAGGTCAGGATCGATTTCGGCGTCGAGCTGAGCGCACAGACCGGGGCGTTCATCGCCTCAGTTGCGGGCCGAGCCAACTTCGCGGTTTCGATGATCTGGCGCCGGCGCGGCTCCGGGACTGACTGAGCGCGTCGCTATGAAGAGTCAGCTCAACTACCAGGGCTTCGACACGGTGCCGTGGCCATTCGCGAAGCCGTCGTGTCGTTCGGCCGATGTTGCGAGCGGCGCTTAGGCCGGGGTGCGCCATGTCGCAGGAGCGTGACTTCGTGATCGAGATGGATGGCCAGCCGGGCAATTACCGGTTGCACGTCTCCTCTCCGGCGGGTGACGACAGCGTGCATGTCGGACTAGATCCGGCACGTCTCGGCGTGGACTTGGACACCTTGCAGGCTCATGTGCTCGCCTCGGCGGCGATGAGCCGCTCGATGAGGGTGCCGGAGCTGGAACGGCCGCTGCGCGAGGTGGGGCAGGCTCTATTCGAGGCGGTGTTTCAGGCCTCGACCGGTGCACTGTTCTTGTCCAGCCGAAACGAAGTGGAGCGGGCCGGGGGGAGGCTGCGGATCGTGCTGCGGCTGCACCCCCCGGAGCTGGCGGTCTTGCCTTGGGAGCTGTTGTTCAGCGGCCACTACGGCGGCTACCTGTGCCGGCGCAGCCAGATGGTGCGCTACGTCGATGCGCCCGAGCCGGTCCGCCGACTGACGGTAACCCCGCCGCTGCGGGTGCTGGGGATGACCGCGCTGCCGGGCGACCTGGCCGCTCTCGACGCCGACACGGAACGGCGCCGACTAGAGCAACTGCTGGCCCCGTTCCAGGCACGCGGCCTGATCACAGTGGACTGGGTACCTGGGCAGAGCTGGGAAGCCGCGCAGGAGGCGCTGTATGCGGGCTGCCAGGTATTTCACTTCATCGGGCACGGCGGGTTCGATCCGGACCGGGGCGAGGGCGTGATCGCATTCGCAGATGAGCGGAGCCGCCGACAGCTGGTGGGGGCTTCCTTGCTGGCCGAACTGCTGAGCGTGGCCGATCCGACCCCCCGGTTGGTGGTGCTCAACAGCTGCCAGACCGGGGCGGGCGCGGACGCAGACGTGTTCTCCAGTACGGCTGCCACCTTGGTCCGCACGGCGCCCGCGGTGGTAGCGATGCAGTTCGCGGTCACGGACAACGCCGCGGCCGTGTTCTCCCGGGCGTTTTACCAGGCGCTGGTACACAACCGCGGGGTAGATGAGGCGGTCCGCGCCGGGCGGATCGCGCTGACCGGCTGGAACCCCGACACCCTGGAATGGGTAACCCCGGTGCTTTACCTGCGGTCGCAGGATTCTCGCCTTTTCGACTTCACTGATCCTGCCGCCACCTCGGTTGACCCGGGCGAGCAGCCGGAACAGCGGGACGTCGCCGCCCGGCTGGCCGGAGTCAGCCGTCGCCGTGACATCGCCGCCCTGCGAGAACAGCTGCGCGCCATGTTGGCCGCCGGAGAGTTCCAAGCCGTGGCCGGCATTGCAGACCGGCTCGCCGAGCTCGACCCAGCCGCCGCCGACCCCGACGGCCTAATCGCCCGAGCGCGACGAAGACTCGAGCAGCAAACAGGCCACGTTGCATCGACCGGGTTCACACAGGCCGCGGTCGGCGGCCCGGATACCGGCCCCGGCCAGTACACCAGCCCGCCCCCGGACATGGTCACAATCCACATTTCCAGGCTCGCCCGCGCCCTGAGCGGCCACACCGACTTCGTCCTGGGGGTGACGTTCAGCCCCGATGCGCGGTTGCTGGCCAGTTGCGGAGGCGACAACGCGGTGCGGCTGTGGGACCCGGCCGCCGACAAGCAGCGGCACATCATGACCGGCCACGGCGGCCTGAGGTCGCGGACCGGGGCGTTCCTGAATGTGTTTCCTGCGACTAACCTCGCGCCGAGATACCGGGCGAAACTCGCCACGGTCTTCGATATGGCGTTCAGCCCGGACGGGCGGCTGCTGGCCAGTGGCGGAGGCGACAAGACGGTGCGGCTGTGGGACGCCGCCGCCGGCGAGCAGCGCCGCATTCTGACCGGCCACGGCGGCGCGGTCCAGGGGGTGGCGTTCAGCCCGGACGGGCGGCTGCTGGCCAGCTGCGGTGACGACAAGACGGTGCGGCTGTGGGACCCCGCGGCCGGCGAGCAGCGCCGCATTCTGACCGGCCACGGCGGCGCGGTCCAGGGGGTGGCGTTCAGCCCGGACGGGCGGCTGCTGGCCAGCTGCGGTGACGACAAGACGGTGCGGCTGTGGGACCCCGCGGCCGGCGAGCAGCGCCGCATTCTGACCGGCCACGGCGGCGCGGTCCAGGGGGTGGCATTCAGCCCGGACGGGCGGCTGCTGGCCAGCTGCGGTGACGACAACGCCGTGCGGCTGTGGGACCCCGCGGCCGGCGAGCAGCGCCGCATTCTGACCGGCCACGGCGGCGCGGTCCAGGGGGTGGCATTCAGCCCGGACGGGCGGCTGCTGGCCAGCTGCGGTGACGACAACGCCGTGCGGCTGTGGGACCCCGCGGCCGGCGAGCAGCGCCACATTCTGACCGGCCACGGCGGCGCGGTCCAGGGGGTGGCGTTCAGCCCGGACGGGCGGCTGCTGGCCAGCGCCGGCGCGGGCAACACGATATGGCTGTGGGATCTCGTCCCAGCTGGCAGATAGCTGACCGCCCGACCCATGCCCGATGACTGGTGGTGAACTGCCCTGCGCCTTCAGGCCATCGGAGATAACAGCTGGGTGATCGGCTCTCGCGTGAGCGCTCGCCGCCCCGGTGCATCACCCGTTGTCTTCCCCGGGCAAGATGCCGGGCGGCACCACGTCGGTGTCGGGGCGCGCGGCGGCGCGGCGGCCGCTAGCTTTCTGCCAGTAGGCCTCTTTCCCCAGCAACGACTCACCGAACCGGTCGAACTCGGAGATCACCTTCTGCGTCGCCGCGGTGACAGCCTCACGGGTCCGCTCGCCCAGTTCTTCCAACTGCCGCGACACCTCAGCCTGGATGGTGGCGGCCACCTCGTCCGTGGCCAGGGCGCGCACCTCCTGCTTGGCCTCACGTACCGCGGCGCGCAGATCCTTCGTCGCGGCGTGCGCTTCGCGGATCATCTCCCGGCACTCGCCGAGCGCGGCTTCTAGCCGGTCCAGTTCGCTCACGGCATCCTCCTTGCCCGCCGGACCGGGCCAGCAGGGACCAAACCAGACCTCGTTTGGCGCGCCCCACGAGTACGCGACGGCACCCGCCAGGCTACCAACCGGCGGTCGTGCGGGGCAGGACTGAGACCGCGATCAAAGGCAGTCCGGCCGCGTCTGCAGCAGTCAGGGCGTGCTGGCTGTACGCGCGAGGACAAGCCGGTACCGCGGGCTGCCGTCCTCGCGTCGGCCTAGAGCCGTCAAGGGAACCGTCGTCACGGTGAATCCGGATGCGGTCAGGTCGTGGCGGACCGCGTGCAGGGGGCAGGTGCGGTAGTACATGACGAACGGGGGACGCCACACGGCATTGCGGACCCGCATGGCCAGGTCGAACCCGAGCAGTGCCCAGTACCAGCCTGAGGTGACGGGCTGCGGCGCACCGATCGGGAAGGCGAAAACCCCGCCCGGCCGCAGCGCGCGGTACACGCCGGCGAACAGCGCGGGGCGTTCGGCGGGCAAAAAGTGCCCGAGCGCCCCAAAACTGACCGCCAGGTCGAAGGACCCGGTGAAGGGCAAGGCCCGGACGTCGGCTCGGACCCACCTGACGTCCGGGTGCACGCCGCGCGCCTGCGCGAGCATGCCAGCGCTGAAGTCGGCGCCCATGACCGGTCCCTGGCACACGGATCTGAGGACCCGCATGCCCGCGCCGGTGCCGCAGCACACGTCCAGTCCCCGGCCGAACGGGCCGAGCGGACGCAACGCGCCGGCGGCCGCGTCCAGTACGCCATCGGGGGTGCGGAAAGGCGTGTGGTCGAACTTTGGGGCAAGCAGGTCATAGCCGCCCTCGACCGAGGACAGCGCCTGCGTCGCCAGTTCACGCACAGACGGGCCTTCAGGCGAGAACATCGCCCAAGGGTACTTCCCGATGCCAGGCCGTCAGCCCCGGGATCACCCGCCGCATCCAGGGCTAGGCACAGGTCAGCAACACTTCGCGAACCGGCCGTCATGAGCAATCCAGCGACGGCCGCGCCTACTACGACAAGAAGATCGCCGAGGGCAAGACACGGGCCGAGTCGGCGTGGGTCGCCGGTCGCCGCGTACTCAGGTGCCCGTCGCCACCCACCAGGCCGCGATCTGTGTCCGGGAGCGGAATCCGAGCCGGATGCGGATGCGCTCAACGTGCCCTTCGGCGGAGCGCTCGTCGATGCCCAGTCGCGGTCCGATTTCCCTGTTCGTCAGCCCCTCGGTGACGAGTGCCGCCACCTCGCGCTGCCGCCTGGTCAGGGTGTGCCGCTGGTAGGCAGCGACCGCGGACCGGGTACCTACGGACGCCTCGGGAGCGAAGATGTCGGTCAGGACGTCGGCTCCGAGCCCCCAGTGGCTGGCGACCAGCCCGACGATGTGTTCGCGCACCGGTGCCGGTGCGAGGTCGGTTCCTCGCGCCCATCCTCCGTAGAGCACCATCCGGTCGACGGTTTCCGGGTGCCGGGCGGCCCAGGCAACGGCGACCGGAACGCCGAGGGAGCTGCCCATCACATCGACGCGTCCGGCACCTGTGGCCGCGATGACGGCCGCAACGACGTCGAGCTCCGACTCCAACGATGCACTCGCCTGGGTCGGCCGGTCCGAGAGGCCGCAACCAGGTCGGTCATACCTGATGATGGTCCGTCCGCGCGCGAGGCCCTCGAACAGGTGGCGTTCCGCGGGAAGCGCCCAGCTGAGTTCGAGGTGGCTCAGCCAGCCGCAGGCGATGCCGCGGCCAGCCTGCCGGCCACCCTTCTCCCGGCTCCCGAGGACGCTCCGGTTGCCAAGCCGAACACGGCTACCTCCCCGTGGCCCGGCCGGCCCGAGGATCGTCCGCGAGCGCGCTGGCCACGCTGACGCCGGCTAGAAGATCGTTGATCAGCTCCCGGCCGCCTTTCCGGCCGGTCCCTGCCGCTGCCGTGTGCCCGTTCCGTCGATCTCCGCTGGCAGGAACGGGCTGCTCGCTACGCTCGGTGCTCGCGGACGCAGGCGCAGTCCTGACCGTCGCGACCTCACCGCACCTGGAACAGGCACCTGCGCCACCATCGAACGAATACAAGCAGCCGCAAAAGCAGGCAACATCAGTCATCATCCGCACCCCCTTCGAGTCCGCCGCCAGCCTGACTCCGGTTTCCTCACCAGCCATGCGGCTGGACGTTCGCCAGGCTCAGCCGGTGTCTGCCTGCTGCACCCGTTCGATCACCCGGCTCGCCTCCCGGCCTAGGCGCCAGTCTGTGCCGGACCCCCCCATCGCCGCCATCTGACGTTCTGCATATGGCCGGCCCGCGGCGACCGGAGTACCGTGGCGAGGGGATCGTGATGACAGCTCCGGTGACGGCCAGCGAACGGGACATTCGCGCCCTGGCCGGGATAGTCAGCGAGCACCGCGCCGACCTCCCGGCCCAGGGACTGCCGATGTCCCTGCTCAGCGATCTGGCGAGCCAGATCCGCTGCGACGCGATCTTGTTCGAGGGCTTCGACAGCAAGAAGCAGCAGACATGGTTCGCGCAGGCACTCCCCGCTGACGACGACACCGCCGATGAGGCACTCGCGCGGGCGCACTGGCAGCACTACTGGAACTGCCAGCCCTGCAGCCACCCCGACCGCACCGGCGACCTGCGCTCCGTGATCAAGATCGCGGACTTCTACTCAGCCCGGCAATGGCACAGCACCGGCATGTACACCGACCTGTACCAGCCGCAGGGGATCGAACACGAGCTGATGCTAACCCTGCCCGCTGGGCCGGGTAAGACTCCCGGCCCCGGCCGGACCCTGAGACTGTTCTTGTTCCGCGGGCCCGGCACCGACTTCTCCGAGGCAGACCGCGCCCTGCTCACCCTGCTGCGCCCGCACCTGCACCACGCCCACCTCGACGCCGAACGCCGCCGCCACCCCCTCCCTGAGCTCACTGCCCGGCACTGGCAACTGCTGGCCCTGCTCGCCGCCGGCCACACCAACGCCCAGATCGCCCGGCGCCTCGGCGTATCCGAGGGCACCGTCCGCGTGCACCTGGAAAACATCTACAGCAGGCTGCAAGTCTCCAGCCGCACAGCCGCAGTCACCCGCGCCTTCCCAGACCGGGACTCATACCTCGTTCACGGACCCTCCACAGGCACCTACCTCAGGCTGGAGTGAGCGCCGGCCACCTTGAGACCCCGCCCCACGCCACGGTCATCATCGTCCCGCCGCAGCTCCACGAGGGATCACCGGCCATTTGTCAACAGCCAGGTTGCTCGGTCCGATATGCGGAGATGATCACCCGTATATCTCGCGATCCGCGCGGCGCCAGGCCAGGAGTCGAGTCACACTCTGTCACTAGCGCTGGTTGGCGCCATCGCGCACGTAGCCGCCTGGACGGGTGTGAGTGCTTCGGCCTGACTCTCAGGACCGGGTCCGAATTGCTGATCTGCGCCATCTGCTGAGACTAGATAGACTCCCTCAGCCTGTGGATCAGGCGCCAGCGAGCGGCATCTGCTCCTGTATTACTCCCATCCGGGATGGGCAGCGGTTACCGGGCTACTGGGTCCCAGCCGCGCAGGTGCCTGACGGACTGGCGGTATTCCCACTCGATGGCGTCTTTGAGTAGGTGGGCTAGCCGCCCGCCGGAGGTGATGCCGGCGATGTCGGCGACCCCGCGGCGGGTCCCGACCGAGACGACGAACCCCTTGTCGTGGAAGGTGAACGCCTCCAGCGGCGTGCCCGCCAGCTCCGCGTCCAGGTTGCGGGCCACCGTCTCGCCCTCTTCCAGCGCTATCTGCGCCAGCGGCGGCAGTACGTGCCCGGTGCGCGGATCGGTTACCGAGGCCAGGTCGCCGGCGACGTAGATGTCCGGGCGGTCCAGCACGCGCAGGTACCGGTCGACCTTGACGCGGCCGTTGTGGCCGGTCGGCAACTCCGAATCGGCTACCAGCTCGGGTGCTTTCACCCCGCCCGCCCAAACGAACACGCCGCCGGCCACCAGCTGGCCGTCGGTGAGCCGGAAGCCTTCCTCGGTCGCGGCGGCGATCGCCGCGTTGGTGCGGACCTGCACGCGCAGGTCAGAAAGGATCTTGGTGGCCTTGCCGATCAGCTGCGGTGAAGAGCCGGCCAGGATGGCGGGACCCGCCTCGATGAGCCACACGGCGGGCCGGCCGGGCGCCAGGCCGTGGCGGGTGGCCACCTCGGGCAGCACCTCGGCCAGCTCGCCGGCCAGCTCGACCCCGGTGGCGCCGCCGCCCCCGACCACCACGGTCGCCAGGTGGCGCTGCCGCGCGGGGTCGGTCTCGGCCGCGGCAGCCGCGAGCGCCTCGTTGACCGCCTCCCACACCCGCTCGGCGTCGCTGGCCGAATACACCGACAGCGCGCGCTCGGCCAGGCCGGGGATGGCGAAGTCGTTGGGCCTGCTGCCCAGCGCCAGCACCAGCCGGCTCCAGCCGATCGGCCCGGCCTCGGTGAGCAGCCGCCGGCTGGCCAGGTCGAAACCATTGATCTCGGTCTGGACGAAGCGGACCCGCTCGGCCAGCATGTCCTGGAGCGGGATGCGTACTGCGTCGGCGGCGCGGGTGCCGCCGGCGACCCGGGGCAGCTCGGTGATTACCTGGTGGTAGTCGTGCCGGTCGACCAGGATCAGCTCTACCACGGGGTCGTCGCGCAGCTTGGCCGTCAGGCGCAAGGCGACGTGCAGCCCGGCATAGCCCGCGCCGGCGACCACGATCGGACCGCTCCCGGCGGTGGATGCATTCACGGAGTCCTCCCTGGGTATTGTCCCCCTAGGCCCGGGAGCAGGCACTGGCCGGCTCCATGGCCAGCGTGCCTATCTCCGGCACGATTGGGGCAATGACGCGGTGCCAGCCGAACCGGGCGCGTCCTGGTTGTCGTGGGTCAGCGGCAGGTACGTGACGAGCCGTTCGGGTCAACTGCCGGCGCCGCGATCGTCGAGTTCGAGCTTGACCCGGGGGCCGGTCGCGTAGCGGATGTGGGTCACCTCGGTCGTCTGGACCATACGGACTGGCGTGAGCTCGATGCCCTGGCGGACGTCCAGCCGGAGGCTGGCGTCGAACAGCCGCATGCCATCGCCCAGCAGCACCGGGGTGACGTGCAGCTCGAGCTCATTCAGCAGCCCGGCCGCCAGGACCTGACGCAGCAGCGTGCCCCCTCCGGCGACGGCGACATCCTTGCCGTCGGCGGCGTCCTTGGCTAGTGCGACGGCCGCCTCGATCCCGCCGGTCACGTGTAGGTCACGGCTTGACAGGTGTCCTGCGCAGGATCAGGTGGGCGAGCTGCCCCAGCTGCCGGTACGGGTCGGTGGCGCCCAGGCGCTCTTCGACGTCCAGGAGCGCGGCCAGTTCCCGGGGATCGGACGGTGGCGGGGGGTCGAGTTCTTCCGGGTCGACGGCGATCCGCACGCCGTACCAGTTTTCCAGCTCGAGCCCGCAGGCGGCTGCAGTGGCCGTGAGTGCGCCGAGGGAGTCGGCGCGGGCCGGTGCGCCGATTTCGTTCGTGTAGCGCATGTCGCGCCCCTCGGCCCGGGCGCGGTCGTGTTCGTCGAACGCGGCCAGGGCCGCCCGCCAGTCCTGGCGGGCCGCTGGGCGCCATAGCGCGGATGTCGTGGTGCGAGCCGCGAGGGCAAGAAACCCGCCCGGCGCGACGTGCGCCGCGAGCTCGGCGATGACCGGCTCGCTGGACGGCAGGTACATCAGCACCCCCAGCAGCAGTACCGCGTCGTACCTCTCACCGCCAGTCACCGGGGCCAGCCGGCCGAGCCGGCCCGCACCCTGACGCGGTCCCGCACCTCGGCAAACTCGGCATCCAGCGCCGCCGAGAAGGCGGCGCGCATGTCCGGGTCGGGCTCGACCGCGAACACCAAGTGGCCCGCGCGGGCCAGCCGGATGGACTGCGTCCCCTGCCCGGCTCCCACATCGAGAATCCGGGCCGGAGGCGTTCGCAGGTGCCGGTCCAGCTGGCGCGCGATCATCTCCTGCCGGACCACGTTCCGCACCTTGTCCAGCCGGCCCAGCCAGACCGGACGGCCATCACCGAACGTGCTGTCAGAAACGTCGCCGCGGCGCGCCCGGTCTGCAGCGGTCACCTGACGACCCTACCCGCTGCCACCCCGAAGGGCGCCGCCAGTCACCGGCGTCGATGGCCCCCGGGTGACCGTGCGTGAGCAGGGCGGGAGCCAGCTGTCAGCAAGCTGACAGCGGACAGGTCAGCCAGGTGACTGACGCCCGCCTCACAGCCAGGGACGCTAACGGTAGCTGGTCCTTTCGGGGGACCGGGAAGTGCAGGGAGGCCTACCATGACCGGGCAGCTGGCGGACTTGCCGTCGTTCCGGCGAATCGCCGATATCCCGTTCGATGCCTACATGGCCGCGCTTGACGGCTGCCATCTCACGAGGCACGACGGCGAACTGCGCCTCGGCGGCAGCACATTGCGGGGGCCGATCGAGAGCGATCACCACCTGGGTACCAGGCGGATCGAGGTCCTGCTGGCCCGCGGGCCGCTGCGCCCGCCGGTGCGGATGCGGCTGGATATCGAGCCGTGGTCGGCCGCCGCCACTGCCCTCGAGCTCATCCCGTGCCAGCGGGTCCGGCCCAGCGCAGCCTACTTCGCGGCTGGCCACCGCCTGCTGGACTCCCTGACCCGCACGCTACCGGTACGCGTCCCGGTGCAGCCTCGCCCAGATCAAGATGATCTGCGTCCAGTCGTCGGCGCGGACGGCTTGGCTCTCAGCCGCTCGTAGTCGGCGATCCGCGCGGCGGCAGGCCTGGAATCTGCAGCACGCCGATCAGGTCGATCTGGCAGCCGCGATCACCCACAGGCATGCACCCGAATGTGCTACCGCGCGCGGCGCGGGGCTGTGCGGGGCCAGATCTCCCGGCCGAGCTGGATCCGCGCCCCGGATGGCGGGTGCTTCGCTCTCGTGATCGTCGGGTATCTGGCTACGGCGTGTACCGTAGACAGGGCGACCACGCGCCGGAATGGTCCCCTGTGATCACTATCAGGTACTAGAGCGGCCGGCCGTGAGCCGGGCGATCTGCCGATCCCGAAGATGGAGCCGAGATGGCGCGAGTTCTTTACACGGCGGAGGCAACGGTCACTGGCGGCCGGGCCAGCGGCCACGGGCGCACGAATGACGGAGCCCTGGATGTGCAGCTCCGCTCGCCGAAGGAGATGGGCGGCGAGGGCGGCGGCACGAACCCTGAACAGCTCTTCGCGGTGGGCTACGCGGCCTGCTTCGAGAGTGCCCTGGGCGTGGTCGGCCGTCGTGAACGCGCCGAGGTGGGCGATGTCTCGATCGACAGCCGGGTGAGCCTGCTACCCACCCAGGAGCGCGGTTTCAAGCTGGCCGTAGAGCTCGACGTAACCTTGCCGCAGGTTCAGGACCCTGAGCAGGCGGCGCGGATCGTTGCTGCCGCCCATCAGGTATGCCCGTACTCCAATGCCACCCGGGGCAACATCGACGTGACACTGACCGTGAACGGCCGAGACATCAGCTGAACCGCTCTCCGGTAGCGGTGATCTCACCGCCGCCGCCTCCGGCGGCAGTTCCGCATGGCAGGCTGCCCGGGAAGCTCATGCCCTGATGCCGGGTCTGGGGATCGACCTGTCAGCTGCCAGCGGGCCCGCCGCGGCCGCGCAAAACCCACCCGGCATCTTCCCGCCGTTCTCCTGTTCAGCCATGAGCTGATCCTTGCCCTGGGCGTTGACAGCCGGACCGTAGTTGGTAGTAGTTTGCAAGTTACTAGCTACCGGAGGCATAGCGGACGGTGCAGGTGGTGTTCACCCCAGAAATCGAGGGCAAGTGATGGACGACAGCATCCGCGTTTCCGACGCCGACCGGGACCTGGTTACCGCCCAGTTGCGCGACCACTTCGCTGTGGGCCGGATCACGGCCGGCGAGCTGGACGAGCGGCTGTCGGCGGCGCTGAACGCCAAGACCTTCGGCGACCTGCGCCGGATCATGGCTGACCTGCCCGGGCCCGTCCCGGCGCTGCTCGGTGCGGCGCCGCCCCCACTACGGGCCACGCCCGCCTGGGCCGTCCGCCGCCACCCGCCCTTCCCGCCGCTGATTCTCCTCGCGCTGCTCGCGGTGCTGCTAATCCCCAGCACCGGCTGGCTGCTGGCCGCGTTCGTCAACGTGATCTTGCTGTTCTGGCTGACGACATTCGTAGTCGGCGCCATCGCCTTCGGCCGATCGCGGCGGCGGTGGCACCACCACGGTGGCTGGCAGCGCCCCCGGTACCCCTCGCGGCGCCACTACACGTGGCTATGACGGCGCTGCGACTCTAGCGCCAGTCCGCCGCGGCTCGCGCAAGCACGGCGACGCAACTATGCGTCTCGCGGACGACCCGGCCAGCCACGCAGCACGGCTGCGTCACCGCGGCTGGTGCTGTCCGTTGCGGGCGGCGGGCCTGATGATCAAGGCCGGCCTGGCTCGGCGGCCCCGGGACACGCGCCGCCGCCGGTCCTGCTCGGCGAGCAGGTCATCGGCGTCGGTCTGGAGGAACAGCTGCTTGAACATCGGGTGCATCGTGGTCTCCTCGCGGTTCGCGGTCTCCGGAATGACCAGCTGCCGCCAGTGTGCCCGGCCCGCGGGGTGGCCGTCAGTCACCGGGCCGACACCGCCGCTGTCAGCTCGCGGACATCCCCGTGACCTGGGAAGCGGCCGGGCACCTGCTCCGGCTCTCCTTCCTGGCTCGTTAACGGCCGGGAGGGCACCAGGTGCCCAGAACCAGATCAGGGACGGGGCGCCTGCTAGCAGCAGGTGGTGTCGCGGGCATCGGCTGGTTCCGCCGGCTGGCCGGTGCAGCAGCACTGTGAGCTCTGCGGAGGACCGGCCTGGGCCGAGCTGAGCGTGGCCTCGGCCGCGTCCCAGCTCTGGCTGCCGCCTTGACCCCAGAAGGTAGGACTGTCGTCCAGCACGGTGTAGATCTCCCATCGCTCCCCGTTCGGGGCGCCCTGCACCCAGAACTTGTCCTGCCGGGCGTAGCAGCAGGTGGTGTCGCGCTCTTCGACCGAGGCCAGCCCGGCCTGGGCCAAACGGGCCTGCTCGGCCTCGACGGCGTTGGTGCCGGGAACCTCGACGCCGAGGTGGTTGAGGCTGCCGCCCTGGCCCGGGTTCTCCATCAGGATGAGCTTGAGCGGAGGCTCCGCAATGGCGAAGTTGGCGTACCCGGGCCGCACCTTGGCAGGCCCGGTGCCGAAGAGCTTGGTGTAGAAGGCGACGGACTCCGCCAGGTCGTTGACGTTCAGGGCGAGCTGGACGCGGCCGGTCATGGGAACCTCCCGTGATATCGATAAACGTCTATGTCTCGTTTGCCGAGTTTGTCATAGACATCAATACATGTCAATATAGACGTATGCCGAAGTCTCTGGTCGTGCTGGCTCCCGCGGACCCGGCGGCGTGCTGCCCGCCGCTGTCGGTCCAGCCGCTGTCCCAGGCGCAGGCCGAGCAGGTCGCCCCGCTGCTGAAGGCGCTCGCCGACCCGGTGCGGCTGCGGCTGATGTCCCTGGTGGCCTCCCATCCCGGCGGCGAGGCCTGCGTCTGCGACCTCAACGAGGCGTTCGACCTGTCCCAGCCCACGATCAGCCACCACCTGAAGGTCCTGCACGAGGCCGGGCTGCTAGACCGCGACAAGCGCGGCGTCTGGGTTTACTACCGGGCCAGGACCGAGGCGCTGGCCAGCCTCGGCACGCTCATCGGCAGCCAGGATACGGATGCCACCGCCTGACGATCGCCGCGGCAGCCGCCCAGATGGCTAGGTGGGTGGGGGTGGCGGCGCGGGGCGCCGCGGCTCTGGTGGTGGCCTAGCATGGTTGCTCCTCTGCTTGGCGATCCGGAGCGGGGTTAGCGCTGATAGGTGGCCCGGACCCAGGCCTGGGCGCCGATCTGGACGGCGTCCCAAGGGCTGCCCAGCGGCGGGGTGTAGGACAGGTCCAGATCGCTGACCGCGTTGACGGTCATGCCGTGGAAGATCGCAGTGGCGGCGATGTCGACCCGCTTGGCGATCTCGGCGTTCTTGTGCCCGAACAGCTGCAGGCCCAGCAGCCGCCCGGTGGCCCGGTCGCCGGTGACCCGCATGGTGATGCGGTGGCTGCCGGGGTAGTAGGCCTTATGGTCGTCGGCCTGAGCTTCGACGGTGACCGGGTTGAACCCGGCCGGGGCTGCTTCGTGGTCGCGCAGCCCGGTCCGGGCGACAGCCTGGTCGAAGACCTTCACCACCTGGGTGCCCAGGCTCCCGGCGAACTGCCGGTTCCCGCCGAGCGCGTTCTCCCCGGCGACCCGGCCCTGCTTGTGCGCGGTGGTGCCCAGCGGCAGGTAGGTCATGCCGAGCAGCCGGTGGTGGGTGATCACGCAGTCCCCGGCGGCAAACACATCCAGCAGGCTGGTCCGCATCCCCTCATCGACCGCGATCGCGCCCTTGACGCTGAGAGCTATCCCGGCGTCGGCGGCCAGGGTGGTCTCGGGCCGGACCCCGACTACGACCAGCACCATGTCGGCCGCGCGGGTCACCGCCACGCCGTCGGCCGTCGTGGCCTGGACTTCCAGCCGCCCGGGCCCGCCGGGCGAGGCCTTGCCGATGGCCTGGACGGTGGTGCCGGTCAGCACTTCGACGCCGTGGGCGGCCAGTTCGGCGTGGACGAGCGCGCCGAGTTCGGGGTCGACGGTGGGCAGTACCTCGGGCAGCTGTTCCATCTGGGTGACAGCCAGCCCGCGGACGGTCAGCGCGTCGGCCATCTCCAGGCCGATGTACCCGGCGCCGACGATGACCGCGCTGGCCGGGGCGGCCTGCTCCAGGGTCGCCATGACCGCGAACGTGTCGCCCATCGAGTGCAGCAGGTGCACCCCGTCAGCGGGGCCCAGAGCGCTGGGCCCGGCCAGGCCCGCGATCGAGGGCCGGACCGGGACCGCGCCGGTGCCGACGATGAGCTTGTCGTAGCCGAGCAGTTCCTCCCCGCCGTCGGCCGTCGCGAGGAGGAGCTTGCGGCCGGGCACGTCGATGCGGCGGGCGGTGGTGTCCAGCCGCAGCCGCATCCCGGCAGCTTCCAGGTCGGCCAGGGTGCGGTGGGCCAGGTTGCGCCAGTGGGTGACCTCACCGGACAGGTAGTAGGGGATGCCGCAGATGGAGAAGTTCGGGTACGCGTCCTCCAGCATCACCGTGACCTCGGCACCGGGATCGACCTCGCGGGCGCGCAGGGCGGCGCTGATCCCGGCGTCGCTGCCGCCGATCATGACCACGTGCATCGCAGGGCTCCTCAGGTTGGCTGATCAACGGGGCTGGGCCGGGCCGGACGGCCGGTCCGCGAACGGCGATGTGCCATCATGGGCCGCGCGGGCCGACGCCGACCCGGCCTGGCCGTGGGGGACGATGACGTCGGCGGCTTCCGCCGGGGTGACATCGGGATACAGCGCCTTGATCACCCCGAACGGCCAGAACGCCGCCGACGATCTGAGCGCCGATGAAGCTCGGCACCGAGGACGGGGCGATGCCCGCGAAGGTATTCGAGAACATCCGGCCGATGGTGATGGCCGGGTTCGCGAAGCTGGTCGAGGAGGTAAAAAAATATGCCGCGCCGATGTAGGCGCCGACGGCCGCGGGGGCGGACCGGGCGCGGCCGGACCGGGCCAGCGCGAAGATCACCAGCATCAGCCCGAGCGTGGCGATGACCTCGGACAGGAAGTGCGCGGGCGAGGCCCGGTGCTTGGCGGAGATGGTGACCGCGGGCAGCGCGAACATCAGGTTCGCCGCCACCGCCCCGGCGACGCACCCGGCCACCTGCGCCGGGAGGTAGGCCGCGGCGTCCCGCCAGGACAGCCCGCCGAAGAAGGCATCGACGAAGGACACCACCGGGTTGAAATGGCCGCCGGAGACCGGGCCGAACATCAAAATGATCGCGAACAGCCCGGCCGCGGTAGCCGCCGCGTCCTCCAGCAACTGCAGTCCGGTCTGGCCCGGCGACAGCCGCTGCGCGGCGATCCCGGCTCCGATGACCACCGCGGCCAGGAACGCGCTGCCGAGAAACTCGGCGGTCAGCCGCCGCCACAGCGGGACGGGTGCGCTGCTCACGCGGCCATCTTGACAGAGTACGATAGCTCAGTCAAGATTGAGTCAATGAATTCTGATCGCACCTCTGAGCTGGAGCGGCGCGCGATCATGCATGCCGCGCTGGCTGACGCTGCCCGGCTGCAGATCACCGACACGCTGCTGACCGGGGACGCGTCCCCCAGCGAGCTGGGCGCCATGCTCGGCATGCCGTCCAACCTGCTCGCGCATCACCTGCACGTGCTGGAACAGGCCGGGATCATCACCCGCCGCCGCTCCGAGGGTGACCGCCGCCGTACCTACCTGCAGCTGATCCCCGGCGCCCTGGACACACTGGCCCCCCCGGCAGTCCGCGCGGCGCTGCGGGTGCTGTTCGTCTGCACCGCCAACTCCGCTCGCTCGCACCTGGCCGCCGCGCTGTGGCGGCAGGCCAGCACTGTCCCGGCGGTCTCGGCCGGAACGTACCCGGCCATGGCGATTGACCCCGGCGCCATCGCCGCCGCAACACGCCACAACCTGCCGCTACCCCGGCTGCGACCCCGCCACATCAGCGACGTCCGACACGACGGCGACCTCATCATCACCGTGTGCGACCTGGCCCACGAAGAACTCGCCGAAGCCGCAGCGGTGCACTGGTCCATCCCCGATCCGGTCCCCCCAGGCGACCCCGACAGCTTCGACGCAGCACTGGCCCAGCTCGCCGACCGCGTTGAGCGACTGGCACCACGCCTGGCAGCCGTCTCCTGACCCGTTAGCAAGCGGGGCCACGGCAACATGACCGGGGCGGCAGGCTGACCCGGTTCCTGCGCCCCAGGCGAGCGCGCCTCGCGGTTACCCGGCAGGTAGAAAGAACTCGAGCTGGATGTTATCGGGGTCCCTGAACACGATCACCGACCCGATCGGCGTCTCGGCTATGGGCGTGAACGTGATGTCGCGCGCAGAGAGTTCCTTCTCCCATGCCTCGAGTTCGGCTTGGTTAGCCACGCAGAAGCCCACGTGGTCGAGACCTGTCCGGAACTCATCGAAGCCGTCCGCAGGCCGGCCGGGATACTGCCTCACGCCAAGTACCCAGCCCGACTCGGGCTGAGCCAGGACGCGGAACCTGACATCGTTGCCGTCGTGCGACAGCGCGACCTGCATGTTCAGCAGGTTGGAGTACCATTCCGCGCTCCGATCCACGTCGGTGACGGTCAGGGCCACGTGATGGCAACCTGTGATTGAAGGCATCGTCGCCCCCCTTTCGTGGTTGTTCGTCCCACCTCGTGACCGTAGTCCTCTGGTGGGGTCAGAGGAAGAGGCGACAGGAACGGCCCGGCCTGGTCAGGAGGGAGGCCGGGCGAGCCTTAGCCCGCGGACCGGCCAGGCAGATCTCAGTGGCTCGCCAGCGATCGAAAGAGCGCGTTATTGTGGTCCGGTGGCGGGGTGGACCCGCCCGCCCGAGCTGGCCTGGCTGGGCGGTGATTGCGAGTGCGGTGCCCTCAATGCGAGCGCGAGAGTCCGGACGAGGCGCGCTTCTGCTCACGCTGCGGCGCGCAGCTGGCGGTTACCTGTGTCGCCTGCGGCGCCGTTCAGCCACCGGGGGCCAGATTTTGTCCCGGGTGCGGCCGGGCAGCCGCGGCTCCAGTCCCTGCGGGTTACACGCCCCGGCATATCCGCGAGCAGATACTGGCCGTGCGGGGCGCGATCGAGGGTGAACGCAAGCAAATCAGTGTGCTGTTCTGCGACATCGTGCGGTCAACCGCCCTGGCGGCAGAACTGGGGCCCGAGGAGTTCCACCTGGCCATCGACCGCTTCTTCGGTGTGGGGCTGGCTGAGGTGCACCGGTACGACGGCACGATCAACCAGTTTCTCGGCGACGGCTTCATGGCGCTGTTCGGGGCCCCGATCGCGCACGAGGACCACGCCCGGCGCGCGGTCCTGGCGGCGCTGGGCATCGCTGCGCGGGCACAGCTGCAGATCAGAATCGGGATCAACAGCGGCCTGGCCGTTATCGGGAAAATCGGTGACGACCTCCGGGTGGACTACACGGCGTTCGGTGATACCACGATCCTGGCGGCCCGATTGCAGGCCGCCGCGGCGCCAGGCGCGGTGATGGTGAGCGAGCGAACGGCCGGACTGGTACGCGGCTATTTCCGGCTGGAGGAGGTCACGCCGGTCCAGGTCAAAGAGCGAACCGTGCATCCGCTGCGGGTGATGGGCCTCGGTACCCGGACGGGGCGGATCACGGCGGCGGATGACCTGAGCCCGTTCAGCGGCCGGGACCATGAGCTGGCCGAGCTGCGACGCGCATTCGACGTAGCCGCTGACGGCGAGGGCCAGGCGGTCGGCCTAGCCGGAGACCCCGGCCTGGGCAAGTCCCGGCTGGCGCTGGAGTTCTGCCGGGTGGCGCAGGACCGCGCGACCGTGCTCGTGGGCCGCTGCCTGTCGTATGGAGCCAGCATCCCGTATCTGCCCCTGTTCGGGCTGGTCCGCAACGCCTGCGGGATCATCGCCGACGATGCCGCCGACCTGGTGACGATCAAGATCGAGCTGTGGGTCAAGAGACTCGAGCTCGACGTGTCGCTGGCGCACTACCTGCGGCACGCGTTCGGCGTGACAGACGCCGAGCAGCAGCTCGCCGACCTCGATCCGCAGGCCATCCGGGACCGCACGTTCGGGGCGCTGAGCCGGCTGCTCGTGGCGGAGGCGGCGCGCCGCCCGCTGGTGATGCTGGTGGAGGATTTGCACTGGATCGACCAGACATCCGAAGACTTCCTGGCCCGGTTCGCCAGCGAGCTGCCCTCGGCGCCGATCATGCTACTGGTCACCTACCGTCCCGGATATTCCCCGCCCTGGACCGGCAAGTCGTTCGCCTCCCAGCTGGCGCTACGTCCGCTGTCGGCAGCGGCCAGCGAGGCGATCGTGACCTCGGTCCTGGCCGGCGGCGATCAGACCGCGGCGGCGGCGATCGCCGGACGGGGCGAGGGTAACCCGTTCTTCCTCGAAGAACTGGCCCGGGCCGCGCGGGACCCGACCGCTGATGCGGACGACGGCACCGTGCCCGAAACGGTCCAGGAGGTCCTGGCCGCCAGGATCGACCGGCTCAGCGCCGACCAGAAGGCGGCCCTGCAGCTGGCCGCGGTGCTCGGCCGAGAGTTCTCACTGGACCTGGCCGGTGAGGTCTGGGATGGCAACGTGCCGCTGGAGATGCTGCTACAAGAGCTGAAAGACTTGGAGTTCCTCCGCGAACGGCACGGTGCCGTCGAGCGAACCTTCGTATTCAAGCACGCGCTGACCCGGGATGTCGCTTACGACGGCATGCTGCGCGCGCGCCGCCGCCAGCTCCACGGCCAGGCCGGCGCCGCCATGGAGCAGTCCGACGTCGGCCAGCGTTTCGAGCGTTGCGAACTGCTGGCCTACCACTACTCCCGCAGCGCCGATCAGGCCCGGGCGATCCCCTACCTGCGCGAAGCCGGGGACCGCGCCGGGAACAGGTACGCCAACGAGGAGGCCATCGCCGTATTCAGCCAGGCGATCAGCCTGATCGAGGAACTCGGCGACGGCGGGTTTGCCGACACCTACGGTGCTGTGTGTGAGAGCCTGGGCATCGTGCTGGTCCGGTTGAGCCGGTACGCCGCAGCCGTCGAGGCCTACCAGAAGGCCCTGGCCGCGGCCAGCATGCCGTTCCAGCAGGCGCACCTGCACGTCCTGTGCAGCGAAGCGGAGAACGCCGCCCACCGTTACCCGCAGGCGCTGGCGCGATGCGATCTGGCCGAGGAGGCGCTCGGACCAGCGTCCGGTACTCCGGACCCCCGGTGGCTGTCGGCCTGGTTCGAAATCCAGAAAGAGCGGATGGGCATCCTGTACTGGCTCAACGACACGGAGGGATACGGCCAGCTGATCGAGCGGGTGCGCCCGTTCGTCGAAAGCCACGGATCCAGCGAGCAGCGCATGGGCTTCTTCCTCAGCCTGCTGGGATGGTCGCTGCGCCGGGACCGGATGGCCGTCGGCGACCAGGCCCTCGAGTTCGCCCAGGCCGCCTATGCGATAGCCCAGGCCGATCCGCCGTCGGCGAGGTGGGCGGTGTTCAATTATGCGTTCACCCTGCTCTGGCACGGAGACTTGGACGAAGCGACCACGGTGCTGCGGGAAAGCCTGCGGCACGCCGAACAGTGCGGCGACACCGAACTGCGGTCCCGGTCGCTGACCTACCTTATGGTCGCCGCCCGGATGCGAGGCGATGTGGCGGCGGTGCGCGCCGCGATCGGCTCGGTGATCGAACAGGCCCGCGCCGCCTCACTACCAGAGTACGAGGCCATGGCTATCGCCAATCGCGCCTGGGTCGAGTGGCGCAGCGGGGACGAAGAGACTGCGGCCAAGGACGCGCAGGCCGCCCTCCATATGTGGGAAGGGTTGCCGGTCAGCTACTTCTATGCCCAGATGGCCCTCTGGCCCCTGGTGGCGATGGCCCTGGCCTCCGGACGCGCCGGGCAGGCGACCGAGCACGCTCGCGCCATGCTCCCTCCCCCGCAGCAGTTGCTCCGCGAACCAGTCCGGACCCTGCTCGAGAGCGCCGTACACACGTGGGACTCTGGCCAGTCCGATGAAGCCGAAGACCTGCTCCGCCGGGCCACGCGCGCAGCAGGCGACCTCGGATACCTATAGGCCGCCTGCAGCAGAGGAAATGCGTTGCCCGGCCTGGCCTGGCGGGTTAGGCTCGGCGGGTCGTCGCACGGCGCGATGCGCGTAGCCGGAAAGGAGGCGCGCGATGTCCACCCACTTTCTGGCGCCTCCGGGGACTGGCCGATAGCCTTCCCGGTCGCGCCTCTGCTCCGCAGAGGAATGACATGACTTCAGAATCAGCTTCACAGTCGATCTCGGCCGGTCGGACCGATGACATCCCATCCAGCTGGGACGAGCGCACCGTCCTGACGACGCTCCTGGATTACGCCCGCGACACCGTGCATGCCAAGTGCGCAGGGCTGGCGGATGCCGACGCCCGCCGGGCGCCGTTGCCGGGCTCGCCGCTGATGACGATTTCCGGGCTGGTAAGCCACCTGCGCTGGGTCGAGAGCTCGTGGATCGAGGACACGCTGCTCGGCTGCGCTATCGACGCGCCGTGGACCGAAGACGATCCTGACCGCGAGTTCCGGATCGCGGTCGAGGTGCCGCTCGCTCAGCTACTGGTTGAATACCGGGCCGCCTGCGACCGGCACCGCGACCTGGTGGCGTCCCTCGACCTGGACACTCCGTCCCGGGGCGATCTGGGAGAGTGGCGGACTGAGCCGGTCACGCTGCGCTGGATCCTGCTCCACCTGATCGAGGAGACCGCCCGGCACAACGGCCACCTCGACATCCTCCGGGAACTTGCCGACGGCGCGCGAGGAAGATAGCGCCAGGAAGATACTGTCCGGCTGTGTCGGCCAACCCCTGACCCTGGCGTTCGCCGCCAGCGCGGAGCGGCCCACCGCGGTCTTGACCGGCCCGGCCACCGTGGCCGGCAGCCCGGCCACGCCAATCCAGCCATCCTGCCCGGCGGATACCTCCGGTATGGTCCGGGTCAGCCTCCAAAATCATCCGCTGGCCGCCTCAGCCGCCCTGGTCTGGAGTACCGGCCTGCCCCGCCCGCTGCAGCAGATCCTCTTCGAGACCGCGGACAGCCTCACCGCCCCACCGCTCCCACGGCCCTCCGGGCTGGTCTCCATCAGCACGGCCTAGCCGGGCTCGGTGCCTGGGGTATGCAATTCGGCGGGGCCGGGTGCACATTGGGCTGATGAGGATACGACACCTGGACATCGTTCCATCCGTTCATCCCGAGGCCTACGTGGCGCCGACCGCGGTGCTGAGCGGTGAGGTCCGCGTCGGTCGCGGCAGCTGCATCATGCACGGCGCGGTCGTTGCCGCCGAGGGCGGCCCGGTTGAGATCGGCGCCAACTGCGTGATCATGGAGAACGCGGTGCTGCGCGGCACCCCGCAGAACGCCCTCATCATGGGTGATCACGTCCTGGCCGGCCCGCACTCGCACCTGACCGGCTGCGGGATCGCCGATGAGGTGTTCATCGCCACCGCCGCCAGGGTCCTCAATGGCGCGCAGATGGGCCGGGCCAGCAGCGTCGCGCTCGGCGGCACGGTCCACATCGGCTGCGTCGTGCCTCCGCTGGCCCGGATCCCCATCGGCTGGGTGGCAGTCGGCGAACCCGCACGCATCTACCCGCCGGGCGACGCGGAGGCGATCCGGGCCGGCATCGCCGAGGTCGGCGGCGGCTTCCTGCCGTTCGTGTTCGGCATCGAGGAGGCCGCCGACCGCCGCGAGCAGATGCAGGCCGCGCTCCAGCGCTACACTACGGCGATTGCCCGCCACCACCGCCAGGACGAGGTCATCCCCGTCTCAGAAGGCGGCTAAATAACCTCAGCACAGGCAACCTAGGCGGCTGGTTCCCGCGACATCGCGGACGGCCGCCTGAAGTCACGCTCTGCCGTTAGCGCTGGTTGGCGCCATCGCGCAAGTAGCCGGCGTTAGGTGCGGCAACCGGGCGCGGATCGCCTGCAGTGCTGGTCGTGCACAGGGCCGGGGCCGGGGATGAGTAGGTGGCGGGAGGACAATGGATGGCGGTCTGCAGACGAGCTGCCCGGCCGACAGCGAACCAAGGGGATGGCGATGCCGTGGTTTCCGGACTTCATCAGTGCCGCGGAGCTGGCCCGCAGGCAGACTCGCGCCGCAGGTCAGGCTGACCCGGTCGCGCAGTACATCACCGCACTGAACAAGGGTGACATCCATGCTATGGAGACTGTGTGGCCGGGCGAGATGGTGGTCTATGATCCCCGCGTCGGCGAGATCCGCGGCCACAAGCAGCTGCGCCAGTTCGTCAGCCGGAATCAATCCTGGCTGGCCGGGCGCGACGCCCGCATCGAGACCGTGGCCTCCACGTATGCCGGGGGGCGGGCGGTGGTAGAACTGCTAGGGCACCTGGCAGGCGACGGGCCGGAAGTGGCCTGGCCGGTGGCGGTCGTCGCTGAATCCCCTGACGACCGGTCAGTGGTATTCCGCACCTACTGCAGCCAATGGCCGGTTGACGGACGGCGTCACCTCAGGTCTCCGATACTCGCGCCCGGGGGCGCCCGTTTTGGTGATGTCGTCGGCCGCTACCAGGCCGCGCTAAACGCTGGTGACGCCGACGCGATCGTGGACACCTTCATGCCGGACGGGTACTACCGTGAGCCCATCGGCCCGCACTCCGCCCATCGCGGCACCGCCGAGCTTCGCTCGTTCTTCACCAGGTGCTTCAGCGCGGGCGGTGGCATCGGCCTGCAGCATTGCGTCGTGACCGATGACGGCGTGCGCTGCGCCGTGGAATTCAACTGTCTTCGCTGGGGCAGCCACGACCTGCCGCCCCAGGCCGGCATCGCGGTGTACGAACGCGGCCAGGACGGGCTGCTGGCCGCGGTCCGCGTCTACGACGACATAGAAGCACCCATACCCGAGCGGTGATTACGCGGTCCGGCCGCCATCGATGTACAGGATCTCTCCGGTGACGTACGACGCTGACTCCAGGTACAGAATGCCGTCCACGATGTCACTGACCTGACCCACGCGCCCGAGCGGGGGCAATTTTCCCGCGAGCGCCTCCGGCGTGTAGGACTCGGGCGGCTGCAGCGGGGTCTGGGTGATGCCTGGCGCGATGGCATTGACGCGAATGCCGCGGGAGGCGTACTCGACGGCCAGCGATTTAGTGACCGCGGCGAGGCCGCCCTTGGTCAGCGCGGTCAGCGCGGTCGGCTCCACGGAGTCTGCGTGGGCCGCGATGCTGGCGCTGAGGTTGACGACATGGCCGCCGTGCTGCTTGAGCATCTGGCCGATGGCGCGCTGGGTCAGCCAGAAGAACCCGGCGAGGTTGACGCCGGTGACCAGCGCGTAATCCTGGGCGGTGTAGTCGGTGAAGGGCTTGGAGACGAAGACGCCCGCGTTGTTGACCAGGGTGTCGACGCGGCCGAAGCGATCAAGCGCCTGGCTCATGATCCGGTCAGCGGTGGCCTGCTCGGAGACGTCGCCCTGGACCGTGAGGATGTCCGGGTCCTTCGACGGCTTGATGCTGAGAGAATTCGCTACGACCGCCCAGCCTCGCTGCCGGTACGCGTCAACCAGGCCGGCGCCGATTCCCTGCGAGCCGCCGGTGATGATGGCTACCTTCTGCTTCGTTTCGGTCACGGCTTGCTCCGTTCTCAGCTGCTCATGGTCGCGGGATCGCTCGGGTGCGGCGTGAGCGGCGTGAGTTCCGTCGTCATCCACGGGTCGAGCGGGAGCGCTTTCACGATGGCTTCCATCTCCGCGCTGTCCCTGGCCCGGTACAAGCCGAGAGCGCGTCCCTGACCCGGGAGTGCCCACAGCCGCTCGAGGTGTCCCTGGTCAGCCAGTTCGCGCGCGCGTGCGGCCTCGCGCGCCTCGGCGTCTTCCACGACCTGGCCGGGCGTGCCATCCGGGATCGTGACCACGAAGGTGGCCAGGAATTCGGCGCCTGACTGGCCTGGCCGGGTGCTCGGGCCCGGGTCGTTGGGATGCGGCGCGAGCGGCGTCACCTGGTCGGTTCGCCAGATCTTCAGCGGCATCGAAGCCAGGGTCTGCTGGAGCTGGCCGGCATCGCCGGCGGCAAACAGGCCGAGACTGCGCCATTCGCCCGGCCGCAGCGGCGGGCGCCACAACCGCAGCAGCTGACCCTCCGTGGCCAGGTCACGTGAATGTGCGGCCTCGCGGGCGCGGACGTCATCGACCGCCTGCTCCGGCGTCCCGTCCGGAACATGAGTTGTCATCGTGACGAGGTACTCCATGGCGATCCTCCGTCGCTGAGCGGGCCGCGGCCGGATTGCGTCCGGTCTGGTTTTTCGAGCTAGGCTACGCGCGCCTTCCCGACCCAGCTGCCGGGACCTTTGCCTCGCGTGCGAACCTGAGGTCAGGTTTGGCGCAACGGAAAGGGAGGACCGTGGGCCACTACCCGGACCCGGCCGAGAAGCAGGGGTACAGCCGTGACGGTCCCGGCCACGATGATGGCCCTGGGACGTCAGGGATGGGTTCGATGTTGTCATTGACACGGTGGGCGGGCCGGTGCTTGAGGCGTCCTACCGCCTCACGCGGCGCGGCGGCCGGCTAGTGACGCTCAGCGCCCCGCCGTCGGCGCAGCGCGCTGAGCAGCTCGGCATCCACGCGATGTTCTTCGTGGTCACCCCGGACGCGGCACAGCTTTCCCGGCTGGCCGAGCTCACCGACTCCGGCCAGCTCCGGCCGGTAGTGAGCCAGGTCTTCCCGCTTCGCGAGGGCCGCAAGGCGTTCGAGAGCGGCACCCAGCCGCACCCGCCAGGCAAGACGGTACTGCTCGTCCGCTGACGGTGGTGGGGTAATGGCACCCCCTCGCACAATACGAGTCAAGCGTAGTGCCGGTGGATGCGGTCCCGGCTAGCTGGGGCTCAGTGTGTAGTGCACCTCATCCGTGCCGGCAAGCAGGCCCGTGATGCGGAATCCCTGTCGTGCAGGGCCCCTTCCTCAAACCTGCGCGTAACCGGCCCGCCGTCGAGCACGTCCTGGGCCATGCGGCGAGTGACCGGCAGCAGCGTCACGCCTCCAGCATCGATAGTCCAGCGGCGCTGCCAGTCAGCCGAATCTGGAACCCCCGGCTGCGTCATGCTGGCCTTCCTCCCGTACTGGAGCGCGGCGGCCCAGGACATGGTCGACTGCCTCTATCGCCAGGTACTACGGTCTCGAAAAGCGGTTGCAAACCACAAGCGGAAGGAACCGCCGTGCTGAGGCAGGTCGCGGAGGGTGTGCTGATCCACCAGAGCGAGTTCTGCCAGAGCAACGCCGTTGTCGTCCAAGGCCGGGCTGGCGTGTTGCTCATCGACCCCGGGGTGCTCGGCTACGAAATGGCCGCCCTCGCGAACGACCTTCGCGAGTTGGGCCAGCCCGTTGTGGCAGGGTTTTCTACGCATCCTCATTGGGATCACCTGCTCTGGCACGCCCGGCTCGGCGCGGCGCCTCGTTACGGCACGGCCCGCTGCGCGGCCACTGTCCGAAATCTGCTGTCGGATGCGCGCTGGAAGGCCCGCATCACGGCATGGATACCGCCGGACATCGCCGAGCAGGTACCGCTGGACCTGCTCGGTCTCATTACCGGCCTGCCCGCCGAGACGGCGCAGATTCCCTGGGATGGCCCTCAAGCCCGGATTATCGAGCATCAAGCGCATGCCCCCGGCCATGCGGCGCTGCTGATCGAGGAACGCGGGGTTCTCGTCGCCGGCGACATGCTTTCTGATGTCTTGATCCCGATGCTCGACCTGAACGACACCGCGGACCCGATCGAGGACTACCTCGCCGCGCTGCGGTTGCTGGAGGCCGCCGGCGGTGACGTCGATGTCCTCGTCCCCGGCCACGGGTCCATCGGCGGAGCTGATCAGGTACACGCACGGATCGACCAGGATCGTGCGTACGTGCACGCCTTGCATGACGCCCATGTTCCCAGCGACCCGCGGGTCGGCCCATCGGCCACCTACGATTGGGTGCCTGGCGTGCACGCACGGCAACTCCAGCGCCTCACCCAAAGAAGCGAGCGCGGCGGGACGTCCGGCTAGCGATCGGTGTACGACACAGTCCTCAGCTGAAGTGGACGCCGTCGCCGGCCGTTCCTGTGCCGTCACCTGACAGTGCGGGCCGCTCGCGTTGTTGCTGGCGCCACAGCCCGGGCGGTTGGCCGTGGTGGCGGCGGAAGGCGGCGGCGAAGGCGTAGGGCGATGCGTAGCCGGTAAGGTCGGCGACCTGCGCGAGCGTAGGCCGGCCGGTCCGCAGGTAATCTCGCGCGAGCGTCATGCGCCAGCCGGTCAGGTACTGCATCGGGGCCTGGCCGAGTGCTCGCTGGAAGCTCCGCGCGAAGGCCGCCCGCGACAGCCCGCTGACGGCTGCCAGTTCCGGGACCGTCCACGCGCGGGCGGCGTCGTCGTGGATGGCGTGCAGAGCCGCGCTCAGCCGGGGATCGGCCGAAGCCTGGAACCAGCGGGGGGCACTGCTGCTCGTCTTGAAGCTGCTGCGGATGGCGAGGACCAGAAGAACGTCCAGGAGCCGGTCGAGTACAGTCTGCTGGCCGGGCTCGCAGGCGGCCAGTTCCCCCGACAGCACCCCGATGACATCGTGCAGGGGATCACCGACGGCCGCGGACAGCGGCAGGACCTGGGGCAGCGCGCCGAGCAGCCCTTCCCCGACGTCACCGGAAAACCGGTACGCGCCGCACAGGAACACCGTGGCCCGCCGGTCATCGCAGTGCCTATCGTGAGCGTGCCGCGTCCTGAACTCCGCGGGCTCCTGGCAGGCGGCCCCCGGTTCATTTGCAATGTGGTGGTCGGGCCCGCCCCGCACGAGGGCCAGCTCGCCGGGCGCCAGTTCGACAGCCGCCTGGGGGTCATCGAGCCAGAGCCATGCGCGTCCCCGGACGACGGTGTGCAGCGCGAGCTGGATGGACCCCGCCAGCCGCAGCCCCCACGGGGGCGCGGCCACCGTCCGGGCAAAGACTCCGCCCGACGCGCGCGCCCTGGCCAGGTGATCCTGCAGGAGGTCCATATGACGAGTGTTCGCCTAGATCGGCTCAATCGTCAACAATAGATGAGTGTTTGACGTAAAGAATCGAGCGTATTGCGCATTGATTCACTCCATTCTTGCCAGGATCATGGAGCAGTGAACAACTCAGGGCAGGTCACGCTGGACTTCGCGCACCGCAACGCCCGCGCCTGGGCCCCCCCGGCGGCGCACCCGTGACCGGCCGGCCCGGCTTCGAGGCGCTCGCCTCCTTCTTCCGGATCATCGCTAAAGGACTGAGCGGGCTCGTGGACGGAGAAGACTTCTTCGACACGCTCGCCGAAGACGCCGTCTTCGAGTACGTCATCTCCGTCCCCGGATTCCCCCGGCGCGTCATCGGCCGGGAAGCCGTCGCCGATCTCTACCGCGGCTACGGGGACACGATGGTCCTGTACGGCTCCGACGAACTGGCCGTCCACCGGGACCGCGACGCCTCAGTCGTCGTCCTCGAATACGCCGTCCACGGACGAGCGGTCAGTACCGGACACGTCTACGACAACCACTTTGTCTCCGTCATCACGATCAGGGATCGCAAGATCACACACTGGCGCGACTACCTCGACCCCATCGCCGTATTCGACGCCATCGGCTGGCCCACCCAACACAACTGAAAACGGACCGCGACTCCGCGGAGATAAAGGATAGACGCTTCCCACCATGCCTGGCCCGGCGTACCGAACGCCGGGGATGTGCGCGGCTGATACTGGCGGATCGGTTACGCTATGCGATCGGGCGGTCGGCGGGATTGACACGGGGACTGGCCGGAACGCGGCCGGGTCTGCTGCCCGGAGATGCCTGTCAGGTAGCTTCGACGGCGTGGACAACTTGGTCGCACTCGTCACCGGCGCCAACAAGGGAATCGGCAGGGAGATCGCCCGCCAGCTCGCGGACGCGGGCCTGACCGTCTACGTTGGCTCGCGCGACGCCGCGCGAGGAGAGCGCGCCGTCGCGGAGATAGGCGGCGACACCAGGCTGCTCGTCGTCGACGTGACCGACGACGCGAGCATCGCCCATGCCGCGCGCCAGGCCGGCGCCCTGGACATCCTGGTCAACAACGCCGGCGTCTCCGGCGACGACAAGACCCCGGACCAGGAGGACGCCGGCACCCTCCGCCGGATCTACCAGACGAACGTGTTCGGGGTCGTCGCGGTGACCAACGCCTTCGTGCCCGCGCTGCGGCGATCCCCGCACCCCCGGATCGTGAACATCTCCAGCGGCACCGGATCCCTGACCTGGGCCACCGACCCGCAGTCCCGGCACTGGTCGGGCAGGTACGCCGCCTACCGCTCGTCCAAGACCGCGCTGAACGCGCTCACGGTGTTCTACGCCCGCGCCCTGGCCGACGACGGCATCAAGGTCAACGCGCTGGCACCCGGCCTGCGCCGGACCGACCTCAACGCCACCGCCGCGGCCAGCGGTGGCGATCCGGCCGAGGCCGCAGCGGGCGCGGTCCGGCTGGCGCTGCTGCCGGACGACGGGCCCACCGGGGAGTTCTTCTCCTGGGACGGTACCCCGGTCCCCTGGTGACAGGCGCCACCTCCAGCCGGCACGACGCAGCAGCCACCAGCCCGGCAAGGCACAGATCTGCCCTTATGCGTAGCTCCAACCATGGCAATCCCGAGCGCGATAGCCGATCGTAAGGCGGTTCTCGGGCGACGGTCGTGACCAGCAATCGGGCTATTTCAGGATGTTGACGGCACGTGCCACGATCAGGGCCACCGTGACGATGGAAACGGCCGACTGCAAGGTCATGGCGAGCTTGGCCCAGCGGGACAGCGGCATCACATCGGTCGGGCTGAATGCTGCCGCGTTGGTGAAGGCCAGGTAGAGGTAATCGGCGAAGGCGGGTTCCCAGTCCGGCGGTGCCAGCTGCGGGCTGGCCATCTGGACGAACTGGAAATCCGGGTACGGACGAGTGCCGAGGGCGCGCGCGACCGGGCCGCCCCGGTCGAACTCCCAGTACCATAGCCCGAACACGATCACGTTGGTGAGCCAGATGGCTCCGCCGGTGACCAGCAGCGGCCCGCTGCGGCGTCCGGAAGAACGCGGCGCAGGTCTCCTCCACGCGCCGGGCGACGGCGTGCTCGAGTTCGTCGAGCCGCCGGTGCAGCGACGCCAGGTCTTCGGGCTTGTTCTCTTCACTCACGAACGCCAGTGTGGCCGGCCGATAGCGGTGAGCCGGACCCGATCGAGCACCCCGGCCACACCATCGCCTGACCCGGGATCCGGGCGGCATTCCCCCGACCGGTTCCCGGTCGCCGCGGCGCGAGCCTCCATGGGGAGCGTGCGGTGTGCTGGTGGCCGCGGCGGCCTGGCGGTGATGATGGCACACTGATGCGATGACGCCGTGGCGGGTCCGGGACTTCCACGCCGATGATCTTGATGCCGTCGTCCGGTTGTGGGACAACCCGGCAGCCAGCAGCGAGGCGCCGGCGTTCAGCTTGTCCGACCTGATCGCGGCCGTCCGGTCGCATGAGCCTGCGGTGGTCGCCGTGGTCGGCGAGGAGCTGGTGGGAGCCGCAGTCGCGTCAGTCGGCGGTGACCGGGCGTGGGTGATGCGGATCAGCCTGGCGGGCGCGTGGCGGCACCTGGGGATCGGCAGTGCGATGCTGGGCGAGCTGGAGCGGCGGCTGGTGGCGGCCGGGGTGCACCGGATCCACTGCCTGCTGGGGGGCGGAAGTGAGATCGGCGCCCTGGCGCTGGAGCACGCGGGATACTCCGCGCGTCAGGAGATGGTGTTCTACGAGCGGCTGGAGCCGGTCGATCCGGGCAGCGCCGGGGTGCTGGGCCAGCTCGGCGGCCGGATGATACGGGCCGGCGCCTGGGAGCAGCTCGGCGGCATGGTCAAGGAGAAGGAGCTGATCGAGCGGAGGGTCATCTTGCCGCTGGCGCAGCCGCAGCTGGCCGAGCGGCTGGGGCTGGTGCCGCCGAGGGCCATCGTGCTGTTCGGCCCGCCGGGAACGGGCAAGACGACCTTCGCCAAGGGCGCCGCGTCGCGGCTGGGCTGGCCGTTCGTAGAGCTGTTCCCCTCCCGGCTGGCCGGGGAGTCCCGGCCGGCCTGGCCGCCGCGCTACGGGAGGCGTTCGCCATGGTCGCCGAGCTGGACAAGGTCCTGCTGTTCATCGACGAGGTGGAAGAGATCGCCGGGGCGCGCCAGCCGCGCACCGTGTCCGCAGCCCAGGGGGTCACCAACGAGATGCTCAAGCTCATCCCGCCGTTCCGGGATCAAGATGAGCGGCTGCTGATCTGCGCCACCAACTCGGTCCGCGCCCTGGACAGCGCGTTCTTGCGGCACGGCAGGTTCGACTACGTCATCCCCATCGGGCCGCCCGACCCGGCCGCGCGGGCGGCGATCTGGGACCGGTACCTAACCGCCATCCCGCACGGCAAGCTGGACATGACCGCGATCGTGGAACAGTCACGGCTGTTCACCCCGGCCGACATCGAGTTCGCCGCACGCAGAACCGCGCAGCATGTATTCGAGCGCGTCATGTTCGAGCGCGGCGCCGAAGAAGCGGCCACGGCCGACATCATGCACGCCATCGGCCAGACCCGGCGCACCCTCACCCCGGAACTCGTGGCCGAGTTCGAGCAGGACATCCAGGACCATGCCCGGGTGTGACCGACGCCGGCGCAGCCAGGTACCGCCGCCCCGGTCGGAATCGCCAAGCTGTCGCCACCTCCGGCCGGGTAGATGCCCATGCCGGGGGCCCGCCCCGAACGCCGCGATCTGCACGGCCAGTCCGGCTGTCAGCACCGGCCCGCTAACCGCGCCTGGGCGGTTTGGGCTTCGACTCGCGTTCTGCGGGCCCGCACCCAGGTCCGTGAAAGCTTCTGCCCGCCACCGCTGAGCCCTGGCCTCGCTTCCTCTGCTAGCTCAGCGGACGGCTGGTACCGGGTAGGGCGACGTCAATGCGAGCCGACGCTTCCGGTGATGGCGTTCAGGCGCTGGCCTTCGTCACTGCACCAATGCCGGATTGTGTCTCACCTCGCGCGGTCTCGGCTTCTGCCTTGATCAACGCCGTGATCGCAGGGTAACGGCGCAGCTTGTCGAGACAGCGGCCGCGGTTCGGCCCGATGCTCCCGACGGCGATGCCCAGCCTGGCGCTGATCTCGGCGTATGACACGGGCGGGTCAGCGATGAGCATGGTGATTAGCTGCTGGTCGCCTGGGGGCAGGTGGCTGAATGCCTCGCGCAGCGCCGCGTGCCGTTCGGCCAGGAGCAGGTCCTGCTCCGCGCTGTCGGCGTGCTCGTCCGGGATGCTCTCAGCGTCCGGCACCTGTACGGCAGCGATCGGTCCCCGGGTTGCGCGCAGGACCCGGAGGCATTGCCGCCGGGTCGTGGTGGCCAGCCAGCCGGGGAGCGCGGCCGGATCGCGGATCTTGTCCACTTGATCCACCAGCTGCGCCCAGACGGTCTGCCCGACATCCTGGGCGTCGGCCTCGCCCAACCGGTTCCTGCGGCAGATCGACCAGATCAGCGGGGCGTACCGCTCTACCAGCGCGTCCCACGCCTGCTCCTCGCCGTTCCTGGCCCGGGTCACCAGGTCGGTGACCACCGGATCATCGCGCATCGGGTGAGCCTCCTTCGCGCCGGTGTACGGGGGTCGCGGC
Organism: uncultured Actinomycetes bacterium; assembly: GCA_963722055.1. Taxonomy (GTDB): domain Bacteria; phylum Actinomycetota; class Actinomycetes; order Streptosporangiales; family Streptosporangiaceae; genus Palsa-504. Next base: position 463,540 of record CAVRLA010000015.1, on the reverse strand, counting down.
TGGCGCGCCCGCCCCGGCGGTGTCGCGTGGGGCTCCGCCGGTGTCGCCTGCGGGAAGGCCCCATCGGGCCAGGCGGGACCGGTAATGGTCCGGAACATCGTGGCGATTGTGCGCTGCCCGCGCGTCATGAAGAACAGTTACATCTGGGCACATGGCGGCACCCCCCGTTGTGCCGGGCGGTCGGATCCTCCCGGACTGCCGCATACAGGATGGGCTTGCGGAAGCGGGCGGAGCATCCGCCTTTTTGCGGATATTCCGGTTCGGTTCGGAGGGTAGAAGTCAGCGCTGGCGGCGGGACGTTTCCGCGGCGATCTCAGATCGGCGGGCGATGCCTAGCTTGCGCATGATGTGGCTGACATGAGTCTGGATGGTCCGGGGCGAGAGGTACAGCCGTTCGGCGATCTGCCGGTTGGTCATGCCTGCCGTGACTAGGCGGACGACGTCCATTTCGGCCTCAGTCAGGCTCTCCCAGCCCGCGGCTGGCCGACGGCGGGACTGCCGCAAGGTCGCGATTGGCGCACCGTCGGGTGTCCCTGCCAGGAAGTCCCTGATCGCTGACAGGGTGCCATCCTGGTCCCCGAGCCAGTACATGTGATCCTCACCTGGCTGTTCGAGGTACCGGGCGCCGGTGACCCGGGCAGCGGTGTAGCGGGCGCACTCCACCGGCACCAGCATGTCGTAGGTGCGGTGCATGATCAGCGTCGGCACGGCGATGTCGGGCAGCACATGTCGCACGTCGACGTCGAGGTGCATCCGCAGCGACGCCGCGACGGCCCCGGGGCTGGACGCGAATCGCTGATAGGAAGCCCACCACGACCGCATTCGGGCATCGTCGGCCATATTGGGCGCGTACAGTTCGAAACCGACACCTGTCCCCCAGTCCTGGCGCATCGCGTCGATGAACAGTTCCAGCATGTCGCGGGGGATGCCCTCTGGGTAGTCCGCTGCGGCAGTGAACCGGGCGGACGTGCCGACTAGCATCAGCGCAGCTACCCGCTCGGGCGCCCACCGGGCGAACAGCAGACTGGCCGGGCCGCCTTCCGACCATGCCAGCAGCGCCGCCCGCGGACATCCGGCCGCGTCCATCACCGCAGCGATGTCATCCATACGCTCCGCTAGCGACGGTGTTTCCCGGCGGGGGTCCCGGTCGGACAATCCCATGCCGCGCTTATCAAATGCGATCACGCGGGTGAACGCAGACAGCCTCCGGAGAAAACGCGCCAGTAGCGGCTCGTGCCACGCGAACTCGACGTGGGAGATAAAACCGGGCACGAGCACGATGTCGGGCGGACCAGCCCCGAAGACTTGGTAAGCAATGTTAAGATCACCGCTCCGCGCATACCGCGTCGTCGGCGTGGGAGCCCCGCCGAGCGCGCCGGTCACCATGGTGATGCGCCGTTCGTCGGCGTGACCACGCTTCTTGCCGGACGGGGCCGGCGGTGCGCGGGAGCCGGCGGATCCGGGCGCATGCTGCGGGGCCACGATGATCGCGCCCAGCCGGCCGCCGCCCGAGAGTAGGCCCGCCAAGATCACCGACGCCCAGCCCCCGCCGCTCCCGGCACCGATCCTGGAGCGAAACGACCGGCCGGGCGTCATTGCTGCTCGTCGACAAATACGGTGTCCAGGCGCCCCGCCAGCTCCGTCATGATCAAAGTGGCATGACTCCAGCGCAGGAAAGCGGACAGCTGACCGCGGAGCCGTAGCCGTCCCTGCACTATGCCCCTGAGGGGGTGCAACTGCTGGCGGATCACCGATTTCCAGGCCGGATACGGCCCGCGGATCGTGAATACCGCATCGTCCACCAGTCCAGCGTTGGCGGCCAGAGTGCTCTCATACCAGTGCCCGTCCCGGCCGACCAGACGCAGGTAGAGGTCGTCGCTAACGCCGGCGGCCTCATCTGCCTCGATCACGCCGCCGACCACACCATCCCAGCCCACCCCGGCCGAACGGAAGGCCTGATCGGAATTCGCCAGCTCGACCCAGGCAGCCACCCACTCAGGACTTGGGAATATCAACATGCAGCGCCTCCGCCGACCGCTGCCGATCCTCTGTCAATTACGCCTCCCGTCGAGCGCACCTACAGATAATGATGAAGCTCCGCCGCGGACCACGCCAGCTCTGACCGCTGTGCAGCCTGCAGGCCGGGATCCACGCCCTCGCCGCGTTCGATGACACCGCGCTCCAGGCGTTGCTGGAGACGCTCGACACCGTTGGCAGGGACATCGACGCCGTTCCGGACGACCTGCCCCCCGCCTCGCCGCGCCGGACGCGCGCAGTACCGGCGCGACGGCTGGCGGGGGACCGGCCTTTAGCGTGTCCGGGCGTACCGGGTGGCTAAGCGGCCGGAGATCTCGCCGGTGCGCTGCTCGCGCAGCACGCGCAGGTGCACGGCGGCCCAGGTCCGGTAGGGCCGCCACGCCTGCGAGACGTCGGCCAGGGTGCGGTCGGGGCCGTACCGTTCGGCGATCTCGGCGGCCAGCCTGCGTTCGTGATGGGGCAGCGCGTCGGGGGCGTTCGCGCCGCGGACCACGACCAGCTCGGCGGCGAACGGGCCAAGGCCCTTGACCTGCTGCACGCGCTGGACGGCGTCCTCGGGGTCGACCGCGCGCAGCGCCGCCCCGTCCAGCAGCCCATCCAAGGCTGCCTCGGCGACTGCCTGCAGGTACTCAGCCTTACGACCCGGAAGGTCTAGGCCTGCCCGGCCAGGGTGCTCGGCGCTGGGAACGCGCCATCCTCGCCGTGGCGGGCGATCAGCTCCGCGCGTAGCCGGGCTGCCTGCACGATGCGCAGCCGCTGCGCCAGCACCGACCACGCCGCAGCCTCGTAGGGGGAATGGAAACCGCACGGCCGCAGCCCGGGCAGCCGCGCCTGCGCGTCGGCGATCACCGGGTCCCGGCGGCCCACCTGTGGCCAGCCACGCCCGTCGACGTCTAGCGCTAGGAACCGGCACACCTGTCCGGCGGCCGCGTCAAGATCACCGTCGCCGGCCAGCACCACGCGCGCGGTATCCCCGGCCTGGGTCACCTCTGCTGCAGCGCGGTGCCAGTCACCCTCGGCACAAAACACCGTGCGCAGCCCCGGCCGGGCCGGCTCGCCTGGCAACGCCGCGGGGGTGAAGCCCTCCCAGAACCGCCGGCTGGTCTGCAGCGACCACGGGCCCAGGACCTCGAACTCAGCCACATGTTCTGCCATCGCCTGCTCCGCTGGATCACCGATACCCCGCACGGTAGCGGACGGTACCGACACCGGGACAATCGATCGGACCGGGCGGGTGTGCTGGACCCGCCGACGGGCTCCGAGAGGCGTTTTGAGTCCTGCCTAGTCATTCACGGTGAGGGCTTGCCCGAGCTCTTGGCGGGTGAGGGCTATGGCGGGGAGGCGGTGTGTTGCGGCGGCCGCTCCGGCCGTCACTGGGCTCCATCGGCGCCGGCCTGGGTGAAGCGGATCACCGTGTCCACGAGCTTGAGCAGTTCGGCGGCGTTCGGGGGAGCTGCTAGGGCCTGGGCTTCGTCGCTCTCGTAGAGCTCGCGCAAGCCGGCGACGGCGGACAATGCCGCAAGACGCGGGATCAGGCTGTTTGCGGGCTGGCCGAGGTCTGTGCCGATGGCCTCCGCGAGGACGCGCTCGAAGGGGTAGTAGCTGGCGCGGGCGCGGCCGCGAAGCTCGGGCTCGGTGTTGATGATGTGCGCGCGCAAGGCGCGCCGTTCCCAGAAGCGTCCGTCCGGCTCGGACCCGCTGGTCTCGGCGTGGGCCATCGTGCTGGCCATCCAGTCACGCAGTGCTTGGAGCGCCGGTTCGCCGGGTTCTCGCGTTGCGAGGTGTTTGCTCAGGCTGTCGAGCGTGAACGGCTCGGCGTCGAAGAGGAGTTCTTCCTTGGCGGGGAAGTGCACCGTCACGGTTCTGGGCGCGACGTCGGCGCGTTCGGCGATGTCGGTGATGGTGGTCTGGCGGTAGCCGCGCTCGGCAAATAGCTCCAGGGCGGCCGTCTGGATCGCCTGCCGGGTGCGTTTCTTTCGCCGCTCCTGCCGATCGGGCTGCTCTGTAGCCATAGGCACCATCCTACTTGACGAGTAATATTGCTATGATAGCATTATTGCTAAACTAGGATCAAGGAGAAGCCGATGCCAGGCTTCATCTCTGACAGCCCGCTCGCCCGCGACCTGATCCGCATTGGCGATGAGGCGATCGCCCGCGAGGACGACGCCGCGCTCCGCGCCTACTTCGCGGAGGACTACGTCTTCCACGGTCCCGGCGGCGACTTGGGCTTCGATCAGCTCAGCGATTACTTCGCCTCCTTGCGCGCCGCTTTCAGCGATCTGCGGCTCGTCCGTGAGCAGATCATCGCCGACGGCAACTTCCTGGCGGTGCGCACCACGTTCTCCGGCGACTTCACCGGCGTGTTCACCTACTCGCCCATCGGCCCCGCCGAGCCCACCGGCCACCACCTGGAATGGGAGGTGATCGGCACGTTCCGATACCACCACGACGGGCGGCTAGCCGAGGAATGGGTGCAGACCGACTACCGGAGCTTGCTGACCAAGCTCGGCGTCACCACGGCGGAGCCCGCCGAGCCAAGGAGGTTGCAGCCATGCTCACATCGGCCCTCAACCTGCTAGACGCCTGCGTCACAGCAGACAGAGCGCGATCTTCTACGCGGTAGATCGCCGACTTGGATCCTGGTCCATCTCTGCTGACGTTCCCGGCGGGACGTAGCCCTCGCAAGAGCAGCGCCTCCACAAGTGCTGCCAAGTCAGCCGACGATGGCACGACGGACGGTGAAACCTAGGTCCATGGTCGCAGCGGATGCATGTTCCCGTGTCGGGTCTGGTCCATGGCGGATTAAGAGTCATTTTCTCCCTCCCCTCGAGCATGCTCTCAGGGAATAACGCTCCTGCTCCGGCTGCCCGCCAGCCTGCTGACCAAACCCGTCGTCTGCACGGCCTGATCATGCAGCGTCCGCATCGTGCCGCTGTCGGGCCAGAACGGGCGGAAAACTGCGGTGGCCAACGGTCAGTCACGACATCACGGACCCTTCCCTTACCTCGGTTCTGCACCTTCCCCGGTTGCGTCGTCTTGGGCCAGCTGGTCACCGCTTGCCGCCGCGGATACGGCCTTGGCTGCTTCTTCCGCCGCGGCGTAGGCGGCCTTGATGGCATCTTTGCTGGTCCGGAAGGCATTGACCTCAGCGAATAGCCGCCGGTTGGCCGCGTGAACGCGCCGTTCTTTGGCCTGCATGCCAGCGTACTGGAGGCGCAGGCCGGCGAGCTGCCCGGTGACATCGCGGGTCGTATGGTCCTGGCCCGCGGCGTCGACCTGGCTGGCGTCCATAGCCTTGCCGCCTGGGGCTTCCGTCTCGTTAGCTTGCCGTTCCAGTTCGCTGATCTGCAGCTCCAGCCGCTTGCGGGAAGTAGCAACGTCAGCACTGGCCCGGCGGGCGCGGCTAAGCGTCAGGAGGAGCCGCTGATGTGCGGCCTCCAGGCCCGGCCCCGTAGCCCAGGATCCGATCCTGGCCAGCAGCCAGTATTGCGCGCTGGCTACTGGCCTGCTGCGCGAGACGCCAGGCATATGGGCATTGAGCCGGGCGGCCCATTGCCGGACTTCGGTCGCCATCAGGGTCTGGTACTCCACGGCTGCCTCCGGTACCTCACACGCTCTGACGAGTACCGTCGCATGTCAGGCCGGTGCGCTCAAGTTTCGTCTGCCCGGTTCCTCGCCGTGCCGCTCTCCCGGTCGGCCCTCCAGCCGACTCCGCCAGCTGCTGCACGACAGCTGCCCGGTCGGAGGGCTTCGCGGGGAGGTGCCATGGTCAGCGGCAGTTCGTCAGCCACATGCCGAACGGCATCTTCGTCGGCGTGAAGCCGTTCATCCGGACAGCGGTCCGGGTCAGGTGCGCGCTGTCGGCGAAGCCGGCTGCGTGCGCGGCGCGTGTTACGGACGCGCCGTCGGCGAGCAGGCTCAACGCGGTCAGGTACCGGTGCCAGAGCAGGTACCGGCGGATCGGGACGCCGACCTGGTCGCGGAACAGGTGCTGGAGCCGGCTCTGTGACAGGTGCGCGATATTCGTGAGGTCCTGGATCGACGGCGGCGGTGACGGCGTGGCGCGCAGATGGTCCAGGACGGCCGCGATGCGGTCGTCGTATTCAGGTTCGGGCGTCACGTCGATCGCAAGCCAGCCGAGCGCATCGCGCCATCGCTTGTATGCCTCCGCGCAGCCGGTCGTCTTGCCGAACGCGGGACCTAGCCCGTCCGCGAGGTGATCGCACAGCGGCTCATCGAGCAGGGGCATACGGCCGGCCTTCGAGGACGCGGTCGCGGAGCTGCTCGGCTAGCCGGCTCTCGCCTTCAATCCAGCCGATCGCGGTCAGCTGCCCATCGCAGTAGAACGCGTGTGCGGTGTCGGTCTCGATGAGTACGCCGCGGGCCCTGCGCCAGGCACCGTCTAGCCAGACGCGCGGGCTCCCGTCGATCCCGACGGACAGCTGTAGCGCGCCGTGCGCGTGCGGGTCGGCGACCAGGAAGTCGGAGAACACAAGGAACTCGGTCGGCCACAAGAAGCCACCCCGGCCGGGCGGAAGCCGGCGTTGAGCCAGAACGGCCGGGACAGCGGGTTAGCGGTGTTGAAATCGACCGAGATCCACTGGTAGCGATAACCAGCATCGCTATCAGCCGGGCCGGCGATACCCCGCCCCCTGCGCCTTGCGCATGGCCTCGATTCCTTCTTCCACGCTCAGCAGCGGGGTGGTCTTGAACGTCTTCGCGGCCCCTCCTGCCGCGATGGCCATCGCGAATGCGGCGGCATCGGTGTTCTCAGGCATCTCGACAACGCCGACGATGTCATACTCGCCGAAGGCGAGCCACGCATGCTCGAACTTCCCGCCCAGCTTCTCGACCACTGGGCGGACCGCCTCGAGCCGGTTCTGCGGTTGGTTGACCATGGCCGCCCACGCATCAGGCGTGTATGCCAATTGAATGAGAAAGGTGGGCACGCTGAACCCCTTTCTGCCGGGCTTGATCTACCCGGCCGCCAGTCACGTGCTACACCGACGAGAATCTCACAAGTGCCACGCGGCGGCCATATGGCGGCGGCCATGCGGTTGTGGCCGTCGCGGGGCCGGGCAGCAGCGGGAGCCAGCAGTTCACGATCCGGTAGCCGAGCACGGCCAGTACCGCCGTGGCCCCCGGCGCGCCGAAGCTTAAAGGTCGGATGAGGAATGTGCCCAGATCACAGCGTGATGCATGGCATCGACGGGTCCGGAGACCCGCTCCGGTGTCGCGCAGGCTGAGGGGCCGGGTACCTGTGGGGTTGCTGGCCGGGGTGGCTGGTTGCAGACTTGCGTGGTGGGCCCTGATCAGGGGCGGGCGGCCAGCGCGGGTCTGCCGGACGGGGCGGTCATCCGGACTCCGGACCGCCGGTTGCGGGTGTTCGTGAGTTCCACGCTGGGCGAGCTGGCCGAGGAGCGGCGAGCTGTCGCGCGCGCGGTCTCGGCGCTGCGGCTCACCCCGGTGATGTTCGAACTGGGCGCCCGGCCGTACCCGCCGCGGGAGGTGTACCAGCAGTACCTGGCGCAAAGCGATGTGTTCATCGGGCTGTACTGGCAGCGGTACGGGCAGCTCGCCCCGGGCGCGCAGGTCTCGGGCCTAGAGGAGGAGTTCGAGCTGTCGGGCGGGCTGCCGCGGCTGCTATACATCAAGACGCCGGCGCCGGACCGCGAGGCCGGGCTGGCCGATCTGCTGGCCCGCGTCGAGCAGGAGGCCTCGGCTTCCTACCGTCATTTCCGCACTCCCGCCGAGCTGGGCCGGCTGGTCCGCGATGACCTGGCGGTGCTGCTGAGCGAGCGGTTCACTGCCGGTGAGGCGGCTCCGGCCGCACCCGCACAGCCGGCACCGCCAGGCGGCCCGCGCGGCCCTGGCCGGCTGCCGGTGAGCACGACGTCGCTGATCGGCCGGGAGCTGGCCATCGGCGAGGTGGCCATGCTGCTCGGGCGGGCCGGGGTGCGGCTGGTGACGCTGACCGGGCCGGGCGGGGTCGGCAAGACCCGGCTGGCGGTGGCGGTGGGCGAGCGGCTGCGGGACCGGTTCGGCGCGGGCACCGCGTTGGTACCGCTAGAGGCGGTCACCGATCCCGGGCTGGTCCTGGCCGCCATCGGCCGGGCGGCGGGCGCCGACCTGGCGGGTACGGACTCACCGCTGGAGGCGCTGGCCGAGACGTTCGGCGACGGTGCCTGGCTGCTGGTCCTGGACAACCTGGAGCAGGTGGTCCAGGTCGCCCCCGACCTGGCCGAGCTGCTGGCCCGCTGCCCGGGGCTGGCGATGCTGGCCACTAGCCGCACAGCGCTCGGGTTGCGGGCCGAGCGGGAGTACCCGGTGCCGCCGCTGCCGCTTCCGGCGGATCCGGTCGGCGCCTCGGTCGCGGAGGTGGCGGCCTCCCCGGCGGTGGCGCTGTTCGTGGACCGAGCCCGCGCGGTGCGGCCCGGCTTTGCCCTGACCGAAGGCAACGCGGCGGCGGTTGCTGAGATCTGCCGGCGCCTGGAGGGCCTGCCGCTGGCCATCGAGCTGGCCGCCGCCCGCACCCGGATGCTGGACCCGCCCGCGCTGCTGGACCGGCTCGTGTCCTCACTGGATGCGCTCGGGACCGGCGCGGTGGACCTTCCTGAGCGGCAGCGCACCCTTCGTGCCACGGTGCAATGGAGCGTAGGCCTGCTGGATGATCCCGAGCGGTCGTTGCTGGAGGTCGCGGCGGTGTTCGCCGGCGGCTGGACCCTCCAGGCCGTGGCCCAGGTGGCGGGCCTGGATGAGGACCGGGCGCTGGACCTGTCTGAGGCGCTGGCCCGGCACAGCCTGGTCTACCTCGACAGTACCGGGCTCGGGTCCCGGACGCGGATGCTGGAGACCGTCCGCGAGTTCGTGGCCGAGCGGCTGGCGGCACGGCCCGACGCCGCCGAGGTCGGGCGGCGGCACGCCGGCTACTACCGGGCGCTGGCCGAGCAGGCGGACCGGCCGCTGCGCAGCCCGGGCGAGGGCCAGGGGCTGGAGCGGCTGCGGGCCGAGGCGGGCAACCTGGCCGCCGCGGTGCGCTGGTACCTGGCCCATGACCCTGGGCCGCTGCCGCACCTGTTCCGGGTCCTGTGGTTGTTCTGGACGCAGGAGGACCTTGAGCGCGAGGCCTGGCCCTGGATGAAGCAGCTGCTGCCCGCGGCCGGCACGCTGGACCCGCAAGCCCGGGCCGAGCTGGCCTGGGCCGCGGCGGTGCTCGCCGTCGACGTCGCGGACGACACGGCGGCGCTGGCGGCCCGCCAGCGCCTGGCCCCGCTGCTGACCGGGATCTCCGACCCCTTCCTGCACGCGGTGGCCCAGCTGGCGATGGCATGGACCTTGCCGATCGGCGGCGACTTTGATGGGGCTCTGCGGGAGGCGGCGGTCTCGCTGGAGGAGCTCCGAGGCCAGGATGAGCCCGTCTTCACGGGTATGGCCGCGTTCACCACCGGCTCCCTGGAGATGGCGCTGGGCCGCTACGACGATGCGCTGCCACACCTGCGTGAGGCGCGTGACCTGGCTGAACGAATCGGCGGTGACTGGCTCGCTGCAGGCCCCCGAGTACAGCTAGGCATCCTGGCGGTCCTGCGGGGCAGGCTCGATGAGGCCCGGCCGCTGCTGGATGAGGCGCTGGACCTGAGCCTGGCGGCCCGCAGCACCCCGTTCTTCGTGACCCTCTGCCTGGCCGGGTACGCCCAGCTGGCCTTCGCAGACGGCGACCCGGACCGGGCGGCGCTGCTGGAAGGCGCGGCCGAGGGCCTGCGCCGGCGGGTCGGCCTGTCGGCGTGGCCGCATCTGCGGCGGGTGGAGGGCGAGCTGGTGGCCCGGGTCCGCCAGAGGTTGGGCGCGGATCAGTTCGATCAGGCGTTCTCCGTTGGCTCCGGGCTCACCCAGCGGGAGGCGGTCGCGGTCGTCCGAGACCAGCGCGGCACCCCGGCGCCCTGAGCCTGATCTTGTACCGATTCTCGTCACGGGCTCACTCGAGGGAGGCTGACTCTTCACGGAGCAGCGCGAAACCAGATCCCGAAGTTTCCCTTCAGTGAGGTGCGCCGACAGCCGGCGACGGCAACGATGTCCTTGAGTTGCTGGCAGTCGGCGATAACAGCGAAGTAGCGCTCCTGGTTCCGCGGGTCGTAGTGGATCGGCCAGGCCACTCGCTCGCCGCTTCGCATGACCGCGTACAGGCCGGTGACGCTGTCATGCGCCCGGCCGTACACGGCCGCGAGACCTTGCCCCATGGTTTTCGAGGCCATCGTCATGCCCGCGTTGACCAGGTTCTTCGCGCTGATCTCAACGTCGCATACCGCAGCCCCGCGCTCGCCGTCCTGGTCGACGGCGACACACTTGCCGCCCGCGGTGTCGGTGTAGCTGACCAGCGCGAACTGGTGGCTGTCCACGGTGTACGTGGCAAGTGTGCTCACCGATGTGTCCGGCCGCCGCGAGCCGGGCGGGCGGGTGCGCGGGCCGCAGGGCCAGGTCCACTCGTCCCCGGCCAGCACTCGGTACAAGAACTCGCGGGAGATGCCGATCGCGCTAGCCAGGGGGCTGATGGACCAGGCGGCGCGAAGCTCCTGTTCGCTGCGGCGGACAGCGTCGCCCACCGAGGCGCGGGCGGCGGTAACGCGGGCCTCGGCCGCCCGGTAGCGCAGTACCCCGGCCACCACGTCTGGGACGGTGCTGACCCGGTCGCGCTCGATGCGGTCGGCGGCTTGCTCCGCACGCGCCGCGAACGCGTGCACAGCCGGCCCGAGATCTGTGAACCGGGCCGCCATGCAAACACCGCGGTGGTTGCCGCCCTCACGGCCGTTCGCGGTGTCTTCGTAGCTGGCCACCCAGATCCCGTCGCCTTCGACATCGATGACCGCGGAGTGATAGATGATGCGGGCGCCGCCGCGGCCGGGGGTGTTTGCGTTTTGTGGGCCTTGGCCGGGATCGAGCAGGAAGATGTGGACGACCATTTCGTCCCAGCGCGTGTGCAGCAAGTTGGTGGCCTGCCAGTCGTCGAGGAAGCCGCGGGCAGCCGCCTCGCCGGTCATCGGGTGCACCAGGCGGTTGCCGTCAGGGCCGGCCAGCCAGGCGTAGTACCGGCCCTCGTGCCGGACCAGATGGCAGGAACTCGCGCCCCAGTGACGGGACTCGATGGCATATGCATACGGGTCGATGTCGGGCGGGCCACCTATAGCGTCAGGACTCATGCTCCCTCCGCCAATAGTGTTAACCGCGATCCACAGTATGAGGAAAACGGAGGTAGCTGGCGTCTACCCGCCTATATGGCCGCTTCGAATGACCCCCGAGTGATCGGGAAAGGCCATCTTTTCGCGGTGGCGGATAACTACAGCCGCCGACGGTCGCGCCGCATGTCCCGACGGCGCACCCCCGCGACCGAGACCGGCGATAGCGGCCGACCGAGCGGGTCGATAAACAGCACACACGGACCGGCCGTCGCCGGGGGGATGCCCTGGAGAGTCTGGATGCGGTACTGCAGGCCGTCTTCGGTGACGGCCGGATCGGAAATTACCACCACGGCCTCCTCCGGAGCGTCCGTCCCGGGCTCACCCCAGGCCAGCACGGCGTTGGGCGGGTCGACGGCGAAACTGTCGTCACCCTCGGACCACCACTGAAGGAACCGGTGGGTGGTGATGTGCCCGACGATGCGCTCTGGGCGGTCGGAGAAGTAGATGGTGTGCGGGGTAAGCCCGAGCAGGGTCATGGTGCCGTCGTCCGTACGGACACCGCTTGCGGTTTGCACGAACATGTCCTCGACGGTGGCGGGTGGCGCGTCAGTCATGGGGCCTCCTTCAGATGATGAGGTGCCGCAGCCCATGCGGCTACCTCGAGCTCACGGTCTCCTGCCTGCGTCTTAGCCTTACCTGAACCGGTCCGCAGAGTGTCATCCGCTAGGGGTGATACATCGTCGCGGACGCTCCTCTACGCCGTTCACTGCTCCCGTTGGTATCAATCGTGATACCATAACGACATGGCGATGACCCTTCGGTTGACCAGCGACGAGACCGAGGCGCTGCGCAGGCGCGCCGAGCTTGAGCACCGGTCTATGCAGGAAGTGGCTCGTCAGGCGATCCGCGAGTATGTGGAAAACCACAGCCGTGCCCAGTTGCTGGACCGCGTGCTCGATGAGGAGCTGCCCCGCTACGCCGAGGCGCTCGAGCGGCTTGGCCAGTGATCTATCTGACCCTCCCGGAGCTGCTGCACGTCGCCGAGCGCGTCCTTGGGCCGGAGGTTGCGGTGCGCGATTACGGACTGCTCGAAGCCGCCCTCGCCCGCCCTCAGGCCACGGCGTTCGGCAAGGATGCTTATCCGTCCCTCGATGCCAAAGCGGCCGCTCTGCTGCACTCTCTGGCGCGCAACCACGCCTTGATCGATGGCAACAAGCGGCTCGGCCTCGCCGCGATGATCGCCTTCTACGGCCTGAACGGCCGCCGCCTGACGCTCACCAACGACCAGGCCTATGACCTGGTCATGAACGTCGCCGCGGGGGAACTCGAGCAGGTCGAGGAGATCGCGGCTATTCTCCAAGCCGCGACTTCTCCCCGCCTGGTCGGCTGAAATACTCCGCGTCAGGCCGGACCACTATTGTCCGGAGGAGCCAGCCTGGCCGCGGCTTTGCGCCTATCCCGGAGGATGCCCATGGATCACGAAACCGTGACGGCCTATCTGACCCGTATCGGCATGACCGCGCCCGCCGATGCCGACGCGGCGGGCCTGCGCATGCTGCACCGCGCCCACCAGCTGACCGTGCCGTTCGAGAACTTGAGCATTCACCTGGCCGAGCCGATCGGGCTGGATGAGCGTGAGCTTGTCGACAAGATCGTGCGCCGGGGCCGCGGCGGCTTCTGCTATGAGCTCAACGGAGCCTTCGCGTTGCTGCTGGAGGCGCTGGGCGCGCAGGTGAGCCGGGTCGCGGCGCGGGTGTACGGAGAGGCCGGCCTGGGCCCGCCGTTCGATCATCTGGCGCTGATCGTCCGCCCGGCCGACGGCAGCGGACCATGGCTGGCCGACGTGGGCTTTGGCAGTCACAGCGACTATCCGCTGCTGCTGGAGGCCCGGGAGGACCAAGACGATCCGGCCGGCCGGTTCCGGATCGCCGAGGCCGGCCACGGCGACCTCGACGTGCTGCGGGACGACGGGCCTCAGTACCGGATCGAGACCCGCGAGCGGTCGCTGGCCGACTGCGTCCCGACGTGCTGGTGGCAACAGACCTCGCCGCTGTCGCACTTCACCCAGAGCACGATCTGCTCCAGGCTGACGCCGGGCGGCCGGGTGTCCATCAGCGGTCGGCTGCTCATCCAGACCCAGGACGGGGCCCGGACCGAGCACCGCCTCGATACCGACGACGCGCTGCTGGCGGCCTACCGGGACCACTTCGGCATCGCGCTGAGCCGGGTGCCAGCCGACCCGGCAGGCTGACCAAAGCTGACCAAAGCTGGCCAAATCGGTGCCGCGCGTCAGGCGGCCCGAGCGGGGACGGCGGGTACGGCGGCGGCTGGTGCCGAGGCGGCCGGAGCAGCAGCGGCCCGGCGGGTGGCCAGCGCCCGGTCCAGCAGGGCGACCGTGGCGGCCACGAGCAGCACCGCGCCGAGCGCGATCAAGGCGGTCTGCCAGCCCGGCATGCCACCGCTGGTAACCACCCGGACGGGGCGCTCCGGACCTGGCGCGACCGAGGCGAAGGCGGCCGGGATGGTGGCCACGGAGGCCAGTATGGCGGCGGTGGCGCCGGCCAGGATGGCCAGCAGCCGCTGCGGGAAACGTCCCCGGCGGCCAGAGGGTGCGGACATTGGTTGTCTCCTTACGGCTCCCGGTCTCCGAAATGACCGGCTGCCGTCAGCTTGCCCACCCGCCGGGTGACTGTCAGTCACCCGGCTGACACGGCCGCTGTCCCTTCCCCGACACCCAGGGAGTCAGGCCATCGGAACTGGCTGGCGAGCCGCCGGGCGAGGAGGATGGAGGAATGGTGAACAGCGACGTAATGCGGCAGCGGGCTGAGGTCGAGGGCATGCTGGCGGGCCGCACCCTGTGCGATGAGTTGCGGGACGTCGCCGAGACCGCCGGTGATGCCTACGCGTTCTCCGACGAGGCCGGTACCGAGGCCGGCGCCGGGACCGGTGACGGCTGGCAGTCCCTGACCTGGTCGCAGGCCAGGCAGCGGGTGCTGGAAATAGCAGCCGGGTTCGCTGCGCTGGGGCTGGCGCCCGGCGAGCGGGTCGCGTTGATGCTTCCGAACCGGAGCGAACATGTCCTGGCCGACCTCGGCGCGGTTCATGCGGGCGGCCTGGGGGTGACGTTGTACGCCACGCTGGCGTCGGAGCAGATCGCGTTCGTGGCCGCCGACTGTGACGCCCGGATCGCCGTGCTGGACGGGGCGGGCGAACTGGCTCGCTGGCAGCCGATCCTGGAGCAGCTGCCGGGGATCAGGAAGGTCATCGTCCGCGACCCGGACGCCTGCCCGGTCGGCGATCCGTACCTGACGTGGGCTGACTTCGTGGCGCTGGGCCGGGAACGGTTCGCCGCCGCGCCCGGCGAGATCGCGGGCCGGGTGGCCGCGATCACGCCGGATGACGCGCTGGCCCTGCTGTACACCTCGGGCACCACCGGCAACCCCAAGGGCGTCCTGCTCACCCACCGCAACATCCTCTACGAGGTGGTGGCCGCCGACCAGGTGGGCGTGATTATCCCGCGTGTCCGGTGGGTCTCCTATCTGCCGCTGGCGCACATCGCCGAGCGCATGTTCAGCATCTACCTGCCGATTCACGCCGTCGGCCACGTCCATTTCTGCCCTGACGCGGCACGGCTGGTGCAGATGATCGGGAAGGTGCACCCGACCGCGTTCTTCGGCGTGCCCCGGGTGTGGGACAAGATCAGGGCGGGCATCCAGGCCCTGCTGGGGGCCGAGCAGGATGAGGACAAGCGGGCCGCCGTGCAGCAGGCCATGGACACCGGCCGCCGCTACGTGGAGAGCTGCCAGTACGGACGGACGACATCACCCGAGCTTGCGGCCCAGTTCCGGGCGGCGGACGAACGGGTGCTCGGGCCGATCCGCGGCCTGCTCGGCCTCGGTGAGGCCAGTTCGGTCTCTAGTGCCGCGGCTCCGCTGCCCCCGGACGTGGCCGCCTTCTTCGCCGGGCTGGGCATGAAGATCCTTGACGTTTACGGCATGACGGAGACCACGGGGGCGTTCACCGCCAACACGCCCACCGAGTTCAAGCTCGGGACGGTGGGCCGGCCGACCGCCGGGATGGAGGTCATGATCGCCGACGACGGCGAGATCCTGGCTCGCGGGCCGCTCACCACCCCCGGCTACCTGAACCGGCCGGACCAGACCGCCGCCCTCATCGACGCCGACGGATGGCTGCACACCGGGGACATCGGAACGATCGACGCGGACGGGTTCGTGTCGGTCACGGACCGGAAGAAGGAACTGATCATTACCGCGGGCGGCGAGAACATCGCCCCCGCGGCGGTCGAGAACCTGCTGGTGGCCCATCCCCTGATCGGCCAGGCGCTGGCCTACGGTGACCGTCGGCCGTACGTGGTCGCCCTGCTCACGCTGGACGGCGACGTCGCACCCGCCTGGGCCCGGGCCCGCGGCATCACGCTCGGCTCCCTCGCGGCGCTGGCCGCGGACCCTCAGGTGCTGGCCGAGGTGGCGGCCGGGGTGGCGGCGGCCAACGAACGGCTGGCCCGGGTGCAGCAGGTAAAGCGATGGCGCCTGCTGCCCGTGGAATGGACGGCCGAGACCGAGGAGCTCACCCCTAC
The DNA here is from genome assembly GCA_963722055.1 of uncultured Actinomycetes bacterium. Taxonomy (GTDB): domain Bacteria; phylum Actinomycetota; class Actinomycetes; order Streptosporangiales; family Streptosporangiaceae; genus Palsa-504. The sequence continues at coordinate 447,736 of CAVRLA010000015.1, read as the reverse complement.
GCTCAAGCTCAAGCGCCGTGTCGTGCACGCCAAGTACGCCGACGTCATCGACTCCCTCTACGCAGGCTGACCTAGCGTGCCGCCAGCGTGAACGCCCCCTTGATGGCCGAGAGCATGACCGGGACCGCGATGGTCTCGTCGATGGGCTGCGACGGATCCTCGGCCAGGACGGTGACGACGTAGCTGTGCCCGGTCCGGGTCGTGGCCAGGTAGGCCATGGTCAGGACCCCGGGCTCGGATCCGCCCTTGAACCAGGTGGTCTTCCACTGGGCCGGGTCAAGGGCCAGGCTGTCGTCGTTGAGCGAAAGGACCTGACCGATCGGGGACAGGCCGGGCCGGGCGGCGAGTGCGGCAAGGGAGGCGTAGGCCCGGCAGATATCGCTGGCCGAGGCGAAATATTCGAGGCTGTTGATGTCGCGCGGCGCGATCCAGGATCCTGCCGCCGTGACGGCTGGAAGGGGGGCCCGGTCGACGGTGCTGGCGAGCAGCGTCCGGCGGCTGGGCTCGTTCGCGGAGATGTAACGCTCCGCGAGCGCTGGCCATTGGCGGAGCTTGAGGACGAATATCTCGCGGGTCGTCAGGAGCGGCCGGTCCAATGCCGGGTTGGCCATCCCGGTGGTGGTCAGCGCGTCCTCGACCGCGGACCGGCCCACCAGGTTGATCAACATGTCGGTGGCGGTGTTGTCGCTGAGGGACGTCATGGCCGCGGCCGTGTCCAGCACCGAGACCTGGGTGCCGTCTGGCTCATTCTGAAGTTCGCCGGCGGGCAGGCTCTTGAGCTGCGCGGTGACGGTCAGCGGCTGGTTCCAGCGGACCGTGCCCGAGGCCACGGCATGGCCCAGCGCGGCGAGGACATAGAGCTTGAACGCCGCGCCGATCGGCGCCGCGGTGCCGGGGTCGATGCTGTGCACCGTCCGGCATGAGCCGTTGCTGACGTCGGCGACCAGCAGGCGGACCTGCGGCGCGACCGAGCGGAGGGCAGCGTCGACGTCGGCCCAGGTAGCGGGCGTCGGCCCGGTGGTGGCGGGGCTGATTCTCAGCTCGCTGATTAGGCCCCGGCTATCGACGGTGAGCCAGACCTCGGTCGGCGCCGCGGCGCGGGCGGAGACGATAGCGACGACCGTGTTCAGCTCGCTGACCTGGATCGAGCGCACCTCGGCGCCGGTCACGGCCTGCAGTGACTGGTTAAGGACGGCCGCGTCGTCCTCGACGAGAAAGGCAGCGTCGAAGTGGGCGCGTACCTGGCCGTCGGACACGGGCAGATGGGCCGTCGCCGCGAGGAGCCATCGGAGCTGGGCTCCGGCCGCCGTATCGGGCGGGGCCACGACCTCCGCGGGGCGCGTCGTAGCCGCGGCGGTGGCTGACCCCGCCGGCGTCGGCGCTCCCGCCGGGCTGCACGCCGAGGCCAGGAGTCCCACCGCGACCACGAGCAACGGCCACGCTGAACGGCCGGGCCTGCTCCCGGTCCGGCTCCGCCGCCCTGACACTGCTGTTCCTCCTCCATCAGAGGAGTACCCGTTCCAGCCGCCATCCGAATCACGTTCGTCAAGTCGGCCGGAAAAGGCTCGGCCGGAAAAGGCAGGGCGTCAGCTCACTAGTGGTCGTATTCGTCGTGGCGGCGGAACCAGTTGAGCGGATCGTCGGGGCCGCGCGCCTCGTTCCGCCCTCGCGGCGCCCGGTCGAGCCACTGGTACATGCCCCACAGGCCGTCCAGGCCGCGCGCATAGGCCGAGTACGTGTGATAGACGGCCCCGTCCTGGAGCGCGAACGCGCTCATGCCCGGGCGCTCGCGCGTATAGGTCGCCCAGTCCGTGCCCGTGGTCGCGGCCCACGCGTCGAACGGTCCGCGCATGTCCTGCGGTGGCGACCACACGGGTGACTCGCGGAAGTTGTACTCGAAGACCCCCGCACGCTCCTGCTCCTCGGTGAGGGAGACGTCGAAATCGTAGTTGAAGTCGCTGCCGGAGGAGGAGGCCCAGGGGAAGCTCCAGCCCATCCGCCGCCGGTAGCCCTGCAGCTTCTCAAGCGGAGCGCGCGACACCGCCCAGAGCATCACGTCGTGGTTGGCCAGGTGAATCGCGAAGCCGTTGAAGCCGTCCGCGATCGCCGAGCAGGCGGGACAGCCCCCGGTGAAGTCGGGCCCGAACATGAAGTGGTAGACCAGCAGCTGCGACCGCCCCCGGAACAGGTCGGCGAGCGACGCCGTCCCTTCGCCGGTCTCGAAGCGGTAATCCTTGTCGACCCTGACCCAGGGCAGCTCCCGCCGCTGCCGGGACACCTCGTCGCCGCGCCGGGTCAGCTCCTTCTCCGCGTCGAGCAGCTCCAGCCGCGCGGCCAGCCACTCCTCGCGTGTCCCCGTCTTGTGACCGGTCATCGCCTGTCTCCTTCTTCCCGTTTCTGGTTGTTACATCGCTGACGGCGTGAGCCCCGGAATCATCCCGGGCGCGATGATGATCACCAGCCCGAACCCCACGATCGCCAGCGCCAGCGGAACGTCAATCGCGGCCTTGGCGGGCAGCAGCTTCTGGGCGCAGGCCAGGACGGCGACGACCGACATCCAGAGCAGGCTCATCACGTCCAGCGCGACCAGCATCGCCATCAGCCCGATGCTCGAGCCGACGCAGCACAGCCCGAACCCCAGCCCGGAGCCGGTCTCCTCACGGCAGCGCCGCCGGAAATCCCGCTTGACCGGCGTGAGCTCGTAGGCGCCCGCCGCGATCACCACCGCGCCGGCGGCCAGCGACCCGTGCGGCCGGTCCAGCACGTACGCCACGACCCCGGTGACCGCCCAGATGGCCAGATAGGCCGCGGTGAACAGCAGTGCGGCACGCACCTTGCCGGTCATCCGGGCGCGCCTGGCGACCGCCGGGGCCGCGCCCGGCAGCATCATCGCCGCCATCATCGTCACCCACGCCGCGGCGAAGAACCCGAACGCCCCGGGCCGGGTCGCGACCCCCATGTCCATGCCGTCCATGAGCCAGGCCGTGACGGCCCAGCACGCGGCCGCGAGCCCGAGGGTCGCCGCCAGCACCATCGGCGGCGCAGCCGCGCGCCTGGTGGCCACGTTCACCATCACTTCTCCCTCTTCGATGAGTCCGGCGGGGATCTGCGTCACGCGGATCCGCGCACTTGCTGTTCGAGGTGATCTTTCAGCGCGTCGAGCGGGCCGTCCCAGTCGCGCGCGAGAGCGGCCAGGAACTGCTGCGCCACTTGCATCGGCGCCGAGCGCAGCCGGTACCGCACCCGGCGCCGCTCGCCCGGTTCGGCCATGACCAGGCCGGCCTCGGCCAGCAGCGCCAGGTGCTTGGCGATCGCCTGACGAGTGATCGGCAGCGGCCGGCCAGGTCCGTGGCGGTGGCCGGCCCTCCCGAGGCCAGCGCGGCCAGGATGGCGCGCCGGCTCGGGTCGGCCAGGGCGACGAAGACCTGCTCGGCGATCGCCTCGGCCTCAGGCGGCGGCATCGAGGTAGTCGGCGAGTTCGCCCAGCTCACTCGCCCACCCCCGGGCGTTCCCGTCGTAGGCCGTGCGGTAGGCGTCCTCGGAAAGCTGCGCGAAGCCGGACTCCACCATGGTCAGCCGCGTGCCGGCCCGGCCGGCTCCAGCGTGAACTCGACGTAGGTGCGGCGCGGATCGTCCTCCGGCAGCCCGTAGATGTGCCAGGTGAAGCCGAACACCGTCGGCTCCTCCACCCGTTCCACCCGCATGTTCGCGGTGTGGCCGCTGTCCCACTTCATCCAGGCCGAGCCGCCCGGGCGCAGGTCGATACTCGCCTCCTGGCCGAACCAGGCGCTCAGTCCCTCGGCCGTGGTGAGGGCCGCCCATACCGCGGCCGGCGGGTGAGCGATCTCGACGGTTCGTTCGATGCGATCAGGGAACGCCACGACTGCCTCCATCACGTAGCAACTGTCCGGTTGCGATAATATGGCAACCAGACAGTTGCGTCAACCGGGCGCCGCCTCAGGTTACCGACACCGTAATCTTGCCGCCGGCCAGGCCTGACTCCATCACCTGGTGCGCCTCGACGATCTCGTCGAAGCCGAAGACCCTGGCGGGCTTGGCCTGGTAGAGGCCATTTTCGGCCTTGCCGATCATCTCGGTCAGCGGGATCTCGGTCAGCGGGAACTCGCTGGTGCCCAGCACGAACGCGCTGCCGTAGAAGCTGAACTGCACGCCGCTCGGCACGTCGGCGATCGGATTGAAGTCGGCCACCGGCTCAAGCCCGCCGAGAAAGCCGAGCTGGCACACCCGCCCGCGCGGGCGCGCGATGCGCAGCGAGTCGCGCAGCACGCGGTTCCCGACCAGATCGAAGACGCAGTCGACCACGCCCGCCTGCTGGTCGGCCAGCTGCCCGTCATCGATCAGCACGGTCTTGGCGCCGATTCGCATCAGCAGGGCAGCCCGGTCCGGCCTGCGGGTCGTGGCGATCACGGTGGCCCCCTGCTCGGCGGCGACGTTCACCGCGGCCTGGCCCAGCGCCGAGGTGGCCCCCCGGATCAGGACGGTCTGATCGGGGCGCAGGTCAAGGTTCTGGCGCAGGCCGCCACGCGGTCGCGTACACCTCGGGCAGGGCGACGAGGTCGGTCCATGGCAGCGACGTGCTGACCTCGACCACGTTGCTGGCCGGCACGGTGACCAGCTCGGCGTAGCTGCCGTTACGAGTCCGGCCCAGGCCGCCGAGGATGGCGACCACCGCGGTTCCCTCCGCCAGCCGGCCGCTAGGGTCGGCCAGCACGGTTCCCGCGCACTCGATGCCGGTGACCTTGGCCACCTCGCCCAGGACTCCGCTGCGCATGTACGCCTCGGCGTGGTTCAGCCCGAACGCCCTGACGGCGATCAGCACCTCGTCAGCCGCGGGTACGGGATCGGGTAGCTCGGTGACGGTGAGCACCTCAGGGCCGCCGTAGGCGCTGATGACGATGGCTTTCATCTTCTGCCTGCTTTCTTGAGTGATCGTTCATCTATTGGGCCACAGAAAAGGCCGCCCGCCGGCGGCCGAGGTTCCTACATCAAGCCAGCGAAGGCGTTATCAACGATGATCCGCAGCACCTCCTCGTCAGGGTTGGCCTTGCCGACCACCATCAGGCCCGAGGCCGTCGCGACGAGGCCCTTGGCCACCGCCCGCACGTTGACCGACGCCGGGATCTCGCCGAGGTCGATGGCCGTGCGCAGCGCGTCGGTGAAGCAGTGCTCGATCCGTGCCATGTGGCCGCGCACCACGGCGGCCACCTCGGGATCGACCGCCGCGTTCTCGATCGCGCTGTTGATCAGCAGGCAGCCCTGGCGTCCCTCGGGGCTCAGCAGGTCGCGCACGAGCCCGTCGAAGTACGCCCTGATCTGCGCCACGGACGCGCCGGGTTCCGCGAGGTCGCCGAGCTTCTGCGGCACGACCAGCCTGGAGTACCGCTCGAGCGACCCCATCAGCAGGGCGTGCTTGCCGCCGGGAAAGGCCGAGTACAGGCTGCCGGGTTTGACGCCGGTCGCGCGAACCAGGTCGTCCACGGACGTGGCCCGGTAGCCGCGCTCCCAGAACTGCCGCATGGCGGTATCGAGAACGTCGTCGGGTTCGAACTCCCGCGGCCGGGCCATGACGGCGACGATACACGAACGATCGTTCAAGAACAAGCCCCGGCTGGGACCGCCGGAAAGAGAACACCGCGACGACCGGGCCGTCGCCGGGTAACTCATGCCGGTGAAAGTGAAAGGTGAAAGGCGCTTAGGGCTCAGTGCATAACCGTCGGCCCGGGAATTCTCTTCGGTCGCCGGGACTCCGGGCCATAGCTAATTGCTAGGCTGCCGCACGGTGCAGTTGATGTGCGGATCCACTCCGGTGTAGTTGAGCGGGCCGGCCAGGATCGTCATCGCCGCCGTAGCCGCCCGGCTGCAGGTGACGGATCCGTTGTAATCGCCGCGCTGCCCGGCGGCGAAACCACCGATGACCAGCCAGATGACAAGAATCACCGATCCGATGTGCATCTGGACCTCCTCGGGCATTATCTGCCTGAATATGGATAGACAGCCAATCGCGACGGCCCGGCCATTACCTTTCCTGGAATCCCGAGGGAAGCATACCCGGGTGTGCCGGCACCTGGTCCGGCGCGGGTGAATTCGAGGCATTTTCCAGGAATCTGGAAGCCCCGGACCGCCGGTGGCAACTTCCAGGTTTCTGGAAGCTGCCGGTGATTTGTTGACTGACGGCGGCGCTAGCCGCATCCTCGGTCTCGGGGACCGCCGGATCAGGCGATCGGGCCGCGCAAGATCAGGTCAAGGACGGTGATCGATGGCGGGAGACAACCAAGCGGCACGCCGGCCGACGCGCGCTCCGCTGCCGCGGCGGAGCCGGCGGCGCTGGGCGGTCGCGGGCGGCGTCGCGGCGTGCTGGGTGGTCCTGTACGTGGTGACCGGTTCCGCAGTCTCCGCCACCGTGGTGCTGGTGGTGGTCGCGGCCCTGGCTGCCGCGGGCCTGGGCGGCCTGCGGGCCCTGGGCATCACCGCGGATCATCCGTGGCTACGGCGGATGGCCGCCCGGCCGTGGCGCGACGGGCAGGATGTGCTGAAGGTCGCCATGCGGCATCTGGCCGACGTGTTCGTGGTCACGCCCAGCGGGACGCTGCTCGCGCCGAACCTCGTTGAGCTGCAGCTGAACCCCGATGACCTCGACTTCCTGTGTGAGCGGATGGAACTCGGCGTGATCAGCGCGAGCATGACGGAGGTCTACGAAGAGCAGGTCGCTATGTACGGGGCCCGCCTGGCCCGGGCAGGCCGGACCGAGGTATGCGTCACCTCGGCCGGATCCGTCCCGCCGGGCCGCTACCGCCTGCGGCAGGCCGATCCGGTGAGCATCGGCGCCCAGCCCGGTCCTTATGCGAACGACCCGCCTCCGTGGGCCTACTCCGCCCCGCAGCCCGCCTACGCCGAGTCGGGGAGCCACGCCTGGGGGAGACCCGACCCGGATCTGACCGTCGGCGGGGGCATGGTCACGATGATGGAACCCAGCCCTGAGCCCATCCCGGTGCTGCGGCTGGTCACCGGTTCCTCGGTGGCGGAAACCCGGATGTCCGGCGCCCGCGCCGGGCGCGGGCCCGTTGAGCTGGTGCTCCCCGACATCCTGACGGTGTCGCGGGAGCACGCGACGTTCACGTTCTCCGACGGCCGCTGGTGGATCTCGAACCTGGGCCGGAACGGGCTTACCCTCAACGGTGCCCCGGTCGCGGGCGAGCAGCCGCTCAGCGACGGCGACACGGTCCGCTGGGGGGCGAACCCCGACGCGCTGCTGTCCCGCGTCAAGATCGGCTGATGCCCGGGGAATGCGACTATTGTCATTCCGTACATGGCAAGACTGGACGGCCGCGCCCGGGGCGGGCCGTCGTTCGGGAGTGGCGACGCAGTGGCGACGGGTCGGCTTTTCCTGTGGTCAGCGGCGCTTGGCGAGTGGGTGAGCTGCCGGCCTGACGAGATCACCTGGCTGGACCGGCGCCTGCTCAGCGGGGACGAGGATCTCACCTTGCACCGTGCCCCGCGCTGCGCGGGTCTGCGCTACGTCCATCACCGCTGGGAGCTGTTCAGCCGCGACTCGACCTACCGGGTGTACCTGGCCCCGCAATCACCCGAGACACCAGTGCGCGCCGACGCCGTGCGGCAGACGGCATGCCACGTCCTGCCGGTCGCGCCGGCGCGCTACGAAGCGCAGCCGGTCACCCTCACCGAGGGCTCGTGGCTGGTCAGCGTCGGCGCCTGGGTGCTGCGACTGCGGCTCGACACCTCGGCGCGCACCCGCACCGACCGGGCCGTCCCGGACGGTGATAAGAGCCCGACCACCCAAGCCGGCACGATCGTCCGGCGCATCAGCACGCCCGGGGAGGACGCGGTCGTCCGGGTGCGCGCTTACTTCGAGCGCAACGCGACCGCGCGTCTGGCCATGGCTTACTACTACCAGGAGTTCATCCTCGGCCTGGCCGCCCCGCAGACGGTGCCGATGATCGATGTGGTCATCGCCCTGGACCTAAGCGGGGAGGGCGCGGTATCGGACTATAAGAAGCTGCTGCAGGGCTTCATCTGGAAAGAACGCGGTCACGCCCGCGATCTCGCCGACTTCCTGCTGGCCAACGGCCTGCTGACGGCGGCCGATCTTGATGAGGCCAGGCAGACCGCGGCGGACAACGAACGTCATGGCGTCTGCGAAATGGCGCGGCAGCGGCTTCAGTACCGCCCCAAAGATCATTAATCCTGAACGGCCGGTGGTTCTCCGTGCCGCCGCCGCCGCGAGCGATCCGGACCTGCGCGGGCCCGCGGGATTACCTGACCTGACGATGTGCGGCGCAGACCGCGCGGTCACGCTGGGTTGTCGCGCGATCAGCGGGCCGATGAGCGGCCGCGGAGAGGTGAGGGCTCATGACTTCAGGTGATGACGGGGCAGACCGCATCCGGGCGGCCCTCGTGACCGGGGGGACGGGCGGTATGGGCCGGGTCATAGCCGCCCAGCTGGCCGCCGACGGCTTCGACGTCGCGGTGGCGTACGCCGGTAGCGTTGACGTAGCCGACGCGACGGTGAAGGAGATCGCGGGGCACAGGCGGCGCGGTGCGGCGTTCGCGGCGGACATCGCCGACGAGGAGTCGACCTCGGCCGTGTTCGACGCCGTTGAGGAACGCTTCGGGCATCTCGACGTCGTCGTGCATACTGCCGGGATCAACCACCCCGCGGCCCTGGTCGACCTGGACCTGGCGGACTTCGACGAGATTCACCGGGTCAACGTCCGGGGCACGTTCGTCGTCAACCAGCAGGCCGCGCGGCGGGTGCGGGCGGGCGGCTCGATCGTCAACGTGTCGACGAGCATGGTCCGGGTGGCGCCGCCAGAGCTGAGCGCGTACGCGGCGTCCAAGGCCGCCGTCGACGTACTGACCCGCATCCTGGCCAAGGAGTTGCGCGGCCGCGACGTCACGGTCAATGCGGTCGCACCGGGTCCCACCGCGACCGCGGCGTTCCTGGCCAGCACGTCTGCGCAAGAGCAGGCCCAGCTGGCGGCGCTGCCGCCGCTCGGCCGTCTGGGCCGTCCGGACGACATCGCCAGCGTGGTGTCGTTCCTGGTCGGGCCCACCGGGCGGTGGGTCAACGGTCAGGTCGTCTACGCCAACGGCGGGCTTGTCTGACCATGGGGAATGACCACTACGACGTCCTGGTCATCGGCAGCGGACCGGGAGGCGCGACCACCGCGGCGCGCGTGGCCGAGACCGGCAAGCGCGTGCTGCTGCTCGAACGCGGTGACTTCCTGCCGCGGGAGCGGGACAACTGGGACTCGCGGGCCGTCTTCGGCGACGCGAAGTACACCGCCGACGAGACCTTCTACGACCGGCGCGACCGGCCGTTCCGGCCCGAGTTGCACTACTACGTCGGCGGCAACTCCAAGGTGTACGGCGCGGCGCTGTTCCGGCTGCTGCCCGGCGACTTCGGCGAGGTCCAGCATCCGGACGGAGTCGCGCCGGCCTGGCCGCTGAGCTACCAGGACATGGAGCCCTATTACGTCCGCGCCGAGCACCTGTTCTGGGTACACGGCCAGCACGGCGAGGACCCGTTCGCCGGCCGCTCGAGCCAGGACTACCGGTACCCGCCCGTGCAGCACGAACCGCGTATCCAGCAGCTGTCGGATGGCCTGGGCCAGCTCGGCCTGCACCCGTTTCACCTGCCGCTGGGGGTGCAGCTGATCCAGGACGCCCACGGCCGGGCCACCGCGGATTCACCCTGCATCCGGTGCGACCGCGTGGACGGGTTCCCCTGCCTGGTCGGGGGCAAGGCCGACGCCGAATGGGCCGTGATCCGCCCGGCCCTGACCGCGCATCCCAACCTGGCCCTGATGACCAGGACGACGGTCGAGCGGCTGCTGACGGACGCCGGCGGCCGGGCCGTCACGGGGGTGGCGGTCACGCTCCCCGACGGCTCGCCCGGGACGTTCACCGCCGATATCGTCGTGCTGTCGGCCGGGGCGATTCTTTCGGCCGCCCTGCTGCTGGCCTCGGCCAGCGACACGCATCCGCAGGGCCTGGCGAACTCCTCCGACCAGGTCGGCCGGAACTACATGCGGCACAACAACCTGGCCCTGATCGCCTTCTCCCGCGAGCCGAACCCGACGGTCTTCGCCAAGACGCTGGCCCTGAACGACTTCTACGGCCCCAGCCAGGAATGGCCGTACCCGATGGGCCACATCCAGATGCTCGGCAAGTCCGATGACTGGCAGATCAAGGGGGCGGCGCCACACGGGCTCGGGTGGGCCCCGTCGGCGCCCTACGGCGAGGTGGCCAGGCACTCGATCGACTTCTGGCTGTCCACCGAGGACCTCCCGCTCGCCGCTAGCCGGGTGACGCTCCGGCCCGACGGCGCGATCAGGCTGGCGCTGCAGCCCGACAACAACACCGAGAGCCTCACCCGGCTCCGCCGGACCTTCCAGGCCCTGCTGACCAAGCTCGGCATGGTGGAGACGACGTTCGTCCGCAGCCTCTACCTGCACAAGGCGTTCGACGAGGCCGCCACCGCCCACCAGGCGGGTACGGTGCGGTTCGGCACCGACCCGGCCGCCTCGGTCCTCGACGTGCACTGCCGGGCCCACGATCTCGACAACCTCTACGTGGTCGACGGCAGCTTCATGCCCTCGATCGGTGCGGTGAACCCCACCTTGACCATCGTCGCCAACGCGCTGCGCGTAGGCGATCACATCGCCGAGCGCCTCGGAACCACCTCCTGAAAGGTTCCCGCCATGCCGAGAATCGAGGACTACGCCGTGCTGGGAGACCTGCACACGGCCGCTCTGGTGAGCACCGCGGGGTCCATCGACTGGCTGTGCCTGCCCCGGTTTGATTCGCCGGCGGCGTTCGCCGCGCTCCTGCACAACGAGGAGGCCGGGCACTGGACGCTCGCCCCCGCGGCCGGTGGCACGTGCACCACCCGGCGGTACGCGGGGAACACCCTGGTGCTCGAGACGGACTGGGTCGCCGCGGACGGCGCGGTGCGGGTCATCGACTTCATGCCGCCCCGGGCGGACACGCCGCACGTCGTCCGCATCGCGGTGGGCCTGGACGGCGACGTGGCGATGCGTTCGGCGCTGCGCTTGCGGTTCGACTACGGCCGGGAAGTTCCGTGGGTTCGGCAGCATGGCCGCGAAGTCCACGCGATCGCCGGGCCCAACCTGGTCCGGCTGGTGTCCGCCGTTCCCGGGTCCGGCCGCGAGTGGGACACGTGCGCGGACTTCACCGTGCGCCAGGGCGATCGGGTTCCGTTCGTCCTGTCCTGGGCGCCCAGCCACCACCTGCAGATGCCGTATATCGACGCCGAGCAGGCCCGGCTGGCGACGATGGACTTCTGGACCGAGTGGTCCTCTCACGCCGCTTACCAAGCCGGGCCGTACCGCGACGCCGTCGACCGGTCGATCATCACCTTGAAGGCCCTGACCTACCAGCCGACCGGCGGGATCGTCGCGGCGGCGACCACGTTGCTGCCGGAGGAACTCGGCGGCGTCCGCAACTGGGATTACCGGTACTGCTGGCTCCGCGACGCCACCTACGCGCTGCAGGCGCTGCTGGCGGCCGGTTTCCGACGCGAAGCAGGAGCGTGGCGCGACTGGCTGCTGCGCGCCATCGCGGGTCAGCCGGAGGCGCTGCAGATCGTGTACAGCATCGACGGCGCGCGCCGGCTGCCCGAGGTGGAGCTGCCCTGGCTCGCTGGCTACGAAGGCAGCAGCCCGGTCCGCACCGGCAACGCCGCGTCGGGTCAGCTCCAGCTCGACGTCTGGGGCGAGACCTTGGACGCCCTGTTCCTGGCCCGGCAGGCCGGCCTGCCCGCCGACCCGGACGCGTGGGCCCTGCAGGTCACCCTGATGAACCATCTCGAATCAGCCTGGCGCGAACCGGACAACGGGCTGTGGGAGGTCCGCGGCGACCGGCAGCACTTCACCCACTCCAAGATCATGTGCTGGGTCGCCGCCGACCGGATGGCGCGATCGGTCCGCACGCACGGCCTGCCCGGCCCGGCCGTGCGGTGGGAACAGCTCCGCGATCAGATCCATCACGATGTCGTGACCCACGCGTTCGACGCCGGGCGCGACACCTTCACCCAGGCCTACGGGTCCGCCGCGCTCGACGCCAGCCTGCTGCTGATCCCGCGCCTGGGCTTCCTGCCCGGCACCGATCCGCGGGTGCGGGGCACCATCGCCGCGGTCCGCCGCGAACTCAGCGAAGGCGGCCTCATCAGGCGCTACCAGACCAGCGAGACCGACGATGGCGTCAAGGGCAGCGAGGGCCTGTTCATTCCCTGCTCGTTCTGGCTGGTGGACGCGCTGTACGCGTCCGGGCAGCGGCGGGACGCGGCCGAGCTGTTCGAGCGCCTGCTCCTGCTGCGCAACGACGTCGGGCTGCTCAGTGAGGAATGGGACCCGGCCGCCCAGCGCCAGCTGGGCAATACCCCCCAGGCGTTCAGCCACTTCGCCCTGGTCGTCAGCGCCCTCCAGCTGCAGATGGAGCAGACGGTCCGCAGCGACAGCCCGATGCACAGATGACCGCCGGGCCAGCGGCGGTGATCGACCGGGTCACCCTGGTCGTGTCGGATCTGGACCGGGCCGAAGACGACTACGTCCGGACGTTCGGGTGCCGCGTCGAACACCGTGGTGACATCGATCCCGCCCTGGTCCGCGTGCTGTGTATCCGGCGGGCGCGCGGGCGGCGGTCATTGCTGCGGCTGGGCCGCGAGCGGATCGAGCTCCTGGAATTCACGGAGACGGCGGGGCGCCCGTACCCGCTCGGCAGCACGAGCACCGACCTGTGGTTCCAGCACGTGGCGATCGTCGTGACCGACATGAGGCGGGCCTATCTGCGGGTCATGGCGAACCGGCGGTTCCGGCCCATCAGCCGCCACGGCCCGGTACGGCTGCCCGGTGAGTCCGGGGGCGTGACGGCGTTCAAGTTCCGCGATCAGGACGGCCACCCGCTGGAACTGCTGGCCTTCCCGCCGGGGGACGTCCCGGAACCATGGCGCACCGGCCACGGTAACGGTTCCTTTGTCGGGGTCGATCACACCGCCATCGCGGTCAGCGACTCGGCCCGCAGCGCGCGATTCTTCGGGTCCGTCTTCGGGTTCAGCACCGCAGGTCGCACCGAGAACCGCGGGCCTGAACAAGCCGATCTCGATGACGTCGACGACGTCCACGTCAGCGTCACCCGGCTCGCGCCGGACCTGCCCGCGCCCCGGATGGAGCTGCTGGACTACCACGTGGGCCCGCGCCTGCCGATCCCGCCCGACACCGCCAGCAGCGACATCGTGGCGACGCACAGCGTGGTGCGGGTCGCCTCGCTCGACGCGACCGCCGCGGCGCTCGCCCGCTGCGGCACGTCCCTGGCCCGCGATGACCTCATGATCTTGGCCGGCGGCGTCCGCGCCGCCCTGGTCTCGGGACCTGACGGGCACCGCTTCCTGGCCGAAGAGCGGGCCCCCTGAAGCATCAACGCCGTTCAGGCTCCCCGCCGCCCTAGCGGCCCGCATCGTCAAACGTGCTAGTGGCACCGGCCCGGGGAATGGTCCCGGCGTCGGCGCGATCAGCGGGGAAGGCCTGGCGGCGCGCTGCGGCGACCGCGGCCAGCGCGGCGGCACTGAGCGCGGATGCGGTCCAGGGCAGGGCGCCGGCGCCGGCGCGCTGCAGGATGAGGCCACCAGCCAGGGATCCCGCGGCGATGCCGATGTTGTAGACGGTGGTCTGCATGGAGGTGGCCATGTCGGCGTGGCCGGGCCCGGAAGCGTCGATGAGGGCCGTCTGCAGCAGGGCCGGCGCGCCGCCGAATGCGGCGCCCCAGAGCGCGACCGCGGGCAGCAGCACGGCAGGTGAACGCGCGCACCAGCCCAGCGCGATCATGGCGCACATGATCAGGGCCAGAGCAGCCAGGAGAACCGGCCGGAGGTGGCGGTCGGCGAGGGCTCCGGTGACCGCCAGTCCGCCGGCCGTGGCCGCGCCGAAGACGAGCAGGACCAGGCTGGTGTGGCCGAAGCCCGAGTGGGTGGCGAACGGCACGATGTAGGTGTACATCGCCTGATGCCCGGTCAGCAGGACGAAGGTGACGGCCAGGACCGTGCGGATGCCGGGCTCGCGGGCGACCAGGCGCGGCGGGGTGCGGCTGGGGCGGGCCTGGCCGGGAACCGGGGGAACCGCCCAGTGGACCCAGGCCACCAGCAGCAGCGCCAGGACGGACAGCGAGGCGAAGCTGGCCCGCCAGCCGGCCACGTCGGCCAGCGCCGTCCCGGCCGGCAGTCCCAGGCCGAGCGCGACGGTGATGCCGGCCAAGACGATGGCGATCGCGCGGCCGCGGCGAGCGGCCGGGACCATCCGGGCGGCATAGCCGGCGAGCATCGACCACAGCGTCCCGCCCATGATCCCGGCGAGCAGCCGGACCGCGAAGGTCAGCGGATAGGAAGAAGAAACGGCCGTGATCGCGTCCAGGACCGCGAAGCCGGCCAGCACCACGGCCAGGACCGGGCGGCGGGGCAGACCGCGCACGGCCGCGGTGACCGGAATCGCCGCCAGGGCCGAGGCCACCGCGAAGGCGCTCACCAGAAGCCCGATGCGGGTTTCGGAGACGTGCAGGCCCCGGCTCATCTGCGGCAGCGACCCGGCCGGGAGCAAGTCGGTCACCACGTCGGTGAAGGCCGCGGTGGCCAGGGCCAGCAGCCCCGCCAGCGGCATCCTGCACGAGCGACGCGCGAGCGCGGCCGTGGGGTCCGCGGGGCAGGTCGTCATCATTCAGCGTCACCCTCCGCTCCCCGGCATCTTCAGTCCTGGAACCTTATATCCTGAGACGTTACGTCCCAGGAAGTAAAATCGCAAGATGTTTCGTCCTCGGACACCACATGCGGGCCAAGCGCGCTACAGTGCAGCTCATGGCCGATACCGATGGCGTCGACGCGATCCTCGAGCAATGGCACCGCGAGCGTCCGGACCTCGACGCTTCCCCCATCGGCGTGATCGGGCGGATCTCCCGCCTGTCCCGGGAGATCGAGCGGCGGCTTGAGCCCGGCTACGCCGCCAGCGGTCTCGAGCCGGGCTGGTACGACGTCCTGGCCACCCTGCGCCGCGCCGGGCCGCCCTACCGGCTGCGCCCGACCGACTTCGCCGCAACCCTGATGCTGACCACGTCCGGCACGACCAAACGGCTCGACCGCCTCGAAGCGGCCGGTTACGTGACCCGCGAGCCCGATCCCGGCGACCGCCGGGGCGTCCTGATCGCGCTGACCCCGCAGGGTCGCAGGCTTGTCGACACGGCCGCCGCCGCGCACCTGGCCAACGAGCGGCGTATCCTCAGCGGCCTGACCGCGGCCGAGCGGCGTCAGCTCGCCGACCTGCTCCGCAAGCTCAGCCTTACCTTGCCGCCGCAGGAGAAGACGAGCCGCCCAGCCGCAGGGCGCTTACTGCTGGGCGCCCGGCTCGGACGGGTGCCAGAGCCGCACGGTCAGCCTGCTGTTGCGGTGCACCCGCTCGCCCGCGGCCGGCGTCTGGCCGACGACCAGGCCCTCGACCGGCATCGGATGCGTCGTCAGCTGGACCGGATCCACGTGCAGGCCCAGCCGGCTGAGCATCTCCATGCATGTGCGGTAGAACAGTCCGCTGACATCCGGCACCACCACCCGGGACGGCGGATCCGGATACGGCTCCAGCGCTTCCTCATCCGCCCGGGACCACCCCTCACCCAGGCCGACGTCAGGCCCCAACGGCCCCCGCCCGGGCGGGGCCAGGCCCTCCCCGGGCCGCGCGAAACCGATCGCCTGGTCATATGATTCCCGGCTGGCCGGGTCGGCCAGGACGCGCGCGGCCTCATCCACGGCCTGCCGCGCCCGGTCGGCCGCCGACCGTACCTCCGCCGAAGTCCCCGCCATCAGGCCCGGCTGGAGCGCGGCCGTTCTCTCCTGCCACGCCACGCGGATGTCATCCGGCGACGCGTCTGGCAGTACTCCCAGCACGTCATACCACGTGACCAGGGCAGTCACCGGCCACCGCCGAGAGCCGATGCACACGTTGACGGCATGGGCGCCACTCCTATCTCAGCCGACGCAGACATACGCCGGTACACGTTGCGGTCATGGTATCGGCGCCGCGCGTCCGGCGGCCGGGTGACTGCCCGGGCGTCGCGGGGGAGCGGCAAAGTGGTTGAATATCGGTCAGCTGACCGATGTCTCTCGCTGCAATTTGCAGCAACATTTTCGGTGCAACCAGCGCCGAGGACATCGGTATCGCGCCCGGGCCTAGCCCGGGGCCGCCGCGGGATGACCGGCGCTGTCCTTTGATCAGCTCCTTCCGGTCTACCAGGGAACCCGATGAACATGATGGCGCCGGCGTCGGCCTGGCCGGACGGCACTCGTGCCGCGTCCGGCCGCCCCGAGATCCGCTACGGCAAGGACGGCAACCGCACCGGCGAGGACCTGATGACCCGCCGGCAGGTGGCGTCCTTGTTCGGGGTGACCTCGGCGGCGGTAGCGACCTGGGCCCGGCGCGGGCGGTTGCCCGAGGTCCGCAACGAGGACGGGCGGCCCAGGTACCGGAGGGCGGACGTGGAGACACTGTTCCGCAACGGCCTGAGGCGCAGGACGCGATGACCCGGCCGCCACGGCGGGATCATCCCGCGACCGATGCCCGCGGGCCGGACCGGTCGCCCGCGCCGTGCACCCGGTGCGGTGCCGTCGGCACGCACTATCTGACCTGCCCTGGCTTGCGACTGCCGCCGGGCTACCGCCTCAGCGCAGACCCCGGGCTCGAATCCGGCCCGGAACGCGCACCAGCAGGCCGCCGGGCGCGAGCGTGACGGTCAGCGAGGCGGCCGCCCCGATGAGCTCCCCGTCAGCCTGGCGCGGCAGCTGCGCCCCGGCCGCGATCTCGACGTGCCGCGCCTGGTAGCGCTCGAGTACGGCGTCGTCATGGCGACTGCGGGTCAGCACTCGCCAGCCCACCCGCGGCCACCCGAACGGCCCGGCTGGCGCCAGGATCCCGACGTCGAGCAGCCCGTCGTCGGGCCTGGCCTCCGGGAGTAGGACGAAGCCGCCGGGCAGCAGGCCGACGTTCCCGACCACCACGCATCGGGCCTGACCGCCCAGGGGTTCGCCGCCGTCCAGGCGGATCTCGAAGCGGGTACGCGCCCCCGCCAGCTGCCTGACCCCGGTCGCGGCGTATCCCAGCCAGCCGGCCGCTCCCTTCAGCCCGGCCGCGGTCGCGCCCACCACCGCGGCGTCCAGCCCGATGCCCGCCATCGCGGCAAAGGTGATGCCATCGGCGACGGCCAGGTCGATCCGCCGCTCATGCTGGCCGAAGCCGACGGCGAGCGCGGCCCCGAGCGAGGACGGTATGCCCAGCGCGGTCGCCACCAGGTTCGCCGTGCCGCGCGGCACGATGGCCAGCGGGACCTGGCCGCCGGCCAGGGCCTGGGCGCAGGCCCGGACCGTGCCGTCGCCGCCTACCGCGAACACCAGCTGCGCACCGGCCGCGACCGCCTGCCGCGTCGCGCCGCCGCCCGCGTCGGCCGACCGCGTCTCCAGTAGTTCCATCTCCCAGCCGCGCGCGGCCGCGGCCGCCGCGCACATGTGAGTCAGCCGCGGGAAGTGGCGGATCCGGTTCCGGTTGACGACGAGTGCGGCGGTGGGCATGACTGGGCCGAGTCCCGAGCGGCGCGGTTACCGCTCGCCCGAGCCTAGCTGTCCGGTCGGGACAGCGACGCCCGGGTCGGCGGGCGTCCCGGCGGGCAGCGGCGGTACGAGCCGTAGGGACATGACTCTCCCAGGAATCTGCTTGCCTACAGGCTCTCATCCTGCGCGACCGCCATAGCCCTCAGGTACCCGCGAACAAAGACCACCCGGATTTTTCGTCGAAAAGCAGGTCAAGCACCATCTGCGGGGGAATTCATCCTGTTGACGCACAAATTGTCTGCGGCCTGACCGCCTCGAGAAGCCAGGGAAGGAGCCGGTGATGACGACGGCTGAGCACGCTCCCGCCGCCCCAGGCGGCCAGGGCAGCCCCGCCGCCCCAGGCGGCCAAGGCAGTACGGTGGGGGTGCGGCATCCGCTGGACCCGCTGACGGCGGATGAGATCGAGACGGTCAGCCGAATTCTCCAGCGGGATCGCGGCCTGGCCGCGAGCGCGCGCTTCGTCTACGTCACGCTCCGGGAACCAGCCAAGGACGCCGTCCTGTCCCACCAGCCAGGCGAGGCGTTCGACCGTGAGGCGCATGTCGTGCTGCGCGAACGGGCCGAGGGCAAGACCTACGAGGCGGTGGTCTCGATCAGCGCGGGCCAGGTGCGCCTGTGGCGGGAGGTGCCCGGAGTTCAGCCGGCGGTCATGCTCGAAGAGTTCCTGGCCACCGAGGCGGCGGTCAAGAAGGACGCCCGTTGGCAAGAGGCGATGCGCCGGCGTGGCGTCACCGACTTCGACATGGTGATGATCGACCCCTGGTCGGTCGGCTACAACGGCCCGGAGGATGCGGCCGGTCAGGGCCGGTTCCTCCGGCCGCTGACCTGGGTACGCCGCTCTGACCCCGACGACAACGGATACGCCCGCCCGGTGGAGGGCCTGATCGTCCGCTTCGACCTTGACCGCATGGAAGTGGTGGACATCGAGGACCATGGCGTGATCCCGCTGCCGCCGGGCAGCGGCAACTACACCGCCGAAGGAATCCGCGACCCCGCGAACGTCCCGCATTTCCCCGATGGCCCCCGGCAGGACCTGAAGCCGGTGGAGATCACCCAGCCGGAGGGCACCAGCTTCACCGTGGACGGGCACGAGGTGCGCTGGCAGAAGTGGCGGTTCCAGGTCGGTTTCACCCCCCGCGAAGGGCTGGTCCTCTATCTGGTGGGCTATCAGGACCACGGAACGCTCCGGCCGCTCATCTACCGTGCCTCGCTCGCGGAAATGTTCATCCCCTACGGCGACCCGAGCCCCACGCACTACCGCAAGAACGTTTTCGACATGGGCGAATACGGCATCGGGGTGCTCGCTAATAGCCTCGAGCTGGGCTGCGACTGCGTGGGCGAGATCCACTACTTCGACGCCTGCCTCAACGACAATGACGGCCACCCGCAGCTGATCAAGAACGCGATCTGCCTGCACGAGGAAGACCACGGCATGTCGTGGAAGCATGCCGACTGGCGAACCGGTAAGACCGAGGTCCGGCGCTCACGCCGGCTCGTGATCTCGATGATCGCTACCGTCGGGAACTACGAGTATGGCTACTTCTGGTACCTCTACCAGGACGGCACCATCGAGTACGAGGTCAAGCTGACCGGCGTGATCTCCAACGGGGCCCTGCCCGAGGGACGCAAACCGGCCCACGGCACCTTGGTCGCCCCTGGGCTTTACGGTCCCCACCACCAGCACATCTTCTGCGTACGGCTGGACATGATGGTCGACGGCCCGCTGAACACCGTCTATGAGTGCGACTCGGTGGCGCTTCCGCCCGGCCCGGAGAACCCGTATGGCAACGCCTGGGTCGTGCGGCAGACCCCGCTGCGCCGCGAGTCGCAGGCGCAGCGGGTAGCTGACGGGCGCGCCGCTCGCTACTGGAAGATCACCAATCCCGGTCGGCGGAACGCCACCGGCGAGCCCGTCGCCTACCGGCTGGTTCCTCAGGACAGCGTGCTGCCTTTCGGCCAGCCCGATACCTACGCCATGCGGCGGGCCCGGTTTGCCGCCAAGCACCTGTGGGTCACCGCGTACGATCCCGATCAGCGGTTCCCCGCGGGCGAGTACCCCAACCAGCACCCCGGCGGGGACGGCCTGCCGGCCTGGACCGCGGCCGACCGCCCGCTGGAGAACGCCGACCTGGTGCTCTGGCACACGTTCAACGCGCACCACGTGGTGCGCCCGGAGGACTGGCCGGTCATGCCCGTCACCCGCGTCGGGTTCCAGCTCAGGGCCGACGGTTTCTTCGACGGCAACCCGGCCCTGGACGTAGCGCCCGCGGAGCACTGCCCTTGAGGGTGAGCCGCCCGTCCCAGCCAGGGCATGATAGCCAGATGGGCACCAGCGGGTATGAGTCGTGGTTCGTCAGCGCTCGTGACCCTGCTTCCCGTCGAGCGCTGTGGATACGTCATACCCGTCATCGCCCGGGTCAGGGGCCGGAGTCGGTGGCCCTGTGGTGCACCGTCATCGATCGTGACCGTGATCAGCCGTCGGCCCCGAACTCACCCTGTCCACCACCGGCGGCGCCTACGAGTACGGCACCAGCCAGCCCACGCCCGGGATCGTTCCCCAACCGCTGCCCGAGGGCTGAGCATCCGGGAGACCCTCGACGGCAGCCGCGGATATTAGCAGCCGCTGGCTGGTCAGGCCGCGGGGCCGGCGTACTGGACGTGCCAGGTCCGCCCGGCGTCGTCGGTGAAGACGATGCGCAGGCGCTGGCTGAAGTGGCCGGTGCCGGAATAGCTGGTCACGACGCCCGCCACCCAGCCGAGCTGCGGGGACAAAAAGCTGGCCGCCTCGGGGTCGGTCAGCCCGCCGACGTTTCCCTCTCGGACCAGCCTGGCGCCGGACTCGGTCACCAGGTCCCACGGGGCCGTGCCCGCGTCGCCGCACGCTGGGCACCCGTCGATGAAGACGGCAGCCGACGGACTGACGGCCGAGAACGGCCCGGCGTAGGAGCCAGGCGCCTCCGCGGTCACGCGGATACCCGGGTGGGGAAAGTACTGCTCGGCGAAGATGGGCACCGCCCCGGCCGGACCCGCGTGGTAGCCCACGTGCGGCTCCTGGCTCATGGCGGCCCCCGGGCCGACCTCCAGCGCCCAGGCTGACCCCGCGCCGGCGCACTGCACGATCATCGTGGCCGGAGAATCAGCCGAGAGGGGCGCCACCCCGGCGGTGACCTGCGCCCAGGTCCGGCCTCCGTCAGTCGTGCGATACAGCCGCCCGTCGGCCCCCAGCCAGCCTGCCTGCGGATCGCTGAAGCAGATGGTCTGGGCGTTTGCCGGAGTCGGTAGGACGCGCCAGCTGCGCCCGCCGTCGCTCGTGGCCAGGACCACTCCGGCGATCTCGGGGGCCTCGGGCCCGAAGTCGGTGACGTTTCGGCCGCCGGCCACGGCGAACCCGACGTAGGGAGAGATGAAGTGCACCGAGCGGATCTGCAGGCACGGCTCGGGCAGCGAAACCCAGTGCGTCCCGCCGTCGGACGTGGCCAGCAGCACATCGGCGCCGACCGCCCAGCCGACCTCGGCACTGATGAAATCCACCGAGGCCAGGTTGAGCTGGCCGCTGCGCTGTACCGTCCAGTGCTGCCCGCCGTCGGTGGTGGCCAGGATCTGGTCCTGGCTCACCGCCCAGCCCCGAGCGGCCGAGACAAACTGGATCCCGGTCAAGGAGCCAGCCGGAAACGAGAGCACCGGCTCGGCCGGGCAGCCCTTCCCCGGCGCCGCGGCCGGGCTGCCGGTCGGCAAGCCGGGCCGCCCCTCAGCCTGACCCGGGGAACTGGCCAACCCTGAAGTTGTCGGCCCCGGCGTGGTGGAACCAGCAGCCGACGGTGCCGGGGTGTGGCCGCATCCGACCAGCACAAGCACGCCGCAGACCAGGGCCAGCCATCGCGTTCGCATGACCCTATGGACGCCGCTACGGCCCGCTCGGTTGCAGCCTAGACGCCACGCCGGGCCGGCGGCCTAATCGGTCTGCTGGACGTCTTCGGCTCGTTTCTGCGTATCCTGACCCTCAGCGATCATGAGGGCGTACACGGCGGACATGGCCATTCAGCCAGCTGAGGAGCGAAATGAGCAGCACCGACTCGACGACGATCGGCGTACATCGCGCTCTGCACGAAGCGCTTAACTCGGCGAGGGAAGCCCGGCATCGCCTCGAGGGCGGGGACGCCACCCCAGACCTCGACGACCTTGTGGAGTTGGGGACACTGCTGGCCGCGCTGTCCGAGAGTGTCATGGCCGTCAACTCCGAAATGATGGCGAAGGCGCGCCTCGCGCGAGACGCGACCGCGTAAAGCGCCAAGAGCAGGATCTGCTCGGCACGTGAAACGCTGGGCCGCCGTCTGACCGGTCCCGCGCCCGGCGGTCCTTGGACCCGAGGTCACGGGGCGCTTCTACGCTCAGGATGAGTCGGCGCGAAATGCTGAGGGAACGCCAGGTTGCGGCACCGCTGATGGCGCAGCGCGCCGCACACGGGGCACTCAGACTGGCTCACCGCCGGTTCCAGCCGGGCGCGGGTGTCGGCGTCCAGCTTGCGGGGCTCGGGCTGAGCCGGAAGCCTCAGCGGCCTTCGCATGGCCAGTTCGGACACGAAACGCTGGTACTCGCGTTCGCAGTCTTCGCACCGGCAGCCTCGCGCCCAGGCCAGCACCGTGCCGTGCGCCGGCAGTGCAGGCGGCAGGTTGCCCCATGCGGTCATGCATCCACGGTAAGACAGCCGTTCTTCCGCTCGCGCCAGGCGATCGGGACTGCGGCGAGGATCAACACGCCGGTCAGGGCGAACGCCGCCGGGTAGCCGGTGCGGACGCAGATCAGGCCGAAGACGGCCGGGCCGGCGCCGTACCCGGCATCGTAGGCGAAGTTCCACAACGCGCTGGCCTTAGCCTCAGGCAATTGCTCGATCAGCAGCGCGAACGTCGCGTTCTCGATCACCCCGAACCCGGCGCCGAACAGCACCATGCCTGCGAAGATCAGCACCAGCGAGCCCAGCGCCATCATCGCGGCCATGCCGAGCGCCGCCACGGCGAGCGCCGGGATGAGCAGCCGGGCGTGACCGTACCGGTCGCCGTGCCTGCCGGCCTGCCAGCGGCTGAGCGTGGCGGTGATCGCCTGCACGAGCAGGGCGGCCGAGGAGAGGTTGCTGGGGATCCCCTTCGCGATCGGCAGGAACGAGTCCAGCACGCCCGCCGCGGTGGTGGCGGCGGCGAAGATCAGCGGCAGCCGCAGCGCGGCGCCCGCCATCCCCCCGGAGCCGGGGGCGCCCGCCCGCCGTCCGGCGCGGGCGGTACGGCGTGCCTGGCGCTCGCTCGGCAGCCAGCGGATCGCCACCAGCGGCAGCAGGCCGGCCGCGGTCGCCATCGCCGCGGCCGCGGCGGCCAGGTGGTGTCCGGCGAGCCACACCCCGGCTGGGAGCGCGACAATGGCCGGGACGCCGGAGACGACGCCGAGCAGGCCGAGCCCTTCACCGCGTCGTTCGGGAGGCAGCAGCAGGGCGGTGAGCGCGCCGGTGGCCACGCCGCACAAGCCGAAGCCGAGTCCGCGCACCAAGCTGACGCTCACCATCACGGCCTGGGGCTCGCGTACGAGCATGGCCAGGGCCGGCGCGCCGAGCAGTACGGCTCCCGCCGCAAGGACCATCCGGTAGCCAAACCGCCTGATCGCCGCGGCGGCCACGGCCTCGGCCGCCACGGTTCCCAGCAGCAGCGACCCGGTGATCAGCCCGGCACCTGAGCTTCCGGTGCCCGCCGCCGCGGCCAGCATCGGCATGACCGACAGCAGCAGAAAGAAGCTGGTGAGCGACATGAACTCGGCCAGGAACGTGGCGGCCAGCGGCGCGCTGAGGAGCCGGGGCGGAACCGCGGTATCGGGCTGCGCCTGCGTCAAGGTGCTCATAACACGCACGCTAGAACCCAGTCGGCATGCTGGTAAGGTCCGATTTCATGGCGATTGAGTGGTCCGGTTTGAGTCCGGAGCTGCTAGTCCGGCTCGACCGTTCGGCCCGCCAGCCGCTGCGCGCCCAGCTGGAGGCGAGCCTCCGCGAGGCGATCAGGAGCGGCCGGCTCCGCGCCGGGGAACGGCTGCCTTCCTCGCGAGGGCTAGCGCGTGAGCTCGGCGTCTCCCGCGGCATGGTGCAGGACTGCTACGGACAGCTGCTGGCCGAGGGATATCTGATCAGCCGCACCGGATCCGCCACTCGGGTGGCCGGTATCAGCGGCCAGGAAGCCGGTGACCGGCCCCTGGCCGGCCCGGACGCGGCCCCGCCCTCGACGCGGTCGCCGGGCCCGCATGCCTCGGAACCGGAGCTGATCGCGGACTTCGAACTCGGCGTACCGGACCTGTCCAGCTTCCCGCGTACCGACTGGGCCTGGGCTGTCAAGCAGGCGTGCACCCAGGCCGCCTCGGCGGACCTGGGCTACGGCGACCCGCGCGGCAGCCCGGTGCTGCGCGAGGTCCTCGCCGGTTACCTGGGGCGGGTACGAGCCGCCGCGGCCTACCCGGCGCAGATGATCATCAGCACCGGCTTTGCGCAAGGAATCAACCTGGTCCTGCACGCCCTGGCCCGGCAGGTCGGCGTGACGTGCGTGGCCTTCGAAGACCCGGGCTACGGCAGCGCGAAGGCCGACGAAACCGTCCGCGCGGCCCTGGCGATGGGCATCCGCGTCACCTACGTGCCGGTCGACGAGCAGGGCCTCGTGGTCGGCGAACTGGCGGTCAGCGGAGCCCAGGCGGTCGTGGTCACGCCGGCCCACCAGTCCCCGACCGGGGTGGTCCTGTCCCCACCACGGCGGCACGCCCTGACCGACTGGGCGCGGCACGGCGGCGGGTACGTGATCGAGGACGACTACGACTCGGAGTTTCGCTATGACAAAGAACCCGTCGGCGCGCTGCAGGGGCTAGCCCCCGACCAGGTCTTCCTGCTCGGCACGGCCAGCAAGGCACTGGCGCCCGCGGTCCGCCTCGGCTGGGTCCACGCCCCTTCACTGCTGGCCTCAGCGGTCGCCGCCGAGAAAGAAATGAGCGACCGCGGCTCCTGCACGCTAGACCAGCTCGCCCTAGCCACGCTGCTCACCACCGGCCGGTACGACCGCCACCTGCGGCGGATGCGAACCGTCTATGCCGCCCGCCGTGCCGCACTGACCGACGCGTTTGCCAGACACGCCCCCCGGGTCCAGCTCACCGGGCTCGCGGCCGGATTCCACGCGGTCGCGCCCCTGCCGCCTGGCGCCGACGAGACGGCCGTCATCGCCGCGGCCCGCAAACGGCGGGTCGGGCTGCACGGCATCAGCGCCTACCGCGGCAACCCTGAGACCACGGCGCCACCTGCGCTGGTGATGGGCTTCGGAAACGTCCGCGAGCGAGCCATCGAACCCGCCATCGCCAGCGTCGCCGACCTGCTCAGCTGACCAGGCCTTACGAGTCGGTGATTCGCACGGCGATCTCGCCGCCGAGCCGGAACCCGCCAGACAGTCCCAGGTTGTCCCCGCTCCAGAAGCTGCCCGGGTCATAGCGATCCGGACGGCTGCCGCCCGGCAGCAGTCCCATGGCCTGGTAGGTCTCCGCCAGTACCTGCGCGCAGTAAGCCGTCTGCGGGTCGGCGCCGCGGCCGGGGTTCCCGCGGGCCGGCACGCGGCCGAGCAGCCATCCTGAGGCGAGCCGGGCCGTGGAGGGAAACGGGGTGCCATCCAGCCGTGCGATCGTCCGCAACACGGCGCCTTCCATCTCAGCGGTCACTGCGGGGTCGAGCTGGCGTAGCCACGCCCGCTGACCGTACCTGGCCGCCCAGACCATGACTGCCTCGCGCAAGTCTTGCAGCTGAACCCCGCGGTGGCGGGTGCCGGTCCATACGTCGGGCAGGGAGCGGCCAAGCTCGGCGTGCCACATCAGCGGCGGCAGGTCCTCGATGGCCACCGACATGCCCACGTGGTTGACCGGGCTATTGGTGGCCACCTGGATCGCGCGGTCGGCCACCTTGTGCCCGCGGAACAGCCACACATCACCGGTACGGGCCAGATCCACGGCCTCATCCAGGGTGACGCTCGCCTCAGCCACGGTCTAACCTAAGCAGATGCGCTGGGCTAAAGTCCTGGGGGTGGCCGCCTTTGCGGGCGTGGCCGCCACCGGGGCCGTGATCATCCGCGACCAGCGGCGCCGTCGCGCCTACACCCCGGCCGAAGTCCGGGAGCGGCTGCACGCCCGGCTGGACGACACCCCCGGAACCAGCCAGCCCCCGCAGCGCTCCCAGCCGTAGTCCCCGTACAGCGGCGCTAACCCCACGCGCACCACGAGCCTCAACATTGTGGTTGATCCAGGCTTGGTAGTTGATTCGGGGTACTGGGATCCCCTGAGCGGGCTCCGGCGATCGAGATGGATATGTATCGCCGCGCCCCTGCTGCGCTCTGTCTTGGTGACAGCACCTTCAGCCAGATGTGTACCGGCGCCCGCCTTAGGGGCCCGGCCGCAGAAAGGACGATCGCCATGACGGCACCGCAGGGACATTGGCGCATCATCGCCGACGGGTACCAAGGCGACCTGAATCTCACGGCAGATCCGCAGGGAAACATAACCGGGACCGTCAAGATCGACGCACCTAACGTCGAGCAGATTCACGGCTTCTGGGACGAGGCCGAGCAGCGGCTGTACTTCCAGCGCCCCGTCCAGAATGCCGGCGGGAAGCCCCAGAACTACACGGGCTTCCTGTTCGAGGCCGGAAGCCCGCTGTTCCAGGACGGAACCTACGGCCCGCCGGCCAACCCGACGTTCCGCATGCTGTCCGGCAGCTTCGACAGCTACGACATCGGCGGCAGCGGCGCCCGGCCCCTTTTCGGATGGATCGCCCGACAGAACATCTGATCGCCGCCCGCGTAACAGGCGTGCCCGGAGCTTGACGATCCAGGCCAGTGCCGTGGATCGTGTGTCGCAGGCGAGGGCGGGAGGCACTGCGACCGTGTCGGCGGGCAGGTCATGACCGAGACCTCGGGGCTGGCCAGCGCCCTGGCGGCGCGGCTGGGCGCGCTGTGGGGCACCGAGGCCGAGGTGACCGGCGTCCGGCCGCTGCCTGGCGGCGCGAGCCGGGAGAGCTGGGACGTCGGGGTGCGAATGGCCGGTGACGTCCGCCGCCCGGTCGCCGAGCGGCGCCTCATCCTGCTTCGTGACGTCGGCCGGGCCCGGTCTCCGGACAAAAACGTGGCCGTGGAGGCGGCGGCGATGACCGCGGCCAGGCTGGCCGGCGTCCCCGTGGCCGAGGTTTACGACTACGGTGCCGGAGATGAGCCCGGAGATGAACAGGGCGCCCTCGGCCAGGCCTACCTGCTGATGGAGCGCTTGGACGGGGAGACGATCCCGCGCCGGCTGCTGCGGGACGAGGCGTACGCCGCCGCGCGGCCGGGCCTCGCGCGCCGCCTGGGGGAGGTGCTGGCCCGGATCCATCAGGTGAATCCCGATTCGGTCCCCGGCCTGCCCCGCCTCGACGCGCTCGGCCAGGTGACCGGGCTGTATGAGGCGTTCGCCGAACCCCGGCCTGCGCTCGAGATCGGCCTGCGCTGGCTCGCCGGGCACCGGCCTGCTCCTGCCGCGGATGCGCTGGTGCACGGCGATTTCCGGACCGGCAATCTCATGATTGGCGCGGACGGGCTGCACGGCGTGCTGGACTGGGAACTGGCTCATCGCGGTGACCCCCGGCAGGACCTGGGCTGGCTGTGCACCAAGGCCTGGCGGTTCGGCTCGGCGAGCCCCGTCGGCGGGTTCGGGGCCCGCGCCGACCTGATGGCGGGCTACGCCGCGGGCGGCGGCACCCCGCCTGACGAGGAAACCCAGCGCTGGTGGGAGCTGTACGGCACGGTGCGATGGGCGCTGCTCTGCCGGCGGCAGGCCGAGCGGTATCTCGCGGAGGACGAGCCGTCGATCGAGCTCGCGGTGCTCGGCCGCCGGGTTTGCGAGCAGGAATACGACATCCTGCTCGCGCTGGGCCACGCCGCGCCGATGACCGTGATCGATCCCCTCGAGAACCTGCCGGACCATGCCGCGACACCTCATGACCGCCCGTCAGGCCCCGAATTGCTCCGTGCCGTCCGCGAGTTCCTCACCACCGAGGCCGGGGGCGCAGATCCGCGGCTGCGGTTCCACGCCCGGGTCGCGGCGAACGCGCTGCGGATCGCCGAACGCGAGGCCATGCTCGCCACCGCGCACGCGCACCGCCACCGGGTCAGGCTGGCCGCCCTCGGCTGCGAAGACGACGCCGAGCTCTGCGCCAAGATCCGCGACGGGTCGCTGGACCACCGCATGGCCGAAGTCATCGAGGCGGTCCGGGCCTCGACCGTCGACAAGCTCACCGTCGCCAACCCCGGTCACCTGGCCCTCCCCGGATAAACGCGGATTTGCCCCCAAGGAGACGACGTGGACTTCACTCTTCCCGAGGACCTGCGGCACTACCTGGCCGAACTCGACGAGTTCATCGAGCGCGAAATCAGGCCGCTCGAGGAGCAAGACGACAACATCCGGTTCTTCGACCACCGCCGGGAGGACGCCCGGACCGACTGGGATCGGGGCGGGCTGCCCAGCCGCGAGTGGGAGGAACTCCTCGCGGAGGCGCGCAGGCGGGCCGACGCGGCCGGCCACTACCGGTACGCGTTTCCCCGGTCCTACGGCGGCCGGGACGGCACCAACCTGGGCATGGCGGTCATCCGCGAGCACCTGGCTCGCAAGGGCCTCGGCCTGCACTGCGACCTGCAGAACGAGCACGCGATCGTGGGCAACAACGTCGGCCTGCTGCTGATGCTGCACTACGGCAGCCCGGAGCAGAAACACGAGTGGATCGATGATCTCGCCGGCGGCCGACGGCACTTCGCGTTCGGCATCACCGAGCCGGAACACGGCAGCGACGCCACGTTCATGGAGACCCGCGCTACCCGCGACGGCGACGACTGGGTCATCACCGGCGAGAAGACCTGGAACACCGGCATCCACACGGCCTCCCACGACCTCATCTTCGCCCGCACCAGCGGGACGCCGGGCAGCGGCGCGGGCATCACCGGCTTCCTGGTTCCGGTCGGCACTCCCGGCTTCAAGGTCGAGGAGTACCTGTGGACCTTCAACATGCCCACCGACCACGGGCACGTCTCGCTCCGCGACGTGCGGGTCCCCGACCGCGCCGTATTCGGCCGCGAGGGCCGCGGGCTCGAGGTGGTGCAGCACTTCTTCAACGAGAACCGCATCCGCCAGGCCGCATCCAGCCTGGGCGCCGCGCAGTTCTGCATCGACCGCTCGGTGGAGTACGCCAAGACTAGGGCGCCCTTCGGCAAGCCGCTCGCGAGCAACCAGGCGATCCAGTTCCCGCTGGTCGAGTTGCACACGCAGGGCGAGATGCTCCGGGCGCTCATCCACAAGACGGCCTGGAGCATGGATCAGTTCGGCCCGCTGACGCAGTCCGACAAGGTGTCCATGTGCAACTACGTGGCCAACCGGCTGTGCTGCGAGGCCGCGGACCGTGCGATGCAGGTGCACGGAGGGCTGGGTTACTCACGCCACCGGCCGTTCGAGCATATTTACCGCCACCACCGCCGGTACCGCATCACCGAGGGCACCGAGGAAATCCAGATGCGGCGGGTGGCGGGTTACCTGTTCGGCTTCATCAAGCCGGACACCCTCAAGGGCGTCACCGGCTGAGGCAACGCCCTGTCCCAGGCCTGCCCCCCGGTACACCGCAAGTCGTTCTGGCGCGTCAATGATGAAACAGGGGAGGGACTGGTCAATGAGGTTCGGCATCAGGGTGACGGCCGTGCTCGCGGCAGTGGCGATCGTCAATGGGCCGGTCGCGGCGGCGGCCTACGCCGCGCAGCCGGGCGGTACGCCGACGGGAAACGACGTCTCGTTTCCGCAATGCGTCGAACCGCTCCCGTCTGGCCAGGCGTTCGGCATCGTCGCGGTGAATGACGGGCTCGCGAATACCACCAACCCTTGCCTGGCGGACGAAATAGCCTGGGCCCAGAATTCCACCGGTGCCGCCCGGCAGCCCAAGGTCTCGCTCTACGTCAATACCGCGGACCCGGGTAATCACGGGGTCACCGACTGGCCGGTGAATAACACCGATCCGGTCACCGGCAACCAGGTCACTGATCCCTACGGCACCTGCACCGGCGGAAACAGTCCGGCGTGCGCCTGGCAATACGGATGGGACCTGGCGGCGATAGATGCGCAAACCCGCGGTGTCACCAGCCCCGGCCGCTACCGATGGTGGCTCGATGTCGAAACGATCAACAGCTGGCAGTCCAGCACCAAGAATAACCGTGCGGATCTGGAAGGCATGGTCTCCTACGTCCGTCACATCGGCGCTACGGCCGGGCTCTACTCCACGGCCAAGCAATTGGACCCGCTCGTCGGAACCGTCTCTTCGGCTAGCCCGCTGTACCGCTTGCCGGACTGGATACCGGGCGCCAAGACGCTCGCGCAGGCCAAGAAGAATTGCCGGCTGGCCCCTCTGACCCACGGCGGAACCGTCACTGTTACCCAGTGGAAGATGCCGGTAACTAGCAGCGACCTCTCCTGTCGGTAGTGGGGTAAAGGCCAGGGTCTGGCCAGGGAGGCCACGGGCGCGGCGCGCCCGGCCGCCGCGAGATAGTGATGCTGTACCCCCAGGGCATCTAACCGCAGGGAGGCCATCGCCATGACCATACGTTGGCTCGCACCCGCCGGGCTGCACACGACCTCGAGCCGCCTGCCCGTCGAAGGCGAGCTGCCGTCCTTCGACGGCGCGACCGGGTGGCTCAACTCGCCGCCGCTGACGCCGGACGGCCTGCGCGGGAAGGTGGTCCTGGTCAACTTCTGGACCTACACCTGCATCAACTGGCTACGCCAGCTGCCCTATGTCCGCGCCTGGGCGCAGAGGTACTCCAGCCTGGGGCTGGTGGTGATCGGCGTGCACACCCCCGAGTTCCCGTTCGAGCATGACCTGGAGAACGTCCGCCGGGCCGTCAAGGCCATGCGGGTCGATTACCCGGTCCCGATCGACAACGACTACGCCGTGTGGAGCGCCTTCGACAACAACTACTGGCCCGCCCTGTACTTCGCCGACGCGCAGGGGCAGATCCGGCACCACAACTTCGGCGAAGGCGAATACCAGCAGTCGGAAATGGTCATCCAGCAACTGCTGGCCGAGGCCGGATCCGACGTCCACGGCCAGGGCCTGGTCTCGGTCGACGCCCGCGGCGTGGAGGCCGCGGCCGACTGGGCCACCCTGGGATCAGCGGAGAACTACACCGGCTACGAACGCACCGAATCCTTCGCGTCTCCCGGCGGTGTCCGCCCGGGCCAGCCTCATACCTACGCCGTGCCGGCGGAGCTGAGGCTCAACCACTGGGCCCTGTCCGGTGACTGGACGATGGGGGAGCAAGCCACCAGGCTGAATACGGCCAACGGGAAGGTCGTCTACCGCTTCCGCGCCCGTGACCTCCACCTGGTCATGGGACCAGCCGTCGCCGGAACCTCCGTACGGTTCCACGTTCTCCTCGACGGGCAGCCGCCCGGCCCGGCCCACGGCCTCGACGTGGACGACCAGGGCCACGGCACGGTCACCGAACAGCGGCTGCACCAGCTCATCCGCCAGCCCGAACGCGTCACCGAGCGCACCTTCGAGATCACGTTCCTTGACCCCGGCGTGGAGACCTTCTCGTTCACCTTCGGCTAGCTCACCCCGTACCCGTCCGCCGTGGGCACCGCGACCCGCGTCGGCTCGGTGAACAGGTCGTGCAGGTATCCCGTCACCGCCTGCATGCGACCTGGCCCGCCTCGCGCCGCCACGTGGCCGTCCGGCCGGACCAGCACGACCAGCCCGCGGTCGCCAGGCGCCCGCGCTTGCGTGACGATGTCGAGGTCCGCCCGGTAGGGCCGCAGCGCCGAGTCGCTCAGCAGGCCTGCGAGCGGCGGGAATCACCAGCACGTGCCGGCCCCCGCGCAGGACGCGGTGCAGGGTGGTGGCCTGCCCGTCCGCCTCGACCTCGACGTCGGGCATGCGCTGGCCGGCTGGGGCGTGCCCCGGCCGCGGTCCGGCCGGGTCAGGGGTCCCGGCGGGTAGGCGACATAGACCTGACTGATCCGCCGGGCACCCCGGCGCTGGATCACCGGGCTGCGGCCGAGGGCCGGGACGACGAGGTCGCGGACCCGGCGTTTGACGGGATGGTTCATGGTGCCGTAGTGGACCAGGGCGTGGGTGAGCTTGAGCACGTCCTCGGCCACCGGGCGCCGTTCGCGGCCGTAGCTGTCCAGCAGCGCGTCCGGCGCGCGGCCCGAGGCGACCAGGGCGAGCTTCCAGCCCAGGTTGTGGGCGTCCATGATCCCGGTGTTCAGGCCCTGGCCGCCGGCCGGGCTGTGGATGTGCACCGCGTCCCCGGCCAGCAGCACGCGGCCACGCCGGTAGGCGCTGGCCGACCGGCGGTGGCATCCGAAGTTGGCCAGCCAGGTGGGATCGGACACGGTGACCGGCCGCGGCGCCCGCTGGTCGGTCAGCTCCTGGATCTCCGTCAGGGTGGGAGCCTGCCGGTTCCGGTTCCCGGCGCACGGCAGCGTCAGCCGCCACCGGTGCTCGCGCATCGGGAAGAAGATCGCCGGCAGCCCGTCGTGCCGGAAGAACGCGTGCACCGCGTCCTCCCGCAGGTCCCAGTCCAGCAGGACGTCGGCCAGCAGCCAGTCCTGCGGGTAGGGCTGCCCGTGGAAGGTCAGGTCCAGCTCGCGCCGGACCCGGCTGTGCGCACCGTCGCAGCCGACCACGTACCCGGCGGTGACCGTCTGGATCCGGACCCCAGAACCGCCGCGGTCTCGGACGACCGCGGTGACGGCCTCGCGCCCGGCGGTCAGGCTGATGAGCTCGGTTCGGTCCTCCACCACCCCGCCCAGCTCGGCGTTCCGCGCGCGGAGCAGCCGCTGGGTCTGGTCCTGCGGAAGGTCGAGCAGGAAGCCGAACCGCGAGCCGCAGCGTCCGAACTCCAGGCTGACCAGGCGCCGGCCCTCGGAGTAGAAGTTGAGGTGGCGGACCACCTGGCCGCGCTCGACGAAGCGCTCGGCCAGGCCCATCGCGTCGAGGACCTCCAGCGTGCGGGCGTGGATGCCGATCGCCCGGCTCTGCAGGGCCACCCCGTCGCCCCGGTCGATGATGCGGACATTGATCCCGCGGGCCAGTAGCTCCGCGGCTAGCACCAGCCCGGTCGGCCCGGCGCCGACGACCAGTACCTGGCAGTCCAGCGGACGAATGTCGTTCATGCCGCCCACTCTGCGCGCGCCGCGCGTGCGGGCCATCTGAAGAACTACGTAGCCGCTACGTATCTTCGGGCCGCAGGCCTTCCTCCAGGACCCAGGCGGCCAGCTGGGTCCGGGTGCGGAACCCCAGCTTGGTCAGGGCGTGGTCGACGTGCACCTCGACGGTCCGCACCGAGAGGAAGAGCTGCGCGGCGATGTCCCGGTTGGTCAGGCCGCGTGCCGCCAGCGCCGCGACCTCGGCCTCCCGGCGGGTCAGCGCCGAAGATGAGCCCCGCCGCGGGCCCAGCCGCGAGGCACTCTGCCGCCCAGGTTCGGCCGGCTCGTTCGCCAGGACGAGACCAACCGCCTCCTCCGGGCTCAGCCGGCGGCCGTCCGCTCGCAGCCGGTCGGCCGCCCGCCCCGCCTGGGCGCGCGCGGGGGCGAGCCAGCGGTCGACCATCTCCGCGATCGGTTCGGGCAGGGAGAACTCGTTGACGTCCCGGTACGCGTCGGCGGCCCCGGCCAGCCGGAGGGCCATCCGGGGCCGGCCGGTCTTGGCCGCGAGCCCGATGAAGCCGCTCAGCCCGATCTGTATGACCCACCGGTCGCCGACGTCCATGATTTCCGGGAAGCTCTCCGCCATCGCCGCCCGGGCGGCGGCGATCTCACCCAGCTCCAGCAGGGGGAAGCCCAGCATCTGCCGGGCCCGCGCGCCCAGCGGCGTCAGGCCGAGTTCGGCGGCCAGGGCGGCGCACCGGCCGAACAGATCACAGGACGCCTCCAGCCGGCCGGTGAGCAGCGCGGCCAGCCCTGAGTAGAACATGCTGCACGCGATCGCCGGGCGATCTCCCGCCTCGTGCATTAGCGCGACGCCGCGCTCCACTTCCGGTGCGGCCTCCACGATGCGCAGGCTGGACATCTTGCATCGGCCGAGGTACAGGGTCGCGATGCCCTCACCCACCGTGTCGCCCAGCCGATGGCTGAGCGCGATGCTCTGGCCGAGCAGGTCGGCGGCCCTGGCGTACTCGCCTTGATCGATAGCCAGCCAGGCGGCGCCGTTCAACGCGCTGACCCGGTTGATGCTCTCCCCGGGGACCAGGCTGAGCAGTTCGTCCAGGCGCTGTCGGCCCTCGGTGTGGTGGCCGCGCAGGGACCAGAACGCGGACATCGAGGCCGCTAGTCGCAGCGCCACCGGCAGATCATGCTGGCGGTACCAGCTCAGCGCCGCGCGGATATTGTTCTGCTCGAGCTCGACCCGCTGCAGCCAGTCCTTCCTGGCCAGGCCCGCATGCGGGCGGCCGCCGGTCTCCACCAGAGCCAGGAAGGCGGCCGCATGAGCGCGGCGGACCCGTTCCGCCTCCGGCATCGCTTCCAGGCACTCGGCCGCGTACTCACGGATGGTCTCCAGCATCGCGTAACGCACCGGTCCTGGGCCGCGCACCTGCCGCATCAGGCTCTGGTCGACCAGCTCCTGGAGGCCATCGAGCACCGGCAGGCCGGTATCCGCCGCGGCGCCGCGTATCGTCTCGATGAACTCCAGGCTGGCCCCTCCGGCAAACACCGAGCACACGGCGAGGAGCCGTCTGGCCCCGTCGGTCAGCAGGTCATAGCTCCAGGCGATCGTCGCGCGCAGGGTTTGCTGCCGGTCCGGCACGTCGCGGCGGCCGCCGGTCAGCAGGCCCAGCGAGTGCTCCAGCCGGGGCAAGATCGCCTCCGGTGGCAGCAACTTCACCCGCGCCGCCGCCAGCTCGATAGCCAGCGGCAGGCCGTCCAGCCTGCGGGCGATGTGCGCGATCGCTGGCGCGCTCTCGTCATCGACGGCAAATCCGGGTACCGCGGCAGCCGCCCGCTCGGCGAACAGGCGTACCGACTCGCAGGCCGCCAGCGAAGCAGCCGTCGGACGAGCCTCTTCTCCCGGGACCGCCAGCGGCGGGACCGGGCACTCCTGTTCCCCGGAGATCCGCAGTGACGAACGGCTGCTGACCAGGATCCGCACGGCGCTGGTCTCCTGCAGCAGCCGCGTCACGATCGGGGCGGCGGCCAGCAGGTGCTCGAAGTTATCCAGGACCAGCAGGAGCTGCCGCCCGCACAACTGGCTGACCAGGTGCTCCATCAAGGACCGGTCCCTGGCGTCCTGCAGCCCGATGCTCCGGGCGATCGTCGACGGCACCAGCCCCGGATCCCGGACCGGGGCCAGCGGGACGAAGTACACGCCGTCCGGGTAGTCGCCCGCCACCGCCGCGGCCAGGGCGATGCACACCCGGGTCTTGCCGCTGCCGCCCGGTCCGGTCAGCGTGACCAGGTAGCTGTCCGCGAGCAGCCGTTTGGCCTGCGCCAGCTCACGTTCCCGGCCGATGAAGCTGGTCAGCGGCTTGGGCAGGCTGATCCGGGCCGTATCGCTCGAGACATCAGGCATGCCAGGTCAGCCTTTGCCAGCCGGGTGAACGCGACCAGTTGTCACTCTGATCAGAGATTAACCACCCGGAGGGGCCGGCGCCGCTCCTGATACACCTCGCCCCTGCGCCGCGGCGTCAGCCGCCGAGGAGGTCGCGGGCGGCCTGGGCGATCTGGCCGGCCGAGATCCCGGCCGCCGCCATGAGTTCGGCGGGCGTTCCGGAGCCGGGCAGGTCCCGGACGGCCAGGTGGCTGATCCGGACCGGGTGGCCCGCGTCGTTGCACGCGTCGAGGACCGCGCTGCCGATGCCGCCCGCCGGGTAATGGTCCTCGGCGACCACGATCCGGTCCCCGGTCGCGGCCGCGGCCTCGAGCAGGGTCTGGGTGTCGATCGGCTTGACCGAGTACAGGTCCACGACCCGGGCCCCGATGCCGTCCTCCGCGAGCTGGTCGGCCGCGTCCAGGCAGTTGTGCAGGGTCACGCCCGCGCCGATCAGCGTCACCTGGTCGTCCGCGCTGGACCGGACCACCTTCGCCCCGCCGATCGGGAACGTCTCATCCGGGCCGTACAGCACCGGGTACGCGCCGCGGGTGGTGCGCATGTAGACGATGCCGGTCCGTTCGGCCATCTGCTCCGTCAAATAGGCCGCGCTGGTCGCGTCGCTGGGGTACAGGATGGTCGTGCCGTGCACGGCCCGCATCATGGCCAGGTCTTCCAGGGCCATCTGCGACGGGCCGTCCGCGCCGATCTCGACGCCCGAGTGGGAGCCGCACAGCCGGATGTTCGCCTGGGAGATGGCCGACATCCGGATGAAGTCGTAGGCCCGGGTGAAGAACGCGGCGAACGTGGCGGCGAACGGGATGTAGCCGCGCACGGACAGGCCGACCGCGGCGGCCACGAGCTGCTGCTCGGCGATATAGATCTCGAAGTACCGCTCGGGATACGCCTTGGCGAACTCCTCCAGGTGCGTGGAGTTGTCCACCTCCCCGTCCAGGGCGGTGACCCGGCCGCGGGCGCCGACCGCGGCCAGCGCCTGACCGAAGGCCAGCCGGGTGGCGACCTTGGCGCCCAGCTCGTAGCGGGGCAGGCTCACTTCGCCGTCGGGCCAGGCCCGGGGCGTTCCGCCCTCGGGCCGCAGGCCGGTGACCACCACGTGACGTTCGCCGCCGAGCTCGAGGATGGCGCGCTCGGCCATCTCCGCGGGCAGCGGCCGGCCGTGCCAGCCCTCGCGGTCCTCGACCTCGGAGAACCCGCGGCCCTTGCGGGTGCGGGCCAGGATCACCGTCGGCTGCTCCGCCTCCGCCGCGTGGCCGAGCGCTTTGTCGATCTCGCCGAGGTCGTGCCCGTCGATGACGATGGCGTGGCAGCCGAACGCCTCGACCCGCTTGGCGTACGTGTCCAGGTCCCAGCTGAGCTCGGTCGGGCCGCGCTGGCCGAGGCGGTTCACGTCGACGATCGCGGTGAGGTTGTGCAGGTGATAGAAGGAAGCCTTGTCCAGCGCCTCCCATATCGACCCTTCGGCTGTCTCGCTGTCCCCGCACAGCACCCACACCCGGTACGGCAGCTCGTCCAGGTACCGCCCGGCCAGGGCCACGCCGACCCCGTCCGGCAGCCCCTGGCCGAGCGAGCCGGTGGCCACGTCGACCCACGGCAGGATCGGGGTGGGGTGGCCCTCCAGCCGCGAGCCGAACCGCCGGTACCCGGTCATCAGCTCCTCGTCGGAGACGACGCCCGCCGCCTTGAACATCGAGTACAGCAGCGGGGACGCGTGTCCCTTGGAGAAGATCAGGTGATCGTTGGCCGGGTTGTCGGGCTGCTGCCAGTCGTAGCGAAGATGCCGGGTCATCAGCACCGCCATCACGTCCGCGGCCGACATGCTTGAGGTCGGGTGCCCGGACCCGGCCGAGGTGCTGCACCGGATCGAATCGACGCGCAGCTGCGCGGCGAGTTCGCGGATGTCGTCCAGGGTCGGCACGGTCATGGCGGTCTCCTCCCGTTGTCAGCTCCCACTGTGTCATGGGTATTTTCGCCGCCCTCACCGGCCGTCGAAGTAGTGGCCCTCCTCGAGGTCCGCCAGGAGCGCGGGATGGGTGGGCTCCCAGCCCAGCTGCTTACGGGTCAGGGCGCTGGAGGCCGTGATGTCCATCGATGCGAACAGCGCGAACAGGCCGAAGTGATCCTGTGCCGCGGCCGGTGCCAGGCCGGTGACCGGCAGGTTCAGGTGCCGACCGATGACCTCGGCGATGTCACTGAACCGCACGCCCTCGTCGTCGACCCCGTGCAGGCGCGTGCCCGCGGGTGCGCCCTCCAGGGCCAGCCGGAACAACTGCGCGGCGTCGAGCCGGTGCACGGCGGCCCAGTGGTTGGACCCGTCGCCCACGTAGGCCGACCGGCCCTTCGCCCGGGCGATGCCGATCAGGGCCGGGATGAACCCGTGATCGCCGGCGCCGTGCACCGACGGCGGCAGGCGCACCACGCAGACGCGTACGCCGCGCCCGGCCAGCGACAGCGCCACCGGTTCCGAGACGCGCGGATACGCCGGGTTGTCGGGCGCGTCGTCCTCTTCGGTCGCGGGGCGGCCCGCCACGTGCACGAGCCCGGAGGCGACGACGAGGGGCCGGCCGGATCCCGCGAGGGCCTCGCCGATCGTCTCGATGGCTCGCCGGTCGATCCGGGCGTAGGCCGCGGCGTCGTTGTTTTCCGAGAAGTCGTGGATGTACGCGGTGTGGATCACGCCGTCCGCGGCGGCCGCGCCGCTACGCAGGCTGGCGGGGTCCTCGAGGGAACCGCGGTGCACCGCGGCCCCGGCGGCGGTCAGCACGGCCGCGGCCTGGTCCGAACGGGCCAGGCCGGTGACCTGATGCCCGGACTCGATGAGCTCGCGGACGACGGCCGAACCGATGAATCCGGTCGCGCCGGTGACGAAGACACGCATGATGTATTCCTTTGCGAACAGGTTGGGTGTGATGCTCCCACCGTGCGGGCCCGGATCGCCCCGCGTCCAATACCTGTTCCGCAGTCGGTCATACGAATCAGGCATCACCACAGTTCACGATGCCTTCATCGGCACCCTATCTCAACCGCGAGGGATACCATGTGGGCATGTCAGATTCACCGCCGCCCGCCGACCTCGACCTGCGGCTGGTGCGGTACTTCACGGTCGTCGCCGAGCACCGGCACTTCGGCCGTGCCGCCGCCGCCCTGCTCATCGCCCAGCCGTCGCTGAGCCGGCAGATCCGCCATCTCGAACAGCAACTCGGCGCCCGCCTGCTGGACCGGACCCCGCAGGGCAGCCGGCTCACCGAGGCCGGGGAGGTCTTCCTGCCGCGGGCGAAGGCGCTGCTGCGCGCGGCCGGGCAGGCCGCGGCCGCGGCCCGGGCTGCCGCGCAGCCTAGCCGGATCACGATCGGCTACACGGTCAGCATCATCGTCACCCCGGCCGTGCGCGACCTGCGCCGCCAGCACCCGGACGCCGACGTGCACACCTTGCACCTGGACTGGAACGAGCCACGCCAGGCCCTGCTCGATCACCGGGTGGACGCGGCCGTGACCCGGCTGCCGATCCGGACCGACGGACTGCACGTGACGATCCTGTACGACGAGCCCCGGCTGCTGCTGATCCCGCTGGAGCACCGCCTCGCGGGCAAGGAATCGGTCACCCTGCAGGACATCGCCGACGAGCCCATGCCCCGGCTGCCGGATGCGGCCTGGAACGCCTACTGGCGCATCGATCCCCGGCCCGACGGCAGCCCCGCGCCCGACGGTCCGCTGGTCGAGGCCATCGAGGACAAGATTGAGCTGATCGCGGCCGGGCAGGCCGTGGCCATTATCCCGGCCGGCGTCCAGACCGTCAGCCCACGCCCCGACCTGACCACCGTGCCCCTGCACGACGTGGCGCCGAGCCACGTCGTGCTGGCCACCCGCGCCGGCGACCACAGCCGCCTGGTGGCGGCCTTCCGCAAATCCGCCCAGGCCCTCCTCAGCGGGCCAGATCGCGCAGGGCAGTGACCCGCTGGACGGCGGCGTCGAAGGCGGCCGAGCCCAGCTGCCCGCTGTCCAGGGCGCTGGCCAGGGCCGAGGTGACCGGGCTTTGTTGCTGGGCCTGAGCCAGCTGCCTCGATGACCGAGGCGATCTGGCCTCGCTGGAGTTGCCCGCCCGGCCAGGCCCGTCAAGCAGCTGTCGGCAACCTGACAGAACTCGTGTCGGCCAGGCGACTGACGGTCCTCTCGCCGCCCGGCATGCTGGCTGCAGTGGGCCATTCCGGCCAGGTCAGCGGGAAGCCTGGCTGGCCCAGACAGGGAGGGAATCATGTACTCGGACCGCCTCGGCCAGCTAGCCAGTCAGCACCACCACGAGATGCTCTTCGACGCCGGGCGCCGCCAGCTGCGGCAGGAAGCCCGCGTCCCCCGGACTCCGGGCGCCCCCTCGGCCATCACCCGCCGTCTGGCCGCGGCCCTGGCCAAGTTCGGCGTCGCGACCGCCCGAGCGCCGCTCAGCGAAACACCCGCCGCCCAGTAGCACCTGCCGCCCTTTCCTGCGGTTACACCGAACTCCATCCTGGGTAACGTCGGTGCAGGATCCGACCTGGGCCGACCAGGAGGGGTGGCGCATGGGCAGCAAAGGCGGCGCGCTCGCCGGGCTGGATCTCAGCCTGAAGCTCACCGACAAACAAGAGGCGACCCGCTTGGCCGCGGCGCAAGCCAGGCTGCTTCACCTGCGGCTGGTCCTGGGGGGCCAGATCGGGGAACACGCGCAGCTCGGGCCGCCGGTCTGCGTGGTCTTCGAGGGCTGGGACGCCTCCGGGAAGGGCGGTGCGATCAAACGGCTCGTCGCGCCGCTGGACCCGCGGCACGTCCGGGTCGCCCAGTTCGGCGCGCCGAGCTATGACGAGAAGCGCCACCACTTCCTGTGGCGGTTCTGGCCGGTGCTGCCCGGCTGGGGCGGCATGGCAGTGCTGGACCGGTCCTGGTACGGCCGCGTCCTGGTCGAACGAGTCGAAGGGTTCGCCACCGAGGAGCAGTGGCGACGCGCCTACCGGGAAATCGTCGACTTCGAGCGGACGCTGGCCGACGAGGGCATGATCATCGTCAAGTTCTGGCTGCACCTGTCGTCGGCCGAGCAGCTCAGGCGGTTCAAGGCCCGCGAGCGCGAGCCGCTGAAGGCCTGGAAGCTGACCGCGGAGGACTGGCGGAATCGCGGGAAGCGGCGGGAGTACGAGGCGGCCGTGGAGGAGATGCTGGACCGGACCGACCACGCCGCCGCGCCGTGGGTCCCGGTCGAGGCCGAGGACAAGCGGTGGACCAGGGTGAAGGTCGTCGAGTCGGTGGTCCGGGCCATCGAGGCCGGCATGGCGGCACGGAACATCCCCGTTCCGTCGCCGCCGTCGCCCTCGCCCGCGGCCGCTCGGATCGACTGAGTCGCAACCCGCCCGGAATCTCGCGCAAAGTATTCGCAGATGTCATTTAAGTAGTTCCGGCGCGGCCGTACGCGGGTGTGGTGCAGCCTGGAGGATTGACAGCACCCCGCGTTGACCAGGGTGACCGCTGAGCGCGCCCGCCGCGCCCCGACCGAAGGCCCGATCCTGTCCAGCCCGCACTCCCGGCACCGCAA
Organism: uncultured Actinomycetes bacterium; assembly: GCA_963722055.1. Lineage (GTDB taxonomy): Bacteria > Actinomycetota > Actinomycetes > Streptosporangiales > Streptosporangiaceae > Palsa-504. The sequence continues at coordinate 406,828 of CAVRLA010000015.1, read as the reverse complement.
GCCGCCGCGATCACCAGCGGCCGGCCCCGAGGCGTCCCGCCGCCGCAGGCTATCCGCGATCGTGTCCTTCCTGCGGGACAAGCCGGCCGCGATCGCGGCCATCTTCGTCGTGGCCGCGACGCTCGTGGTCTCGGCCGGGCCGGCCGCGGCTCACTGGCTGGCCCGGGCCTCCAACCCGGCGTGGGCCGAGCAGGCCGATGCGCTCGGCTTGCAGCTGGCCACCTCGCTGGGCCTCCAGGCCCGGCTGCAGCCAGAGGTGGTCAGTGAGGGCGTCGCCGTCGCGCCGCTCTACCTCAACCCGCTCCGCGACACCAACGGCCTGGTGCCCGAGCGCGTCGACGAGGGCGTCGACTTCAGCGGGACGGGTCCGGTCTACGCCCTGGGGGACGCGGTCGTCACCAGCGCGACCGGGCAGGCCGGCGGGTGGCCCGGCGGCGGATGGATCACCTACCAGCTCACCGATGGCCCGGCGGCCGGGCTGCAGGTCTACGTGGCCGAAGACATCACGCCCACCGTCCAGGTCGGCGAGCACCTAACGCCATCCACGGTGGTCGGCTACATGTTCGAGGGCCCGGACGGCATCGAGATCGGCTGGGCGGCGCTGAACGGCCTGGCGGCATCGCAGCTCACGGAGGCCGCGGCCACCGGCGAGGCGGACGTGTTCCCCACCACCGTCGGGCTCAACTTCGAGGATCTGCTCGTGTCGCTGGGCGCGCCCGTCGCGCCTAACCGCGACCAGATTGGTTCCGGGATCCTCCCGGCGAACTACCCGGCGAGCTGGTAACGGCCAACCGCCTGACATCTGCGCCGAGCCCGGTAAAGGACACGCGGCCTGACACCATGTGACTCATGACCGCACCTGTTTCGCCGCTGCTGCTGCCCGGCTTCGAATACCGGCGCATGGACGTCGCGGGGGTCATGGTCAACCATGCGATCGCCGGGTCGGGGCCGCCGCTGCTGTTGTTGCACGGCTATCCGGAGAACCATCTCATGTGGCGCCACGTCGGGCCCGGCCTGGCCGAACACCACACGGTCGTGCTGGCCGACCTGCGCGGCTACGGGGACTCCGGCAAGCCCGCCCCGGACGCCGCTGGCCTGGTCTACGCCAAGCGGTCCATGGCCCGCGACCAGGCCGGGCTCATGCACCAGCTCGGCTTTGCGCAGTTCGGGCTCATCGGCCATGACCGCGGCGCTCGCGTGGCGCACCGGCTGGTGCTGGACCATCCCGGCGCCGTGCGCCGGCTCGCGGTGCTGGATATCGTGCCGACCCGGCATGTGTTCGGCCACGTGACCCGGGCCATGGCCACGGCGTACTACCACTGGTTCTTCCTGACCAGGCCGGACGGCGTCCCCGAGCACATGATCGCCGCCGACCCGGGCTTCTGGGTCCGGTCGCTGATCGGTCCGCTGCTGGGTGAGGGCGCCAGCATCGAGCCGCCCGTGATGGACGACTACATCCGCTGCTTCGCGGACCCGCGCACGATCGCGGGCTCCTGCGCCGATTACCGCGCCGCGGCCAGCACCGACCTGGTCCATGACGAGGAGACCTTCGCCGCGGGGGAGCGGATCGAGTGCCCGCTGCTGGCGCTGTGGGGGACGCAGGCGTTCGTCGGCCGGGGCTACGAACCGCTCAGCGTCTGGCAGCAGTACGCCACCGACGTCCGCGGAGCCGCACTGCCGACCGGTCACTTCCTGCCTGAAGAGGCACCGGACCTGGTCACCGCCGCCCTGCGCGATTTCTTCGGCTAACCCGCGATCCGAATGTGAGGTGCGATGGACAAGATCGGCCAGGTGCCGGACCGGTACCTGTCGGAAGAGCAGCGCCTGATGCGGCAGACCTGCCGGCGCTACGTCGATGCGGTCGTCCGGCCGTTCATCGCCGCCAACCGGGAACGGGAGTGGCTGTTCGACCCGGATCAGCGCCTGCCGGCCGAGATCCTCGCCGAGGCGGACCGCGCCGGCCTGCGTGGCCTGGGCGTCCCGGATCGTTACGGCGGGGTCGGTCTGGACCCGGCCGCGGAGGCGCAGACGTTCTCGATCATCGCGACCGAGCTTGCGCGGGGCGACTCGGGATTGGCCGACAAGCTCGTCCAGAACTGGAAGATCTCGGTGCTGCTGCGCTCCCTGGCCCCGCCGCACCTGCAGGACACCTGGTTCCAGCGCTACATGGCCGACCCCCAGTTCCTGATGGCCCACTGCCTGACCGAGCCTCGGGGTGCCTCGGACCGCTGGCTGCCGTACAACGTACCCGAGGCGAACATGGACACCACGGCCGTCCGTCGGGACGGCCACTGGATCCTCAACGGCCGCAAGCAGTTCATCAGCAACGGCTACGACGCCAGCCTCTACGTCGTCTACGCCAACACGAACCGCTCGGCGGGCATGCTGCAGGGCACGAGCAGCTTCCTGGTCCCGCGCGACACGCCCGGCCTCCAGGTCACCCGGTGCAACGAGACCGTGGGCGGCCGCTTCATGAACAACGGCGAGATCCTCTTCGAGGATTGCCGCGTGCCCGAAGATCATCTGCTGGCGGACGGCGACGCACTGGCTCAGGCCGGCGTCTACTTCCGCCCCGGCAAGATCATCCAGGCCGCGAAGAACCTGGGCATCGGCATCGCCGCGTTCGACGACACCGCCGCGTTCGTCCAGCAGCGGGTCCAGGGTGGCCGGATCCTGATCAAGCATCAGGCCGTCGCGGTCCGGGTGGCCGCGATGGCGACCAAGCTCGAGGCGGTCAGCGCGCTGCTGCGCTCTGCGGCCCTCGCGGTCGACGAGAACCATCCCGACGCCACCCGCCTGTGCGACATGGTCAAGGTCTTCGCGTCCCAGGAGATCCTGCAGGTCTGCCAGCACGCCGTCGAACTACACGGCGGCTACGGCGCGATGCTGGAGGTTGGAGTCGAGAAGTACTTCCGCGACGCCGCCGTGTACCTGCACATGGACGCCACCGTCGACGTGTCGAACTTCAAGATCGCCAAGGCGCTGTTCCCCGGCACCGCCGGTACCTACGCCGGCCCGGAGTGAGGTCCGGCCGCCAGCCGTTCCAGCTAATGCCCGTCGGCAGCCGAACTTTGGTGCCGCGGCCCGTTGGGTTTGTCTAAGGCTCAGGCCGCGCGGTCAGCGGCCGCCCCGCACCTGCGGTACTAGTGTTTCGCGCTGAGATCTCCGCCCTCCAGGCCGAAGCCGACGCCCAGCGCCACCCTGATCCAGGCCGCGGTAGCGGTACCGCGCGGAGGCGGCCGATCATAGACGGGCAGCGCATTGGAGGCCGCATGCCACTCGACCCGCAGTTCCGCACCGCCCTGGACACCTTCGAGGCCAAGGGCCTGATCCCGCCGTGGCCGGCGATTCCGCCGGGGCTTCGCTGACGGCCGGCCTGGCCCTGCGGGCGCGGGACCAGCACGTCCCGCTCGCCGCCCAGCTGCTCCTGTATCCGGCGACCGACCCGGCCATGACCAGCCCGTCCAGTACCGAGAACGGCGAAGGCTACTTCCTGACCAGGCGCGACATGGCCTGGTTCTACCGGCAGTACCTCCCGGCTGGCCCGGCCAGCGCCCCGGAGGCCGACCTGGCCCACGCCGACGTGGCTGGCGCGGCCCCGGCCATCGTGGCCACCGCGGAGTTCGATCCGCTGCGCGACGAGGGATGGGCCTACGCCGAGCGCCTCACCCGCGCCGGCGTGCCCATTCAGTACGTGCCCGGCCCCGGGCTCATCCACGGTTTCGCCTCCTTCCTCGGCGTCGTCGACGCCGCCGACGCCACCGTCGCGACAATCCTCGACCACCTCAGCCAGCTCCTGTACGGCTGAAGGCCTGGGCGTTCACCGGCTCGTCCGCGAGCGGAGACTTTACCCGGTCTTGTCGGCCGGGTTAGGGTGATAAGGCATACCGATGGTGCAGCCCCGGCTGCCGGGACCGTTCGCCCATGGGCTGCAACGCAATGATCTAGGCCTGGAGGCCGTGTGATCGTTCGTGCCCAGCCGCGTCCTGGTCGTCAGCGGTGATCCCGGCCCGCCCGATCCGGCTGACCGGCCGGCACAGTGAACGCGGCGCGCTCGACCGGCTCATCGAGGCGGTCCGGGCCGGTGAGAGCCGGGCCCTGGTGGTCCGCGGTGACCCGGGCGTAGGCAAGACCGCGCTACTGGACTACCTGGTCCGGCAGGCCTCGGCCGCGAGGTGCCGGGTGGCGCGGGCGGTGGGCGTGCAGACCGAGATGGAGCTGGCCTTCGCCGGGCTCCATCAGCTGTGCGTGCCGATGCTGGATCACGCCGAGCGCCTGTCCGTGCCGCAGCGGGACGCGCTGCTGACCGCGTTCGGAATCAGCGCCGGGCCGCCACCGGATCCCTTCCTGATGGGGCTGGCGGTCCTCGGCCTGCTGTCCGAGGTGGCCGAGGAGCGCCCGCTGATCTGCGTCGTCGATGACCAGCAGTGGCTGGATCACGCGTCCGCGCTGGCCCTGGGATTCGTGGCCCGGCGGCTGGCCGCCAACCCGGTCGGCCTGGTGTTCGCGGTCCGTGAGCAGGGCGACGCCCTGGCTAGGCTGCCAGAACTCCTCATCGAGGGGCTCCGGGACGATGACGCCCGGGCCCTGCTGGAATCGGCGCTGGCCGGGCCGTTGGACGTGCGGGTCCGCGACCTGATCGTGGCCGAGACCCAGGGCAACCCGCTGGCGCTGCTCGAGCTCCCCAAGGGGCTATCGCCGACCGAACTGGCGGGCGGCTTCGGGCTGCCCGGCGCGGCGCCGCTGCCGCGGCGGATCGAGGAGAGCTTCCGGCGGCAACTGGAGGCGCTGCCGGAAGCGACCCGGCGGCTGCTCCTGGTCGCGGCGGCCGAGCCGTACGGCGACCTGTCGCTGGTGTGGCGCGCGGCCGAGCGGCTCGGCATCAACGCCCGGGCCGCCGCGCCCGCGCTGGACGCGGGCCTGGTGGAGTTCGGGGCGCGGGTTCGCTTCCGGCATCCGCTGCTGCGCTCGGTGGCCTACCAGGCGGCTAAGGTCGCGGACCGGCAGGCCGTGCACGCCACGCTGGCCGAGGTCACCGACCCGGCCGCCGAGCCGGACCGCCGGGCCTGGCATCGGGCCAAGGCCGCGGCCGGGCCGGACGAGGAGGTCGCGGCGGAGCTGGAGCGGTCGGCAGGCCGGGCCCAGGCCCGCGGTGGGCTGGCCGCTGCCGCGGCGTTCCTGGAGCGCTCGGTGCAGCTGACCGTCAACCCGGGCCGCCGCGCCGAGCGCATCCTGGCGGCGGCGCGGGCCAGCCTGCAGGCCGGCGCGTTCGGGTCGGCCCTCGACATGCTGACCACGGCGGAGACCGGGCCGCTCGATGAGCTGCAGAGCGCGCGGGCCAACCTGCTGCGCGGGGAGATCGTATTCGCCTCCGATCTGGGCAGCGACGCTCCGCCGCTGCTGGTCAAAGCGGCCTACCAGCTCGAGCCGCTCAACCTGGACCTGGCCCGGGAGACCTATCTGGGCGCCTGGGGGGCAGCCCTGTTCGCCGGGCCTCTGGCGGGCGCCGGCGATCTACTGGAGGTCTCCCGCTCCGTCCGGGCCCTTCCCCCGCTGGCCCACCCGCCCCGACCGGTCGATCTGCTGCTGGACGGCCTTATCCGGCTGGCCATCGACGGGCCGGCCGCCGCGGCGCCCGCGTTGCGGCTGGCAGCGAGCGCCTTTGCCGGCTCAGACGCCACCATGACCGAGGGACTGCGGTGGGGCTGGATGGCCTACGGGGCCGCCAGCACCCTGTGGGACGATGACCGCTGGCGCACGATCCTGCTGCGGCAGGTCCAGCTCGCGCGTCACGTCGGCGCCCTGGACCACCTGCCGATCCTGCTGGGCGCGTTGACCATGGCCGCCGCGTGCCGTGGTGACTTCGCCGCCGCCACCGCGCTGAACAGGGAAGCTGATGCGGCGGCGGAGGTGACCGGGAGCCGCATTGCGCCCTATGCCGCCATGCTGCTGGCCGCCCTCCAGGGCATCCAGGCCGAGGCCGCTCCGATGATCGACGCCATCAGAGCCGAGGCCCCCGCCGGGGGGCAGGGAGCCGCGGTGACGTATGCGCAGTGGGCGGCCGCCATCCTGGCTAATGGTCTCGGCCACTACGCCGAGGCCCTCGCGGCCGCCCGGCAAGCCTACGAGGACCGGCACTTGTACATCTCCACGCGGGTTTTGCCCGAGCTGATCGAGGCCGCCGCGCGTACCGGGAACGCGGACAGCGCCGGCGATGCTCTCGACCGGCTCACGGAGGTGACGCGGGCCGGCGGAACCGACTACGGCCTCGGCGTTCAGGCCCGCTGCCGCGCGTTGCTGAGCGAGGGAAAGGCCGCCGAGGGCCTGTACCGCGAGGCCATCGACCGGCTCGGCCGCACCCAGCTCCGCCCGGATCTGGCCCGGGCCCGCCTGCTGTACGGCGAATGGCTGCGCCGCGCGAACCGCCGCGCGGACGCCCGCGCCCAGCTGCGGGCCGCGCACGACCTCATGGCGGAGATCGGCATGGAAGCGTTCGCCGAACGCGCCCGGCGCGAGCTGCTGGCCACCGGCGATACGGTGCGCAAGCGCAACGCCAAGGCGCCCAGCGAGCTCACCGCGCAGGAGGCGCACATCGCCCGCCTGGTGGTGGAGGGTCACACCAACCCGGAGATCGGGGCCCAGCTGTTCCTGTCCGCGCGCACCGTGGAGTGGCACCTGCGCAAGGTGTTCACCAAGCTCGACATCAGCTCGCGCCGGGAACTGCGCCAGCCCCCGGCCGACCGCGGCCGGGCCAACCGCCGGGCTTAGGCCTGGTATCCGCCCTCCATCCAGTCCCGGAAGAGCTGTACGCGTTCCGGCGGCCAGGGCGGCTCGCCGCTGTTGCGGGGCGGCATCGACCCGCTGCTGACCACGCCGAGGACCTTCTGCGCGTGGTCCGGATCGCGCATGAAGTCGAAGTCGTCCAGCTGGACGCCGAAATTCTTCATGTGCGCGACGTCCATGTCCGTGAACAGCCGCCTGATGTCGGTGCCGAAGCTGACGGCCATGAGCCGACTCCTTTCTCGCTAGGTTCAGTGGCCGGCGGTCTGCCCGCCGTCGATGTGCAGGATCTCCCCGGTGATGTAGGGCGAGGACTCCAGGAACAAGATGCCGTTCACCACGTCGCTGACCTGGCCGACGCGACCCAGCGGGGGTAGCTGACGGCCGAGTCCCTCGTAGCTTTCGGCCGGGTACACCGGGGTCTGGATGATCCCCAGCGAGACGGCGTTGACCCGGACGCCGCGCAAGGCGTACTCCACCGCCAGGGACCTGGTCGCCGCGGCCAGGCCGCCCTTGGTCAGCGCGGCCAGGGCCGCGGGCGCGTCGGCGTTCGCGACCTCGGCCAAGGTTGCCGAGATGTTCACCACGTGGCCGCCGTAGCGTCTGACCATGTTGGCGATGACCTGCTGGGTCAGCCAGAAGAACCCGGTCAGGTTGACGCCGACCAGCAGCGCGTAGTCCTCGGCGGTGTACTGGGTGAACGGCTTGGAGATGAACACGCCGGCGTTGTTGATCAGCGTGTCGATGCGGCCGAATCGGTCCAGGGCGGCCTCGACGATCTGGTCGGCGGTGGCGGGCTCGGCGATGTCGCCGCGCACGGTGAGCAGGTCCGGTTCCTCGGCGGGCGTGATCGTGCGGGCGCTGGCCACCACGGCCCAGCCCCGCTTGCGGTACCCGGCCACCAGGCCCGCCCCGATGCCCTGGGAACCGCCGGTGATGATGGCGACCCGGCGGTTCGCCTCGCCCATGACGGTCAGCTCCCTCTTGGCGTGGAACGTGAACCACGGTCCGTTCGATAAAATTTTTATACGGAACGGTCCGTGGCCTTTCCCTTCCGGTACGGGTGATGAGGTTTCCACCTTCGCGCGCCGGGCCCTGGACCCGCGCCCGTGGAAGACCCTGGCTAGTCCCTGGTCCTGGGGCCAAGATGGCCAGATGGACTCACATGACGGCCCGCGCGACCCCGACCAGGCGCTGATCCTCGACGGCATCCGCGCGCTGCACGACCGGATGGACGAGTTCGAGCGCCGGATGGCACCCGGCGAACGGCCTCGCCCCCGCGTCGTCCCGGCCTGGAAGCGGCCCACGCAGGGCGAGGCCCGCTGGCAGGCCGCGCTGGCGGTCGGGGTCGCGGTGGCGCTGCAGTACGCGCTGCCCGGCCGGCTGGTGCTGGTGCACCCGACCTGGCTGCTGCCGACCCTGGAGGGCCTGCTGCTGATCGTCCTGGTCATGGCCAATCCCGCGCCGCATCAACACCGAGTCGCGGGTCATCCGCCTGCTGGGCCTGACCCTGGCCGCCCTGCTCAGCCTGGCCAACGCCTGGTCGGTGGCCGCGCTCGTAGTCGGCCTGGTGCAGGGCACCCAGGGCGGCAGCCCCGGAGCGCTGCTGATCACCGGGGGCGCCATCTGGCTCACCAACGTCATCGTTTTCGGGCTCTGGTACTGGGAGTTCGACCGCGGCGGCCCGGTGGCCCGGGCCCATGCCGACCGCATGTATCCGGACTTCCTGTTCGCGCAGATGGCTACCCCGCAGCTGGCCGCGCCGGACTGGGAGCCGGCCTTCGGCGACTACCTGTACCTGTCCTTCACCAACGCCGCCGCGTTCAGCCCCACGGACGTGCTGCCGCTGTCGCGCTGGGCCAAGATGGGCATGACCGCCCAGGCCAGCGTCTCGATCGTGACCGTCGCCCTGGTCGTGGCCCGCGCCGTCAACATCCTCAAGTAGCGGGGCGCCGGGTGGGCATGAAGATGGCCACGGGAATCGCGGCCAGGATGAGCAGGCTTGCGCCCCAGGCCATGGCGACCGCGAATCCGTGGACGACGGCGGTGACGGTATCCGAGGTGACGCCGGCCGCGAGATAGCTGCTGGTCGCGATCGCGGCGATGGTGTTCAGCAGCGCGGCGCCGACCGACGAGCCGAACTGGCCGGCCGCACTGGTGGCCGCGCCGGCCGCTCCGCTGTCGCCGGGCCGGACGCCGCGCAGCGCGGTGGCCAGGGCGGCGGGCCCGGCGATGCCCGTGCCTACGCCCTCGACGATGGTAGCGACCAGGATCAGGGGCAGGTACCCACTGGACGGGGTGAGCCAGATGAGCGGGACCAGCCCCGCCGCCTCGACCACGATGCTGGCCGAGACCAGCCAGCGGGCGGCGATCCGGGCCATCAGCCAGGGTGCGGCGAACGCGGCACTCAGCCCGGTGGCCGCGGCGAACGGTACGACGGCCAGCCCGGTCGCCAGCGCCGAGTAGCCCATGACCGACTGGATCTGGTAGGTGAGGATCAGCATCATCCCGAACGTGCTCAGCGCGTTGACGATCAGGGCGATCATCCCCCAGCCGCGGGTGCGGTCCAGCACCACCCGCAGTGGCAGCAGCCGGTCGGGACGGCCCACCTGGCGGGCCACGAAGCCGCCCAGCAGCACGGCCGCGGCGATCAGCGGGCCCGCCACCTGACCGGAGCCCCAGCGCAGGGACGACGCCTCGCCCAGCCCGTAGATCAGCGCCACCATGCCCGCGCAGGCGAGCGCCGCGCTGGCCACATCGATCGTGATCCGCGGTCGGCCGGGCAGCGCAGGCAGCACCCGGGGCGCGCCTGGGCCGAACTCCAGGCGGCCGGCTACGCCGGGCTGACCATGGAGGCGGTGGCCGACCGGGCCGGGACCAGCCGGGCCGTCCTGTACCGCCGCTGGCGCAACCGGCCCGAACTGGTGATCGCCGCCATACGCCGCCACCGGCCCCTGCTCTCCGGTGAGATCCCCGACACCGGCAGCCTGCGCGGCGACGTGCTGGCCCTGCTGCGCCGGATGTCCAGCCGCCTGGCCGAGATCGGCCCGGAGACGGTCTACGGTCTGCTCGGCGACTACCTCAGCGACGCCGGGCTGTTCTCCCGCAGTCAGGAGCAGGTGCTGCACATCAGCGCCGAGGTGATGGACACTATCCTCAAGCGCGCCGCCGACCGAGGCGAGGCGCGCGCCGGCGTCGAACGGAGGATCGCCACGCTCCCCACCGACCTGTTCCGCAACGAGCTCTTCCGGGCCCGCACCGCGCCCTCGGAGGGCACTCTGACCGAGATCGTCGACGAGGTGTTCTTGCCTTTGGTGCGGCCCTGATGAGCCAGCCCGCCTGGCTCGAGCCCGAGCTGGCCACGCTCACCACGGACCGCTTCTCGGATCCGGCCTGGATCTACGAGCGCAAGTTCGACGGCGAGCGCTGCCTGGCGTTCCGCGACGGCGAGCAGTTGCGGCTGATGACGCGGAACCAGCAGCAGGTGACCGGCACCTATCCCGAGATCGCCGAGGCGCTGCGCACTCAGGCCGCCGCCGACTTCATCGTGGACGGCGAGGTCGTGGCCTTCGACGGGGATGAGACCAGCTTTTCCAGGCTGCAGCAACGGCTGGGGGTCCGCGATCCGTCGCCGGCCCTGCGCGCCCAGGTGCCGGTGTACATCTACCTGTTCGACGTACTGTGGGCCGACGGCCGCGACGTGCGCTCCGAGTCGTTGCTCGAGCGCAAGCGGGTGCTGCGTGATCTGCTGTCCTTCGGCGGCCCGCTGCGGTTCGCCGAGCACCGTGACACCGACGGCGAGGCCTACTACAAGCAGGCGTGCCAGCTGGGCTGGGAAGGGCTCATCGCCAAGCGCGCCGACTCGCCGTACCGACCCGGGCGCAACCGGGACTGGCTGAAGTTCAAGTGCCTGAACGGCCAGGAGTTCGTCATCGGCGGCTACACCGACCCGAAGGGGTCCCGCGTCGGGTTCGGCGCGCTCCTGCTCGGCTACTACGACGCCGACCGCAAACTGCGCTACGCAGGCAAGGTCGGCACCGGCTTCAACCGGCCCACCTTGACCAGCCTGCACGCGGCGCTGGCCGCGCACGAGCGGCCGGCCTCGGCCTTCGAGCCCGTCCGCGGCCTGCCCCGATCCGGAGTGCACTGGGTGCAGCCCCGGCTCGTCGCCCAGATCGGGTTCAGCGAATGGACCGCGGACGGGGAGCTGCGGCATCCCAGATTCCAGGGCCTGCGCCGCGACAAGGACCCGGCCGACGTCGTGCGCGAGCTGCCCTGAGGGGAACACCTTCCCTCGGCCCGGTGTTCTATTTATGCGTCCAGCCCACCACCTCAAACGTTATGAACCCCGGGTTTCACTACGCCCTAGCGTGGTGGATGCCGGGATTCACTACCCTCCGCTGGGCGCGAAGACGAAAGAAGGTCAATGGCCCAGTGCATTACGTGCGGGAGCGAACTGCATCCCGACCGGGCTAAGAAATACAACTACTGCATGGCGCCGGAGTGCCAGGAAAAGAACCTCAAGGGTCTGACCATGGTGGCGGTCGGCGTGAACAAGTCGGCCGAGCAGTACCTGCTCCTTGACGAGCAGACTAAGGACGAGTTGGCCAAAGGCAAGTTCGCCGATCAGCGCCGAGGCTCGTTCGGCACCTCAGTACCCTCGGCCAGCCCGGCCGAAGCCGGAGCCAGTCCCGCCGGCCAGCCGGTCCGATCCCAGCCCGCCCGGCCCAGCCCCGCCCGGCCCAACCCCGCCCGCCACCAACCCGCGCCGACCCGCCGGGCCGCGCCCAAGCCGTGGACCAAGTTGCAGGAGAAGCTGGCGCTGCTGTACAACGAGCAGGGACTGCGGCCCGAGGAGATCGCGCAGAAGCTGCGCCTGAGCACCTACACGGTGACCCAGATCATCCTCGGCTCGCGGAACCGCGGAAAGCTGTAACCGCGGAAACCGCGGCCGAGCCTTGACCTCAACTTAAGTTCAGGTCTTAAGCTCCATAGCAACGGGGCAGCAGCGAACGGGGAGCCTTCGGTGATCGTAGTGACGGGCGGAACGGGCCGGGTCGGAGCGCAGATCGTAGCCCAGCTGAGGGAGCGCGACCTGCCCGTCCGGGTGGTGAGCCGCCGCCCGGCCAGATCACCGGAAGGCACCGAGGCGGCCCGCGCGGACCTGGCCGACCCCGCCTCCCTCGAACCGCACCTGGTGGGCGCCGACGCGCTGTTCCTGCTCTGGCCGTTCATTTCAGCCGAGCTCACGGCCGCCCTGGCGCCCAAGCTGGCGGAGATCGCGGCCCGGCACGTCGGGCGGGTGGTCTACCTGTCCGCGCAGCCCGCTGGCGAGCGGCCTGGCTCTTTCTGGGCCCTGGCCGAACGGGCCATCGAGGACGCAGGCGTCCCGTGGACGTTCTTGCGCCCGACCGGCTTCGCGTCGAACACGCTGATGTGGGCCGACCAGATCCGGTCCGGCGACCTCGTCCGGTGGCCCTTCGGCGCCGCCGCCCGGGCGCTGATCGACGAGCGGGACATCGCCGCGGTCGCAGTGCGCGTCCTGACCGAGGACGGCCACGCCGGGTCCCGGTACGTGCTGAGCGGTCCCGCGGTGCTCACCCAGGTCGAGCAGCTCGCGTCGATCGGCCAGGCCCTCGGCCGGGATCTGACCTGGGAGGAGCTGCCCAAGGCCGAGGCGCAGCACGCGCTGGCCGCCGCCTGGGGCGACCCCGGATTCGCCGCGTCCGCCCTCGATACGTGGGAGCGGTTCGTGACCCACCCGGAGACCGTCACCTCCACCGTCCGCGACGTCACCGGAACCCCGGCGCGCAGCTTCGCGGACTGGGCGGCGGCCAACGCCGGCGCCTTCCGCTGAGCTCAGCTCCGGGCGTAGTTGCTGGCGCCGTACCAGTCGACCACGACCACCGGCTCGTCGCCGACCACCCAGGCGTCGTGGCCCTGCGGCAGGGCGGTGACGTCACCGGGCCGGGCGTCGAACTCCGAGCCGTCGGCCATCACCACGTGCAGCACTCCCTGCACGTGGTACTGGAAGTGCGGCGCCTCGCACAGGTCGGTACCCGCAAGCGGCTTGACGTGGTCCGACCAGCGCCAGCCGGGCTGCAGGGTGAGCCGGCCGATCTCAGCGCCGCCGATCTGCAGCAGGTCCAGCTGGCCGTGCTCGAACTCGCGCGTCTCATCGGAGGCGGCGAAGCTCTTCTGCTCTGCCTTGGCAGTCATGGGATGTCTCCTTTACCGGTTTTGACTGATCGATCTGCGCATCAGCCTGATCGGTACCGGTTGCAGCCTCCTTGCAGCGGTGGCGGGTATGGCGGACACCGGTCTCGCTGGGGTTTGATACGGCCATGAAGTCGCTGGCGTTGCGGGTGCTGAGCGACTTTGGCGTGGACGGCGTCGAGCCGCAGGCCCTGGGCAGCCGGAAGGGCCGGCTGGCCCTGTGCGTACTGGCCCTGGCCGGGGGCCAGGTCGTGCCGGCCGACGTGCTGGTCGACACGTTGTGGGGCGACGCGCCGCCGGCCCAGCCCGAGGACCAGCTGGCCGTGCTGATCAGCCGCCTGCGGTCGGTGCTGGGCCGGGACCGGATCCAGCACCGGGACCGCGGCTACCTGTTGGTCTGCGACTGGCTCGACGCGTCCGAACTGGCCGCGCTCACCGAGGAGATGGACCGTAGGCGTGGCGCGGGCAACGTGCTGGGGGCGGCGGCCGCGGCCCGGGTCGCCCTGTCGCTGCTGCGTGGCTACGGGCTGCCGTCGGTATCCGGTGAATGGGCGCAGCTGAGGCTGGCCGAGCTGGACCGCCTGGCCGGGCGGGCCCGGCGGGTGGCGGCCACCGCCCTGTTCGAGGCCGGGGACTGGATGGCGGCCGCCGACGCCGCGAGCGCCGCGGTGGCGGCCGACGGCTACGACGAGGAGTCGCTGCGGATCCTGCTGCGCGCCCACGTCGCGGGCGGCCGGGTGGCTGCCGCCCTGTCCGCGTACGCCCAGGCCCGGGAACGCCTGGCTGGCGATCTCGGCACCGACCCATCGCCCGAGACCGTTGTCCTCTACACCGCCATCCTGCGCGGGGAGCTGCCCCCGCCGCCGCCCGCGCCCGCTGGCCGGCCGGTCGGCCTGGTCGGCCGGGACGACGAACTGGCCTACCTCGACACGATGACCGGGCGTGCCCGCGATGGGTCGGCCGAGATCGTCGTCGTCGACGGGGAGGCCGGCATCGGGAAGACCGCCCTGCTCCGCGCCTGGGCTACGCGGCGGGCCGCCGCTGGCGACACTGTGCTGATGGCCTCGTGCGGGCAGCTCGACCGGGCCATGCCGCTCGATGCACTGCTCAGCGCGCTATCGGAGCTGCTTCGTCGGCTCGGGCCCGAGGCCACCGCGGACCTGCTGGGCCAGGACGCGGTGACCCTCGCCCCTCTGTTCGGGGTGCGGGCGGATCCCGTCGGCCCGCGCCCCGAGCCGATCCTGGCCGACAGTATGCTCGGCCCGGCGGTTCTGTACGCCGCGCTGGTCCGGGTCGTGGTCCGTCTCGCTCAGCGTGGCCCGCTGGTCGTGGCCATCGATGACGCGCACCTGGCCGGGCAGGCCCTAGCCAACTGGCTGAGCTTCGCGCGGCGGGAGAACATGCCCGCCACGGTCGTCGCCGCGGTCCGCTCCGGGGAGGGACCGTCCCTGCCGGCCACCGCGTCGGTCCATCTCGATCTGCTCGGCCGTGAGGCCGCCGCCGAGCTGGTGGGGCCGTCCCGGGCCGATGAGCTCTACGAACGGTCCAAGGGCCATCCGCTGTTCCTGACCGAGCTCGCCCAGCAGGCCGGCCGGGCCGAGTTGCCCACGTCGCTGGTGGAATCGGTGTCGGCGCGCTGCGACGAGCTTGGCCCGGCCGGAGCGATGCTGCGCGCGGCCGCGGTGATCGGCCCGGAGCTGGACATCGAGCTGCTCGCGGCCCTGCTCGGCCGGCCCGCCGTCGACCTGCTCGACGACGCCGAGCGCGCCGCGACCCAGCAGTTGCTGGCCACCGACGGCGGGACGTTCCGGTTCCGGCACGAGCTGGTGCGCGAAGCGCTGGCCGCCAGCGCCACCTTCGGCCGGGCCGCCCTGCTGCACCGGCAGGCCGGGCGCGTCCTGGCTCGCCATCCGTATGCCGACCCGGCCATGGTCGCCTACCACGCGCGGCTGGGCGGTGATCTCGAGCTGGCCGCCCGGTCGCTGCGGACCGCCGCCGAACGAGCTGCCGAGCGCTTTGACCATGCTGCGGCCGAGGCCCTGCTCGACGACGCCCTGCAGCTGCATCCGGAATCGGAGGGCTGGCTGGAACGGGCCCGGGTTCGTACCTACCGCCGCCGGTACGCCCAGGCGCTGGCCGACGTCGAGCGCGCCGCGTCCGCTGGCGCCGCCGCCCTGGAGGTCGGCGCGTGGGCCTGCTACTTCGACCGCCGCTTCGCCCAGGCCGCGCAGTTCGCCGCGGACGGCGCGCTGGCCGCGGCCGACCCGGCCACCCGGTCCCGGTGCCTGGCCGTCGGCGGCCGGACCCGGCACGCGGCCGGTGACCTGGCCCAGGCCGAGTTGCTGCTCGGCGAGGCCTTCGCGCTGGCCGAAGGGCCCGACCGGGTAACCGCCGCGGCCTGGCTGGGTGTGCTGCGGGCCCACCAGAGCAAGACCGAGGAGGCGCTGGCCCTGCTGCGCCCGGCGGCCCGCGCCCAGGAAGGGGTGGCCCACACCGCGGCCACCCTGCACTCGCTGCTGTTCACCGGGCACGCGCACGCCGTGGCCGGCCACCCGGCCCTGGCTCTAGACGCCTTCAGCCGCTACAGCGCCGAGGTCGAGCGCCGCCAGGTGCCGCGGTTCGCCGGCCGCGCGGTCAACTTCGGCGGCTGGGTGCTGCGCAACATCGGTGCCGCCGAACCTGCCCATGATCGTCATCTCAAGGCCCTCGAACTGGGGCAGGTCGGCCAGGGTATCCCCGAACTCACCATTGCCGCGCTGCAAGACCTGGCCGAGGAGCGCGTGCAGGCCGGCGATGCGGACGGCGCCCAGAGCCGGTTGGCCCAGGCCCGGGCCCTGCTCGTTGGGAACCTGGTCTTCGGCTGGCGGCTCGAGCTCAAGCACCAGCTGATTACCGCGCGGCTGGCCCTGCTGCGTGGCGACCCGGAGGCGGCCCTGGCGGCGGCCAGCGAGCTAGAAGCGCGGGCCGCTGCCCTCGGGGTGCCGCGGTACGTCAGCGTGACCCGCGTCCTGGCCCACCGGGCCCGCCGGGCCCTGAGCCTGCCCGTCGACCTCGACGTGGTCGCCGCGGACCTGGACCGCGTGGAGGCCGCCGTGGCCGTGGAGGCCTGGTGGTGGACCGGCGAAACGGCCGCCGATCTCGCGGTCCCGGCCTGGCTGGACCTCGCGGCCGAACGCGCCGAGCGGCTGGCCCGCTCGGCTGGCGACCACGCGGACACGCTGCGGCAGGCGGCGGCCCGGCGCCTGGACGACTGGCAAGCCCTCATCGGGCGGTGAGGACCAGCATGTCCACCACGAGCGGACCGGTCCCGGTCACGGCGGCTTGCGCGGCGTGCCAGAGCTCGGCCTGGCGGCCCTCGGGCAGCGACTCGACAAACGGGGCGACGTGGGCCATGCCCAGCCGCCAGGACGCGAGCGCGGCCGGGCTGGCCAGTCCCGTATCCACCGTTACCGTCCGCAGCCGGATGTCGGTGAAGCCCGCCGCGGCCGTGTCCCGGCCGAGCAGTGCCGGGTCGCTGGCCCACGGCTCGGTGTCCCGCTTGAACGTGACGTACCACGGCGGCGGCCGATAGCCGAACGCGCCGAGGACCTCGTCCACTGCCGCCTTGGCCGGGTGGTTCCACCCGGCCGCGAACGAGCTGGCGGCCAGCGTCGCGGCGACACGGCGGGCTTCCCGTAGGCCGGCCACGGGACGGTCCAGGTGGCCCAGGCAGAACGCGGCCAGCGCTAGGTCGAAGGAGCGGTCACGCAACGGCAGCGCGGTCACGTCGGCCGCCACCGGATGCAGCCGGGCCTCGCACCAGCGCAGCATGCCCGGGGCGGAGTCGGCGCAGACCACCGACCGCGCCCCGGCGCCCAGCGCGGCCCGGCCGGCCACCCCCGTCCCCGCGCCCAGGTCCAGCACCCGCCAGCCCGTCAGCCCGGCGCCGGTCGGGACCAGCCGAGCCTGGGCCAGCAGCGCGCGGGCCAGGCTGGCGTAGACCGGCTCAGGGCCCTCGGCCCACCGCCGCGCCCCCGTGTCATAGGCGGCCCTCAGGTCAGCAAGGGGGCCGCCCGGACCGCCTGCGCCTCCCACCACGCGAGCTCCTCGTCGTAACCACCCAGGGCCTTCTCCCAGCCGAACTGGACCAGGGCGCCCAGCAGGCACAATGCCAACTGGCGGTCCCACCACGGCTCCGTGCTGATCCCGGCCTCTTCCAGCGCCTGGCGGTAGGCGGCGATCGCGTCCTCTTTGCCCTGCGGCAGCCGCCGGCAGTTGATTGCCAGGTACCAGGCCAGGTCGGACAGCGGCGCGCCACGCCCGGGCTGCTCCCAGTCCAGCACGACCGTCCGGCCCAGCTCGTCGGTGCCCAGGTTGTCTAGCTTCCAGTTGCTGTGCACGAACGTCTGCGGGGTGGTCTCCAGCGCCTCCACCAGCGGACCCGGATCCCGGGCCAGCGGGGCGACGACCGCAGCCGCGACCGGGGCGACCTCGGCCAGCCGCGGCCAGCCCTCGCCGACTAGCCGTGGTACCAGATGGTCGGAGCCCATGGCCGCCTCGGCCTGGGCCAGCCACGGGGACAGCTCCAGGTAGCGGTGCATAACCGGGACGACCTCGCAGTCACTGCCGCACGCCCAGAACGCGCCGTGCAGAGCGGCCATGTGCCGCAGGAACCTCAGATGCTGATCCAGGCCGATCGGCTCGTCGCTCACCGGGACCAGCCACGGCGTGACGTCCCGCATCAGCAGGGCGCATCCGCCCGATGGCGGCCGGCCAGCACCGCCGGTCGGCGCGACCCCGACGATCGGCTGGTTGAAGCACGCGGGTAGCCGGGTCAGCAGGCCCCGTTCCCAGGCCAGCAGCGGCGCGCCGCGCAGGCAGCCGGACGCCCGCATAGTCCAGTCCTGCGCCAGGTCTAGATGCTTGAGCACGTACGGCTGCCCGGCGATCACCACCCGTTCGAGCCGCGCCCCGGACTTCCCTGCCCCCTCGGTCAGGGGAGTCCGCTCGGTCGCGCCCGCGACCAGGTTGGCCACGCTGGCGAACGCAGCCGGGGCATCAAGCATCGGCCGCCTCCATCTCGGCCAGCAGTGAGGCCGGCCACCGCCCGCCGCACATGACGGTATCGGCCACGATGTGGTCATCGCGCACCGTGAGCAGGTGCATGTGGTGAGCGGCGTGCGGCACGCCGTTCTCGGTCCAGCTGAGCGTGTACTCCACGATGTCGCTCGGTCCCTCGTCGGCCCGCACCGGGAACCGGCGGAACTCGCCGAACTGGCCGGGGTCGGCGAACCAGCGGGCGTACTCGGCCCGGATCGCGTCGGCCCCCGACGCGTGCAGCCTCCAGTTGGGGACGGTCGCGTCCAGCGTCGCGTCGGCGCTCCACGCGTCGCACGCCGGGATGGTCGCGGTCTGGATGGCGTTGAGGAACTGGTCTACCGCGGATGACATTACCGCCTCCTGATCGTCGTGGTCTGCGACCATCCTGCGAGTGGCGCCTTGCAACCAGGTTGCAGTGCTTACCGGAGCCGGCGCTTACCAGAGCCGGGCCGTGGCACGGCGCGCGCCCTCGGCCAGCGCCTCAAACTTGGCCCACACGATCGTCGGGTGGACCTCCGGCGTATACGTGGCCTGCGACGAGAAACCGCAGTCGGCACTGGCCACCACGTTCTCCCGGCCGACCAGCTCGGCGAACCGCACGATGCGGTCGGCGATGACCTCGGGATGTTCGACGATGTTGGTGGCGTGGCTGATGACCCCGGGCAGCAGCACCGTTCCCGGCGGCGGCTTGACCGTCTCGAACACGTGGTAGGCGTGCTCGTGCCGCGGGTTGGCCGCCTCGAAGGAGAAGGCTCCGGCCTCGATGGTGAACAGGGTGTCGATCAGGTCGGCCAGCGGCGCGTCGTGCACCCGCGGCCCCTCGTTAATGCCGTAGCACGTGTGCAGCCGCACCCGGTCGCGGGGAATGCCGCGCAGGCTTCGGTTGATCGCGTCGACGTACCCGCGCGCGACGTCCAGCTTGTCCCGGGCCGAGCCGGTGCCGTAGCTGAACACGTCGGTCAGGAAAGGATCGTCGATCTGCAGGGTGAAGCCCGCCTCGACGATGGCCGCGTACTCCACGTGCAGCGCGTCGGCCACCGCGGCCAGGTAATCAGCCTGCGACGGGTAGTATTCGTTGCCGCCGACTCCGCTGGGGGCCACCGCGCACACGAAGACCTGATCGGGGGCGGCGTCGCCCACCGCCGCCCGGAGCAGGTCCAAGTCGCGCCGCAGGCGCTCGTGCCCGACGTACGAGATCGGGCCGGTGCAGCGCAGCGGGACGACCTGGACGGCCATCCCGCCGGTCATCGCGGCCTTGAGGTACTGCGCGTAGTACTCGGGGAAGCTATCGATCTCGGCCCGGAACCCGGCCAGCGGGTCGCCGCCGGCCCGGGGCTCGAAGCCGCTCAGCCGCTGCCCGATGTAGGCGTAGAACCCGGTCTTGGTTTGCTCGCCGTCACTGATCACGTCCAGCCTGGCCGCGCGCTGACGGGCCACGACCTCTGCTATCGCCCGGCGCTCGGCCTCGGCCAGTTCGGCCGGATCCACCGGGCGGCCCTGCGCCGCCGCCTGCATCAGGTCGAGCAGTTCCGGCGGCCGGGCCAGGCTGCCTACGTGGGTGGTGCGGATGCGATCCGTGCTGCGCAGCATGGCATGTCCCGTCTATCGTCCCGGTCTCAGCTTGCCATGCTCATCTCCGGCCCGACCCCGGCCGGACTGCGAGACTGGGGAAGTGGACGACGAGTCGCTGTCCCGCCTGATCGCGGTGACCGGGCCGGCCGGCAGCAGCAATGTCGCGCTCGCCGCCGCGGTGGCGGCGGTACGGAACGCGGCGGCCGGCGCGTGCGCGGTCATCCTGGTGGAGGGCGTGAGTGACCAGTCCGCCGTCGAGACGCTGGCCGTGCGCCGGGGCCGGAACCTGGGCCAGGAAGGCGTCTTCGTCGTGCCGATGGGCGGCGCCACGAACATCGGGCCGTTCCTCGACCTGTTCGGCCCGGGGGGTCTGGACGTCGCCCTGGCGGGCCTGTGCGACGAGGGGGAGGAGGGCGTCTTCCGGCACGGCCTGGCCCGAGCGGGCCTGCACCCGGGTCCAGCCCGCCCCGACCTGGAGCGCCTCGGCTTCTACGTATGCGTCGCCGATCTGGAAGACGAGATGATCCGCTCGCTGGGTGCCGCCTCGGTCGAGCGGCTCATCGCCGGCCAGGGTGAGCTCACGTCGTTCCGCACCTTCTGCCGCCAGCCCGCCCAGCGCAGCCGGACCCGCGAGCAGCAGTTGCGGCGCTTCCTGGGCACCCGCTCGGGCCGCAAGGCCCACTACGGGCGGGTGCTGACCGACGCCGTTGACCTGACCCGGGTCCCCCGCCCCCTCGATCGCGTCCTGGCCCACGTCTGAGCCGCCGGTCAAGGCTCCAGCGCGAGCAGCTTGGCCGCGACCTCGGTCAGGTCCTCGCCCCGCACGTCAGGCGGGACGAAGGGTACGCCGAAGCCGCCGGCCTTACGGCTGACCCAGCCGGCCGTCAGCCCGGCACGCTTGGCGCCGTGGCAGTCCCAGTCGTGCGCGGCGACCAGGGCCAGGCGGTCCGGCGACACGCCGAGCACCTCGGCGGCGTAGAGGTAGACCACGCTGGCCGGCTTCCACCGGTACACCTCGCCTACCGAGATAATCCGGTCCACCCGCAGCCCGGCCCGCTCGACGAACGACGAGGTAAAGGACGCCGACCCGTTGGTCAGGCAGGCCACCCGCAGGCCGGCCTCCGTCAGCTGGGTAACCGCGGGCAGCGCATCGGGGAAGGCGGGCAGTTCGTCGAAACCCGCCATGACGTACGCCACCTGGTCGTCGCTGATCGTGTAGTGGGTCAGCCCGCGCAGCGCGGCGTCGGCGACCTCGGTGAACCCCACGTAGTCACCGGTCGCCGACAACGCCATCCCGTCCCGCAGCGTGCGGGTATACCAGGCCTCGAGCAGGCCCGGCGGCTGGCCCGTCTCGGTGAGACGGGCCCGCAGCGGCTCGAGCGAGGCCAGCGTCTCTATCACGTCGAAGGCCACCACGGCCGGGCGGCGGCTCATGACGACCCCAGATTCCGCAGCGCGTCCTCGATGGCCCGGTAGAAGGTGGGATAGGCGTACGGCATGTTGCGCAGCGTCGCCAGCGGCACCTCGGCCCGGATGGCCACCTGCAGCGCGCTCAGCACCTCGCCTCCCCACGGGCCCGCCGAAGTGGCGCCGACCAGCACCGACCGGTCGGCGTCCTCGATGACCTTGATGAACCCGTCGTTGTCGGCCTTGTGGATCCACCCCCGGGCCGAGTACGGCACCTGGGTCAGGCCGGTGCGCACGCGCAGCCCGGCCGCCCGCGCCTCGGCCTCGGTCAGCCCGACGCTGCCGATCTCCGGGTCGGTGAACGTAACCCGTGGCACGGCCCGGTAGTCGGCGGGCTCCCCGCCCTGGCCTAGGATGTCGCGGACCACGATGTCGGCCTGGTAAAAAGACATGTGCGTGAACGCGCCGTGGCCGGTCACGTCACCGATCACCCATACGCCGTCTGCCGCGCGCATCCACCCGTCGGTGGGGATAGACCGCCCCTCCTCATCCAAGCCCACCGCGGCCACCCCGAGCGCGGCCAGGTCCACCCGCCGGCCGGTGGCGACTAGCAGCCGCTCGGCCATCAGGGTGCTCATGCCCAGGTGCACGCTGAACTGGGTGCCGTTGTGGCTGACCCGCTCGGCCGGTGCGTCCGTGCACACCCTGATGCCCTCGGCGGCGAAGATCCGCTCGATCAGCGCACTGGCCTCGGGCTCCTCGAACGACACCAGCCTGGGCAGCGCCTCGACCACGGTGACGGCGGTGCCGAAGCGGGCGAACACCTGGGCCAGCTCGGCGCCGATGGCCCCGCCCCCAAGCACGATCATGGATCCCGGCGCCTGCTCGGCCTGGACGATTTCCCGGTTCGTCCAGTAGGGCGTGCCGGCCAGGCCCACGATGGGCGGGACGGCGGGCGCGGTGCCGCTGTTGATCACGATGCCCTTGCGGGCCCGCAACACCTGCGGGCCGTCCGAAGCAGAAGAAGCAGACGAAGCAAAAGAAGCAGAAGAAGCAGAAACGGTCACCTCGCCCGGCCCGGTGATGGTCCCGTGCCCGCGGACCAGGTGGCCGCCCTTGCCGATAAACCGGTCGGCCGCCACCTTGTCGTCCCAGTAGTCGGTGGCTTCCTCCCGGATCCGCAGCGCGACCGGCGACCAGTCGGGAGTGACGGTGGCGGACCCGGCCATCCCGGGCACCCGCCTGGCCTCGGCGATCAGGTTGCCGGCCCGGATCATCATCTTGGACGGAACGCACCCGAAGTACGGGCACTCGCCGCCCACCAGGCGTTCCTCGACCGCGGTGACATGCAGTCCGGCCTCAGCCAGAGCGCCGGCCGCGTACTCGCCGCCGGGACCCATGCCGATTACGACCACATCTGTGTGCTCTGGCTCGCCCATGCCGTGCTCCTGCCCTCAGCGGGAGGCCTGGGGGGTGTCCCCCCTGGCTAGCGCTGTGGGCACCAAACTTACATCAAGCACCAGGAAGATCGTTGCCGTCTTCTAGGTCCGAGATGTCCAGTTCGGGCTGGCCGTGCACGAAAGTATCGGGGTTCTCGAGGTCGTCGGACGCGGGCAACAGGTCAGGATGAGACCATAGGGCGTCCCGGCCGTCCACCCCGCGCGCCGACGTCAGGCCCTGCCAGATGGCGGCCGCCTCGCGCAGCCGGCGCGGACGCAGTTCGAGCCCCACGAGCGTCGCGAACGTCCGCTCGGCCGGGCCGCCGGTGGCCCGGCGCCGCCGGACCGCCTCGGCCAGCGCGTCGGCGTGGGTCAGCCGGTCCCGGGCCGCGGCGCTGACCACCGTGGCCACCCACCCCTCGACCAGGGCCAGCGCGGTCTCCAGCCGGACCAGGGCGGCCTTCTGCGCCGGGGTGTCTTCCGGCCGGAACAGGCCCTCGCCCGCCAGCGCGTCGCGCAGCGCCTCCGGGTTGGTGATGTCGACGTCCGGAATCGCCTCTTGCAGCCGCGTCATGTCGATCGTGATGCCGCTGGCGTACTGCTCGACCGCGCCGAGCAGATGCCCGCGCAGCCACGGGACGTGAGCGAACAGCCGCTGGTGGGCGGCCTCGCGCAGGGCCAGGAAGAGCCGGACCTCGCCGGCGTCGACGGACAGGCCCTGGCCGAACTGGGCCACGCCCGCGGGCAGCAGCGCGGCCACCCCTTCCGGGCCGAGCGGCAGCCCGATGTCGGTGGAGCCGACCACCTCACGCGCGAGCTCACCGACCGCCGTGCCGGTCTGGCTGCCGATCATGGCCCCGCCGATCTGGCGCAGCATGGCGCCCAGCCCGGCCAGGCCGCCCAGCCCGCCCGCACCGCCGCCTAGGGCCCCCAGGGCCTGGCGCATCTCCTCGGGGACGTCGTTGCCGAGCTGCGTCGGGTCGATGTTGAGCATGCCGCCCATCGCCTCGACGCCCTTGGCCGCGATGGGGTCGCAGAGCTTGGCCCAGATCGGGAACGTGGCCTCAAGCCACTCCGACCGGCTCCACGCCTCTGTCTTGCGGATGCCCGAGGGGAACGTGGTGGCTTCGTCCAGCCACAGGTCGGCCAGCCGGACGGCTTCGGTGATCTCCCGGCGCTGCGCCTCCAGGACGCTCGGGTCGCCCGCCGCGACGATCGCGTGCCGGGCCACGTTCTTGGCCAGGTCCCAGTTGACCGGGCCGCCCTGCCAGGACAGCAGGTCAGCGAACTGGCGCAGCGCGTCGGCGAACTGGTTCGGGTCACCCATCGCCCCGAACGGTCCCTGGGCGCCGAGCGGCCCGCCGGCGCCAGGATCCGCAGGCCCGCCGGATCCCGAAGATCCCTGGCCGCCCTGATCTTCTGGCTTGTCGGGCAGACCGAAGCCAAATGGGCGATCAGCCATGGTTGGCTCTGCGGCAGGATGGAAGGATCATGACGTCACGCTATCTCGGGAGAAGCTTACTGTGACAAACGCCCGGCGTCCGGTTCGCTCCGAGCGCAGTGATACACGGCCCCAGCCTATGCCCGTGGTCGCCGTCACCGGTGCCGCGGAGGGCATCGGGTCCGCCCTGACCATCCGGCTCGCGGCCTCGCCCAAGGTCAAGAAGGTCATCGCGATCGACAGCCAGCGTGGCGACATCGCCGGGGTGACCTGGCGCGTGGCCGATGTCCGCGACCCGGCCCTGGCCGGGCTGGCCGGCGTGGACGTGGTGGTGCACGCCGACCTGGACCTGGCGCCGGACTCCGACGCCCGGACGCGGCGGGCGTTCAACGTGCGCGGCGCCCAGACGGTGCTCACCGCGGCCGCGGCAGGCCGGGTCGGCCGGGTGGTGCTGCTGACCAGTTCCATGGTCTACGGGGCCCGCCCGGACAACGCGGTCCCGTTGCCCGAGGACGCACCGCTGGCCGCGGACGCGGACAGCAGCGTGGCCGGGGACTTGCTGGAGATCGAGCAGCTGGCCCGCCGCTCGCCGCGGACCAACCCCGGCATGGCGGTGACCGTGGTGCGGCCCGCCGCGCTGGTCGGCGAGTCGGTCGACACGCTGGTCACCAGGCATTTCGAGGCACCCCGGCTGCTCACCGTGAAGGGCTGCGCGCCCCGCTGGCAGTTCTGCCACCTCGACGACCTCACCTCCGCGGTCGAGTTCACCGTGGGCGGCGGCATCGACGGGCAGTTCGCGGTGGGCTGTGACGGCTGGCTCGAGCAGGACGCGGTCGAGCAGCTCAGCGGGCTGAAGAGCATCGAGCTGCCCGCCCGGCTGACCTTCGGGACCGCGCAGCGGCTGCACCGGCTCGGCGTGACCCCGGCGCAGGCCATGGACCTGCGGTACGTCGTGTACCCCTGGGTGACGGACTGCGCTGCGCTGCGGGCGGCGGGCTGGCGGCCGCGGTACGGCAACGCCGAGGTGCTGCAGATGCTGCTCGAGGCGCGCAAGGGCCGCCACGCCGTAGCCGGGCGGCGCATCGCGCGCAAGGAGGCCACGATCACCGCCGCCAGCGCCACGGTCGCGGTGATCGGCACCGCCGCCATCGTCCGCCGCGCGCGCCGTCACCGCCGCACGGACCTCTGACCGCCGCACTCCGGTCAAATTTTGCTGAACGGTCCGTGGCGCAAGTTCTGGGTAAACTTGCTTGGTGAACGTCGTGCGCCTGATCGCCATCCGGGATACCGAACTGTCCGTCGACGAGGTCCGGGCCGCGGTGGCCGGCCCGGTGCGGGCGGGATCGCGCTGTTCGCCGGCGCGGTCCGGGACACCGACCACGACCAGGGCGTTACCGGCCTGTCCTACAGCGCGCACCCGTCCGCCGAGGCCGAGCTGTGGCGGGTCGCGGAGCTGATCGCGGACAAGTTCCCCGTGCTGGGCATCGCCGCCGTGCACCGCGTCGGCGACCTCGCGGTCGGCGACCTGGCCGTGGTGGCCGCGGTGGCCTGCGCGCATCGGGGCGCGGCCTTCGACGCGTGCCGCGAGCTGGTCGACGTGCTGAAGGCCTCGGTGCCGATCTGGAAGCACCAGCGCTTCACGGACGGCACCAGTGAGTGGGTCGGCACCCCGTGAGCCGCGTAGTCTTCCCGGTATGTCGCGACGTTCCCTGACGCTCGTCATCGCCTCGATCGGCGTGATCGCGGCGCTCGCGATCGCCGTGCTGATCCCGGTGCCGTACGTCATCCTCGGGCCCGGGCCGACACTGAACACGCTGGGCAAGGATTCCTCCGGCCAGCCGCTCATCACCATCGTAGGGCACCCCACGTATCCCACCGCGGGGAACCTGAACATGGTGACGGTCGGCTATCAGGGCGGACCCGGCGTCACCATCAACATCTTCAGCGCGCTGGCCGCCTGGCTGAACCCGCACGAGGCGGTCGTGCCCGAATCCGAGCTGTTCGCGCCTGGCCAGAGCCAGCAGCAGACCCAGCAGCAGGACACCCAGGAGATGACCGGCTCACAGCAGGACGCGGTTGCCGCCGCGCTGACCGAACTGCACATCCCGTTCCAGACCCAGGTGGTCGTGGTTCAGGCCCAGACCGGTTACCCCGCCTACGGGGTGCTCAAATCCGGGGACGTGATCACCGCCGTGGACGGCGCGCCGGTGACCGGCGAGTCTGACCTGACCTCGCTGATCGGCGCGCACCCGGCGGGCAGCACGCTGACCCTGACCATCGTGCGCGACGGCCGGACCCAGACGATCCAGGTCGGGACCAAGGAGGCCGCGGGACGCCCGGTGATGGGCGTGCAGGTCACCGAGCAGTACAAGTTCCCGTTCACGGTGAAGTTCAGCGTAGGCGACATCGGCGGGCCCAGCGCGGGCATGATGTTCGCCCTCGGCATCATCGACAAGCTGACCCCGATGAACCTGACCGGCGGCAAGTTCATCGCCGGGACCGGCGAGATCGAAGCCAGCGGCCAGGTCGACCCCATCGGCGGCATCCAGCAGAAGATGGTAGGCGCCCGTAACGCCGGCGCGACGGTCTTCCTGGCCCCCGCCGCGAACTGCTCAGACGTCAAGGGCGCGATCCCGGCCGGCCTGCAGGTGGTCAAGGTCAGCACCCTCAACCAGGCCGTCAACGACCTGGAAGACCTCAAGTCCGGTCAGCCCGTCCCGTCCTGCTGACCTCCCACCATGATCGTGAACACTTTTGGGCACTATTTGTCCCGAACTGTTCACGATCATGAAACAACCCCCGGAGCGGCCGCACGCACCACGGTCCGTTCCGTCCCAAAGAATGCTCGTGCGTGCTCGACGCCCGGCCGGGGTCGGGGTCGGCGTAATGGGGTATGTGCTCATCCCTGTTTTGCGCAGGGCGTAGGCTTTATTGCAGACGGGAAATCCATAACAGGTATGTAGGGGCCGTGCGGTCAGCATGAGCTCTGCACTGTCTGCCGCCCGGATGACCCAGGAAGGGAGCAAGTGCGGTCGTGGCACCTCGCGTACTTATTGATGCGACCGACGTGCCAGCCGACCGGGGCGCGCTCGGCCGGTACGTTGACGGGCTGATCGGCGCCCTCGACGTCGCCGGCGCGGACCTGGCCGTGGTCTGCCAGCGGGCCGACGAGGAACGCTACGGGCGGCTCGCGCCCAGCGCACGCGTCGTCACCGGCCCTACCGCGCTCTCGCACCGCTCCGCCCGGCTGGCCTGGGAGCAGAGCGGGCTGCCGGTGGTGGCCCAGCAGGTCGACGCCGATGTCATCCATGTGCCGTACTACTCCATGCCGCTGCGTCCCGGGCGCCCCACCGTAGTGACCGTACACGACGTCACCTTCTTCACCGAGCCCGAGCTCTACAGCCCGGTCAGCGCCATGTTCTTCAAGTCGGCGATCCGCACCGCGGCGCGCCGCGCGGCCCGGCTCATCGTGCCGTCCAAGGCCACCCGCGACGAGCTGGAGCGGGTGCTGTCCGCGGATCCGACCAAGATCGACGTCGCCTATCACGGCGTGGACCACCGGCTGTTCCACCAGCCCGATCCCCAGCAGGTCTCCCAGGTATCCAACCGGCTGGGCTTGCACGGCAAGCCGTACGTCGCCTTCCTAGGCATGCTCGAGCCGCGCAAGAACGTGGCCGCGCTGATCACCGGCTGGGCCGGCGCCGTGGCCGACCTGGACGATCCGCCCGCCCTGGTCCTGGGCGGGGGCGGCGGCTGGAGCGACGAGGTGGACACCGCCGTGGCCGCGGTGCCGCCCCACCTGCGCCTGATCCGCCCCGGCTACCTGCGGTTCTCCGACCTGCCCGGCTTCCTCGGCGGGGCCCTCGTGGTGGCCTTCCCGAGCCGGGGCGAGGGGTTCGGGCTGCCGGTGCTCGAGGCTATGGCGTGCGGCGTGCCCGTGCTGACCACGCACTGTACCTCGCTGCCGGAGGTGGGCGGCGAAGCGGTCGCCTACACCGAACCCGACGCCGACAGCATCCGGGACGCGCTGCGCGCGCTGCTCGACGACGACGCCCGGCGGGAGATACTGGCCGCCGCCGGCTACGCCCGGTCGCAGGAGTTCACCTGGGCCGCGTCGGCCGAAGCCCACCTGGCCTGCTACCGCCGCGCCGCCGAACAGTCCGGTGCTGACGTCCACGCGGTGTAGCCTCTCCTTTCATGCCGCGTGAACCGCTTGAGGCCATCGTGCTGGTCGGGGGCCAGGGAACCCGGCTGCGGCCGCTTACCCTGTCCGCACCCAAACCCCTGCTGCCTACCGCCGGTGTGCCGTTCCTGGCCCACCTGCTGGCCCGGGCCGCGACCGGCGGCGTCACCCACGTCGTGCTGGCCACCTGCTACAAGGCGGAGATGTTCGCCGCGGCCTTCGGCGACGGCGCGGCGTTCGGGCTGTCCATCGATTACGTTCAGGAGGACGTGCCGCTCGACACGGCGGGCGGAATCCGCAACGCCGCCGCCTCGCTGCGCGGCACCGGTGCCGGTGACCCCGTGGTCGTGCTGAACTCCGACATCCTGTCCGGGCACGACCTGGGCGCGCAGGTCGACCTGCACGGCAAGACGGATGCCGCGGTGACGCTGCACCTGGTCGAGGCGGACGACCCGTCCCGGTTCGGCGTGGTGCCGACTGACGAGTCCGGGCGCGTTACCGCGTTCCTGGAGAAGACCCCGAACCCGGTGACGAACTGGATCAACGCCGGCTGCTACGTATTCCGGCGCGACGTCATCGGCCGGATCCCCGCCGGGCGCCGGGTCTCGGTCGAACGGGAGACGTTCCCGTCGCTGATCGAGGGCGGCGATCTGGTCATGGGCTATCTCGAGTCGGCCTACTGGCTGGACGTCGGGACCCCGCAGACGTTCGTGCGCGGCTCGTGCGACCTGGTCCTCGGGCGGCTGGCTACCCCCGTCCTGCCCGGCCCGGCCGGGCCCGCGCTGCTGCTGGCGGGCGCGTCGGTGGCGGCTGACGCCGCCGTGTCGGGCGGCACGGTGGTGGGCGCGGGCGCCACCGTCGGCCCAGGCGCCACCGTGGACGGCAGCGTGCTGTTCGACGCCGCCAGGGTCGAGGCGGGCGCCGTGGTACGGGACTCCATCGTCGGCCGCGGCGCCGTGGTGGCCGGCGGTGCGGTGCTCGACGACGCCGTGATCGGCGACGGTGCGTTCGTCGGGGCCGGCAACGAGCTGGCCCGCGGCATCCGGATCTGGCCCGGTGTCCGGCTCGAGCCGACCTCGGTCCGCTTCTCCTCAGACGTGTGACCGCGACCGAGCCGGCCGCACCGACCCCGGCCGCGACCGAGCCGGCCGCACCGACCCCGGCCGCGACCGAGCCGCAGCGACCCCGGCCGCACCGACCCCCGCCGCACCGACCCCCGCCGCACCGACCCCGGCCGTGCCCACCCCGGGCGCGGGGCTGGCCCGCGAATGGCAGGCACCATTCGGCGTCGACGTCCGGCTCACGCTGTCCGCGTACCGGCACGGCGGCCGGGATCCCGCCTTCCGCCTCGACCAGGCGGGCGCCGTATGGCGTACCTGCCTGACCCCCGAGGGTCCCGGCACGCTCCGCGTCATCTCGCGTACCGCGAGCCCGGGCACGCTCGTCACCGGCCAGGCCTGGGGTCCGGGTGCCGCCTGGCTGCTGGACAACCTTCCTGCGCAGCTCGGCGCACACGATGATCTGTCCGGATTCACCGCGCACCACGCCATCGTCGGCGAGTTGGCCCTGCGCTTTTCCGGGCTGCGCGTCGGCCGGACCGGCCGGCTGTTCGAGGCGCTGGTGCCCGCCGTGCTGGAACAGAAGGTGGTCGGCCAGGAAGCCCACCGTGCCTGGCGGTTCTTGCTGGGCAGATACGGCGCGGCCGCTCCCGGCCCGGCCCCGGCGGGCATGCGGGTCATCCCGCCACCGCGGGTCTGGGCGCGCATCCCGTCCTGGGACTGGCACCGGGCCGGAGTGGAGGGCGTCCGGGCCCGGACCATCATCGGCGCCGCCGACGTGGCCACCCGCCTGGAGCAGGTCCTGGACCTCGACTCGGCCGAGGCCGACCGCCGCCTGCGGTCCCTGCTCGGCATCGGCGTATGGACCTCGGCCGAGATCAGGCAGCGGGCCGCGGGTGACGCGGACGCGATCTCCGTCGGCGACTACCACCTGGCCAAGGCGGTCGGCTGGACGCTAGCCGGGCGCATCACCGACGACGCCGGGATGCTTGAGCTGCTCGCTCCCTACGCCGGGCACCGCTACCGGGTAACCCGGCTCATCGAGCTCGGGGGCCGCCTGCCCCCGCGCCGCGGCCCTCGCATGCCCGTCCGCGACTACCGCGCCTTCTAGCCCCCACCACCCTCGCTCGTAAACGTCTCACCGCAGGTCACCTTCGCCGGACAGGACTCCCCGGTCCCCAGTCTGGCCCCCCGCGGAAGAATAACGCGCATGTCGGCCGCCCTGAAGTCGATGATCGTCGGCCAGGTCTCCGGCATCTTGCCCACCGATGACCTCGGACAGAAGCATCGCCAGAACGCGTTGACGTGGCTCGCCGGGACCGATGACATCTTCCGGCGGGTGAAGCCGCTCACCCCGTCACCACATCTGGTGTCGTACTTTCTGCTCGTCGACCGGCCGGCCGGAGGCGTGCTGCTCTGCGATCACCGGCTGTCCGGCCTGTGGCTGCCGGCCGGAGGGCATGTCGAGCCTGGCGAGCATCCGCTCGACACCGTCCGGCGGGAGGCCGTCGAAGAGCTCGGCGTCATCGCGCAACCCGACGCGGCGTCCCAGGACAGGCCGTTTTTCCTCACGATGACCGAGACCGTGGGCCCGCTCGCGACGCGGCATGTTGACGTCAGCCTCTGGTTCGCCCTCGCCGGTCATGTCGGGCAGTCCCTGCGTCCGGACCAGCGCGAATTCGCCCAGGTCCGGTGGTGGACGGTTGCGGAACTGCGCGAGGCGACCCTTGGCCGGTTCGAACCCCACCTGCCGCGCGCTATGGACGCGCTCGGGCTCGGCCGACGAAACCCGAACTCCCCGCGATATCCGGAGGATCCCAGCATCCAGGCCTAGCTCTCGAGCAGCCGCATGGCCCGTTCCAGTACCTCGGCGCGGCTGTGCTCCTCGTGCTCGGCGGCCAGGAAATGGTTACCGAACCACAGCGACAGGACCAGCAGGCTGCGCGCCTCCGCGTCGGCCTGATCCGCGACGATAGCCCCGAACAACCCGCGCAGATACTCCATCCGCCGGTTGTCGACCCTCTGCACCCGCCCGGCCACCGCCGTATCGCGCCGGGCCCAGTCCCGGACGGCGAGGTCGGTCTGCAGCGCCCCGGTGCCGGAGAAGGCCAGCGTGAACAGCCGCCGCAGCCGGGTCTTGGCGTCCCCGCCGTCGCGCTCGACCCGCTCGATCACGTCCGTCAGGTTGGCCTGCTCCCAGGCGTCGAGCACCTCGCCGAGCAGCGCCCCGCGGTCCGCGAAGTGCCAGTAGAACCCGCCCTTGGTCACCCCCAGCGCCTGAGCTAGCAGCTCGATCCGGATCGCCTCAGGCCCGCCGTTTGCCAGCGCTCGCAGCCCTTCCTCGACCCACCTGCCGCGCGGTGTCCTGGTCACCGCCACCGCCCGCCTCCCGCCCGGAGCCGTCGCACCGATTCCTGCCCGAAGCCGCCCATCGACCCCGCCTGAAGCCGCCCCACCGATTCCTGCCCGAAGCCGTCCATCGACCCCGCCTGAAGCCGCCCCACCGATTCCTGCCCGAAGCCGCCCATCGACCCCGCTGAAGCCGCCCCACCGATTCCTGCCCTAAGCCGCCCATCGACCCCGCTGAAGCCGCCACCATCGCTCGTGCTAGCGTTTTTCCATACGGTACCGTATGGAAGGCGGCTTGAACATGAGGCTCCCGAACACCGCGCACACCTCCCGTCCCTGGCGGATCCACGAGCTCGTCCGCGATTACCGGCTCGAGGACGTGTGGGCCCTGCCGACCCCGGGTGGCCCGGACGACTTCCCCCGCCTGGTGCAGCTGATCGGCTCCGGTGACCCGGCCCGCCGCTCCGTAGGCGCCGCTCACGTGCTGTGGGTGATCCGGCTGAAGCTGGGGGAGTGGTTCGGCTGGGACGACGGCCCAGGAGCGAGCTATAGCCCGCACCGCCCGACGCTCCGTGACCGCCTGCCGCCCGACCTGCGCGCCGGCCCGCCCGGCCCGGACCACCGCTCGCTATCGTTCACCCCGCTCTACTTCACCGACGACGAATGGGCGGCCGAGATGATCAACCGCACCGTGCACGGCGTCCTGCACCTCGGCTGGGTTCCGGACGGCGCGGGCCGCTACCACGGCCAGCTGGCCGTTTACGTCAAACCGAACGGCCTGCTCGGCACCGCCTACATGCTCGCCATCACCCCGTTCCGCTACCTGATCGTCTACCCAGCCATGACCCGTAATCTCTCCCGCGCCTGGATCGCCCAGTCCCCCGGTGACCAGCGGACCCGCCTCGGTCAGCAGTAACACCACCCCGCCCTAGCCGCCGCAGATCACCAGAAACCCTCACCCGCCCCATCAGCTCCTGGATTTGCTCAAGATTTCGCTAATTGATGCCTACCTTCTCGATGAACGTGGCGTTCTAACGGATAGAGCCATCAGAACGTCACGTTCACCGGGTGGGCGCGGGCCGCACCGCGGCCGCAATGCGGTGGTGACGGGTTGGGTGGGGCTCGAGTGTCACGTGCGGCTGCGCCAGGTGCCAGGACGAGGCAAGGCCGGATGCTAGAACGAGAGGACGGCGTCACGGACCGGGAGAGGCTGCTCGAACCATTCAGCATCCGCCCCTGTGACAAGGACTTCGACCCACGATCCCGGGCCAACCGGACCGGACTGGGGAAGAACCCGGCTCCGGGATAGGTTGGGTGCAGCATGAGCGATCTTGGCGGCGACTCGGGGGACAGCGGAACAAGCGGGGTCACGGCCGCCGGGATGCGCCGGGCGCTGGCCCGAGCCCGGGACGGCAAGGCGCTCGATCCCGACGAGGCCACGGTCCTGCTGCACGCCCGCGGTGACAACCTGCAAAAACTCCTGGACCACGCCAGCCGGACCCGGGACGCCGGCCTGGAGGCGGCCGGCCGGCCGAACACCATCACCTACTCGCGCAAGGTCTTCATCCCGCTGACCCGGCTGTGCCGGGACCGCTGCGGCTACTGCACGTTTGCCACCGTGCCGCACCGGCTGCATAGCCTGTACCTGGAGCCGGACGAGGTGCTCGACATCGCCCGCCGCGGCGCGGAACTGGGCTGCAAGGAGGCCCTGTTCACGCTGGGCGACCGGCCGGAGAGCAGGTGGCGCCAGGCCAAAGACTGGCTGGACGCGCACGGCTACGACGACACCCTGTCCTATGTGCGGGCCATGGCTATCCGCGTGCTGGAGGAGACCGGCCTGCTGCCCCACCTCAACCCGGGCGTGCTGACCTGGCAGGACTTCCAGCGCCTCAAGCCCGTGGCCCCGTCCATGGGCATGATGCTCGAGACGACCGCGACCCGCCTGTTCACCGAGAAGGGCGGCCCGCACTTCGGCAGCCCGGACAAGGATCCGGCCGTCCGGCTGCGCGTGCTCGAGGACGCCGGCCGCTGCAACGTCCCGTTCACCACCGGCATCCTCATCGGGATCGGAGAAACCCTGGCCGAACGTACCGACTCGATCTTCGCCATCAGGAAGGTGGCCCGCACCTACCGGGGCATTCAGGAAGTCATCGTGCAGAACTTCCGGGCCAAGCCGGACACCAAGATGCGCGGCGTGCCGGACGCCGAACTGGACGACCTGGCCGCGACGATCGCCGTGACCCGGCTGGTCCTCGGCGCCAAGGCGCGCATCCAGGCCCCGCCCAACCTGGTCGGCGACCAGCACGAGAAGATCCTGCGGGCCGGTATCGACGACTGGGGCGGCGTCTCGCCGCTGACCCCGGATCACGTCAACCCCGAACGCCCCTGGCCCGCCATCGACGAGCTGGCCGCCCGCACCGCGGCGGCCGGCTTCACGCTGCGCGAGCGCCTGACCATCTACCCGCCCTACCTCCGCGAGCCCTGGCTGGACCCGCGACTGGCCGCGCACGTGGCCGCGCTGGCCGACCCGGCCACCGGCCTGGCCGACGAGGCCGCCCGCCCGCACGGCCTGCCCTGGCAGGAACCCGACGGCGGCCTGGCCGAGGTAAACGGAGCCGGCCGAACTGACCTGTACGTGACCATCGACACCACCGGCCGCACCCATGACCGGCGCGATGATTTCGCCGAGGTCTACGGCGACTGGAATGAGATAGCTGAACGGGCCCTGGTGCGTCCTTCCGGCCACGCTCCAGGCTCCCTAGCCGGAACCATTCCCGCCGGACCCTCTGTCGCCCCGATCGGAGCCGCTCCTGCCGGATCCTCTGCCGCCCCGATCGGAGCCGCTTCCGCCGGACCTCCCTCCGTCCCAGCCGGAACCGCTCCCGCCGTGCTCGCGGCCGGCGAGATCGCCGCCGCCCTCCGCCAGGCCGAACGTGACCCGGCCGCCCTCACCGACGCCCAGGCCCTCGCCCTGCTCGGCGCGGACGGGCCCGACCTGGAGGCGCTGGCCGGGATCGCCGACGCGCTACGCCGCGCGGTCGTCGGCGACGACGTCACCTACGTCGTCACCCGTAACATCAACTTCACCAACGTCTGCTACACGGGCTGCCGGTTCTGCGCCTTCGCCCAGCGCCGCACCGACGCTGACGCGTACACGCTCTCCCTCAAGCAGATCGGCGACCGGGCCGCGGAGGCCTGGGAGGCCGGCGCCACCGAAGTGTGTATGCAGGGAGGCATCCATCCCGATCTGCCGGGGACGGCCTATTTCGAAATCGCTTCCGAGGTGAAGCGTCGGTGCCCAGATCTTCACGTCCATGCGTTCTCCCCGATGGAGGTGGCGAACGGCGCCGCCCGCACGGGCGTACCGATCCGGGAGTGGCTGATCCGGGCCAAGGAGGCAGGCGTCGACTCGCTGCCCGGAACGGCGGCGGAGATCCTCGACGACGACGTGCGCTGGGTGCTGACCAAGGGCAAGTTGCCCGCCTCGGTGTGGATCGAGGTGATCACTACCGCTCACGAGCTGGGCCTGCGGACCTCAGCCACGATGATGTACGGGCACGTCGACACCCCGGCGCACTGGGTCGGGCACCTGCGCGTGATCCGGTCAGTCCAGGAGCGGACCGGCGGCTTCACCGAGTTCGTGCTGCTGCCGTTCATTCATGAGAACGCTCCGATCTACCTGGCCGGCCTGGCCCGGCCCGGCGCGACCCGGCGGGAGAACCGGGCCGTGCACGCGATGGCCCGGCTGCTGCTGCACGGGGCGATCGACTCGATCCAATGCTCTTGGGTCAAGCTGGGCGATGACCTGTGCCGCGACGTGCTGCAGGGCGGGGTCAACGACCTGGGCGGCACCCTGATGGAGGAAACAATCAGCCGGATGGCCGGCGCCGACCACGGCTCCTACAAGACGATCAGCCAACTCCGGGCCATCGCCGAGCCGCTCGGCCGTCCCATGCGCCAGCGCACGACCACCTACGGCGACCCTCCGGCCGAACGCCTCGCGGCCGCCGCCGCCAGCGACGGCGTCTGCGCCTCCGTCCGGTCCGGCCTCCCGCTGCTGACCCCCTCAGCGGACTAGCAGGAAATCGGCCGGGTCGCGCGGCGGCCGAGGGCGGGCCTGCTCGGCCGGATGGCCGACCGCGATGGCGCCCATGGGCCGCCAGCCCTCGGGCAGGTCCAGGGCTCGGGCGGCGATGTCCTGGCAGAACAGCGTGCTGGAGATCCACGCCGAGCCCAGGCCGTCGACGGCCAGCGCCACGAGCAGGTTCTGCACGGCCGCGCCCATGGACACGGTGAACATGGCCTGCTCCGACCGATTGCGCCGTTCGTCGGGGTAGAGGTGCGCCGCGTCGGTGACCAGGCACGGCACGATAATCAGCGGCGCGAGCCGCAGCACGTCGCCGCGGCGGAGCCTGCGGGTGATCTGCTCCGGCGTGAACCCGTCGCCGCGCAGGTCGGCGATCCAGGCCTCGCGCATCGCGTCGACCAGGTGCGCCCTGGCCTGCGGCGAGGACAGGATCACGAACCGCCAGGGCTCACTGTGGTGCGGCGCGGGCGCGGTCAGCGCAGTGGCCACCGCGCGGCGGACCACTCCGGTGTCGACGGGCTCAGCGGTGAACGCCCGGATCGTCCGGCGGGCCAGCGGCACGTCCGCCGACCCGAACCGGAACATGTCTTCCTCGGCGGGCCGGATGAGCTCCCGCGCCCCCGGGCCGTCCTGCTCGGTGACCAGGTCCGCCAGTCCGCGCACCACGGCCACCGGGACACCCGCGGACTTGCCCTTCACCAGGTCCGCGGCCGCGGCGATCTCGTCGGCTACCGCCGCGACGGTGACCTCCAGAATGTTGCCGAAGGTGTCCGGCTCGCCGCGGTAGTCGCGGACGGGCACGACGCCGGCCGCGCCGATGGCGTTGTCCGTCTGCCCGGCCCGCCACGGCCGGCCCATGGTGTCGGTGATCACCACCCCGATGGTCCGGCCGGTCCGGGCCTGCAGCGCCTTGCGCAGCCGCCGGGCCGACTCGTCGGGATCCTCCGGCAGCAGCACCACGGTGCCCGGCGCCGTGTTGGACTCGTCCACGCCGGCCGCGGCCAGCACCAGGCCGTGCCGGGTCTGCGCGATGGTCGTGGCGCCGCGCCGGGCCACCACCCGTGCCGTTTCGGCCTCGATGGCCTGCTCGCGGGAGGCGGTCACCACCCGGCCCTCGGCCTTGCTCACGATCTTCGAGGTGACGACCAGGATGTCGCCGTCGCGCAGGTCCAGGGCCCCGGCGATGAGTGCGGCCAGGTCGCGGCCCGCGGTGATCTCGGGCAGCCCGGTCACCGGGACGACAGTGAGCTCTCCGGCCATCACGCCAGCTCCAGGGCCAGGTCCAGCGCCGCGCGCGCGATCGCGGTGGTCGCAGGAAGGTCCAGCATGTACAGCGGCAGGGCGCGAACCTCGATGCCGGCCAGGGCCGGGTCGTCGCCGAGAATGTCCGCGGTGGCCTTGTCCTGGTCGTCGACCAGCCAGCCGTCGATCAGTTCCGGCCCGTAATGCGCGGCCACCGCGGCAGCCGAGGTCTCGACCCCGATCGCGGCCAGGCACGCGTCGGCCATGCCCCGTACGGGCGCCCCGCCGATGATGGGCGACACGCCGACTACGGTCTTGGCTTCCAGGGCGGCCCGGATACCTGGTACGGCCAGGATGGTGCCGATGCTCACCACCGGATTCGACGGCGGGAGCACGATCACGTCCGCCGCGCCGATCGCATCGAGCACCCCCGGCGCGGGCCCGGCCTGCTCGGCGCCGACCGCGATGATGGCCGCCGCCGGGGCCTGTGCGTGCATGCGCACCCACCACTCCTGGAAGTGAACCGTGCGCCGATCGTCCAGCACGACGTGCGTCTCGACCGGGTCATCGGACATCGGCAGCAGCCGCACGCCCGGCCGCCATCGCGTGCAGAGCACCTGCGTGACAGCCGACAGCGGCTGGCCGGAGGCCAGCAGCTCGCTGCGCCGGATGTGGGTAGCGAAATCCCGGTCGCCGAGCGTGAACCAGTCCGGGCCGGCGCCGTAGGCGGACAGCTCGGCCCGGATGCTGAAGGTCTCGTCGGCCCGTCCCCAGCCCTGCTGCTCGTCGATGCCCCCGCCGAGGGTGTACATGACGGTGTCCAGGTCCGGACAGATTCGCAGGCCGAACAGGGTGATGTCGTCGCCGGTGTTGCCGATGACCGTGATGTCGGCGTCCGGGACCGCCTGCTTCAGCCCGCGGAGGAAGCGTGCGGCCCCCACGCCGCCCGCGAGCACGGTGATGCGCATACCCACAGTGTGTCAGGCCGTGCTCCGGTCTCGGCCGCCGCTTCGTGCCCCCGGGTGGCCCCATCAGATGCCCGCGGGCCCCAGACGCACCTGAACTCTCCCCTTCGCCCGGCGTGTACCGCCCCAATGGGACATTGGGCCGGTTATAACCGCCCCAACGGGACATCGGGTCGGTGAAACCTAGGGGGCCGCGCCGTACCCCGAGACCTGTTCGATCCCCGCGGAAGGCCGCAGTGACTGAAGAGGCCAACGAGTCCAGTGCGATAATTGTTACTGAAGTGGCTCCGAGCTGTGGATCCCCGCGTGATTTATCTCGCATCTCAGGCAACGAAGCGACCATTATCACCTTCCTCGCTTGACTTGAAGCAAGACACGCGAGTGTAATTTCAATGATGTGATTCTCACCCCCAGAGGGAGCGGTGGGAACGGGGGCTCCGAATGCGGAGGGAGGGAGGATGCGCCGTGACTGAGGTCATCGTCCCGCTGGCCCAGGTCTTCATCAGCCCGGATGAGGTTGAGGAACTGGACTGGCAGGACCAGGCACTGTGCGCGCAGACGGATCCGGAGGCGTTCTTCCCGGAGAAGGGGGGATCGACCCGGGAGGCCAAGCGGGTCTGCCGCAGTTGCGAGGTCCGCGCCGAGTGCCTGGAGTACGCGCTCGAGCACGACGAACGGTTCGGCATCTGGGGCGGCATGTCGGAGCGTGAGCGCCGCCGCCTGAAGCGCGAGGCCGGGTAGCGCCAGGCTGATTAGCAGCGGGTAGTCGGCCGGGCACCGTCCGCTCAGCCGCGGCCGGGTGCTGCCCCCCGTGCGCGGTCGCCCGGCAGATCTGAATTACCTGAACTTTTGAAGATGGCCCTGTGTAGGGTTGGTCCTGTCGTGGATGCCGGGGGTTTCGTCCGCGTAGTCCGCACGCTCTTGCCGGGCGGGTAGCCGCACAGAGCGCCGTTACCCACACCAGACAGGACCTTGTCAGAGAACGCCGCGCCGCTGCGCCACGTCGTGACCCTCGTGGTCGTGGTGCACGACGGTGCGCGGCTGCTCCCGGGGCTCATCAACGGGGTCCGTGAGCAGACGCATCCCGTGCCTCGCGCGGTCGGCGTCGATACCGGCAGCCTGGACCGGAGCGGGGCCGCGCTGACCGAACTGCTCGGTTCGGACGCGGTCTTCAGCATGGACGCCGAGACGGGATACGGCGCCGCCGTCGCCCGCGCGCTGCAGCACGCCGCGGCGCGCAGGCCCAGCTCGGAATCCGGCTCACCGCCGGACCCGGCGGTCGAGTGGATCTGGCTGTTGCACGATGACTGCGAGCCGGCCCCGGACGCCCTGGAGCAGATGCTCCGGGCGGCCAGCCGCAACCAGTCCACGGCGGTCCTCGGGCCCAAGCTGAAGGACCTGGCCGACCGGCGGGTGCTGCGTGAGGCGGGCGTCACCGTCGACCGGGCGGGACGGCGCTACACCGGGATCGAGCCCGGCGAGATCGACCAGGGCCAGCACGATGGCAACCGTTCGGTGCTGGCGGTCAGTTCGGCGGGCATGCTGATCCGCCGCGATGTCTGGGACCAGCTCGGTGGATTCGACCCCAATCTGCCCCTTATGCGCGACGACATCGACTTCTGCTGGCGGGCTCACGCGGTCGGCTACGACGTCCGGG
Source organism: uncultured Actinomycetes bacterium (assembly GCA_963722055.1). Classification (GTDB taxonomy): domain Bacteria; phylum Actinomycetota; class Actinomycetes; order Streptosporangiales; family Streptosporangiaceae; genus Palsa-504. Next base: position 367,353 of record CAVRLA010000015.1, on the reverse strand, counting down.
TGGTCACCGACGCGGTGGTCTACCACCGCGATCTGTCGGCCAGGCAGAAGCGCAAGGCTCCGGCCGCGGGCGGTCATCCGCGGATGGCGGACCGCCGCGGCGCGCTGTACGTGTTCGTCGCCAACGTGCCTTTCGGTCCCATGCTCGCTATCGTGGCCGGCTGCGTCGTCGGCTCACTGCTGCGGGCGGCCTGTTTCCTCCTGACCAAGCAGCAGCGCAGGGCCTGGGACCATCTCCAAGCGGTCGGCTGGCTGCTGCGTCATCCGATCCTGCTCGGGCGGGCTCGCCGTCGCCGCGCCGCCGACCGCAGGCACGCGTGGTCGCTGCTGCGCGAGCAGCTGCCCCGGAGCCGGACGCTGGGACGGCTGGCCGAGTCGGCCGCGGGTCTGCGGGCCGGCGGGTCGGCCTACGAGAGCGGCGGGCTGCACCATGCCCCCGTCGATGAGGCAGGCGAGGACATGCCGCTGCCGGCCACCGATTCGGTGGTCCGGCGCGTGCTGACCAGCCCGGGCGTCTTGCTGGGGGCGGGGCTCATCCTCGTCGCGCTGGTCGCCGAGCGCAGGCTGGTCGGCTCGGTGCTGACCGGTTCGGGCACGCTCGGCGGCGGGGCCCTGGTGCCCGCCTGGGGCGGCGCAAGCGATCTGTGGCGTGAGTACCTAGCCGGTTATCACGACGTGGGCGTCGGCTCGGCGGCCAGCACTCCGCCCTACATCGGCGTGCTGGCCATGCTCGCGACCCTGCTGGCCGGCAAGCCCTGGCTGGCCGTCGATGTCCTGCTGTTGGGCTGCGTCCCCGCGGCGGGGGTGACGGCGTTCCTGGCCACCCGCCGCCTGACGTCCGTGCTGGCCGCCAGGATCTGGCTGGCCGCCAGCTACGCGCTGCTGCCGGTCGCGATGGGCGCCGTGGCGACCGGGCGGCTTGGCACCGCCATGGCCTTCGTCCTGCTGCCGCTCATCGGCATGGCCGTCGGGCGGATACTCACCGGGCCGCCGCGACGGGCCCGCCGGGCGGCCTGGGCGACCGGCCTGCTCGTCGGGGTGGCTGCGGCCTTCGTGCCGTTGATCTGGCCGATCGCGGTGATCGGCGCGATCGGCCTGGTCGCGGCCTGGCCCTGGCTCGGCCGGGCGACCGCGGTCAACGCCGCGATCGCCGCGGTGGTGCCGGCCGCCGTCCTCGTGCCGTGGACCTTCCACCTGTTCACCAGTGACTCCGCGTTCTTTCTTGAGGCCGGGATCCAGCGGCCGGGGCTGGCCTTGGCGGGTCTGCGGCCGGAGTCGGTACTGCTGCTCAGTCCGGGTGGCCCTGGACTCCCGCCCGCCTGGGTCACCGTCGGCCTCGTGCTGCCCGCGTTCGGTGCTCTGCTGGCGCGCCGGCGGCTGTCCCTGGTGTACACCGGCTGGGCCATCGCGCTCGGCGGGCTGGTCGCGGCGCTGGTCGTGAGCCGGGTACAGGTGATGGCACCGGACGGGACCGCGGTCAGCGCGTGGCCTGGCGTCGCGATCGCCGTTGCCGCCGTCGGCCTGCTGCTGGCCGCCGCGCCGTTGATCGAGGCGGCCGCTCTAGCCCTCGGCCGGATCGCAGCGGCCCGCGACGGCCGCCGGTTCGCGGCGGGCTGGCGCGGGCTGGCCGTGCTGGCCGGTGTCGCGGTGGCGGCCTCGGCCCCGGTCCTCGCGGCCGGGTACTGGCTGGCCGCGGGCGTCCGCGGACCGGTGGCCGCGGCCGGACCGCAGATCCTGCCGCCGTTCGTGGCCTCCTCATCCTCGGCCGGAGACCGGACCAGGACGCTGGTCCTGCGGCCCGACGGCGCGGCTTTGTCCTATGCCGTCCTGCGCAGCACCGACCCGGCACTCGGCGAGCCCGAGCTCACCGAGGCCTCCTCCGCCACGCACGCGCTGGACGGGATCGTCGCCTCGCTGGGCCCGGAAATGGGCACCGCCGCGGGCGGCGACGGCGGGGACACCGGGCAGGCGCTCAGCCGGTTCGACATCGGTTACGTGCTGCTGCCCGCCCCGGTCGATCAGACGCTCGCCCGTCAGCTGGACGGGTCGGCCGGGCTCGTCCAGCTGACCACGGCGCCCGCCTACGACCTGTGGCAGGTGGCCGGGACGGTGGCGCGCACCCGCGTGATCGGCGCCGACGGCGCCGTGACCCCGGTCTCGTCGGGCCCGATCGGCGTGAGCGCCGTGGTGCCGCCCGCCACCTCGGGCACGCTCGTGCTGGCCGAAGCGGCAGGCGGGTGGTCCGCCACCCTCAACGGGCGGCCGCTGGCGGCGGTAGCCCAGCCGGTGGACGGGTGGGCGCAGGGCTTCGTGCTGCCCGTCGGCGGCGGCCACCTCGTCATCACCCGCAATGTGCTGGCCCGGGACCTCAGCCTCGGCGCCGAGGCCGCCGCCGTCCTGGTTGTCTTCGCGCTCGCCCTGCCGGGGACCAGGTTGGCGGTCCCCGTCCCGGCCGCGGCGGCGGAACCGGGCGCCGGGACCACTCCGGTGCCCGGTCGACGGCGGGACCGGGGCGACCGGCCGAAGCCGGCCCGGCGGCAGCGGCGGCCGCGGTTGGCCCTCACCCTGGGCCGCGCCCGCGGCGCCTCCGACCCTGACCGTCGTCCCGAGGTTGAGGCCAGCGAGGCCAGGGCCCCTGAGACCGTGGCCCCTGAGACCGTGGCCCCTGAGACCGTGGCCCCTGAGATGGTCGGCACGGAGACCGGCGGCACGGAGGCCGCGTACTGGTCCGAGCTGACCGACCCGGGCGTCACGACCGACCCGGGCGTCGCAACCGACCCGGGCGTCACGACCGCACCGGGCCCGGCGGTTGCGGCCGAGGCCTGGCCCGAGCCGCGCGTTGCCGCCCGCCCTGAGACCGACGCCTCCGTCGGAGCCTCCTCCGGCCCGCCGAGGCGTTCGCGCGGCGGCCAGCACGCGGCGCGGCACGGGAAGCCGTCGCGCCGATGGCGCGGGTCGGCCAGGCCCCCCGCACCCGGCCCGTCCGCCCACGCCGCCCCCCCGGCCGTGCCGGACCCCGATCCCTTCCCGGGCGACGAGGACGCCGACCTCTCACCCTGGGTGAGTCCCGACCCCATGACCACGGGCTCGCATGCCCCGTGGGAATCCGGTGACCGGCCATGAAGCTGGCGCACCTGGCGCCCGCCGGGGTGGTGCTGCTCGCGCTCGGCGTCATCGCCGGCGCCGCGCAACTCGCCGCGCCCGCCGCGCCGGGTCCCGTCCACGCCTCAGTAGCGCCGCAGCAGGTGGCGGTGACCTCCGCCGCCCGAGCCTGCCCGCCCGTCCCGGGCGGCGGACCGGGCCGAGTCGCCTTCATCGCGGCTGTGCCATCTACCGGGCCGTCTGGGGGCGCAGGGCAAGCCGAGCTCGCGCCGCTGCCGCTGGCGGGCGCGGCGCTGCGGGCCCTGAACCCGGTCAGCCCGGCTCAGCCGGGCGCGCTGTCGATGCTGACCACCCCGGCCGCGCAGAGTACGAGCAAGCAGGCCACGACGGTGCTCCAGGGCTGGTCGGTGACCGCGACCGGCACCATGGCGCAGGCCATGGAGGCCGAGGAAGCGACCAGTGCGGGCCTGGCCAGTGTCCGCTGCGGCGAACCCGGTTCGGACATCTGGTTCGTCGGGGCCGGGCGGCAGGGCGGCGTGACGCAGATCCAGCTCGATCTGATGAACGTCGACGCCCTGCCCGCGAGCGTGGACGTCGACGTCATCACCGATGCCGGGCTCGCCCAGGCCGGCGACGACACCGGGATCACGGTCGCCCCGCAGCAGACGGTGACCGAGTCCCTGTCCTCGATGGTCGCAGGCTCCAGCGTGGTCGCGATCGAGGTGCGGACTAGCATCGGGCGGGTAGCAGCGGACGTTTCCGAGAGTTCGTCGCGCGGCGGGACCACGAGCTGGCTGCCGAGCACGGTACCGCCGTCGACGCAGCTGGTGATACCGGGAGTGCCGCCGTCGGGCGGCACTGCCGGGCTGTACATCGTGGTCCCCGGCAGCGCCAACGCGCGCGTCGGCGTCCTGGCCCTGTCCGCGCAAGGGCGGTACCGCCCGTTCGGCTCGCAGACGGTCGACCTGCCGGGAGACTCTGCCTCCTACGTCCCGCTCACGCCTCTCGGCGGTACGGCGGCGCTCGAGCTCACGGCGAACGTGCCGGTGACCGCAGCCGTGCTGGTGCCGGGCAGCGGCCTGGGCGCCTTCACCGCGGCCACCGCGCCGATCAGCGAGCAGGCCGTCGTGGCCGGGAACGCCAGCGGCTCGGGCCTGAGCGCCACGATCGTGCTATCGGCGCCCGCCGGCCCGGCCCGGGTCCGCCTGACCGAGCTGGCCGCGACACCCGGCACGACCAGCAGCCAGGTCGTCACGGTCCCGGCCGGGCACACGCTCAGCGTGCCTGCCGCCCCGCCCCGGGGCGCCAGGCACGGATCGGCCTTCGCGATCGTGATCACCCCGCTGACCGGGTTGGGACCGCTGTACGCCGCCCGGCTGGAAACGCAGGGTCAGAACACGGTCGTATCCATCATCCCGGCCATCAGCGCCCTGACCACCATCACCCTCCCGCCCGTCCACGACTCCTACGACGCGGTATCGCCCTGATGTCCCCGGCCAACTAGGGCCAACTGGGCCTGACCGACGATCGCCGCAGCGCCTATCGTCGTAACTATGACCCTGGCCGTGGTGGCCGGCGTGCTGCTCACGGCCGCCTTCGCCCTGACCGGGCACCGGGCCGCCCGGGCCGCCCGGGCGGCCCGGGCGGCCCGCGGTGCCGCGGTGGCCGCGGTGGTGGTGGTGGTGCTCCTGCTGGTGTCCGCCTGTTCCACCCAGACGGCCGCTGGCGGCGCCCACCCGATGATCGCGGTCACGCAGTCCGCGCCGCCGGTGGTCCAGGTCTCCGGTGAGCCCGGCTACCTCGCGCTCGGCGACTCGATCGCGTTCGGCTACCGGCCGCTGCCCTCGTTCGCCGACTACCGGAACCCGGCCGCGTTCACCGCCTACCCCGAGGACGTGGCCCGGGCGCTCAAGCTGAACCTGATGAACGCCGCCTGCCCGGGGGAGACGACGGCGAGCATGATCAACACCGGCGCGCCGAGCAACGGCTGCGAAACCAACGCGCGGGGCGGCCCGGGGTATCGCAGAATCGCCCCGTTGCACGTGTCCTACCGTGGCTCGCAGCTGACCTACGCCGTGCGGTACCTCCAGCAGCACCCGGACACCCAGCTGGTGACCATCGGCATCGGCGCCAACGACCTGTTCCGGTGCGAGGAGACGACGGCGGACCACTGCGCCGGCCCGGACCTTGGCCGCACGCTAGCCGGGGTGACCGCGAACCTGGACACCATCCTGAGTGCCCTGCGGAACCAGGCGCAGTACCGGCACACCCTGGTGGTGGTCACCTACTACGCGCTGAACTACGGTGATGCGGCGTCCGTCGCCCCGGTCGAGGCCCTGAACGCGGCCCTGGCCGGACCTGCAGCCCGGTACGGTGCCCGCCTCGCCGACGGTTTCGCCGCCTTCCGTGCGGCCTCGGCCCAGGCCGGCGGGAATACCTGCGCGGCCGGCCTGAGGATCAAGCTGGCCTCCGGCGGCTGCGACCTGCACCCCACCGCCCTCGGGCAGCAGGTGCTCGCGGCCGCCGTCGAAGCGGCCCTCGGGACCGTGACGCTCCGGTAAGAACTCAGTGCGCGGCCCAGATCCCGCCGTCGACCGGGATGATCGCGCCGGTCACGTACGCGCTGCCGCGGCCGCTCAGGAACACGGCCACGCCGGCCATGTCGTCCGGGCGGCCGATGCGCCCGAGCGGCGAGAGGGCCGCGATCTGCTCGCCCTGCTCGGCCAGCGTCACGGCCATCATCTTGGACTCGAACGGGCCCGGGGCCACGGCGTTGACCGTGATGTGCCGCGGCCCGAGCTCACGGGCCAGCACCCGGGTGAGCTGGTGCAGCCCGGCCTTGCTGGCCGAGTACGAGTAGGTGCTGAACTCCGGCACGCGCAGCCCGTCGATACTGCCCACGTTGATCACCCGGGCCGGGTCGTCGGCCGTTCCGGCCGCCTCCAGCAGCGGCAGGAACGCCCGGGTGAGGAAGAACGGCGTCTTGAGGTTCAGGTCCAGCACCTTGTCCCAGGCCGAGGCGGGGAACTCGGCCAGCGGCGCGCCCCAGTTGGTACCGGCGTTGTTGACCAGGATGTGCACCCGCTCCTCGAACCGGCCGACCTCGGCGGCCAGCCGCGCGCACTCCTCCTCGCGGGACAGGTCGGCGGGCACCGACAGCACCACGCCGTACCGGGACAGCTCGGCCACGGCGGCCTGCCCGGCCTCGGCCTTGCGTGAGCTGATGTAGACCGAAGCCCCCGCCTCCAGCAGCCCTCGCGCCATCATCAGGCCGATCCCGCGGCTCCCGCCGCTGACGACGGCGACCTTACCGGTCAGGTCGAACAGGTCCACGGGATCCTCCAGGTCCTCAGCGCAATGTCCACAAGTAGACGTCAGTCGAGGTCACCGTAGCCGGGATCGATGATCTCCGGGTCCACTCCGAGGATCTCGGCGAACTCTTCAACCACCACGTCGAAGACGAGCTCGCTCAGCTCGTCCTCGTCCTCCGCTCGGGCCAGCAGCGGGCGCCGGAACAGCACGATGCGAGGCCCCGAGGCCGGGTTCTCCGGATTGCTGGCGTCGGGCGAGCCGCGGACGATGCGGGCCAGCGGCACGCCTTCCTCGCCGATGGTGTCGAAGTCGGGCACTTCCTGGACCGCGAACTCCACGTCAGAAAGCTCGGTCTCCCAGCGCGGCTCCAGCCGCGCCACGGCCTCCAGCACGATGTCATCGAACTGCTGAGACCGGCTGCGGTAGAGCGGGACCCCAGGCGGGACCAGCCTGCCGCGCAGCCCGCGGCCATGGCGGTCACGCCGCCGAGGCCTGGACCCACCGGAGCCCGAATCTGGCCTCGGACCGCCTTCGCCGGTCTGCACAGCTAACGAGGGTATAGCAGCGCCCCGCTTCTCGGCGCGCAAGCCGGTCTGGGCTACGGATACCGGGCGTCGACCGTAGTGGTGACGCGTCCGGTGGCGATGTCGTACACGTGGCCGGAGACACTCACCTTCGGTGAGAGCAGGGGCGAGGCGAGCAGCCGCTCGACGTCGGCCTTGACGGTGACGTGCGGGTCGGCGACCGCGGAGCCTTCCAGGGCGGCCTCGGCGAGTCCCGTGGCCGCCGCGGCCTGGTGCCGGAAGCCGGGATCGGCGAGGAAGCCGGTGCCGCACTGCGTATGGTGGATGACCGCGACCTCGAACAGCCTGTCGTCCGCCAGCTGCCCGCCGAAGAGCTGCTCGGCGAGGAACGCCAGGTAGGCGACGTCGTTGATGACGGCCTGGGTGACACGTCCCCCCGCGTTGCGGATGACGGGTGCCTCGCCGAGCTGGAGCCCGAGGATGATCGCGGGGTCGACCCGGTGGTCGAGGCAGGTGACGACGATCATCTGCGCGGACGGCGGTCCGAGGGGCAGCGGGGTGTAGTCACGGGCGAACTGTTCGTTGCGCTCGAGCAGGGGAGTCATTCTGGTCATGATGCCTCCAGCGTTAGTGGACGCTGTACACAATAGCCCTCTGTGTGGACGCTGTCCACTTTGTTATCCTGTCGCCGTGACGGCCAGCCGACCAGTGGTAGAAAGACACGTGGAAAGACACGTGGAAAGACACGTGGAAAGACACCAGGCGCCACGTCGGCGCCGTCCGCGCGGCGCCGTCCGCGACGGCCTGGTCGCCGCCGGGCTCGAGCTGGCCCGGACCGGCGGGCCGGACGCCGTGGTGCTCCGGGAGGCGACCCGGATGGTGGGCGTGGTGCCCAACGCCGCCTACCGGCACTTCGCCGACCGGGACGAGCTCCTGGCCGTGGTCTGCGCCGCGGCCATGGGCGAGCTGGCCGACCGGATGGCCGCCGGCGTCGCCCGGGTGCCGGGCCCCCAGGGCGACGCGACCGCCGCCCTCCTCCGGCTGAACGCCATCGGCGTCGCGTACCTGGAGTTCGCCCACACCGAACCGGGCTGGTTCGCCACCGCCTTCGCCGTGCCCCAGCAGCACGCCTACGGCATCCCGGACGAGGGGACCGGCCGGGACCGGTCGCCCCTGGGTCAGCTCCGCATCGTGCTCGATGAGCTGGTCGACGCCGGCGTGCTGCCCCGGCACCGCCGCGACGGCATCGAGTACCCCGTCTGGTCCGCGGTGCACGGGCTGGCCGTGCTGGCTGGGTCCGGGCCGCTGCGCGACGTCCCCGAGGCCACCCGGCAGCACCTGGAGGAGCTCACTTTCACCTTCATCGGCGAAGGCCTGGCCGCGGCGTCGCCGCAGGTACCGAGCCTGAACCCGGACTGACCCGAACCTGCGGAGGCCGGATCGGGCACGACACGAGCACGGCACCGGCGCGGGGTGATGGCGTTACCGTCCGCGGACGGATACCGTCACGGTTGTATCCGACGCCGTCCCGAGGGTCCGGGCCTTCGAGCGTCACGGTGATGTGAGCGAGGTGGGCTGAGTGAGTTCTCGTTGCTGCTCGCGCACCGCATGCAAGCATCCGCCCGTGTACACGCTGACCTACGTGTACCGCGACTCCACCGCGGTGCTCGGCCCGCTGGCCGCGTACACCGAGCCGCACTGCTATGACCTGTGCGAGAAGCACGCCGCCCGGCTGACCGCGCCGCGCGGCTGGGACGTGGTGCGGCTGCCCGCGGATCCGGCCGCCGAACGGGCCGATGACCTGGAAGCGCTGGCCAACGCCGTGATGGATGTCCCGTCCCACGGGCAGCGGGACTCCGAGCCCGTGGGCCAGGGCGTCGAGGTCGGCCGCCGCGGCCACCTCCGGGTGCTGCGCTCAGGTCCCCCGCAGGACGGATAGGCTCGCCGGTAGACAAACACAGCGCCGCCGTGAACGTGGTGCGGCAGCCTAAGTCCTGTCCCGGGGAGGCGTGTCCTGCAGTGGGAGATCTCGCGAGCATCGTCAAGGCCTATGACATCAGAGGCGTGGTCCCAGACCAGCTTGACGAGGGCGTAGCGGAGGCGCTCGGAGCGGCGTTCGCCCGGGTGACAGGGGCCGCGACCATCCTGACCGTGCACGACATGCGGGCCTCCTCGGGCCCGCTCGCGGCCGCGTTCGGGCGCGGGGCGGCCGGCCAGGGCGCCGACGTGCTGGCCGCCGGGCTCGGCCCGACCGACATGCTCTACTACGGCAGCGGCGACCTGGGCATCCCGGGCGCGATGGTCACCGCCAGCCACAACCCGCCCCAGTACAACGGCATCAAACTGTGCCGGGCCGGGGCCCGGCCGGTCGGCATCGAGACCGGCCTGAAGGACATAAAAGATTTGGCTGAACGGTTCCTGGCTCGTTCCCCGATCCCAGGCTCCATCGCTCCGGTGGACCTGCTGTCCGGGTACGTGGGCTACCTGCGCAAGCTGGTCGACATCTCCGCGATCAGGCCGCTGACCGTGGCGGTTGACGCCGGCAACGGGATGGCCGGGTACACGGTGCCGAAGGTGTTCGAGGGGCTGCCGATCACCGTGATCCCGCTCTACTTCGAGCTGGACGGCACGTTCCCCAACCACGTAGCCAACCCCATCGAGCCGGAGAACGTGCGCGACCTGCAACGGGCGGTGGTCGAGCACCACGCCGACATCGGGCTCGCCTTCGACGGCGACGCCGACCGGTGCTTCGTGATCGACGAGCGCGGCCGGATCGTCTCGCCCTCGGTGCTCACCGCCCTGATCGCGACCCGCGAACTGGCCCGCGAGCCCGGCGCCACGATCATCCACAACCTGATCACCTCCCGCGCGGTGCCGGAGATCATCGCCGAGCACGGCGGGGTCGCGGTGCGCACCCGGGTCGGCCACTCGTTCATCAAGGCGGAGATGGCCCGGACCGGTGCGGTGTTCGGGGGGGAGCACTCGGGGCACTTCTACTTCCGGGACTTCTGGTACGCGGACTCGGGCATGCTCGCCGCGCTGCATACCCTCGCCGCGCTCGGCGGGCAGGCCAGGCCGCTGTCGCAGCTGCTGGCTAGCTACACCCGGTACCACGCCAGCGGCGAGATCAACTCCAAGGTGGCCGACCAGGCCGAGGCGACGGCGCGGGTCAAGCGGGCCTTCGCGGGCCGGTCCGGCGTGCGCACCGACGAACTCGACGGGCTCACGGTCGCGACCGGTGACTGGTGGTTCAACCTGCGGCCGTCCAACACCGAGCCGCTGCTGCGGCTGAACGCGGAGGCGGACGACGAGACCGCCATGGCCGCCCTGCGGGACGAGGTGCTCGGCATCGTGCGGAACGAGCCCGCCGCCACAGGCGGCCAAATAAGCCCCGCCGCCACAGGCGGCCAAATAAGCCCCGCCGCCACAGGCGGCCAAATGAGCAGGGAGGTCTGATGCAGATCGAAGGGTGGCTTCTTGACATCCTGGCCTGCCCGGAATGCCATGCGCCGCTGCGGGCCGACGACGAGGCCAGCGAGCTGGTGTGCACCAGCGAGACCTGTGGCCTGGCCTATCCGGTTCGGGACGACATCCCGGTGCTGCTTGTGGAAGAGGCCAGGCGGCCCGGCGACCACGCATGAGTGCCGGACATGAGTGACGGCTTGGATGACTGGGGCGGGACGGAGTTCGTCCTGGCCGCCGACCGCCTCGACACCCCCGACGTGATCGAGGCGGCCGACCCCGGTGACATGCTGCGGCAGGTCGCGTCGTCCGCGGCCCAGATCCGGACCGCGCTGCGGTCGTGCCTGGAGGAGGACCTGTCGGCCTTGACCCCGGACGCCAGGCCGCGCGCGATCGTGGTCGCGGGCCTGGGCGGAGCGGGCCTCGCGGGCGAGATGCTGGGCGCCATCACCGGGCCCGGCAGCCCGGTCCAGGTGATGGCGACGCAGGCCGAGCGCCTGCCGGGCTGGGTCGGGGCGGCCGACGTGGTGATCGCGGTGTCCGCCTCGGGCACCACAGCCGAGACCCTGGCCGTCGCGGCCGAGGCGGCGCGTCGGGGCTGCCGCCTGGCCGGCGTCGGGGCCAAGGGCTCTGCGCTGCACCGCATCACGGAGCAGGCCCGGGCCCCGTTCATCCCCGCCGCCGCGGCCGCCCAGCCCGGTTCGCTGCTGCCGAGGTCGATGCTGTGGGCGCTGGCCATCCCGCTACTGGTCATCGCCGAGCGGCTGGGTGTGGCCCGGATCGGGCCGGAGGTCTACGAACAGGCGGCGACCCGGCTCGAGGAGGTGTCGCATCAGTGCCGCCCGGCGAGCGAGTCGTTCGTCAACCCGGGCAAGTCACTGGCGCTCGACCTGGTCGGCACGCTGCCCGTGGTATGGGGGACATCCGTGCTGAGCGGGGTCGCCGCGCAGCGGTTCGCCGCCCAGCTGGGCGACAACGCCAAGTACCCGGCGATCGTGGGCCTGCTTCCGGAGGCGGCGCACAATCAGATCGCGGCCTTCGACGGGCCCTTCAGCCCGGCCGCGCGCCCCCCGCAGATAACTCCTCCTGCCTCCCCGTCCCCCCTCACTGAGGACAGCGTGGCCGAGGAGCTGTCCGGCCTGCCGGATCTGTCGTCCTGGGACCTTGACTACGAGGACGAGCAGCCGGGCCGGGGGTTCACCCCGCTGCGGCTGGTGCTGATCGTCGACCCGGGGCAGGACCAGCGGGTCGCGGCCCAGCAGCGGGCCGTCGCCGAACTCGCCGCCCAGCGCCGGATCGGGCTGTCCGAGTTGGCCATGGACGACGAGCATCCGCTGGTGCGGCTGGCCGGCGTCGTTCAGCTGGCCGACTACGCGAGCGTGTACCTGGCCATCGCCTCCGGAATCGACCCCAGCCAGACCGCCGCCGTCACCGACCTGCAAGCCCGGATCGAGTAAGACGAGTGCGGGTTTCGTTTCGTGAGATGAGGGCGGTGTTCGCCGCTCTCGGCGCCAACCTCGGCATCGCGCTGACGAAATTCATCGCGTTCTTGTTCACCGGCTCGGCGTCCATGCTCGCCGAGTCGGTTCACTCGGTCGCAGACACCGGCAACGAAGTGCTGCTGCTCGTGGGCCACGGCCGCTCCCTCCGGCCGCCGTCGGATGAGCACCCGTTCGGCTTCGGGCGCGAGCGGTACTTCTACGGGTTCGTGGTGTCCGTGATGCTGTTCACCGTCGGCGCCGCCTTCTCGGTCTACGACGGAATACACAAGATCCTTAACCCGGAGACGATCCGGGCGCCCCAGGTGGCCCTCATCGTCCTGGCCGCTTCCGCCGTGCTGGAAGGCTTCTCGCTGCGTACCGGGGTCAGCGAGGCCAACAAGGTGCGCGGCGACCGCGGCTGGGGCACGTTCATCCGGCGGACCAAGGCGCCCGAACTGCCCGTGGTCCTGCTCGAGGACCTGGCCGCCCTGATCGGGCTGGGCTTCGCGTTCGCCGGGGTGACCCTGACCTGGATCACCCGCGACGGCCGGTGGGACGGCGCGGGCTCGCTGGCCATCGGCCTACTGCTCGCGGCCGCCGCGGCGGTCCTGGCCGTGGAGATGAAGAGCCTGCTGATCGGCGAGGCGGCCAGCACCGAGGTGCAGCAGATGATCGTCGCCGCGCTCGAGGACGGGCCCGAGGTGGACCGGGTCATCCACATGCGGACCGTGCATATCAGCCCGGACGCGATCCTGGTCGCGGCCAAGATCGCGGTCCGTCCCGCCGATACCGCCGCCCAGGTCGCGGCGGGCATCGACGCCGCGGAGCGTCGGGTCCGTACCGCCGTCCCCATCGCCGAGACGATCTACCTGGAGCCGGACATCTACCGCCCCTCCCGGGCCGACCAGACCGACCCATCGGTCCGCGCGGCGCAGGCCCGGGGGGACGACCCCCCCAGACCCCCCCGCGAGGGCAAGCACGGCCGTACGTCCCCGTCTCCGCGGCGCGATCCCGCCCAAGACCCCCAGTGACCGAGTTGTCGGCCGAGGTCATCCGCGGCAGCACCCAGCTGCGCTCCGTGCCGCTGGTGCCGGAGATCAAGCTCTACCAGGCCAGCGAGCCGATGAGCGTCTGGCAGCAGACCGAACAAGCCACCGGGCGGATCGGCCTGGACCCGCCGTTCTGGGCGTTCGCCTGGGCCGGCGGCCAGGCGCTGGCCAGGTACCTGCTCGACCATCCCGAGGCGGTCACCGGCCGGCACGCGATCGACGTCGCCTCCGGCTCCGGCCTGGTCGCCATCGCGGCGGTGCTGGCCGGGGCCGCGGCCGTGACCGCCTATGACATCGACCCGCTGGCCGCCGCGGCCATCGCGGCCAACGCCGACGCCAACGGCGTCGCGGTCCCGACCGCGCTCGCCGACGTGCGGCTCTATGACGACCTGCCGTGGCCCGGCACGGACCTGGTGCTGGTGGCCGACGCCTTCTACGAACAGGAACTGGCCGCTGAGGTGCTGCGCCTGGCCGAGGGAAGCCGCGACCACGGCGCCGCCGTCCTGATCGGCGACTTCGGGCGGGCCTACCTGCCGCGCGCCCGCCTGGTCCCACTGGCCAGCTACGACGTGCCGGGCCTGCGTGTCCTGGAAGACGCCGACGTCAAGCACACCACCGTCTGGACCCTCCGCTAGCGTCCGGCGGCCATCTCCTCGGCATCACGCGTCCCGGGCGTGCCGGGCTCAGCCACGGGACAGCAGCCGGAGGGCCCGTTCTTTCTCGAAGTCCAGGGCCCGGCTGGCCGGGGCGGGAATGCGACCGAGCCGGCGGCCGAGATCGGCCACCGCGGCCCGCACCGTCGGCTCGGCCAGCACGCGCACCCCGAACGCGAGCGCGGCCGGGCTGATGTCATAGCGGCGCTCGAGCTCGAGCGCCGCCGCTACGGCCTCCACATCCTCCGAACTGAACTGCCGATGGGTCGGCCCCCGCCGGGAACCCCCGGGACGCTCGCGGACCTGGGGGAGCAGCCCCAGGTCCTCCCGGTAGCGAAGCATGCGGGCCGACGTCCCGAGCCGCCGGGCGGCCTCCGTGATGCGCATGAACGCCAATTCTAACAATTTCCCGTCAAAAACGCCGCTTACCGCGTGCGGCGACCACCCCGGCTCCCGTACCGTGTGAGCGGTAGGGGGCACCACGGCTCGTTCGGCCATAAAGAATGTAGGGAGAAACCCATGTCCGCGGATCAGCTTCCGTTTCAGGTTGCCGACCTCTCGCTCGCCTCGTTCGGACGCAAGGAAATCCAGCTGGCCGAGCACGAGATGCCGGGCCTGATGGCGGTGCGTGCGGAGTACGCGCCCAGCCAGCCGCTGCGCGGCGCGAGAATCACCGGCTCGCTGCACATGACGATCCAGACCGCGGTGCTGATCGAGACGTTGACCGCGCTGGGCGCGCAGGTCCGATGGGCGAGCTGCAACATCTTCTCCACCCAGGACCACGCCGCCGCGGCGGTGGCGGTCGGCCCGGACGGCACGCCCGACGACCCCCGGGGCATCCCGGTGTTCGCCTGGAAGGGCGAGACCCTCGAGGAGTACTGGCGCTGCACCGAACTGGCGCTGTCCTGGCCGGACGGGGCCAATGGAAGCACCGGCCCGAACATGATCCTAGACGACGGCGGCGACGCCACCCTGTTCGTGCACAAGGGCGCGGAGTACGAGAAGGCAGGCGGGGTCCCGTCGCCGGCCGAGGACGACCCCGAGGAGTGGGTGATCATCCTGGACCGGCTGCGCAACTCCCTGGCCGATCACCCGGGCAAGTGGACGAACGCCGCCGCGAACATCAAGGGCGTGACCGAGGAGACCACCACCGGCGTGCACCGGCTCTACGAAATGGCTAATGCCGGCACGCTGCTGTTCCCGGCCATCAACGTCAACGACTCGGTGACCAAGTCCAAGTTCGACAACAAGTACGGCTGCCGGCACTCGCTGATCGACGGCATCAAGCGGGGTACCGACGTGCTGATCGGCGGCAAGGTCGCGCTGGTGTGCGGCTACGGCGACGTCGGCAAGGGCTGCGCGGAAAGCCTGCGCGGCCAGGGTGCGCGGGTCATCGTGACCGAGGTCGACCCGATCTGCGCGCTGCAGGCGGCCATGGACGGCTACCAGGTGGCCACGCTGGAAGACGTCGTGGCCAGCGCAGACATCTTCGTCACCGCGACCGGCAACCGGGACGTCATAACGGCGCAGCAGATGGCCGCGATGAAGCACCAGGCCATCGTGGGCAACATCGGCCACTTCGACAACGAGATCGACATGGCCGGCCTGGCCAAGATCCCCGGTGTCCGCCGGACGATCATCAAGCCGCAGGTCGACGAGTGGACCTTCCCCGACGGGCACGCCATCATCGTGCTGTCCGAAGGCCGTCTGTTGAACCTGGGCAACGCCACCGGGCACCCGAGCTTCGTGATGTCCAACAGCTTCACCAACCAGGTGATCGCGCAGGTCGAGCTGTTCACGAAGAACGACGAGTACGACCTAGCCGTGCATACGCTGCCCAAGCACCTGGACGAGAAGGTGGCCCGGCTGCACTTGGATGCGCTCGGCGTCCGGCTCACCACGCTGACCAAGGAGCAGGCCGACTACATCGGGGTCACGGTCGACGGCCCGTACAAGCCGGAGCACTACCGTTACTGACCGCCCTCCGGATTACGACATCGCCGACCCCGGCCTCGCGGCCGACGGCGACGTTCGCATCCGGTACGCCGAGCGGGCCATGCCGCTGATGGCCGGCCTCATGCAGCGGTTCGCCGTCCAGCGGCCGTTCGAGGGGCTGGCCATCGCGGCCTGCCTGCACGTCACCACCGAGACCGCGATGATGGTGCGGCTGCTGCGGACGGGCGGCGCGGCCACCTCGCTGGCCGCGTCCAACCCGCTGTCCACCCAGGACGACATCGCGGCGGCCCTGGCCGTCCGGTACGGGACCGCGGTCTTCGCCCGGGCCGGGGTGGACCGGCGCGGCTACTACCGCCACATCGAGCAGTCCCTCAGCCACGAGCCGGACGGGCCCCACCTGGTCATTGACGACGGTGGTGACCTGGTCAACACGCTGCACACCCGGGCCGCGGCCCTGCTGCCCAGGGTCAGGGGCGGCTGTGAGTCGACCACCACCGGTGTGATCAGGCTGCGCCGGATGGCGGCCGAGGGCGCGCTCGCCTTCCCGGTCATCGCGGCCCACGATACGGCGGTCAAGCGCCTGGTCGAGGGCACCTGCGGAACCGGGCAGTCCGCCATCGACGGCATCCTGCGGGCCACGAACACGCTGCTGGCGGGCAAGACCGTGGTGGTGGCCGGTTTCGGGGCCAGCGGCCGGGGCGTGGCCGAACACGCCCGCGGCTTCGGCGCCCAGGTCATCGTCACCGAGATCGATCCGGTCCGGGCCCTCGAAGCGTCCCTGCGCGGCTTCCGCGTGCTGCCCATGGCGCAGGCCGCGCCGCTCGGCGAGGTGTTCGTCACCGCCACGGGATCGTGCGACGTGATCGGCGGGGAACACATCGCCGTCATGCGGGATGGCGCCATCCTGGCCAATGCGGGCCACTTCGACGTGGAGATCGACGTACGCGCGCTCACCGACCTCGCCGTCGCGGTGTACCAGGACGTGCGGCCGCACGTCGACGCCTACGACCTCGGCGACGGCCGGACGGTGCTGCTGCTCGCCGAGGGCCGGGTGGTGAACCTGGTCGCGGCCGAAGGCCATCCCCCCGAGGTGATGGACCTAGCGTTCGGCATCCAAGCGCTCGCGCTGGCCTGGCTGGCGGGCAATACGGACAAGCTCCCGATCGGCGTGCACGAGGTGCCCGCCGACATCGACGCCGAGGCCGCCCGGCTCGTGCTGGCTACGGCCGGCACGTCGATCGACGCGCTCAGCCCCGCCCAGCAGGCCTACCTGGAATCCTGGCGGATCGGGTCCTAGGGTCTGCCTACCTGGCCCCTGCGGGCAGGCCCTGCTCGCGGGGCGCCTGCGGCGCGATCTCGAGCGGCGGGCCCTCGGGCGCGCTCTCCGCGGGCGGCCGGGTCAGCAGCACCCATCCGACCAGCCCGATCGGGTACACGAAGTACCCCCACCGGGTGGCCGGGGCCAGCGTGAACATGACCGCGAGACCGACCGCCAGGCGCCACGCGGCGGCGCGTGCGTCCTTGGGCGGCCGGACGATGAGCCAGACCACGAACGCGACTCCGGCCGCCACCAGCAGACCCACCGCAGCCCAGTGGCCGGCCATCCCGGTATCGGCCAGCAGGTGCCCGGGCAGCGGGCTCGCCGCCGGGGTCTTGTGCTTGGTCAGACCGAGCGGGAACAGCACGGTGTTCTGCAGGAACGCGTACGGATTGGCCAGCGCCGCGGGGGCCATCAGAACCGACAGCACGCCCGCGATCACGAGCGTGGCCGCGGCGAAGCGCCAGGCCTTCCTGACCCCGTCCCGCGCGGCCAGCATCGCGGTGAAGACCGGCACCGCGGGCCACGCGGTCGCCTTCATGGCGCACGCGACCCCGAGCGCGGCGGCCGCCTTGATCAGCCCCGACGGCCGGGCGATCAGCGCCAGGGTAAGGAACATCAGCGCGATGACCGGCGGATCGGTGATGCCCACCGCCAGCGGGAACGCGATCACCGGCGAGGCGGCGATGAACACGGTCGATAGCAGGACCCCGTGCCGGCAGTCCTCACAGTGCCGGTGCGGCGCCGCGACGGCGAACGCCGCCCAGATCAAGGCGATGGACACCGCCGTCAGCCACAGCCGGGGGTCGGCCCACAGGCCGGTCGCCCCCAGCGCCTTCGGCAGCCCGAACACCGCCATGACCGGCAGGTACGGGTTGTAGGACACCCAGCTGTCCAGCTGGCCCTGCGGCAGATAAGGCGTGCCGTGCTGCAGGAGCAGCACCGCCGACTGCGAGATGACCTTCACCTCGGCCGTCGGTGTCACCCGGGTGGCCAGCCAGACCACCGGAGCGGCCAGCGCCCCGGCCAGCGCCACCAGCAGCGGCATGATCAGCGGCACACGGCTATGCCGGGTGAGCCACAAGACCACGGTCGTCACCCCGTAGGCTACTGCCGCCCAGATGGCCCAGGTCCGGTCCGCATGCCCGGTATCCACGGCCAGGGCCGTGGCGTAGATCGCGAATGCCCCGTTCGCGATCAGCAGCCGCCGCCGGTTCAGCCAGTGCTGATGCACTGGCGTTGATCCACGGTCTTCTACCTGCATGTTCTCCACTGTGCCGGTACCCGCCCGTCCACGCGATTTCCCCTGTTATCTATTCAGCTGTCGCCAAGCAGAAACGGTAGAACTGCCCCCGAAGCAGGTAAATAAGCTTATCACCACGCGTTACTTCGCGAGTTTCCAGGGACCTTATGGCTACGGGAGTTTCCAGTCGACCGGCTCGGCACCTTCCTGTTCAAGTAGATGATTAGCTCGGCTGAACGGACGAGAACCAAAAAAGCCGTTCGCTGCCGAATACGGACTCGGATGGGCCGATTCGATGCTCGGGATGCCCTCGAGCAGCGGGACGAGCGTCCGCGCGTCGCGCCCCCACAAGATCGCCACCAGGGGCTCAGTCTGGCGCGCGGCGAGCGCCCGGATGGCCTGCTCGGTCACTTCCTCCCACCCCTGGCCCCGATGTGATCCCGGCTGACCAGGAGCAACGGTGAGCACCCGGTTCAGCAACAGCACGCCGCGCTCGCTCCAGGGCGTGAGGTCGCCGGTGGCCGGAGTCGGGAAACCGAGGTCGTCGGAATACTCGCGGAAGATGTTGACCAGGCTAGCGGGCAGCCGCCGCACCTGCGGGGAGACGGAGAAGGCGAGGCCGACGGCGTGCCCCGGGGTGGGGTAGGGGTCCTGGCCCACGATCAGCACCCGCACGCCGGCGAACGGCTGCTTGAACGCGCGCAGCACGTTCTCGCCCGCGGGCAGGTACCGCCGCCCGGCGGCGACCTCCGCGCGCAGGAAGTCACCCATCGCGGCGATCCGGCCCGCGACGGGCTCCAGCGCATCGGCCCAGCCCGGGTCGATGATGCTGCGCAACGGCTCCGCCATGAGCAGCTACTCTAGCCGCGTCCAAGCCCGGGCGGGATGGCCGCCGTGGCGGGCGACGGTCGCAGCCAGCCGGGCCGCGTCGCGCGGCGCGGCACCATTCTGGTCGTTGTTGAAGTAGACGAAGACGTCGCCTTGGCCGGCCCAGGTGGCCATGATCCGCTCGGCCCACGTGCCCAGCGTGCCCTCGCGGTAGCTCGGCCACGGGGCGCCGTCGCCCTCGTGCAGCCGCAGGTACCCCCAGTCGGCCGTCCGCCACAGCGGCGTGACCGCAGATCCCTTCCGGTCCGCCCAGCACAGCGCCGCGTTCGCCGCCGTGAGCACGTCCCGCACCTCGCCGGTCCACCAGGAGTCGTGCCTCGGCTCGACCGCGACGCGCACCGCCGGCGGAAACTGGCGCAGGCACTCCGCCAGCAGCTGCGGGACGGCGCGCAGGTCCGGCGGAAGCTGGAGCAGCACGGGTCCGAGCCGGTCGCCCAGCCCGGCCGCCGCCTCGAGCAGCCTGCCGACCGGCCCGGCTGGGTCGCGCAGCCGCCGCACGTGGGTGAGATAGCGGCTGGCCTTCACCGTCATGACGAAGTCATCGGTGACCCGCTCCCGCCAGCTGGCGAACGTCTCCCGCGACGGGAGCCGGTAGAAGGTCCCGTTGTTCTCCACGGTGGCGAACTGCTGGGCGTAGTACTCGAGCCAGCGCCGTTGCGGCTGGCCGGGCGGGTAGAAGGCGCCGCGCCAGTCGCGGTATTGCCAGCCCGATGTTCCGGCCATAACGGACACCGTCAGTCACCCCAGAGTCGCTCGTGCATCAGCAAAATTGGTTTGATTTACCCAGGTATCGGAAAAGCTATCTCTGAACCGGTGTCGCGTAGCAGGAAAATGAGGGTAGCCTGCGTCCACGCAGTTTCGATCACATGGAACGATGGGGCCCATGAAGGGACGTGTGCTGGTCGTCGACGACGACGCCGCCCTCGCCGAGATGCTCGGTATCGTGCTTCGCGGCGAGGGGTTCGAGCCGACCTTCGTCGCCGATGGCGATAAGGCGGTCGAAGTATTCAGGGATTCACGGCCCGATCTGGTGCTGCTGGACTTGATGCTCCCCGGCTCCGACGGAATCGACGTGTGCCGTCAGATCCGCGCCGAGTCCGGGGTGCCGATTGTCATGCTGACGGCGAAGACCGACACCGTCAACATCGTCCTGGGCCTGGAATCCGGGGCCGACGACTACATCGTGAAGCCGTTCAAGTCCAAGGAACTGGTGGCCCGGGTCCGGGCCAGGCTCCGCCGGACCGACGAGCCCGCCCCTGAGATGCTCCAGATCGGCGACATCGTCATCGACGTGGCCGGTCACTCGGTGAAGCGCGACGGGGAGACCCTCAACCTCACGCCGCTGGAGTTCGACCTGCTCGTCGCGCTGGCCCGCAAGCCCAGGCAGGTCTTCACCCGGGAGGTGCTGCTCGAGCAGGTCTGGGGCTACCGGCATGCGGCGGACACTCGGCTGGTCAACGTGCACGTGCAGCGGCTGCGGGCCAAGATCGAGAAGGATCCCGAGCACCCCGAGATCGTCGTGACGGTACGCGGTGTCGGCTACAAGGCAGGCCCTGGCTAAGTCGGGTCGTCACGGTGGCAGCGACAAGCACGGATCGGCAGCAGGACTGGATAACCACCTTCGTCCGGTCGCCATTCGGGAAGTCGGTCATGCGTCGGCTGCCGGCCAGGGTGCGGCGCGCGCTGTTCATCGGGCGCCGGTGGCAGCGTCACCTGGTGGCGCAGGTGCAAAGCCGCTGGCATCGTTCGCTGCAGCTGCGGGTGGTCTCCACCACGCTGGTGCTGTCCGCCCTGGTCATCGCCGTCCTCGGCTTCTTCCTGGTTACGTCGATCGAGAACGGCCTGACCACCAGTGCCGAGAATTCCGCGATCAACCAGGTGCGGAACGGCGCTACGTTTGCGATCGGCGACAACAGCTTGCAATTGCTCCAGCCGGGCAGCCAGTTCGACGCGCTGGCCGCCGCGGAGAATACCGCCCGCGCGCTGCAGCAGACCAGCGGCAGCACCGGCAGCTACCTGGTCTTCATCGAGATAGCCAACAGCGGGCCGGGCGGGGTGCAGTGGGTCGGCCAGCGTAACGTTATCGTCAGCGCGACGATCCCGCCTGATCTGATCACCAACGTGGGGATCGAACAGGGGCACTTGCGCTACGACAACGACAGCACCGCGACGCCCTGGTTCGAGCCGACCACGCTGACCTATACCTCCGGGTCGGGCACTAGCGGCCCGGCGCTGGCCGTGGGCGTGCCGCTCGGGCCGTACTACCAGCTGTACTACGTGTTCCCGTTCACCCAGCAGCAGGTCTCCTTGCTGCTGGTCCAGCGCATCCTGATCGGCGTGGGGCTGGCGCTGGTGGTGCTGCTGGCCGCGATCGCCTCGCTGGTGACCCGTTGGGTGGTACTGCCCGTCCGGCAAGCGGCCCAGGCGGCCCAGCGCGTGTCGGCCGGCCACCTCGAGGAACGCATGCGGGTGCTCGGCGTGGACGACCTGGCCGCGCTGGCCACCTCGTTCAACGACATGGCGGCCAGCCTGCAGGCCAAGCTCCGCGAGCTCGAAGACCTGTCCAACGTGCAGCGCCAGTTCGTCTCTGACGTCAGCCATGAGCTCCGGACCCCGCTGTCGACCATCAAGATGGCCGCCGACCTGCTCTTCGAGTCCCGGCAGGAACTCGCCCCGGCCGGCGGCCGGTCCGTCGAGCTGCTGCAGAGCCAGCTGGAGCGGTTCGAGTCGCTCCTGGTCGACCTGCTCGAGATCAGCAGGTACGACGCCGGAGCGGCCACGCTGGAAGCCGACCTCGTCGACGTGTGCGATCTGGTGCGGCGTTCGGCCGACGACGCGCAGCAGCTCGCCGAGCGCCGGGGCAGCCGGATCGAGTTCCGGCTGCCCGCGACCGGATGCTTCGCCGAGGTGGACCGGCGCCGGGTGGAACGCATCCTGCGCAACATCCTGATCAACGCGGTCGAGCACGGCGAGGGCAAGGACGTGGTGATCACCGCCGCCATCGACAGTGCCGCGGTCGCCGTCTCGGTCCGGGACTACGGTGTGGGCCTGAGGCCGGGCGAGCAGCAGCGGGTCTTCGAGCGATTCTGGCGGGCCGACCCGGCCCGGGCCCGTACCACCGGCGGCACCGGCCTGGGCCTGGCCATCTCACTGGAAGACGCGCGGCTGCACGGCGGCTGGCTGCAGGCCTGGGGCGAGCGGGGCAAGGGCTCGGTGTTCCGGCTGACCCTGCCCCTGGTCGTCGGCCAGGAGCTGGCGGGCTCGCCGCTGCCGCTCGGCCCGGACGAGGCGGAGATCGGGGCCGGCCTGGGTGCCGCGGAAGCGTATCCCTCCGAAGAGGTGGTGTCCCGTGGCTAGCGGGGGGTGCCAGGGGGGTCGTCCCCCCGTGGCCAACACAGCCGGGGCCAGCAGAGTCCGCACCCTGCGGCGGATGTGCGTGCTGGCCGCCGTGGTCACCTCGGTGGCCGGGTGCGTGGGCATGCCGTCCAACGGCCCGGCCGTGAAGGCCACAGCCAGCCCGCAGAGCCCGGCGCCGGACGTGAACTTCATCGGCCCGCACCCGTCCGGGCCGCAGCCAGGCGGGGACCCGTCGCAGATCGTTCAGGAGTTCCTGCTCGCTAGCGCCAGCTACCCGACCTACGGGGTGGCCAAGGAATACCTGGTCGGCTTGGCCAGCAGGACCTGGAACCCGGGCTGGGCCGTCGCGGTGTTCAGCAAACTCGACGTGCCCAAGGGGATTCCGGCCGCCAAGGGCGGCCATGGGGTCACGGTCAACGTCACGGGTACGGTGCAGGCCAGCTTCGACGGATCCGGCCAGTACGTCTCGGCCCAGAGCCAGGGCCAGGCGCCGAGCGAGTATCCCTTCAACCTGGTCAAGGTCGGCGGTCAGTGGCGCATCACGAACCCGCCCAACAACCGGATGCTCACCACGGGCGTCTTCCCGCTGTTCTACAAGGCGCAGGATCTGTACTTCGTCAGCCCGCAGGACGATGTGCTCGTCCCGGACTCGGTGTTCGTGCCGCTGGGTGCCACGGTCTCGGATCTGGTCGACAACCTGGTGACTGCGCTGGCCGAGGGGCCCAAGACGCCGTGGCTGGAGGGCGCGGCCGATACCGAACTCCCCGCCGGTACCACCGTGCTGAGTGTCACCACGGTCGGCTCGACCGTGACCGTCGATCTGGGCGGACAAGTGGCCCGGGCCAGCGCCAAGCAACTCGGGCTGTTCTCCGCGCAACTGGCCTGGACGCTGACCGGCTCGGCCGCAAACCTGCCGAACATCGAGTCGGTCGCGCTGGAGCGCAACGGCACGCCCTGGACGCCGAGCAGTCCGCTCTGCGCGGGTCAGCGGAGCTCCGGCCCCGCCCAGACGCTCGCCGCCTACGAGTGCTTCGACCCGTACCCGTCCTCGCCGGCCGGCTTCTACTACATTGACCGCGGGCAGTCCTGGGCCCGGTGCGGCACCGAATCACAGGCCCTGCAGGGACTCATCGGCTCGGTCGTGCCGGTCGTCGGCCGCACCGGCGTCTTCAGCGGCCAGCCGTCCTGCGCCAGCGGCCGATACGTCCACGAGGGACTGACGACCCTGCCGTCGGCGCAGCCTGCGTCCCTGCCGGCCCCCTCCATGACGGCCGTGTCGCCGGACGGGAAGTCCCTGGCTATCGTCTCGTCCGCCAACGGGGCCCTCTACGTCGGAACGCTGTCGGGCCAGGCCGTGTCGTTCTCGGCCAAGCCGAGGCTGACCGGCGGCGGGATCACGGCGCTCAGCTGGGATCGCAGCGGTAATCTCTGGGTGGCGCAGAACGGTGCCATCGTGATGCTTCCTTCCACCGGCAAGGGCCAGGTCGCCGTCGACACCAACGGGGTCGTCAGCGACCTGAGCGTCGCCCCCGACGGCGTCCGGATCGCCTTCATCGCCCAGGTCGGCGGCCTCAGTCCCGCGCTCTACCTTGCGGGCATCGGAGGCGGGCAGCAGAGTCCCGGTCAGCTGGGCGCCGCCTCGACGCACCTGGCCATCAGAGACGTCGCCTCCATCGGGCCAAACCTCAGCCATCCGGCCTCGCTGGCCTGGTACGACGCGGATGACCTGGTCGTGCTCAACGATGCCACCCCCGAGAACACGCTGTGGCAGGTGCCGGTCGACGGGCAGCAGGCCCAGGTCCTGCCGGTTGCCCCGTCCGGAGTGACCTCGATCACCGCCGATGGCGCCGCGAACGTCCTGGTGGCCGGGCTGTCCGGGAACAACCTGGCCGTCTCGACGAGCCTGGACGGCCCGTGGTATCAGCTCGGCGAGCCAGGTCAGGATCCCGCTTACCCCGGGTGAGCCCGGTTGGTCAGTTTGCCCCCTTGACGGGATTACGCATCTCGCTTATAGGGGATGAAAAGGGCACATAGCCCGGGCCGACCAAACGTTATGCAGCCGTTATGTAACTATTCGTGATTGATTGCGTACATGTCCCTCCTGACATTCACGCTCTGGCGAGCTAGCGTTCATGACATGGCACTCGCCCGGGCCCGTGGTTGCGCCGGGCGTGGCTCCCGTTCCGGGAATCACGTCAGGCAAGCCGATGCCAGCCGCAGGCGAAACGGCCCACGTAAGGCGACTTCTCGTCGACCGATCACGGTGCGGCTTAGGAGTAAGACCTGCCCCGCCGGGAGATACCGAGTCTCCCGGGCCGGGAGAAGGGCACCCGTGGCCATGAGGCCGCTACCCCCTCAGCAGGCGAATGTGGGGTCGAAGACCAGGTTGGCCGGGCGAGTGCCACCCGGTTCAACCGGACTCGGCTCAATCGCAGACCGCTCGATCAGATTGGGCACAATCGGACTGGAAGGGGGATCGTGATGGAAATCATTGTCCGGGGACGCAGCATTACCGTCCCGTCGCGTTTCCGTCAGCACGCCGCCGCCAAGCTCGCCAAGCTCGCCAAGCTCGACCACAAGGCGGTGCGGATCGACGTGGAGGTCTCCAAGGAACGTAACCCGAGGCAGTCTGATCGGCGCGAGCGCGTCGAACTGACCATCCGTTCCCGCGGCCCCGCGATCAGGGCCGAGGCGTCGGCGGACGACCGGTACACGGCACTCGACCTGGCCGTCGCCAAACTCGAGTCCCGGCTACGCCGGGCCTCCGATCGCCGCAAGGTCCGGCACGGCGAGAATGCCACGCTCCGGTCGCCCGCCCTGGTCGCGGCCGAGGCCGTCGCGCCTGAGCCCGCGCTCAACGGCAACGGGGCGGCCCGGCCGCACCCGGCCGAACTGGACGATCAAGGCGACGGGGCCGAGCCGGACAGCGGCATGGTCCCGATCCAGATGGAGGGCGACGGCCCCCTCGTGCTGCGCGAGAAGGTACACGCGGCCCGGCCGATGACGATCGACCAAGCCCTGTTGGAGATGGAACTCGTGGGTCATGACTTCTACCTGTTCCACGACAGCGAATGCGACCGGTTCAGCGTCGTCTACCGCCGCCGCGGCTACGACTACGGGGTCATCCGGCTGGTCGAGGAGTAGCTCGCGGCCCGCCGTGGTCGCCATGATGCGGCCGGGCCTGCTTCCAGAGGCCCGGCTTGCATCATGGCCGTACGTCGGTGAGAGTCTGATGACATAGGGTTCGTGCCGATCACGGTCGGGCCCGAAGGTCGGGTCAGGCGGGAGCGGGCGATGGCCCCGAGGGAGGCAACGAATTGAGCGCTAGCGGCGACGCAGCGGTGGCTGCTGCTCAGCGGCCGGACGCCGATCCAGGCCCCGAGCCGATCCGGGTGCTGATCGCCGACGACCACGCCCTGTTCCGCCGCGGTCTGGAAATGGTCCTTGATGAGGAGGACGACATCGAGCTGGTCGGGCAGGCGTCCGACGGGGCCGAGGCGGTCGCCGTGGCCGGCGAGGCGCTGCCCGACGTGGTGCTCATGGATATCCGGATGCCGAAGACCAGCGGGATCGAGGCCTGCCGGACGACCAAGGAGGTGGCGCCCAGCGCGAAGATCGTGATGCTGACCATCAGCGATGAGGAAGAGGACCTGTTCGAGGCCATCCGGGCCGGCGCCAGCGGCTACCTGCTCAAGGACATACCGCTCGACGAGGTTGCGGAGGCGGTCCGGTCGGTGCACGGCGGCCAGTCGCTGATCAACCCGTCGATGGCAGGCAAGCTGCTCACCGAGTTCGCCACGCTGGCCAACCGGGACTCCGCCGAGGACCGGGCCGTTCCCGTCGCCGCGCCCAAGCTCACCGACCGGGAGATGGAGGTGCTCAAGCTGGTGGCCCGCGGTATGAACAACCGCGATATCGCCAAAGAGCTGTTCATCTCGGAGAACACGGTGAAGAATCACGTCCGGAACATCCTGGAGAAGCTCCAGATCCACTCCCGCATGGAAGCGGTGATGATCGCCGTCCGCCAGAAACTCATCGAGTTCAGCTAACCCGCCCCTCCAGCCCCACCACCCCCAACCGCCCCCGCCCGGAACCTCCGTTTACCTGGTGAATGGGCCGTCGTACCAGCTCTTACTGGTACAACGGTCCACCGACCTACCATCGGGCCCCTCAGATGCGGGCCACCGCGGCGGCCAGGCGCCCGGCGTGCACGGCGGGCTCGACCCGCTCCAGGCGCACGTCGTCGCAGCCCACCCAGCTGGCCGTCTCGCGCAGCGCCTGGGCCATCGGCTCAGCGCTGGCGGCCCGCTCCAGCGATACCTTGCGCGCGACCAGCGTCTTTCCCTCCCGGGCCGGGTCCACCCGGCCGACCAGGCGACCGCCCGCGAGCAGCGGCATGGTGAAGTAGCCGTGCACCCGCTTGTGCTTGGGCACGTAGGCCTCGAGGCTGTGCTCGAAGCCGAACATCCGCAGCGTCCGCTTGCGGTCCCACACCAGCGAATCGAACGGCGACAGCAGCGTCACCCGATGCCGGCCGCGCTCCGCGGCCTGGTCCAGGGCGGCCGGATCGGCCCAGCTCGCAGCGGTCGCTCGGGTCCGGCCTGGGCCGTTCCCGGCGACGGCGACCGGAACCAGCCCGGCGGCCTGCGCGGCCTCGGGGATCAGGCGCGCGTACTGGCCCTTCTCACTGGTGGGGAAGTTGAGCCGGTGGTAGTCGACCAGGTTGGCGTGGGTGACCACGCCGAGCGCGCGGGCCGCGACCCCGGCCAGGTAGGCCAGGCACTCCAGGTCAGAAGGATCCGGGTCCAGCAGCTCGCCGGGCAGCACCCGCTCGGGCAGGTCGTACACCCGGCGCCACCCCGTCCGCCGCACGCAGATGACGTCTCCGGTATCGAGCAGCCACTCGACCGCGATCTTGACGTCGGACCAGTCCCACCACGGGCCGCCGCCCTTGGCTCCGCCCAGTTGGGTCGCGGTCAGCGGGCCCTCGGCCTGCAGCCGGGCCAGCACCTTCTCGCAGGTTTCCCGGTGGCTCTGGTGCCACCGCACCCCCCGGGCCCGGAAGGCGCGGCGGCGGAAGGCGAAGTAAGGCCACTGCTCGAGCGGCAGCACGCAGGCGGCGTGGGCCCAGTACTCGAAGGCGGCGGGTTTGGCCGCGTGCCAGTAGGCCTGTTCGACCTGCTCCCGGGGGACCGGTCCCAGCCGGGCGTAGGCCACCAGTTCATGCGACCGGGCGAGCACGCTGATCGTGTCGAGCTGCACCGCGCCGACCCGGCGAAGCATCGCGGCGACCCCGGACCGGGTTGCGCGCCACGGGGTCGCGCCCAGGAACCCCTGCGCGCGCAGCGTCATCCGGCGGGCCTCGTCCGGGGTGATCGTCACCTCAGCCACGGGAGCGTCCAGGCGCATCTGCCTACCCTAACCGCGCCCGCTGACATTCCGCCGCGCCCCAAGCGGCTCCCGGCCTCCCCGAACGCGCGTTTTAGTACCAGTCGTCGAAGATGTGCACAGCGGCGCCGACGAGGGTGCCGAGGACCACGATTCCGGCCCCTAGCCAGAACAGCCACCAGACCGGTCCAATGGGCAGCGCGATCCCGCCGATGACGAAACCGATGATGACGATGGTGGTCGTGGCCCAGGAGGCGGGCCGGCCGTGGTGCGCCTCGTGGACATACGACGGAGCGATCCGCGAGTCGAGCCCGCGTGCCCCGGTATCTCCCGCCTCCGCCATGGCCCCTGATGCCGCCTGATCGGCCACTCCTAGCTCCTCTCGGTAAGTACCGGTCCTATTATTCACTCCGAGGTGCGAGACTGATCACCAGCCGGCCCTAAGACGGTGCGCCGACGCTGGTGTCGCCCTAATGCGCCGGTCCTGCGCCGACTCGGCTTGGTGCCTCATCTCGCCTACGATGACATGCGAGACGGTGAACCGGAACCGAATACGGGTCACCGGCCATTCTGAGGTAAGACGATCCGCGAGGAGCGCGAGGAGAAGTGGCACCCATCATCGATAGTGTCCTTCGCGCAGGCGAAGGCAGGATCCTGCGCAAGCTCAAGCGGATCGCCGACCAGATCAACTCGATCGAGGACGACTTCGTCGCCATGAGCGACATCGAACTGCGGAGCATGACCGACGAGTTCCGGCAGCGGTACGCGGACGGAGAGACCCTCGACGACCTGCTTCCCGAGGCCTTCGCCACGGTCCGCGAGGCGGCCAAGCGCACCCTCGGCCAGCGGGCCTTCGACGTTCAGCTGATGGGCGCCGCGGCGTTGTACTTGGGCAACATCGCGGAGATGAAGACCGGTGAGGGCAAGACCCTGACCGGGGTGTTCCCGGCCTACCTCAATGCGCTGGCCAACAACGGCGTGCACGTCGTCACGGTCAATGACTACCTGGCCAAGCGTGACTCTGAGTGGATGGGCCGGGTGCACCGCTTCCTCGGGCTCGAGGTCGGCGTGATCCTCGGGCAGATGACCCCGGCCGAACGCCGCGTCCAGTACGCGGCCGACATCACCTACGGCACGAACAACGAATTCGGCTTCGACTACCTGCGTGACAACATGGCCTGGTCGCTCGAGGAGTGCGTGCAGCGCGGCCATCACTTCGCGGTCGTCGACGAGGTGGACTCGATCCTCATCGACGAGGCCAGGACCCCGCTCATCATCAGCGGGCCGGCCGAGCAGAGCGCCCGCTGGTACGTCGAGTTCGCCAAGATCGCCCCCCGGCTGCGCCGCGGCGAGGACGGCGAGGGTGACTACGAGGTCGACGAGAAGAAGAAGACCGTCGGCATCCTGGAGTCCGGCGTAGAGAAGGTCGAGGACTGGCTCGGCATCGACAACCTCTACGATCCGGTCAACACGCCCCTGGTCAGCTTCCTCAACAACTCGATCAAGGCCAAGGAGCTGTACAAGAAGGACAAGGACTACGTTGTGATGAACGGCGAAGTCCTGATCGTGGACGAGTTCACCGGCCGCATCTTGCACGGCCGACGCTACAACGAGGGCATGCACCAGGCCATCGAGGCCAAAGAGGGCGTGGCGATCAAGGACGAGAACCAGACGCTGGCCACGATTACCCTGCAGAACTACTTCCGGCTGTACGAGAAGCTGTCCGGCATGACCGGCACCGCCATGACCGAGGCCAACGAGTTCCACCAGATCTACAAGCTCGGCGTGGTGCCGATCCCGACCAACATGCCGATGATCCGCGACGACCAGGCCGACGTCGTCTACCAGACCGCGCAGTCCAAGTTCGAGGCGTGCGTGGAGGACATTCTCGAGCGCCATCAGGCCGGGCAGCCCGTCTTGGTCGGGACGGTCAGCGTCGAGAAGTCCGAGATTCTGTCCAAGTTGCTCAAGCGTCGCGGCGTCCCGCACGAGGTGCTGAACGCCAAGTACCACGAGCGAGAGGCCCTGATCGTGGCCCAGGCCGGGCGCAAGGGCGCGGTCACCGTGGCCACCAACATGGCCGGTCGCGGTACCGACATCATGCTCGGCGGCAACCCGGAGTTCATCGCCGACCAGGAACTGCACCAGCGGGGCCTGTCCCCGGTCGAGACGCCGGAGGATTACGAGGCGGCGTGGCCGGAGGCCGTGGCCAAGGCCAAGCGCGCCGTGGCCGAGGAACACGAGGAGGTCGTGGAGGCGGGCGGCCTCTACGTGCTGGGCACCGAACGGCACGAGTCCCGCCGCATCGACAACCAGCTGCGCGGCCGCTCCGGCCGCCAGGGTGACCCGGGCGAGAGCCGGTTCTACCTGTCCCTGGAAGACGACCTGATGCGCCTGTTCAACTCCGAGCGGGTCGGGGCGATCATGGAACGGCTGAGCATCCCAGCGGACGTGCCGGTGGAATCCAAGGTCGTCACCCGGGCCATCCGGTCAGCGCAGACCCAGGTCGAGCAGCAGAACTTCGAGATCCGCAAGGACGTGCTCAAGTACGACGACGTGATGAACCGGCAGCGTGTGGTCATCTACGGCGAGCGGCGCAGGGTGCTCGAGGGCGCCGACCTGCACGAGCAGATCCGCGAGATGGTCGACGAGGTGGTGGCCGGGTATGTCGCGGGCGAGACCAGCGACGGTTATCCCGAGGAGTGGGATCTGGACAAGCTGTGGCAGGCGTTCCGCCAGCTCTTCCCGATCGGCATCTCCGTCGATGACGTGATCGAGGACGTGGGCGGCGAACGGGCCGGCCTGTCCGGTGAGTTCATCAGCGAGGCGGTCATCACGGACGCGCAGGCAGCCTACCAACGGCGTGAAGAAGAGTTCGGTTCGGAGGTTATGCGGGAGCTCGAGCGCCGGGTGGTGTTGTCCGTCCTGGACCGCAAGTGGCGTGAGCACTTGTATGAGATGGACTACCTGCGTGAGGGTGTCGGGCTGCGCGCGTACGGCCAGCGCGACCCGCTGGTGGAGTACCAGCGCGAGGGCTACGACATGTTCGGCGCCATGATGGAGGGGATCAAGGAAGAATCCGTCGGCAACCTGTTCAACCTCCAGGTCCAGGTGCAGGAGAACCCGATCGTCGAGGAGGCGACCCCGGACGCCGAGGCCAGCCTGGCTGCTCCCGAGGTACCGGCCGCGGCCGCGGCGGTTGAAGCCCCCGCCCGTGACGCCACCCCGGCCAGCGCCCAGCAAAGCCAGCGTGCCCAGCAGAGCCAGCGCTCCCAGCAGAGCCAGCGCTCCCAGCAGAGCCAGCGCTCCCAGCAGAGCCAGCGCTCTCAGCAAGGCCAGCGCGCCCAGCAAGGCCAGCAGGAGCCCGCAGGCCAGTCCGCGGCGCTTCCGGCCGGGCTCGGGCCCCGCCGCGCTCAGCGGCTGGAGTACTCGGCGCCGTCCGTCGACGGCGGGGCGCACGTGGAGGCCAGCCGGGGCCCGGCCGCCGGGGACGACTACGCCCGCGTCGGGCGCAACGATCCGTGCCCGTGCGGATCAGGCCGCAAGTTCAAGCGCTGCCACGGCGACCCGCGGATGCGCGCCGACGGCTAGCTAGCCCGCGGCTCGTCGTCAGCCCGCCTCGATGGCGGTGCAGAGCCAGCGCGCCGGCCGGGCCGGCCAGCCCGGTGACGCCGGCCGCGCGGCCACGTGCTCGAAGCGCATGGCCAGGGCGCGCGAGCGCACGCCGAAGTGCACCACGACCGTCATCTCCACCACCCGCGCCGCGGGCCGCGAGGTGACGATACGCGCGATGCTGGGCCGCCGGTCGCAGGCCAGGAGCGGGACCAGACCCCGGATACGCGCCCGGACGCGATCGGTGGCCAGCGGGACCAGTTGCCGGTCCGGCCGCACGCCGGCCAGGACCTCGACGATCACCACGGCCAGCCGCCGCAGCCACGCGCCTGCCGGGTCCGCGCCTGCCGGGTCCGCGCCTGCCGGGTCCGCGCCTGCCGGGTCCGCGCCTGCCACCACCGCACCTGCCATGTCCGCGCCCGCCGGGTCCGCGCCCGCCGGGTCCGCGCCTGCCGGGTCCCCGGCCCCGGGCTGCGCGAGCACGGCGGGCCGCCCGGCCGCCGTCCTGTCCACCGCGTCCGGGACGGTCCGGCCCGCCACGCGCGGCGAGCAGCGGGCCCCGTGGATCGGGCAGTCGTACGGCGGCGCGGCGTCGGGCACCGTGACTAGGTGCAGGTTGACCAGGGGCAGCGCCGACAGCTCGGGCATGGTCCCGCCCTTCGGAATCCGGTGAACGCTCACGGCCGCGCACGCCCGTGGCGGCCGCGTTCGCACCAGGCTCCGGCTGCCCCGGTTATACCTCAGGCCCATGACATTCCCCCGCCGACCCGAGCCCCTCTCGAGCCCTTCACGAGCCGTCCACGGGGCCTTCACGCGGTGGCCTGCCGCCGTTCTCTCACCCGTCCGAGATGCCCCTAAAATCACAGTTGTGGATAGCTACGGGGAATTGCGTGGGATCATCACGGACTGGGGCGGCGTGCTGACCACCCCGATCCTGACCACGGTCCGGTCCTGGATCGAGGCCGACGGCATCGACTGGGTCAGCTACCGGGACACCATGCGATCCTGGGTGGCCCAGGCGTACGACTCCGGCGCCGAGGATGAGCCCGAGAACGAGCCCGGGAATAAGCACAGCCCGAACCCCATTCACGCGCTGGAACGCGGCGAGTGTTCTGGCGCCGAGTTCGAGCAGATCCTGGCCGCGCGGCTGCTCCGGGTCGACGGGGCGGCGGTCGCCTCCGAGGGCTTGCTGCGCCGCATGTTCGCGGCCAGCCTGCCGGTACCGGCCATGTACGACACGATCCGCACGCTACGGGCGGCCGGCTTCAGCACCGCCTTGCTGTCCAACTCCTGGGGGTGCGATGAGTATCCGCGCGCGGACTTCCCCGGGCTGTTCGACACCGTGGTCTTGTCCGGCGAGGTCGGCATGCGCAAACCGGAGAAGGAAATCTTCCTGCACGCGGCGGAGACGCTCGGCCTGGCCCCGGCTGAGTGCGTCTTCATCGACGACATGGAAGCCAACGTGGCCGCGGCGCAGGCGTGCGGCATGACCGGCGTGCTGCACACCGAGACCGCCGGCACTGCCAAAGCGCTGCAGGACCTGCTCGGCGTCCCGCTGGCCTGGAGCGGCCCCGCAACCTGATGCGACCGGCAACGGCACAGGTCTACCCTGTACCGCGTGCCGGACTATCCGCTTCCCCTCAACGCGGGCCGGTCGGCCAACATGCGGGCCAACCGGCGCACGGACACCAAGCCCGAGCTGGCCCTGCGCCGCGCGCTGCACCGGCGCGGCTACCGATACCGCAAGGACTACCGGCTGGACCTGGACAGCGGCCGGCGGGTGCGGCCGGACATCGCGTTCACCGCGCGGAAGGTGGCCATCTTCGTCGACGGCTGCTTCTGGCACGCGTGCCCGGAGCACGGCTCCAAGCCGCGCAACAACGAGTGGTACTGGGGCCCGAAGCTGGTCAAGAACGTCGAGCGCGACCGGGCCAACGACGCGGCCCTGATCCTGGCCGGCTGGTCAGTGGTCCGCCTGTGGGAGCACGTGCCGCTGGACGAGGCCATCGCCACGGTCGTGGCCGCGCTCGCGGCCATCAGCCAGGCCGCCGCCCGAGACGACTTGCCCGGTTAACGCGCCCGGACTGTGGCAGACTCTGTTTCTTACCATGCGCGTCTTCTTGCCCTCGACCCTGCCCGTCGTGGCGCGGGCCTTGCAGGCCGGCCACCTCGGGCCCGGCCCGCTGCCCGGGTTTGCGGTCACGCCCGCGCTGCGGGAGGCGTACGCCAGCGGAGACAGCGAAGAACTGGAGTACGCCGCGCTGACCGAGGCGGCGCGCGCCTCGCTGCGGCTGCTGGCCAGCGACCCGGCCGCACCGGCCCGCCGCGTGGTGCTGGCCGCCGACCTCCCGGCCGAGCACGTCAAACCAGATCCCCGGGACGGCGAGCCCGCACGGATATCCATCAGCCAGGCCGTTCAGCTGAAGGACCTGGCCGCCGCGCACGTGGACGCCCCGGAAGCGGACGCCGATGTGCGTAGCGCGGTGCAGGCGCTGCCCGCCGCCGACGCGGGGGATGAGGACGCCAGGTTCACCGTGGACGGGGCCGAGGGCCACGAGCTCGGCTGGTATGCCACCCAGGAGCTGTCCTATCTGGCGGAATGACCCGCCATACGATAAAGAGCATGGACGCCGTCTCCCAAACCCCCGTGCCGGTCAACGAACCGGTCAAGCAGTACCAGCCAGGCAGCCACGAGCGAGCCGTACTGGAAAGCAAGATCAAGGAACTCGCCGGCCAGCGGACCGAACTCACCATGACCATCGCCGGCCGCCAGCAGATGGCCACCGGCGAGCCGATCGACGTGGTCCAGCCGCACAACAAGGCGCACATACTCGGCCGGCTCGGCAACGCGACCAGCGTCGACGTGGCGGCCGCCATCTACGCGGCCAAGCAGGCCGCGCCGGGATGGCGCGCGCTGGACTTCGACGACCGGGCCGCGATCTTCCTCAAGGCGGCCGACCTGCTCGCCGGGCCCTGGCGCGCCACGCTGAACGCCGCCACCATCCTCGGCCAGTCCAAGTCGCCGTACCAGGCGGAGATCGACGCCGCCTGCGAGCTGATCGACTTCTGGCGCTACAACGTGCACTTCGCCCGTCGGCTCCTCAGCGAACAGCCAGACTCAGGTCCCGGGGTGTGGAACCGGATGGAGTACCGCCCGCTCGAGGGGTTCGTGCTGGCCATCACGCCGTTCAACTTCACCTCGATCGCCGGGAACCTGCCCACGGCCCCGGCGCTACTCGGCAACGTTGTGGTCTGGAAGCCGTCGCCGACCCAGCAGCTCGCGGCGCACTACATCATGCGCCTGCTCGAGGCGGCCGGGCTGCCCCCCGGGGTGATCAACCTGGTGACGGGGGACGGCCAAGCGGTCTCCCAGGTCGCGCTGACCCATCCCGACCTGGCCGGCATCCACTTCACCGGCTCCACCGGGACCTTCCAGCACCTGTGGCGGACCGTCGGCGAGAACATCGCGCGGTACCGCAACTATCCCCGGGTCGTGGGAGAGACGGGCGGCAAGGACTTCGTCATAGCCCACCCCAGCGCCGACCAGGCCAGCCTCGCCGCCACGCTGATCCGCGGCGCGTTCGAGTACCAGGGGCAGAAGTGCTCCGCGGCCTCCCGCGCCTACGTTCCCGAATCGGTCTGGACCGCGACCCGCGACGATTTCCTGGCCCAGGTCGAGTCGCTGACCATGGGCGACGTGGCCAGCGACCTGTCGCTGTTCATGGGCGCGGTCATCGATGCCCGCGCCTTCGCCAAGCACGCCGCCGCCATCGACCGCGCCCGGAACACGGCCACGATCAACATCGCCGCCGGCGGCAGGTACGACGACACACAGGGCTTCTTCGTCCGCCCCACGGTCCTGGAGTGCGATGATCCGACCGACGAAGTGTTCACCACCGAGTACTTCGGCCCGATCCTCGCCGTGCACGTCTACCCGGACGAGGCCTACGCCGAGATGCTCGGGCAGGCGGCCGACGTCTCCCCGTACGCGCTGACCGGTTCGGTGCTGGCCCTGGACCGCCAGGCCATCGCCCAGGCCACCGAGGCACTGCGCTACTCGGCCGGCAACTTCTACATCAACGACAAGCCCACCGGCGCGGTCGTCGGCCAGCAGCCCTTCGGCGGCGCCCGGGCCAGCGGCACCGACGACAAGGCCGGTTCGGTCTTCAACCTGATCCGCTGGGTCTCCGCCCGCGCGATCAAGGAACTCTTCGTCCCCCCCTCGGACTACCGATACCCTCACATGGGCTGACCGATCGCACCGGAGGACGCCATTCACCGCCTGGTTCTATGGAACATCGACCTGACCCTGGTCGATGTGGCCCGGGTGACGAGGGCGGCCTACGCCGAGGCGTTCGCGGCGATAGCGGGCCGCCCGCTGATCCAGCTGCCGCAGACGGCGGGCCGGTCGGAGTCGGAGATCTTCTTCGACGCGCTCGCGCTGAACGGCGTCGATATGCGCACCGGGGGCCCGGCCGAAGGCCTGCTGGAGCCGTTCAGCGCCGAACTGGCCACGGCCCTGCAGGCCCGGAGCGAGGATCTGGCTGGCCAGGGCCAGGCGCTGCCGGGCGCGGCCGAGGCACTGGGCGCCGTGGCCAAGCTCGATGGCGTGGTGCAGAGCGTGTTCACCGGCAACAGCAGGCCAACCGCCGTGCTGAAGCTGCGCGCGTTCGGCCTGGACGGCTACGTCGACTTCGACATCGGCGGCTACGGCTCGGAGGCCTATCCCAAGGGCACCCTGCTCCGGGTGGCCCGGCAGCGCGCGGGGGACAAGCACGGCGTGATCTTCGGCGAGGACGTCACCGTCTACGTCGCCGACTCGCCCCGGGACGTGGACGCGGCCCGCATCGGCGGGGCCAGATCGCTGGCGGTGGCCAGCGGCCGGGCCAGCGCGGCCGAACTGCGCGACGTCGGCGCCGACGCGGTACTGCCGGACCTCGTCGACACCACGGCCCTCGTGACCCTCATCACGCGGTTGACCGAGCCGGTTCGGTAGCTGACTCATCCGCAAATTCCCGGGTTTATGGTGATCTGTGTAGATATGTCGGAGGAGGGGGCGCGAGGTTGGCTCATGACGCCTGACGGGGCGTTGCCAGGTGCGCCAGGATGGCCCGATGCTGTGAAGATGGACACCAGTGACCTGACCAGCCGTGGGTACGGAGCGGTGCTGTGGGAGCCGGATCAGCAGACGGTCCACGACGCCCGCATCACCCGGTTCATGCGCTGGCTGGCCCTATCCACCCCCGGCCGCGGCCCCGACTTCACCAGCTACGACGACCTGTGGCGGTGGTCTGTGACGCAGCCCGGGCCGTTCTGGACGGCGGTCTGGGACTACTTCGAGGTGCTCGGCCACCGCGACCCCGGCCCGGTTCTGACCGGCGGGGTCATGCCGGACGTGCAATGGTTCACTGGCGCCACGCTGAATTACGCCCGTAACGCGCTAAGGACCGCGTGGACCGATCCCGACCGCACGGCCATTATTTTTGATTCTGAACGGACCAGGGCTGGACGCCTCACCTACGCTCAACTGGCCCACCAGGTCGCGCGGGTGGCGCGAGGGCTGCGCGCCCTGGGTGTCCGCCGCGGCGACCGGGTCGCGGCCCTGCTGCCGAACGTGCCCGAGGCGGTCATCGGCCTGCTGGCCACTGCGAGCATCGGCGCGATCTGGTCGTCGTGCTCGCCCGACTTCGGCGCGCGCAGCGTCATCGACCGGTTCGCGCAGATCGAGCCCACCGTGCTCATCGCCGGCGACGGCTACTGGTACGGGGGCAAGGAGTTCTCCCGGGCCGACATGATCAACGACGTGGTGGCCGCCCTACCGGGCCTGTCCGCGGTGGTCCTGGTCGACCTGATCGGCACGGCCGGCACCTTTTCCGGGCGGTTCACGCGCTGGGAGGACCTGGCTCCGGGTGAGCGCGAGCCCGAGTTCGAGGAGGTGCCGTTCGACCACCCGCTCTGGGTGGTCTACTCCTCGGGCACCACGGGCCTGCCCAAGCCCATCATGCACGGGCACGGCGGGATCGTGCTCGAGCACCTCAAGGCGCTCGCCTTCCACCAGGACCTGCGGCCAGGGGACGTCTTCACCTGGTACACCACGACCGGCTGGATGATGTGGAACTACCTGGCCGGAGGCCTGCTGGCCGGCCTGACCATCGTGCTCTACGACGGCAGCGCCACCCACCCGGCCCCGGACCGGCTGTGGCGGCTGGCCGCCGAGCACGGCGTCACCTACCTCGGGGTCGGCGCGCCTTATCTGGTGGCCTGCATGAAGGCCGGGCTGCGGCCCGGGGACGAGGTCGACCTGTCCGCGTTGCGCGCCATCGGCTCGACCGGCTCGCCGCTGCCGCCCGAGGCGTTCGGCTGGGTGTACGAACGGGTGAAGAAGGATCTGCTACTCGGGTCCTTCTCGGGCGGCACCGACCTGTGCACGGGCTTCGTCGGGCCCTGCCCGCTGCTGCCGGTCCGGGCCGGCATCATCTCCGGCCGCTGCCTGGGCGCGGCGGTGGAGGCCTACGACGACGACGGCCAGCCGGTGGTCGGGCAGGTCGGTGAGCTGGTCATCACCCAGCCGATGCCGTCCATGCCGGTCGGTTTCTGGAACGATCCCGGCGGCGCCCGGTACCGGGAGAGCTACTTCGAGACCTATCCCGGGGTCTGGCGGCACGGGGACTGGATCGAGTTGCTGCCCGATGGCGGGTGCGTCATCTACGGCCGCTCCGACGCCACCCTCAACCGCGGCGGGGTCCGGATGGGCACCAGCGAGTTCTACCGGGTGGTCGAGGGCTTTGACGAGATCGCCGACAGCCTGGTGGTGGACACCGGCCGGCTCGGCGCCGCCGGAAATGAACAGGGTCGGCTGATCCTGTACGTCGTGCCCGCCGCGGGCGTCGTGCTCGATGATGACCTGGCCGCCCGGCTGCGCGCCGCGCTCCGGTCCCAGCTCTCGCCCCGGCACGTACCGGACGAGATCCACCAGGTGCCAGGCATCCCGCGGACCCTGTCCGGGAAGAAGCTAGAAGTGCCAGTGCGCAAGATCCTGCTCGGCACCGAGCCAGAGCGGGCCGCCGACCCGAACGCCCTGGCCAACCCCGAGGTCCTTGCCTACTTCCGCCCCGGGCCCCATTGATAAGCCCGGGGCACACCAGCCAACACGAACCACAAAGGAGTGGATAGTGGACGCGATGCCGGACAGCGACGTTCTCCAGACCAGGGAAGCTCTGCTGGTCAAGGCGGCTCAGGCCTGGGCGGACGACTCCGCCCTGGACCCGGCCGTCCTGGGCGAGGGCGACAGCGTCCTGTGCTACCTGCGCGCCTACTACCACCGGGTCGCCACCGAGGATCTGCCGTCGCCCTCGCGGCTGGCGGCGGTGGCCGAGGCGCACGTCACGCTAGCCCTGTGCCGGCCGCAGGGCCGGGCCCTGATCCAGGTCCGGGAGCCGGGGCGCGCGCACCTGGATCCGGTCACCCCGTCCAGCCTGGTGGTCGACATCGTCACCGACGACATGCCCTACCTGGTCGACTCGGTCACGACCCGGCTGAATCGGCACAAGGCCGAGATCAGCTTGCTCGTGCATCCGCTGTTGCGGGTGCGCCGCGACGTGACCGGCGCGCTGCGGGAGATCGTCGGCGTCTGCAGCGAGGCCGAGGCCCAGAACAAGCCGGGCGACGGCGCGACCGCCGCCGGCGAGCTCACCGAATCATGGATCCACGTGGAGGTCGAGCCGCCCGGGGACGGGGTCACGGCCCAAGGGCTCGAGGCCGACCTGCGGCACGTGCTCGAGGACGTGCGGGTCGCCGTCGAAGATGCCCAGCGGATGGCGTCCGCGGCCCGCGGGCTGGCCGATGAACTGGGCGGGGAGCCGGGTAGCGACGCGGCCGAGTTCGGCGACCTGCTGCGCTGGCTGGCGGCCGGTAACTTTACCTTCCTCGGCTACCGCGAGTACGACCTGATCCAGACCCCGGACGGCACCGGCCTGCGCCCGGTACCCGGGACCGGACTCGGTATCCTCCGGCACGACCGGCAGGGCGGCCACTCGCTGCGCAAGCTGTCGACCCAGGTGGCGCGCCGGGCCCAGGACCCGGCCGAACGGCTGGTCCTGGCCCAGGCGAACTCCAGGTCCACCGTCTACCGGGCCAACTACCTGGACTACGTCTCGGTCAAGAAACTCGGCCCGGGCGAAGACGGACACAGTGCCGTCACCGGGGAGTACCGGTTCCTCGGCCTGTACACCCACGCGGCGCACACCGCGCCTATCGCCGGCATCCCGGTGATCCGGCGCAAGCTGGCCCACGTCCTGGCCGAAACGGGCCTGTCCCCGGACAGCCACGACGGCAAGGACCTGATCGAGATCCTCGAGGACTACCCGCGGGAGGAGCTCTTCGAGATCTCCGCCGACGAGCTCACCCCGATCGCGCTGGGCGTGCTGCGGTTGAGCGAGCGCAAGCAGACCAGGCTGTTCCTGCGCCGCGACCGCTACGGCCGGTACATGTCCTGCCTGGTGTACCTGCCCCGGGACCGGTACACCACCAAGGTCAGGCTGCGCGCGCAGGAGATCCTGCGCGAGGCCCTGAACGGCGCCTCGGTCGACTACAGCGCGACCGTCGGCGACTCAGCCCTGGCCCGCCTGTCCGTGGTGGTCAGAGCGGAACGCGGCCAGGTGGTGCCGCAGGTCGACGCGGCCGCCCTGGAACGCAAGCTGGCCGCCGCGGTCCGGTCCTGGGACGAGGACCTGTCCGCCGAGGCGATCCGGGTGCTCGGCGAGGAACAGGCCCGGACGCTGCTCGACCTGGTCGGGGCGAGCATCCCCGAGACGTACAAGGCGGACGTCTCCGCACAGGACGCGGTGGACGACCTGATCACGATGCTCAGGCTGCGCGAGGCGGGCCAGGAGTTCGCGGTCCGCCTGGTCGAGCACCCGGAGCGGTGGACGCTGGTGGTCTACCGGTCGGGCTCGCCGATCACGCTGTCCGACGTGCTGCCGCAGCTGCAGCACATGGGGCTCGAGGTCGTCGACGAGCATCCGTACCAGTTTGCCGGCAGCTCGAGCGCCGGTTCGTTCTGGATATATGAATTTGGTCTGCGCCCGCCCGCCGCCACCTCCTCCGGCAGCCTGCGCCAGATCTTCGAGGACGCCCTGACCGCGCTGTGGCACGGCCAGAACGAAGATGACGGGTTCAACGCGCTGGTGCTGACCGCGGGCCTGACCTGGCGCGAGGTGACGCTGCTGCGCGCGGCCGCGAAGTACCTGCGCCAGGGCGGCGCGCGGTTCAGCGAGGACTACGTGCAGCGGGTGCTGCGGTCCAACGCCGCCATCACCCGGCTCCTGGTCCGGTTGTTCGAGTCCCAGTTTGATCCGGCCCGGCAGGACGGCGCGGCCGAGCGCTGCGAGGCCATCGCCGAGGAGATCCGCGGCCAGCTCGACGAGGTGGTCAGCCTCGACCACGACCGGATCCTGCGCTCCTACCTGGCGCTGATCGACGCGACCCTGCGGACCAACTATTACCGGGTGCAAAGCCCCGGCAGCGTCGAAGGCCCGCGCCCGCTGGTCCTCAAGCTCGACCCGGGCCGGATTCCCGGGATCACCCAGCCGCGGCCGAAGTTCGAGATCTACCTCTTCTCGCCCCGGCTGGAGGCGGTGCACCTGCGGTTCGGCCGGGTGGCGCGCGGCGGGCTGCGCTGGTCGGACCGGCAGGAAGACTTCCGCACCGAGGTCCTCGGGCTGGTCAAGGCGCAGGAGGTCAAGAACGCGGTCATCGTCCCGTCCGGGGCCAAGGGCGGCTTCGTGTGCAAGCAGCTGCCCGATCCGTCCGACCGCGAGGCCTACCAGGCCGAGGTGCTGGCCTGCTACAAGACGTTCATCGCGGCGATGCTCGACGTGACCGACAACATCGAGGCCGACCAGGTGGTGCCGCCCCCGGACGTCGTCCGGCGCGACGGCGACGACCCTTACCTGGTCG
Source organism: uncultured Actinomycetes bacterium (assembly GCA_963722055.1). Classification (GTDB taxonomy): domain Bacteria; phylum Actinomycetota; class Actinomycetes; order Streptosporangiales; family Streptosporangiaceae; genus Palsa-504. The sequence continues at coordinate 326,052 of CAVRLA010000015.1, read as the reverse complement.
TGGCGGCGGACAAGGGCACCGCGACGTTCTCCGACACGGCCAACGAGGTCGCGGCCCGGTACGGATACTGGCTGGGCGACGCGTTCGCCTCGGGCGGCTCCGAGGGCTATGACCACAAGAAGATGGGCATTACCGCGCGCGGCGCCTGGGAGTCGGTCCGGGTCCACTTCGCGGCGCTCGGGATGAACCCCGACACCGACGACTTCACCATGACCGGGGTCGGCGACATGTCCGGCGACGTGTTCGGCAACGGGGTGCTGCTGTCGGAGCACATCAAGCTGATCGCCGCGTTCGACCACCGGCACGTCTTCATCGACCCCGACCCCGATCCCGGGGTCAGCTTCACCGAGCGCACCCGGATGTTCGCGCTGCCCCGGTCCTCGTGGGCCGACTACAACCCGGCCCTGATCTCATCCGGCGGCGGGGTCTGGCCGCGCAGCGTGAAGTCGGTGCCAGTCTCGCCGCAGGCCCGCGCGGTGCTCGGCCTCGACGCCGGGATCAGCGCGCTGTCCCCGGACGAGCTGATCTCCGCCGTCCTGGCCGCCCCGGTCGACCTGCTGTGGAACGGCGGGATCGGCACCTACGTGAAGGCCAGCTACGAGTCCCACGCCGACGTCGGGGACCGGTCCAACGACGCGGTCCGGATCGACGCGCCGCGGTTGCGCGCCCGGGTCGTCGGCGAGGGCGGCAACCTCGGCCTGACCCAGGCGGCCCGGATCCAGTACTCCCTCGGTGGCGGGCTGGTGAATACCGACTTCATCGACAACTCGGCCGGGGTGGACACCTCCGACCACGAGGTCAACATCAAGATCCTGCTCGCCGACGCGATCCGGGCCGGAGTTATCCCGGCCAGCGCCCGGCATCAGCTGCTGGAGGACATGACCGACGAGGTGGCCGCGCTCGTGCTGCGGCACAACTACGGGCAGAATATGGCTCTGGCCGCGTCCCGGGTCCAGGCTCCCTCCCTGCTGCACGTGCACGCCCGGTACCTGCGCAAGCTGGTGCGGGACAAGCGGCTCGACCCGGAGCAGGACGAGTTGCCGGGCGAGCGGGAGATCGCCGAGCGCCGGTCCGCCGGCGGCGGCCTGACCACTCCCGAGTTCGCCCTGCTCCTCGCGCACACCAAGATCGCGGCCAGCGAGGACGTGATCGCCTCCACCCTGCCGGACGATCCCTACCTGCGCCGGGTGCTCACCGCGTACTTCCCCGCCCAGCTGCGGGACCGGTTCGCGGACCTGATGGAGTCCCATCGGCTGCGCCGCGAGATCATCACCACCTCGGTGGTCAACGAGATGATCGACACGTCGGGCACCACGTTCGCGTTCCGGTTGATCGAGGAAACCGGTGCGTCCGTACCCAACCTGACCCGGGCCTGGCTGGTGGCCCGGGACGTGTTCGACATGCCGGCCTTCTGGGCCCAGGTCTCCGAGCTCGAGGGCCGGGTGAGCCTGGCCGCCCAGATCACGCTGCTGCTCGAGGGCCGCAAGCTTACCGAGCGCGCGGCGCGGTGGCTGCTGCACAACCGGCGCCCGCCGTTCGACATCCAGGCCACCGTGGGGTTCTTCGCGGACGGGGTTCGGACCGTGCGGGCCGCCTGCCCAAGCTGCTCACCGGCCGGGACCTGGCCGGGTTCGAGGAGCGCCGCGACTCCTACCTGGCCCTGGGCGTGCCCCTCGACCTGGCCGAGCGGGTCGCGGCCATGGTGCCGGAGTACTCCGCCTTCGACATCGTGCAGGTCGCCGCCAGCACCGGGCGGCCCGTCGAGGAGACCGCCGACGTCTACTTCGACCTCGCCGACCGGCTGCAGATCGCCCGGCTGCGGGACCGTATCACCGCCCTGCCCCGCGAGGACCGCTGGTCGACCATGGCCCGCGCGGCTCTGCGCGACGACCTGTACGCCGCGCACGCGTCACTGACCCAGGACGTGCTCGGGGCCAGTGGTGCGGGGATCTCCCGGACGCCGGAGGAGCGGCTCGCGGCCTGGGTGTCGAATAACGAGGCGGCGGTCGCGATGGCGGGCCAGATGATGGGCGAGATCTGGGAAAGTGAGCGCTTCACGTTCACCACGCTGTCGGTGGCGCTGCGCGCCATCCGGACCCTGGTCGCCGCTACGTCGCTGCCGCAGGCCTAGCCTGGGCTCGCTCAGTAAGCGTGCCCGTAGGTGGGACCGCCGCTACCCCCGATGACCTCCACCTTCGCGCCGTGGACGGTGGCCGGCGGGTCGACCGCGACGAACTCGTAGGTCCAGTTCGCGTCCACCCCGCGATGGCCGATCGCGGCGCCCGTGGTGATCAGCGGGGCGAAGTCGGCGGGCACCGGGATCGGCGCCCCGGCCAGGTTGCCCGGATGCTCGGTGGTCGTGTTCAGGTACATCGCGTACAGCACGAGGGCTCCGCCGTCGGCCGTGCGCAACTCGTACTGCGCGAACGAGGCGGTCTGGAGCAGCCATAGGTAGTTCAGGCCACGCGCCGAGGCGGCGTTCCCCTGCGCGTTCTGCGCCGCGAACAGCGCGGTGGTCTGCGGCCCGCTGCCCACCGCCGCCGCCGCCGGCGCCGTCGGTCCCTCGTCGACCACGGCCGCCTGGGTCGGCCCCACCAGGGATGTCGGCAGCAGCAGGCTCGGGCCGGTGGTGCTGAGGCCGGTGGTGCCGACTGGGGTCGCGTAACCGGCGCTGTCATGCGCGAGGGCGGGGAGCGGCTGATCGAGCATCGCGGACCCGTCCAGGGTCCACGGCCTGCTCGGGATATACCGCTGGAAAGCCAGCAGCGTGCTGACCGCGGGCCCCAGGTGACCGCCCGCCTCGGTGCTGATCGGGACCTGCACCACGAACCACAGCGGATAGGTCGGCAGGGCCGGCACGTAGAAGACCGGTGTGCCGTAGCTGTACTGCGTCACCGGCACGCCTTTGGTGGCCAGGGCCATGTACTGGGCATGCAGGAGGGCCCACTGGGCGTCGCCGACCATCGCCAGCCCGTGCGTCGCGTCGCCCTGCTTCGCGGCCGCTGTGCTGGCCGTGACGTAGGAGTCATAGGCCGCCTGCGCCTGCGCGAGGGTCAGGGCGGGCCCGGAACCGGTCCCGGTCTTGGCCGGCGCCGCGGCCGCGGAACAGCCGCCCAGCACGACCGCTGCCGCCAGCACCGCCGACCCCAGCATCCCCAGGCACGTCAGCCTGCCTCTTCGGAGTGTCACGCTAAGGCAGGATACCGGGTCCGCGCGCTGCGCTGGTCCCGCTCGCTGTGTCTTCCCGCTCGCCTCCGGGCGCTCTTGACGCACCGCCTTCCCTCCTCGCTCGTTCCTCGCTCGTTCCTCGCTCGTCAGTCCAGGCGATGCCGCGCCCTTTGGCTCGCCGGGGCGGGGCTTGGCTTATCTTGAGTAAACTCATCGCGTGGCAGGTCTGGATCCCGCCGAGGAGATCGCGGCACTGACGTCGACGCTCGCCAGCATAGAGGCGGTGCTCGACCCTGCCGCCATGGAGACAGAAGCGGCAGGCCTGCGCGAACAGTCCGCCGACCCGGAGCTGTGGGCGGACCTGGACCGGGGGCAGAAGGTGGCCCGTAGGCTGTCCTACCTGGAGGCCGAGCTGAACCGGCTGGCCAGCCTGCACCAGCGGCTCGCCGACATCCCAGTGCTGTTCGAGCTGGCCGAGGGCGAGGATGACGCCCCGACCCGCGACGAGGCGGTGCGTGAGCTGGCCGCGCTCCAGAGCGAGATCGACGGGCTCGAGGTGCGCACCCTGCTGAACGGCGAGTACGACGCCCGGGAGGCCTTGATCTCGATCAACGCCCAGGCAGGCGGGGCGGACGCGGCCGATTTCGCGGAGAACCTGCTGCGGATGTACCTGCGCTGGGCGGAGCGGCACAGGTACCCCACCGAGGTGTACGACACGTCCTACGCGGAGGAGGCGGGGATCAAGTCCACCACCTTCGCGGTAAACGCGCCCTACGCCTATGGGACGCTGCGTGGCGAGCACGGCACGCATCGGATGGTCCGGATCTCCAAGTACGACAACCAGGGGCGCAGGCAGACCTCGTTCGCGGGGGTTGACGTGATGCCGGTGGTGGAGCAGGCCGACCACATCGAAATCCCGGAGGACGAGATCCGGGTCGACGTGTTCCGCTCGAGCGGACCCGGCGGCCAGGGAGTGAACACCACCGACTCGGCGGTCCGCATCACCCACCTGCCCACTGGGATCGTGGTGTCATGCCAGAACGAGCGCAGCCAGATCCAGAACCGCGCCTCGGCCATGGCCGTCCTGCAGGCCAAGCTGCTCGAGCGGCGGCGGCAGGAGGAGGCCGAGCAGATGCAGGCGCTGCGCGGCGACGGCGGCCGCGCCTGGGGCACCCAGATCCGCAACTACGTCCTGTACCCCTATCAGAACGTCAAAGATGTGCGGACCGGCATGGAGACGGGTAACGCCGTCGCGGTCCTGGACGGGGAGATCGACGGGTTCATCGACGCCGAGATCCGCTGGCTGCGCCAGAACGGACGGTAATCATCGTGCCGCCCGCAATCGCACCGCCTGCGGGGCCGCCCCCTGGACTTATAGCGTCCCTCCTGGACTATCAGCCATGCACATGTATGACAAGGAGCAACACCACGGTCAGCGCCAGGAGCGCGGCCAGGACGAGCTGCGGTGAGATGCTGAAATGCTGGTGGTGGACGTGCTCTCGGGCGGCCCGACACGCCGGGCACCGGCCCTCGACGACCGGTCCAGCGCACTGAGCGCAGATCAGGTGTTCACAGCTCATCGGAACCCTTTCCGGCTGGCCCGTGCCCTGGCACTTGCCGCGTTGTTACGGCCTTAGCTGCCAGTTTCCCTCTAGACTGTTCCCTGGCTTACACCAGGTTACCCGCATGTCGCCCGAGTTGGCGGCGTCCGGGCCCGTACCTATAGCGCTGCGATGGTCCCGTGATCAACTTCGATAACGTCACCAAGGTCTACCCGAATCAGAGCCAGGCTCTGGAGAGCGTGAGCCTGTCGGTGGCCAAGGGTGAGTTCGTTTTCCTGGTCGGTCCGTCCGGATCGGGGAAATCGACTTTCCTCCGGCTGGTGCTGAAGGAGGAGCGACCCTCAGAGGGCAGGATTCACGTGGCGGGACGGGATCTCGCGCGGCTCACGAACTGGAAGGTGCCCTACCTGCGTCGGCGTATCGGCTGCGTGTTCCAGGATTTCCGGCTGCTGCCGAACAAGAACGTCTATCAGAACGTCGCGTTCGCCCTGGAGGTCATCGGCAAACACCGGCGCTTCATCCGCAAGGTCGTCCCCGAGGTCATCGACCTGGTCGGCCTGGAGGGTAAGCATGACCGCATGCCCGACGAGCTGTCCGGCGGTGAGCAGCAGCGGGTCGCGATGGCCCGGGCCTTCGTCAACCGGCCGATGATCCTGCTCGCCGACGAGCCGACCGGGAACATCGACCCGGGCACGTCGATCGGCATCATGAAGGTACTCGACCGGATCAACCGGACCGGGACCACCGTAGTCATGGCCACGCACGACGCGGCCATCGTCGACTCCATGCGCAAGCGGGTGATCGAGCTGGAATACGGCAAGGTCGTCCGCGACCAGTCACGCGGGGTGTACGGGCAGGCCTACTGACCTGTTATCGCGGCGCGGCGGACCCGCCGTCGCCTAGGACTACAAGGGATCAGCGAGCATGCGTTCACAGTTCGTCCTCTCCGAAATCTGGATCGGGCTGCGCCGGAATCTCACCATGACGATGGCGCTCATCGTGGTCGTGGCCATCAGCCTGTCCCTGCTCGGTACCGGCCTGCTGTTCGTCAAGCAGGTGGACCGGACGCGAACGTACTGGCAGGGGAAGGTTGAGCTGTCGATCTACCTGTGCGTCAAGACGAGCCCGGAACCGCAATGCCAGCAGAACGGGCCCGCCACCGATGCCGAACGGGCCCAGCTGCACCAGCAGCTGGTCTCCATGCCGCAGGTTCAGGCCGTGTACTACGTGTCCCAGCAGCAGGCTTACTCCGAGTTCCGGCAGGACTTCTCCAACGAGCCGCAACTCGTCCAGGACACCCAGGAAGGCGACATCCCCGACTCGTTCGAGGTCAAGCTGAAGAACCCCGAGGCCGACTACACCATCGTGGCCAGCGCCGTCACCGGCGCCCAAGGGGTGGAGACCGTGGTCGACGAGATGACGATCCTGGACAAGTTCTATCGGCTACTCGACGGCGCGAGGAACGCGGTCGTCATCATCGCCCTGATCCTGATCGTGGCGGCGGTCCTGCTCGTGGCCAACACGATCAGGCTGTCCGCGTTCAACCGTCGGCGGGAAACCGCGATCATGCGGCTGGTCGGCGCGTCCAACTTCTACATCCAGCTGCCGTTCCTGCTGGAGGGGACCATCGCCGGACTGATCGGCTGGGCCATCGCCGCCGGGCTGCTGGTGGCGGTTAAATCGCTCATGCTGGATAGCCTGGAGCAGTACTTCTCCTTCAACGTAGGTTTGTCCGTCGGCGACCTGATCGAGGTCATCTTGTTCTCGATGGTCGTCGGAGTGCTGCTGTGCGGCGTGACGTCCTTCCTGACGCTGCGCCGCTACCTGCGGATCTGAGCGGGAGCGCAACGTGCTGACGGGAGGGACGTGGCTCGGGAACAAGGGCGTAAGGCCATCGCCCGCAACCGGCGTGCCTACCACGACTACCACATCGAGGACACCTACGAGGCGGGTCTGGTCCTGACCGGCACCGAGGTGAAATCGCTGCGCGCGGGGCGCGCGTCCCTCGCGGACGGGTTCGCGCAGATCACCGACGGCGAGGTGTGGCTGCACAACGTGCACATTCCCGAGTACGTCCAGGGCACGTGGACCAATCACACCCCGCGGCGGATCAGGAAGCTGCTGCTGCACCGCAAGGAGATCGACCGCCTGGCCAGCAAGATAAGCGAGCAAGGCCTGACCCTGATCCCTCTCTCGCTGTACTTCAAGGACGGAAATGTCAAGGTTGAGCTAGGCCTGGCCCGGGGCAAACGGACCTACGATAAACGGCAGGACCTAGCACGACGTGATGCAGCCAGGGAAATAGACCGCGCACTGAAACGGCGAAGGTGACGGGCAGGCGGATCGTGTCCTGGAGTTCGAGCGAGCGCGGCGGCCACGCCCGGCCGCGGGGCTCGGCCGTGCCAGGGCCACGCCAGGCCGGACCAGCCGATCCCGCTAACCCCGTCGGCTCCACCGGTCCCGCCGGTCCCCGTCCCGCTGGCCCTACTGGTCCCGGTCCCGTCGGCTCCACCGGTCCCGCCGGTCCCCGTCCCGCTGGCCCTACCGGTCCCAGCCCCGCTGGCTCTCCCGGTCCCGGTCCCGTCGGCTCCACTGGTCCCGCGGGTCCCCGTCCCGCTGACTCCACTGATACCTCCAGTTCCAATGGCTCCTTCAGCCCCAACGGTCCTTCCAGCCCCAGCGGTCCCGTTGGCCCTGCCAGTTCCGCTGGCACCAGGCCTGTAGGCCGGGGTGCATTGCGCCGGTCGAGGCCCGCCCGGCACGGGTCCAGGCGGCCCTCCGGCCGCAGACCCGCGCCCGCGAGCCGCCAGTCCAAGCGCGCGCGGATCGCCGGATTGCTCATCATCACCGTCGGTGTTCTGGTCATCGGCCTGGCCACGGGTTTCGGCTCGGAGCCTTCCGCCGAGCCCACCGTCCAGGCGTTCCTGTTTGCCTGGCAGCAGCAGCATTACGCCGCGGCGGGCGCGCTGACCTCGGCTCCGCCGGGCACCGCCGCCGCGGGCCTCAAAGACGCCTTCGCGCAGCTCGACGCCACCCAGCTGTTCATGACCATGAACTCGGTTACCCAGCACGGCAGTACCGCCGAAGCGTCGTTTACCGCCACGGTCGATCTGGCCGAGGAGGGGCGGGTGTGGGTCTATCACGGGCGGTTCGAGCTGAGCCAGGCCGACGGCGCCTGGAAGGTGCAGTGGGCGCCGAGTGTGGTGTACCCGGGCCTCGGCCAGGGGGACCGGCTGGCTGTCGTGACCCAGTTCCCGGACCGGGCGTCCGTGCTCGACGCCGAGGGGCAGCCGCTGCAGGTACCGAGCCTGGTCTACGTGGTGGGCGTGAGGCCGGCCGCCCTGGCCGACCCGGCCGCGACCGCGGCGTACTTCGCCAAGGTGACCAAGCTGGATGCCGGGCAGGTTCTTGGCCAGATCGCCGCCGCCCCGCCGAACCAGTTCCTCAAGCTCGCCTCGCTCGATCCCATCACCTACGCGAACCTGCGGTCCGAGCTCGGCCAGGTGCCCGGTTTGGTGGTTCAGCGGCAGCGGGCGCGGCTGTTCCAGGCCGAGGCCACCGGGCTGGTCGGCGAGGTCGGCAACGAGATCAGCTCGGTCCTGCGCGACGCGGGCGCGTTCTTCCTGCCCGGCACCACCGTCGGGCTGTCCGGGCTGGAACAGAGGTATCAGCGTCAGCTCCTCGGCACGCCCACGACCGAGGTCGTCGCGGTGACCTCGGCCGGCACCCAGATCGGCGTGCTGGCGCGGTGGGCCGGCGTGGCAGGCACTCCGGTGCGCACCACGATCAGCTCCAAGGTGCAGGGTGCCGCCCTGGCCGCGCTGGGCGGAGTATCCGGTTCGGGGGCGATCGTCGCCGTCCAGGCGTCCACCGGACAGGTCCTGGCAGTAGCGCAGCATCACGCGCCCGGCTATCAGGCCGCCGCGGACGCGTTGAACGGCAGGCTGATGCCGGGCACGGCGTTCACTATCGTGTCGGCCGCCGCGCTGCTTGGGAACGGGTTTACGACCGCCTCGCCGCTATCCTGCGAGAACTCCTTTACCGTCGGCGGGCAGACGTTCACCAGCGACGGGACCGGTGCGACCAAGCCGTTCCGTGACGACTTCGCCGACGCCTGCGGCACAGCTTTCGCCGGGGCCTCCGAGCGCCTCAGCGCCGGCGAGCTTGACCAGGTGGTGAAGGGATTCGGGATCGGCGCCGATTGGTCCTTCCTGCCGGTCCCCGCCTTCTCCGGATCGGTCCCGCTGGCGTCGGACGGGGCCGACCTCGCCGCCGAAACCATCGGCCAAGGGAACGTCCAGATGAGCCCGCTGGCCATGGCTATGGTCGCTGCGGCGGTCGACACGGGCAGCTGGCACACCCCGCTGTTCGTCGTGAGTTCGCCCGATCCCTCGGGGACCGCGCTCAACCCCAGTGCCATCTCCGCGCTGCGCGGTCTCATGCGCGGTGCGGTGCGCTCGGGCGCCGCCGCGGCGGCCAGCCTGCCGGGGACACCGGTGTACGGACAGGTCGGACTGGTCCGCACCGGATCGACGTGGACGAGTTGGTTTGTCGGCTTCCGCGGCGATATCGCCTTCACCGTCATCGAATCCGGCAAGACCCCCCACCTTTCCGCCGCCGCGCTAGCCGGCGCGTTCCTGTCGACCCTCGGCGGCTGACCTCCCCGGCCGCCCTTCGCCCGCCGCTTCCCGCCGACCGGAGCGCCCGCGGCCGGGAATCTGGCTTGGCTGAAACGTGTTGTACGTGTACGGTCAGGTACGGCAGCACGTACCGTGTCGGCCGCACAACTCAATAGGGGGTGAACGGTTTCGACTTCGGTGGTTGAACCAGGAGAAGCGGGCCGAGGGTTGCGGTTGTGACCTCGTAAATCCTGTGACCGCAAACCAATAAGTGCCAACACATCGCGCACTGAACTCGCTCTCGCCGCTTAAGGCGAAGTAGAGGTCTGTCAGCCCGGGGATGCCTTCGACCCGGTGCCTGGCATCAGCTAGAGGGATCACCGCTTGACCCGGTCGCGGGGCCAGGCGGGACATCAAACAGCGGCTGAGCCTGTCGGCGTCTAGCTTGCGTGATCGCCGGGGCTGAGAAAAGCAGAGCAAGCTGCGCCCGGAGAAGCCCTGGTGATGCACTGAAGGACGCGGGTTCGATTCCCGCCACCTCCAAGAGTGCTCAAGGTCAGCCTTGAGCACTGTTGGAGGTGTCCGAGACCCCCGTGTACAGAGCAAGTATTTCGCGCGCCCACGCGATGGCATCACTTACTCGGATTCCGGCCGGTTGGGGCCGTGTCCAGAGTTCGAGATTGCGCGGAGTGCTCCGGCGTCCGCTGTCGACGGAAGCCGGGCAGCACGCGGGCCAGGACCAACGCCCCCGCGATGCATGCCAGGCCCCCGGACACCACCGACACGGTGTCGCCGAAGGCGGTCGCGACCACGCCGGACTCCAGGTCCCCGATCCGCGGACCGCCGGTGACCACCGCGATCTGCAATCCGGACAGACGGCCCCGCAGCGCGTCCGGCACCGTCAGCTGGATGATCGTATTGCGGAACACCGCCGAGATCACATCGGCCCAGCCGGCCACTGCCAGCAGCACCAGCGCGCCGGGCAGCCAGGACACCAGCCCGAAGCAGGTGATGGCGATACCCCAGGTGACGACGGCCACGATGACGGCCAGGCCCTGCCGCCGGACCCGGCCGACCCAGCCGGTGGTGAGCGCGCCCACCAATGCCCCCGCGCCCGGAGCGGCGTACAGGAAACCCAGGGTTGCCGCCCCGCCGCCGAACAGCGTCGTCGCGAGCGCCGGGAACAGGGCGCGCGGCATGCCGAACACCATGGCGTTGATGTCAATGAGGTAGGCACCTTGGATGGCCTGGCGCCCGCGCACGAAACCAAGGCCCTCGATGATCGAGCGCAGACCGAGCCGGTGGCCCGCCGCCGCGGCCGGGGGCTGCGGTGAGATCAGGAAGGCGGCCGTCGCGGCGGCCCCGAAACTGGCCACGTCCATCCAGTACACGAACCGGACCCCCGCCCCGGCCAGCAGTAGCCCGGCCACCGCTGGCCCCGCCACCAGGCCGAACTGGAACAGAGCCTGGAAGATGGCGTTCGCCGTCGAGACCTCGGATCGCTGGACCAGGTTGGGGACGATGGCGCTGCGCCCGGCATCGTCCAGCGCGCCGAACCCGGCCGCTAGGGCCGGGAGGACGAACAGCGGCCACAGTGCGGGCCCCAGATCGGCGTTGATCGCGAGGCCCGCGCTGCAGCCGGCCAGCAGCACCTGGGCCACGATCAGCAGCCGACGGCGGTCCATGGCGTCGACCGCCGACCCGCCCAGTAGCGATCCGGCGATCAGCGGAAAGAGCTGGGCTAGCGACACCAGGCCCACGTAGAGGGACGAGTGGGTCAGCTGATACACCTGGTACGGCACCGCCACGGTGGTCAGCTGGGTGCCGAGCACAGACACCAGCTCACCCAGGACCAGGCAGCGCAGATCGCGCGAGCGCCGTAGCGGGGATAGGTCGATGAGCACGCGTCGCGCGGTCCGGCGCTCGGTACCTTCCCCCAACGTCGCTTCCTCCCGTGCCCGGGCCCGTGCCCTTCCCGTAGATCAGCGGAGTCGATCACGACGACCCCGGCGGAGCCGGTCCCGGCGGTCCGGCGGAGCCGGTCCCGGCGGTCCAGCAGAGCCGGTCCCGGCGGTCCAGCGGAGCCGGTCCCGGCGGTCCAGCAGAGCCGGTCACCGCGACGCGCCGGCGCCATCACCAAACGGCCGGCGCTGAACGCCCGCGAAAGGCCGGTGCGCGCTCCGGGCGGCAGCGAGCCTGGCCGATCATTACCATTCTGCTTCGGAACACGGGATAATAGGGCGACGGATAGAGACGATTGTGGCTGGCCGGTTCGGCCGCAGGCACCCGGGATTGTGGCGTGCGAAGTGCCTGCGGGTGCCGTGCCACGCAGCGGCGCAGCGCACGGAGCCGGGAGGAAGGGGATGGGAAAATGGCGGCGATGAAGCCGCGGACGGGCGACGGTCCGCTTGAGGTCACCAAAGAGGGGCGTGGCATCGTCATGCGGGTCCCGCTTGAAGGCGGCGGGCGCCTGGTTGTTGAGCTGACGGCGGACGAGGCGGCTAAGCTTGGTGATGCTTTGAAGTCCGTAGTCGGGTAACCCCGGCCTAGTCACCCTTCTTGACCGCGGCGAGCAGGCCATTGCCCAGTGGCACCAGCACCGGTACGAGCCGGTCGTCACCGCGTACCTGGTGAGCGACGTCGGTGGTGCCGTCGAAGACGTCAGGATCGTCCCGGAGCGTTCCCGTCGGCAGCGCGTTATTGAAAGCCACGACGCCGCCGGGCCGCAGCAGCCGCAGCGCGGCGATCAGGTAATCCGGATAGTCCCGTACATCGGCGTCACAAAAAACCATGTCGTAGGCGCCATCGGAGAGCCGGGGAAGCACGTCCAGCGCCCGGCCGAGGATAAGGCGGCATTGGTTTTGCGCGAAGCCGGCCTGGGTGAACGCTTTCCGTGCCATTCGCTGGTATTCCGGTTCGATATCAACGCTGGTGAGCGTCGAGCCGGGGCGCATTCCGCGCAGCAGCCAGATGCCCGAGCTGCCGCAGCCGGTGCCGATCTCGACGACGGTCCTGGCGCCGACCGCACAGGCCAGGAAGCGCAGGGTCGCGCCTACCGCCGGGGGCACCGGTTCGGTGCCGCCCAGTGCGGCCGCGTTCGCCCGGGCAGCCAGCAGCGGCTCGTCCTCGGGACTGTACTCGGCGGCATAGGCAAGTGGGCCCACCCGCAGCAGCTTAGCGCCAGACGCGCAGGTCCGGGAACTCTCCCGCGCCCCGGGCCGTTACCTAGGCGATACCGGGCCGGGGCCTGCGGTCCTGCGACCGCTTCGTCGGTCCACTGGTCCTGTCTGGCGAAACGGAAGAATCCAGGGCACGATGGTAAGAGTCGCGGCACTCTGCGACCCAGAGGTCGGATTGTTGGAGGAGGCCAGCCAACTGGAGTCCCCGTCGACACAACCTGTTCAGCCCGAGTGGAACCTCCCGACGTGGGAGGATATCGTCCGCGTGCACTCCGCTCGGGTGTATCGGCTCGCCTACCGCCTGACTGGCAATCCGCACGACGCGGAGGACCTGACCCAGGAGGTCTTCGTCAGGGTCTTCCGGTCGCTGTCCAGCTATACCCCCGGAACCTTCGAGGGCTGGCTGCATCGCATCACCACCAACTTGTTCCTGGACTCGGCCCGGCGCAAGCAGCGGATCAGGTTCGAGGGGCTGGCGGACGACATGGTCCACCGGCTGCCCGGATCCGAGCCGACGCCCGCCGAGGCCTTCGACGACAGTCATCTAGATGATGATGTCCAGGCTGCACTGAAGGCGCTTCCACCGGAGTACCGCGCTGCCGTGGTGCTCTGCGACATCGAGGGTTTCTCCTATGAGGAGATCGCGGTCACCCTGGGCGTGAAGCTGGGCACGGTACGCAGCCGGATTCACCGCGGGCGGGCGCAGTTGCGGGCCGCGCTCGAGCATCGCAGGCCGGCTCCGGCTGACGCCACGTCGGCCAAGGGCGCCTGGGGTCAGGGGCTGCGGCGCCAGGGCCTGGTTCCGCGGCTGAAGCGGTCGGGTGGGTCATGAGCCATCTCGGTGACCGGCTCTCGGCTCTCATTGACGGCGAACTCGACGGGGCCGAGCGTGATCGCGCCTACGCTCATCTGGCCAGCTGCGAGCCATGCCGGGCCGAAGCCGCCGAACTGCGGGCGCTGAAGAAGAAGCTGAGCACGCTAGTGTCCGGGGCGCCCGCCGAAGCGGCCATGACCCGCCGCCTGATCGCCATGACCGGCCCGGGCGGGCCACTGCCCCCGCGGCGGCGCCTGCTGCGCCTGGCGCCCGGTCCGCGGGCCGCGGGCCGGGGGGAGACGAGGCGGCCGGGTCCGAGGGGTCCGGCCCGCCGTCGCTACCTGCTGCTCGGCACCGTGTCACTCGTCGTCGGTCTGGGTACGGCCGCGTTTACGGCGGGTGGCGGCGGTGCGGCGGCTCCCGGGCCTAGGATCACCCCGCCGGTGGAGATGTACAGCGTCGAGCACGCCATCACCACCGGTGAGGTTCCGTTCACCGGTCCGTCAGACCGGCCGTCGGTGGGGGCATCGGCGGCCGATTCTGACGCGACGCAACCGTGAGGTCGGCGTGTCCGCGTTCAACTGCCCCGTTAACCACCGCCGCGACGCGCGGCCATCGCCTCGCGGGGCGGTCGGGACCCGCCGCCACTGGCGGCCAGGACAGCATGGTCGTCCCCCGGGGCCAGCACTACTGCTGGCCGCGATGCTCGCAGTGGCGGTGCCTGGCGTGCTGGTGACCGCCTGCAGCGGCCAGACGGACAGCGGCCAGACGGGCAGCGGCCAGACCGGCACCGCCCAGGCGGTGCCCGCTCAGGACGGGCAGGCCAGCAGCGCCACCACCACGGCCGGGACCCCGGCGCCGGTCCGGCGGCCGGGCAGCGCGCTGGCTGCCCGCCTGCTGACGCAGGCCGCCCAGGCGGCGGTCGTGACGTCGTATCAGGGCGAGGAGATTGTCTCGCACTGGGGCGCGAGCGGCGGGACCGTGCTCGTCTCGGACATCTGGCACGTCAGCGGCGGCCCGACGGTCACCCAGACGCTGGCCGCGGGAACGTACACCAGCAGCGAGCCCTACCTGTCCTCCGACACCAACGGTCAGTGGCCCGAGGGCGTGCTGGGCGTCACCACCCAGCTCGTCCGCCTGCTGGAGGCGCACTACGTCGTGGCGTACGGGGGAGCGGGCTCGGCGGACAACCGGACGGCCCAGATCGTCGAGGCGTGGCGGGATGACGGCAGCCTGGCCGCGAGGTTCTGGCTGGACGACGTCACCAAGCTGCCGCTGGAGCGAGAGGTCTTCGACTCCGCCGCGCACGTGATCAGCGAGGACGTGTTCATCAACGTCCGGTTCGGGAATCAAGCCCCGGTCGCCGCGCCCGCCGGCGGACCGGCCGACCCGCAGGGGCCGTGGACCGACCCGCTCCCGGCTCGTCAGCTCCTCGCCCTGCGCGCTGGTGGCTGGCTGGTCCCGCTCCAGCTCCCCGGCGGCCTGTCGCTGTTCACCGGTGCGCAGACCCGGACCAGCACCGGCAAGGTGCTGGACCTGGGCTACTCGGACGGCCTGTCGGTGGTCTCGGTGTTCGAGCAGCACGGCAACCTGGCCGCCAAGCTGGACGGCTGGCAGAAGATCACCGTGGCCGGCCATGTCATCTACGCCGCGGGCCCGGACCAGCGGTCCCTGACCTGGTCCGGCCGCGGCATGGTGTACACGGTGATCGCCGACGCGCCGGCCCAGACGGTGACCAACGTGATCGGGGCGCTGCCGCACGACGCGCCCCCCGGCTTCTGGAAGCGGATGTCCCGCGGCTTCGCCCGGATGGCGTCCTGGGTCAACCCGTTCGGATGACCAGGATGGTCGCCGGGGCGTCGGCACGGTTTACAGTTGATATGCGAGGTGTGTGACCTCACCAGCGCGACGGAGACCTGAGCGTGTTCGATCTGTCCATCCCTAAGCTGCTTATCCTGGCGGTGATCGCGCTGGTCATCTTCGGGCCGAACGAGCTGCCGAAGATTGCCTCGCAGGCCGGGCGAGCCCTGCGCGACCTGCGCAGGATCGCCGAAGGTGCCAAGAATGACCTGCGGGAAGGGCTAGGGCCGGAGTTCGCCGAGTTCGACATCGAGGATCTGAACCCCAAGCGATTCATGCAGAAGCACCTCTTCGATGACCACAACGGGGACAACGGGAACTCCGCCGGCCGGGCCACGGCGACCGCACAGGCCACCCGGACCAACGGCACGCTGCTCGCCCCCGGTGAGCGCGCCCCTTACGACCCCGACGCGACCTGAACCAGGAACCAGCAAGCCCCGGAAACTAGCGCGGCGTGAGGCCGAGCTGTCGCCCGGCCAGGCCGCGGCGGCGGGCGCCGAGTTCGTCGGCGATCTTCCTCAGCGCGAGCGCGGCAGGCGAATCGGGCTCGTCGAGCACCAGCGGAACCCCGGCGTCACCGCCTTCGCGCAGCCGGACGTCGAGCGGCACCTGCCCGAGCAGCGGCACCTGCGTCCCGGTGATCCGGCTGAGCGCGGCCGCGACCGAGGCGCCGCCGCCCGAGCCGAAGACCTCCGTCTGCTCCCCGCAGTGGGCGCAGACCAGGTAGGACATGTTCTCGATGACCCCGGTGATCCGCTGATGGGTCTGGGTGGCGATGGCCCCGGCCCGCTCGGCCACTTCCGCGGCGGCCAGTTGCGGGGTGGTCACCACCAGCAATTCGGCCGTGGGGAGCATCTGGGCCACGGAGATGGCGACGTCCCCGGTGCCCGGCGGCAGGTCGAGCAGCAGCACGTCCAGGTCGCCCCAGTACACGTCGGCCAGGAACTGCTGCAGGGCCCGGTGCAGCATCGGCCCGCGCCAGACCACCGGGGTGTTGCCCTTGGTGAACATGCCGATGGAGATGACCTTCACGTCGTGCGCCGACGGCGGCATGATCATGTTCTCGACGGGGGTCGGGCGGCCGGTGACGCCCAGCATCCGCGGGACCGAATGGCCGTAGATGTCGGCGTCTACCACGCCGACCTTGTGGCCCGCGGCGGCCAGCGCCGCGGCCAGGTTGACCGTGACCGACGACTTGCCCACGCCGCCCTTGCCGCTGGCGACCGCGTAGACCTGGGTCAGCGACGACGGCTGGGCGAACGGGATCTGCGGCTCCGGCCGCCCGCCGCGCAGCTGGGTTTGCAGGTCCCGCCGCTGCTCGTCGCTCATCACGTCCAGTTCCACGCGGACCGACGACACGCCGGGCACCTTGCTCACCGCGGCCGTGACCTCACGGGTGATGGTGTCCCGCAGCGGGCACCCCGCCACGGTCAGCCACACCTGCACGCGGACCGCCCCGTCCGCGGCGACCTCCACGCCCTTGACCATGCCGAGCTCGGTGATCGGCCGCTGGATCTCGGGATCCTGCACGCCGTCCAGCGCCCTGGTTATCTGCTCGGCGGTCGGCGGGGACATCGGCGGAGGGCTCATGGGTTCATGCTACGAACCCACGTCCGCTCAAGCTAATTTCTCTGAACGGATCGTGGCGCGTGCGGTACCGGCCGGCCCGCACTCGCCTCCGGACGCTCTTGACGCCCCGCCTTCCCTCGTCGCTCCTGGCGTCGCGCCTGGGGTGGGTTCGTGGGGATAACACAGTCCAGGCGGTGCCGCGGCCTCTTGGGCTGCGCGGGGGCGTACGCTCCTTCCGTGGAGCGACCGTACCGGGCGCGGCGATCGTGCCTGGCCGTGCCCGCCAGCAGCCAGCGGTTCCTCGAGAAGGCGCGCGGCCTGCCCGCCGACGAGGTGTTCCTGGACCTTGAGGACGCGGTGGCGCCGGCCGCCAAGGCGCAGGCGCGGGCGAACGCGGCCGCCGCGGTCTGCGGTGACTGGAGCGGCCGGCTGGTCGCGGTCCGGGTCAATGACGCCGCCACGCCGTGGGCCCACCGTGACGTGCTGGAGGTCGCCTCCACCGGGCGGGTGGATGCCATCGTCCTGCCCAAGGTGACCTCGCCGGATCACGTCGTGTGGCTGGATCTGCTGCTCGGCCAGGTAGAGCGGGAAGCGGGCCTGGACGTCGGGCAGACCGGGATCGAGGCGCAGATCGAGGACGCGAGCGGACTGGCCGCCGTGAACGCCATCGCGGCGGCGTCGCCGCGACTGGAGGCGCTGGTGTTCGGGCCCGCCGACTTCATGGCCAGTGTCGGGATCAGGTCGCTGGACGTCGGCGGGCAGCCGCCGGCTACGTCGGCGGGGACGTGTACCACTACGCGCTGATGCGGATCCTGATCGCCGCGCGCTCGCATGGCCTGCAGGCCATCGACGGACCGTATCTGAAGGTCCGCGACGTCGACGGCTTCAGGCGGTCGGCGGCCAGCGCGGCGGCCCTGGGCTACGACGGCAAGTGGGTCCTGCACCCGGGCCAGATCGAGGCGGCCAACCAGGCGTTCGCGCCGTCGGCCGACGACTATTCCCGCGCCGTGGCGATCATCGAGGCGTACTCCCATGCCACCACGGTTGACCAGCGCGGCGCGGTCATGCTCGGCGACGAGATGATCGACGAGGCATCCCGCAAAATGGCGGAGGCCATCGTGGCCCGGGGTAAAGCCGCCGGTCTGGTTCCCTAAACACCTCGGCCGGATCCGGTAAGACCCGAAATGAAGAGAAGGAGAGAATACGTACCGTTTAAGCACCAGACAGAACAACTGGTACTCGTTGCTCACGGAAACGCCGAAATGGGACGATCAATGCCATCTTTAGCCCAGAACACCCCAACTGGTGAGAGTTTCGGTCAAACCTTCCGTGATTGGTAGTGATTCCAGCTCGATGGCGTCCACCCAGCGCGCGTCGGCGGCATCGTCACCTGGCTGGAGCAGGCCACCGGTGACCGTCGCCGCATAGTCCCTGATGTCGAAGACGTCGCCGTCGTGAGCGGGCCGCTGGACGGTGCCGAGCAGGTGCCCCGCCTCGACCGCCAGGCCTGTTTCCTCGCGGACCTCCCGCACCAGCGCCTCGGCGTCGGTCTCACCAGGCTCGATCCTCCCGCCCGGCAGTGACCACAGCCCGGCCCCCGGCGAGTGCCCGCGCTTGATGAGCAGCAACCGTCCCAGATCGTCTTTGATCACAGCGCCCACGCACGGGACGACACGGCCCGACACGCGGGTAAGTATCGGTGCTGCCGCCTCACGACGGCAAGCGTGGTACCGTTCTGCTCACCGTGGCGGTGATCACGGTCGGCATGACATTGAAGTTGCGATTTGATTACGTCAGTAAATATCGCGATCCATGTCAACCATTTGGCCGCATCTCGCGTCAAGGTTATGGGATAAAGGACGAGAGCTTCGGACCGGGAGGCTCGAGCGGAGGCGCTGGATCCGCGCTACCGCTGATATCGAACCCGGTCGGCATAGGCGTACAGAACTACACGGTTTAAGTGGTCCAGCCCGGAGACCGCAACTCACCGGGCCGGACCTTGACCCCCGGCCTGCACAGGAGGGCGAGGATCTATGGACTATGGTAATCGCCGCCTGGCTCCGCCGTCTCTATCAGATTCAGTGTGTGATCACGGCGTGACGATTTCGCTATCGCCTTTCTCCCTTATTGAGCCTTAACGACCGTTTTGCCCAGCTTCCGGGCTTGCCCGGGGCTTTCCCTCTCGAAACTGCAAGACCGATCAGGTCAGCCGTTCCTGTTCCTGATCAGGCCACCGTGAGCCGGCAGCGTGCCGAGCAGGCCGGGATCCATCCGGCCCGCGCGCTAAGGAGGCCAGCTCGGACAGCCGTGCGCAGGGCACGGCTGTGGGTTCCAAGAGAGGAACATCCATGTCCATCAAGAGCAAGCTGCTCGCAGGAGCCGCGACGCTGACCTTGGTCGGCGGCGTCGGCTTGGCGGGCGCGCTCACCGCGGGTCCCGCGGCGGCCGGTACGCCGTCGTGTGGTCCGGGCTGCATCAACATCTACAACCAGGACTTCGGTCCGGCCTTCGTGGTTGACGTGCTGCGGCAGGGTGAAAAGGTCAACCAGCCGATCATCCTGTTCAGGAACGCCAACTTCGACCCGGCCGAAGACTGGAGCATCTCGTTCCAGGGCACCGTGGCCGACTTCTTCGTGGCCGGCCTGGTCGACGCCGCGACGGCACTGCACTACGGCTGTGACGCCGCAACGACCGGCTTCGCGGGCGGGACGTGCCTCACTTACCCGAACCTCAACGCGTTCGAGATCGAGTACGCGCCGTTCGGCGTGGACAGCGGCCTGTGCATGGGCACCGCTGCCACCGCGTTCCAGGACGAGGGCGTCACGCTGCAGCCGTGCGGCGTGTCGGCCAAGACCGTGTGGATCGTCGATGCCGGGCCTGTCAACGACCCCGCCAACACCGGTGACCCGACCCCCGACACTCACGCGGTGGCTGGGGAGCTCCCCGGTTATGTCCCGCTGATCAACGGGTCGAACACCAACTTCTCGCACCCGTTCGTCCTGACCTACCCGAACGGCGCGTACCCGACCGACAAGCCGCGTGCGCAGATCACGGTCCAGAACCTGACTGGTTTCCAGCAGCCTGGCCCGCCGTTCTTCCCGATTGTCAGCACCGTCAGCAGCAACCAGCTGTGGAACTCCAGCATCGGAGTCAGCCCCTGAGCATCAGCGTTAGCAACTAGCTAGCTCTGAGGTTCAAACCTGAGTTACCAGGTGGCGCCGGTCCCCTCCCGGGGGTCGGCGCCACCGTCATGTCAGGGCATGGCCCGCGCGCGAACGGGGTAAGAACGCCGCCATAACGCATCTTCCTCGGCGATGAGGTGAGCGTGGGCCTGGAAAGCCACCGTCATTCGCCAGCCGCCTGCCCGCGCTGCGGCAAGCCCGTCCGGGAGCCGACCGCGTGGTCCAGTGCCTGGCGTTGTGACTGGCATGGCGAGGTGCCCCCCTTGCTACCTGCCTTCAGCCCGTCTCAGGAGGGCCTGGACGGGCTGTTGCGCACGGCTGGCGTCCCGGCCTGGCTGCCGTGGCCGCTCCCGGTCGGCTGGCTGGTCACCGGCTTCGCCGGCGCGGGCGACGAGCGCACCGGCACCTGCGCG
The DNA here is from genome assembly GCA_963722055.1 of uncultured Actinomycetes bacterium. Classification (GTDB taxonomy): domain Bacteria; phylum Actinomycetota; class Actinomycetes; order Streptosporangiales; family Streptosporangiaceae; genus Palsa-504. The sequence goes on along the minus strand of CAVRLA010000015.1, from coordinate 305,686 downwards.
TGCGCGGTCGCGTTGTCCGGCCCGAACCCGCTGGGCGGGCCAGCTGACATGCTGGTCGTCGCCGAGGAACCGGGCATCGGCCTGGGCGCGGCGCTGGCCGGCCTGGACGCCGTGGATCCGGGCGCGGGCTTTGCGTCCGCGCCGCCCGCCGCCACGGTGTCGTTCGGCAAACATGATTTCCCGCTGTGGCAGGTCGCTTCGCCGGACCGTGCCGTGTTCGCCGGCGAGATCAAGGGCCGCTGGCTATGGGTCGTGCTCTGGCCGGAGACCGCGGGCATCCTGCTGATCGAGCCGATCAGGCTCCGTGACCTGCGGGACCCCGGCATGGACCTCGATCTGCCCTTCGGGGCCCCCTCGCCTCGCTTGCCGGCGCCCTGACCCGCGGCGGCCCCTAACCCTCGTGCCCCTACACTGGGGACCGCCGATGCGCGCTGACCTGCATGTGCACAGTAACGCCTCCGACGGGACCGACCCCCCGGCGGAGGTAATGCGCCGCGCCGCGCTGGCCGGTCTGGATGTCGTGGCCCTGACCGACCATGACACCGTTGCCGGGCACGCCCAGGCCCGCCAGGCGCTGCCGGGCGCCCTGATCCTGGTGCCGGGCATGGAACTGTCCGGCCGGCTGGACGACCCCGCCCGTGGCGAGCCCGGCCGGGGGGTGCCAGGGGGGTCGTCCCCCCGTGGCCAGCCCGACCGGGGGGTGCCAGGGGGGTCGTCCCCCCGTGGCCAGCAGAGCTTGCACCTGCTGGCTTACCTGTTCGACCCCGACGACCCGGAACTGGCCACGGAAACCCGGCGCATCCGCGACGACCGCGTGCTGCGGGCCCGGGCCATGGTAGATCGCCTGATCGACCTCGGCGTCCCGATCAGCTGGGAGGATGTCGCCGCCGTGGCCGGGACGGCCGTAGTCGGCCGCCCGCACATCGCCCGCGCGATGGCGGCCAGTGGCGCCATCGCCTCCCCCGAGCAGGCGTTCACCCCGGACTGGATCGCCGACGGCGGCCGCGCCTACGTCGGCCGGTACGCCCTCGACCCGGTGCGCGCGATCGCCCTGGTCCGTTCGGCCGGCGGCGTGGCCGTCCTGGCCCACCCGCGCGCGGACCGCGCCTTGCTCGTCTCGGACGCCCAGATCGCCGAGCTGGCCGCCGCGGGCCTGGCCGGAGTGGAGGTCTTCCACCCCGACCAGCCGGACCCGGCCAGCCTGCTCGGCCTCACCCGCGATCTCGGCCTGATCGCCACCGGCGGCAGCGACGACCACGGCAGCCTCACCGGCCACCGGATTGGCTCGCACATCGCAGCGGCCGATGCCTATGAGCGCCTGATCGCCCAGGCCACCGGAGCCAAGCCGATCCAGGGCGGCTGAACCCGAACGGTATTGTTCCCCAATGAGCATCACATCGCCGCTCGCCAAAGACGTCCGCACGGTGTTCCACGAGGAACTTGACCCGCGGCAGCGGGCCGCCCTGCTCAGTTGGCTCGCCTTCACCACCACGTTCGCAGCCGTTCGCGGCATCACCTACAGCATCAGGCACGGTAAGGGCCCGTTCCGTAATCTGAGTGTCGGCGGCGCGCACCTGCACCACTACATGTGGGGAATCGGCCTGGTCAGCGGCGTCGGTGGCGTCGCCGTCCACGGCGAGGACGCCCGGCGCAGGCACCCGGCCGTGGCCCTCGCCTACGGCACCGGGCTCGCCCTCATCGTCGATGAGTTCGCGCTGCTCCTGGACCTCAAGGATGTCTACTGGGCCAAGCAGGGCCGGATCTCGGTCGACCTGGGTATCGGCGCCAGTTCCCTGGCCGGTACCTACTTCGCCGCCCTGCCCCTGCTCCGCGCCCTGCGCCGCCGCCTCCAGTAACGCACCCGGTGAAGTTCTTCTGGGAGGTCTTCGTCACGCTCGTGGCGAATTCCGCCATCGCCTTTGCCCACAGCGCGTTATCCAGCGGGCTGTGGTAAGAAGGTCGGCGGAACCTAGGCCGGGGAAGAACAGAGTAAGGAAGCGATCGGAAGATGACCGCACGGATCGAACAGGTGTCATCCGAGGAGATCAACGCCTGGATCATCGGCGACGACGAGGAAGTCATCGTCATCGACCCGGGCCGCGATCCGGCCGGCGTGCTCGACGCGGTAGGCGAGCGCGATGTGCTGGCGGTGATCTGCACGCACGGTCACCCGGACCACGTTGCCGCGGCGCTGGAGGTCGCCGAGCCGGACGAGGCCCTGGTCGCGCTGCACCCGAAGGACCAGATGCTGTGGCGGGACGCGCACCCGGAGCACGACGCCGAGATCGAGATGTCCGACGGAGGGGTCTTCGAGGTCGCCGACGTCCGCCTCGAGGTCATCCACGCCCCCGGTCACACGCCGGGCTCGGTGTGCCTGTACTGCGAGGACCTCGACGTGGTGTTCACCGGGCACGTCCTGACGGCCAGCGGTCCGGTGACGCATGACGGCGAGTTCCCCGACTTCGCCAGCCAGCTGACCGCGATCGGCGAATACCTGCTGACCCTGCCCGGCAGCACCCGCGTCCTGCCCGGCGAGGGCGAGGAAACCACGATCGCCGCGGCCGAGAAGCACTTCGACGCGTGGATCACGGCCGGACCGGTCTAAGTGGACCAACTGAGCTTCGACGGGATGCCGCGACGGCTGTATCCGTGCACGCCGACCCGGCTTTCCGCGTGGCTCGACTGCCCCCGCCGGTACCGGATGACCTACCTGGACCGCCCGCCGCCGCCCAAGGGCCCGCCCTGGGCTCACAACAGCGTTGGCGCCAGCGTCCACAACGCGCTAGCTGGCTGGTGGCGGCTGCCGCCGGCCGGACGGACCGTGGCCGCCGCTGGCCGGCTCGTCGACCGCGGCTGGATCGACGAGGGCTTCGCCGACCAGACCCAGTTGGCCCGGTACCGCGAGCGCGCGATCGACATGGTGGAGGGGTACGTCGCCCGGCTGGATCCGGCCGACGAGCCGGTCGGGATCGAGCGGACGGTGGCCACCCGCACGGACGTGATCGTCCTGTCCGGGCGGATCGACCGGCTGGACGCCCGGCCCACCGAAGCAGGAACCGAGCTGGTCGTGGTCGACTACAAGACCGGGCGGCACCTGCTCACCGTGGACGACGTGCGCGGTTCCCTGGCCTTGGCGCTGTACGCGCTGGCCGCGGCGCGGGTGCTGCGGCGGCCTTGCTATCGGGTCGAGCTGCACCACCTGCCTTCGGGCCAGGTGCTGGCCTGGTCTCATACCGACGAATCGCTGGCGCGGCACCTGGGCCGGGCGGAGGACATCGCGCAGGAGTGCGCGGCGGCGGACGAGCTGATGCGAGACGGGCTGCCCCCCGAGCGGTACGACGAGGTGTTCCCGCCGCGACCCAGCGCGTTCTGCGGTTGGTGTGACTACCTGCGGCACTGCCCCGAGGGGGTGGCCGCCGCGATCACCCGGCGGCCCTGGGACGGGCTGGACCCATAGAGGCCTCGGCGGCGTCCCAGAACTGGGTCAGCGCGATCGCGGTGGTCGCTGGTGCCTCGACGGCGGGGGAGTGCGAGGCCCCCGGGATGCAGACCCGGCGGGCCCTCAGCCGACGGGCCATCGCCTCCTGCGCGGCCGGTGACCAGGAATTGTCGTCCTCGCCGTAGATGACGAGCATGCCGATCCGGTCCAGCCGGGCCAGCTCCGAGGTGCGGTCCGGCGCGCTGAGCAGGTGGCGGGCCATGTGCACCAGGCCGTGCGGGTCGTTGCTGTGCATCCGCTGGGCCAGGAACGCGACGATCGGGCCCGGGACGCCGTCCGCGATGGCCTGCGGTTCCAGGTAGTCCCGCCAGATGCCGATGATCCCGGCCCGGAGCGTGGCCCGGTCCGGCAGGCTGCCGTCCGCTGCACCCAGCGTGGCGAGCATGCTCCGTAGTTCGTCCGCGCGCGGCCCGGTCAGCGCGGCCGGGCCGGAGCTCATCAGCGTGAACGAGCGGACGTCGTCCTGAGCCCGGGTGCGCAGCAGGGCCTCACGAGTCACCAGCCCGCCGTAGGAGTGTCCGAGCAGGTGTCTCGCGCCGGTGGCCTGGATGATGGCCGCGATATCGGCCGCCAGCGCGTGCGGCGAGTAGTCGTCTGCGCCCGGCGTTTCGAACTGGCCGCGCATATCGATCGCGACGACCTGGCGGCCGTGGTCGGCCAGCTGGCCGACCACGGCCAGGAAATCCTCTTTGCTGCCTGTGTAGCCGGGAACGAGCAGAGCCGATTCTCGCTCGCGCACTCCCGACCCCGGAACGGCCTGCAGCGCCGCGAACGATCCGCGGCTGGTGCGGACCGTGGTCGGCCGCACTCCGGCAGGCAGCTCAAGAGAGGTTGGTGTGCTCACGGCGGCGAACCTTACCTGGCGAGGTTGAACGGAACCTGTCCGCCCCGGTCAGGAGGCCTTCTGCCGAGGTTCCTCCGGACCCCCGGCCCCGTCCGCCAGCCGGTCGGCGGGCCCGAGCTCACGGCCCGCCCGGGTCCGGCGCCGCCGCCGCGGGCTGGCCTGCCGGGTCTCTTCCGCCGCCGCCGCGCTCCGGGCCGAACGCCCGGACGTGCCGGTCCGGTCCGGCGAGCCGCGCCCGCGCCGAGCGCGCGGGGCACGCGGGGTGCGGATCCGTCCGGTCTCGCCGATGTCCTCCACCGCCTCGGCCTCCAGGCCGGCCCGGCCGCGCATGGCGCGCGGCAGCGTCCCGGTCGCCTCGCGCGGAATGTCGAGCTGGGTGTACAGGTGCTCAGAGGTCGAATACGTCTCCTCGGGTTCGGGCTGGCCGAGGCCGAGGGCGTCGTTGATGAGCTTCCAGCGGTGCATGTCCCGCCAGTCGACGAACGTGACCGCGACGCCGGCTTTACCGGCCCGGCCGGTCCGGCCGATGCGGTGCACGTAGGTCTTCTCGTCGTCCGGGCATTCGTAGTTGATCACGTGGGTGACGTCGTTTACGTCGAGCCCGCGGGCGGCTACCTCGGTGGCGGTGAGCACGTCTACCTTGCCGCTGCGGAACGCGCGCAGTGCGCGTTCCCGCTGGCCCTGGCCCAGGTCGCCGTGCACGGTTGCGACCGCGAAACCCCGGCTGGCCAGCGCCGTCGCGACCTGGTTGGCCGCTCGCTTGGTCTGGCAGAACACCATGGTCAGGCCCCGGTCCTTGGCCTGCAGCACGCGGGCCAGCACCTCGATCTTGTCCATCTGGTGGGCCCGGAACACATACTGCCTGGTCAGCGGCGCGGGCACGGGCTCGTCGTCACCCTCGGCCCGCACGTTGGTCGCCTGCCGCATGTGACGGCGGGCCAGCGTAACGACCTCCGACGGCATGGTCGCGGAGAACAGCATGGTCTGCCGGCCGTCCGGGGTGAGCCGGATGATGCGCTCCACGTCGGGCAGGAAGCCGAGGTCGAGCATCTTGTCCGCCTCGTCGAGCACCAGGGCCCGCACCGCGCTCAGGTCCAGGTGCCGGCGCTGGGCCAGGTCGAGCAGCCGCCCCGGAGTGCCGACGACGATGTTGACCCCGGCGGCCAGCGCGTCGATCTGCGGCTCGTAGGCCCGGCCGCCGTACACAGTAACCACCTTGGCGCGCAGGTTGACCGCGGCGGTCCGCAGGTCGTCCGCGACCTGGATGGCCAGTTCCCGGGTCGGCACCACGACGAGCGCCCGCGGGGCGCCCTTCGGGCCGTCGTCGATCAGCTCGAGCAGCGGGATGCCGAACGCCAGCGTCTTCCCGGTGCCGGTCCTGGCCTGCCCGATGATGTCCTGCCCGCGCAGCGCGAGCGGGAGGCTCAGCGCCTGGATGGGGAACGTGGTGACGATGCCCGCGGCCGCCAGGCCCGAGCAGATCGCCTCACTGATGCCGAAATCGCTGAACGGGACCGCATGCGGGTCTGTCGTGTCCCCGTTGAAAGTCTGAGTGGTCAGGGGTTTCCGTCCTTCATCGTGGGCCCACCCTGGGCCCGTCATGTCCGCAGGCTGCCTGCGGCGACCTGCCGCGATGGCAGGCTGCGACCGGGGGCCGCCGCGCGCCGTGATCCGGCGCGGCACCGCCCGGGAGCCGCTATCGCGGTTGGAACGCCGCTGTTCACTCGGGTTCCCCCCAGGACACCGGACTATGCGGCCCGGCGTAAACAGCAGCCGACTGGATAACACGACCTTTGGTTGTGTCATTCCTTGATCAGTTCCACGATACCAGGACCAGGCGCGGCATCTTCGTAAGGACCCGGCCGATTCGTAAGGACCCGGCCGACTCAGACGATGTTGCCGAAACCGACCCGGCGCGTCTCGACCCCGCCGAACTCCACGTAGGCGATCTTGTCGGCGGGGACCACGATCCGGCCGCCCTTGGCCACCGAGAGGGCAAACACCGCATGATCGCCCTGTTCCAGGGCGGCCGACAGGCTGCGCTCGATCTCGTCCGCCGATGTGTCCGTCTCCACTACCAGCTCACGCGGCACGGACTGGATCCCGATCTTCACTTCCATTTTTCTCCTGGCCCCTTAGCTGCGCGGCCAGCCGCTGATGCCGCGCCAGGCCAGCCTGGCCACGAGCTGCTCGGCGGCCTCCCGCGGGATGTGGTCGCGGGCGCTGAGCCAGTACCTGGCGGTGACCTGCGCCAGGCCCACCATCCCCACGCTCACCAGGTGGGCCTCGTCATCGTCCAGGCCCGCGTCTTGCCGGACCATCGGGCTGATCATCTCGGCGCACTCCCGCTGGCCCCGCTCCAGCCGGTCCCGGACGGCGGCCTCGTTGCTCAGGTCCGACTCGAACACCAGCCGGTAGGCCTGGCCCTCGCTGTCCATGTACCCGAAGTACGCGCTGAAGGTCGCGGCCACCCGCTGCTTGTTGTCGGTGGTGGAGCGGAGCGCGGCACGCACGGTTTCCACCAGTTCGTCCACGCTCTGGTCGAGCAGGGCCAGGTACAGGTCGAGCTTGCCGGGGAAGTGCTGGTACAGCACCGGCTTGCTGACGCCCGCCCGCTCGGCGATCTCGTCCATGGCGGCGGCGTGGTATCCCTGCGATACGAACACCTCGAGCGCCGCGTCCAGGAGCTGCCGCCGCCGTTCATGCCTAGGCAGCCGGTTGCTGCGCGGCCGTGCGTCGGACGTTGCGGTCAAAGTTCGGCTCCGGTGGTCGTGCGCGGTCAGGTCTGTCCCGCTCGCCCCATCCTAAGCCCGTCCTCAGCGGTAGTCGTCATCGTCGAAGCCGACCGCGCGTGCCTGCTCGGCCGCATCCGCCTCGTCTACGTCATACGGGAGTTCACGCCGCGTTAGGGTTACGACCTCGTCCGGGACTACTTCCTGGTGCTGCTCGATGGCGTCGTCTTCGGGCGTCTCCAGATCACTCAACAGCCCGATCCCCTTTTCCGTCTGGTCGGTCCCGGCCAGCTCGCGGAAGGCTGCCTGCAGCGCTTCCCCGTAGGTGGGGAAGGCATGCACCACGTCGGCCAGGATCGTCACCGGTATTTTGGCCCTGATGGCGAGGGTAACCTCCGCCATCCAGGTGGCCGCGTCCGGCCCCGCCGCGACCGCCCCGGCCAGCACGCCGTCGGCCGCGTACAGCTCGAGACAGCCCAGCTCATCCGGACCCAGCCGACCGCGCGCGGTCTCGCCCAGGCTGACTCGCGCGGTGACATACCCGGCCCGCGCCGGTTCGCCCACGGCGTAGACCGAGGGCGTGGTGAACACGCAGCGCGGAATGGCGCTGTAGTCGGCCTCACGGGGCTGGCCGCAGATGTTGGCCGCGACCACGCCGGCCTGGTAGCGGCTGGCGTGGGTGTGCGTGATCCCGGTGACGTCCCCGGCGGCCCACACGTGCTCGGTCCCGAGCACCTGGCACGCGGCGGTGGTGGGCAGGGCTTGGCCCGGCGTGACGGTGATGTCGAGCGTGTCCAGGCCGAGGCCGGTGAGCCTGGGCCGCCGGCCGGTGGCCAGCAGCAGCCGGTCCGCATCGATGCGAGTGCCGTCCTCCAGCGCGAGCGTGAGGCCGTCGGGCGTGCGTTCGGCCTTGGTGGCCGGCGAGCCGAGGAAGATCTCGACGCCGGCCCGGTGCAGGGCCCCGGCCAGGATCTCCCCGGCGAAGGCGGGCTCGCCGGGCAGCAGCCCAGGCTCCGCCTCGATCAGCGTGACCTGCGAGCCGAACGCGGCGTAGATCTGCGAGAGCTCACATCCGGCGGGTCCGCCGCCGAGCACGATGAGGCGGCGCGGCAGGTCAGGCGAGCACAGGCCCTCGGCGGTCGTCCAGGCCGGGATGTCGGACAGGCCCTCGATCGGCGGCGCGACCGGCTCGCATCCGGTTGCGATGACCAGGTCCGAATAGGCCAGCGACGTGCTCGTCCGCCCCGACACCTCCACCGACCCCGGGCCGGTGATCCGGCCGGTGCCACGGATCACGGTGACCCCCGCCTCGGCGAGCCGCAGCGCGGCCCCGGAATCGTCCAGGCCTCCGGTCACCTCGTCCCGGCGGGCGACTGCGTCCTCCCAGGTCTCGCCCCGGCTCGCGGACAGCAGCAGCGAATTCGACGGCAGGCAGGCCAGATAGGGGGACTCGCCGCCGATCAGCCCGGCTTCGACGACCGCCACGGACCTACCGGCGCGCGCCGCCTCGGTGGCGACGTGCACGCCCGCGGTCCCGCCGCCGAGCACGACTACGTTGAAAGCACCCATACCTCTTCAATCCCTCCCACGCGTTCATCATGTCAGCCAGGCCGTAAGCTCGCTGGGAGAGTTGGTCTAATTGGCAGAATCGGTCCGCCCCTTTCGGGCCAATCTCGGCACGATCGGCCATGATCAGCATGATCAGCGTGGGGCCAACCGGGGTAGGTGAGAGTCATGCGCAGCATATGGGCCGGAGCCATCTCGTTTGGCCTGGTCGTGATCCCGGTGAAGCTCTACGCGGCGACCGAGCAGCGTGACATCGCCTTCCGCCAGGTCCACCGCAAGGACGGAGCCCGGATCCAGTTCCGCCGCTTCTGCACGCTGGACGGGGAGGAAGTCCCCTACTCCGACATCGCCAAGGGCTACGAACTGCCCACCGGCGACATGGTGGTGCTCACCGACGAGGACCTGGCCGATCTCCCGCTCGTGACCGCGCACCGGATCGAGGTCCTGCATTTCGCGCCGAGCGCCCAGGTCGAGCCCATCTACGCGGCCAAGAGCTACTACACCGAGCCCGAGCCGGCCGGAGTCCGCGCCTACGTGCTGTTCCGCGACGCGCTGGAGGACTCGGGCAAGGTCGCGGTGGCCAAGGTCGCGTTGCGCCAGCGCGAGGCGCTGGCCGCATTGCGGGTCCGGGATGGGGTCATCACGCTGGAGACCCTCTTGTGGCCCGACGAGGTGCGCAAGCCGGACTTCGCCTTCCTGGACGACGACATCGAGGTCCGGTCGCAGGAGCTGAAGATGGCCGCCTCGCTCATCGACACGATGACCGAGGATTTCGACCCCGACCAGTACCACGACGATTACCGCGAGGCGCTCGAGGAGGTCATCCGGGCCAAGGTCGAGGGCAATGACCTCGTCCGTCCGGCCGGCCTGGACGCCCCGACCCCCAAGGGCCAGCCCGCCGACCTGACCGAGATCCTGCGGGCCAGTGTGGCCGCGGTCAAGAGCGGCCGCGACAGTGCTCCCAAGGACGGGGCTCCCAAGGACGGGGCTCCTAAGGACGCGGCCGCCAAGGACGACGACGAGGCCAAGCCCGCCAAGTCCAGGACCCGCCGCAAAGCCTCCGCATGAGCGAGCCGGACCCGATTCCCCACTGGCCAGGGGAATCAATCTCCCTGGGCGCCTATAGCGTCTACCTGCGCAGCGTGCCGGGCCAGGGCGGCGAGCCCGCCTTGTGCGTGCACGGGCTGGCCGGTTCGTCGCGGAACTGGACCGACCTGATGGACCTGCTCCGCCCCGGGCTGGCCGCCGACGCGCTCGACCTGCCCGGCTTCGGTGACTCCCCGCCCCGACCCGACCGCCGGTACTCGATCGCCGCCTCCGCGCAGACGGTCGCGGCCTTGATCGAATGCCGCTATATAACCAAAGGCCGCGGCCCGGTCCACCTGATCGCCAACTCCCTGGGCGGCGCGGTCGCGGTCAAGGTGGCGGCCACCCGCCCGGAGCTCGTCAGGACCCTGACCCTGATCTCCCCGGCCCTGCCCGACTCGCGGCCCCGGCTGGACCTGATCCGGTTCCCGGTGATCTGCCTGCCGTACGTCGGCACCCGGCTGCTGCGCAAGTACGAGGCGCTTCCGCCGCCCACTCGCGTCGCTGACGTCATCGCCACGTGCTACAGCGACCCGGCCCGCTTCCCGGCGGCCCGGTTCGCCGCCGAGGTCGCCGAACTCACCCGGCGCGACACCCTGGACTACCCCATGGCCGCGCTGGTGGGCTCGATCCGGACCCTCACCGCCGAGTTCTTCCGCGCCCGAGCCTGGCGCGACGCGGCCCGCATCACCGCGCCGAACCTGGTCATCTACGGCCGTCATGACCGGCTGGTCGCCCCGCGGATGGCGCGCCGGGCCGCGCGCGCGTTCCGCGACGCCCGGATCCTGGTCCTGCCGCGCACCGGCCACCTGGCCCACATGGAGCACCCCGCCCAGGTCGCGGCCGAGATCCAGGCCCTGGTAGGGAATTCCCGCTCCCGCCCGCCGGTTGATCGTGGGGCGGGACGGGCTAGCCCGGTCCGTTAGGTCAAGAAGATCTCTCTTGGAGACAATCGTGTCGCTGCCTCCTTTGGTGGAGCCCGCCGAAACGCTGACCGTCGATGAGGTCCAGCGCTACTCCCGTCACCTGATCATCCCCGACGTGGGCATGACCGGGCAGAAGCGGCTGAAGAACGCCAAGGTCCTGGTCGTCGGGGCCGGCGGCCTCGGCTCGCCCGCGCTGCTGTACCTGGCCGCGGCCGGGGTCGGCACGCTCGGCATCGTCGACTTCGACGTGGTAGACGAGTCGAACCTGCAGCGCCAGATCATCCACGGCGCCTCCGACGTGGGCCGGTCCAAGGCCGAGAGCGCCCGGGACAGCATCCGCGAGATCAACCCGTACGTCAACGTGGTGCTGCACGAGACCCGGCTCGACTCCGACAACGCCCTGGAGATCTTCGCCGATTACGACCTGATCGTCGACGGCACCGACAACTTCGCCACCCGGTACCTGGTGAACGATGCCTGCGTGCTCCTCGGCAAGCCGTACGTGTGGGGCTCGATCTACCGGTTCGACGGGCAGGCCAGCGTGTTCTGGGCCGAGTACGGCCCGTGCTACCGCTGCCTGTACCCCGAGCCGCCGCCGCCCGGGATGGTGCCGTCCTGCGCTGAGGGCGGCGTGCTTGGCGTGCTGTGCGGCTCGATCGGCTCGATCCAGGTGAACGAGGCGATCAAGCTCATCACCGGGATCGGCGAGCCGCTGGCCGGGCTGATGATCTACGACGCGCTCGAGATGAGCTACCACACGGTCCGGGTGCAGAAGGACCCGGACTGCGCCGTCTGCGGCGCGAACCCGACGATCACGCACCTGATCGACTACGAGGAGTTCTGCGGCGCGGTGTCCGACGAGGCCGCCGAGGCGGTCCAGGGCTCCACGATCAGCGCCAAGGACCTGGCCGCCATGCTGGACGCAGGCGACCCCATCTTCCTGGTCGACGTGCGCGAGCCGAACGAGTACGAGATCGTCTCCATCCCCGGCGCGACCCTGATCCCCAAGGGCGAGTTCCTGTCCGGCGCCGCGCTGGAACGACTGCCCCAGGACAAGCGGATCGTGCTGCACTGCAAGAGCGGCGCCCGCAGCGCCGAGGCGCTCGCCATCGTCAAGAACGCCGGCTTCAGCGACGCCGTGCACGTCGGCGGCGGCGTACTGGCCTGGGTCAGCCAGGTGGACCCTTCCCTCCCCACCTACTGACCCACGGCACCCTTTCTTTTTAATCGAACGGACCGTGGCTGGAGGCTCCGATGAAGGGGGATCGCGTCGAGATCGTGATCGATTCCGGTGACGGCACCCAGACCTACGAGGTGGCCGCCACCCGGGCGGGCCGCCGCGTCGACATCACCAACCGGCGCGGGATCATCGAGGTCAGCGAGGTGACCCGGACCGGTACCCCGGTCCGGACCGCCCGGTTCATGGCCAGCCGGGTGGTAGCGCTGGTCGAGTACCCCGCCGACTCCGACCTTTCCCGGGTCGAACCCGGCTAGCATGCCCGGATGGAGATGCTCCAGCCGGTTATCCAGCCCTACGCGTGGGGCTCGAGGCACGGGATCGCCGAGCTTCAGGGCCGTCCCGTCCCGTCTCCTGGCCCCGAGGCGGAGTTGTGGATGGGTGCGCACCCGTCGGCCCCGGCCGGCGCGGCCGGGACCACCCTGGACGCCCACATCGCCGCCGACCCGGACCGCGAGCTCGGGCCGTCGTGCGTGGCCCGGTTCGGCCCCCGGCTGCCGTTCCTGCTCAAGGTGCTGTCCGCCGACCGGGCGCTGTCGATCCAGCTGCACCCCTCCCGCGCCCAGGCCGAGGCCGGCTTTCGCCTGAGCCCGCAAAACTACGTCGATGACTGGCCCAAGCCCGAACTGCTGTGCGCGCTGGCCCCGTTCGAGGTCCTGGCCGGGCTGCGCGCCCCGCGCGACGCGGCTGCCCTCCTGCGCGCCCTGGGCGTCGCCCAGCTCGCGCCGCTCGCCGCCGAACTCGACGCCGCCACCAGCCCGCAGGCCCTCGCGGACGCCCTGGCCGCCGTCCTGCGCTGGCCGGACCCCGAAGAGCTGGTCGGCGTCGTCGTGGCGGCTTGCGCCGCGCTCGCCGCCTCTGGCGGGCCTGACGCCGCGGCCTGCGCCGCGGTGGTGCGTGAGGCCGGGAACCACCCCGGTGACCCCGGCCTGGTGGCCATGCTGCTGATGCGGCACGTGCTGCTGGCGCCGGGCCAGGCCGTGTTCCTGCCGGCCGGCGGGCTGCACACCTACCTGCGAGGTACCGGCGTCGAGGTCCTGGCCAACTCCGATAACGTGATCCGGGCCGGCCTGACCAGCAAACACGTCGACGTAGCCGAACTGCTGAAGCTGCTCGACCCGGCCGCCGCGGTACCGGTCCTGTCGCCCACCCCCTTGGCCGAGGGAATCGGCTACTTCGACACCCCGGCCCCGGAGTTCCGCCTGTACGTGGCCGACCTGGCCGAGCGCGCGGTCACCCTGCCCGCCGCGGGCCCCCGGATCGTCCTGTGCACGACCGGCTCCGCCCTCCTGCGCAGCGGGCCGGGCGAGGCAGTCAAGCTGGCCCGCGGCGAATCCTGCTTCGCCCCCGCCGCCGACGGCCCCCTCCAAGCCTCCGCGGCCGACGCCCCCGCCCACCTCTTCCTCGCCGCCCCCGGCCCCGCCACCCGACCCCAAACGTGATGAACCTGGACTTTCACTGCGTTCTAGCGTGGTGAACCTGGGGGTTCACTACGCTGCCGGGCTGGCCCCCGCCGTCCCCTGCGGTAAAATAGCCGTGTCCCCGATGCCGTCGGCGGGAGAGTAGCGGTGAGGTCGTAAGGTCAGCGATACCGCGACCGCAGCGGCGTGGTGTCGCCACACGTACCGGATATCCGTCCTACGTGCTGGGAGCCGCACCCGTGACCGCCATCGTCTGCTCCGATCTCACCTTTGCCTGGCCCGACGGCGCCCCCGTCCTGTCCGGCCTGACCGTGTCCTTCGGGCCCGGCCGCACCGGGCTGATCGGGGTCAACGGCTCGGGTAAGTCGACCCTGCTCCGGCTGATCGCGGGGGAACTGCGGCCCGGGACGGGCACCGTCCGCACCGATGGAGACGTCGGATACCTGCCGCAGGCCATCACCCTGGGCACCCACCGCAGCGTCAGCGACCTGCTCGGCATCACCGCCGCCCGGACCGCGCTGCACGCCATCGAAGCCGGGGACACGCGCGAGGAAACCTTCGCCGCGGTCGGTGACGACTGGGACGTCGAGGAGCGGGCCCGGGCCTGGCTGGACCAGCTCGGCCTGGACCTGGCCCTCGACGATCGGGTGGCACGCCTGTCCGGCGGCGAGACCGTCCTCGTCGCGCTGGCCGCGCTGTTCCTGCGCCGGCCGGACGTCCTGCTGCTCGATGAGCCGACCAACAACCTCGACTTGGACGCGCGGCACCGCCTCTACGACGCGGTGGCCTCCTGGACCGGCGTGATGGTGATCGTCAGCCACGACCGCGAGCTGCTCGGCCGCATCGACCAGGTCGCCGACCTGTCCGCCGGAAGCGTCCGGATGTACGGCGGCAACCTGGCCGCCTACGAGGAACTTCTTGCGGCCGAGCAGACTGCCGCGGAGCGTGCGGTCACCGCCGCCGCCGCCGACGTCCGCCGCGAGCGTCGCGACGTTATTGACGCCCAGGTCAAGCAAGCCAGGCGCGACCGCCAGGGCCGCAAGCTCGCCGCCTCGGGCAGCATCCCCAAGATCGTCGCCAGCGCGCGCAAGCGATCCGCCCAGGAGACCGCCGGCCGGTCCCGGGAACTGCACGCCGAGCGCCTCCAGGCCGCCCGCGACCACCTGGATGAGGCCGAACGAGCCGTCCGCGACGACGCCGAGATCCGCGTCGACCTCCCCGGCACCGCCGTTCCGGCCGGCCGCACCGTCCTGACCCTGACCGGCCTGGCCGGCACCAGTTGGCACCCCGCATCCCCCACCCCACCCGCTGTCTCCACCCCACCCGTCTCCTCCGCCTCCGCCTTCACCCCACCCACCGCCTCCGTCCCACCCGCCGCTTCCACCCCGGCCGCCGTCTCCGCCCCCGCCCCGGCAGCGCCTCCGGCCCTCGCCGAGCTCATCGTCCGCGGCCCGGAGCGGATCGCCCTGACCGGCCCGAACGGCGCGGGCAAGACCACCGTGCTGCGCGCGATCGCCGGCCTGGCCCCGTTGCCGGGCGTCGGCGTCCGCCTCGGGGCGGTTGTCGGCTACCTGCCCCAGCGGCTCGACATCCTCGATGAGTCGCTGACCGTGGTCGACAACGTACGGGCAGCCGCTCCAGCCGCCTCGGTCAACGAGGTCCGGGCCAGCCTGGCCAGGTTCCTGTTCCGCGGCGAGCGGGCCGAGCGGCTAGCGAGCACCCTGTCCGGCGGCGAGCGGTTCCGCGCCGTGCTGGCGGCCCTGCTGCTCGCCCAGCCCGCGCCCCAGCTTCTCCTGCTGGACGAACCGACCAACAACCTGGACCTAGCCTCGGTCCGCCAGCTCTCCCAGGCGCTGGACGGCTACCGCGGCGCGATCCTGGTGGCTAGCCACGACGTGCCGTTCCTGCGCTCGGTCGGGATCACCCGCTGGCTCCACCTGGACCGCGACGCCGGCCTGACCGCCATCGAGCCGCTGTGACGGCTCGGTGTTGGCTGGCGCGAGCCCGGTCCGCTAAACTGCGTGAGCGCGCCTGGCTTCAGGGGCGCGATGCCATTGGGGTATGGGGTAATTGGCAGCCCGGCAGGTTCTGGCCCTGTTAGTCTAGGTTCGAGTCCTGGTACCCCAGCCAGCGCGGACACGATCCGGTGTCCGCGCTCGTTTATCTCCGGGCCGCCACGTGCTTGACCGCGGAGATTTAGCCGTCGGTTGGCCTGACCGGCGGCGAGGCGGTAGTCTTACGCCGCTGGCGCTGCCAGCATTCCGGCCCGGCAGGAACCTGCCGTGCCATGCTCGGCCCCGTCGTCTAGAGGCCTAGGACGCCGCCCTCTCAAGGCGGTGACGCCGGTTCGAATCCGGTCGGGGCTACCACTGTGAAGCCGCACGTCACGCGAGGCTAACGGACGCTTCAGGAACCGGAAGTAGACCACCACGAACACCAGGACGATCCCGACGTTCGCTATCAGCCGCTCCCAGAACAGCATTCTGAGGAACAGGACGTCCACGCCGACCACGACGCCTACCATCGCGAGCACGTAGAGCGCGACGGCTGCCCGTCTTCCCATCCTCCCTTGCTACTGCGTGCGGCCCTCCTCGTCAATCTGACCGGCCTCCAGGCGCCCTGGACCCGAGAGCGGCATCCCGGCCGCCGGATAAGGTGCCGGAGATGAAATGGCTGGCTGAGTGCTCTGCTGCGGCGCTGCGTGAGGCACTGGAGATCGTGGCCCCGGAACTGAGCGAATACCCGGTCACGGTCCCCGGCCCGGCCGGCCTGGCATCTACGGCAGGCCCTCGGCGACGTGCTGTGGCGCAGCGAGGCCGGCCTCCCGCTGAACGACCGCCGGACACCATCAGAATGGGTCGAGGACCTGGCCGCGCGCTTCGCCGCACTCGGCATCGACCCCGCCCCGCGGAGTTAGCCGACCCGGCTCGGCTTGCCTGCCCCGGGTTCGCTGGGGAGGTTCCTGCGGGATCGTATGGCGGGAGTCAACAAAATCGTGCCGCTCAGAGCGTCGACGCCGAGAATGACCCAGAGGGCACCGCGGATGCCGAGCGCTGTTCCGAGTCCTCCGGCGGCCAGCGCGCCGAACGGGACGCTGCCAAAGCCCAGGAATCGCATGCTCGCGGTGGCCCGGCCGAGCATCGACGGCGGGCAGTATGCCTGCCGGAAGCTAGCCGCGATGATGCTCCCCATGGCAATGCCGGCGGCGTCGACCGCCCATCCGATGACGTAGAAGGCCACCCCAGCGCCTGGCCCGGTCAGCGGGATCAGCAGGCCGAACAGCCCGGCGCCCAGGGCACTGAGCAGCAGCACGCGTGCCGTTCCCAACCGGATCGCCAGGCGGCCGACCATCAGGGCGCCGGCCACTCCGCCGATTCCGCCCAGGGCCATCAGCAGCCCGACCGCTGCTGAGCCGAGCCCCACCACCCGGACCAGGAAGACCACCACGAGCGCCGTGACCCCGCCAAAGGCCATGTTGCTGATCGTGGAATAGATGGTCATCGGCCGCAGGTACGGATCGCGGGCGATGAACCGGCTGCCCTCGAGTATCTCCGCCCGCGCCGTGGTCATGGCCCGAGCTGGTTTGCGGGCTGTTCCAGCCCGGATGGACAACAGACAGGCGGCGGAGACCACGAAGCTGGCCGCGTTGAACAGCAATGCCGTGACCGCGCCGATCGCTTGGGCCGCCAGGCCAGCCACGCCCCGGCCCCCGATGCCTGCCGCCGATGCGCTGCCCTGCAATTTGGCGTTGCCTTCGATCAGTTCGGCGGCTGTCACCAGGGACGGCAGATACACCTGATAGGCGGTGGCGAAGAACACGTTGGCTATCCCGGCGAGGAACGCCACCACGCCGACTTGCCAGGTGGTGAGAACATCCAGCCAGGCCGCCACGGGCAGGCTGGCGTACAGCAGCATCGAGGCGATATCGCAGGCGACCATCAGCGGTCGGCACGAGAGCCGGTCCACCCACACACCGGCGTGCAGTCCAATGACCAGCCACGGCACGAAGGCCGCCGCGGTCAAGACCGAAACCGCGAACGTGCTGGCCTTCAACACGATTACGGCCAGCAGCGGAACCCCGACCATCGCCATGGCGTTACCGACCGCACTAACCGTCTCGCCGATCCACAGCAACCGGAAATTCCGCTGCCGCAGCAGCCCGCCCGCCCTGCGGGGAGTACGCGTCACGTCCGGCCCGGCGGCCTGCACCTTCTGACCCCTGCTTCCAGCCCGTCTGCCCGCGCCTACTCCGCAGGCGTCTGTCAGCCCAGTCTGCCCAGCGCTGACCAGCAGATGCGTCGATCAGCCATCGGCGAAACCGTACAGCGGCCCCGGCCGGGTCAGGTATCGACGTTCGGGTTGTCGGCGGGGAGGGGTACCAGCCGGGCCGGCGGCTGGGTGATCACGACCGTCGAGTGAACGCTCAGGTCCGGCCGGATGTGCACGAGCTCGCCGGGCACCAGCATGCGCCAGCCGCTCTCCCCGTCAAGTTCCTCGGACGCCACCACCACGGATGGGGCGTCCTTCAATGCGGGTGCGTGCATCGACGAGGTTGCGCTGCGAACATGCAGCTCCGGGCCGGCGGGCCGGTCGAGGATGTGGAGAGCGTGCGCGGCCGGATAGCGCAGTGCCCACAGTTCACCCGGTGCCGCGACGATGGTGTTCAGCGACGAGACCGGCAGGTGCTCGGCGATCCAGCTGGCCGCGGCGGTGATGCCGGCTCCGACGTCACCGCCGTGCGCCTCGGTTTGCTTGGTGATCAGCGCGAAGTACCGCTCGGAGTCGGTGTCGCCGAGGACCAGGCTGGCGTAGGAGCCGAGCTGTTCCTCCAGGCGCGGCAGCTCACCGATCCCCCCGTTGTGCGCCATGATGCGACCCTGCATGGCGAACGGATGGGTGTTCTGGACCGTCCGGCCGCCGGCGGTCGCCCACCGTACGTGCGCGATAAAGGTCGCGGACTTGGCCTCCCGCGCCTCGCGGACGAACTCCTCATCCCTGAAAGCCGGCTCAGGCTGCCTGTCCAGCACGGGTGCGCCAGCAGCGTCGAAGAAACCGATCCCGCTGCCGTCTGCGTTGCGGTGGCTCTGTACCTCCAGCGAATCGGGCGCGTCCAGCAGCCAGAACGTCACCCGGGCCGGCGCCATGCCCGAAGTCAGCCCGAATAGACGGCACATGGCGCTCCTTGATTGCTCGGGATCAGTTCACGCCATCACACGGGTTCCCGTCCACCCGTATCACCGAAGTCCCAGTCCATGGTCGTGGCCCCGCTTACGGTCACAATCCCCCTCCGGGGTTTGTCTTATCAGTGGCCAGTGTGATCCTGGAGTGCATCGAGACAGAGGGGCAGTCGATGACGTTGCCGCCTATTCTGGTCACCGGCGGGACCGGCACGCTCGGCCAGCAGGTCGTATCGCGGCTGCGGGAGGCGGGCCGCGACGTCCGGGTGCTAAGTCGGCGCAGTCGTACCAGCCAGGACGGCCTGGTGTTCGCGACCGGCGACCTAGCCACCGGCGAGGGCCTGCCCGCTGCCGTAGACGGGGTCGGGACGATCGTGCACTGCGCCAGCAACCGCAAGGGGGACGCCGAGGCCACCCGGAACCTCGTAAGGGCCGCAGCGCAGGTAAAGCCGCCGCACCTGGTGTACATCTCGATCGTCGGCGTCGATCGCTTCCCGCGCGGCTACTTCAAGGCCAAGCTCGAAGCCGAAGGCGTGATCACCGATTCCGGACTGCCCTGGACGACCCTGCGGGCCACCCAGTTTTACGAGCTGATCGCGAGGGGCGCCGGGCGGCTCGCGAAACTGCCGGTGATACCGGTCCCAGCCGGCTTCGTGGTCCAACCGGTCGACTCCGGCGAGGTGGCGGTGCGACTCGCCGAACTCGCGCTGCGGGAGCCGCGCGGCCGGGTGCCCGACATGGCCGGTCCGCAGATCGTCAGCTTCGCCGACCTGATCCGTACGTACCTGACCGCGACCGGCCGACGGCCGCGACCGGTGGTGCCGGTCTGGACACCGGGCATCGGCCCGATCCGGGCTGGCGCTATGTATCCACAGCAGGGAGCGGAGGCGACCCTGGGGCACCGGACCTGGTCGGACTTCCTGGCCGAGCAGCAGCCCGGCGAGCAGCGGCCCCGCGAGCAACAGCCCGGCAAGCAGCAAACAGAGGCCGGCTAGCTCTCCAGCGCGCCCAGCAGCGCCTTCATCCACGGGCCCAGATCGGCCGGGGTGCGGGCGGAGATGAGGTGCCCGTCCACCACCGTGGCCTGGTCCACCCAGTCGGCCCCCGCGTTGACCATGTTGTCGCGGATGGCGCCGACACTAGTGGCCCGTCGGCCCTTGATGATCTTGGCCGAGATCGGCACCCAGCCCGCGTGGCAGATGAAGGCGATCGGCTTGCCCGCGTCATCGAACGCCCGGACCAGGTCCAGCACCGTTTCTGAGCGCCGCAGCTTGTCCGGTGCGTACCCGCCGGGTATGACCAGGGCGTCGAAGTCGCCCGCCGCGACCTGTCCGACGGTGGCGTCGACGGGCAGCGGGCCGTAGCCCTTCTTGCCGTGCACCGGGTGGTCATCCAGCCCGGCCACGGTCACCGCGACGTCTTCTTCTCTCAGCCGGTACAGCGGATACAGCAGTTCCATGTCCTCGAAGTCGTCGGCGGCCAGGATCAGGACCTTGCGCTGTGCGAGCACCATGGAACTGACCATACCCACCGCCTGTCGGGTAGACCTAGATACACCTGACCTTCGGGGTCCAGCGTCACTTACAGGCCGGGATGTGGGCAGGCAGACTGGCAGGGACAGACCAAACCGGGAGGTGCATCGCCGATGGTCACGGGGAGCCAGCCCGTACGCAGCAGGCCCCGGCTCACCCCGGCCGCGAGCCTGGCCGCCGCGTTCCAGGGCGTGGCCTTCGCGGTGCTGATGCTGGCTGGGCTCGGCCTGCTGCTGGTCATGCTGGCGTCGGTGTTCCTGACCGCGCTCGGGTTCGGGGTCCTGGCCCTGGCCGGAGGGCTGCCCGGCGACCAGCGGATCCTGCTGGCCCTGGTGCTGGTGGGCGCCGGTCTGGGCATCGGCCGGTTCATCGTGCCCGCCACGCTGGTGGCCCTACGCGGGCTGGCCAACCTGACCCGGCGGCTGGCCGGCGAATGGTGCGGCGTAACGATCGCCGAGCCGTACGGGCCGCCGCCCTGGGACGGCACGCAGAAGCTGTCCTATACCGAGCGCCTGCGCTGGCTGCTCGGCGACGCGGCGACCTGGCGGGACCTGCTGTGGGTGACGGTGAACGCCCTGGTCGGGTGGATCCTGGCCGTCGCCTCCGCGGCGCTGGCCGCGACCGGGCTGGTGGCGTTCCTGATCCCGGTGGTGTCGCGCGCGGTCCCGCCGGCCGCCTTCCCGGGGAACACCAAGCCGACCCTGGCCCTCCTCGGGTTGGCGATGCTGGCCGCGGGACTGGCGGCGGCTCCGTGGCTGCTGCGCGGCTATGGCCTGCTAGCCAGCAGCATGCTTGCGCCGGCCGGAAAGGCCGAACTGGCCCTGCGGGTCCGCCACCTGGCCCAGACCCGCACCGAGACCCTGGAGGGTGGGGCGGCCGAGATCCGCCGGATCGAGCGGGACCTGCACGACGGGGCGCAGGCCCGGCTGGTGGCCATGGGGATGACCCTGGACGCCGCCGGGCAGATCATCGACAGCAACCCCGAGGCCGCGCGGGCCCTGCTGTGGGAGGCCCGCGACGCCTCGGTCAAGGCCCTGGCCGAGTTGCGCGCCCTGGTCCGCGGTATCCATCCGCCGGTGCTGGCCGATCGCGGCCTGGGTGACGCGATCGCGGCGCTGACCCTGGACACGCCGCTACGCATCCACCTGGCCAGCGAGCTGTACGGCCGCCCGCCCGCTTGGGTCGAGTCGGCCGCCTACTTCGCGATCAGCGAGCTGCTGGCCAACGTGTCCAAGCACGCGCAGGCGCGTGAGACCTGGATCGACATCCGGCATACCGACCGGATGCTGCGCATCGGGGTGACCGATAATGGGCACGGCGGTGCCGATCCCGCCCGCGGCACCGGGCTGCGCGGGATCGAGCGGCGGCTGGCCGCGTTCGATGGCGTAGTGGCCATCAGCAGCCCGCCCGGCGGCCCGACCGCGGTAACCATGGAGATCCCGTGCGAGTTGTCATTGCCGAAGACCTCTTCCTCCTGAGGGACGGCCTGACGCGGATGCTGGAGGCCCACGGCCTGGAGATCGCCGCGGCCGTGGACAACGGGGCCGACCTGCTGGCCGCGGTGGCCAAGGATCAGCCGGACGTGGCCATCGTGGACGTCCGGCTGCCGCCGACCTTCACCGACGAGGGGATCAGGGCCGCGCTGGCCGCGCGGCGTGCGGCGCCGGGCCTGCCGGTGCTGGTCCTGTCCCAGTACGTCGAGCAGTTGTACGCCCGCGAACTGCTGGCCAGCGGCACCGGAGGCATCGGCTACCTGCTCAAGGACCGGGTGTTCGACAGCGCCCAGTTCGTCGACGCCGTCCGCCGGGTCGCCGCGGGCGGCACCGCCATGGACCCGGAGGTAATCGCCCGCTTGCTCGCCCGTAACACCGGCAACGCCAGCATCGGCGCGCTCAGCCCACGCGAGCGGGAGGTGCTCGCCTTGATGGCCGAGGGCCGGTCCAACGTGGCCATCGCTCAGCGGCTCGTCATCACCGAACGCGCCGTAGCCAAGCACACCGCGTCCATCTTCCTCAAGCTCGACCTGCAGCCCTCCGACGACGACAACCGGCGCGTGCTCGCCGTGCTGGCCTACCTGGAGGTCTGAGCCCGCGCATAACCTGGCGGCGCACGGGCAGGATCAGGGCACGAGCTTGTCCGTTTACCGAGGGGGTTCCCAGTGAGCGCGGAACCGCAACCCAGCACCCAGAACGTCGTCCCCCACCGCCGACGACCCCCGGCTCGACTCACCACCGCCGGAGCCGCAATCCCCGCCGCAGCCAGGGCCGCAGCAACCCGGTCCGCAACAACCGCCGCATCACACGATCAAGCACACCAGGATCAGCGGCCTGTGGGCCGCCGTCGGCATCTTCGCCGTGGTGCTGCTGTTCCTGCTGATTTTCATCCTGCAGAACGGCCGGGGGGTGGACATCTCCTACCTCGGCGCCCACGGGCACATGCCGCTCGGCGTGGCCCTGCTGCTGGCGGCCGTGTGCGGCGCGCTGCTGGTTATCCTGGCCGCGGCCGCGCGCATGGCCCAGCTGCGGTCCACCGCCCGCAAGCACCGACGCACCGATGCCAAGCTAAGTGCGAAGGGCTAAGCGCGAAGCCGGAAGGGCCCGCGCGATACGCCAGGCCGCCTCGCGCAGCTGATCCGGCGTGTGGGCCGCGTAGCCCAGCACGAGCCCGGGCGGCCCGGGCCGCTGCCGGTGCCACGACAGCGGGTGTACCAGGACCCCGGCCTGGTGGATGCGCTCGGCCAGCTCGATGTCGTCCAGGGCCAGGTCCGGGAAGGTGATGAGCAGGTGCAGGCCCGCCGGTACGCCCTGAACCCGAGCCTGAGGCAGCAAGACGCGCAGCGCGTCGAGCAGGGCATCGCGCCGGATGCGCTGCCGCTTGCGGACCGCCCGGATGTGCTGCTCGAGCTCGCCGGTGGCGATCAGGCGGGCCAGCACCAGCTGCGGCAGCGCGGGGCTGCCCAGGTCGGCGGCGTGCTTGGCCGCCACCAGGTCCGCGTGCAGCCGGGCCGGGGGAACCAGCCAGCCCAGCCGCATGCCCGGAGCCAGCGTCTTGGACGTGGTGCCGGCGTAGGCCACGTGACCGGGCGCTGCGGCCTGCAGCGCGGGAACCGGGGCCCGGTCGTAGCGGTACTCGGCGTCGTAGTCGTCCTCGATGATCAGGCCGTCGGCCGCCACGGCCCAGTCCAGCAGCTCGCGGCGGCGCGGCGGGGCGAGCACCACCCCGGTGGGGAACTGGTGCGCGGGGGTCAGCAGCGCGGCCCGCAGGCCGTGGCCGGCCAGGTCTGAAACCGTCAGGCCGTGCTCGTCGACCGGGACCGCGACGGTCGCCAGTCCCCAGTAGGTGAGCTGGTCGCGCGATCCCAGGGAGCCGGGGTCCTCGACGGCGATCCGGCTGGTGCCGTTGGCGTTCAGCCACTGGGCGAGCAGGGCCAGGGCCTGGGCTACACCGCTGACGATGATGATGTCGTCGGCCACCGCCCGCAGGCCCCGGGTCCGGGTCAGCCAGCCCGCGAGTTCCCGGCGCAGCCCCTCGCTGCCGCGCGGGTCGCCGTAGCCGAGTTCGGCCACGCTCGCCTGGTCCAGGACGGCCCGCTCGGCCCGCAGCCAGGCGGCCCGCGGGAACCCGGACAGGTCGGGCACGCCGGGGGACAGGTCCAGCTCCGCCCGCGCCCGCCAGGGCTGTGGCAGCACCGTAGCGCCGGCGCGCGCGGCGGGCGGCGGGGGATCATTTTTTACCGGAACGGTCCGTGGTGCCAGCCCCGACACCCGTGTTCCCGTCCCGGGCCGGGCGCTGACCAGGCCCTCGTCGGCCAGCCGCTGGTAGGCCTCCACGACCGCGCCGCGCGAGACGCCGAGATCGCCGGCCAGCAGCCGGGTGGCGGGCAGCGGGGTCCCGGCCGACAGCCGTCCGTCGATGATCGCGGCCCGGATGGCGCCCACCAGCCAGCTGGTCAGCCCGCGCGCCGGGGCCGACGCCGGGCTCAGCTGCAGGAAGTCGGCGCCGCGGGCCGCCTCGCTCATTGGTCCACTATAGAAGGGCATCGTTGGTCCTGTTCGCTGGACCATCAGCGCCTTAGCGTGACGACCATGCCTGCTCCCGATGTTCTCGACGGTGTCCCGTCCGCGTTGCCGCCCGGCGATGTCACGATCGCGCGGCCCGATGCGTCAACTGCTACGAAGGCAGCGGTCACCGCGTCGGGGCGCTCCGCGGGGGCGGGCGTCGCGACGGGGACCGCCGCCATGGTCTGCGTGGGCGGCAGCGTCGCGGTCTCGGGCGTGCTCGCCCGCGCGCCGATGTTCACCGCCGAAGGGCTGCGCTACGCGGTGGCGTGCCTGATCTTGCTGGCCCTGGCCCGGCTGACCGGCCGGCGGCTGGTCATGCCCCGGGGCGCGGAGTGGCTATGGCTGTCGGGCATCGCCGTGACCGGCCTGGTGCTGTTCAACGTGGCGCTGGTCGCCGGGTCGCGGCACGCCGAGCCGGCCGTTCTCGGCGTGGCGGTGGCCTGCGTCCCCTCGCTGCTGGCCGTGATCGGGCCCCTGCTGGAGGGATCGCGGCCGCGCGCGGGCGGCGTCGCCGCCGCCCTGGTCGTGACCTGCGGCGCCGCGCTGGTCCAGGGTCTGGGCCGCACCGACGGCGTCGGGGTGGCCTGGGCCGTGGTGGTGTTCGGCTGCGAGGCCGCCTTCACCCTGCTGGCCATCCCGGTCCTGGGTCGGCACGGCCCGTGGGGGGTGTCGGTGCACACCACCTGGATCGCGGCGGTGATCTTCGCCGCGATCGGGCTGGCCCGCGAGGGCCCGGGTGCCGCGGTCCGCCTGGGCACCGAGGACTGGCTGGCCGTCGGCTATCTGGCCGTGGCGGTGACGGCGGCGGCCTTCGTCATGTGGTATTCCAGCGTGAGACGGCTGGGCGCCAGCCGGGCCGGCCTGCTCACCGGCGTGGCCCCGGTGGCCGCGGCGGCGGCCGGCGTCCTGCTCGGCGGCCCGGCCCCGCGCCCGCTGGTCTGGGCCGGCATCGCGGTGGTCGCTGCGGGCCTGGCGCTGGGCCTGCTAGGAAGGACCTGATGGACTTTCAGCATTCGGCATCGATCTGGCGGGACTTCCCGGCGCTGGTTCCCGCGGTCCTGTACGCCGACGGCATCACCGGCGACGCGCCGGTCGGTCCGGCCGCCGACCGGTTCGCGGCCATCGCCAAGTCGCGGCTGGCCGCGGTCGCCGCGGAGAGCGAACTGCCCGAGATCCAGGCCTGGCGGCGGGCCTTCGCGCAGATGGGGCTCAAGCCGACGCAGTACCGCTGCGCCTCGGAGTCGCTGCTGCGCCGCTTCCGTAAGGAGGGGAGCCTGCCCCGGCTGCACCCCCTGGTCGACCTGTGCAACGCGGTCTCGCTGGCCTTTGCCGTTCCGGTGGCCGTCCTGGACGCCTCGGCCATCGCCGGCCCGCTCGAGGTGCGCTACGCGACCGGGGACGAGAGCTACCTGACCTTTGCCGGGGAGATCGAGCATCCCTCCGCCGGGGAGGTGATCTTCGCCGACCAGGCCGGGCAGGCCCACGCCCGGCGCTGGACGAACCGCCAGAGCGGCCTGTCCGCGGTCCGGGACTCCACCGCCCGCACCCTGATCGTGGCCGAGGCGCTGCACGACTCGGCACCCGCCGACATGGCCGAGCTCATCGCGGCCCTAACCGCCGAGATCCAGGCGGCCTGGTCGATCACCCCGCAGACCGCCGTCCTGACCGCCACCTCGCCGCGCTTCACTCCTGGCGCGTAACGCGAGCGTCGCCACCCGCAGCGAGCCGGTCCGATTCCGGCGGCCTACCGCCGCCAGGCGACCCACCCGGCGCTCCGGTCCGCAAGCACGATCCGCCAGCCCGCCGGGGCCTGTGGCCAGCTCGCGGACGCGGGCTGCCCGCCCGGCCAGGCCACCTCGACCACGGTCGCGCCGGCCGGCGGCGGCTGAGCACCAGCGGTGAAGAACGTCAGCGGCGTCCACCAGACCTCGTACGCCTGCGGCATCCAGGTCTGCCACGACAGCCCCGTGCTGATGGCCAGCTGCTGACCCGGTTTCAGCCCGGTCCCGGTCACCACGGCGGTGACGTTGCGCTCATGCCCGGGCGTGCTGGCCTGCGAGATGTGGCTGGTCATCTGGACCGACGCCACCAGGCTGACCGCTCCCAGCCCGGCGAGCACCGCTGTCGGGCCGAGCCGCGCCCACGGCCCGCCGCGCCGCGCAGCGAGCAGCATCACCCCGACCGCCGCGGCCAGCAGGCCCAGAGCCACCACGGTGGCCGGCAGCACGCTGGCCGTCGTCCAGTTCTGGGTCAGCACGGCGGGCTCGGCGAAGACGAACGCGGCGCCGAACCCCGACGTGGGCACCGACCCGCCCGTGTAGGCCAGCACGACGATCGCGGCCAGCAGCGTCGGCGGCACCACGCAGGCGGCGCAGATGAGCATCCGGCGCGGCGCTCCGCGCAGCAACACCGCGGCGCCGACCAGGAAGAACGCCACCACCATGCCGTCCAGGTAGCGCCCGGAGGCCCAGGCCTGCGGCTGGGTCGGGGGCAGCGCGGCGGGCGAGGTGACGGCGGTGACCAGCGTGACGCCCGCCCCGAGCGCGGCCATGATCCGCGCGTCGGTCCGGGCGGTGCGCTGGAAGATCACGAAGACGGCGGCGGCCAGGCCGAGCCCGGCGACACCCCAGCCGTCCAAGACGAACCGCCACAGCTGACCCGCGGCCATCTCCAGGACGAAGACCACGCCGTGCACGCTGCGCAGCCTGATCAGCGCCTCGCCCGCCAGCGTGCGCGGGCCGCTCGGGTACATGACCGAGGTCAGGTGCTGGTTCAGCAGGTGGGCCGCACCCAGCGGCAGGCCCAGCGCCACCGCCGCCGCCACCGCGCTGCGCCGTGGCACCAGCCGCCGCCACGTCGCAAACACCCCTACCAGCACGTAGCCGGCTACGATCACCGCGCCGCGAGAGTGGACCGCATACGAATATCCCGCCAGCAGCGCCGATCCGATCGCCGCCGCGTACTGACCCCGCGCCGACCGGGCGGTGAGCCAGCTGTGCACGGCCAGCAGCCAGGCCAGCACCAGGACCGGGTAGATCGCGTCGGTCATGGCGTACTGGCTGTAGAACAACGCGGCGGGCAGCAGCGCCGCGACCATGGCCACGCCGAACGCCATCGGCCGCTCCAGCCCCAGCCGACGGCACGCCACGTAGCCCAGCGGCATGACCAGGGCGCTGACCGGCGCGTTGATCCCGAGCAGCACGGCGTGGTACGCGGTGACCGGGTTGCTGGTGAACCAGAACACTGGCGCGATCAGCAGCGGGTAGCCCGCCGGATACAGCGTCGAGTAGGAGAAGTTGGCGGTCGCGCCGCCGGTCAGGACCCGCGCCGAGATCAGGTACGCGGACTCGTCCGGGATGGCCAGCGGCACCATCTGCGCGCGGCTGAGCCAGGCCCGCAGTCCGGCCTGGACCAGCCAGCCGGCCACCAGCAGCAGGCCCCACCGCCGACCCCGGGTGGCCGTCGCCGACTGGGGCTCGACGGCCGGGCCAGCCGAGCGGGCGATGTCCAGGGGGCGTACCACGGACAGTCAGCCTAGCGCCGCGACCCTGCGGAAACATGTGTAACCGCTGAGTCCGGTCGGTCAGGATTTCCGCCAGGCGACCCAGCCCGCGGCCTGGTTGGAGGCCACGATCCGCCACCCGGCCGGGTGGTTCGGCCAGCCGGCCGACGCGGGCTGGCCGGATGGCCAGCCGGTCTCGACCACGTTCACGCCGGCGGGCGGGGCCTGGGCGGGGTTGAAGAACTCCAGCTCGGTCCAGGACACCTCGAACGCCTGCGGGGCCCAGTAGAAGTACGGGACGTCGGTGGTCGGGATGTTGATGCCGACGGTGAAGGCCACGGCGATCTGGTCGCCCGGCTTGAGCCCGGTGACCGCGACGAACCCGGTCGTGCTCTGCGCCTGGGCCGGCGTGGCGGCCTGCGAGATGTGGCTGGTCATCTGCGTCACGGCCACCAGGCTCACCACCGCGAGCCCGATCACCATCAGGCCCCGCAGTATCCGGGACACCCGCACGCCGAGGATCACCGCGCTCCACCGGCGGGCCGCCAGCGCCAGCGCCACCCACACCGCGAGCAAGCCCAGCGCCACCACTGTGGCCAGCCACACACTGGCGCTGTTCCAGTTCTGGGTCAGCACGGCCGGCTCACCGAAGTTGAACCCGGTCGGGAAGCTGTAGGTGGGCAGGGACGAGCCGGCGTAGACGGACACGATCACGGCGGCCAGCACGGTCAGCGCGGCGGTGCACCCCGCGCAGATCAGGATGAACCGCGGGCGGGCGCGCAGCAGGACCACCGCGCCGACGACGAAGAACGTGGCGATCAGGCCGTCCAGGTAGCGCCCCGACGCCCAGGTCTGGGACTGGTCCGCGGGCAGCGCGGCGGGCGCGGTGACGGCCGTGATCACGGTGACGGCCACGCTCAGCGCGGCCATGATCCGCAGGTCGGCCCGGAACCGGGGCCGCGCGATCACGGCCAGGGCGGCGAACAGGCCGATCCCGGCCAGGCCCCAGCTGTCGAGCACCAGCCGCCACATCTGTCCAGCCGCCATCTCGAACACGTTGATCGCCCCGTGCACGCTGTGCAGCGTGCTCGCCATCTGGGCGGACAGGTTACGGGTCCCCTCGGGGTACATCGTGGAGGACAGGTAGCGGTCGAGCAGCCAGCCGACGCCGACCGACCCGGCCAGCACCAGCGCGGCCGCGACCGCCGTGCGGCGCGGCGCCAGGCGGCGCCAGGCGATCAGGAGGCCCACCGCCACGTAGCTGAGCACGATGACCGCGCCCCGGCTGTGCACCGCGTAGGCGTACCCGGCCAGCAGCGCGGAACTGGCCGCGGCCGCGTACTGGCCCCGCGCCGACCGGGCGGTCAGCCAGGTGTGCACGGTCAGCAGCCAGGCCAGCACCAGGACCGGGTAGATCGCGTCGGTCATCGCGAACTCGGAGTAGAACAGCCCGGCCGGGAGCAGGGCGGCGACCGCTGCCACGGCGTAGGCGGCCGGGCGGACCAGCCCGAGCCGCCGGCCCGTCACGTAGGCCAGTGGCATCAGCAGCGCGCTGATCGCCGCGTTGATCACCAGCACCGCGTGGTACACGGTCGTCGCGTTGCTGGTGAACCAGTACACGGGGGCGATCAGCAGCGGATAACCGGCCTGGTACAGCGTCGAGTAGGAGAAGTCGGTGGCCGGGCCGCCCGCCAGGACCCGCCCCGCGATCAGGTACGCGGACTCGTCGGGATTGGCCAGGGGCACGCTCTGCCCGCGGCTGAACCAGACCCGCAGCCCGAACTCGACCAGCCAGCCCACCGCGACCAGCAGCGCCCATCGTCGCGCCACCCGCCGCGCCGCGCTGACCTGGCCGCCGGTGACGGGTCCGGCGTCCGTGGATTGCGCGACGTTGCTACCGGTCGGGTCGGTGCCGCCCGACCTGATAAGCAGGCGTGCCAAGGCAAATGCCTCCCGCGATCGAAGGTTGGCCCCGGCCTTGGCCCCGGGCGTCGATGGAGACGACCACGACGCGCATGCGGAGGACTGCCGCTGATGCGCGTTCCATCACAGTGGCCGTTTAATCTGTGAACAAGTTTGGTGAATTATGTGTCCAGGCTAAGAACTCGCTGGTGAGCCTCGCCATTCCCGGGCCCGCCTGCGAGCTCCGGCCGCCTCGCCGGCAGGGTATAGCATCGGTCGCGTGTCGCTCGGCTCCCGGCGTGCGGGGGCGGCTCGCCGGAAGGAGACGCGCCTGATGCCGCGCACCAGTGATACCCGCATCACCGGCTACCTGCCGCTGCTGTCCCCGGCGGCCCTGCTCGACGAGCTTCCGTTGAGCGAGACGGCCGCGGGCACCGTGGAGGGCACCCGGGCCGAGGTCCGGGCCGTACTCGACGGCGCCGATGACCGCCTGCTGGTGATCGCCGGGCCCTGCTCGGTGCACGACCCTGCTGCCGCCCTCGATTACGCCGGCCGCCTGCGCGCGCTGCGCGACCGGCACCACGCGAACCTGCTGGTCGTGATGCGGGTCTACTTCGAGAAGCCTCGCACGGTGACCGGCTGGAAGGGCCTGATCAACGACCCGGACATGGATGGCGGCCACGACGTACACCGCGGCCTGCGCGCCGCCCGCCGACTCCTGCTGGACATCGTGGAACTCGGCCTGCCGGTCGGCTGCGAGTGGCTGGACCCGATTACACCGCAGTACATCGCGGACACGGTGACCTGGGGCGCGATCGGCGCGCGGACCACGGAGAGCCAGGTCCACCGCCAGCTCGCCTCGGGCCTGTCGATGCCGGTCGGGTTCAAGAACGGCACCGACGGCGACGTCCAGGTGGCGGTGGACGCGTGCCGGGCCTCGGCCGCTGGGCATACGTTCTTCGGCGTCACCGACCACGGCGCGGCCGCGGTCGTGACCACGGCCGGGAACCCGGACACCCACGTGATCCTCCGCGGTGGCCGGGGCGGCCCGAACTACGAGGCCAGCCACGTCGCCAAGGCCCTGGACCTGATCACCACGGCCGGCCTGCCGCGCAGGCTGATGATCGACGCGAGCCACGGCAACAGCGGCAAGGACCACCGCCGCCAGCCGGCCGTCGCGGCGGCCATCGCCGAGCAGGTGGCCTCCGGGGAGTACGGCGTGACCGGCGTAATGCTGGAGAGCTTCCTGCGGGCGGGCCGGCAGGAGCCTGGCCCCCCGGCCACCCTCA
The DNA here is from genome assembly GCA_963722055.1 of uncultured Actinomycetes bacterium. Classification (GTDB taxonomy): domain Bacteria; phylum Actinomycetota; class Actinomycetes; order Streptosporangiales; family Streptosporangiaceae; genus Palsa-504. Next base: position 274,912 of record CAVRLA010000015.1, on the reverse strand, counting down.
CCTACGGCCAGAGCGTCACCGACGCCTGCCTGGACATCGACACCACGGCCGCCGTACTGGACGCCCTGGCCGCCGCCGTCCAGTCCCGCCGCAACGCTCTTTAGCCCGAACGGTCCGTCGCCCCCGCCCCCAGCCCGCCCCTCCGCGTCCCGAACCGCCCGCGTCCCGAACCGCCCGCGTCCCGAACCGCCCGCGTCCCGAACCGCCCGCGTCCCGAACCGCCCGCTCCCGGCGGACTCCAGCCCCGAGCCCCCCAAACGAGATGAAACCCGGGATTCACTGCGTCCTAGCGACATGAATCCCGGGTTTCACTGCGTTCAGCCGACCTGGGGCAAGCCCGCCACGGCGGCGTCGATGCGCTCCTGGGGCAGCTCGAAGTCGGTCATCTCCCCGGACATGTACTTCTCGTAGGCGACCATGTTGAAGTGCCCGTGGCCGCACAGCGCGGTCAAGATCACCTTCGGCTCGCCCGATTCCGCGCACTGCTTGGCTTCCTCGATGGCGGCCGCGAGCGCGTGCGACGGCTCCGGCGCCGGGATGATGCCCTCGGTCCGGGCGAACAGCACGGCGGCGGCGAAGCACTCCCGCTGCGGTTTGGCCACCGCCTCGAACATCCCGAGCTCGTACATGTGCGACAGCAGCGGCGACATGCCGTGGTAGCGCAGGCCGCCGGCGTGCACCGGGTCTGGGATGAACTCGTGGCCGAGCGTGTGCATCTTCAGCAGCGGGGTGAAGCCAGCCGTGTCGCCGAAGTCGTATGCATACACCCCGCGGGTGAACGACGGGCAGGCCGAGGGCTCGACCGCGCGGAAGGTAGGGTTGGCCCGTCCGGCCAGCTTCTCCCGCAGGAACGGCAGGAACAGCCCGGCGAAGTTGGATCCACCGCCGGTGCACCCCACGATCAGGTCCGGCATGTCCTCCCCGGCCGCGGCGAACTGCTTGATCGCCTCCTGCCCGATCACCGTCTGGTGCATCAGCACGTGGTTAAGCACGCTGCCCAGCGCGTACCGGGTCTCGGCGCTGCCCCCGGCCGCCTCGACCGCCTCGCTGATCGCGATGCCCAGGCTGCCCGGCGAGTCCGGGTCGGCGGCCAGGATCTTCGCGCCCGCGGTGGTGGCCCGGGACGGGCTCGGGTGCACGGTGGCGCCCCAGGTCTGCATCATCGTGCGCCGGTACGGCTTCTGGTCGTAGGACGCGCGGACCATCCAGATCTCGCAGTCGATGCCGTACTGGGCGCAGGCGAAGGCCAGCGCGCTGCCCCACTGCCCGGCACCGGTCTCGGTGGTGAGCCGCTTAGTGCCCTCCGCCGCGTTGTAGTACGCCTGCGGGACCGCGGTGTTCGGCTTGTGCGACCCCGCCGGGGAAACCCCCTCGTACTTGTAGTAGATCCGGGCCGGCGTGTTCAGCGCCTTCTCCAGCCGGCGGGCGCGGTACAGCGGGGTGGGCCGCCACAGCCGGTAGACGTCCAGTACGTCGGCGGGAACGTCGATGAAGGAGTCGGTGGCTACTTCCTGGCGGATGAGTTCCATCGGGAACAGCGGCGCGAGGTCCTGCGGGCCGACCGGCTGGAGCGTCCCCGGATGCAGCGGCGGGGGCGGTGGAGCGGGAAGGTCGGGTATCACGTTGTACCACTGCCGCGGGATCTCGGACTCATCCAGGGTGATCTTCGTACGCTCGCTCACGACGCCTCCTCCTGAAGATCTTTTCCGAACAGTATCGTCCCGCTCGCTCTGTTGTCCCCCTCGCCTCCGGCGCCTCTTAACCCGCCTCCTTCCTTCGTCGCTCCTTCGTCGCGCCTGGGGTGGGCCTGTGGGGAAAACACAGTCCAGTCGGCGGCGGCGCCTTCGGCTCAGCGGGAGGCCGACGCCATCCGCGCCTCCGGTGCCCGCAACGCCGCCGGCGCGGGAGATCGTTAGCCGACTAGCGTTTTGACTGCGGCGGTCAGCTCGGCCATGGCCTTCTTGGCGTCGGCGAAGTACATGCTGGTCTTGGGGTCGAAGTACAGCTCGTTTTCCAGGCCGGCGTAGCCGTGGCCCATCGAGCGCTTGACCACGATGATCGACTTGGCTTGGTCCACGTCCAGGATCGGCATGCCGGAGATCTCGTTGCCGGGACGACGGGCCGCGGGGTTGGTCACGTCGTTGGCCCCGATGACCAGGGCCACGTCGGTCCGGCCGAACTCCGGGTTGATCTCATCCATCTCCTTGAGCAGCGGATACGGCACGTTCGCCTCGGCCAGCAGCACGTTCATGTGACCGGGCATCCGGCCCGCGACCGGGTGGATGGCGTAGCTGACCTCGATCCCTCGTGCCTCGAGCAGTGACGCCAGCTCGGCCACGCCGTGCTGGGCCTGCGCCGCGGCCAGGCCGTAACCGGGCACGATGATCACCTTGGACGCGTACGCGAGCTGGATGGCCGCGTCGTCGGCGGCGATCGAGCGGACGTGGGCGTCGACCGCCGCGGCCACCGCGACCGCGCTGTCGCCGGTGCCGAACCCGCCCACGATGATGTTGGCCAGCGACCGGTTCATCGCGTCGGCCATCAGCTTGGTCAAGATGCCACCGGACGCGCCCACCAGCGCGCCGGCCACGATCAGCGCCCAGTTCCCGATGACGAAGCCGGCCATCGCCACCGCGGTGCCGGTGAACGCGTTCAGCAGCGAGATCACCACCGGCATGTCCGCGCCGCCGATCGGCAGCACCATCATCACCCCGAAGGACATCGCCGCGAGCACCAGGATGAGCATGGCCGGCAGGCTGGCCGTGCTGAACAGGAACGCGCCCGTGCCGATCGCGATGACCGCGAGGGCCACGTTGACCAGGCGGCTGCCCTTGAAAACGAGCGGCTGGCTCGGGATGAAGCCCTGCAGCTTGCCGGCCGCGACGATCGATCCGGAGAACGTCACCGAGCCGATCAGCACGTCGAGCACGGTGAACACGGTGGTCGTGCCCAGGACCCCGCCCGCGTGGGACTCGGCGTCGTAGTAGCCGTAGATCGCCACCAGCGCGGCCGCGCCGCCGCCGACCGAGTTGAACGCCGACACCAGCTGCGGCATCGCGGTCATCTGCACCGTCCGGGCCGCGTACAGGCCCACCCCGGAGCCGATCAGCGCGCCGGCGGCCAGGACGATCCAGCCGGTCGTGGTGACCGTGCCGTTGTGGATCATCAGGACCAGCGTGGCGATGACGGCGATCCCCATGCCGGTCAGGGCCACCTGGTTGCCGCGCCGCGCGGTGGCCGGGCTGTTCATCAGGTGCAAGCCCACCACGAACAACGCCGCCGTCAGCACGTAGACGAGCTGGATGTATCCGGTGAACCCGCTCATGGCTGGGCCTTGCCCGCCCGGCTCAAGATCCCCCGCAGGCCCTTGTGGCCGTTGAGTGACTCCAGTTCCGGCTCCAGTTCCGGCTGGGGCTCCGGCGCTTTGCGGCGGAACATCTTCAGCATCCGCCCGGTCACCACGTAGCCGCCCACCACGTTGGCGCTGGCGAAGACCGTGGCTACGAACGCGAGGATGTAGCCGACCACGGTGTGTGCCGTGACCCCGATCAGCAGGGCGCCGACCAGAACGATGCCGTGGATGGCGTTGGTCGCCGACATCAGCGGCGTATGCAGCGTGGCGGGCACCTTCCCGATGACCTCGATGCCGACTAGCAGCGCGAGGATGAAAATGGTCAGGTCAGTCAGCAGGGCGGTCGACACCGGTGTCTCCCTCGGCTTCTTCGGCGGCGAGCAGGGCGGCCACGCCCTCCTGTACGACCCGGCCGTCGTGCGTGATCACCACGCCCGCCTGGATCTCGTCGCTGGTATCGATGGCCAGCGCCCCGTCGGCGGTCATGTACGCCAGCAGCGTGGAGATGTTCCGCGAGTAGGCGTTCGAGGCCGCGGTCGGCATGCTGGCGGGCAGGTTGTCCGCCCCGATGATCGTGATCCCGTTGCCGGTCACGACCGTCTCGCCGGGCCGCGATCCGGACACGTTTCCGCCGAGCGTGCTGGCGCCCATGTCCACGATGACCGACCCGGCGGCCATGGCCTTGATCGCGTCCTCCGTCACCAGCAGCGGCGGCCGCCGGCCGGGCACCTGCGCGGTGGTGATCACCACGTCGTGCCGGGCGATGTGGCCGATTAGCTCGTCCTGCTGGGCCTGGCGCTCCTCGGCGGTCAGCTCACGGGCGTAGCCGCCCTCACCGGCCGCGGAAACCCCCGCGGTCAGCTCGATGAACGTGGCCCCGAGCGATTCCACCTCGGTCTTGGACGTGGGCCTGACGTCGTAACCGCTCACCACGGCGCCGAGCCGCCGGGCGGTGCCGATGGCCTGCAGGCCGGCCACTCCGGCGCCGAGGACCAGCACCTTGGCTGGCCGTGCGGTACCCGCCGCGGTGATCAGCAGTGGGAAGAAGCGGCCGAACTCGGTCGCGGCGACCAGGGCCGCCTTGTAGCCGGCCACGTTGGCCTGGGAGCTGAGCGCGTCCATCGGCTGGGTCCTGGTCAGCGTGCGCGGCATCCGGTCCAGGCTGATCGCAGTCACGCCCTGGGCGGCCAGTGCCAGGGCCAGCTCGGGGTGGACGAGCGGGTTCAGCATGCCGACGACGGCCTGGCCCGGCCTGAGCATGTGGACCGCCTCGGCTGACGGCTTGGTCACGGTGAGGATCACGTCCGCGTCTCGGTACAGCTCGGCCACGCTCACGATGCTCGCGCCCGCGTCGGCATAGGCCGAGTCACTCAGCCAGGCGCCCTCGCCCGCCCCGCGCTCGACCAGCACCTCGATCCCGGCCGCCTGGAGCTTGACCACCGCATCCGGCACCAGCGCCACCCGCCGCTCGCCCGGCGCGGTCTCCTTGACGACTCCAGCCTTCATACGCGCGACCTCATAAATATCCGTGTCCCCGGGCCTCGGAATCTGACCCTACCCATCGTGGCCCAGTCCGGGCGACGGCCATGGGCCACGATCCGGCCGGGCCGTTGGTCCCGGGTGTCCGCCCGCCTCATGCAGACTACTCTGTTGCCCTGCCCCGCCTGGCCTTGTCGCTCGTCGCTGCCCTGCCCCGCCTGGCCTTGTCGCTCGTCAGTCCGCCCGCCGCCGCACCCCGCTGGCTCGCGCCGGTGCGCCGTTAGTACTCGGCGCGCAGGAGCCTGCTGATTTTCTCCCCGGCCGCGACCACGGCCCCGGCGTGCAGGCGGCCCGGGGACCTGGTCAGGCGCTCGATCGGCCCGGACACCGAGACCGCCGCGATGACCCGGCCGCCGGGCCCGCGCACCGGCGCGGACACCGAGGCGACGCCGGGCTCGCGCTCGGCGGCGGTGGCGGCCCAGCCTCGCCTGCGTACCTGGGCCAGCGTGGTCGCGGTGAACTTCGCGCCACGCAGCCCCCGATGCATGCGGTTGCCCTCCTCCCAGGCCAGCAGGACCTGGGCGGCCGATCCGGCGGTCATCGGTAGGGCAGACCCGACCGGGACGGTGTCTCGCAGCCCGCTGGTCCGCTCGGCGGCGGCCACGCAGATGCGCGTGTCGGCGTGCGGCCGGTAGAGCTGGGCGCTCTCCCCGGTGATGTCCCTGAGCTGGACCAGGACCGGCTGGGCCAGGGCCAGCAGCCGGTCCTCCCCGGCCGCGGCGGCCAGCTCGCCGATCCGCGGACCGAGCACGAACCGGCCTTGGGTGTCCCGGGCCAGCATGCGGTGCGTTTCCAGCGCGACCGCGATGCGGTGCGCGGTCGGCCGGGCCAGGCCGGTCGCCTTGACCAGCTGGGCCAGCGAGGCCGGGCCGCTTTCCAGGGCGGACAGTACGGAAACCGTCTTGTCGAGGACGCCGACTCCGCTAGAGTTGTTCATGTTGTGAATACTGCCGTCTCGGAATGCGAGACGCAAGCGGAGCGAAGGGAGAGGGCGTGATGGCCGGGAGTGCGCACCGTACGCTCGCCGAGAAGATCTGGGACGCCCACGTGGTGCGCAGCGCGGAAGGCGAGCCCGACCTGCTCTATATCGACCTCCACCTGATCCACGAGGTGACCAGCCCGCAGGCCTTCGACGGGTTGCGGGCGGCCAGCCGCAAGGTACGCCGCCCCGATCTGACCATCGCCACCGAGGACCACAACGTGCCGACGACCGGCATCACCGGGCCCGGCGTGCCGCTGTCCGGTCCGGGCAGCCCGGTGACCGACCCGACCTCGCGCACGCAGGTCGAGGCGCTGCGCCAGAACTGCGCCGAGTTCGGCATCCGCCTGCATCCCATGGGCGACGCGGGCCAGGGCATCGTGCACGTCATCGGCCCGCAGCTCGGGCTGACCCAGCCCGGCCTGACCATCGTCTGCGGCGACTCGCACACCTCCACCCACGGCGCGCTCGGCGCGCTGGCCTTCGGCATCGGGACCAGCGAGGTCGAGCACGTGCTCGCCACCCAGACGCTGCCCCAGCAGCGGCCCAAGACGATGGCGATCACCGTGACCGGCGCGCTGCCGGATGGGGTGACCCCCAAGGACCTGATCCTGGCCATCATCGCGAAGATCGGCACCGGCGGCGGCCAGGGCTACGTCGTCGAGTACCGCGGTCCCGCGGTGCGCGCGATGTCCATGGAGGGTCGGCTGACCGTCTGCAACATGTCCATCGAGGCTGGCGCCCGGGCCGGGCTAGTCGCCCCGGACGACGTGACCTTCGCGTACCTGGAGGGCCGGCCGCACGCCCCATCCGGCGCGGACTGGGAGCGGGCCCTGGACTACTGGCGGTCGCTGCCGGGCGACGACGACGCGAGCTTCGACCACGAGGTGACACTGGACGCCGGGTCGCTGACCCCGTACGTGACATGGGGCACCAATCCGGGCCAGGCGCTTCCGCTCACCTCCTCGGTGCCCGACCCGGAGTCGTTCGCCGATCCGGACGCGCGCGCCGCCGCGGCGCGCGCGCTGGCCTACATGGACCTGACGCCCGGCACCGCGCTGCGGGACGTGGCCGTGGACACCGTCTTCCTCGGCTCGTGCACCAACGGGCGGCTCGAGGACCTGCGCGCCGCCGCCGACGTGCTGCGCGGGCGGCGGGTCGCCCCGTCCGTCCGGATGCTCGTCGTGCCCGGGTCCATGCAGGTGCGGGCCCAGGCCGAGGCCGAGGGCCTGGACGGGGTGTTCACCTCGGCCGGAGCCGAGTGGCGAGCCGCGGGCTGCTCGATGTGCCTGGGCATGAACCCGGACAAGCTCGCCCCCGGCGAGCGCAGCGCGTCGACCTCCAACCGCAACTTCGAAGGCCGCCAGGGCAAGGGCGGGCGCACGCACCTGGTCTCGCCCGCGGTAGCCGCGGCCACCGCCGTCACCGGCCACCTCGCCGCGCCCGCCGACCTGTAGAGGAGACAGCTCCGATGGAACCGTTCACCACCCATACGGGCCGCGCGGTGCCGCTGCGCCGGACCAACGTGGATACCGACCAGATCATCCCGGCTGAGTACCTCAAGCGGGTGAGCCGGGTCGGCTTCGGTGAGGGCCTGTTCGCCGCCTGGCGTGAGGACCCGTCCTTCGTGCTCAACCAGCCGCAGTACGCGGGCGCGACGATCCTGGTCGCCGGGACCGACTTCGGCATCGGGTCATCCCGCGAGCACGCGGTCTGGGCGCTCACCGACTACGGCTTCCGCGCGGTGATCGCCCCCCGGTTCGGCGATATCTTCCGGACCAACGCCACCAAGGCCGGCCTGCTGCCGGTGATCTTGCCCGAAGCCACCGTGACCGCCCTGCAGGACGCCATCGAGTCCGACCCCGGCACCGAGGTCACCGTGGACCTCGGCGCCCGCGCGGTCCTGGCCGAGGCGGCGGGGATCTCGGCGCCCTTCGACCTCGACGACTACACCCGCTGGCGCCTGATGGAGGGCCTGGACGACATCGGCCTGACCCTCCGCCACGTCGATGAGATCACCGCCTTCGAGCTCTCCCGCCCCAACTGGCTCCCCGTCACCGCCTGACCCACCCGCTCCCGTCGGATCCGCATCCCGAACCGCCCCGATGGCCCATTGGGTCGGTTATAACCGCCCCAATGGGCCATCGGGTCGCATTGGGGTCGGCTAGTACGTCGGCAAGCCGACGTCGGCAAGCCGATGGCGCCGAGCCGGACAGCGCGGTTGCGCACGAGTCACAGTTCCCGCGGGTCACGGCCGAGTAGCAGCGAGGCCGACACGGCCCTGACCACGGTCGTACACGGTAAGTAGCGAAAGCGGGCGTCTTGCTACTGTCCGGATACGAAGCAGGTCGCAGCGTGGTGTGGTGGTGGCCGACACGGACCCAATCTGGCCGGGGTTATTGTGCAACGGCGCCGGATCGCCTACTTTCGGGCAGGTCAGAGGTCGCGCCTCTCATGTCAGAACCGGAGCCACGCGACCTGTGGGGGAGAGCGGGAGTGAACATGAACAAGCGTGATCTGATCGACGCGGTCTCGGTCCGGCTGGGGGACAAGAAATCCGCGACCGAAGCCGTCAACGCGGTGCTCGAGACCATCCAGTCGGCCGTCGCGGCCGGTGACAAGGTGGCCATCACCGGGTTCGGGGTCTTCGAGAAGAGCGAGCGTCCGGCTCGCACCGCCCGCAACCCCGCCACCGGGGCCACCGTCCAGGTGCCTAAGAGCTCGGTGCCGAAGTTCCGTGCCGGGGCCGACTTCAAGGCCCTCGTCAACGGCGACAAGCCCAGCCAGAAATAGCCTGCCCAGACCCGCGGGCCGCCCCGGCCCGGCCCAAACCCGCGGGCCGCCCCGGCCCGGCGCAAACCGGCCGGGCCGGTAACCGCGGGCCGGGACGCTTGCGCAGCGCGGTCTGGATGATCCGGTCGATGAGCTGCGGCAGCGGCAGGCCGGTGGCGGCCCACATCATCGGGAACCCGGAGGCGGGCGTCATCCCCGGCATCGTGTTGATCTCGTTGAACACCACCTGCCCGGCCGGGGTGTAGAAGAAGTCAACCCGGGCCAGGCCTTCGCAGGAGATGGCCTCGAACGCCGCGCAGGCCAGCCGCCTGACCTCGGCGGCGGCCGCCACGGGGATCGGCGCGGGGATCGTCATCGACGTACCGTCCGCCAGGTACTTGGCCTGGAAGTCGTAGAAGGACGACCCGGGGTCCACCACCACCTGGCCGGGCAGGCTCGCCTCGGGCGGTCCGCCGTCGATCCCCTCCAGGACGGCGCACTCGACCTCCATCCCTTCCACCGCGGCCTCGACCAGCACCTTGGGATCGTGCCGGCGCGCCGCCTCGACCGCCGGCTCCAGATCGGCCACCCCCGAGACCCGCGTGATCCCGACGCTCGACCCGCCCCGGGCCGGCTTGACGAATACCGGCCAGCCCAGCTCCGCGATCTCGTCCAGGACCCGCTTGCGCTCGTCCACCCCGTAGGACCAGTCGCGGTCCCTGACCACCACGTAGCGGCCGACCTGCAGGCCCCGCGCGGCGATGATCAGCTTCATGTACTCCTTGTCCATCCCGGCCGCGCTGGCGAACACGCCCGCCCCCGCGTACCGGGTCCCGGTCATCTCCAGCAGCCCCTGGATCGTGCCGTCCTCGCCGAACGTCCCGTGCAGCAGCGGCAGTACTACGTCCACTTCGCCCAGGTCGCGCGGCACCTCGCCCGGGGCGCTTACCACCAGGGTCCCGCCCGCCCGCGGCGTGATCTCCGTACCTGGCACCGCCACCGCCTCCACCGACGGTGATGACCCGGCGGACAAGGAAAGCCGCCCCGGGTCGCCCGAGGTGAGCACCCACCGTCCGTCGGTGGCGATGCCGATGGGCAGCACCTCGTAGCGGTCCGGGTCGATGGCCGACAGGACCAGGCCCGCGCTCGCGCAGGACACGGCGTGTTCGGTGCTGCGCCCGCCGAACACCACGGCCACCCGGACCTTCCCCGTCACGGAACCGCCCTCCAACGAACCGACAGAACCTACAGAACCGACAGAACCTACAGAACCGACAGAACCGACAGAACCGACAGAACCTAAGGTCTGCTCAGGGACTCCAGGGCCACGTACGCGTCGGAGATCAGGTCCTCGGGGTCCTCCAGGCCAATGGAGAAGCGTACCGCTCCCGGGTCGATGCCGCCGGCCGCCAGCGCGCGGTCGTCCAGCTGGCGGTGGGTGGTGGAGGCCACGTGGCTCACCACCGTGTGCGTCCCGCCCAGCGACGTCGCCACCTCCGCCAGCCGCAGCTTGTCGGCAAAGGCCATGCCCGCGTCGCGGCCGCCATGCGGGGTCACGGTGACGATCGCACCGAACCGCACCCCCTCCGGCCCCGCGTCGAACAGCCGCCGCGCCACCTGGTGCCCGGGATGCTCCGGCAGCCCCGGGTAGTCGATGCGTATCACGGTCGGGTGCCGGGACAGCGCGGCGGCGAACACCGACGCGGTCGAGCAGGCCCGCCGGACCCGCAGCGGCAGCGTCTCCAGGCCCCGCCGCAACAGGAACGCCTCGTCCGGGGCCAGCGATCCGCCCGTGTCGATCCGGACGCTGCGGATGTTGCTGATCAGCTCGATGCGCCCGGTGACGACGCCGCCGGTGACGTCGGAATGACCGCCGATGTACTTGGTCGCGGAGTGGATGACCAGGTCGGCGCCGTGCTCCAGGGGCCGGCAGATCACCGGCGGGGCCAGGGTGGAGTCGATCACCAGCAGCGCCCCGCTGTCGTGCGCGATGTCGGACAGCTTGCGGATGTCGGCCACCGCCGTGGTCGGGTTGGCGATCGTCTCCGCGTAGATGATCCTGGTCGTCGGGCGGACCGCGGCCTGGACCTGCTCCAGGTCGGTGATGTCGACGAAGTCGGTCTCCACCCCGAAGCGGGACGCCACGTTGCGCAGGAAGGAGTACGTGCCGCCGTACAGGGCCGAAGACGCCACCACGTGCGCCCCGGTCCGGGCGAAGGTCCAGAACACCCCGCTGATCGCGGCCATGCCGGAAGCGAACGCCTGCGCCGCGGGCCACCGCGGCAGGTTGACGCCCTCGAGCGCGGCGACCGCGCGGGCGAACGCGTCGACCGTGGGGTTGTCGATCCGGCTGTAGGTGTAGCCGGGCATCTCGTCGTTCAGTACGGCGCGGTATTCCTCCGACGTGTCGAACGAGAACGCCGCGGTACGGTACACCGGCGTGCCGAGCGGTTGCTGGGCCGGCGTGGGCGGGGCGGGCAGATGGACCGCCCGCGTGTTCTCGCCGTTCTGCTTACGTACTATGTCCACGAAAATCCATCCCTTGCTCTGCTGGCCAGGGGGACACCCCCTGGCCCCCAGAAGGCCCGGCCTCAGGGCCCGTACCACTCCGGCTTAGCTGACCGTGACGCTAGCATCGACGCGGCCGTCTCGACCGGCAGTCCGTCCTGCATGACCGCCACCGCGACCTCGGTGATCGGCATCTCGACGCCATGGCTGCGGGCCAACTCGAGCACCGGCCCGCAGGAGGCTACGCCCTCCGCGGTCTGGCCCAGCGCGGCTGCTTCGGCCACCGACATGCCCCGCCCCAGGTTCTCCCCGAACGTCCGGTTGCGCGACAGCGGCGACGAGCACGTGGCGACCAGATCGCCCATGCCGGCCAGGCCCGCGAACGTCTGCACCTGCGCGCCGAGCGCCGCGCCCAGCCGGGCCATCTCGGCCAGCCCGCGGGTGATCAAGGTGGCCCTGGTGTTGTCGCCCAGCCCCATGGCGATCGCGATGCCGACCGCGATCGCGATGATGTTCTTTACCGAGCCGCCCAGCTCGCAGCCGATCACGTCGGTGTTCGTGTACGGCCGGAAGTACGGCGTGTGGCACGCGCCCTGCAGGGCCAGCGCGCCCTCGTCCGAAACACACGCCACCACCGTCGCGGTGAACTGCCGCCGGATGATCTCGCCGGCCAGGTTCGGCCCGGCCACCACGCCTACCCGCGCGGGGTCCGCGCCGAGTACCTCACCGATAACCTCACTCATCCGCTGGCGTGTGCCGTGCTCGATCCCCTTGATCAAGCTGACCAGCAGCGCGTCGGCCGGGATCGCCGGCGCCCACTCGACCAGGTTCGCCCGCAGCGTCTGCGCGGGCACGGCGAAGGCCACGATGTCGGCGCCGTCCAGCGCCGCCGCCGCGTCCGCGGTGGCCTCCAGCTCGGCGGCCAGCGTGATGCCGGGCAGGTAGTCCGGGTTCTCGTGCAGTTCGCCGAGCGCCTTGGCCTGCGCTGGCCGGCGGCTGTGCAGCACGGTGGAGGTCCCGGCGTCGCAGAGTACCTGTGCGAACGTGGTCCCCCACGCCGGCCCCCATGACCGCTGCCCTCACGCTGGCGCCCTCATGCCGGGCCGGAGTCGGGCGCATCCGGCGGGTCCGCGGCCGCCTCCGGACGCAAGGCACCGGCCGGGGCCGGAGCACCATCGTCCGTTCGTTCCATAGCAGCAGGCCGACCGCCTACGGCGGGGTCCCACGGTACGGCGGGCGGCGTCTGCTGCCTGATCTTGGCCAGCAGGGCGGTGATATCGGCCATGATGTCGGCGGTCGCGGCCCGCAGGGTCGATGCGGACAGCCGCTGGCCGGCGTAGGCCGACAGGTCCACGGGCGGCCCGGCGGCCATCCGGATCGTTGTGCGCGGCCACAGCTTGGGCTTCTTGGACCCGTACGGGAGAACATCCTGCGCGCCCCAGGACGCGATCGGGATGACCGGCACCCCGGCGCTCAGCGCCAGCCGGGCCGCACCGGTCTTGCCCACCATCGGCCATAGGTCCGGGTCGCGGGTCGCCGTGCCCTCGGGATAGACGATCACGCACGCGCCGGCCGCCAGGGCCTGCTCGGCCTGCTTCAGCACTAGTCCGGCGTCGCCGCGGCCGCGGTACACCGGAAGCTGGCCGACGTTGTACAGCAACGGCCCGATCAGCTTCACCTCGAAGACGCCCGACTTGATCATGAACACCGGAAACCGGTGCCCGTAGGAGTAGCTGTACAGGGCGATCGCGCCCCAGTCGGCGTAGGACAGGTGGTTCGGGGCCAAGATCACGCCGCCCGTCTTCGGGAAGTTCTCCCGGCCCTGCCACTGGTACTTCATCAGCAGCCGCAGCAACGGACGCAGGATGATCACCGTGAACCGCCGCCAGCCTCGTGAGTATCCCCACTCGCGGCGGCCCGTAGGCTGGTTCCCGCCCGGGGCGGTCTGGGAGGATCGTCCCCCCGGGCCGACAGCGCCATTCCCGGTGCTCATAGCGTCAGTCTCCTGGTTCAGGTGGCCTGGTGTCGAGGCAGGATCAACTACATGACCGATAACGCGCTGATCACCTGGTCAGTGCTGATGCCCGTCAAGGTACTCGACCGGGCCAAGTCCAGGCTCGCGGAACTGGCCGGGCCGCGGCGGGGCGAGCTGGCCCTGGCCCTGGCCCGCGACACGGTACGCGCCGTACTGCAAACCGCCCAGGTCGCCCGGACGGTCGTCATCACCGACGACCCGGTGGCGGCGGCGGCCCTGCGCACGCTCGGCGCGCTGGTGGTAGCTGACGAGCCACGGGACGGGCTCAACGCGGCGCTGCGGCACGGTGCCGCCCTGGCCGCCGCGCGCTGGCCCGGATCCGGCACGGCCGCGCTCTCGGCCGACCTGCCCGCCCTGCGCCCCGCCGAACTCGGCCGGGCCCTGGCCGCCGCGGCGGCCTGGCCGACGGCGTTCGTGGCCGACGCGCCCGGTGACGGCACCACGCTGTACACGGTGGCCCCGGGCGCGGCGTTCCGGCCCGCCTTCGGGCTCGCGTCCCGGGCCCGGCACGCGGCGGACGGCGCCGCCGAGCTCCAGCTCCCCGACATACCGGGACTGCGCCGCGACGTGGACACGCCTGCCGACCTGCGCAGCGCCGCCGCGCTCGGCCTCGGCCCGTACACCTCCCCCCTCGCCGCCGAACTGCTCAGATGTGCACCACGGGGCAGGTGAGTGTCCTGGTAATTCCTGGTACGGCCTGAATCTGCGTGGTGACCAGCCGGCCTAGCTCGTCCACGTTGTCCGACGCCGCGCGCACGATGACGTCGTACGGGCCGGTGACGTCTTCGGCCTGCGTGACTCCGGTGATCTTCGCGATATGCGCGGCCACGTCGGCGGCCTTGCCGACTTCGGTCTGGACGAGGATGTACGCCTCCACCATGAGGTCCTCCCGGGGCCATGTTGTGGGACAGGTGCCCTGAGGGCTCACGCTACCGTAGAGGTTCAGACCTGTGACACATACGGGAGGACCCCATCGCCGACGAGCCGGAGACCGTGGCCGCGCTGGGGGAGTTCGGCCTCATCGCGGCGCTGTCGGGGTGGCTGCCCGCCGATGCGCGCACGCTGGTCGGGATCGGTGACGACGCGGCGGTCCTGGCCGCCCCCGACGGCCGGGTGGTGGCCAGCACGGACTTCCTGCTCGAGGGCCGCCACTTCCGCCGGGACTGGTCCAGCCCGGCCGACGTCGGCCGCAAGGCCGCGGCCCGGAGCCTGATCGACGTCGCGGCCATGGGCGCGGTACCTACCGGGCTGCTGGTCGCGCTGGCCGCGCCGGCCGACCTGCCGGTCAGCTGGGCCCGCGGCCTGACCGAAGGGCTCGCGGCCGAGTGCGCCCGCGCCGGGGCCAGCGTGGTCGGCGGGGACACCGCCCGCGCCGCGTCCGTCCTGCTGGCCACCACCGGCCTGGGTGACCTGCAGGGCCGGGCTCCGGTGCTCCGCTCCGGCGCGGCACCCGGAGACCTGGTTGCGGTGACCGGCCCGCTCGGCCACGCCGCGGCCGGCCTGGCCCTGCTCTCGGCCGGCCTGGTCAACGACCCTCTAGTCGCCGCCCAGCTGCGGCCCGCTCCGCCCTACGACGCCGGTCCGCAGGCGGCTGGACTGGGCGCCACGGCCATGATCGACATCAGCGACGGCCTGCTCGCCGACCTCGGCCACGTCGCGGCGGCCAGCGGCGTCCGCATCGACCTCTCATCGGACCGGCTGACCCCCGGCGACGACCTGCAGGCCGCGGCCCGCCTATTTATTGACGGAACGGGCCGTGGTGCGGGCCCCGAGCACACGCTCGCGCTGACCTGGGTCCTGACTGGCGGCGAGGATCACGCCCTGGCCGCCACGTTCCCGCCCGGCACGACAGTGCCGCCCCGCTGGACGGTCATCGGACAGGTGCAACACGGGCTAGGCGTCGTGGTCGACGGACGCGAATGGGCCGGCTCAGCCGGCTGGGACCACTTTCGCGGGCCCTAGCGAGAAATCCGGCCTGCCTTGATGCAGGAGGTGCACACGTTCAGGCGCTTGGGCGTGCCGCCCACCACGACGCGCCTGCGCTGGATGTTCGGGTTCCAGCGGCGCGGGGTGCGGCGGTGCGAGAACGAGACGTTGTTGCCGAAGCCCGGCCCCTTGCCGCAGATGTCGCAGACGGAAGCCACGGTTCGCTCCAGGAGGAAGTAGGTACGGATCCGCTCCCCGGCGGATCAGGCAGCCGTCGAAGCTTACCTGAAACCCCGACCGCTACGCGAACCAACCATCTTGTCGGGCCGCCCTTCTATGCTGCCTGGTGTGACCACGCTCCGCGAACCGCTGACCCGGGCGCTGGGCCCCAAGACCGGCAAGGCGCTCGAGACCGCCCTCGGCACGCCCACGGTCGGCGACCTGCTGCGACACTATCCGCGGCGCTATTACACCCGCGGCGAGCTGACCGACCTGTCCTCGCTGCGTGAGGGCGACCACGTGACCGTGCTGGCCCGCGTTGATCACGTCAGCGTGCGCCCGATGCCCAACCGCAACTTCCGCGCGCGGGGCGAGGTGATCATCACCGACGACCGCGCCAAGCTGATGCTGACCTTCTTCTTCCGGACCACCCGAGCCGAGCAAGGCTTCCGGAGACAGCTCGTGACCGGCATGGTGGGCATGTTCGCGGGCACCGTGTCCAGCTTCCGCGGCCGGCTCCAGCTGGTCCACCCGGAGTACGAACTGCTGCCCGGCGCGCCGCCCAACGCCGACCTCACCCCTGAGCTGGCCGCCGAGTTCGCCACCGAGCTGATCCCGGTCTACCCGGCCACCGCCAAGGTCAGCTCGTGGGCCATCGGCAGGTCGGTCCAGACCGTCCTGCAAACCCTGGACGCCGGGCCCGATCCGCTGCCCTCCGAACTGCGGGAACGGTACGGGCTGTACGGCCGGGCCGAAGCCATCCGGGCCATCCACCGCCCGCTGGACTGGGCGGACCAGAAGCGGGCCGTGCTGCGGCTGAAGTGGGACGAGGCGTTCATGCTGCAGGCCGCGCTGGCTCAGCGCCGGATGGCGGCCGCGGCGCTGCCGGCCATGCCCCGGCCGCACACGGACGGCGGCATCGCCGACGAGTTCGACGCCGCTCTGCCGTTCACGCTCACCTCCGGCCAGGTGGCGGTGGGCCAGACCATCGCCCACGACCTGGCCTGCGCCTACCCGATGCATCGGCTGCTGCAGGGCGAGGTCGGTTCGGGCAAGACGGTGATCGCGATCCGGGCCATGCTCCAGGTCGTCGACGCGGGCGGCCAGGCCGCGCTGCTGGCCCCGACCGAAGTCCTGGCCCAGCAGCACTACCGCTCGGTCACCGACATGCTCGGCCCGCTGGCCCAGGGCGGGCAGCTGGGCGCCGCGGACCACGCCACCAGCGTGACCCTGCTCACCGGGTCGGTCGGCGCGGCGGCCCGGCGTTCGGCGCTGTCGGACACCTTCACCGGCGACGCCGGGATCGTGATCGGCACGCATGCCCTGCTGGAGGAGCAGGTCCAGTTCGCCGACCTCGGCTTGGTGGTCATCGACGAGCAGCACCGGTTCGGCGTGGAGCAGCGCGACGCGCTGCGGGCCAAGGCGGCCGACAACCGGCCTCACGTGCTGGTCATGACGGCCACGCCCATCCCCAGGACGGTCGCCATGACCGTCTACGGGGATCTGGAGACCTCGACGCTGACCGAGCTGCCCGCCGGGCGGTCGGCGATCGCGACGCACGTGGTGCCCGCGTCCGACAAGCCGCACTTCCTGGAACGGGCCTGGGCGCGGGTCAAGGAGGAGGTCGGCCGCGGTCAGCAGGCCTACGTGGTCTGCCCGCGCATCGGCGACGGCCCGGAGCCCGACCAGGACGGCTACCTCGACGAGGACGAATACGCCAGCGCGGAGCCGACCGTCGTGGACCTCAGCGGCGGCGTTCCGCGCGGCGTCGCCCCGGGCGGCCGGCGCCAGCCGCTGTCGGTGCTCGACGTGGCCGCGACGCTGGACGCGGGCCCGCTGGCCGGGCTGCGGCTGGGCATCCTGCACGGCCGGCTGCACCCGGAGGAGAAGGACCGGGTCATGCGCGCGTTCTCGGCCGGGGAGATCGACGTCCTGGTGGCGACCACCGTGATCGAGGTCGGGGTCGACGTCCCGAACGCCACCGTGATGGTCATCATGGACTCCGAGCGATTCGGCGTGTCCCAGTTGCACCAGCTGCGCGGCCGGGTCGGCCGCGGCTCCGCGCCGGGCCTGTGCCTGCTGGTCACCGAGGCGCCGCCCGCCAGCCCGTCCCGGGAGCGGCTGGACGCGGTGGCCGCCACCCTGGACGGGTTCCAGCTGTCCCGCCTGGACCTCGAGCAGCGCCGCGAAGGCGACGTGCTCGGCGCGGCCCAGGCCGGGCGCCATTCCAGCCTGCGCCTGCTCCAGCTGCTGAAGGACGAGGACCTGATCGGCCAGGCCCGCACCGAGGCCACCGAGGTCGTGGAGGCCGACCCGGACCTGGCCCGCCACCCCGCCCTGCGCGAGGCCATCACCGAGCTCCTCGGCGTCCAGGCCGAATACCTGGACAAGACCTAGCCGCCCGCTGCGCCCTGTCCCTCGTGGGGCTCCGAACCTATGAACGTGGCGTTCTGATGGCTCTTCGGGCTGTTGCAGATTCGCGGCGTGTTGGCGTGCGTCTCCTGGCCGGGTTTGACAGGGTCGGGGTATGGCGAAGAAGTACCGGCCGGTGGACCGGGATCAGCCGTTCTTGTTGCCGCCGGATATGCGGGAGTGGCTGCCGGCTGATCATCCGGTGTGGCTGGTGATCACGGTGGTGGAGGATCACCTGGATACCTCGGCGTTCCACGCTGGCCGGAAGACCGGGGGTGCGGGGACGGCGGGTTATGACCCGGACATGCTGGCGGCGGTGCTGGTGTGGGCGTATGCGCACGGGGTGGCGTCGTCGCGGGAGATCGAGCGGCTGTGCGGGACCGATGTGGCGTTCCGGGTGATCTGTGCGGGGAACGTCCCTGATCATGTGACGTTCGCCCGGTTCCGGGGTGATTTCCCCGGCGCGGTCGCGGGGTTCTTCGCGCAGGTGCTGGTGCTGTGCGCGCGGCTGGGGATGGGCGGCTGGGGATGGTGGCGCTGGACGGGATGAAGATCGCCGCGTCGGCGTCGAAGGCGGCGAACCGGACCGAGGAGGGGCTGGCCAAGCTGGCCGCCGGGCGGGTGGCGGCGCACGCGGCGGCTGATGCGGCCGAAGATGAACTGTTCGGCGCGGGCCGGCGGGGGGATGAGGTGCCGCCTGAGGCGTGGAGCCCGCGGCGGCGGGACGAGCGGATCGCGGCCGCGCTGGCCAGCTTGAAAGCCGGGCGGGAAGCCGCGGAGGCTGCCGAGGCGGCCCAGGCGGAGGCGTTCCGGGAGCGGCAGCGGACCGGGCAGCGGACCGGGTGCTCGCCGGCGTCGGCGGCGGTGGAGCTGGCGGAGGAGAACCTGGCCCGCGCCCGGGCCGCGCGGGCCGCTCAGCTGGCGGAGCTGGAGGCCCGGTATGCGGCCGGGCAGCCCCGCCGCGGCCGCGCAGCCCGGCCGGACGCGGCCGGGATCGATGACTTCTGCCGGGTCCGCGAGGCCCAGGCCCAGGTGGAAGCGGCCCGGGCCCGGGCCGCTGAGGCCGGGCGCACAGCGGCGGAGAAGGCGGCCAAGGCCAAGGGTCCCGGCCCGGTGCGGAACATCACCGACCCGGACTCGCGGCTGATGCCGGTCCGCGGCGGCGGGTTCATCCAGGGCTACAACACCCAGAACATGACCAGCGACGACGAGCTGATCATCGCCACCGAGCTGACCGATGAGCAGGCCGACTGCGGCTGGTTCGAGCCGGTGCTCGCCAAAGCCCAGGACGCCGCCGCCCTCATCGAGGCGCACCGCCCCGCCGCCGCCCCAGGCCCTGACCTGGCCGGCCAGGACCATGACGGCGGCCCCGGCGGCGGCATCGGGCTGGCCCTGGCCGATGCCGGGTACTGCTCGGAGCACAACCTGACCTGCCCGGGCCCGGACCGGCTGATCGCCACCGGCAAGGGCCGCGACCTGGAACAAGCCGCCCGCGACCCCGGCGCCGGCGGGCCGGACTGGGGCGGCCCGGCCATCCAGGCCATGCGAGAACGGCTCAAAACCCCCGAGGGCATCGCCGGCTACCGCCACCGCGGCCACATCGCCGAGACCCCGCACGGCCACATCAAGCACAACATGGGCATCCGCCAGCTGAGCGTGCGCGGAAAGCCTAAGGCCAGCGCCGAATGGAAGTTCATCTGCGCCGTGCACAACCTGTTCAAGGCCCTCACCACCGGCCACCTCACCAGCCAGGCCCTGACCACCCTGGCCAGCTGACCCGCCCGGCCAGCACCACCGCGCCAAGGCACCCGCCACATCGCAGCGCCTGCCCAGCCGCCGAATCAATTCCGCAACAGCCCGTCTTCCCATCAGAACGCCACGCTCACACGCATGGAACGCGACGGCACGGCACGGCCACCTGGCCCGCCGAGTCGGTCCCGGCCCGCGGCAGCGGCCTGCCGATTCCCTGACCAGCGTGGCTGACTCCGGCCGGACCAGCCGGGACGTCGCCCGATCCGGGCGTGCACACTTAAGACGTGGCACGCGTGATCGCCGGCGAGGCCGGCGGGCGGCGGCTGGCCGTCCCGGACGGCCGGAACACCCGGCCGACGAGCGACCGCGCCCGGGAAGGGTTGTTCGCCACCATCGTCTCAATGGTGGGATCGCTGTCCGGGACGCGCGTGCTCGACCTGTACGCGGGATCTGGCGCGGTCGGCCTGGAGGCCCTGTCCCGGGGCGCCGAGCACGTGCTGCTGGTGGAGTCCGGGACCCGGGCCGCCCGCGTCATCCGGGCCAACATCGAGGCCATCGGCCTGCCCGGCGCCGAGGTGGTCACCGACCGGGTGGAACGCGTCCTGCCCCGTCGGCCAGATCGCGGCCGCTACGACGTCGTCTTCGCCGACCCGCCCTACGCGCTGGCCGACGACGAGGTGTCCGCCATGCTCCAGGCCCTAAGCGACCACGGCTGGCTCGCCCCCGGGGCGCTGGTGATCATCGAGCGCGCCACCCGGTCCGGGCCGTTCAACTGGCCGGCCTGTTCGAGCCGGACCGGGCGCGCCGGTACGGGGAGGCAACCTTCTGGTACGCCCGTGCCCCGTATAACCTGCTCGCTGAACACTGAAAGGGGTGGCACCACGTGCACCGTGTCGTCTGTCCGGGTTCCTTTGACCCCGTTACCAACGGGCACCTCGACATCATCGGCCGCGCCTCCGGGCTGTACGACGAGGTGATCGTGGCCGTCCTGATCAACGTGACCAAGCGCGGCCTGTTCACCGTGGACGAGCGGGTCGAAATGCTCGGCGAGGTGACCGCCCGCTACGGCAACGTCACGATCGACCGGTTCCACGGCCTGCTGGTGGACTTCTGCGCGGCCAACGGCATCACCGCCGTGATCAAGGGCCTGCGAGCGGTCAGCGACTTCGAGTACGAGATGCAGATGGCGCAGATGAACTACCGGATGGCGAAGGTCGAGACGCTGTTCATGACCACCAACCCGCTGTACTCCTTCCTCAGCTCCAGCCTGGTCAAGGAGATCGCGAGCTACGGCGGTGACGTCAGCGGGCTGGTCCCCGACGCGGTGTTGTCCCGGCTCCGGGCCCGTCTGGCCGAAGAGTAAGCCCGAAGAGTAAGCGCGAAGAAAAAGCACGGCCCGGGAATCGGATGGGGCGCGGTCAAGTTGGGATTACCGCGCGCCGCCGGTAGGCTGGGCGCTCGGTTCCGAACCGCTATATACGCGAGTACACTCTCATGCCCAACACACGCACGAACGCGCCTCGCGGCGCGCTTGTTTTTGACATGCGCACGCTCGGCCGCCAGGCCGGTTCCGCGCGGACGCAGCAGCTGACCGTTCCGGCCCCGGACGACCTGCGTCTCGAGCTCGCCAGGGTTCCGGTCGGCACCGACGTTCACCTTGACGTCAAGTTCGAGGCCGTGACCGAGGGCGTGCTGGTCACCGGGTCGGCGACCGCGCCGCTGGCGGGGGAGTGCGCCCGCTGCCTGACGCCGCTGGCGGCCACGGTGACGGCCAGCTTCACCGAGCTTTACCTGTACGACCGGTACGACAAGCACGACTGGCACGACAAGCACGACCGGCACGACAAGCACGACAAGCACGACCGGTTCGACGAAGACGAGGACCAGGACGAAGAGGAGCTTTACCTCGACGGTGACCTGCTCGACCTGGAGCCGGTCCTGCGGGACGCGGTGGTGCTTGCGCTGCCGATGTCCCCGCTGTGCCGGGAGGACTGCCCGGGGCTGTGCGCGCAGTGCGGCGCGCCGCTGGCCGACGCGGGCCCGGGCCACGGGCACGAAGACGCGGCGGACCCGCGCTGGGCCGGCCTGAAGCAGTTTGATAATCAAGAGACCCGGCGCGCCGGCGCCATCAACCTACAGGAGGGCTGACGTGGCGGTTCCCAAGCGGAGGATGTCCCGCAGCAATACCCGATCGCGACGCTCGAACTGGAAGACCACCGCGCCGACGCTGGTGAGCTGCCCGCAGTGCCACGAGCCGAAGCTGCCGCACGTGGCCTGCCCGACCTGCGGCACGTACCGGCGCCGTCAGGTCCTCAACCCGTCCTGATCGGGGCGCGATGGGCGCCGTGAGCCAGGCCTGGGACGGGGGCAACGCCGGACGGGACCCCGCCGAGCTCCGGCATGCCCTCTGCGTGCCCATCATGCCCAAGTCGCTGGAGCGCGCGCTGACCCACCGGTCATACGCCTACGAGAACTCCAACCCGCCCACCAACGAGCGGCTGGAGTTCCTCGGCGACTCGGTCCTCGGGCTGGTCGTCACCGACACGCTGTTCCGGGGCTACCCGAGCCTGCCCGAGGGCCAGCTGGCCAAGCTGCGCGCGGCCGTCGTCCAGATGAAGGCCCTGGCCGAAGTGGCGCGGGAGCTTCACGTGGGCTCCTACGTCAAGCTCGGCCGGGGTGAGGAGGTGACCGGCGGCCGGAACAAGCCCTCGATCCTGGCCGACACGCTGGAGGCGATCATCGGGGCGGTCTACATCGACTGCGGCCTGGCCGAGGCCAGCGCGCTGGTCCACCGCCTGTTCGACCCGGTCATCGCCAAGTCGGCCGAGCTGGGCGCCGGCCTGGACTGGAAGACGTCGCTGCAGGAGCTGAGCGCGGCCCGGATGCTCGGAGTGCCCGACTACCAGGTCGAAGAGAGCGGACCGGATCACCAGAAGTCGTTCCGGGCCGTGGTCCGGGTCGGCGGCCGGGAGCTCGGCTCCGGGGAGGGCCGGACCAAGAAGGAAGCCGAGCAGCACGCGGCCGAGGCGGCCTGGAACGCGATCAACGCCGAATCCGCCGGACCGCAGGACGGGACGCACGACCAGGGTCCTGATGGCGACGGACAGGCACCCGGGCGCTGAGGCCATGCCCGAGCTACCCGAAGTCGAAACCGTCCGCCGCGGCCTGGAACACCACGTCACCGGCCGGGCCATCGACACCGTCCGCGTGCTGCATGCGCGCGCCGTGCGCCGTCACCTGGCCGGGCCGGCCGACTTCGAGGCCGCGCTGGCCGGGCGCAGCCCGGATACCGCCAGGCGCCGCGGCAAGTACCTGTGGCTGTCGGTGGGCGAGGACGCCCTGCTCGCGCACCTGGGCATGAGCGGGCAGTTGCTCGTCGGCGAGCCGGACCGGCCGCTGTCCCCGCACGTGCGGATCTGGTTCACCTTCAAGGACTCCGGTCCCGACCTGCGCTTCACCGACCAGCGGACGTTCGGGTACATGTGCGTGGTGCGGGACGGAGCTGAACTCCCCGGCCCCATCGCCCACATCGCCCCCGACCCGTTCGAGCCGGCCTTCGACCCCGGCGATCTGGCCCGGCGGCTGCGCACGCGGCACACCGGGGTCAAGCGCGCCCTGCTCGATCAGTCGCTGATCAGCGGCGTCGGCAACATCTACGCCGACGAGGCGCTGTGGCGGGCCTGCACTGGGCCCGGCCCACCGAGACCCTCAACGGCCCGGAGGTCAGCAGGCTGCTGGCCGCGGTCCGCGAGGTCCTGACCGAGGCCCTGACCGCCGGCGGGACCAGCTTCGACAGCCTGTACGTCGACGTCAACGGGGAGAGCGGCTACTTCGAGCGGTCGCTCGCCGTATACGGGCGGGAAGGCCTGCCGTGCCGCACATGCGGCGCGCCGGTCCGGCGTGACCCGTTCATGAACCGGTCCGCCTACAGCTGCCCGCAGTGCCAGCCCCGGCCCCGCCGGGCCCGCTGGTGACCGGTTTTCACCAGCCAGAACGGGTCTGGTAGGCATCCGAGCGTGAAACCGCTTGTGACCGGTGGTAAGGTATTTAACCGGCCCGGAAACGGGCCTTAACTTGACCAGGAAACGCCTGGGTGGGAAACTAGAAACCGTTGATTGCGCGCGCGAGTCCGCGTGTGTTGAGTATGTGCCCACTCTGGTCACTCAGCGTGGAGGACCTTTAACAATGGCGAAGGCTCTGTTCGGCCACGTCGGCGGTCCCGACCCCCGCATGGTTTCCGAGATGCGCCGCCTCCAGCAGCGAGTACGTGACCTGGAAGCCGAGCTTGTCCGGCTCCAGGAAGAGAACGATGCGCTCGCGGTAGAGGCTGCCCACCCGGACATGCTGGTACCGGATCGCGAGCCCGCGCTCGCCTGAGCGCCGGCCGGCGAGGAAAACGACAAAACGAACTTGGGGCGTCGGTAGCGGCGCCCCTCTTCGTTGTTTATTTCCTCGTGATATGCCATTTGTCCGATTGGTAACGGGGATAAGGCGCGACCGTAAACAGATCCCAGGGGCCCCGTTAGTCACAGTGTCCCCGTTGGCCTGGTCGCCCTGCGAGTCCCGCCGTAGTTGGGCGTCTGGGACGCTGCTGGACGGTAAGGTGCGGGAAGCGAGAGGAGGGGCTGCGCTTGTACCTGAAGAGCCTCACTCTGCGCGGATTCAAGTCCTTCGCCTCGGCCACCACCCTGCGGCTTGAGCCCGGCATCACCTGCGTGGTCGGCCCGAACGGCTCCGGCAAGTCCAACATCGTCGACGCCCTGTCCTGGGTCATGGGCGAGCAAGGGGTCAAGTCGCTGCGCGGCGGCAAGATGGAGGACGTCGTCTTCGCCGGCACCACCTCCCGCCCGCCGCTGGGCCGAGCCGAGGTGACGCTCACCATCGACAACAGCGACGGCGCCCTGCCCATCGAGTACGCCGAAGTCACCATCAGCCGCCTGATGTTCCGGTCCGGGCAGAGCGAGTACGCCATCAACGGCGACCACTGCCGCCTGCTCGATGTCCAGGAGCTGCTGTCCGACTCCGGCCTGGGCCGCGAGATGCACGTGATCGTGGGCCAGGGCCAGCTCGACGACATCCTTCACGCGGGCCCAGAGGCCCGCCGCGCCCTGATCGAGGAAGCGGCCGGCGTGCTCAAGCACCGCCGCCGCAAGGAGAAGGCGCTGCGCAAGCTCGAGGCGATGCAGGCCAACCTGACCCGGCTGGTCGACCTCACCGCGGAGCTGAGCCGCCGGCTCAAGCCGCTCGGTCGGCAGGCCGAGATGGCCAGGAAGGCGGCCGGCATCCAGGCTGAGCTGCGCGACGCCCGGCTCCGGCTGCTGGCTGACGACTACGTGATGTTGGCCGCCGACCTGCAGCGCGACGAGGCCGACGAGGCGGCCGCGGTGGCTCGGCGCACCACCCTGGAGCAGGAGCTGGCCCAGGCCCGGCAGACCGAGGCCCACCTGGAGCAGGCCGCGCAGCAGGCCTCGGCCACCCTGGCCCACGCCCAGGAGACCTGGTTCTCGCTGTCCTCGCTGGCCGAACGGCTGCGCGGGACGCAGAACCTGGCCGCGCAGCGGCACACCCTGCTGACCGAGCAGGCCGACCCCGAGCGTCCCGGCCGCGACCCCGACGAACTGGACCGCCAGGCCGCCGAGCTGCGCGACGAAGAACACGAACTTACGTCCCGGCTAGAGGCGGGCCGCAAGGTCCTGAACTCCGCCGCCGCCGAGCGCACCGCGGCCGAGGCCGAGCTGACCGCGGCCGAGCGCCGGATCGCCGAGGGCGCCAAGGCCGCGGCGGCCCGGGTCGGCCAGCTGGCCCGGCTGCGCGAGCAGGTCGGCGCCGCCGCCAGCCGCAGCGCCGCCGCCCAGGAGGAGCTGGATCGGCTGGCCTTCTCCGCCGATCAGGCCCGCGAGCGGGCCGCGGCCGCCCAGCTCGAGTACGACCAGGTGAGCGACGCGGCCGGCGGCGGAGACGACGACCGTAGCGAGCTGGCCGCCGCTCACGAGCAGGCCGACCGCACCCTTTCTGAATATGCCGAACGGACCGTGGCGGCCCGCACCGCCGAACGCGAAACAGCCAGCGAACTGGCCGCACTGCGGGCGCGAGCGCAGGCGCTGGCCGAAGCCGCGCGCCGGGGCGCCGACGCCTCCGCGGCCCTGCTCGCCGACCCGGCCCGGTTCGGCGGCGTGCTCGGCCCGTTCGCCGAGCGGCTGCAGGTGGCCGAGGGCTACGAGGTCGCCGTCGCCGCCGCGCTGGGCGCGGCGGCCGATGCGGTCGCGGTGGACGGCCTGGACGCCGCCGCCGAGATCCTGGCCACCCTCCGCCGCGACGACGCGGGCCGCGCGAGCCTGGTCATCACGGGTCAGGACGACGGCGACCTATTGGCTCTCGTCTCAGCCGTCACCGCTGCTCCGGGCCTGGTCCGTGCCGTCGACCTGGTGCGGGCACCGGGCGGGCTGGCGCAGGTCGCGGCGGAGCTGCTGCGCGGAGTGGTCGTGGTCGAAGACCTGGAGCAGGCCCGCCGGATCGTTCGGGAAAATCCTGATCTGAGGGCGGTGACGCGCGCGGGTGACCTGCTCGGGTCCCGCTGGGCGCACGGCGGCAGCGCGAAGCCGCAGAGCCTGCTCGAGCTCCGCGCCGCGGCCGACGAGGCCGCCGCCGGGCTGGCCGACGCCGAACGCCGGTGTGAGAAGGCGGTCCAGCAGCTCGCCGACGCGGTCCAGGCCGAGGAGGCCGCCCGGCTGTCGGTGGCCGAGACGCTCGCGCGCCGGCAGCAGGCCGACGCCGCGGCGGCCGAGGTCTCCGGGCAGCTCGGCCAGCTCGCGGGCGCGGCTCGGGCCGCAGCTGAGGAGGCCAACCGGCTCGACGGCACGATCGAGGCGGCCCGCCTGGCCGCCGAGCAGGACCTGGCCAAGCTGGCCCGGCTCCGGCAGGACCTCGCCGCAGTCGAGGACGCCGCCGACGAGCCCGCCGGGCCGGACGAAGAAGCAGGCTGGCTCCGGGAGGACCTGGCCGAGCGCTGTGCGGCGGCCAGGGACGCCGAGATGGACGCCCGGCTGGAGGTCCGCACCGTCGAGGAGCGGCTGCGGGCCATCAGCGGCCGGGCCGACTCGCTGGCCACGGCCGCGGCCGCCGAGCGGCAGGCGCGCGAGCAGGCGGCCCAGCGCCGCGCCCGGCGCACCGCCCAGGCCGCCGTGGCCCGCGCCGTCGCGCTGGGCGCGCGGTACGCGGTCGAGGCGGCCGAGCGGTCGGTGAACGAAGCCCAGGCCCGCCGGGCCGAGGCCGAGGCGGCCAGCGCGGGCGGCGCCGGCGAGCTCAAGGCGGTCCGGGCCCGGGTTCGCGACCTGGCCGCCGACCTGGACACGGTGGTGAACACGGCGCACGGCACCGAGATCGCCCGGGCCGAGCACCGGCTGCGCCTGGCCCAGCTGGCCGAGCACGCGCTGGAGGAGTTCGGCCTCGAGACCGACGCCCTGGTGGCCGAGTACGGCCCGGAGGTCCCTGTGCCTGGCGACGACGAGGCCCCACCGTCCCGCTACGACCGGGCCGAGATCGAGCGCCGGGCCGCCGACGCCCAGCGCCAGCTCGACCGGCTCGGCAAGGTCAACCCGCTGGCCCTGGAGGAGTACACCGCGCTGACCGAACGCCACCAGTTCCTCGCCACCCAGCTGGATGACCTGCGCAAGACCCGGCGCGACCTGCTTACCGTGGTCAAGGAGGTCGACGACCGGGTGCAGGAGGTGTTCGCGTCCGCGTTCGCCGACACCGCCCGGGAGTTCGAGCAGCTGTTCGCCCGGCTGTTCCCCGGCGGCCAGGGCAACCTGGTCCTCACCGAGCCGGACGACATGCTGGCCACCGGGATCGAGATCGAGGCCCGCCCCCCGGGCAAGAAGGTCAAGCGGCTCTCGCTGCTGTCCGGCGGGGAACGGTCGCTGACCGCCATCGCCTACCTGTTCGCGATCTTCATGGCCCGCCCCTCGCCGTTCTATGTGCTGGACGAGGTCGAGGCGGCCCTGGACGACACCAACCTGCAGCGCCTGCTCGGCGTGTTCGACGAGCTGCGGGAAAGCTCCCAGCTCATCGTCATCACCCACCAGCGCCGCACCATGGAATCCGCCGACGCCCTGTACGGCATCACGATGCGCGGCGACGGCGTCTCCACCGTGATCAGCCAGCAACTAGCCACCCGCCAGCCCGCCTGACCCCGCTCGCGCTCGCAACTCGCGCCCGCCTAGCTCCCCCATCCCGCCTGACCCCCGGCGCGCCCGCGGCCGCGCCCCACGTCCCCCCGGCCCGGTCCCCCAGCCCGGTCCCCCCAGCCCGCGAGCCCGTCCCCGAACTCCCGAATCCGCCCCACAGGCCCCACGCCCCCCAACCTGCCCACTCCTAGCCTCCCTGCGCGCCCCAAACAGCCTCCCTGCGCGCCCCAAACGTGGTGAAACCCGGGTTTCACCACGCCCTAGCGTGGTGAATGTCCAGTTTCACTACGTTGGCGCACCCGCCGCGGAGCCGAGCGCGTAGCCCCGTGCGTCCCTTTCCTCACCCTCGTCACGGTGGGTACCGCCGGTCCGCCGGTCCGCGCCGCCCAACGACGTCATTGCCGCAATGACGCGGTTGGCCCCCGCGGGCGCGGGCACCCCTGGGGGTCTGGGAGACTGTGAGCCTGATGGAATACGTAATCCTGATCATCGTTATCGCGGTCCTGGCTGTCGTGACCGGCGGCTGGCTGCTGTTCGTCCGGCCTCGCCGGGGCCGCATCTCCGCTCCGTCCGGGCCGCCGCCGTCGCCGCCCACTACTCCGTCCGCACCCGCCGCCGAGGAATCCGGCGAGGCCGGGAAACCCCAGGCCACAGCGCCTGTAATCGAGGTCGAGCGGCCGCCGCCTTCGGCCGGCCGGATGGTGCGGCTGCGGGCCCGACTAGCCCGCTCGCAGGGCTCGGTGGGCTCGGCGCTGCTCAACTTGCTGTCCCGGGAGCGGCTCGACGACGAGACCTGGGACGAGATGGAAGAGGTGCTGATCACCGCCGACGTGGGCGTGGTGCCCGCCCGGCTGATGGTGGACGACCTGAAGACCAAGGTCAAGGTGCTGGGTGTGCGCGGGCCACAAGAGGTGCGCAGCCTGCTCAGAGACGAGCTCCTCACCCAGCTCGGCGACGAGGACCGGTCGCTGCGCACCGCGCCGCACAACGGCATCCCTGCGGTGGTTCTCATGGTCGGCGTGAACGGCACCGGCAAGACGACGACCTGCGGCAAGCTGGCCCGGGCCCTGATCGGGGACGGGGAGACCGTGCTGCTCGGCGCGGCCGACACGTTCCGGGCGGCCGCGGCTGACCAGCTCCAGACCTGGGGCGAGCGGGTCGGAGCCAAGACTGTGCGGGCCGACCGGGAGGGCGCCGATCCGGCCAGCGTGGCGTTCGAGGCGGTCAGCGAGGGCATCGAGACCGGGGTCGACGCGGTCATCATCGACACCGCCGGGCGGCTGCACACCAAGGTCGGGTTGATGGACGAGCTCGGCAAGGTCAAGCGCGTGGCGGAAAAGAAGGCCCCGGTAGACGAGGTGCTGCTGGTGCTCGACGCCACCACGGGGCAGAACGGGCTGCGGCAGGCGCGGGTGTTCGCCGAGGTCGTCGACGTCACCGGCATCGTGCTGACCAAGCTCGACGGCACGGCCAAGGGCGGGATCGTCATCGCGGTGCAGCGTGAACTGGGCGTCCCGGTCAAGCTCGTCGGCCTGGGCGAGGGGCCTGATGACCTGGCCCCGTTCGACCCGGCTGCCTTCGTCGACGCCATCCTCGGCTAGCCTCCCAGGCTGCGAAACACGGTTGTAACACGCGACCGGGGTCTTTCACCGTGCCGACACACGCCGACGCCTCCGGCGAAACGTCCGCACCCGATGGTCGGGTACAGGACTTGGCGAAGGGACCCTGACGATGAAGCTCATCACCGCTGTCATCAAGCCGTTCAAGCTGGACGACGTCAAGGCCGCGTTGCAGGCGTTCGGTGTGCACGGCCTGACCATCACCGAAGCGAGCGGATACGGCAGGCAGCGGGGCCACACTGAGGTGTACCGCGGCGCCGAGTACCAGGTCGACCTGGTGCCGAAGGTCCGCGTCGAGGTCCTGTGCGAGGACGAGGACGCCGACGACCTGATCGGGGTAGTGGTCAAGGCGGCGCAGACCGGCCGGATCGGCGACGGCAAGGTGTGGTCGGTGCCGGTGGAGACCGTGGTCCGGGTCCGGACGGGAGAGCGCGGGCCGGACGCCATCTGAGCGGGCGGAAGACTCATTCCAGGGCTATGACGTCGTTCGCCGCGGAGCGGGCCCGCCGCACGGCTCAGGTCGACCGGTGGCTCTCGGAGCTCTTGGGCGCCGAGCCCGGCGTGGCGCTGGTGGCCGTGGGCGGTTACGGGCGGCGGGAGCTGCTGCCCCGCAGCGACCTGGACGTCGTACTGCTGCACGACGGCCGCGACGGCATCGCCGACGTCGCGGACCGGATCTGGTATCCGGTCTGGGATTCCGGCGCCGAGCTCGACCACGCGGTCCGCACCGTGCCGCAGGCCCGGCGGGTGGCCCGCAACGACCTCAAGGTGGCGCTCGGGCTGCTGTCCGCCCGGCACGTGGCCGGTGACCCCGACCTCACCGAACGGCTTCGCGCGGGCGCGCTGGAAGACTGGCGCGCGGCCGCGCCGGACCGGATGGCCGAGCTGCACGCCGCCCACGACGAACGCACCAGGATCAGCGGCGAGCTCGCCTTCCTGCTCGAGCCGGACCTGAAGGAGGCCCGGGGCGGGCTGCGGGACGTGCACGCGATCCAGGCGGCCGCGGCCGCCTGGATCGCGCCGGCGCCGGGGCCCAAGGTGCGCACGGCCTACGAGCAGATCCTCGACGCCCGCCACGCGCTGCACGAGGTCACCGGCCGCCGCCTGGATCGGCTCGTGCTCGAGGAGCAGGACGAGGTGGCCCGGGCCATGGGCCTGCTCGACGGGGACGTGCTGCTGCGCATGCTGGCCGGCGCCGCGCGGACCGTCGCCTACGCCGTCGATCACACCTTCCGCCAGACCGACCGGTTGCGCGGGCGCCGGCTCCGCCGTCGCCCGGCCGAGCGCCGCCCGCTGGCCGACGGCGTGGTCGAGCAGGACGGCGAGGTCGTCCTGGCGCGGGCGGCCGACCCGGCAGGCGACCCGGTCCTGGTGCTGCGGGCCGCCGCCGCCGCCGCGCAGGCCGGGCTGCCGCTGGCACCGCGCACGCTCGCGCGGCTGACCGAATGCCCGCCGCTGCCCGTCCCGTGGCCTGACCCGGCCCGCGGCGCCCTGCTGGCCCTGCTCGGGGCCGGGCCGTCCGCGATTAGCGTCTGGGAGGCGCTGGATACCGCAGGAAATGAACAGGGATTGATCACCTCGCTGATCCCGGACTGGGAGCGGGTGCGGAACCGGCCGCAGCGCAACCCGCTGCACAAGTTCACCGTGGACCGCCACCTGGTGGAGGCGGCCGCGCACGCGGCCGCGCTGACCCGCGAGGTCGCCCGGCCCGACCTGCTGCTGCTCGCCGCGCTGCTGCACGACATCGGCAAGGGCTGGCCCGGCGACCACAGCATCACCGGCGAGGTGGTGGCCCGGGACGCGGGCCGCCGGATGGGCCTGCCCGAGTCGGATGCGGCGCTCGTCGCCTCGGCCGTCCGGCACCACCTGCTGCTGCCCATGGTCGCGACCAGGCGGGACCTGGATGATCCGGTGACCGTCAAGCAGGTCGCGGCGCTGGTGCCCAGCCGGGCGCTGCTCGAGCTGCTGCACGCCCTGGCCATCGCGGACGGCCTGGCCACCGGCCCCGCCGCCTGGAACGACTGGAAGGCCGCGCTGGTCGCCGACCTGGTGCACCGGGTGGCCGCCGTGCTAGCCGGTGAGCCGACGCCCACGCCAGCTCCGCTGCGCGCCGATCAGCTGGCGCTAGCCGCCGATGGCGTCCCGGCGGCGACGGTGCGCGGATCCGAGGTGACCGTGGTCGCGCCCGACCGGCCGGGCCTGCTGTGGCGCGCGGCCGGGGTGCTGGCCTCGCACCGGCTGGCGGTCCGGAGCGCCAACGCGACCTCGGTACAGGGCACGGCGGTCACCGTGTTCGACGTGGCGCCCGAGTTCGGAGACCCGCCCGACCCGACGCTGGTGGCCGGTGACCTGCGCCGCATGCTGCTGGGCCGGCTGGATGTGGAGGACCGGCTGGAACGCCGGGCGCGGGCCGTCCCTCCGCGCGGCGCCGTGATCCCCGCACCCAAGGTGACCCTGGTCGACGAGGCCTCGGAGACCGCGACCGTCGTGGAGGTGCGGGCGCACGACGCGCCCGGGCTGCTGTGGCGGGTGGGCCGGGCCCTCGGTGAATGCGGCCTGGACGTGCGGGCGGCCCGGGTGGAGACGCTGGGCGCCGAGGTGGTGGACGTGTTCTACGTGACCGACGAGGACGGCGAGCCCCTGACCGACCGGGACCGGCGCCTGGCCACCGTGCACTCCGTCCTAGCAGTGCTGGCTATCTAGGGCCGGCTGATCTAGGGCCGGCTATCTAGGGGCTGGCCGGCTGAGGGCCCGCGTACCGGTAGCCTGGACAACGTGTTTGAGACCCTATCCGACCGGCTGACGCAGGTTTTTTCGGCGCTGCGCGGCCGGGGACGGCTGTCCGCTGCCGATATCGACGCGACCACGCGGGAGATCCGCATCGCCTTGCTCGAGGCGGACGTCGCGCTCCCGGTCGTCAGGCAGTTCATTGCCCGGGTCAAGGAGCGGGCCGGCGGCGAGGAAGTCTCCGCCGCGCTGAACCCCGCGCAGCAGGTCATCAAGATCGTGCACGAGGAACTGGTTGGCATCCTCGGCGGCGAGACCAGGCGGCTGCGGTTCGCGAAGGTGCCGCCCACCGTCATCATGCTGGCCGGCCTGCAGGGCTCCGGTAAGACCACGCTGGCGGCCAAGCTCGGGCTATGGCTCAAGGAGCAGGGCAACACGCCGCTGCTGGTCGCCGCCGACCTGCAGCGGCCCAACGCCGTGCAGCAACTCCAGGTGGTCGGCGAGCGCGCCGGTGTCGCGGTCTACGCTCCGGAACCGGGCAACGGTGTGGGCGACCCGGTGGCCGTGGCGCGGCAGTCGCTGGACGAGGCCCGGCGCCGCCAGCACAACATGGTCATCATCGACACGGCTGGTCGGCTGGGCGTCGACGAGGACATGATGGCGCAGGCCCGCGCGATCAGGGACGCCACCGAGCCGGACGAGATCTTGTTCGTGGTCGACGCGATGATCGGCCAGGACGCGGTGGCCACCGCGCAGGCCTTCCTGGACGGGGTTGGTTACGACGGCGTCGTGCTGACCAAGCTCGACGGCGACGCCCGCGGCGGCGCCGCGCTGTCGATCGTGCAGCTGACCGGCCGGCCGATCATGTTCGCCTCGGCGGGGGAGAAGCTCGAAGACTTCGACCTGTTCCATCCGGACCGGATGGCGTCGCGGATCCTGGACCTCGGTGACATCCTCACCCTGATCGAGCAGGCCGAGAAGGCCTTCGACGCCGAGCAGACCGCGGACCTGGCCGACCGGATCACCTCGGGTGAGGGTTTCACGCTCGAGGATTTCGTCGAGCAGCTGTCCATGGTCCGCAAGCTGGGGCCGATCGGGAACCTGCTCGGCATGCTGCCCGGCGCGGCGAAGAACCGGGAACTGCTGTCCCAGGTCAACGACAAGGACCTGGACCGGGCCGAGGCCATCGTCCGGTCCATGACCCCGGAGGAACGGCGCAACCCGAAGATCATCAACGGCTCTCGTCGGGCCCGCATCGCCAAGGGCTCCGGCGTCGCCGTCGGTGAGGTCTCCCAGCTGGTCACGAACTTCTTCGAGGGCCAGAAGCAGATGCGGGCCATGTTCAGCGGCGGCATCCCGGGCATGCCGCCCGGCATGAACGCGATGGCCCGCCGGGCCGCGGCCAAGGGGTCGGCCCGCGGCAAGAAGGGCAAGAAGAAGCCGGCCCGCAGCGGCGATCCCCGGCGAGCTGCGGAGGTCACGCGCGGCGGAGGCCAGCAGGGCCAGGCCAGCCAGCCGCCCGCCCTCGGCGGAGCCGGCGGCCCGGGTGCCGGAGGCCTAGGCGGCCTGCCGCCAGGCTTCCCGGAGGACCTCGCCGAGGGCCTGGCCAACCTGCAGCCCGGCCTGAACTTCCCGCCCCCCTCGCCAGGCAACATCCCCGCCGCCTTCCGCGGCGGCAACAAGCGCGACAAAAAGAAGTAGCGCCCCCGGCACGCGCTACAACTGGGTCGGGATGACCCGATCGATGGCGATGGAGACCCCGCCATTAGGCGCTCGTACGGTGTAGACCGCGACGACGTTGAGCGGGAGGGGCGATTCGATGACCACCCAGCCCTTGATGAACTGCGGCGCGGGTGGAGCCTGCCCCTTCAGCAGCTCCTGCCTGATGTCGCGGCCATCGATCTCCATGCCGTAGTCGAGACCTAGCTGTGCTTCTATCCGCTCGGAGGGCGGTTTCGGCACCTCGAAGACTCCTTCTTTCGTCACTTCGGTCTCGCTGAACAGCAGGATTGCCTTCTTGAGGAAGGTCACGGGCTCGCGGGGACTGGGATTGTGAACGTTGATCGCCGTGGCGTAGCTGCCCGGCTCGACCGGCCCCTCCTCGGTGGGTTGCGACGGCGCTGACATGGTGCCCAAGATGAATTTCGCGGCGTAGACCAGCATGGCCCAGCTCCTTCCGGGATCTTCTCCTGCCTGACGGAGCGCACGAAACGCCGCGCAGATACGCCTACTCCGGAGCCCTCTTGTTCCGCGGCCTTACTCGGGGGACAGCGCGCGGACCATGTTGATGGTGTCGGCCTCGGCGGCGGACTTGTCCTCGCGGTAGCGCAGCACCCGGGCGAAGCGCAGCGCCAGGCCGCCGGGGTAGCGCGGGCTGCGCTGCACGCCGTCGAACGCGATCTCCACCACCAGCTCCGGCCGGACGTACACGGTATAAGCGTCCCGCCGGGATTCCAGCTCCAGCAGGCGCGATGTCTGCCAGGCCAGCAGCTCGTCGGTCAGGCCCTTGAACGTCTTGCCGAGCATGACGAAACCGCCCGTGGCCGGGTCGCGCGCGCCCAGGTGCAGGTTGGACAGCCAGCCGCGCCGCCGCCCGTGCCCCCATTCGACCGCCAGCACCACCAGGTCCAGCGTGTGCCGCGGCTTGACCTTGATCCACCCCGACCCGCCGGCCCGCCGCGTAGGGCGTGTCCAGCGACTTGACCACCACCCCCTCGTGGCCGCGGGCCACCGCGTCCCGGAAGAACTCCGATGCCTGCGCCGCCGAGTCGGTCACCAGCCTGGGCATGAGCAGCTCGGAAGGCACCGCCCAGGCCAGCTCGGCGTGCCGCTTCCAGTCCGGCAGGTCGATCAGGTCCGCGCCCTCCAGGTGCAGCGCGTCGAACAAGAACACCGACAACGGCGGCCCCTCAGCGCTGGCCGCCCGCGAAGAGGTGTCCTGGAACGGAAGCGGTCGGCCGTCCTCGCGCAGCGCGATCAGCTCGCCGTCCAGCACCGCCGCCCGCACCGGCAGCTTGCCCAGCGTCGCCACCACCTCGGGCACCCGCCCGGTGATCTCGTCCAGGGTCCGGGTGAATAGCCGCACCGAACCACCGGACAGGTGAGCCTGGATCCGGATCCCGTCCAGCTTCCACTCCACGGCGGCCTGCACCCCGGAGCCGATCTTGGCCAGCGCCTCTTCGATGCTCGTCGCGCTGGCCGCGAGCATCGGGCGCACTGGCCGGCCGACCTCCAGGCCGAAGGCGTCCAGCGCCTCGCGGCCGCCCGCCAGCGCCGCGGCCGCCACCGCGCCCAGCGAGCCGCGCAGCATCATCGCCCGGCGGACGTCCGCGACGGGCACCGACGCGGCCCGCGCGACCGCGTTGGTCATCACGCCCTCCAGCGCGCCCTGCCGCAGCTCGCCGGACAGCAGCCCGACCAGGAATCGCTGTTCTGCCGAAGTGGCCCGGCCGAACAGCTCACCGACCAGCGCCTTGCGGGCCGCCGCCGAACCCTTCCCGGCCACCGCGCCGATCGCGGAGAAGGCCGCGTCCACCTCGGCCAGGCCCAGCGCGGGGACGGCCGCGGGCGGGAATCCGTCCCGCAGCGCCGCCCAGCCGACCCCGATCTGCCGCTGCGGCAGCTCCCCGGACAGGTAAGCGACCGCGATCGGCACCTCCAGCGGCCCGGCCTCACGCAACGCGGTGGCCAGCAGGTCGATCTTCGCCAGCCGGGCGCTGGTCGCGCCCACGGCCTGCGACACCTCGGCGATCCGAACGAGCAGCACCCGCCCATTCTCGCCGATCCGGCCGGGGACCGCTAAGCGCCGGTGGGCTCCCCGCCCTGGCGCCGGCCCGGCCGCCGCGCCCGCGAGCCGCCGCGGCGGCCGGTGCTGGCCGGGTCCCACAGCCAGTACCCGACCGGGAACAGGCGGACGTGCAGGTGCTCGTCAACCAGGCCCCACAGCCCGCGCCGCGCGAAGATCGCGATCACCATCGCGACCAGGCCCAAGATGATCAGGTACCAGGCGTTGTAGGACTGCAACCCCTGCTGCAGGGCCATGTACACGATCGTGCCGAGGATCGGGCCCTCGATCGTGCCGAGCCCGCCGATGATGACCGCGAACGCCATCTCGGCCGTCCACTGCACGCTGAACACCGCGCTCGGCTGCACGATGAGCTGGCTGTCGGCCAGCAGCGCGCCGGCCGCGCCGCATCCGATCCCGGCCACCACGAAGACGAGCATCCGGGCCAGGCCCACCCGCGCGCCCGAACTGCGGGCGGCCACCTCGTCGTCGCGGATGGCGGTGAGCACCAGGCCCAGCCTGCTGCGCAGCACCAGGTACACGGCGAGCAGCGCGAGCACCGTGACGGCCAGCCCGATCCAGTACGTGTAGGCCTCCAGCACCGCCGTACTGAGGCTGGGGGTGTGCGGCAGCGACAGGCCGGTCCCGCCGCCGATCGAGGGGAATTTCTCGATGATCAGCAGGATGGTCGTCGCGAGCACCCAGGTCGCGATCGCGAAATACCCGCTGCGCAGCCGCGAGACCAGCCACCACATCGGCAGGGCGGCGACCCCGCAGCCCACCGCCGCGATCGGGAGCGCGGTGAACATCGAGATGTTATGGATGTTCAGGAACAGCACGAAGTACGCGCCGAGCCCCACGAACGCCTGCTGTCCCACCGACACCAGGCCCGCGTAACCGGCCAGCAGGTTCCACATGCTGGCCAGCGTCAAGATGATGAACGCCTGGACCAGGATGGTCTCGGTGCCGGCCCCCACCAGGTAGGGGAACAGCGCGAGCACCACCACGACCACCAGGGCGCCGAGCCCGGTCCAGGCTACGTTCCTACGTGACCGGGTCACGCGGTATTTTTCGGCTGAACGGGCCGTGGTTTGAGCTACCGCGGTCACGCTCTGCCTCCCGGTTCGCCTGCAGACCAAGGCTCACTCATGCCTGGCTCCTCCGCGCGATGAGGCCCTGCGGGCGCAGGACCAGCACGGCCAGGAAGACGATGTACCCGGCCAGGAACTCGTCCGACCCGCTGATCTGGGCTCCGATCGCCTGGGAGACGCCGAGCACCACGCCGCCGAGCAGCGTCCCCCACAGCGAGCCGAGCCCGCCGATCACCACCGCGGCGAACGCGAACAGCAGGATCGTGTCGGTTCCCGTGGTCGGCGAGAACTGGGAGTACATGCCGTACGCGATGCCGGCCAGGGCCACGGTGGCAAACGCGATGGCCGCCGCGATGCCGAACACGTGCCGGTAGTCGATCCCGGATAGCTGGGCCGCCTCCCGGTCGTCGGCCACCGCCCGGATCAGCCGCCCGTACCTCGACCGGGACAGGAAGTACTGCAGGCTGGTCAGGACCACCACCGCCACGGCGAAGATCAGCAGCAGCAGGTAGGCGATGGTGATCTGCGAGCCGATCGAGAACGAGCCGGTGATGATGGCGTTGTCGACCCCGAGCGAGTGGCTGTTGGCGCTGGCGAACTGGAGCAGCCCGTTCTCGATCACCACCGACAGCCCGAACGTGACCAGCAGCGTGGTGAGGATACTGCGATCCAGCGCGGCCTGGATCACGGTCCGTTGCAGCACGTAGCCCAGCACCGCCATCAGCGGCACCACGATCACGAACGACCACAGCACCGGGATATGCGTGACCGTGATCACGCCGACCGCGATATAGCCGCCGATGACCGCCAGGTCGCCGTGCGCCAGGTTGATGACCTTCATGACCCCGAACATCAGCGACAGGCCGCAGGCGAACAGCGCGTACAGGCCGCCGATCAAGATCCCCTGGATGATGTCGTTGACCCAGACCATTACGGTTCCTCGCCGTCTGTCTGCCCCGGGGGGGACGAGCCCCCCGAAACCCCCCCGTACACCTGGGAGCCGGCGGGCGCGGACATCAGGCCGAAGTAGGCGGCCTCGACCTCGGCCGCGGTGACATCCGACGGCTTGCCTTCGAGCGTGGTCCGTCCCTCGAGCAGGCATTGCAGGTGTGAAGCGACCCGCAGCGCCTGGCTGACGTCCTGCTCGACCAGCAGCACGGTCAGCCCGGTGGCCAGGATCTCCGGCAGCATGCCATAAATCCGCTGCACCACCACCGGCGCGAGGCCCAGCGACAGCTCGTCGAGCAACAGCACCCGTGGGTTGGCCACCAGCGCCCGGCCGATGGCCACCGACTGCTGCTCGCCGCCGGACAGTTGCTCGGTGCGCTGAGTGCGGCGGTCTTTCATCCAGGCGAACAGCTCGTAGACCCGCTCGGTCGTCCACGGCCCCTTCCGCGCGTGGGTCGCGCCGACCTGCAGGTTTTCCTCGACCGTGAGCGAGGGGAACAGCCGCCGCCCTTCCGGCACCATGACGATCCCGCTGATGGCCCGGCGCTCGGGCCGGACCTTCGTCACGTCGCTGCCGTCGAACAGGATCGAGCCCTCGGTCGGGCGGTGCAGGCCGGCGATGGTCCGCAGCAGCGTCGACTTGCCCGCGCCGTTCGCGCCGATGATCGCGTATACCTCGCCCGGGAACACCCGCAGCGAGACGTGGTCCAGCGCCCGCAGCTGGCCGTGGTGCACGGTCAGTTCCCTGACCTCCAGCAGCGGTGTACCCTCCTGCGCTGCTCGCTCGCTCACGGCTGCTCTCCCAGGCTGATGTCCTCGCTCAGGGTGCCGCCGGTGAGCGAGGCGGTGACCTCGGAGCCGAGGAAGACCTCGCGGACCGTCGGGTCGGCCAGCACCTCGGCCGGGTCGCCGTCGCCGACGAACTTTCCGCCGCTCAGGCAGATCAGCCGGGACACGACCGGGGTGAGCGCCCGTACCACGTGCTCGATCCAGATCACCGTGGTGCCCTCGGCGTTCACCCCGCGGACGATCTCTACCAGCTGCGCCACTTCCGGGTCGGTCAGCCCGCCGGCCACCTCGTCGAGCAGCAGCAGCTTCGGGCCCGACGCGAGCGCGCGGGCGAGTTCCAGCCGTTTGCGCTGCAGCAAGCCGAGCCGCTCGGCGGGCTGGTTCGCCTCGCCGGTCATGTCGGCCCGCTCGAGCGCCTCGGCGGCCGCGGCGTAGCTGGCCCGGCGCCTCAGCCCGGCGCCCTGCTGGGCGGCCACCAGCACGTTCTCGAACACGGTCATGTCCCCGAAGGGCCGCGGCACCTGGTAGGTACGGCCGATGCCGAGCCTGCACCGGGCCGCCGCGTCCAGCTTGGTGACCGTGCGCCCGGCGAAGGAGATTTCTCCGGCGCCCGGGGACAGGTCGCCGGAGATAAGGCCGAACAGGCTGGTCTTGCCCGCTCCGTTCGGCCCCACGATCCCGACCGTGTCCCCCGGTCCGACGGCGAACGACAGGTCCTCGGCGATGACGACCCGGCCGAACCGTTTCGTCACGTGGTCCAGTGCCAGCAGCGGTTCGGTCATCCGGTCATGTGTTTGTCGGTTCCAGCGTGCCGGTGAGGGGTACCTCCGGCATCAGCGTATTGTCGACGACCTCCATTGACCAGCCGTACTTGCTGTTCGGTTTCCACTGCACGCCCACGCAGGGCGTGTCGACGACACCCGGCGCGGGGTTCTTGCTCGAGGTCCAGTTGAGCTGCCCGGCAATACCCTCGATGTTCACGTTGAACAGGGCGGCCGCGACCTCGGTCTTGTCGTGCGGGTTGTTCACCGCGGTCATGGCCGCGTAGGCGACCTCGAACAGGCTGTAGTTGGACAGCGACTGCACCCACTGCGATCCGGTGGCCGAGGTGTACGCGGCGGCGAGCTCGGCGCAGGTCTGCCCGGTGAACGAGGACTTCCACGGCATGTTCGGCGTCCACCAGGCGTCCGTGGCGACGTTGTTGACCAGCGAGCCGAGCGCGGCCACGTCGGACGGGAACAGCAGCACCTTGGCCACGGTGGCCAGCTTCGGCTTGTAGCCCTGCTGTGCGGCCTGCTTCCAGAACACGTTGAAGTCGGGCGGCAGCGGCACGTTGGTGAAGAATTCGCAGTTCTTCTCCTTGAACAGGCTGATGTATGAGGAGTAGTTCGTCTGCCCGTCGGTGTAGGCCGGCGGGTCGATCAGCGTGTAGCCGGCCGGGCTGGCGAACAGCGGCCACGCGGCGCGGAACGCGTTGCCGTCGTCGTCGTTGGGGAACATGCAGCCGACGACCTTGTCCGTGCTCAGCTGGGCATGGATCTTGTTCCACATCGGGATGAAGGCGTTACACAGGTCGTTGACGCCCAGGAAGTACATCGTCGTCCAGGTCGGCTTGAACGTCGACTTGCCCGGGGTCGGGTTGCCGCCCAGGTTCGCGTACCAGGCCTGCCACGGAACGTTGCCGCCGATCGTCGGGCAGCCCAGCTTCTCGGCCACGGTCGCGACCGGATTGACCGTCTCGGGCGTGGATGAGGTGAGGATCAGGTCCACCTTGTCGGTGAGGATCGCCTGGTTGGCGAGCTGGCCCGCGCGGGTGGGGTCGGACTGGGTGTCGTAAGACTTGATGGTGACCGGATAGGTCTTCCCGCCGACCTTGAACCCGTTCTTGTACTGCGGCGTGGCCTGGATCGTGCTGATGATCCAGTCGTCCGAGGTGCCGAAGTCTCCCAGCGCGCCGGTGAGCGGGTGGATGAAGCCGATCACGATGGGCTGGGTGCTAGCCCCCGCGCTGGACGAAGCCGAAGACGAGGACGAGGACGAGGTGGTGGCGCCCTTGATGCTGGAGCTGCAGGCCTCGAGCAGTCCGCCGCCCCCCACGACGGCCGCACCGGCGCCGGCCGCGCGCAGCAGGCCGCGTCGGCTGAGGCCGCCGTCCGCTTAGCCCGGGGGCGACCCCCCGGACCCCCCCCCGACGGTGTGCTGCCGGTCTGCGCAGTCTGGTCACTCATGTGCAATCGATCTCCTTTGAGGTCGCGCCTGGGCGCGGGACCGCGTATGAAGTGACACCGTGACCCCGCGGGCCTGGACCCGGGATGGCGGCGCCACGAGGCTAACATCACACAGATCCCGTGAGGGGGCAGTAGATCGTGACCGCGAGCGTGCGGCCTCACAGAAGCTGAGGACCTCGGATGCCTGATGTGCGGGCTCCTTTTTTATGTGGAGTGCGTTATTTACGTTGCCGGGCGTCCGGTCGTGGCACGGTAGGCTC
The DNA here is from genome assembly GCA_963722055.1 of uncultured Actinomycetes bacterium. Lineage (GTDB taxonomy): Bacteria > Actinomycetota > Actinomycetes > Streptosporangiales > Streptosporangiaceae > Palsa-504. The sequence continues at coordinate 233,786 of CAVRLA010000015.1, read as the reverse complement.
CGCGTGCCCAGTTCCGTGCGCTCTGCGAACGGGCGTACATATATAGAACAGTATGGCAACGCTAGGATGCCCGTTCGCGGATAGTCAACGCACGTTATGTAACTGTTTCAATCCGTGAAACAGCCGAGGTCGGCGCCCTCAGCCAGGCGACGATTACTAGTAGGCGACGGTTGTCTGGCACAATGTGATGCTGACCGTCAGGCCATGCGACGCCCTCTACTCGTTCGCCCGGCCTGGCTCATTTGTGCGGTCCCGTCGGCTGTTTCCCCGGTCGGCGCGGGTCCGCCGCCTCGCATCTATCGCTGGGAGAAGACCACAGCCGTGGCTGTCAAGATCAAGCTGAAGCGCCTGGGCAAGATCCGGGAGCCCTACTACCGGATCGTCGTAGCCGACGCACGCACCAAGCGCGACGGGCGCGCTATCGAGGAGATCGGCAAGTACCACCCGAAGGCCGACCCCTCCCTCATCGAAGTGAATTCCGAGCGGGTCCAGTACTGGCTGTCGGTGGGCGCGCAGCCCACGGACCCGGTCCGCGTCCTGCTCAAGGTCACCGGGGACTGGCAGAAGTTCACCGGGGAGCCGGGCAGCGAGGGCACCCTCCGCACGGCCTCGCCACGCGGTGACAAGAAGGAGGCCTTCGCGGCCGCCGCTAAGGCCAGCCAGGCCAGCAAGGAAGACAAGGACAAGGATAAGGACAAGGCGTCCGGCTCAGCCAAGGCCGCGACCCAGTCCCGGCCCGCCCAGGACGGCCGGGCCAAGCCTGCCAAGGAAAGCGGCAGCCGGGCCAAGGCCGCATCGGCGAAGGCTGAGGCTGCGCCGGCCGAGGCCGCACCTGTCGAGGCCGCACCGGCCGAGGTAGCACCAGTCGAGGTAGCACCAGTCGAGGCAGCTGAGGCGGCCCCGGTTGAGGCGACCCCAGTTGAGGCACCCTCGGCTGAGGCGGCACCGGCCGAGGCAGCCGACACAGCACCGGCCGAGGCGGCTGAGGCAGTACCGGCTGAGGCGGCTGAGGCAGCACCGGCCGAGGCAGCTGAGGCGACCCCGGCTGAGGCGACCTCGGCTGAGGCAGCACCGGCCGAGGCGGCTGAGGCAGCACCGGCTGAGGCAGCTGAGGCAGCACCGGCCGAGGCAGCTGAGGCAGCACCGGCCGAGGCAGCTAAGGCGACCCCGGCTGAGGCGACCTCGGCTGAGGCAGCACCGGCTGAGGCAGCTAAGGCAGCTGAGGCGACCCCGGCTGAGGCGGACGAACCCGCCGCCGAGGCCACCGCTGACGCAGGGACTGAGGCCTGACGTGCTTGAGGAGGCCCTCGAGCACCTGGTGCGGGGCATCGTCCAGTACCCAGATGAGGTCCGCGTGCGCAGCCGGGCGCTGCGCCGGGGCAGCGTTCTCGAGGTCCGTGTGCATCCCGACGACCTGGGTAAGGTCATCGGCCGAGGCGGGCGCACCGCCAAGGCGCTGCGGACGGTGATCAACGCCCTGGCGGCCGGCCGCTACGTGCGCATCGACCTGCTGGACGCGAACGAGGTCCGTTTATCCCGTGCGGGTCATCGTCGGCCGCATCGGCCGTCCGCACGGGATCCACGGCGAGGTCGTGATCGGGGTCAGGACCGACGAGCCTGACCTCCGCTTTGCCGCGGGCGCCATCCTCGGAGTCGGACCAAGCCTCGATGACGATCCCCCCGCGGGGGCGACCCTGCAGGTCACCGCTAAACGCTGGCACTCCGGGCAGCTCCTGGTCGCGTTCGTCGGGATCACCGACCGGACCGCGGCCGGGGAGCTGACCGGCAGCTGGCTCAGCGTGGATTCCAGCCAGCTGCCCGCTCCGCCCGACCCGGACGAGTTCCGCGACCACGAGCTGATCGGGCTGTCGGTACGGACCCAGGCCGGCCAGGAGGTAGGCGTCGTCACCGACGTGCGGCACTACGGCCAGGACCTGCTCGTGGTCCGGCACCCCGACGGCGAGGAGTACCTGGTGCCGTTCGTGCGAGCGATCGTGCCGGAGGTGGACGTCGCGGCCGGCTTGATCGTCATCGACCCGCCGCCCGGCCTGCTCGATCCCGCACCGGCAGAGTAGAACCACGGCCCGTTCAGAATAAGAAAAGAGGAGAGGGCGTGGCCGGGAAAGAAGCCAGCGAGAAAAGACTGCGCATCGACATCGTCACCATCTTTCCCGAGTACTTCGAGAGCCCGCTGCGGGTCTCGCTGATCGGGAAGGCGGCGGCCCGCGGCGACATCGAGTTCGGGGTGCACGACCTGCGGGCCTGGGCCACCGACGTGCACCACAGCGTGGATGACCTGCCGTTCGGGGGCGGCCCGGGCATGGTCATGAAGCCGGACGTCTGGGGCGACGCCCTGGCCGAGATCCTGGCCGGACAGGCCGGGGCCCGGCTGGTGGTGCCGACGCCCAGCGGGGTGCCGTTCACCCAGGACCTGGCGGCCCGGTACGCGGCCGAGTCATGGCTGGTATTCGCCTGCGGGCGGTACGAGGGCATCGACGGGCGGGTCGTGGAGGCGATGCGGGCGCACCTGCCGGTGGACGAGGTGAGCATCGGCGACTACGTGCTGGCGGGCGGCGAGGCCGCGGTCCTGGTCATGGCCGAAGCCGTGGGTCGGCTGCTGCCCGGCGTGCTCGGCAACGCGAGCTCAGCCGGGGACGACTCCTTCGGCGGTCACCCCAGCGGCGGCGACACCGCCGCGGCCATGCGCGGGCTGCTGGAGGGGCCCGTCTACACCAGGCCGCGGGAATGGCGGGGCCTGCAGGTGCCAGAGGTCCTGCTGTCGGGCCACCACGCCGCGATCGCGCGCTGGCGGCGCGACATGGCGCTGCGGCGCACTGCCGCGTACCGTCCCGACCTCATCAGGTCACTGCGCGACCTGGACCACCGCGACCGGCAGGTGCTGGCCGAAGCCGGATTCCCCGTCGATGAGGCCCGTGGCTTTCCGGTTAGTGGCGAAGATATGGCACACTGAAGTCCGCTGTCTTTTCCAGGCTGCGGCTTAGGGGTGCCCGCAAACCCAGGCGCCCTGGCGCGAGCCGGGTCCCCGACCACGACCACCACCGAGGAAATCGCTGTCATGCATACCGCCATCGCCGAAATCGAGCAGGCCCAGACCCGGTTTGACATCCCGGGTTTCCGGCCCGGAGACACGCTGAAGGTCCACGTCCGGGTCACGGAGGGTAACCGCTCGCGGATCCAGGTGTTCCAGGGCGTGGTGATCCGGCGTCAGGGCAGCGGAGCCCGGGAGACCTTCACCGTCCGCAAGATCAGCTACGGCGTCGGCGTGGAACGGACCTTCCCCGTGCACAGCCCGTCGATCGACAAGATCGAGCCGGTCAGCCGGGGCCGCGTCCGCCGGGCCAAGCTGTACTACCTGAGGGATCTGCGCGGAAAGGCAGCCCGGATCAAGGAGCGTCGCGACCAGACCGGCAGCTGACGTGCCGCCGGGGCCAGGCACGGACGACCAGTACGATCCGGACGACACCTTCGTCTGGGCTCGGACCCAGCCCGTCCAACCGCTGGAACGGCCCCCGGACCCGGGATGGAGCCAAGGGCTTCCGGCCGGCGAGGAGCCAGGCCGTGATCGCGATGAGCCTGGGTGGCAAACCCCCGGATCGGCGTCAGGTCCTCCGCCCGAGGACACGCCAGAGGAACCCGCGAGGGCCCCGGCGGGCCGCAAGCCTCGGCACTTCTGGCGTGAGCTGCTGATCATCGTCGTGGTCGCCGCCGCCCTCACCCTGGTGGTGAAGGCGTTCGTTGTGCAGGTGTACCGGATCCCGTCGGCGTCGATGGAGAACACGCTCCAGGTCGGCGATCGGGTCCTGGTGAACAAGCTCGTCTACCACTTCCGCGGCGTCGCCCGCGGCGACGTCATCGTGTTCAGCGGACAGGACTCGTGGGGGCCCGACGCGCCGCCCCCCGCCAGCGACCCGTACGTGCGGATCTGGGACGACCTGCTGTCCAACATCGGGCTGTCCAACGGCCAGACCTACTACATCAAGCGGGTCATCGGGCTGCCCGGGGACAAGGTAGCGTGCTGCACCGACGGGAAGGTGACGGTCAACGGCGTTCCGCTGACCGAGACCTCCTACCTGTATCCGGGCGACGCGCCGTCGTTCCCGTTCCAGGCGATTACCGTGCCGCCCGGTCATCTGTGGGTCATGGGTGACCACCGCGGGGACTCCGATGACTCCCGCTATCACACCAGCGATCCAGGCGGCGGGGCCATACCCGAGAACCAGGTCGTCGGCCGGGCGTTCCTGATCATCTGGCCGCCGTCGCAGGTCCGCGACCTGCCCATCCCGTCCACCTTCAGCCAGGCTGCCCTGCACGCGGGCCCGGCGGGAGCCGCTCTGCTCGGTACCGCGGAGGTCGGCGGGACCGCGCTCAGCGCCGTGGCCGCGGTCCCGGTGGCCGGAGCCGCCGCGGGGGCCGGGGTGCTCGGCGCGCCGCTGCTCCTGCTGCGCCGCCGCCGTCCCGTTGAACCCCGTAAAGACGCGTTAAGTCCCGTTTCGGTTCGCCGGGGAGGCCCTGCTGCGTCCGGCCGTGGCATCAGGTAATGGCGCTAAGCTCACTGGATGACGGTGACGGTCGACGAGGGGTGTAGGTCTAGGTGAGCGGTCCACAGGACAGCGCCGCGTCGGAAGCACGGGAGTCCGGATCCGGGGAGCCGTCGGGGCCGGAGCTGGACCCGAAAGATGGACCCGGAGATCGACCCGAAGATGGACCCGGAGATCGACCCGAAGATGGACAGTGCCGCGGCATCGCCCGGTGCGGACGATTCAGGGTCGGCTGCCGGTCCCGGCGCGCCGCGCGCCGGTCGTCAGCGTAAGCGGTCGTTCTGGCGCGAGCTACCCATCCTGGTCGCGGTCGCGCTCCTGCTCGCGGTGATCATCAAGACCTACGCCATCCAGGCCTTCTATATCCCCTCGGGGTCGATGGAGAACACCCTCGAGATCAACGATCGGGTCCTGGTCAACAAGATCGTCTACCACCTCCGCGACATCCATCGCGGCGACATCGTGGTCTTCAATGGCGATGGCTCTTGGGATCCGAGCCTCCCGGTCCCGGTCAATGGCAATATCTTCCAGCAGTTCGCTGACGGCTTTTCCAGCATGTTCGGCTTCGGGCACCCCGGAGACATCCTCATCAAGCGGGTCATCGGGATACCCGGTGACCACGTGGCCTGCTGCGACGCGCAGGGCCGGGTCACCGTCAACGGCGTTCCGCTTAACGAGCAGTCCTACCTGTATCCGGGCTCGGCTCCGTCCCTGTCCCGGTTCGACATCGTGGTGCCGCCCGGGCGGTTGTGGGTCATGGGCGACAACCGGTTCTTCTCCGATGACTCCCGGGACCACCAGGGCGATCCCGGCGGCGGCACGATCCCGGAGAGCGCGGTGGTCGGCCGGGCCTTCATCATCATCTGGCCGCCGAGCCGGTGGCGGATCCTGCCCATCCCGTCCACCTTCACCCAGCCCGCGCTGAACGGCTCGACCGCCGCGGCGCCGCCCGCCGTTGGCGCTCAATCCGCCGCCGGCGCTGCCGTGCTGTCGGCCCGGGCCGAGCCCACAGGTCAGGCCGTCCCGCTGACCCTCGGGTTCGCCGGGGCCGTCCCCCTGACCTGGCTCCAGCGGCGAGTCCGGAGGCGGGTTGCCACCCGCCGCAGGCCCCGTTAAGCCTTGTGTTTATGCAAAAGTTCGTGTTATGCAAAGACCCGCTGTGGTTGCTGGCCGCTCACCCTCACCGATCGCTCGCGCAGGCCCCAAAGGCCTGCCCTCGCGAGTCGGTTTTGCATAACACTCCTTGGCCGCGCCACCATGCTGACTGGCGTACGCTGCGCAGTATCATGAGCCGCGATCCCGGGGCGCTGGCCGTCAGCGACCCTCCTCCATACCCCAGGTACCCCGGCTATACGCCGCGGCGTGACGGGGGTCTCGGCGCCTACGAGGTTGTGCTCGGCCGGGCCGGGTTCGCGCCCGTGGCGGGTATCGACGAGGCCGGCCGGGGCGCGTGCGCGGGGCCGCTGGTGGTGGCGGCCGTGGTCCTCGACCCGGCCCACATCAAGCGCATGTGCGGCCTGGCCGACTCCAAGCTGCTATCGCCCCCGGCCCGGGAGGACGCCTACGCCGAGGTGCTCCGCTGGGCTCTGGACTGGCACGTGGTGGTCATCGGCGCCGACCAGATCGACGCACTGGGTCTGCACGTGTGCAACGTGGCCGGCATGCGCCGCGCGTTCGCCGGGCTGCGCTGCCGGCCGGGTTACGTGCTGACCGACGGCTTCCCGGTCCGCGGCCTGGGCGCGCCTGCACTCGCGGTCTGGAAGGGCGACCGGGTCACGGCGTCGGTGGCCGCCGCCTCGGTCGTGGCCAAGGTGAGCCGGGACCGGATGATGCGGGACCTGCACGAACGTTATCCCTTGTATGGCTTCGACCGGCACAAGGGATACAACACCGACGACCACGAACGCGCCCTGACCGTGCACGGGCCTTCCCCGGTGCACCGGTATTCATTCGTGAACATCAACCGGGCGGTGGTCCAGGCGGACCCAGCCGCCCCGATAGACCCGATAGATCCCGTGGACCCGATGGAACTGATGGCCGCCGTGGACCCGGCGGACGCCATGGACCTCGAGGACGCCATGACACCCGTGACCGCCGGCGCGACTGGCCTGGTGACGAGCCTGACGGGTGCATTCGGGGAGAACGAGAGGAGAATGAGCTCATGAGCGCGGAGGACCTGGAGAAGTACGAGGCCGAGATGGAGCTTCAGCTCTATCGCGAGTACCGCGACGTGGTCGGGTTGTTCACGCACGTGGTCGAGACCGAGCGCCGCTTCTATCTCACCAATGACGTCGAGCTGAACGTCCGGTCAAGCGACAACGGCGAGGTCTTCTTCGAGGTTACGATGCGAGACGCGTGGGTCTGGGATATGTACCGCCCGGCCAGGTTCGTCAAGAATGTGCGTGTGGTCACCTTCAAGGACGTCAACATCGAGGAACTGGCCAAGGCGGACCTGGAGGTGCCAGAGGACAAGCCGGACTTCCCGGCGTAACTTTTGGCGGAGGGGCGGATGTTCGGGCTTCCTGACGGAGTTTTGGCCTGCCTGTTCGACATGGACGGCGTGGTGACCCAGACCGCGACGGTGCACGCGGCGGCGTGGAAACAGATGTTCGACGAGTTCCTTCGCCAGCGCGCGGAGAGCACCGGGACCGAGTTCGTTCCGTTCGATCCGCATCACGAGTACGACGCCTACGTTGACGGCAAGCCGCGGCTGGACGGAACCAGGTCGTTCCTGGAGTCCCGCGGCATCCACCTCCCGGAGGGGACGCCGGACGACCCGCCGGGGACACCGACCCTGTACGGGCTGAGCAACCGCAAGAACAACCTGGTCCTGCAGAAGATCGCCGCCGGAGGCGTTCAGGTGTACGAGGGCAGCATCACCTACATCAAGGCGGTGCGGGCGGGCGGAATCGCCACCGCGGTCGTCTCGGCGAGCGCCAATACCCAGCAGGTGCTGGCCTCCGCGGGCATCGAGGACCTGTTCGACGTCAGGATCGACGGGGTGGTCGCCAAGCAGCGCGGCCTGCGCGGAAAGCCGGCGCCGGACACCTTCCTGGCCGCCGCGCAGGCGCTGGACGTGCCCGCGGCGCACGCGGTGGTCTTCGAGGACGCCCAGGCGGGCGTGGCGGCGGGCCACGCGGGCCACTTCGCCCTGGTGGTGGGCGTGGACCGGGTTGGACAGGCGGATGAGCTCCGCGAGCACGGCGCCGATATCGTGGTCAAGGACCTGTCGGATCTTCTCGGCCGCGACGGGGGGACCCGATGATCACGCACGCCGCGTACGGGACCGAGCCCTGGCGGCTGGTCGAGCGGGAACTGAACCTGGATCTCCTCGCCCAGAGCGAGTCGATCTTCGCGCTGTCGAACGGGCACATCGGGCTGCGCGGCAACCTGGACGAGGGCGACCCGCACGGGCTGCCCGGTACCTACCTCAACTCGATGTACGAGGTCCGGCCCCTGCCCTACGCCGAGGCCGGCTACGGGTTCCCCGATAGCGGGCAGACCGTCATCAACGTCACCAACGGCAAGGTGATCCGGCTGCTGGTCGACGACGAGCCGTTCGACATCAGGTACGGCATCCTGCACGCCCACGAGCGGGTCCTGGACCTGCGCGCGGGCACGCTGACCCGGACCGTGGACTGGTCCTCCCCGGCCGGGGCCAGGATCAAGGTGACCTCGGTGCGCATGGTGTCGCTGACCCAGCGCGCCATTGCGGCCGTCAACTACACGGTTGAGCCGGTGGACCAGAAGCTGCGGGTGGTGCTGCAGTCCGAGCTCGTCACCAACGAGGAGATGCCCAAGCGAGGCAACGATCCCCGGCTGGCCGCCATACTGGACGCCCCGCTGGTCAGCGAGGAACACCAGACCTATGACGGCACCCCGCCCCGGGTCGTGCTGGTCCACCGGACACGCGCCAGCCAGCTGCGGATGGCCGCGGGAATGTCCCATGAGATCTTCTGCCCGGGCAAGATGAACGGCCGCACCGAGTCCTACCCGGACCTGGGCCGGTCCACGGTGGCGACCGAGCTGGCTCCGGGCGACCAGCTGCGCATCGTGAAGTACATCGGCTACGGCTGGTCGAGCCAGCGGTCCCGGCCGGCCCTGATCGACCAGATCGTCGGCGCGCTGGCCGGCGCCCACCTGACCGGCTGGGATGGCCTGCTCGCCGAGCAGCGGGCTTACCTCGACGAGTTCTGGGACGGGGCCGACGTCGAGGTGGAAGGCGACGCCGAGATCCAGCAGGCCGTGCGCTTCGGGCTGTTCCACATCCTGCAGGCCGCGCGCGGGCCGAGTACCGGCCGATCGCGGCCAAGGGCCTGACCGGCAGCGGCTACGACGGGCACACGTTCTGGGATACCGAGACTTACGTGCTGCCGGTGCTCATGTATACCCAGCCCTCGGTCGCGGCTGACGCCCTGCGCTGGCGGCACCTGGTACTGGCCGAGGCCAGGCAGCACGCCGCCGACCTGGGCCTGGCCGGGGCGGCGTTCCCGTGGCGGACGATCCGCGGCCAGGAGTGCTCGGGCTACTGGCCCGCGGGGACGGCCGCGTTCCACATCAACGCCGACATCGCCGACGCGGCCAGCCGCTACGTGGACGCCACCGAGGACGCCAAGTTCGAGACGGAGATCGGCCTGGAGCTCCTGGTCGAGACCGCGCGACTGTGGCGTTCGCTCGGCCAGCACGACGCGCTCGGCCACTTCCGGATCGAGGGCGTAACCGGGCCGGACGAGTACAGCGCGATCAAGGACAACAACGTCTACACCAACCTGATGGCGCAGCGGAACCTGGCCTGCGCCGCGGACGCGGCCGCCCGGCTGCCTGCCGAGGCCGAGGCGCTCGGCGTGAGCACCGAAGAGGCGGCGTCCTGGCGCGACGCGGCGGCCGCGATGTACATCCCGTTCGACGAGCGCCTGGGCGTGCACCCGCAGCACGAAGGGTTCACTCACTACGCCCGGTGGGACTTCAAGAACACCCCCGAAGAGAAGTACCCGCTGCTGCTGCACTACCCGTACTTCCAGCTGTACCGCAAGCAGGTCGTCAAGCAAGCGGACATGGTGCTGGCCATGTACCTGCGGACCGAGGCGTTCACCGCCGAGGAGAAAGCTGCCAACTTCGCCTACTACGAACCGCTCACCGTGCGTGACTCGTCGCTGTCGGCGTGCATTCAGGCCGTGGTCGCGGCGGAGGTCGGCCAGCTCGAGCTCGCCCATGACTACCTGGCCGAGGCCGCGCTGATGGACGTGCGGGACGTGGAGCACAACACCTCCGACGGCGTCCACATGGCCTCCCTGGCCGGGGCGTGGCTGGCGCTGGTGGCGGGCTTCGGCGGGATGCGCGCCGGTAACGGCCCGCTGGCCTTTTCCCCTCGCCTGCCCGACGGCATCTCAAGGCTGATGTTCCGGATGCGCTACCGGGGCCGCAAGCTGAGCGTCACGATCAGCGGCAGCCGGGTCAGGTACCAACTGGTGGAGGGCGACCCGCTGCCGGTGACGCACCACGGCGAGGAGTTCGAGCTCGGGCACCGGGCGGTGGACCGCCGGGTCCCGCCGGTGAAGGCCGGGCCGCGCCCTGAGCAACCGCCCGGGCGTCCCCCGTACAGCCGCAGCTCGCCCAGCTGAACCTAGTGCCGCGGCTGGTTAGGTTCGCCCGGCCGGAGGTGGGCATGGCGGGAGCGCCGCGGTTGCGGTGCGGCTGGTTCGGTGACCGGTAGCACCTCGTACCGCGCTCCAGTTCCTCACGTCACATTTGCGTGGTAATTCGGGCTTTCGCGGAAACTTTGGGCAACCCCAGTTGCCCAAGGTATCCGCTAAGCCGGATATTCCGCGATTATTTTCGCATAGCGGAAAAAGAGGGCGGCGAAGCGTGGGTGAGTGGTGGGCAGCCAGGCGGGGTGCCCGGCAGGGGCGAAATCGCGGATGCGGGGTGCCGCAGGCACGTCACGGGCAAACCGAGTCTGATGCGACACTAGGCCTGCGTGTCCGCCGCCATCAGTCCACGTCAAGATGGCCGCAGAAACCCCCTAGGGATCTAACCATCCGAGACTGACATTTCCGGCTCGGTATCCACATCCATGGTGCTGGCCTCTGGGTTTTCCGCAGCCGCAAAACCCGTCCCCCGGCTCATCTGGCCTGCGGCGATCGTCGAAGCCGGAGGTGATGGCCATGCGGGCCAAGGACGTGCTGGGCAAATCCGGCGAGCAGGCCGCGGCCGAGTACCTGGAGTCGCACGGGTTCCGGATCCTGGACCGCAACTGGCGTAGCGCGGACGGCGAGATCGACATCGTGGCGGCCGAGCGTCAGGTGCTGGTCGTGTGCGAGGTGAAGTCCCGGACGTCCGTGCGGTACGGAAGCCCGCTCGAGGCCGTCAGCCGGGCCAAGCGCGCCCGGCTGCGCAGGCTGGCGGTGCAGTGGCTGAACGCTCACGCCATCCGCTTCGACCAGGTCCGGATCGACGTGATCGGCCTGGTGTACGAGGGCACCGGCGGATTCACGATCGAGCACATCCGGGGAGTGGGCTAGCCATGCCACTGGCCCGCACGTACTCCGTCGCCTTGGTCGGGGTGACCGGTCATGTGGTCGAAGTCGAGGCCGACATCGCCAATGGCCTGGTCGGCATGATCCTGGTCGGTCTACCCGACACCGCGCTCCGGGAGGCCCGCGATCGTATCCGCGCCGCGATCGTCAACAGCGGCGAAGAATGGCCGCAGCGGAAGATCACCGTCGGGCTGTCCCCGGCCAGCCTGCCCAAGCGAGGCAGTTGGTTTGACCTGGCCATCGCGATCGGACTGCTCACCGCAGCCGGTACGGTACCGAGGGCAGCATCGGACGGGGTGATGTTCTTCGGCGAACTTGGCCTGGACGGGCGGCTGCGGCCGGTGCCTGGCGTGCTTCCCGCCGTGGCCGCCGCGGCTCCCAAGGGATTCGACACGGTCATGGTGGCCGAGCAGAACGCACACGAGGCCGCCCTCGTACCCGGCGTACGTGTGATCGCAGCCAGCAGCCTGGCCGCAGCCGCAGACTGGCTATGCGATACGCCGGGCCTGCGCAGCAGCTCGCCCGCAGTCGAACTCAAGGAGGGCCGGGACCTTCCGGGTGGCCAGGCGCGAGGCCCGCATGACTCCGGCGTCCGCAGTAAGGTCTCTGGCGGCTCCGTCGGCCAGCTGGTTTCCGCTAATACGGCAGTGGCGCCAGACCTAGCCGACCTGCTCGGCCAGTCGATGGCCCGGCGAGCCGCCGAGATCTGCGCGGCCGGCGGCCACCACCTATCGCTGCTCGGGCCGCCTGGTGCCGGCAAGACGATGTTGGCTGAAAGGATTCCAACCATTTTGCCGCGCCTCGATAAGGCGGCCGCGTTGGAGGTCACAGCGATTCATTCTGTAGCGGGGACCTTGCCCTCGCAGGTCCCGCTAATCACCGATCCGCCGTTCATGGCCCCACACCACACCGCGACCAAGGCGGCGATTGTGGGCGGCGGCAGTGGAATCATCCTGCCGGGCTCAGCGTCACTAGCTCACCGGGGTGTGCTGTTCCTCGACGAAGCGCCGGAGTTCGCCAAGGACGCCCTTGACGCACTGCGCCAGCCGCTCGAAGCCGGCGAGGTCATGGTGGCCAGATTGGGGGTCATCGCCAGGTTCCCGGCGAGGTTTACCCTAATCCTGGCGGCCAATCCATGCCCGTGCGCCAAGATGGCCGGGCGGCCCGATGGCTGTAGCTGCAGTCCGATGACGCGCCGCCGGTACCTGGGCCGGATCTCGGGTCCGCTCCTCGATCGCGTCGACCTCAAGATCGAACTCCAGCCGGTGAGCCGCAAGGAACTGCTGCACGACAGGAATTTCGCCGAGTCCAGCCGGTCCGTGGCGCTGCGGGTGATCCAGGCCCGGGACCGGACCGCCCGCCGACTGCGCGGCACCCCGTGGTGCCTGAACGCCGAGATCCCGGGATCAGAGCTGCGCCGGACTTGGCCGCCGGCACCCGGTTCGCTGGCCGTTGTAGAGCGTTGCCTAGATCGCGGCCAGATCAGCGCGCGTGGCGTGGTCAAGGTCATTCGTGTGGCCTGGACCCTCGCCGATCTGGCCGGTCAGCCACGCCCAGGCAAGGATGAGTGCAATGCTGCCCTCGGCCTGTGGCTCGGAGTGCAGCGATGAGCGCCGAGCGGCCCGGGGTGCAGCGATGAGCGCCGAACGGCTCGGCGAGCAGCACCTCGCCCGCGCCGCGCTCACCTACCTGGCCGAGCCCGGAGACCCCGCCCTCGGAGCCCTGCTGGAGGTCTGCGATCCAGCCGAGGTGCTGGCCGCGATCAAGGCGGGCACGCTGCCCGGCGCCGGGCCCGGCGCCGGGCCCGGATTCGGCGACAGCCCGGCCCGCCGGCGGGCGCTGGAGGCCGCGCTCAGCCGCTGGCGCCTCCGCCTGCCCTGGCTGCCCGACGACGGGCAGGTCGAAGCCGCCCGCCGCGACGGCATCCGGCTGGTCTGTCCCGCCGATCCCGAGTGGCCCGGCGGGCTGGACGAACTCGGCCCGGCCCGCCCCTACGCGCTGTGGCTGCGGGGCCACGCTGACCTGCGCCTGGCCTGCCTGCGCTCGGTTTCGATGGTGGGCGCCCGAGCCGCCACCGGGTACGGCGCGCACATGGCCGGCGAGATCGCCGCCGACCTCGGCGAGCGCGGCTGGGTGATCGTATCGGGCGGCGCCTACGGCATCGACGCCGCCGCCCACCGCGGCGCGCTGGTCACAGGGGCCGTCACGATCGCCGTCCTGGCCTGCGGCGTCGACTACGCCTACCCGGCGGGCCACGCCGGCCTGTTCGCGGAGATCGCCGCCCACGGCCTGGTGATCAGCGAGTGGCCGCCGGGACGCCATCCCGCCCGCCTGCGGTTCCTGGTCCGCAACCGGACCATCGCGGCGCTGGCCTGCGGCACCGTGATCGTGGAGGCCGGCGAGCGCAGCGGGGCACTGAACACCGCTCGCCACGCGGCCCAGCTTGGCAAGCCGCTGATGGCCGTCCCCGGGCCGGTCACCTCGGCGCAGTCCGCCGGGTGCCACCGGATCATCAGGGAGTGGGGCGCCACCTGCGTCACCCGCGCCGACGACATCATCGAGATGCTCTCACCCCTGATCGTCAGTGACCCCCTGACCGACGCCTACCCGCCCCGCGGCCCGGGCCCGGCGGCCACTGCCTCAGCGTCCTGCGCCCCGGGCCCGGCGGCCACTGCCTCAGCGTCTTGCGCCCCGGGCCCGGCGGCCGCGGCCTCAGCGCCCGCGCGTGATGAGCTCGACCCGGACAGCGCCCGGGTCCTCGACGCGCTGCCCGCCCGCGGCGCCGCCGGGACCTCGACGATCGCGGCCGAGGCGGGCGTGGACCTGGACACGGTGCTGCGCTGCCTGGGCCTGCTGGCCGGCTCCGGCCTCATCGAGCGCTGCGATCGTGGCTGGCGCCTGCGCAAGGCATCGTCGGCCTGTTAACGTTCGCCGTCGGGCCAGCCACCCAGCGACGGAAGTGCATGTCATGCGAGGCTATGACCTGGCTGCCTGGGAGCCGTTTTTCAGCGCGATCATCGCCGCCGCCGCGGCCCTGACCGGGCTGCTGTTCGTCGCCGTCTCGATCAACCTGGACCGGATACTCAAGGGCGCCAGGTTCCTCCCGGCCCGGGCCGCCGAGACCCTGGCCACCGTTCCCTGCACCCTGGCCGGGCTCTCGCTGACCCTGCACTGGGGCGGCGGGCTTTACTGGCTGGTGCCGACCGCCCTGCTGGGGATCGTCGGCGCCGTCTACAACGCCTGGGTCCTGCTGGTCGAGATCGTCCGCTGACCGTCCCCTACCCGGCCGCGACCGCCCTGTCCGCGACCGCTCTGTCCGCGGCCGCCCTGTCCGCGACCGCCCTGTCCGCGGCCGCCCTGTCCGCGGCCGCCCTGTCCCCGGCCGCGACCACGCTGTCCTCGACCGCGCTGTCCTCCTCCTCGAGGTCGAAGTCGAGCTCCGCGGTCCGGTCCCGGACGGACTCCTGCAGGCCGTAGCGCTCGATATGGTCCGCGTCGGCCAGGCTGATGGTCCGGATCCCCTGCCCAGCGAGCCGCTGGTTGATCTCGTCGAGGTGGTCGCGGACCAGTTGCTTCTCGGCGTCGGTCACCTTGCCCTTGTGCGGCTTGCCGGCGTGCTCCAGGGTCGAGTAATCCAGGCGTTCCCCGCGTGAGCCTCCGTTCACCGGCGTTCTCGGGCTGCGCCGCACGGGCCGGGCGGCGATCAGCAGCTGGTCCATCGGGTTCTCCGTGGCCAGTTTGTCGAAGGCGTCGGCCTCCATCACGATGCGGCGCGGCTCGACGTCGTCGGGCAGGTACAGGTCGACGACCGCGACCCGCAGGGCGGCCTGCTCGATGGCCTCAGCCTCGTCGGTCAGTGCCTCGATCTCGACCGGGCCGTCGACCAGCTCGGGGTGCTCCTGCACCACGATGCGGGCCAGCGCGTCGTCATGCATGATGAGCTGGCCGCTCAGGTCGCTGAACCGGACAGTCTTCTGACCCATGCTCGATCCCTCTCTAGGCGCTGCTCGGCGTGTCCCGCGGTCTGTTCGCCAGACCGCGGGCGGGTGAACGCATGGATCACCCTGCCGCACGGCTCACCCGATGTCAAACTTCAGTTCGATCGGCGTGTCGCGATGCGAAATCATTCGCGACTGCCGTGTCGTCGGCCCCGTTCCAGGTCGCGGGCCGGTCGCGGGTGCACTATGGCCCTATGGCAGACGCCCAGGATCCGCTGCCCCCCCGGATGGCCGAAGCGCTCGCCGCCTTCGAGCGCCACCTGCGCGCCGAACGCTCGTTGTCCCCGCACACCGTCCGGGCCTACCTCGGCGACGTAAGTTCGCTGCTCGAGCACGCGCATCGCGACGGCGTGCCGGGACCCGATGGCCTGGACGTGACCCACCTGCGCGGCTGGCTGGCCCGCCAGCACACCTCCGGCGCGGCGCGCACCACGCTGGCGCGGCGCGGCGCGGCGGCGCGGACGTTCACCGCCTTCGCGCACCACCGCGGCTGGCTGGCTATCGACCCCGGCCCGCAACTGGGCACCCTGAAGACCCGCCGCACCCTGCCGCACGTGCTGCGCCAGGACGAGATGCGGGCCGCCCTGGACACGGCCGCTCGCCGCACCGAGGCAACGCAGACCAAGGTGCAGGCCGCGGTCGCCCTGCGCGACGCCGCGGTACTCGAACTGCTCTACGCGACCGGCATCCGGGTCAGCGAACTATGCGGGCTGGGCGCGGACAGCTTCGACCACGGCCGCCGGACCGTCCGGGTCCGCGGCAAGGGGGACAAGGAACGCACCGTCCCGGTGGGCGTGCCCGCCCTGCGCGCGGTCACCCGCTGGCTGGACCAGGGCCGCCCCGCCCTGGCCACCACGAGCAGCGGGCCGGCCCTGTTCCTGGGGGTGCGCGGCGGCCGACTGGATCCGCGCACGGCCCGCCGGATCGTGCACCAGGGCCTGCGCGAGGGCGGAGCGACCCGCGAGGTCGGGCCGCACGGCCTGCGCCACAGCGCAGCCACCCACCTGCTCGAAGGCGGCGCCGACCTGCGCAGCGTGCAGGAGATCCTCGGCCACTCCTCGCCCGCCACCACCCAGATCTACACCCACGTGTCCATCGAGCGCCTGAAGTCCAGCTACCGCCAGGCTCACCCCCGCGCCTGAGCCCCCGCGCCTGAGCCCCCGCGCCGGAGCCCCCTCGCCCGCCCTAAGCGGGATGAAACCGGACATCCACTGCGTTCTAGCACAGTGAAACCGGGGATTCACCCCCGGCCGCCCCGAGCCGCGCCCCCGTTCGGCAGCGCCGCACCTCCCATCCCGGAGGCCGCGGCACCGGATGCGGGCCCGGGAGCGGGGAAACGTCAAGTATCCTTGATCACGGTCGCCGCAGCCGCGTCCCATAGGCGCGCGCTCGGCGGCTAAATCGCGTGCCCGCTTGCTGTCCGGGGGAGAAACAGGACCCGGCAGAACGCGCCGCTCGGTCCGTCGGCCGCCAGGCCGGCTGCTGGCGCGTTTCCCGCGAGCACCAGGAAGCAACCGAGCAGCGCCGCAGCGCGAGCAGCGCAAGAGGCGGCGCACGAAGGAAGGGACCGTGCCAGTGGTTCAGGTCGTCACCATGAAGCAGCTCCTGGAGAGCGGCGTCCATTTCGGACACCAGACCAGGCGCTGGAACCCGAAGATGAAGCGCTACATCTTCACCGAACGCAACGGCATCTACATCATCGATCTCCAGCAGTCGCTGGACTACATCGATCGCGCGTACGAGTTCATCAAGGAGACCGTCGCGCACGGCGGCACCATCTTGTACGTCGGCACGAAGAAGCAGGCCCAGGAGGCGATCGCCGAGCAGGCGCGCCGGGTCGGGATGCCGTTCGTGAACCAGCGTTGGCTGGGCGGGATGCTGACCAACTTCTCCACCGTCTACAAGCGGCTGCAGCGGCTCAAGGAGCTCGAGGAGATCGACTTCGGCGACGTGGCCGGCTCCGGCATGACCAAGAAGGAGCTCCTGCACCTGCGGCGCGAGCATGACAAGCTGGACCGCACCCTGGGCGGGATCAGGGACATGGCCCGCGTGCCGAGCGCCATCTGGGTGGTCGACACCAAGAAGGAGCACATCGCGGTCAACGAGGCGCGCAAGCTCGGCATCCCCGTCGTGGCCATCCTCGACACCAACTGTGACCCGGACGAGGTCAACTACCCGATCCCCGGGAACGATGACGCGATCCGCAGCGTGGCCCTGCTGACCAGGGTGGTCGCCGACGCGGTGGCCGAAGGGCTGATCGCGCGGGCCGGCGCGGCCAGCGCGGATGAGAAGGCCGGCAGCCAAATCGGCACCGAGGAGCCGCTGGCCGAATGGGAGCGCGAGCTCCTGGAGGGTTCGCCCGCCGCCAGCCCGGCCGCCACCGTGGTTCCGCCCGACGCGCAGATCGTGGCCGCGGCCGAGATCGAGGGCCCCGCGGACCTGGAGATCAACGCCGAATCCTCCCCGATCAGCGAAGCCGACGCGGCGGCCGACCAGGCCGACGATCTCGAAGGCCTGGCCCAGGCCGCCGACGAGACCCGCGGCGACGCCGAGGCCGCCGCCGCCGAAGCGACGACCGCGACGACCGTCGCCGAGGCAGCGGTCAGCGCCGAAGCGGCCGCCGACGAAGCGGCCGCCGAAGCAGAGGCCACTGACGAAGCGCCCCTCACCGAAACGATCGGCGAGATCACGGACGCGGTCCCCGCCGAAGCTGACCAGACCGAGTAAAGAACGAAAGACGAGGGACATGGCGAATTTCACCGCCGCTGACATCAAGCGGCTCCGCGACCAGACCGGCGCCGGCATGATGGACTGCAAGAACGCGCTCGCGGAGACCGACGGCGACATCGAGGGCGCGGTCGAGTTGCTCCGCCTCAAGGGCGTCAAGGACGCGGGCAAGCGGGCCGCCCGCACGGCGGCCAACGGCCTGGTCACCGCCGAACTCACCGACCACAGCGTCGGCGTGCTCATCGAGCTGAACTGCGAGACGGACTTCGTGGCCAAGACCGACCTGTTCCAGCAGCTGGCCGCCGAAATCGCTCGGGTCGCGATCCCGGCGGGAGTCTTCGACCGGCTGGCGCTGCTGGCCACCGAGGCCCGGCCGGGCGTCACCGTCGAGCAGCTCATCGAGGAGGCAGGCGCCAGCCTCAAGGAGAAGCTGGAGCTCGGCCGGTTCGCGCGCCTGGAGGGCGGATACGTAGACCGCTACCTGCACCGGACCGACGCGGCGCTGCCGCCGACCATCGGCGTGCTGGTCCAGCTGGATAAGGAAAATCAGGATATCGCCCGGGATCTCGCCCAGCAGGTCGCGGCCGCCCGGCCGCTGTACCTGGCCCGCGAGAACGTGCCGGCCGAAGAGGTGGAGAAGGAGCGCCGGATCGCCGAGCAGATCACCCGGGACGAGGGCAAGCCGGAGCAGGCCATACCGAAGATCGTCGAGGGCAGGCTGAACTCCTACTTCAAGGAAGTCGCGCTGCTCGAGCAGCCGTTCGTGAAGGACAACAAGACCACGATCAAGCAGGTGCTGGCCCAGGCCGGCCTCACCGTCACCGGCTTCGCCAGGTTCCAGGTCGGCCAGGCCTGAGCCGCGGATGACACGCACGCCAGAAGCCGGGGTGCTGCACCCGAGCTGGCACCGGGTGGTGCTGAAGCTGTCCGGCGGGTTGTTCGCGGGCGCCGAGCCCCTGGGCATCTCGCCGGACGTGGTCGCCCACCTGGCCAGGGAGATCATCGCCGCGGTGAAGGAGGGCGTGCAGGTCGCCGCCGTGGTCGGGGGCGGCAACATGTTTCGCGGCGCGGCCCTGGCCGAACGGGGCATCGACCGGGCCCGCGCCGACTACATGGGCATGCTCAGCACGGTCATCAACTGCCTGGCCCTGCAGGACGTGCTGGAGAAGAACGGCGTGGACACCCGGGTCCAGACCGCCATCACGATGGGCCAGGTGGCCGAGCCCTACATCCCGCGCCGGGCCATCAGGCACCTGGAAAAGGGCCGGGTCGTCATCTTCGGGGCCGGGCTCGGCGCGCCGTACTTCTCCACCGACACCGCCGCCGCGCAGCGGGCCCTGGAGATCGGCGCCGACGCCGTGCTCAAGGGCACCAAGGTGGACGGGGTATACGACGCCGACCCGCACACCACGCCGGACGCGGTGCGCTTCGACCGGTTGGACTACGCGGAGTACCTGAGTCGGGGACTGAAGGTGATGGACAGCACGGCGGTCACCCTGTGCATGGACAACGGGCTGCCGATCGTGGTGTTCGCCCTGATGGGCGAGGGGAACGTGGTCCGCGCCATCCGGGGCGAGAAGGTCGGCACGCTGGTCTGCCGCACCAACGCGGATGACCAGGAGGACCCGGAGGACCCCCTCGGACCGTAAAACCCCGGAAGGACGGCTAAGCTCCATAGGCACACGCTCACAACGGAGCCGAACATGATCGATGACACCCTCCTCGAAGCCGAGGAGAAGATGGACAAGGCGGTCACGGTCGCCAAGGAGGAGTTCGCCGTCATCCGGACCGGTCGTGCCCACCCCGCCATGTTCAACAAGGTCACGGTCGACTACTACGGGACGCAGACCCCGGTGAACCAGCTCGCCTCGTTCCACGTCCCGGAGCCGAGGATGGTGATCATCCAGCCGTTCGACAAGAACTCGCTGGGCGCTATCGAGCGGGCCATCAGGAACAGCGACCTGAGCGTGAACCCGGCCAACGACGGGACCATCATCAGGATCGTCCTGCCCGAGCTGACCGAAGAGCGACGCCGTGAGTACATCAAGACCGCGCGGCACAAGGCCGAGGACGGCCGTGTCGCCATCAGGAACATCAGGCGGCACGCCAAGGACACCCTCAACAAGATGATCAAGAACGGGGACGCGGGCGAGGACGACGTGCACCGCGCCGAGCGCGAGCTCGACGACCTTACCCACACCTACGAGGCGCAGGTCGACGAGTTGCTCAAGCACAAGGAAGCCGAGCTCCTCGAGGTCTAGGTGGACCCAGCCGGCCCGCAGGAAACCAAGGACCCAGCAGAACCCAAGGGACGTACCGGCCGTAACCTCCCCGCGGCCATCGGCGTCGGCGTGGTCCTGGGCGGCCTCGTGTTCCTCACCCTGCTCACCGTCAAGGCCACGTTCCTGGCCTATATGGGCATCGCCGTCGGCATCGCGCTGGCCGAGCTGACCGGCGCCCTGGCCAAGCGCGACATCAATATCCCCTGGATCCCGGTCGCGGCCGGCGGGGTCGCGATGGTGACCTGCGCCTACTGGCTCGGGTCACGGTACGCGCTGGCGGCGATGGGCCTGACCGTGATCGCCGTCGTCGCCTGGCGACTGACCGGCGGCGCCTCCGGCTACGTCAAGGACACCACGGCCGGCGTGTTCGCCGCCGCCTACCTGCCGTTGATGGCCACGTTCGTGGCCGCCATGTTGGTGCCCGCCGACGGCCCGCGGCGTGTGCTGACCTTCATCATCCTGACCATCTGCAGCGACATCGGCGGCTACGTCGCCGGGATCACCGTCGGCCGTCATCCGATGGCCCCCGCGATCAGCCCGAAGAAGACCTGGGAGGGCTTCGCCGGCTCGGTCGCGGCCTGCCTGGTCGCCGGGTGGCTGTGCGTGACGCTGCTGCTGCACGGCCACTGGTGGCAGGGCCTGCTCACCGGGGCGGCCGTCGTGCTGGCCGCGACCACCGGTGACCTGGTCGAATCCATGATCAAGCGGGACCTGGACATCAAGGACATGGGTACCCTGCTGCCCGGTCACGGCGGCGTCCTGGAACGGCTCGACTCCCTGCTCGTCGCCGCGCCCGTGGTCTGGCTCCTGCTCTACGTTTTCATCCCCGCGCGCTAGTGCGTCAACCTCCACGTGCCTTAAGGAGCGTCGTCGGGCCGTAACCGGCCTACGGCCCGACGATCCAGCTCTTGTGCTGGCCAGCCAGGCGAGCGACCAGAGCGGATGAGCCGCGTTCCTTGGCCAGCTGCCGGTGTCGTTCAGAGATCGGGATGATCCACAGCCAGCGCACGGGATCCCCGCCGAACGCGAACCCCGACAGGTCCGGCGGCTCCGGCCCGTCCAGCGCGCCGGGGGAGTCGAGCAGCAGCACCGCCTCCGCGGATCCGGAGGCCCCGCCGAGCGGGAACGTCGAAGGCTCGTGGTACCAGCGCACGCTGTGGCCCGGGCCGAACCACGTCACGGCGTGCCACGGGTAGGTCGCGAGCCACAGGAATACCCGGCCCACCTGCGCGCTCGGCAGCGTTGTCGCCACCGCCAGCTCGATCCGGGCGTAGCCGCTCGGGTCGTCCAGCACCTGTTCCACCACCGGCATCCGCTGGCAGCTCATGCCGACCGTGGACAGGACCGTGTAGGGGCGGCGAGGCCCCGGCGGCCGTTCGGTGACCCCGGTCAGCGGCTGCTTGCCCGCCGAGGCGTCCCAGTAGTGCCCGCCGGGGCCCAGCTTGTCCTGCAGGTGGCCGAACAGCGCCTGCTGGTACTGGTTCCACCCGGACTGCCGCCACCGCCAGAAGGCCCGGGACCGCTCCAGCCGGGGCGCGAGCCCCTCCATGGCGTCGTCCAGCGACCAGCCGAACGGCGTCTGGCCGATCACGTCGGCGCTGTAGCCGGGCATGCCGCGGTCCATGTCGGACCAGCCGGCGATCACCGCGAGCGGCCGTCCGCTTTCCAGGATGGCCACCCCGTCGCCTTCCTCGAACCACAGGGCTTCCAGCGCGTCGGCCTGCAGCGGCGGGCGGCCGCCGGGACGCTTGGTCCGCGCCGCGGGCATCAGCGGCGCGCGCCCAGCGTCCAGCCGCGCCTGGTCGGTGGCCTGCGGCGCCGGTCCATGGTTGGCGATCCAGGTCGCCGAGATCGCCGCGGTGTCGTCATGCAGGTAGGCGGCGGTGACCAGGCCGTCGTACTCGACGGTGACCTTGCGGCTGCCGTACGGGCTGGAGCTCTCCAGCAGCGTGACTGGGACCTGCAACGTACCCATGAACGAAATGTACTGACAAAACCGCCGCACTCAAACCGTCCCGCGCCGGCGGGCCGCCGCAGCCAGTCCTCCGTCCTATCCTGGTGAAAACCCTTTTCTATGGAACGGAGCTCGGTGTCACCCGCCCGTCCCCCGGCCCGCGATGCCGTGGCCGCGCCTCCCGTGCCGCTCACCCTGGCCGGACGTCGTGGCCAGCCACCCCGCCATCTGGCCGACCTGGACCTGGCCGCCCGCCGCGCCGCCGTCACCGATCTGGGCGAGCCGCCGTTCCGTGCCGTCCAGCTGTCCCGGCACTTCTTCGGCCGGTACACCGAACATCCCGACGACATGACCGACCTGCCGCGCACCTCCCGCGCCGCGCTGGCCGGCGCCCTGCTGCCGCCGCTGCTCACCGCGGAGCGCGAGCTGTCCTGCGACGACGGGACCACGCGCAAGACGCTGTGGCGCGGCTTCGACGGGGCGCTGGTCGAGTCGGTGCTGATGCGCTACCCGGACCGGGTCACGATGTGCGTGTCGTCGCAGGCGGGCTGCGGGATGGCCTGCCCGTTCTGCGCGACCGGGCAGGCGGGCCTGACCCGTAACCTGTCCACGGCCGAGATCGTGGCCCAGGTAGTCAGCCGGCGCCCGGCTGCTCGCCGCGGGGGACATCCCCGGCGGGCCGGGCCGAGTCTCCAACGTGGTGTTCATGGGCATGGGGGAGCCGCTGGCCAACTACGCCAACGTGGTGGCCGCGGTCCGCAGGATCACCGACCCGCTGCCCGAGGGCATGGGGATCTCCCAGCGCTCGGTGACGGTCTCCACCGTCGGCCTGGTGCCGGCCATCAAGAGGCTGACCGGCGAAGGCCTTTCGGTGACCCTCGCGGTCTCCCTGCACGCCCCGGACGACGAACTGCGAGACACGTTGGTACCGGTCAACCGGCGGTGGAAGGTGGCCGAGGTCCTGGACGCCGCGTGGGACTACGCGGCCGTTACCGGCCGCCGGGTCTCGATCGAGTACGCCCTGATCAGGGACATCAACGACCAGGCCTGGCGGGCTGACCTGCTGGGCTCGCTGCTGGCCGGGCATCTCGTGCACGTCAACCTGATCCCGCTGAACCCCACGCCCGGCTCCAAGTGGACCGCGTCCCGGCCCGCCGCCCAGCGCGAGTTCGTCCGCCGCCTCGAGTCTCACGGCGTGCCGGTCACCGTGCGGGACACCCGCGGCCGCGAGATCGACGGCGCCTGCGGCCAGCTCGCCGCCCAGGCCAGGCCATGAAGCAGCTCCGCTGGCGGCTGGTGCACTGGGGCTGGGAGGCCGCCCAGCGCGCCGGGGTGGTCACGGCGGACACCCCGGCCAGGCGGTTCGCCGCGTTCGGCCCCGGATCGATGGCGGCCTTCCCGCCCGGGTCGGTGTTCGGCGAGGGGTCGATCGCGATCGGCGCGGGTACGCTGATCGGCTCCCTGGTGTCCCTGTCGGCCGGGATGGTTCCCGGCCAGGATCTCGGCCCCGTCCCCGTGCTGCGCATCGGGGACCGCTGCGTGATCGGCCGGGGCAGTTACCTCGTGGCCCACCAGTCGCTGGTCATCGGGGACGACGTGTTCACCGGCCCGTACGTCTACATCACCGACCAGAACCACAGCTACGAGGACCTGGACGAGCCCATCGGGCGGCAGATGCCGCACAACGCCGCGGTGCAGATCGGGTCCGGCAGCTGGCTGGGCGCCGGGGCGGTCGTGCTGCCTGGCACCTGCATCGGTTGCCACGTGGTGGTCGCGGCCGGTTCGGTGGTCCGCGGCACGGTCCCCGACCGGTGCGTGGTGGCCGGCGTCCCGGCCCGGGTGGTCAGGCAGTACGCACCCGGCGAGGGCTGGACCCGGCCCATGGCAGCGACCCGCCCCGACCCCCGCTAGGCGCCCCGCCGGGGGCTCCGCCTCCCGGAGCCCTCGCCCAGACCCGCTAGCCGCCCCCGAACGCCTCCAGGGCGTCACGCAGTCGCCCGACCCGCCCGGCCAGCTCGGCCGCCGTCTCGACCGCCTCGGCGTCCCGCAGCACCGCGGGCAGCTTACGCAGCAGGGCGAGGGTCTCCTCCACCGCCCCCAGGCCCGCGGACAGGTGGTCCACGACCGGCTCGCTCCGGTTGAGGTGGAGGTCCACGAAAACCGATACCTTGGCCTTCAGCACCCACGGATCGAACGGCTTAGCCAGATAGTCGACCGCGCCGGCCGAATAGCCGCGGAAGGCCTGCTCGGGCTGCATGCTCGCGGCGGTCAGGAAGATGATCGGCACGTCCCGGCTCCGGGCGTTCCGCTTGATCTGCGTCGCGGTCTCGAAGCCGTCCATCCCCGGCATCATGATGTCGAGCAGGACGACCGCGTACTCATCGGCCCGCACGGCCTGCACGGCCTGCTCGCCGGACCGGACGGGCACCAGGATCTGGTTCAGGGACGACAGGATCGCCTCGAGCGCGACCAGGTTCTCCGGCCGGTCGTCAACCAGAAGGATCCGGGCCTGGCGAGACACAGGACCACTTCCTCTTCGCTGCCCCAGACCTGCAGCCGCCCCCTGGCTCGACAATCTCACGCTATGGTCTGTCCGCCCCCTTGTACAGCCAGCCCCTCACCGCGCCGCCCGCTTTTCCTACGCGTTCGTCACCGCGCCGCCCGCTTGTCGCGCATCTTCGGCGAAAACACCTCGCCGCGCAGCGCACGCTCGACCAGCCCGACCGCGCGCGCGGTGGCGGCCAGGCGGGCGCCCTCCTTACGGTAGGCGGCTAGGACGGTATCGATGGCGTGCGGCGGCAGGACCCCGGCGAGCTCGGTCCGCGCCGTGCGGTAACCCTCGCGCGCTCCCTCCACGCACGCCTTGGTGTGGTACCTGGCCATGGCGGCCAGCGCCACCGGATACCGGCGCAACACCCCGTGCAGCCGGTAGTCGGGCGGCACCACATCGAGCAGCCAGGTGACCGCGGTGGATTCGAACTCCTCGCTGTCCGGCGGGTGCACCCCGGCCGGCCACCCTGGCGGCGTATACCCGGTCATCCGTACAGCATATCTGGTAATCGAACGCGTATTCTACGATAAGCTACGGGTTCACGCTTCCGGGCCCCACGGGTTACCCGCGGCCGGATCCTGCCCGAACACCTGCCTCTGCAGGGCCGACGCCGACACCGCAGAACCGCAGACCGCCGGGGGCAGCTTGTCGTTGGCCGCCGTCCACTGCGTCCACTCGGTGAGCGTCTTGCCCGCGACGCTGATTCCGGCGTTGACCTGGTACCAGGCGTCGAACTTCGTCACCGTGCCCGCCGTGATCACGATGTTCCCGTTCTGCAGCCAGCCCGGTGACCCGGAGAAGATGGAGTCGGAACGCCCCAGGGTCCCCTGGCTGAGCATGCACTGCACCAGCAGGGCCGGAGCGTCCGAAGTCCGGAACTGCCCGGCCTGGCTACCGGTCGGCGACGGAATCGGCGACGGCCCCGACGAGCACGCCGTCACGGCGCAGCCGAGCACCAGGCCAACTGCCGCCCATCGGGCCGCCCAATGGCCCGCGCGCCGACCCGGCCGGATCGGCGTCCCCGGCCTGGCGGGCTGCCTTCGCTGCCGCACGTACGGCTCCCTGAGTGGTGATCGGCTCTACTACCGTGACGGCCAACGGCCCGATCCGGTTCGAGGCGAAAGACGGGGTAAGTCTAGCCACCGCTGTCCGCCGAACATCTCGCCAACTCGGCTCCGGCGTGTCGGCGTGGTGTTCCCGAAAATGTCATAACCAGGATCTAGAATCGAACTAGAAGTCGATAAAGATCGTTCCTCCCAACGGACCGTGGCTCATGACTCAAACACCGGCATTCCGCGACCCCGCGCCGGACGGCGACCCGTCCGCGGTGCCCGCGGGCCCCGGTGACCATCCCTGGCTGGGGTCTCCGGACTGGCGGCTGGTGCCGCAGAGCCCGGACTGGGACGAGGCCTACCTGGCCGCGGTGGCCGACGATGAGGATCCCGGTGACCTGGAGGAGTACGAGGACCCGGACAATGCCGCGCCGCCGGGCCTGGATGACGCCGAGCTCGAGGCGCTGATCGCCGAGGCCCTCGAGATCACCGCCGACCAGGTCCTCGCCGCCGGGGCCGCGGCCCGGTCCGGCCACGCGGCTGTCCTGGCTGCGGTCGGGGCGGTGCTGGCCGGGCGGCGGGGGCCGGGGATGCCCGGGTCTGCGGAGTCGTTTGCGGGGGAGTGCGCGAGCCCGGCGGCTGGGTTCGCGTCCGGTCAGCCGCTGGATACCGCGCCGGGCTGCGCGACGCTGACCTCGTTCCTGGCGGACGCGGCCGGGGATGATGACCGGTATGCCGGGGCGTCGGATGACGAGCTGGCCGGTGTCATCTGCGCGTGGGATCGGGTGGAGGCCTATGCCAGTGCCGGCAAGCATGCCGCGGTGGCGGAGCTGATCCGGCGGCGTCCGGATCCGGGGTGCTCCGCGGCAGGGCCGGCGCAGATGCCGGAGGACTGGCACGAATTCACCGGCCGGGAGCTCGGCGCGGTGCTGGGCGTGTCGGCCGGGGATGCCGAGGAGATCCTGGGCCTGGCGCACGCCCTGGAGGTTCACCTGCCCGGCACCAAGGCGGCGTTCCGGGCCGGGATCCTCAGCCGGGACAAGGCGGCGATCATCGCGGCGGCCACCGGCCTGCTGGACCCCGCCGAAGCCCGGGCGGCTGAAGGGATGGTGCTGGATCGGGCCGGGTCGCTGACCCCGGCCCAGCTGCGCGCCGCGATCCGGCGCGCGGTCATGGACGTCAACCCCGGCCAGGCCAGGAAACGCCGGGAACACATGGCCAAACGGACCCGGGTGGAACGGTGGGCCGAGGACTCCGGGAACGCCGGGCTGGCCGGGCGGGAACTGCCCCCGGCCGAGGTCCTGGCCGCCGACCAGCGGGTCACCGCCTGGGCCCAGGAGCTACGGAAGGCGGGCATGGAGGGCGGCATGGACGCGCTGCGGGCTCGCGCCTTCCTGGATATCCTGCTCGGCACCGACTCCCGGCCCCAGGGCAGCGCCCCGGACACCCGTGGAGCCGCCACCCCGGCCCGGGCCGGGCCGTTGGCCGGGGTGATCCCGCCCGGGTTCGCCGGCCGGGTTACCCTGACCACCCCCGTGACCACCCTGCTCGACCTGGCCGACCGACCCGGCGAGATGGCCGGCCTCGGCCCCATCGACCCCGACCTGGCCCGCGACCTGGCCTCCGCCGCGGCCCGCAACCCCCGCTCCACCTGGTGCGTCACTGTCACCGACCGCCAGGGCCACGCCATCGGCCACGGCTGCGCCCGGCCTGCACCCACCGCCAGCCACCCTAAAACGGGTAAATCGGACACACCTGGCGGGCCTGATCCGCCGCGCGCACCCCGGTTCGGCTTCGTCCCTGTCGACCGGCCCGGGCCGCCCGGTGGGTACGGGACCTGGCGGTTCTCCACCGGCATCCCCGGCCAGCGGGACCTGCTCATCGAGATCGGGCCGATCCCCGCCAGTGACTGTGATCACCGCCACGAAGCCAACGGTCACGACCCCGGGGTGATGCTGCGGCACCTGGCCCAGGTCCGACACGCCACCTGTACCGGGCCCGGCTGCCGCAGGCCCGCGTCCAGCTGCGACTTCGAGCACAACATCCCGTACGAGACGGGCGGCCGGACCTGCCTGTGCAACGGCAACCCGAAGTGCCGTTTCGATCACCGGCTAAAGCAAGACCCCCGCTGGAACGCCGAGCAGCTCGAAAACGGGAACGTCCGCTGGACCACGCCCTCCGGGCGGCAGCACACCACCGAACCCACCCGCTACCCCATCTAGCAGGTTAGCCGCACTTGGTAACTTCGTTTGTGCTGTTGGGCTGGAGGGGTGGGCGCGGGGCGCAGCGGCCTGCTAAGAGACGCTTATCGGCGGGTCGGTTCCTAATGCTGGCCTTGGGCGAGGGGTTGCGGTGTCACCCACCATTCGGAGGCGACTTCAAGCCCGCAGGCGCGAAGTACCTGACGCTTCGGCTGATCAAGGTGTCCTGTTACGACAACCGCCTGGACAGCACCCTGCTGAGCGGCTTGGGCAAGTCCAGCGCGAAGCAGCCGGACGCCCGTCGTCGGCCATCTGGCGGCCGTGACGACGGCGAAGTCGTCGATCTGGCAGGTCAGTCCGCCGGGATCGTAGACCGGTGGCGCGGGGGTCAGGGTGGCGACGAGGAACCCGGTCAGCTCGCCGGCCTCTTCGCTGACCAGGGTGATGGCCTCATCGCTGGCGACTAGGCGGGCCAGGTGGGGGCGGTGCTTGTCCTGCGCGTCGGCGGCAGGCCGCCAGAACAGCGGCTGGTACCGAGCGTACTGCTCGCGGCGGATGCTGGCCAGGGTGGTAATCGCGGCGACGTCGGCTTGCGCCGCGGCGCGTGTCTGCTCACTCACCCGTCCAGTGTCGCCGAGTCACCCCAACTCGTGAGCGACGTCGCTGGTTAGTTGGAGATCCGCGAAATCTGCTCGACCTACCCGCCCATGGAGCTCCGCGGACCGTGCCGGACCGCGCCGCCCTTATTAGGTCGGGGCCGGCCTGTATCCCCGATGGCCGCGCGAGTGCAAACGCGTAGGAAATCGAGGCGGCCAAGGGCGTCGGTGTTATCAACGAACTGGTCGATCGCTCCGGTGAGCGGCAGGTGTCGCAGCTGCGGATCGGTGATCGCCTCCCGCAGCGCCTCCGCGAACCTGCTGGCCCCGATGACCTGATAGGGCCGCTCGTAGAAGCCCCGCACCCGGGTGTCCAGCGGCGAGGTGAC
Source organism: uncultured Actinomycetes bacterium (assembly GCA_963722055.1). Lineage (GTDB taxonomy): Bacteria > Actinomycetota > Actinomycetes > Streptosporangiales > Streptosporangiaceae > Palsa-504. The sequence goes on along the minus strand of CAVRLA010000015.1, from coordinate 204,941 downwards.
GCCAAGCTCGTTGTGCCACGCGGCGACCGTCTCGTAGGCCTGGCCCATGTGCTGCTCACGGGCACGCCAGTCTTCAGCGGAGATCGCCGCGGTCAGCGATGCGCCCAGGCCGGCGGTGCCGGGCAGCCGGGCAAAGGCGGTGCCGAGCCATTTGCTGTAGGGCGGGTAGCGCTGTTGCATGAGCAGGCACAGCCGCATCAGGTCGCGGGCCAGCCGCGCGGTGACGATGACCGAGCCCAGGTCATCGCCGACCTCGGCACACCGGCCGGGGAAGGCCTCTTCCTGCCCGATGCGCTGCCATTGGCAGGCCAGCACGTACAGCCAGACGTCGCGCGGATACCACGCCAGGTCGGCTCGTGCCCGGGTCAGCTCGCCCGGGCCGTCGTGAAAGACATCCCCGGCGGTGAACTCGGCCAGCCGCTGCGTCGGGATAGCCAGCCAGTCCACCCGGGTGACCTCACGGCGCGGGTCGAACCCGAGCTGAGCGGTCAGCCAGGTACCCAGGCCGGCGACCTTGACGCGGTGCCTGGCGGTGCCGGGTTCCCCGGTCACGGGGAATGCGACGGGATACCCGCGGAAGGACGCAGGCAGTGTGCTGGCCAGCATCGCGGTGATCGCTCCGGCCTGCGCGGCATCGCCGTCGGTCAAGAGGATCTGCAGACGCGGACCCCAGTCATGATCGGTCGAGCGCTGGCTGTCGAAGCCAGCCACCTCCGATCCCGGGCCGAGCAGCGCTGCTGCGTACGGTACTTGCGGGAAGTGCTCCGCCAGCAGCGGCCGCACCACGGCGGCGCAGAACTCGCGGGCCAGTCGCAGACCAGGGATGTACGTAGCAGCCACACCGGCGATCCTCCCCGATCATGTCCGGCCTGTCGCCTGGATAACGGTCCCATCCAAAAGACCCGGCGCCGACCGACGACCCGGCGCGGACCGACACGCCGGCGCCACCGCCGACGCCACGAAGCCGCTTGCCGGACCCGCCAGGCCCGAAGGCCCCATAATGACGCCATGCGGGGCGAACTGACGCGCGGCAAGCTGGCGGTGGCCCTCGCTGCGGGGGCCGTCGCGTTCGGTGCGGCGGCGTGGCTGCTACTCGGACCGGTGTGGATCATCGCCGGGGTGGTGGCTGGCTCGCTCGTCGGCGCCTTCGTCCTGACCGGCATCTACGCGCTGGCCAATATCGATGCGGCCGTCCTGCTGGGCCACGACCGGCCGGGCGGCGCCATCGGCCAGCTCCACCACGAGATGTCCGGCTGGCGGGTCCTGGCCCGGATCTGGCCCAGCCAGTTCCGTGACGCGCTGGCCAACCGGCTGATCGTCCAGTCCGGCGCGCTGCAGGCCGTGCACCGGGACGAGGAGGCGCTACGGACCGCCGGCCAAGCGGTCGCGATCTACCAAGATCTGGCCGCGAGCCGCCCCGGCAAGTACGGCCCGGACCTGGCCGGCGCGCTCGATCACCAGTCCCGCCTGCTGGCGGCCGATGACCGCCCGGCCGACGCGCTGGCCGCGATGCAGGTGGCGGTGCGGCTGTACCGCAACCTGGCCGCCGCCGAACCCGCGAAGTACCTGCCGGTTCTGGCCGAGTGCCTGACCTGCGAGGCGGACTGGCTGGCCGACCTCGAGCTGCTCGCCGACGCGCTGGCCGCGGTGCACGAGGCCACGGACATCTGCCAGGACAAGCTCCCCTGGCAGCAGGTTCCGTCCTGCGCGGCCCGGGCCATGTTGCTGGAGGGTGATCTCCTGTGCGGGCAAGCCCGCCACCGCGAAGCGGCCCGGCTGCTCGCCAAGGGCTGGCACCTGGCTGCTGGCCAGCAGGACGTGCTGCGGGACGCGACGCCCGCGATCCGGGCCGCCTACCACGCCGATCCGGACCATTTCTCCGCCGTGTGGCAAGCCGAAACCGGCGCCGAGCCCCCGGACTGGCTGAGTACCTAGCCCGCCCGGAGGTCGCCGTCGGGCCACCGCTGATCCCGGCCGTCGCGGCGGCCGAACGGCCGGGATCGGATGGGTGCGGGTACCTCAGCGGATGTACAGCTCACCGGTCTCGTACTCGGTGAACTCGCTGTTCGCCATCATCTGCTCGGCCATGCCGAACTCCTGGAACACCGGGAAGAGCTGCTCGGCCGCGAACCGTTCCTGGTGCGCCTTGGACTGCCAGACGGTCACCACGTTGAGGCCGTTCTCGTCCGAGCCGGCCGCCCAGGCGAGCAGGCCGTCGATGTCCTGAGGCGGGATGTGCTTGGCGGAGACCGCACGGAAGTCCTCGATGCTGACGCCCTTCGCCTTGGTGCTGTGAACGAATGCCATGACCGTCCTGCCTTTCCCTAACTGCGCGTCATTTGCGCTGGTAGGAAGGACGCTACGGGAAAGCCCGGGTCCGGCCATCCGGGGAAATACTCAAACCGGGTACTCATTCGCTGAGTACTTATCCGGGGCCGTTACGCGTCCGTGGCCAGCCTTTCGCTGGACCACGCGGCGATCTGGCTGCGGTTGCTGAAGCCGAGCTTGACCAGGATGTGCTGGACGTGGTTCTCCGCCGTGCGCTCGGAGACGAACAGGGTCTTGCCGATCTGCTTGTTGGTCAGCCCGCGCGCGACCAGCCGGGCCACCTCGAGCTCACGGGGGCTGAGCGGCGATTCGGCGGCCGTCACGGCAGGCAGCTGGGCCCGCAGTCGGCCGATGCGTTCGGTAAACGGCACCATGCCGAGCTGCTCGGCCTCGCCCGCCGCGGCGTCAAGCGCGGCCGCGGCCCGGCCCACGTCGCCGGGAGCCTGCCGGCGGGTCAGGGCGGCGGCGAGTTCGACGCGGGCTTGCACGGCGTACCCGCGGGCGCCGTTGGCATCGCAGGTCGACACCGCGGCCTTCAGGTCCGGAACGGCCGCGTCCAGGCGGCCCAGCGCCGCGGCCGCCAGCCCCAGCTGCAGCTCGACCGGGCCCATGTAGACCCCAGGGCCGGCCCCGTTAGCAACGTGCTGACCCCGGAACGGCTCGAACCGCGACGCCAGGAACTCGATGTCCCCCGTGCGGCCCAGGCCGATGGCGGCCGCGAGCGCGTGTCCCCAGGCCGACATGCGCATCGCCGCCGGAGGCGTCCAGGACCGGATCGGCCCGGCCAGCGCGTAGGCCGCCTCGGCGCCCGCCCGGTCGCCCCGGTCGAGCCGGATCAGGGTGAGGGTAAGCGCGGGGAAGATGGTGGCGATCCCCTGGGTGGTGTCCACGGCCTCCGGCCGCAGGTGGGCGGGGATGAGGTCGAACGCCTCGGCCACGCCAGACCGGTCCATCCCGATGTGCAGGCCCGACTGGGACAAGATCACCGCCAGGGCGCCGATCGCGGCCGGGTGTCCCATATCGCTGAACAGCTTGAACGCCTCGCGGGCCAGCCGCGCCGCCTCGGCGAAGCGTCCGGTGGCCAGCGCGAGCGTGGCTCCACTCTCCAGGTGTTGCCATCGCCCGACCGGGCCGCTGAGCCGGTCCAGGCAGGAACCGAGGTCGGTGAGCTCGCGCTGGATGCGCCGTAGCTGGCCGGTCTCGAACAGGGTGTCGATCCGCCACGTCCGGCCCCACATCTCGGCCCAGGCGCTGCCCAGGGCATCGGCGGCCTCGAGCATCCGGTCGGCCAGCACGATCCGCTCGGCCAGGCCCTCGGGAGCCGAGCAGGCCAGCTGGCGAGCCCGCAGCGCGTCGACCAGCGCGGCCGGATCGGCCGCCGATTCGGCGGCGGCCAGCGCGTCCCGGCTGACCTGCTCCGCCTGGCCGTACTCGCCGCGATATACCAGCGCCTGCGCGTACCGGGCGGACACCCGGGCCCGCAGGTCGTCGGGAAGATCGTTCCCGGCTAGGGCCTGCTCGCAGGCCCGGCAGATCTCACCGTCCCATTCCGGAACGCCCGAAGCCTCCATCACCAGGGCGGCGCGGGCCAGCCCCAGCCGATCCCGTCGGCGCTCGGCCCGCCGAGCGGCCCGGGCCGCCGTCTCCTGCGCGCCGGGTAGGTCGCCGCCGCGGTGCAGGGCCGCGGCCAGGGCGAGCTCGAGCCGGGACCGGTCATCCTCGCCGAGTTCCCCCTCACCGACCGTCAGCGCCTGCCGGTACAGGCGCACGGCCTCCTCAAACGCCAAGGCCTCCCAGGCCACGGCGGCAGCGGCCTCGCACGCCGCGACGGCCCGCGCCCGGTCACCGGGCAGCGACGCTTCGACCCGGTGCCGGGCCACCTCGGCCAGGTGCAGGCGTACCTGCCCTTCGTACAGGGCCTCGATCGCATCCGCCGCCGCGGCGTGCAGCCGCCGCTGCTCTTCCGCGCTCAGCCGGGCCGCCACCGCCGAACTGACCAGCGCGTGCGAGAACCGCTGATCGCCGCGACGGTCACCGGCGACCAGGAATCCGGCCACCGTGCCCTCCTCCAGTGGTCCGAGCAGGCTGAGCACGGACCGGTCCAGCATCCTGGCCACCACGCCGACCGAGAAGATGTTGCCCGCCACCGCAGCTGCCTGCAGCACCGTCCGGGCCTCGTCCGACAGCTGGGTGAGCCGGTAAGCCGTGGCCTCGAGTACCCGCCCGGGCACGGACAGCACGGACAGCTCGGACGGCTCGGACGGCCCGAGCGGCCCGAGCGGCCCGGACGGCCCGGACGGCCCGGTCAGCGTCTGGGCCAGCTCCCGGACCAGGAACGGATTGCCTCCGGTCTCGGCGTGCACCCGGCGGGCCTGTTCGGGTGACGCATCCAGCCCGGCGGCGAGCAGCAGGTCCCCGACCGCCTCGGCGGGCAGGCCGTGCAGGTCGACCCGCTCGGTGTTGGCCTCGGCCGACAACCGCGGCAGGAGCCCCTCGGGCACCGAGTCCCGGTAGGTGGCGAAGGCCAGGATCCGGATCCCGCGGAGCTGCCGAACGAGCTCGGCGAGCAGCGTCCCGGACGCCTCATCCGCCCCCTGCAGGTCGTCGAGCACCAGCAGCAGCCCGTCCGGTTCGGCCGCCTGCGCCAGCCGTCGGCGCACGTCGGCGAACAGCGCGAACCGCTCGGCGATGCCCGAATCAGCACCGAGGTCGGCGGTGCCGAAGACGCGCGACCACAGATCAGCTCCCGAGCCGACCGCGGGTTCGTCCAGGACCAGCCGCCACAGGCCGTACGGCGGCGAGCTGCCTGGGTCGGCGGCCCGGGCCCAGGCCACCGGAACGTCCCGGGCCGCCGCGACCGCGGCCAGCTCTTCGGCCAGCCGGGTCTTGCCGATCCCCGCCTCGCCCGTGCACAGCACCAGGCGCCCGCGCCCGGCCAGGGCATCATCGAGCAGACCTGTGACGCGCGCCAGCTCACCGTCGCGGCCCACCAGGGCCGTGTCACCCCCCACGGAGCCACCATAAGGGCCCGGGCGATACCTGCCTAGAGGGCCGGATCAACCAGGCGAAAGGCGTGCGCCGTGGCCGCCGCCTCGCCGCGGGTGGCCGCGCCGAGCTTGCTCAAGATGTTCGACACGTGCACGCTGGCCGTCTTGGGCGAGATGAACAGCTCGTTGGCGATGTCCCGGTTGCTGCGCCCGGCCGCGACCAGCCGCAGTACCTCCAGCTCGCGCCCGGTCAGCCCGAAGCCAGCCGCCCGGGCCTCGCCCGAGACCGGGTCCAGCACGATCCGGCCGCGTCGGGCCAGCAGCGCGACCTCCTGCGCCAGCGGCTCCGCGCCCAGCTCGCCGGCCAGCACGGCGGCCTCCCGCAGCCGCTCGGCGGCACCGTCCCGGTCCCCGCCGGCCAGCGCGGCCTCGGCCGCATGCCGCAGCGCCTGCGCCCGCGGGTATGGCTCACTGACCGCCGCCCAGGCTGCGGCCGCCTCGTCCCAGGCCTCCGGCAGCCCCACCGGATTCCCCGACAACAGGCCCGCTAGCTGGGCGTCGGCCGCCGCGAAGGTTAGCCGGTCGGCCTCCTGGACCGGGCCGAACGTCTCCATCTTCTCGGCCAGCGTGCGCAGCCGTCCGGCCAGGGCGGCGGTCTGCTCGCGCAGCCGCTCGTCCCGGGCGGCGGCCAGGCACACGCGGGCCGCCCCGGTCACCAGTGGCCAGGCGTACCGAGGACTGCCGCCGGACAGCTCGTAGCCCGCGATGACCTCCGCCGCCGTGGCCAGCGCGGCGGCCGGGCCCGCTGTGGCCAGCCGCAGCGAGATCTCCAGCAGGCCCAGCGGAAGCTGGTGCTCGTCCAGCTGCGGCGAGCCGCGCAGCAGCCCGGTCGCGGTCGCCGCCGCGTTCGCGGCGGCGCCGGTGTCCCCCCGGGCCAGCGCGATGTATCCGGCCAGGACCGCGAGCGTGGACCGGTGCAGCGGGGAGGAGGTGAACTGGAACTCGCCCATCCCGTCGGCCACCTCGATGGCCTCGTCCCACCGGCCCAGCGCGAACAGCGGCTCCGCCTGGTTGATCACCAGCAGGCTGCGCGAGGAGCGGCCGATGTAGCACTCATCCTGGCCCGCGATGCCCCGGCGGGCCGCCTCGACGGCCAGCTCGTGCTGCCCGGCTCCCTCGAGCAGATGCGATTCGTTGATCGCGGCCTTGACCAGCATGCTGTGCCCGGCCCGCTCGGCCATGGCGCGGGCCTGCCCGATCAGCTCCAGGGGATCACTGCCGGCGCAGGCCTGCTCCCCGGCTCCAGCACGGAACATGGCCAGCGTCAGCAGTGCGTCCGCCTCGTTCGCCTCGTCGCCGGCCTGGCGGGCCAGCGCCAGGGCCTCCTCGGCGTAGGAGTATTCCATCGCCACCACGGGCACGCAGCGGGCCGCGGCCAGCAGGATCGGGATCCGCGCGGCCGGCGCGTCGACCGGTACGATCTGCAGCGCGGCGGCGAAATCGTCGAGGAAATCCTTACGGCCCAGGTGCTTGCGGAACTGGCCTCGATTCTCCAGCAGCTGCGCCACCCGGACCGGCTCGGTCCCCGGGTCCAGCTCCTTCAGCGCCGAGCTGGCCAGCGCGATGCCCCGCTCGAACTCCCCGGCGTCGGTCGCCGCGCAGACGGCTTCCTCCAGGACGCGGGGGTGATCGGCGTCGATCCGCTCGGCCGCGTCTGGCACCTGGTCCCAGAGCTCGAGCACCCGGGCCAGCAGCGCCAGCCGCTCGGCGGGGGCCACGGCCCGGCCCGCCTGCGCCGCCGCCTTCCACGCGCCGATCAGGGCCCAGACCGAATCGTGCGCCGAGTGCCAGTGGTGCGCCATCTCGATCGCGGCCCGGCCCGGCGGCACCAGCGCGGGATCGGCGTCGATGGCCTCGGCGAACCGGCTATGCAGCCGACCGTGCTCGCCGGGCAGCAGATCGTCGTGCACCGCCTCGCGGATCAGCTCGTGCCGGAACGTGTAGCCATCGGCCTGCGCCCGCAGCACATTGGCCGTTACCGCCGGGCGCAGCGCGCTGGTCAGCGCGGCGTCATCCAGGCCGGTGACCGCCACCAGCAGCGCGTGCCCCGTGGTCTGGCCGCCCGCGCTGGCCACCCGCAGCACCTCCTGGGTGTCCTCCGGCAGTCGGCGTACCCCGTCCAGCAGGAGGTCGCGCAGCGACTCGGGCAGCTCACAGCTCAGCTCGCCGTCGCAGCCCAGCAGCGTCTCGACGAACAGCGGATTGCCCTCGCTGCGGTGATACAGCGCGTCGGCCAGGTCACCGGCCAGCTGGCGGCCCAGGATCCCCGCCGCCAGCGCGGCGGTGTCACCCCTGGTCAGCCGGGGCAGCTCGATCCGCTCGACCCAGGCGATCCGGTCCAGCGCGGCCAGCATCGGGCGCAGCGGATGGGTCCGGTGCAGCTCGTCGGAGCGGAACGTGACGACGATCAGCAGCCCGCCAATGGCCCGCTGGTTGCCGATCAGGAAGGTCAGCAGGTCCCGGCTCGACCGGTCGGCCCAGTGCGCGTCCTCGATCACCAATACCACCGGCGAGTGGCGGGCCAGGTGATCCAGGGCGCTGAGCATCTCCTCGAACAACCGCGCCCGGGCCTCACCAGGGTCTGCGCCAATATCCGGGCCGGTGTCGGCCTCGCCGAGCTCGGGCAGCAGCCGGGCCAACCCCCGAGTGGTCCGGCTGGGCAACATCGAGGCCACCGCGTCCGCGCCAAACTCGTGCACCATGTTGCGCAGCACCGCGGTAAAGGGCGCAAACGGAAGTCCGTCGGTGCCCAGTTCCAGGCAGCCGCCGGTCAGCACGCACGCCCCGGCCGCCTCTGCGGCCTGGCCGAACTCGCTGACCAGCCGGGACTTGCCGACTCCCGCCTCACCACCCAGCAGCACAGCCGTCGGGCCGCCCTGGCGCACGCTAGCGAACGCGGCGTCCAGGGCGGCCATCTGCTCGTCCCGCCCGACCAGGACGGGGCTGGCGGCTCGCCCGCTCATCTCTGCTGTCAGCATGCCATGCGGCTCTGACATTCCGAGTGCGGGTGCCGGGGCGGTCATGGCCGCCTCAGGCAGCGTGCCGGGCGGCAGGCACCTGGCCCTGCCCATTTCCGGCCGCCTGGTCCCCCGTGGTCCGGAACGAGCCGTCCACGTAGTCGGGGATGGCCGGGACGGCGAACTCCTCAGCCTCGGCCACGCGGGTGCCTCGCCGCATGGCCCGCAGCGCCTTGACCACGGTCCGCGCCCGGTGCGCCCGGTGCGCCCGTTCCCGCAGGTCACGGCCGTGCTGCGCGGTCAGTTCACGTAGAATCTCGGGATGCATGGGTTCCTCCTTGCCCCCTGGGAGCCTGCTCTGGTTCCCCACATCCTCAAGATTCGGCGTAAGGCCCCACCCCCCGCATCGGACGAATGCCTTATCTTCCGGGCCCAGAAAGGCTTAGGCCGGGCCGTCTGCCCACGATCCGCGCCTAAGCCGGCTTAGGCCAGGTCAAAGGCATTATCTGGAACGGAACAGCCTGCGTGCGGTCGCTCATCATCGGGCCGTCCGGTTCGAACGCGCCGGTCCTGGTACCACATAAACTAGAGGGCGCCATCCGATCGGGTGGCAGCGCCCGGAACCGAACGAACTGAGACTCACGCATGCCCGCACCGCACCACAGCACTATCCCGCAGGCCGCCCTCGCGACCCGCGACGACCTGCGCAATGTGGCCATCGTCGCGCACGTGGACCACGGCAAGACCACGCTGGTCGACGCGATGCTGTGGCAGTCGGGCGCGTTCCGGGCCAACGCGAACGTGGCCGAGCGGGTCCTCGACTCCGGCGACCTGGAGCGGGAGAAGGGCATCACGATCCTGGCCAAGAACACCGCGGTGCACCACGGCGGGCTGACCGTCAACATCGTGGACACGCCGGGGCACGCGGACTTCGGCGGGGAGGTGGAGCGCGGCCTGTCCATGGTCGACGGGGTGCTGCTGCTGGTCGACGCCAGCGAGGGGCCGCTGCCGCAGACCAGGTTCGTGCTGCGCAAGACGCTGGCCGCCCATCTGCCGGTGATCCTGGTCATCAACAAGGTGGACCGGCCCGATGCGCGGATCGCCGAGGTGGTGGACGCCTGCTACGAGCTGTTCATCGACCTGGACGCCAGCGAAGAGCAGATCGAGTTCCCCATCGTCTACGCTTCCGCGCGGGCCGGGCGGGCCTCGCTCAATCGCCCCGGTGACGGCGAGATGCCCGATTCGCCGGACCTGGAACCGCTGTTCGAGACCCTGAGGGCCACCGTCCCGGCGCCCGTTTACGAGGTCGGCGCGCCGCTGCAGGCCCACGTGACCAACCTGGACGCCAGCTCCTACCTGGGCCGCATCGCGCTATGCCGGATCCGCAATGGCATCATGAAGCGCGGCCAGCAGGTCGCCTGGTGCCGCCGGGACGGCTCGATCGAGCGGGTCAAGATCTCCGAGCTGTACCTGACCGACGCGCTGGAGCGGGTATCGGCCGACTCGGCGGGCCCCGGGGACATCGTGGCTATCGCCGGCATCCCGGACATCATGATCGGCGAGACCCTGGCCGACGTGGACGACCCGCGCCCGCTGCCGCTGATCACCGTGGACGAGCCGGCCATCTCGATGACGATCGGCGTGAACACCTCGCCGCTGGCCGGATTGGCCGCCGGGGCCAAGGTCACCGCCCGGCTGGTGCGGGACCGGCTGGAGCGCGAACTGGTCGGCAACGTGTCGCTGGCCGTGCTGCCCACCGCGCGGCCGGACACCTGGGAGGTCCGCGGCCGTGGCGAGCTCGCACTGGCCGTGCTAGTGGAGACCATGCGGCGGGAGGGGTACGAGCTGACCGTGGGCCGGCCCGCCGCCGTCACCCGGGAGCTTGACGGCGCCGTGTTCGAGCCGGTCGAGCGGTTGAGCGTGGACGTGCCCGAGGAGTACCTGGGCACGGTCACCTCGCAGATCGCGGTGCGCCGCGGCCGGATGGAGTCCATGACCAACCACGGCACCGGCTGGGTCCGGATCGAGTTCGTCGTGCCCGCGCGGGGCCTGATCGGCTTTCGCACCCAGTTCCTCACCGAGACCCGCGGCACCGGCATCATGCACCATGTCTTCGAGGGCTACGAGCCCTGGTCCGGGCCCATGCGGGGCCGGGCCACCGGTTCGCTGGTCGCCGACCGGCCCGGCAGCGCGGCCGCCTACGCCATGTTCAACCTGCAGGAACGCGGCTCGCTGTTCGTCACCCCGGGCACCGAGGTCTACGAGGGCATGATCGTCGGGGAGAACTCCCGGCCCGACGACATGGACGTGAACATCACCCGCGAGCGTAAGGTCACCAACGTCCGCCAGTCGACCGGGGAGGAACTCGAGCGGCTGGTGCCGCCGCGGCTGCTCAGCCTGGAGCAGGCGCTGGAGTTCTGCGCCGACGACGAGTGCGTCGAGGTCACCGCCTCGGCGGTCCGTCTGCGCAAGACGATCCTGGACGCCCGCGACCGCTTCCGCGAGCGGGCCCGCGCCTCCCGGGCCTGATTGCGTTCCCGGCCCAGCGTCCCCGAACGGGGCCCGGTGCGCTGGTAGGGCGGACAGCTTCCGGGCGTCGGCACGCAGACGCCCGGAAGCGCTTCCAGCAGTGACCACGGACCGCCGGGACGGTGCTCGGCCCGTCCCGGGTCGCCCGATGGTCTCACCCTGGAAAATACGGTCCCGGCCCGGCCGGCGTCCGGCCCGTGCGACGAGCGCCGTGATCGGCGCGAGGAACGGTCCCCGGTCGGCGAGGAACGGCGTGGCCCGGCCGGCGAGCGGCTCGGTCGCCAGCCGGGCCGCCTGGCCGGGACGCTGTGCACATTCCCGGGTGGTATTCCCGATCGGAGGCTTTCGGCCTTATAGTGCGGCGATGGTCGTCCTCACGATCATGCTGGCCTCGGTCGCCGCCGCGCTGCTGGCTGCCGTGCTGTTCTGGAAGCGGACCTCGCGGCGAGTTGGCACGCCGCCGCAGCGGGCCACCTACGAGGCCCTGCATACCGCCAGCGAGGCCGTCGCCGCGCTGCGCGACGGGCTGACGCCGGGCACCGCGGTCAAGGCGGCGCCCGCCCTGCGGCGGCTGCTCGGCACGCCCGCCGTCGCCATCGCGGACCGGACCGACCTCATCGCCTGCGAAGGCTCCGAACGGCACGCCGAGGCCCTTGGCCGTCGCCTGCACGAGGTGGTGACGTCGGGCCGCCCGCAGCTGCTGGGCGCGTCCGATCTCGGCTGCGCCCACGGCGGCGACTGCCCGATGCGGGCCGGCGTCGTGGTGCCCATCGCCGTCGACGGCGCGTTGGTCGGGGCGCTGGCGGCGCTGGGCCCGTCCGCCGACGCGGCGCTGATGCGGACCGCGGGCGAGGTCGCCCGGTTTGTGTCCACGCAGCTGGCCCTCGCTGAACTCGACGCTTCGCGGACCCGTACCGTGCAGGCGCAGCTGAACTTCCTGCGGGCCCAGATCAGCCCGCACTTTATCTACAACGCGCTTACCGCGATCGAGTCGTACGTCAGGTCCGATCCGGAGCGGGCCCGGGACCTGCTCGTCCGCTTCGCCGACTTCATCCGCTGGGCTTTCCGCGAGCACAGCCAGTACGCCACCTTGGCCGAGGAGCTGCGCTTCGTGGACACCTACCTGGAGCTCGAACGCGCGCGCTTCGGCGACCGCCTGGTGGTCAGCCTGCGGGTCGCCCCGGAGGTCCTGCCCGTCCGGGTCCCTTCGCTGGTGCTGCAGCCGCTGGTCGAGAACGCCGTCCGGCACGGCCTGGAGCGGGTCAGCGGGACCGCCCGGCTGCAGATCTCCGTACAGGACGCAGGCCACGAGGCAGTGGTCACGGTCGAGGATCACGGCGTCGGCGTGGACCCGGGCCAGCTCGCCGGCGTGCTGTCCGGGCAGTGGGGCAGTGAATCTGTCGGACTACGCAACGTGGACGAGCGACTTCGCGCTACCTTCGGAAACGACCACGGACTCACGATCGAGACCGGAGTCGGCGCGGGCACGAAGGTGACCATGCGCCTACCCAAGTTCTTCGCGGCGATGAGCGGACCATGATCCAGGCACGGGCTACGGTGGCACCGCCGGCGGATGAGCGCGGCCCCGGCCAGGGCCGGCACACGACGATCCCGGCGGCGTCCGCGCTGGTCATCGACGACGAATCGCCAGCCCTGGACGAGCTGAGCTACCTGCTCCGCACGAACTTCCCGATCGACCCCGTGCATGCCGCGCAGACGGCGAGCGACGCATTGCGGCACCTTCAGGAGCGGCGTTACGACGTGGTCTTCCTCGACGTGCGGATGCCCGAGCTGAACGGCATCGAGCTAGGCAACGTGCTGCGCCGGTTCGCCGCGCCGCCCGCCATCGTCTACGTCACCGCCTACGAGGAGTACGCGGTGCGCGCCTTCGACATCGGCGCGTGCGACTATCTGCTCAAGCCCGTCTCCCGGGCGCGGCTGGGCACCGCGCTGGAACGCGCACTGGGTCCGCTGGCTCTGTCTCTAACCGGTCGGACCCGAGAACCCGGCCGGTGGGGAGCAGAGTCGCCCGGCGACGATTCGTCCGACCTGATCCCGGTCGAGACGGCCGGACGGACCAGGTTCATCTCGTGTGAGCAGGTGCGCTGGGCCGAGGCCGAGGGAGACTACGTGCGGCTGCACACCGCGGACGGCGGCGCCCACCTGGTGCGGATTCCGATCTCGCACCTGGAAGAACGGTGGTCGGACCACGGTTTCATCCGCATTCACCGCGGCTACCTCGTGTCGTTCAAGCACATTACCGAGTTCTCCGTCACCGGAAGCGTGCACACGGTGATGGTGGGCGGCCGCTCGCTGCCGGTCAGCCGCCGCCATGTCCGGGACGTCCGCGACCGGATCCTGCGGGTCGGCCGGCGAGGCTGACCGTGTCCACCGAGGAGAGCGGGTCGGCCCCGTCCGGGCCAGCACAGCGGGGGGTCAGCGGGGTCGTCCCCCCCGAGCCAGCACAGCGCCAGCTTGTGGTCTGGCGCGGCGACGAGGTGCCGGTGCCGCACGACATCCCCGGCCCCGGGGATCTGCGAGGCGACACGAACACCGGCCGGCTGCTCATCGGCTCGCTGATGCGGGCGCAGCTCGGCCTGTCCCTGATGTGCCTCATGCTCGCGCTGACCGTGACGATCTCGTTCCCGCTCATCGCCGCGCTGGTGCCTGCGGTCGGCCGGACCAGGGTGGCCGGCCTCCCGCTCACCCTGATCGTGCTCGGCTTCGCGTTCTACCCCGTCTTCCTCGCGGTCGGCTGGTTCTACCACCGTCAGGCCCGCCAGCTCGAGGCCAGGTTCACCGATCTGGTCAACCCGGCCGGCCACAGACCCGATGACTGAGCCCCGATGACTGAGCCCCGATGACTGAGCGCCTATGACTGAGCGCCTATGACTGACACTGCGGTCGGCGCGATCGCGTTCGTCACCCTGCTCACGATCGTGGTCGGCGCCCGCGGCATCCGGGTCGCCCGGACCCCCGATGACTTCATGGTCGCGGCCCGGCAGGTCCCGCCCGGGCTCAACGCCGCCGCCATCTCCGGTGAGTACCTCTCGGCCGCGTCTTTCCTGGGCATCGCGGGCCTGATCGTGTCGCAGGGCCTCGGCTCCCTGTGGTACTCGGTCGGTTATACCGCCGGCTATCTGGTCCTGCTGCTGCTGGTGGCGGCGCCGCTACGCCGCTTCGGTGCGTACACGATCCCCGACTTCGCCGTCGGCCGGCTGGGTTCGGCGGGCCTGCGCCAGGCGGCCACCGCCCTGGTCCTGGTCATCGGGTGGTTCTACCTGCTGCCTCAGATGAAGGGCGCGGGCATCACGCTGCAGTGGGTCCTCGGCACGCCCTACTGGGTCGGCGTGGCCGCGCTCGGCGTGGTGGTGAGCGGCAACATCGCGATGGGCGGGATGAAGGGCATCACGTTCGTCCAGTGTTTCCAGTACTGGCTGAAGCTGTGCGCGATCGGCATCCCCGCGCTGGTGCTGCTGATCGCGACCGGACACGACTCGGCCCGCAACCTGCAGCCCGGCCGCGTCCCGGTGTTCTCCCACGCCACCGTGGTAGAGGTGCCCCAGGCTATCGACTTCACCTTGACCCGGCCGACCACGGCGACGGTCAGCGGTGTGCTGGACCAGCGGCAGTACCGGCACCAAACCGTGCCGCTGTGCGCCTGCCGCCACGCCGCGGACGCGGGTGCGCAGATCGGCTTCGCCGCCGGTGCCCCGGTCCCCACCAGCCTGGCCATGGCGCCGTCGCCCGGCGTGTCGTGGGACTCGCCGTTGTCGGCCGCGGGTACCGACGGCGCCCATCCCCTCCTGTCGACGTACGGCATCATCATCGCCACGTTCTTCGGCGCCGTCGGGTTGCCGCACATTCTCGTGCGCTTCTACACCAACCCCGACGGCGACGCCGCCCGGCGGACGACGCTGATCGTGCTCCTCCTGCTGAGCACCTTCTATCTGTTCCCGGCCGTGCTGGCCGTCCTGACCCGAGCGCACGCGCCGCAGCTGTACCTGGCCGGCGACTCCGATGACGTCATCCTCGCCCTGCCGTCGCTGCTGCTGCCCGGGCTGCCGGGCGCGCTGCTGGCGGCGCTGGTCGCCGCGGGGGCCTTCGCCGCCTTCCTGTCCACTTCGTCCGGCCTGCTCGTCAGCGTCGCGGGCGCGCTGTCACACGACTTCATGCACGGCGGCGTGACCTCGTTCCGCTGGTGCGCGATCGCCGCGGGCGTCGTGGCCACGGGCGCCTCCCTGCTGATCGGTCGCTTCTCGCTGGCGCTGCTCGTCGGCTGGGCCTTCGCCATCGCGGCGTCGTCGTTCTGCCCGCTGCTGGTGCTGGGAATCTGGTGGCGTCAGCTCACCCGGGTCGGCGCGGCGGCGGGCCTCGTGGTAGGCGGCGGCGCCTGCCTGGCCGCGATCGTCGCGACGATGACCGGCGCGGCCACCCACGGCTGGAGCGCGGTGCTCCTGGGCCAGCCGGCCATCTGGACGGTGCCGCTCGCGTTCGGCGTGATGATCGTAACCTCGCTGCTCACCCCGCAGACCCTGCCCGGCAACGTCGGTCAGGTGATGCTGCGCATGCACCTACCCGAGGCCCTGAGCAGGCAGGACTACCGGTCCTTCCCGCTGGAGCGGGCCCGTCGGTCGCCGGGCCGGTGACCGGCCCCGTTCGTCTCGCACGCCTGACCGATGGCCAGCACTGCGGGGGGTGCCAGGGGGGTCGCCCGCCCGTGGCCAGCACTGCGGGGGGTGCCAGGGGGGTCGCCCCCCGTGGCCAGCACTGCGCGCTAACTTGTCCCGGTCCTGGCGCAGCCGGTCCAGGACCGGATCGGGCTGGTCCGCGGTCACCCGGATCATGGCCCGTACCGCGGCGGCCAGCGAGATCCGCGGCACGCCGAGTTCGATCGCGGCCGAGTCGGCCCACCCGGTCAGCTCCCGGTACAGTTCGGGGCTCAGGTCCAGGGTGATCCGGATCGGCTTGGACCGGATCGCGGTCCGGCCCGCCGGGCCCGCGTCGGGCTCGGCCCGCCGGGCCGCCGCGGCGGCCATCTGCGCCTTGCGCAGTTCGCGTTCTCGCTGCGGGCTCATGACCGGACGCCGCAGAGCGGGGCGCAGCGTTCGATGAGGTCTCGGGCCACCTGGCGCCAGATGTCGCAGCCCGCATGCTTGATCGGCACGCCGAAGCTCTGCGCGTAGACCTCGCGCCGGGGCACGGCCGTAGGCAGCACGTCATAGCCGAGGTCGAGCAGTGCCTCCCGGGCGTCGGTGGTGGAGTGCGCCCGCGCCACGCAGCGGTTCAGCAGGATGGCCGAACGCACCGGTTTGTCGCGCACGTCCCGGACCTCGGCGATCTCATCCCGCACGGGGGTGGTCCGGTTGATCTCGATCGGGCTGGGCGCGCACGGAATCAGGATCTCATCGGCGTACCGCAGCGCCGACCGGGCGATGCTGGCATGGTCCTCGATCTGTGGCGTATCGATGATCACCACGTCGTCGTGCTTGGCGATCTCGGGCAGGCGGCGGTGCAGCTCACGCGAGGGCAGAGCCACGATCCGGAACGGGAACGCCGCCTGCTCGGGCACGAGTCCCGGATACATGGCGGCCAGATCGGACCATTCCAGCGCGCTGCCCGAGGGGTCGGCATCCACCAGGAGCACGCTATTGCCGGCCTGGGCGAACACATGAGCCAGCCAGACCGCGGAGGTCGTCTTCCCAGTGCCCGGCTTCAGGTTGGCCAGGGCGAGGCTCAGCCCTGTCATCCAGGCATTATCGCAGCGGCTGCCGGATCGCGATACCCCGACCCGGGTATCAACCGCAATACAGTATTTACTGCATCACTGCATTCCTATTTTGGCAGGGCCGAAAACATCGCTGAACGCATGACTGATTACCGTTGGCGCTACCGGTGCCCACCGCTGACCGACGGGTCAAGCGGTATGGTCAGGCGGCGATTGCCGCATTCCTCCGGGCCGTCGCCGCGGGCATCAAGGCGTGTCCATGGGGCAGCCGGGGAGCGGGGACGTGTACCCAGCCTCGCCGCCGCCGACCCGCCACCGTAACCCGGACCAGGGGCTCGAAGGCGCTTCCGGGGATGCCGTCGTACTCGTGCTGCACGATGGACCAGTAGATGTCCTCCGAGACGACCACGACCAGCGGCGTCATGGTGTGGCGCAGACGGTCCTTCAGGCGCGGGGCGTCGAGCAGTCGGAAGGCCACGTCCAGTGCCTCGCCGAAGTAACCCTTGCCGTCGTAATGGATCTCGCCCGCATGGATCACCACCCTGAGCCTCAGTTCACGACGGTACCGCTCGGCCGCGCCCAAGCTGGCGTTCCGTTCGGCCAGCAGCGTGACCAGCACCGGGACGAGCGGGTTGAGCAGTAGGGTCTTCGGGACCTCGTCGGCCGGGTGAATCAGGGCCAGCACGCCGTCGCCTCGGTCAGCCAGCGGATCGCAGTACCCGTCGGTGATGCCTGCCGTTCGCATCGCGACCTCGAGCAGGCGGTAAGCCTCATGCCGCAGTTCTTCGCGGATGGGGTTGGTCCGCTCCGGGCTGGTGGATCGTTCGATGTCGATCGCGACGATGCTCCGGTGACGTGGGACGCTACGCATGACTTCCTCCAGCCCAGCGAGGTTCGGCCCGCTGCTTCGGTCGTCGAGTAGGGGTGGCCTACTGACTCGATTGTCCGACAGCGGAGGTTCTGCTGCAAGTTGCAGCGGAGCATCTGTTAGATCAATATTCGTATCCTGCGGCGTACCTACCTGCGGGTGGTGCGCTAGGATTAACACCGCAGGATCCAGGGAATACTCATCCATCGGGCCCGGAAGGTGGACAGGTGCTTGAGCCCGCCAGTCCTACCGTCCGTCGGCGTCGGCTCGCCGCTGAGCTACGCCGGCTGCGTGAGCGTGCCGGGATGACCGGCGATCAGGTCGCCGAGCGGGTGGGCTGGTCGGCGTCTAAGCTCTCCAGGATCGAGAACGCGCACACCGTCCCGGGCGACGCTGAGATCAGGCAGTTGCTGGACCTGTACGACGTCGAGGGCCATTACGCGGACGAACTCTTCGCGCTCGCGCAAGAGGCGGCGGGCCGGGGTTGGTGGGAGACCTACTCGCCGACGCTCCCGCCGGACTACGCCTGGCTGATCGGCCTGGAGGCCGAGGCGCAGGCCGCGCTGAGCTGGGAACCCTTGATCGTTCCCGGGCTGCTCCAGACCGGGGACTACGCGCGCGAGGTGACTAACGGATACCTGGAGCGGATCGATCCAGTACCACCCAGCGAGACCAGGCGGCGAGTGGAAGCCCGGCTCGCCCGGCAGAGGGTCCTGACCCGGGACAACCCGCTCCAGCTCTCCGTCGTGCTCGACCAGTCCGTCCTGCACCGGCGATTTGGTGACCGAAGCGTAATGCGTTCGCAGATCAAACGACTCCTGGATCTGTCCGAACGTGATAATATCTCGCTCCGTATTCTTCAGCTCGACGGCCGTCACCCGATCGGCACCGGAGCTTTCGCCCTTCTTCAGTTCGGCGAGGTACACGACGTCACCTACCAGGATGTCGTATACATCGAGAACCTGACGGGTGGCCGGTATGTCGAGGAAGAAGACGAAGTCTTCCGGTACAAGCGAGCCTTCGATCGCCTGTCCGATCTAGCCCTAGATGAGCAGAAGTCGAGGGAGATTCTCGTGGCAGCCCGCGACACGTGGACCTAGCAGAATTTACCCGGCCATTAAATTTCAACCCAGATTTTCATATAAAAGGACCCTAAGATGCGTGCTGCTGCCCCAGATTACATTCCTTGGAAGAAAAGCTCCTACAGCGCGGCAAATGGAAATTGCGTAGAAGTCGCGCGTATCGATGGCGGTTACATCGGGGTGCGTGACAGCAAGAACGCCGCCCGGTCCGCGCTGGCCTTCCGGCCGGCCATCTGGCGGGCCTTCACCACGCAAATGAAGAACAGCCGCCGACCCTGACTCCGCGCCTTCCCGGGCCGCGGCACGTCGGGGAAATCAGCTGATGGTGGTCCGGCTCGCCGCGAACCGCTGATGGCGCGCGTGATCCCGCTGTCCGAGGAAGGCCCGGAACGGCCCTAGCCGGTAGGACGGACCGTCGTGGGCTCTGCCTATCTCCGGGCCTATCTCCGGGCCTATCTCCGGGCCTATCTCCGGGGCCATCTCCAGGTCGAAGTCGACGCTGAGGTGGCGTAGGCGCTCCAGCACCGCCGCCGGGCTCAGCCCGGCCAGGGCGGCGATCTGTCGGGTGGTCAGGAAGTCATCCCGGCCGCGCAGCACGCTGAACACCGGGTCCTGGTCGCCGAGGATAGGTCCGGGGATAGGCCCGAGAATGGGCACCATGGCGAAGCCGCCCACCGGGCCTTCCGGTTCGGCGGCGTCGGCGTGCTCCAGGGCCCGCCGGATGGCGCCGCCGACCGCCTCGGCCACCGGCGGCGGGAACGCGTTGCCGATCTGCCGGTACCGCGCGGTCTTCAGCCCGCTGAACCGCCAGCCCCACTCGTCCCGCCAACCCTGCAGCCTGGTCACCATCTCGCAGGTCAGCCGCGGCCGCAGGGCCGGGTCCGCGGAGGCGGCCGGGGCCTGGTCCGCGAGGCCAAGCCCGTCCACGCCGAGCTCGGCCCAGGCCTGCTTGGCCCGGGTCGGGCCAAGGTCGGCGCCGCCGTGCTTTTTCGAGCCGCCCACGATGGTGGGCGCGATCCGGTCGGCCCGGCGCGCCCAGGCCGCCGCACCGGGCCAGCCGCGCGCGGCCATCAGGTCGCCCACGGCCTGGCCCACGGTCGCCGGCGGGCACGGCGACGGCGACGGCCAGCGGAACCAGGGTGCGTCCTGGGCGCGCAGAGCCACCAGGACGGTGCGTGGCCGCAGTTGCGGCACGCCGAAGTCCGCCGCGTGCAGCAGCCGCCACCCGGGCACGTACCCCAGCTCGGCCAGCCGGTCCAGAACATGCTGCCGGTACGCGCTGAACCGCCGGGTGCTCAGCCCCCTGACGTTCTCCAGCAGCAGGGCCCGGGGCTGGATGATGCCGCACAGCTCCACGGCCCAGGCGAACAGGTCGCGCTCGTCGGTCGCGCCGAGCTGCCGGCCCGCCACGGTGAACGGCGGGCACGGAACCCCGCCCGCCAGCAGGGCCACGCCCCGGTAGTCGCTCGGGCGCCACAGCGCCGGGTCGGCCACGTCGCCTTCAGCGACCTTCCAGCCCGGCCGGTTGGCCCGCAACGTGGCGCACGCCGCCGCGTCGAGTTCGACGGCCAGGGCGTGCTCGAAGCCGGCTCGCTCAAGCCCGAGGGCCTGCCCGCCCGCCCCGGCACAGATCTCGACCACCTCAAGATCTGCCACCCCGGCCTCCTTCGTCGATCCAGCAAGCTCCCATCCGACGAACCGAAACGACCCCGCTGGCCCAGTTTCCCGCAGCCCAGGCGCATTGCCCCGGAGGACGAAGCCGTGTCGCAGGACTCTAGCGCTCTACGGCGACATTCTCTGCGTTTTCCCGAGGGGACCCGTCCCCCCGGGCTCGGGCGTGTCGCGGGGACCGTCCGCGCTGGCGGGCCGGAAGCTGCTTGCGGGCCAGTTCCTCGGGCAGCGGCAGCAGCGGGTTCGACGTGCTGTCCACCACCGTCCCGGCGATCTCGGTGACCTTCTCGCCGCGGGACCTGGCCGCGTTCCTGAGCAAGTCGAACGCCTGCCTCGGCCGGAGCCGGTGCCGCTCGGCGAGCACGCCGATGGCCTGCTCAACCCGGACCCGGGCGGCTAGCGCGTGCTCCAGCTGAGCCACGGTCACCGCCAGCCGGGCAGCCTCGCCGGCCTCGTTGGTTGGCCCAGCTGGGGGAGGAGCGGGTGAACCAAGGTCCGCGGCCAGCAGGTCGGCGAGCACCATCGCGCTGGTCAGGTCGGCGGTCTCCTCCGCCCCGACCTGCCAGCCCTGCCCGGACCGGCGCACGACCACGGGGCCGGAAATGGGCGCAATGCCCATGGCCCGCCGGGCCGCGTCCTGGTCCTCTCGCTGCGTCGGCTCCCCGTCCATGTCCGTCCTGTCCAGCGGCCCGCACCACGGACCGTTCGGCGTTTCCTACCCCGCGGTGACCGCGGCCAACCGCTCGCGGACCTGTGCCGCCGACGGGTTGACCAGCGTGGTGCCGTCCGGGAACACGACGGTCGGCACGGTCTGGTTGCCGCCGTTGACCGACATCACGAACTCGGCCGCGGCCGGGTCCTGTTCGATATCAACCTCGGCCATCTCAATCCCGTCCCGGGCGAGCTGCTTCTTCAGGTTCCGGCAGAACCCGCACCATGGTGTGGTGTACATAATCAGCTGGCCGGACACCCGCCGCCTCCTCGAGGTTGGTGGAATTACCGGATCGTGTAACACCGGCGAGGCTGGTTGCGTTCCCGAGGGGAGAATGTATTGACCGAGGTCGTGGCGGACGCGCTGCTGTCCGGGCTGGATCCCGAGCAGCGCGAGGTGGCCCTGGCCACCCGGGGCCCGGTCTGCGTGCTGGCCGGCGCCGGGACCGGCAAGACGCGCGCGATCACGCACCGGATCGCCTATGCCGCCGCCATCGGGGTGGTGAACCCGGCGCACGTGCTGGCCCTGACCTTCACCGTGCGGGCGGCGGGGGCGCTGCGCGGCCGGCTCCGGCAGCTCGGCGCCGCGCAGGTGCGCGCGTCCACCTTCCACGCCGCCGCCCTGCGCCAGCTGAACTACTTCTGGCCGCGCGTGATCGGCGGCCGGCCGCCGCAGCTGGTCGACGCGAAGATGAGCCTGGTGCGCGAGGCGGCCGGGCAGGCGCGGGTCCATCTGGACGGACCGGGGCTGGCCGACGCCGCCAGCGAGATCGAATGGGCCAAGACGTCCCAGATCCGCCCGGAGACCTACGTCCGCGCCGCGGCCGCTGCGGGCCGCGCGCCCGCGGCCCGGGCCGAGGCGATGGCGGCCGTGTACGACGGCTACGAACGGCTGCGGCGCGAGCGGCACCTGATCGACTTCGAATCGGTGCTGGAACTGACCGCCGCCATCGTGCTGGAGCACCGCGGCGCAGCGCAAGTGGTGCGCGACACGTTCCGGTACTTCGTGGTCGACGAGTACCAGGACGTGAACCCGCTGCAGAAACTGCTACTCGACGCCTGGCTCGGCGACCGCGACGAGCTGTGCGTGGTGGGGGACCCGCAGCAGGTGATCTACTCGTTCACCGGCGCCACGTCGGATTACCTGACCGGCTTCACCGCCGAGTTCCCCGGCGCGACGCTCGTCCGGCTGGTACGCGACTACCGGTCGACGCCGCAGGTGGTCGCGGTGGCCAACCAGCTGACGCGCTCCGGCTCGGCGTTGGTCGCCCAACGGCCGCCCGGGCCGCGGCCAGTGCTTACCGCGTACGCCGACGACGCCAGCGAGGCGGCCGGGGTGACGGTGCAGATCCGGGCGCTTATCGCCGGAGGCGTTCCGGCGCGGGAGATCGCGGTGCTGGTCCGGATCAACGCCGACACCGAGAGGTTCGAGCAGGCGCTGGCCGAGGCCAAGGTGCCCTACGTGATACGCGGCGCCGAGCGGTTCTACGAGCGGCCGGTGGTCCGCCAGGCGCTGGTGCTGTTCCGCGGCGCCGCCCGCGGCGACGCCGCGGCCGGACCGGACGGTCAGGACCCGCTGCCGTCCGCGGTCCGGCACGTGCTGACCGGCCTCGGCTTCACCGGTGGCCCGGCCGCGGGCGGTCTGGCGGCCCGCGAGCGCTGGGAGTCCCTCGCCGCCCTGGCCCAGCTGGCCGACGACATGTACGCGACGCGGCCGCAGGTCAGCCTGAGCGACTTCGCCACCGAGCTGACCCTGCGGGCCGACCTGGGCCACGCGCCGCCGGTTGAGGGCGTGACGCTCGCGTCGATGCACGCGGCCAAGGGGCTGGAGTGGGACGCGGTGCTGCTGCCGGGCCTGGTCGAGGGGCTCATGCCCATCGTGCACGCCAGGACATCGGACGCGATCGAGGAGGAAAGACGGCTACTGTATGTGGCGGTGACCAGGGCCCGCCAGCACCTGTACCTCTCCTGGTCCCCGGGCCGGGCCTCGGCCCGGCAACGGTCGCGGTTCCTCGATGACGTCCGCCTGGGCAGGCGGGGAGGGTGACAATGGGTAAGGCGCTGGACGGCCTGATCGAGCTCCTCGACCTGGAGCAGATCGAGCTCGACATCTTCCGCGGGCGCAGCCCGGACGAGCGCCGGCAGCGGGTGTTCGGCGGCCAGGTGGCCGGCCAGGCGCTGGTCGCCGCCGGGCGCACGGTCCCCCCGGACCGGCCGGTGCACTCGCTGCACGCCTACTTCATCAGGCCGGGCGACCCGGCGGTGCCGCTGGTGTACACGGTCGACCGGACCCGGGACGGGCGGTCGTTCACCACCCGCCGGGTGTCCGCGATCCAGCACGGCAAGACGATCTTCACCCTGTCCGCCTCCTTCCATCACGCCGAGCCCGGGCCCGAACACGCCGACCCGATGCCCGACGTGCCGCCCCCGGACGAGGTTGAGCGGAATTCGGACCGCTGGGCCAGGTTCCTGGGCGAGGACCATCCCCGGGTGTCCGACAACCCCTTCGACCTGCGGACGGTTGGCCCGCTGTCGGTGGAGGCCGAACGAGACCCGTCGCTGCGGACCACGAAGAGCCTGGTCTGGCTGCGGGTGGTCGGCGACCTGCCCGACGACCCGCTGCTGCACGTGTGCCTGATGACCTACGCCTCGGACATGACACTGCTCGACTCGGTGCTGCTCGGGCACGGCCTGTCCTGGCTGGACGGCCGCACGACGGGCGCGAGCCTGGACCATGCCATGTGGTTCCACCGGTCGTTCCGGGCCGACCGCTGGCTGCTGTACGCGCAGTCCTCACCGGTGGCTTACGGCGGCCGGGGGCTGGCCCGCGGCGAGGTATTCACTACCGAAGGCGCGCTGGTGGTATCCGTCGTGCAGGAGGGCCTGATCCGCACCGCGCCGCCGGTTTTTTTTGAAAACCCCAGCTTAAAAAAGTGTTGCCCCCTTCAGGGGGCATTACATAGGCTGCCTACATGTCCGTGGGCTAGTTGTCGACGCTCCTGGAGGGAGGTGCCCAACGTGACCGAAATCAACTTTGACGTCCTGACGCCAGAGAAGTGGCGTGCGCGTCCGGGTGCCTTCAGCCCGCGTTCGGCCTTCCTGGGGACAGGTGTGCTCGGTGCCGGCAGCGGCACTGGGCCGTGCGTCGTCGTGCGGTCGGTTCCGCGCGTCTGGGACAGGGTCGTTCTGCCCGTTCCGGTCCCGCAGTCCGCCCTCATGGCGCAGCTCGGGCAGGCGAATATCTACAACCACATGACCAGCGTTTCCGCCGTTGGCGAAGGCGCATCGGGTCCGCCTCCATATAGGGAACCGGTCTAGAAAGACCGGCCAGAATCCCCTTGAGGCCGCGGATCCGCACACAGGGTCCGCGGCCTTAGCTATGAAAGGGCCTAGGTCCCAGGAACAAGCGAGAAATCGCACGGGCGACAACTAGGACCGGTAAGCGAGAGGGGATGGCACCGATGCAGTGGCGCACCGCCACCGTCGGCGGCACGGACACGACGGGGTTCGAGGCGTTCGGCTCTCAGACACGGCAAGAGTCGGACGTCGTCAGGCAGGTCAAGGTCGGCAACATCGGCCAGACCAGCGAGGTCAGTGTGGCGAATCAGTTCATGGTGGTAAACCCAGTGGCGGGCCCGGTGATGGGCGCAGCCCCCGTACTCCCGGCCGGCCTGGATCTTCCGTGCACGGAGGACCCGGAGCTGTTCTTCGCCGAGTCTCCGCAGGATGTGGAGCAGGCGAAGGCGATGTGCCGGGACTGCCGGGCCCGGATTGCGTGCCTGACCGGGGCACTCGAGCGCCGGGAGCCCTGGGGCGTCTGGGGCGGAGAGCTGCTGATCCGGGGCGCGATCGTGCCCCGCAAGCGGCCGCGCGGACGTCCGCGTAAGACCGAGGTGGCCGCGTAAGCGGTCACATCCGAACGGGGAGGGCCGCGCGGCCGACCAGGGCCGCGCGGCCAGTAACGCACACGATGCACAAACGGAGTGATCAGCATGCAATTGGTACAGGAGCTCGCGACCGAAACTAGTCGCAGCAAGATAGAGCAGGCGGAGCAGTTGCGCCCGGCGCGACGCCTGCTCACGCTACGCCGGGTGCGTCGGATGGAGCACAAGGCCGAGCGCCGCATGATCAAAGCGTGGCGCCGGGCCGCGGAACTCCGCGACACGCTCGAATCCGCGGATTACTGAACGCGGCACGTCGAGGCCGAGGCAGCCGGATACCTGGCTGCCTCGGCCTCAGCCGTTGCCTGAGCGGTCTCAGACCAGCGTATGGCCAGCACTGGACGCCCGGAATGCGGCGTCGGTCGCCGTGCTGGAACGGCTGGCCATGCGGCGGGAGGGCCACCTGCGGCAGAGCACCTGGGGCTAAGGGCGAGTGGACCGACGA
Organism: uncultured Actinomycetes bacterium; assembly: GCA_963722055.1. Taxonomy (GTDB): domain Bacteria; phylum Actinomycetota; class Actinomycetes; order Streptosporangiales; family Streptosporangiaceae; genus Palsa-504. The sequence continues at coordinate 179,634 of CAVRLA010000015.1, read as the reverse complement.
CCTGCTGTACGCCCTGCTGCACGATGAGTGGCAAGCCGACCGAGAATGAAACCACGGCCACGCGGTGGAGCCAGCCGGGGCCGGTTCACCGTGGTCCGGTCCCAGCAGGCGTTCAGGGCATGAACTGACTGGTGACGCGGACGTAGATGTTGCCGTCTCCGTCAGCGATGGCCAGGAGCTTGCCGTCCGGGCTGAACGCTACCCCCCACACCTGCGCTTGGCTGGTGCCGGTGAAGGTCCCGGCCAGCTGGTCGGTGGCGGTGTGCCAGAGGTAGGCGTTGCCGTTGCCGTCGGCGTCGGCCAGGAATGTTCCGTTCCGGCTGAACGTCAGGCAGTTCACTGGGCCGTGCTGGCCCGGGGCGGTGAGCGTAGCGGCCAGCGTATAGGTGGCGGTGTGCCACAGGTAGATACTCCCGTTGCTATCGCCGACCGCCAGCAGCTTGCCGTCCGGGCTGAACGCCACGTCGTTGACGCTCTGGCCGCCCGGGTCGTAAAGGGTGGCATCGCGCTGGCCGGTGGCGGCGTCCCAGACGAAGGCGGGGCTGCGGCCGGTCGCGCCGGCGCCGGCCAGGAGCGTTCCGTCCGGGCTGAATGCCACCCCGCCGTCGTCGCGCGCGTTGACCAGAGAAAGGGCCAGCCTGCCGGTGGCGGTATCCCATACGAAGACGCGCGTGCTGTCGCCGACGGCCCGGCCGCCTCGCCGCGGATCTGCTCCGGAGACATGTACGCGATCGTGCCTACCACCGTGTCCGCGGTGGTCAATCCCGTGGTCGCATCCACCGCGCGGGCCACCCCGAAATCGATGATCCGCGGCCCGTCGCCGGCCAGGATCACGTTGGCCGGCTTCAGGTCCCGGTGCACCAGCCCGCGGGCGTGGATCGCGCGTCAAGCCCCTCGGCCAGCCCGGCGCCTAGCGCCCGTACCGGGCCCGGCGGCAGCGGCCCGTCCTGACCGACCGCCTGCTGCAGCGACGGCCCCTCGATGTAGGCGGTGACCATCCACGGCGGATCAGCGTGTGGGTCCGCGTCCACCACCGGCGCGGTGTGGAACCCCCCGACCCGCTGCGCCGCCTCGATCTCCCGTGAGAACCGCTCCCGGAACTCAGCGGTCCCCCCGTGCACCTCATGGATCAGCTTAACCGCAACCTTCCGGCCGCCTGGCGATACCCCGAGGAACACCTGCCCCATCCCCCCGGCGCCCAACCTGCCGAGCAGCCGGTAGCCGCCCACACTGCCAGGATCACCAGACCGTAGCGCATCCATCGACCCGCGGGCCTCCTCTCGTCCGCTGCCGGAGCAGGTCAGGACGAACGACACCGCTTCGGCATGAAGATCCGCAGCCGAGCCCTCCGCATCACCCGCCCGGGGAATCCGGGTCGGCGCGCCAGCCCGGCCTGCCGTCATCACCGTCCTGATTGGACGCACGGCGACGGTCACTGGCCTCGGGCTGAGCGAACCCCTTGGATACCGAATTGGTTACGTGTGTGCTCCGAGTACAGGCATCGTGGCCCCAGCGGGTGTTGACCAGGCTCAGGTCCGGGCAGGTGCGGAGCTAGCGATAGCGATGTACCAGTAGCCACCCGCGAGATTCCCCGCTGCGGGCACCAGGAACCACGCTGACAACCGGTACATTTTGCGCCGCTCCTGGTCGGTTTCCGCGCTACGGCCGAGCGAGAGCAGAACGAGGCCGATGCCGAGCTGAAAGCCGCCGGCGGCAGCACGCGTGACCCCAGAGAAGCGGAGGTGGCGGTACTCCCATGGACTGATCAGGCGTTCCAGGCCGGGCCGCGGGGGAGATGCCCACCACCCGCGCAGACCTTTCGCAGCGGTGTTGCCGTTGGGTGCGTTCATCGGGATGCCTCCTGCGGGCTGTAGTGCCGGTCACCGGACCGCCGATCACGGGCTCAACGTGCAGAGAAGTGCATCCGTCAGGCTTGAAGGGGCGACGGATGCCGGGGCTCATAAATAGCAAACTCCGAGCCGTCCGGCAGGCGGATCGCGGCCAGAAGCCCCCAGCCCTGATCAGAGACGTCACGTGTCACTTCGACTCCCTTGCCCCTCAACTCGGCCAGGGTGGCCTGAATGTCGTCACACATGAGGTAGAGCTCGTGATGGCTTGTACCGTCAGCTGGGTGAACGGCAAGCTCGGCCGGGGGCAGAGCGAAAATGAGCCAGCCTCCGCCCGCGTCAGCCGATGGCATGCCCAGTACGTCTGCGAAGAACGCGCGCACCTTCGCGGCATCTGGGGAAAACACGATGGCATGTATTCCCGTAATCACACCGCGATCCTAACCGTCGATCCTGCCGTCGCCGTCATCTGCCGCATTCGGGAGCAGGTGAGTTGCTTGAATGGCACTGCTAGCCCCTCTTCTAGCGCCTCTTTATCTGGACGGCCACCGGTTGTTTTCCCCGGTCCGGTCCCTGCCGCGATGAGGTGTCGGAAAGCCGACACCAGCGGTGTCGGCCTGGTGACTGATATCCGCAGCAAGGCTAGGCATCCTGGGCCCAGCGAATCATGCCGGGAACCGGGGAGGCGAGATGACCGCCGTGGTAAACAGGGAGCGCGCGAGGGCGACGTGGCTCACCGGCGTAGTCGGCTTGGTCATCCTGGCGGCGGCGTTCGTGATGATGGCCTGCGCGGCACCGTCGCTGACCAGCCCGCGACCGCACGGGGCTATGACCCGATCGGCCAACGTGTCCACCTCCTCATTGATCACCGGGAGCTGGTCCGCGAGCGGGGCAGGCCGGGCGGGACAGGGCCGCCGCGCCGCCGGGCAGGCCGAGCGCAGCGGGTAACGGGGAGGCGACATGACTGCGATCGTCATCAGGGATGACGTGAAGGCGACATGGCCGACCGGCCTGGCCGGCGTACGCGTACGGGCGCGCGACATGGTTCAGCGGGCCATGGCCTGCGCGGCCGCTACGATCATGGTCTGCGCCGTCGGCGTGGCCCTGCTCCAGTTGGTGGCCCAGATTCTCAGCTTCCCTGCTCCGATCGCGGTCATCGCGATCACGCTCATGGCCGCGACCCTGCTCAATTCGTTGCGCCGCCACCTGCGCGCCCATGCCAGGCACCGGTCCGGCCTGGGGCACCCGCATAGCCCGCGATAACCCGCGAGGTCTGACCGCGTACCTGCACGAGCCCCGGCCTTCGCTTGGCGGCGTGAACGTTCTGATCTGCCGTTTTCACTCGGCGGGCCGCCATCCTGAGCAGGTTGGCTTACGGGGAGCAGAAGGTGACCTCGGGGTAGCGTGGTGACGGCTGGTCCAGTAGGGCTTGCGGCCTGCCGCGCAGGTGCTGGTCGAAGAAGGCCCGGACGTAGGCGCGGGTGACGTCCAGGGACCGGGCTCCGGGTAGGTCGGCCCCGGTGTCGATGCCGATCTGGTCGGCCAGCAGCGCCAGGTCGGTGAAGGAGGCGTGCACCGCGCCGGCCACCACGAGCCACCGCCTCCAGCCGGTCAGGAGCTCCCAGTCCCGCTCCCAGGTAATCACGGAACCCTTCACGTGTTTCCCGTCTGGCGACGCGATGATCCCGCTTCCCGGGGTGTAGTTGGACTGCTTGCCCAGGAACAGAAACGGCCGGGCCAGGCCCTCGTCCGGGATCGGGGCGGCCGTGGAGCCGTCCATGTCGATGCCCGCGCGGATGCGCGAGTCGGCCAGCATGGCGGCGATGGCGGCGGCGCCGCCGGCGGAGTGGCCGGCCATGCCGATCTGGGACGGGTCGATCAGCCCGGCACCCGGCCAGGCCGGGTGTGCGCCGGTCAGCTCGTCGAGCACGAAACAGACATCCGCCGCCCGGCCTGCCGCTACCTCCTCCTTCCTGTCTCCCCGGGGTGCCTCACGGGCGAGGCAGGTGGTGACCCGCCCGTCGGGAAAGGCCGTGGCGTGACTCTCGTACGTGTGATCAATCCCGGCTACCACGTAGCCGTGGCTGGCCAGGTCCTCGGCCAGGGCGGTGAGCGTGCTGCGGGAGTTGGTGAAGCCGGGTGAGAGTACGACGAGGGGGAGGCTGTGCTGATGCCCGGTCGGCCTGGCGTCGCTGACCGCGTTGGTCTCAACTGTGCTCAGCGTGTCCGGCGAGATGCCGGTGATGCCCCTGCTGGCGAGTTGGAGCTCGGACTCCGCTGGCGTCATGTACCGGGCTCGCCGCCCGTCCGACGGCATCGCCGGATACCACAGGGAAACCATCAGCTCCCGTGCGTTCACCCCCGAGACCCACGGATCGGGACGGGAGGTGTCGATCAGCCACCCGGAAGCGGTGCCGACCGGGTACGGACCGGTCGGCTCAGGCAGATATGGCGTGGGCCCCCGCCCGGCAAGCACGTCACCGGCGTCTGCGGAAGTCCCCATGCCGCCCGCCCATCGGGTCATGCTGGCCAGACCACGGGGAACAGCGGATGGTCCAGGGCGGCCCCGGCCGGGAGTTCGTCCTGTAGGCCGTCGAAGGGCGGAGAGGTGGGCCAGGTGCGCGGCGCGTGCCGGGCGTCGTCGGCCAGGTACCGCAGCGACAAGATCCGCCGTCGCCCGGTGTAGGGGAACCCGGGCGCGCCGTGCACGCTGAGGAAGTCGAAGAAGATGGCGTCGCCGGGTTGCAGGGTGAACCGGCGGATGTCGAAGGCGCCGGGGTCGGCGTCGATGTCGGGCAGCTCGGCCAGGCTTCCTTCGGGGAACCAGCGTGCCTCTTTACGCAGGAACGTGCGTGGCATCAGCCACGGGCCCCGGTGCGTGCCGGCCACCAGCTCCAGGCTCCCGCCGTCGGGTACGGGGTCCACCGCGATCCAGGCACTGACACCGTGGCCGTCCACGTTGTAGTACGGCTGGTCTTGATGCCACGGCGTGCGCTGGGCGGTGCCGCTCTCCTTGACCAGGACATGATCGTGGTAGAAGCGGACCTGCGGGGTGGCCATCAGCGCCGCGGCCACCGCCGGGACCCGCGAGTGCCGGGCTAGCTGCTCGATCTGGGGTATCTCCCGCCACCGGCAGAAGTCCTCGACGAACACACCTGGGTCACCGGCGGCGCTGGCCACCTGGGCCAGCGTGCCCGGCCGGGCCAGGACCGCGTTGATCGCGGCGGCCGCGGCTTCCACCTCCGCGGGACCCAGGACCTGGCGGATGCACACCACGCCATCCCGCTCGAAGGCCGCTACCGCCGCCTCGTCAGTTGCCGTCGGCTCCATGGCGGCACTCTAACCCGGGCCCTCGCAATCGCGAGCCGACGGTGGCGGGCGCGGGCGAGTTTCCTGTGAGGCGCGGATCACTCCCGGGCGAGCAGGCTACCCAACGCGACGGCCTTCGGGCGCATCCCGTCGACCCTGATGCCGCTGTGACGGTCACAGAGGATGATGAGAGGGTGCCATCGATTCAGTCCCTGCTCTATGCCGCTGCGCCTGACATCACGATCGAGCGGGTCCGTGCCTGGGTATAGCAGATAGGTGCAGAGTCGCCGAAGATCGAGCCGCCGTGGGTCCCGGAGATCGTCCCTGTATCGCTAGGACAGGACTCGGGTCTGTACGTCTTGGTCATGCGTGGCTCACGACCGGGGCTGCCATGATTCGCGAAGGGGGCATCATGCCAAGCCGATTCAAAAGGATCACTAAGTGATGCGCACAGCTGATGCAGTAGTAATAGGAACCGGTGTCATCGGTGCCGCTATCGCGTACGAGCTTAGCCTTGCTGGACTGCGGGTCAAGGTGATCGACCGGCTGGGTGATGTTGGTTCGGGTTCCACGAGTTCGTCCTCATCCGTGGTCCGCTTCCACTATTCGACTTTCGAGGGAGTGGCCGCGTCCTGGGAGGCCAAGTTCGGCTGGGAAGCCTGGCGGGAATATCTCGGAGGCCCTCCTGAGGAGGCCTTGGCGAAGTTTTATAAGGTAGGTTGCCTGATCCTTGACGGCAGCACGCAGCGGGAGAAGGTGCTGCCTCTCTTTGAGCGAGTCGGTGTTCCGTACGAGTGCTGGGATGCTGAGACCATCCGGCAGAGGGTGCCAGGCTTGGATCCGGGACGGTATGGTCCGCCCAAGCCGGTTACGGATGAAGCATTCTGGGCGGATGCTGACGGCGAGCTCGGTGCCTACTTCACGCCGGACGGTGGATTCATCGATGATCCTCAGCTGGCAGCGAGGAATCTTATCGCCGCAGCGAAGCTGCGAGGGGCAGAAGTTGAGCTCCGGGAAGAGGTAGTGGCGATTCTGCAGATGAAGGCACGGGTCCAGGGTGTAAAGTTGCGTTCAGGAAGTGTGATTGAGTCACCTATCGTGGTCAATGCGGCCGGTCCGCACTCAAGACGCGTGAATGCCCTTGCGGGCGTGGCTGAGGAATTCCGGACGCGAACCCGTCCGCTGCGGCAGGAGGTCCACTCGGTTCCTGCGCCGAGCGGCTATGCCCGAGGTGAGATGGGTCCCGCAGTCGTGGACGGGGACTTGGGCACATACTTCCGGTCTCACTTCGACGGACAGCTGATCGTCGGAGGCGCGGAGCCAGACTGCGATCCGCTGGACTGGATAGACGATCCTGATATATACGAGCCCCGACCCACTAGGCAGATATGGGATGCGCAAGTACTCCGCTTGGCCCGTCGAATCCCATCGTTGCGCGTCCCGCATCGTCTTAGTGGTTTCGGTGCGCTTTACGACGTCGCCGATGACTGGATCCCGATTTACGACCGGACCTCGCTGGCTGGCTTCTATGTAGCCATTGGCACAAGCGGAAACCAGTTCAAGAACGCTCCTGTCGTCGGGCGTCTTATGGCAACGCTGATCGTTACTTGCGAGAACGGACACGACCACGACGCCAGCCCAGTTGTGATCCAGGGACGGTTCACTAAGAACGCCATTAGTCTTGGGCACTACTCACGCCTCCGCCAGCCCCATGCCGACAGTGCGTTCAATGTGATGGGCTAGCCTCGATCTTTCGCCTGTCCGTCGCGCTGGCCTGAACTTTCGGCTGGTGGTGATTTTGGGTGCGGGCCGTGGCCGGCTGCCCGGCTGTCGCACCGGCGGGCGGGGTTCCACGGGCCCCGGGGATTGCTCCTTCGGTGTCGCAGGGATGATTCCGGCTAGTCAGCCGGAGGGGATGGCTTGCAGGCGGGCGGCTGCGGCGGTGATCTGGGGGGCCCAGGGCCAGCGCTGGGCGAGGCGGAGCCGCAGGTGGCGGCCGCCGCGGACGAGGCGCCCGGCGACCGAGAACAGGCGCAGCCGGAGGCGTTTGGGCTCCCAGCGGCGGGCGGTGCCGGTCAGGGCGAGCATCTGGGTCCAGGCCAGCAGCTCGCAGGCCAGGGCGGTGATCTCGCACCACAGCTGGTTCTGGGCGACGCCCTTGAGGGGCAGGTTGCGCAGCCCGGTGTCCTTGGCGCAGCGGATCCTTCTCCAGGGGTCGGTCGGCCTGTTGTGTGACGTCGCCTGGACGAGTCCTGTGATGAGTTCTGCGGCGGGTCTCCGGGGGTGTGGTGCTCGTGGCTGGTAGTACTCAGTCGACTTGAGCATGACGGGGGATCGGGGATGCGGGCTTTCCTGGTGAGGTTGCCGTCCGGGGTGAGGTACTGGACGGTGCTGGATGAGGATCTGCGGGTCGTTCCGGTGGCCGACGGCTTCTTGCGGCAGGTGCGTTTCGGCCGCGATGGGGCTGAGTCGACGACCAGGAGCTATGCGTGCTCGATCGCATTGTTCTTGCGCTGGTGCGCCCGGACGGGGCGCAGCTGGCAGGCGGGGGTGGAGCAGCTCGGGTTGTTCATGACGTGGCTGGCGCACGCGGGACCGCAGGCATCTGGCGCCGGGGCGGGGTCGGGCGGGCTCGTGCTTTCGGGTCCGGGCGGCACGCCGGCGCGGGGTGCGCGGCGGATCAACGTCGTGCTGGCAGCGGTGCGCGGGATGGTGGTGCATGCGGTCGCCGCGGGCGAGGCCGCCGGGCATCTGGTGCCGGTGCTATATGAGATCGCCGATGACCGGGACCTGCCCGGCGCGGCCCGTGGTGAGGACGGGCGGATGTCGTGGCGGATGCGCGCCCGGCACCGGATGCATGAGGTGGAGAAGCCGGTTGAGCGGGCTGCCGACGCCGACATCGCCGCGGTGGTGATCGCGTGCCGGTCGGCGCGGGACCGGCTGATCGTGCTGCTGATGGCGCGGGCCGGGCTGCGCCGCGGCGAGGTGGCGGGGCTGCGCCGCTCGGATGTGCACCTGCTGGGCGACTCGAGGCCGCTGGGGTGTGACACCCCGCGGGCGCACGTGCACGTGGTGCGCCGTGGCGATAACCCGAACGGGGCGTGGGCCAAGTCGCGGCGGCAGCGGGCGGCGCCGCTGGATTTCCTGACGGTGCAGGCGTTCGACACCTACCAGTTCGAGCGGATGTCCGTTCCGGGTGCCTTGGGCAGCGACTTGGTGTTCGTGAACCTGTTCCGGGCTCCGGTGGGCGCGCCGATGCGCCTGGATGCCGTCAATGACCTGGTTGCTGCGGCGTCGCGCCGGGCCGGGATCGATCCTGTGCTGCGCCCGCATCAGCTCAGGCATGCGTTCGGCTCGAACGTGGCCGATGCCGGGGGCGGCATCGACGTGATCGCCAGCCTGCTCGGGCACGCCTCGGTGTCATCGTCGCAGGTCTATGTGCACCCCGACCCGGCCCGGCTGCGGGAGGCGGTGCAGCGGGTGCCCAGCCCGCGCACCGGGCCGGCGGTGACCCGGTGAGCGCGGCGGTCTTCGCCGTGGGCCCGGCCGCTGAGGCGGCGGCCGGCGCACTGGTGTTCCCTGGCGTGCTGGCCGGGCCGGTGCCCGGGGGGCGTGCCGCCCGGCTTGCCGCAGGCCTGGATCTGGGATTCCTGGCCGAGATCGGCTGGGATCCGGCAGCGCGGGTGATCGTCCCGCCGCCCGGGCATCCCCGGCTGCGGGACGCTGGCAGCCGGGTGCTCACCAGCGGCGGGACCGGCATGTGCGCGGTGCCGCAGTGCGCCCGGCAGGTGTCCGCACCCGGCCGGGTGCTGTGCCGCGAGCACCGCCGCCTGCAGCGTGTCGCCGGTGAGCTGCCGTTGCAGCGGTTCGTGGCGCTGCCGCAGACCGCGCCGCTGCCGCGGACCGGGCCCTGCCAGGTGACGGCCTGCCCGCGGGATCGCAGCATCCGCACCGGCTACTGCGAGGCTCACCAGTATCAGCTGCGCCTCGCCCGGCGGGCGGACGGGGACCTAGACGAGGAGCGCTGGCGGCTGACGGCATCACCGATCCCGGTGGGCGGGCAGGTCAGCCTGCGCGGGCTTCCTGTGCTGATCGCCGTGGAGGTGCTCTACGGCCTGCAGCAGCGCACGCGCGCGGGGTTCACTACCCGGCTGCACGTGCTCCGGGCCCTGGCCGAGGAGCTGCGCCGGTCACAGGCCACCTCGATCGAGACCGCAGGTGAGCTCCCGGGCCCGATGGCCCGCGACAAGCAGGCCATCCTCAACTCACTGGCCCGCCAGGTCCGCAGTGCGCTCGGCGATACCTCAGCCGAGGTCATGAAGGATGTGTGGGACCTGGCGGCTTTCGGCTCGCGAGGGCAGCTGTCGTTCACCGCCATCAGCCAGGGCTGGCTGCGGCAGGCCGCCAAGCGGTGGGCCGCCGATGACATGCCCCGCCACCGCGGGGCCCGCCCGCACGCCCGGGTCCAGCACATCATCAACTCCGTCACCCGGCTGTCGGCGCACCTGCGAGCCACCCGCACCGATCAGGGCCAGCTGCCCGCCGCCCTCGGCCGCGGCGACATCGAGTCGTTCCTGCACCGCCTCGCCTACCAGGAATCAGCCGGGCTGGTCACGCCGGACCAGCGGATCCGGATCTGCCAGGATCTCAAGCGGACACTCGACCGGATCCGGGCGCTCGGCCTGGTCGCATCCGGGCAGCCCGCGGCCGGGCTGGGCACGGACTTCCTGCTCAGCCCCGGGGATGCACCCCAGGCAGCTGAGCCGCCCGAACCCAACCGTGACCTGCCGCCGGAGATCCTCCGCGTCCTTTGCGCCGGGCTGGCCGACCTGGAACGCGGCTCGTGCGGACCAGAGATCCGGGCCGGGATCGAACTGCTGATGGACACCGGCCGGCGCCCCGACGAGATCTGCCGGCTGCCCTTCGACTGCCTGTCCTACGATGCCGACGGCTCACCGGTGCTGTGCTACGACAACCACAAGGGCGCACGCAACGGGCGGCGGCTGCCGATCGGCGGCCCCACCGCCGAGCTGATCACCGGCCAGCAGCAGCGGGTGCGGGCACGTTTCCCCGCCACCCCCATCGCCGCCCTGGCGCTGCTGCCCACGGTGATGGGAAACCCGGACGGCGCCCGGCCGATCAGCGCGACAAGCCTCATCCAGCGTCACCGCGACTGGATCGGCCGCATGCCCGCCCTCACCCTTGCCGCCGGCACCGAGTTCGACAAGGACAAGATCGTGCCCTACAGCTACCGGCACACCTACGCTCAGCGTCATGCCGACGCCGGGATCGCCCCGGACGTGCTGCGTGACCTGATGAATCATCGCAACATCAACGCCACGCTCCGGTATTACCGGATCGGGGAAGACCGCCGCCGCGACGCAGTCGACAAGGTGACCGCAATGGCTTTCGACCGGCACGGCAACCGGATCTGGCGGGATGTGCGCGACCTGCTGGACGCCGAGCACGCCCGCTACGCCATCAGCGAGGTCGCCGTCCCCTACGGCCGCTGCACGGAACCGTCGAACGTCCAGGCAGGCGGCGGGGCCTGCCCGATCCGGTTCCGCTGCGCCGGCTGCGACCACTTCCGCACCGACGTCTCCTACCTCCCCGACCTCACCGCCTACCTCGATGACCTGCTGCGCACCCGTGAGCGCCTCGCCGCCGCCATCGACGGCGTCGATGACTGGGCCCGCGCTGACGCCACCCCCGCCCAGGAAGAGATCACCCGCATCCGCGGGCTCATCAGCCGGATAAAAGGCGACCTCGCCGCGCTCAGCGACACCGAAAAGACCGCCATCGACGACGCGGTCGCCGCCGTCCGCAAGCACCGGGCCGTGACCCTCGGCATGCCGGCCCGCCGCCCTCCGGCATCCGCCGCTACCACCGCCACGGAGGCCACCGCATGACCGCCGCGACCAGCAGCACCACCAAGAACCCCGCCACGGCCGGCCAGCCGGCGCAGAACCGCCCGGCCGGGCCGATGCTCGCCGGGCGGCAAGCCGACTCTGCCCGCCGCCGTCAGCGCGTCATCGCCACGCTCAACCGCGCCGCCTCGGCCGGCCAGGAAATCAGCGTCTCCGGTATCGCCCGCGCAGCCGGGGTGGACCGCACCTTCCTTTACCGCCACCGCGACCTGCTCGCGCAAGTCCACGCCCTCGAGACGGCGCCGCCGGCCACCAGCGGCACCGGGCCGGCCGTCACCAGGGCATCACTGCAAGCCGACCTGCTCGCCGCACAAGAACGCACCCTCCGCCTCGCCGCCCGGGTCCAGCAACTCGAACGCCGCCTATCCGAGGCACTCGGCGAACAGGCATGGCGTGAGTCCGGGCTCGGCGCGCCCGCTGACATCGACGCCCTCAACCACAAGCTCACACACCTCGAGCAGCAGGCCATCGACCTCCGCCTCCAGCTCGACGACCGCGACCAGGACCTAGCCGCAGCCCGCGCCGCAAACCGCGAGCTCATCAGCCAGCTCAACGCCACGGCACGCCGAAGCTGACACGCCGCGTGTCGTCCTTGCACCACACCTGTGGCACCCGATAAGGTTCCAATATCAGCCTCTGAGCTGCGCAAACGTGAGACACTCACCATCGGCGCCAGGGCTGACCCCCGGAGAAGGATCCGGTCCTCGCAGCGGGCCCGGCGCCGGTGCCGCAGCTCCAGGTCCGCGAGCTGGCCCTTCTTCGCGTCGGTGGCGAAGGCGGTGAACCGGTGCCCGTCGATGTCGGTGAACCGCAGCTGCGCCCCAGGGTGCGGGCGTTCCTTACGGACGATGACCCGCATCCCGGCCGGCCAGGAGGAAAGATCGAGCATCCCGGTGATGTCGGCGACCCACGCCCCGTCCCTGACCTGCCCGCCGCCGTCGTAAGCCGGCGTCCAGGAATCCGCCGGGACCTTGAGGATCGCGTTCTGCATGTCCTCGGTAACCGTCATGCCGACCGAGTAGTGCAGGCGGCTGGACTTCGCGGTCAGCCAGTGCAAGAACCCGTGCGTGCCGCCGCCGGAGTCGGCGCGGATAAGCACCTTGCGCCGCAGGTGGCGCGGCAGCTGCGCCAGCGCCAGCCGGGAAGCCTCGATATGGTCAGCTGCCGTGTTCGACCCGGCACCCCCCGCCCGCAGCATGATGGCCAGCGGCTCCCCGTTCCCGTCCGCGCCGTGGTCGGCGAAGGCGGTCAGGGGGTGAAAGCCGAACGTCTTCTTCCAGGTGGGCGCGGCTTCCTGTTTCTCTGAATGGGCGATCACGATGGTGGCGTCCAGGTCGATGGTGACCAGGCCGCCGTCCGCGCCGGGCGCGGCGTCGCCGGCCAGCGCCCACGCCCGCTCCCGCGCCGCCGCCCGCGCAGCCCGGATCGCCCGCAGCGCCCGCGGCAGGTCCCCGGCCAGCGAGCTGACCAGCCGGGACACCACCGGGTCCGACGCCACCGGCCCCGCCAGCTCCGGCTGCTCCCGCAAGACGGCGATATCGGCCAGGCAGTCCCCGCCCAGCGCCACCGCCGCGGCCAGGTCCGCGACGATCTTCCCCGGGTCATGGACCGCGCGCGGTGCCCGCCACCGGGCCAGATTCTCCGACAGGCCCCGGCTCAGGCCGGTGACCCGCATCGTCTGCTACAGCAGGACCGCTCCGGCCTGGGATACCACCCCCTTGCCGTCAGCGGACACCGCGACCCGGGTACTGCGTGCGCTATTCTTCATCTGAAAAGTGCCTTCAGCTCAGGACGGACAGGACCTTCAGCAAGCCCAATCCTCCCAGCTCAAAGCAATGCCGGTGAATTAAGGCATTTGCCCAGGTAGAGGTATTCGGACGCCGTGCTGCAGGTGTACCGTCCAGCGCGGATTGTGGCGATTTGATGACAGTCTGCGCGTTCGCCGGCTGGCGCAACGAAGTCCTCGGTAGGACAGCGGTCGACCAAGATCGCATTTCGTCCTTCGAGGAGCTTCGTTGCTCGCTCAGTCTGTCATGCCCGCGCCGGCGCTTGCGGCTCCCGGCCGCCCGGAGGGCCAGGTTGACCTGGGGGTCTTGGCCGGGGAGATCACCCCGGCACTCGTCGATGAGGTGATCGAGCTGTCTGGCTGCCGTGAGAAGCGGCAGCGGCTGCTGCCCGCGCGGCTGGTGGTGTATTTCGTGCTCGGTTTGTGCCTGTTCAGTGGAGCGGACAGCTGCGCTCCGCCGGGCTACCGGTCGGTGATGCGGTGGCTCACGAACGGGCTGCGGCACCTGCACGGCCTGGCGCTGCCGACCAGTTCTGCGCTGACCAAGGCGCGGCAAAGGCTCGGCTCCAAGCCGCTGGAGCTGCTGTTCGACCTGCGGCGGGGACCGCTGGCCAGCCAGGGGGCGGCCGGGGCGTTCGCGTTCGGCCTGCGGCTGGTGGCCTGGGACGGGACGGGGATAGACGCGGCTGATACCCCGGAGAATGCCGGTGAGTTCGGCGTGACCCAGGGCGGCAACCCGCAGATCAGGCTGCTGGCGCTGACCGAGTGCGGCACGCACGCCATCCTCGACGCCGCCTTCGACGGGGTCGCCAGGGCCAGCGAGCATAAGCTCGCGCGCCTGCTGCTGCATGCGCTCGGCCCCGGGATGCTGCTGCTGGCCGACCGCAACTTCGCCGGCCACGAACTGTGGGGCCTGGTGGTCGCGACCGGCGCCGACATGGCCTGGCGGATCAAGAAGAACCTGGTGTTCCCGCCGGTCGAGGTCCTTCCCGATGGGTCGTTCCTGTCCATCATGCCGACGCCGGCCGACAGCCTCCGTCATGGCCAGGCACGTGCCCGGGGCAGGCCCCTGCGGCAGCCGCCGCAGGGCCATCTTGTGCGGATCATCGAGTACACCGTGACGGTCGCCGCTGGCGGCCGCATCCGGGCCGAGGCGTTCCGGCTGGCCACAACGCTCCTGGACGCTCAGCAGGCCCCGGCTGCCAGGCTTGCCGCGGCCTACCATCAACGCTGGGAAATCGAGAATGGCTATGGCGAGCTGAAGACCCGGCTCCGCGGGCGGCCTTCATCCTCCGGTCCAAGACTCCCTACCTCGTCGCCAGGAACTGTTCGCCTTCCTGGTCATCTACCAGGCATTGTGCGCGCTGAAGGCCGACGCCGCCGCGCTCGCGGGCATCGATCCGGACCGGGTCTCCTTCACCGTGACAATCCGGATCGCCCGCGACCACGCCGCGGCTCTGCGGCCCTCCGGCCAGGCCCGCCACGACGCGATCCTCGACATCCTCGGCGACCTGCTCCCCAAGCGCCGCGACCGGCAGTGCGAACGCGTCAAGAAGCCGCCCAGAAACACCTTCCCGGCCAGGAAACGAGGAGAAACACCACCCGCCGCCAAGGCCAGCTACAAGATCAAAATCGCGAGAAAAACGCCTCTACCAGCGCAAACATCTTAATTCACCGGCATTGCAGCTCAAAGGCACTTTTTCTCTTAAAGAGATCACGCTTGGCTAACCCCGGCGAAAGCCCGAGGTTAGTGAAGGCGCGAGCGTTGCCGCACCGGCTGTGCTGGCGATAGCCGGCTTGGGCCGCCTCAGTTGTGGATGCGCAGTTCGCGTTCGGTCTGCTCGTACACCCGGTCCTGAGCGTCATGGTCACGAGACCTCTTGGATGACTTTTTGAGCTTGGCCGAGGTGTAGTAGCCGCCGGTGGCGGTGGCGAGGTCGGGATCGGCCAGCAGCCGGACACAGCCGCGCGAGCCCTTCTCTGGCGGTCCGACGAACGGTTTCATCAGCGCCTGAATGGTCTTGAACGTGCCGCCGGCCTTGCCGCCAAAGCCGGAGTTGACCGTGCCGGGGCTGACCGCGTTGAAGGTCAGGCCGTCCCCTTGATGCCGCCGGGCCATGGCGTATGTGTACATCAGCGCAAGAAGCTTGGCGTCTGCGTAGGCATGCATCTGCGAGTACTTGCCGGGGTAGCTCCAGTCAGTAATCGGCTTGCCTCGTGACTCGATCAACGCCGTCATGTTCACGACCCGGGAGGGCGATGCGAAGTCATCAGCTCCCTTGCGCAGAAGGTCGAGCAGCCCCTCCGTCAACGCTGCGACAGCGATGTGATTAATCGCGATCGTTCGCTCATAGCCGTCCGGAGAGAGGGCCTTGGTGGCGAAGGCCGCGCCCGCGTTGTTGACCAGCCCGTTCAAACCCTTCGGGCTCGCTTGGTGCACCGCCTTGACCAACTCGCGGACGCCGGCAAGCGAGCCCAGATCTCCAGCCACGGCTAGGTACTGGCCCTTGCCGTTGCCATTGCTGACCAGCAGGTCTACTGCTCGTCTGGCGTGGTCAGCGCGTCGTGCATGCACCAGCACAGTCGCGCCGCTGTTGCCGACACCTTGAGCTGTCTCATGGCCGATACCACCCTTGGTCGTGCCGGTGACCAAGACGGTCTGACCGTCGAGCCTTCCGGCGAACTGGGCGTCGAACTTGCTCATACGCTTCTCCCATCGGACAAGTCCTCGTTAGGGAGGCCGTCGAGCAAGCTGAAACGGGCGTCCATCGCGACACTTCGGACATCGATCAGCTGCTGATATTCAGGCGAGTTGTACCATCTGACAGCCGTCTCATGGTCCGGAAACCTCGTGATCGCCCCCGAGGAGAGCATGGGATCGCCGTGCAGGATCTCCCAGTTACTGTTGGCGAGAACCTCGCCTCCGTGCTCTTTGACCGTCTGCGCAGCGTTGGGGCCGTATTTCTCACGCACAACATCCGGGTCCTTGACTGTGAATTCGATAATGACGTATGCGCTCATGCGGATACTCCTCAGTTGCTGGTTATGATTTGTGCTCTGGATCTTCGCTATTAAGCGGCGCCGATGACGGGAGTCACGTCGCCGCTCGGCCGCCGTCGACCGCAAGTGTGACGCCGTGGACGAAGCTGGCATCATCACTGGCCAGGAAGACGATCGCCGCAGCAAGTTCCTCGGGCTGAGCTACGCGGCCTGCTGGTGCTAGTGCTGCGAGCTGATTCACCATCTCGTCGGGGACTGCTTCCATCATGCGGGTGTGCGTCGGGCCGGGGGCAACGGCGTTGACCCGGACACCACTCGGGCCGTATTCGGCGGCCCAGGTCTTCGTCAACAGTTCGAGAGCCGCCCGGCTGGCGCCATACAGAGCCATGCCAGCTTGCCCGAAGCTGGCGACCATCGTGGAGATGTTGACGATCGAACCCCATCCGCGTTCGGCCATGGCTGGCGCCAGGGCCGAAACAAGGAAGAACGGAACCTTGACGTTAAGCGCAAAGGTCTCGTCGAACTCTGCTTCGGTGGCTGCGTTGCTTGGTCCGAGCAAGGCGACGCCAGCGTTGTTGATGAGGATGTCGACGTGACCGTCGCCTGCCTCAGTGGCCCACTCGACCAGCTCCCGGGCCGATTCGAGGTCGCTCAACGTGGTGAGCCGGAACGTTGCGCTGCCTCCGCTGCCTTCGATCTCGGCGACCACGTCTTTGGCTCGTTGTTCATTGCGCCCGACTACCAGTACGTGAGCGCCGCGGGCGGCCAAGGCGATGGCCGTAGCCTTGCCGATCCCGCTCGTCGAGCCCGTTACCAGTGCTGTCTTGCCCTTTAGGTCAGTCATGCGATGTGTCGTCCTCTCGCTCCAGAATGGGTGGTGCGACTCACTCTGACAGGTCGGCTCTGGGTTGTCAAACTCAAAATCCTGCTAGCATTGGTGCATGGTCAACGAGACGAGTGACCGGCCGAGGCTCACCCCCAAGGGAGCACGCACCCGGGCACGAATAGTGCAGGAGGCCGCCGCCCTGATCCATGAGCGCGGGGTGGCGGGCACCACCTTGGAAGACGTCAAGGTGGCGGCGGAAGTCAGCGGCTCTCAGATGTACCACTACTTCCCCGACAAGAACGACCTCGTGCAGGCGGTCATCGACTACCAAGCCGACACCATCGTCACCCACCAGGGGCACGTGCTCAGCAGCGCGAACGGAGTCGAAGCCTGGCGGAACATGGTGATCACCGCAGCGAAGCGCACCAAAGCAAAGGGGGGCTGCCCACTTGGCTCGCTCGGTGGTCAACTCGCCGAGAGCGACCCCGAGGCCCGAGCCCTCATCGCGGCCGGGTTCGATCAGTGGGCAGCCGCCATCGGCGATGCACTCAGATCCCTGCATGCCGACGGGAAAATCCCGTCCGGCATCGACCCGGACGACCTCGCCACTACTCTGCTCGCCACGCTCCAAGGAGGACTTCTACTCGCCCAGGTACATCGGAGTACCCGCCCGTTCCAAACTGCGGTCGACACCCTCCTCGCCCTTGCCATCGGCAGATGAGCCCAAGCCGGGTTCGTTCACAGCCATCGCCGAGGTCGGCTCACGGCTCTTGGATGATGCACGTGCATCCACACGCTGCGCTTGCGGACACGCTGCCGTTCGTGATGCGGGACACCTCGCCGCGCCCGGCGGGTTGCTCAGGTCTGGCATTCCGTGAGCTCATTCAGCCGACCCTGACTGCTCGTGCCTCTTGGACGTGGACCGGCCTCGTCAAGATGAACGGAATTTCGTGAGAGCTCCTCGCGTGGGGGAGACGTCGCCCGCGGCGCCCGCCACCGGTCCAGGCCCGTCGACAGACCCCGGCCCAGGCCGGTCACCCGCATCGTTTCCCACAGCAGCACGGCCCCGGCCTGAGACACCAGGCCCCGTCCGTCAGCAGACACCATGACGCGAGCAGTACGTGCGCTATTCTTCACAGGAAAAGTGCCTTCGACTCGTGGCTGATAGGTCCCTAGACAAGTCCTATTCTTCCAGGTCAAAGGCACTTTTCCATTCGAACGGCGACGCCGGGCTAATCTCAGACGAAAGCCCGAGGCTAATGTGGGTTCTGAGCCTGGATCTACCGAAGAACTGGTCCGGGCTGATCCGTGACGCGCTGGCACGAAGAACTGCGCGAGCGGATCACTGCCGGGCAGCGTATCGCGGTGTTGCGCGTCAAGGACGACTGGCACCGCCGGCAGGCCTACCCCCATCAGGTCGGCGGCCTGCAGATGTACACCGCGTCCTCCACGACCAAGTGCGTACCCCTGCCCAGTTCGCTGCCTGGCTGGCCCAGCGGGGCCTGCCGGTCGCCTAGCCATCTGCGTGTCAGCCCCGTCCGGGCGACGGCGATGCCTGACGCCTGCCACCTGAGTCCGGTCGGGCTAGAGAGCCGCGGCGGCCTGGCGTCCTTAGGCAGATGCGGCATGCTGGACGTGGTTTCCCCGCTCATGAAGGGACAGGACATGCCGTATATCACGTTGAACTCGGCAGAGCCCGGTATCCGAGGGCTGCTCCGGTACCGCCCGGAGACCGGCCGCCCGCTGAGCGAGCTGGCTGAGGTGCTGCTGCGCGGACCGGGCACCTTGACCCCCGGCGAACGGGAACTGATCGCGGCCTACGTGTCGGCGCTGAACGAGTGCCGGTACTGCTCGGCGTCGCATGCTGCGTGCGCCGCGGCCCAACTGCCGGGCGGGATGGCGGTGGTGGAGCAGGTCCGCTCCGACGCTAGCAGCGCGCCGGTGCGGGCCCAGCTGAAGAGCTTGCTGGCGATCGCAGCGGCCGTGCAGCAAGGCGGGCTCCACGTAACCGCCGAGCTGGTCGCCCAGGCCCGGGCGGCAGGCGCGACGGACCTTGAGATCCACGACACCGTGCTCATCGCGGCGGTGTTCTGCATGTTCAACCGGTACGTCGACGGGCTGGCCACGATCGCTCCTGAAGATCCCGCCTTGTACGCCGCCGGGGCGCAGCGCCTCATCACCGACGGCTACCTGCCCGCGGGTGAACCCCCGTCGCCATGACGAACCGCAACGACCAGCTCCGCTCCGTGGACCGGTTCGGTCAGCCAGAGCACCCGGCGCTCTCGGACAGAAGCGGGCCTCTCCGCAGAAGCGATAGGCTCGCCGGTCAGCGGCATGATAGTGAGCTCTCGACGTAAGCCGTGATGTATAAAAATTCGGCAATGTCGGGTGCCCTCCACACCATGGCGTTCCAAGCTCGCAGCTGGTACAAGGTGAGCCTTCTGGCCGACGTATGCGGCTGGCGGCTGGATTGCGCCGGATCATCGCGGGTCAGATGAGTGGGCTCGATGAGGGTCTGTGCGGATGTCCGCATGGATGGGATGGACCTGATCGATCTCGCGGCAGCCGGCTGCGTCCTTGATGACCTCTGCCGAGACGCCGCCTCGCCGGGCGTTGAATGGCCGGGGGGTCGCGTGGCCGCGGCGGATCTGGGCGGGCGCCGGGCGGGCCCGGTGATGCCGGTCCCGGTTCCGGTTACCGCGCGGGGGCAGGGCGCGGGCGGGCCGGGACGGGCGGCCAGAAGGCGCCCGGCCCGGCCCCGCGGGCGGTCAGAGCGGGCGGACTTCTTCTGCCTGGGGGCCCTTTTGTCCCCGGCCGGCGGTGTAGGCGACCCGCTGGTTCTCCTGCAGGCTGCGGAAGCCGTCAGCCTGGATGGCGGAGTGATGGACGAACACGTCGGCGGTTCCGTCGTCGGGGGCGATAAAGCCGTAGCCCTTGTCGGCGTTGAACCACTTGACGGTGCCTTCAGCCATGTACTTCTCCTGTAGAGACGATCGTTCGGGAGGCACGTGCATGCCCCCCGGGTTATCGCGACCGCCCGCGTGCCGGGAAGGACCTGGCCGTGTACTCGCGGCGCCCGCGGTCAGAAGTTCGCAAGCGCAGGTACACGTAACGAATTTCGACTTCAACCACCACCCATTAAACACCATGCCCGGCACCCGGCCGGCCAGCCGCGCCCGCCGAGCCGACCCCGGGCCCGGGCCCCGGCTCAGCTCAGCCCGGCCGGCGCGCACAGCACCAGGCCATCCACGCGATGAGGCAGCCACCCAGGTCACCGCGAGGCGGCATGAGAGTAAGCCGCTTGGAACCCAGTTGATCGGCCGGTCGTCGGCACCAGAGAAGTTAATCCCTTGTCGTTATCGACGAGGTTTAGCAACGCTGCGGTAATGCATCTCAACCATCTCGGGCTGCCGGTTCGCGATGAACGGCGCAGCCAGCAGTTTTATTCGGCGTATTTCGGCTTCGA
Organism: uncultured Actinomycetes bacterium; assembly: GCA_963722055.1. Classification (GTDB taxonomy): domain Bacteria; phylum Actinomycetota; class Actinomycetes; order Streptosporangiales; family Streptosporangiaceae; genus Palsa-504. The sequence continues at coordinate 159,473 of CAVRLA010000015.1, read as the reverse complement.
CCCGGCTACCGCTCAGGAGTATGAGGACGGCACTGTCATCATCCGCAACGCAGATGGCTTCGACCTGGCGCTGCACCCGGTCGGGCACGTCGAGCCGTCGCCGGCGTTCCTGCACGCCGGCTTCAACGCCGGAAGGCCAGCTGAGGTGCGCACGCTGATGAAACGCATGGAGGCTGATGGCGTCACCATCGTGGAACGGAACGATGAAGCAGCCTACGTGGCGTTCAAATGCCTCGACCCAGACGGCCACCGGATCGAGGTGTACCGGGAGCCGCGGCGCTCCCGGTGATGCGAAATCTGCCGCCGGGTCCTTAAGTGAGAACGCACCGGACCGCCCGGCGGGCTGCGGGATCTCCCCCCGAACACAGGACCGGGCCAAGGTTCCACCCCGCGGCGGCAGCCTGTCCTCCCCCTGTCGGTCGCCGCACCATCGGCTGTGCTCCGCCCGATACGCGGCAGATAACCGCGCGCCGACCGCCGATATGGTCGTCTTTAAGCTTGGGCTCTTCGCGGGCCTGCCCGCACCTATGGGTCGCTATGTTCCATGCGGTCTGGTCCCCATTACGAAGGCCCTCTCCGCTCTTTACCCTACGTTTCTGTGGTTCGGGCGTCATCCTGTGGCGTTGGACTTTCGGCGGTCCACATTGCGGCGAGGCGCCGAGCGCGAGCCACGTACGCGGTTGCTTCCTTGCGCTGGTACCAGCCGATGGCCCGCTCCGTCATCTCCTCCGCTCGTGCCGGGTCGCCCGTCAAGTACAGGATTTCCGCCAGGTTGAGCGCGGCGTCGCCCGGGTCTATGGGGTCATCCGAAGTGCGGGACAGGCGGTTAACCTCCTCGGCCAGCGCGAATGCCGCGCTGAGGTCACCGGAGCGGGCGAGCAGCCTGGACCGCACCCTGAAGCCAATGTGCTGGGTCGCGATGTCATCCTGACTGCCTAGCGCCAGGCCGCGGCGCGCCCACTGCTCGGCTTCTTCGTAACGGCCGAGCGTGTAGAGCGCGTCGGCGAGCTGGCACGCCTGCGTGGAGAGCCAGGAGTGTTCACCGAGCCGTTCCAGCTCCTCGCAGCCCCGCCTGGACACGCGCTCGGCCGCGATGTCGTCGCCCGCGAGCAGCTCGATCCGCCACGCCGCCCCCATGGAGTAGGCAGCATACAGGGCCAGCCCGCGCTCGTTCAGCTGGGCGATGGTCTCGCTTAGCAGCGACCGTGCCTGGTCGAAGCGGCCGAGCTCGGCCAGCATGATCGTCCTCGGTACCTCAAGCTGGGGCTGATAGGCGGCGCTCCGCGCCTGGGCTTCATCCAGCCACCGCAGCGCCTCGCTGATCGGGACGGGCCCTTGCCAGATGCAGGATGCCGCCAGCGGGCGCATGCCGGCCTCGTACCAGAGGTCGCCCGCCTGCCTGGCGTGGTCCATCGCGCGCGTGAGCTCCGCGAACGCGGCGCCGAAGTGCGCGCGGACATAGTCCAAGTGGCCGACCGCATGCTCCAGGACGGCACGAGCCGCCGCGCCGGCGTCCTGCTCGATCGACGGCCGCGCCTCCTCCACCAGCGCGCGCACTTCCGGGAGCCCGCGGGCCGGGTCGGTGTTGATCAGCCAGATCGCGCCTGCCAGCCGCACTCTCAGCTCGCCGATTCGGTCACCGGCGGCGGCGCACTCCTCAGCGATCCTCGCCGCCCGCGAGATCGCATCGTCCAGCCTGCCCGATTCCGCGAGTCCCCAGATCAGGGTGTGCTGACGCGCGACGTTGATCCCCTGGTGCGGCAGCAACGATTCCGCCCGTTCCAGCAGGCTCACGGCGGCCCCCGGGTCGCCGCGGTCCATCGCGCGCCGGCCCGCGACGTCGAGGTGACGCGCCGCATCCGCGGCCAAGCGCCCGGCCTTATCGTCGGCCGGGCCCAGCTCACACCGGTAGCGGAACGCCTGTTCCAGGTGGTAGCCGGCAATCTCGTCCAGCTCCACCAGATCGGCGCCGCGGTCTTCGAGCCACCGACCGAAGCGCTCGTGCAGCTCGGCGCGGTCCGCCTTGGACAGCGCCTCATACGCGGCGTCGCGGATCAGCAGATGACGGAACCGGAACGCATCTTCGCCCGGGAGAACCGCCCGATCCGGACGCACCAGGTCCTTGCGGACCAGCGTCATCAGCTGCCCCGGCACATCAGTCTCCTCTGGCGCCATGACCTGCACGGTGCCGCGATGGAACGACTCTCCCTCCACCGATCCGCACTGCAGCACGGTACGTTCCCCGGGCGCGAGCTGATCCAGCCGCGCGGCCAGCAGCGCCTGAACAGTCGGCGGCACAACCAGATCACCGCTACCCGACTCACCCAGCAACGCCAGCATCTCCTCCACGAACAGCGGGTTGCCGCCCGCGGCTGCCTGGACACGTCGCCGCAGCCTGGCGTCGATATCGGTGTCCGTCGGCAAGAGCCGATCGATCAGCGTGGCGGTCTCTGCGGGCTTCAGCGGCTCAAGCAGCAGGTTGGTGGCGTTGAGCTTGCCCCCGCCCCAGCCAGGCCGGGCGTCGAGCAGCTCCGGCCGCGCCAGGCACACCACAAAGATGGGCGCGTCCCGGCTGAAGTCGGCGATATATTCGATCAGATCGAACAGGACAGGCTCGCCCCAGTGCAGATCATCGACCACCACGACCAGCGGGGCCAGCTCGGCAGAGCGCTCGAAAAGCTTGCGCACGGCCCACGCGATGTCCAGCGGCGATGTCACGCTCGCCTGCTCACCGAACAGCACCTTGATGGCCGCGGTCACCCGCGCATCACCCGCCATCAACTCCGCGGCACCCGGGCATCCATGCTCGGTGTCGAGCAGCTGCCTGATCATCGAGACCACCGGCCAGTAAGTGATGCCCTGCCCATAAGACAGGCACGAGCCGGCCACCACCCTGGCGTCAATGCCGTGCAGGAACTCTGCGGTCAGCCGCGACTTCCCGACTCCGGCCATGCCGAGCACGGTGAACAGGCCGCACGAACGCTCTTCCACGACGCGCGCGAAGGCTTCGCGCAAGATCCGCAGCTGGCTAGCGCGCCCCACCAGCGGCACACTGGCGCGGCGGACTCCCGGCTTAGCGTCGCCATAGACCTGCACCAACCGGTAGGCCATGACCGGCTGGCTCTTACCCTTGAGCTGGAGCGGCTCCAGCGGCTCCACCTCCACTGCATGACCTACCAGCCGGTAGGTCTGCGGGCCAATCACGATCTCCCCTGGGGCGGCCGCCTGCTCCAGCCGCGCGGCCAGATTGACCGCATCCCCCGTCGCCAGCTGCTCGTCGGTGCCAGTGACCACCTGCCCGGTGTTCACCCCTGCGCGCACGCTCACTGCCGCGCCGAAATCGGCCTCCAGGCGCTCGTTGAGGATCGCGATCTCCTCCAGCAGGTCGGCTGCCGCGCGCACCGCCCGCAGGGCGTCATCCTCATGCAGCACCGGCACACCGAAGACCGCCATCACCGCGTCGCCGATGAACTTCTCCACCGTCCCGCCGTGCCGCTCGATCACCCGTCGCGCCGCATCAAAGTACCGGCGCATAACCTGCCGGAAGCTTTCCGGATCGAGCCGCTCCCCCAGAGCCGTCAACCCGGTCACGTCGCAAAACAGCACCGAGACCGTTTTACGCTGCTGACGAGAAGCCGCAACTGCTGCCAAAGCCGCGCCGCACCCGTTGCAGAACAGGGCATCCGGCGGGTTCTCCCGCCCGCAGGCTGCGCAAACCCTCACACGGACAAGGCTAGGCCCCAGCCATCGGAAACGCGTAGCGGAAGGAACCCAGCATGCCAACTGTGTCCGCGCCACCGCAGGCACCGATGCCCACCACAAGGAGGTGACGCTCACGGCTAAGGCATCCGCATCAGCGGCCGGCTGGCGCCCGAATGGCGGCCCACCGAGGGCCGCCTTCGCTGAGATCAAGGCGGCTACGCGCGGACAGGCGCATCGGTACGCAGGCCTTGTGCCCCATCGCGCTCCGTAGCCGGCGGTCTCTTGCCTGGGGTAACGCCTGGTGCGGATGGTGCGCCACGGCGGAGAGCTGTGCTCATGACCACACGGCGACCTGTGCTTCTACACCGGCTCGCTCGTACTCGTTGATGAGGCCGCCGAGGACAGCTCGGCGCTTGATCTATTCCACCCAGAGGACCGCGACGGGGTGATCAGGCCCCGGATTGCTCTTGTACGGTCTAACCCGCGGGCGGTAAAACCTGTCTATGCGCAAGGTGGAAGCTGCGGCCGAGCAGACCGCCCATGTGCCGCCTGAGGTCGTCTGGTCCCTGCTCAGCGACGTCACGGTGTACCCGCAGTGGGGACCATGGCGCAAGGCCGGCTACCGGAGCGAGGGCGACGCGGCCGCGAACGGCAAGGGCGCCGTTTACTGGCTGGAGGGGTCAAAGCGCTACGGCTTCCGGTACCCGGTCTCAGTTGAGGAAATCCTCGACGTCGAGCCTGGCAAGCGGCTGGCCTACACCGTCCTGCGCGGAATCCCGGTGCGCAATTACCGGGCCGAGGTCACGCTGACCCCCTCAACCGACGGCACCCTCATCCGCTGGGGTGCATCGTGGGACCGAACCATCATGGGCCGCCTGGTGTACCGGCCGCTGCGTAACCTGTACCCGGTCATCGTGGCCAGCCTGGTGAAGGCCGCAGAGGCTTCCCAGAGCTAAACGCGGCACCCTCGCCACCCAGCGGAGTGCCGGAGGCTTGCATGCCCTCCGGGCAACAGTCTTGGATCCTGGACGGAACATTACGCGATATGCGGCTACGAGCGCGCGGGCGGCTTAACAGGCGTACCGGGTTTTCACTCTTGTATGAGCCGGAATTCTGACGCTACGACGAGGGTGTCGTCGCCGACCTTGAACGCGGGATCGGGCGCGCGAGACCTGGATATACGGGTCGTTGACCGAAAACCTGTTACGTGCTGTATTTGTGTGCGGCATGTCCCCTCCTTCTTGGTAGATGGATGCGGCGGACGGGCGCGGTCGGCGTTACGTCAACCAGGAGGGAGGGCATACCACGATGTTGTCCACGAAAACGGCGTGGGGCGAGAATCCGGCGCTGTCGTACCGCAACATGCGAGCGATTATCGGCTACGTTGGGCTGACTCTGCCAGTGGTGCTGCTCCTGGCCGGAGTCGTTGACGGACATATCGAGTCCTCTCTCAGCGCGTACTACTACACGAAGGTCGGAAATGTCTTCACCGGAGCGCTGTGCGTCATCGGGATCTTCTTGCTGGCCTACCGCCTCACAGCGTGGGCGATAGACAACGTCGCAACGACGCTCGCCGGCATCTCCGCCCTCGGTGTCGCGTTCTTCCATGCCGCTCCGAAGAATGCCACACTGAGCCAGCTCCGGCTGGCCGACGTGCATCTGACCTGCGCGACAGCGCTGTTCATCCTGCTCGGCGCGATCTCGCTGTTCATTTTTCCCCGCGACATCTTGCCGAACCAGAGGTGGCGCGCGAACTGGTACATGGCTCTCGGTGCGTTGACCTGGCTGTCGATCATCCTGATGCCGACGCTCAACTGGCTGGTCGGCTCTTTCTACGACGACAATCACGTCTTCTTCATCCTGGAGACGGTATGCGTGATGGCATTTGCGGTGTCGTTCATCCTCAAAGGCCACGGCCAGTCGAGCGATCGGGGCTTCGACAAGGCGGCCGACCAGCCGCCATCCGCCGCGATACGCCTGCCAGTCGGCGGAGACACCGCGTCGGCGAGGACACCACGCCAGCCTGCTAGCCAGCCTTAGTGCTCAAGTTAGCGAAGGAATTAATTGCAGTAGATCGTCAGCGGATTCTGGCGTGACTGCACGAATTCCACGCACTCCAGTCACCTGTTCCCCGAACAGCCGAGCTGACCGTTCACCTGGATAAGACGGTGAAGGCTTTCGCCAGTACTCTTATCGCCAATGCCGGGTCTTCGGAGGCCTGGGCCACAGGGATGCGATGCGGTCAGATACCGCAGGCCATGTAAGCGGCGAGGATGTGGTTCGGGCGGGGTCCAGGTTCTGGCTGGCTGGGATAGAGCACCGGGAAAATCCGCGCTCCTGGGCCGGGCAGGCCGGCGATCAGGAAGCCGCGCGCCGCGGGCTTGGCCGGGAGGAATGCCAGCCGGGCGTTTGGGGTTGACGCGCTGGTGAAGAAGATTGGCTTCCTGTCGTTCGGGCACTGGTCGTCGTCACCGGGCTCGCAGACGCGGTTGGCGTCGGATGCGTTGCTGCAGTCGATCGACCTGGCGGTGGCCGCTGAGGAACTGGGCGCTGACGGCGCGTACTTCCGGGTGCACCATTTCGCGAGGCAGCTGGGATCTCCGTTCCCGCTGCTGGCGGCGGTAGGCGCGCGGACCAGCCGGATCGAGATCGGCACGGCGGTCATCGACATGCGCTATGAGAACCCGCTGTACATGGCAGAGGATGCCGGCGCGGCCGATCTCATATCCGGCGGCCGCCTGCAGCTGGGGATCAGCCGCGGCTCGCCGGAGCAGGTGATCGACGGTTGGCGATACTTCGGCTACCAGCCGCAAGAGGGTCAGACGGACGCCGACCTGGCGCGCGGGCACGCCCAGGTGCTGCTCGAGGTGCTGCGCGGCGAGGGCTTCGCCCAGCCCAATCCCCGCCCGATGTTCGCGAACCCGCCCGGCCTGCTGCGCCTCGAGCCGCACTCACCAGGGCTGCGGGAGCGCATATGGTGGGGCGCCGCGTCACAGCGGACCGCCACGTGGGCGGCCGAGCTGGGCATGAATCTGCAGAGTTCGACGCTGATCAATAACGAGTCGGACAAACCCTTTCACCTGCAGCAGGCTGAGCAGATCCAGGCGTTCCGTGATGCATGGCAGAAGGCTGGCCACGAGCGGGAGCCGCGGGTGTCGGTCAGCCGGAGCATCTTCGCCCTCGTCGATGACCGGGACCAGGCGTACTTCGGCCGCCGGAACCAGGACACCGACGAGATCGGGTTCATCGACGCGGATACCCAGGCGATCTTCGGCCGCACGTACGCGGCCGAGCCGGATGTGCTGATCCAGCAGCTCAAGGAGGACGAGGCGATCGCTGCCGCCGACACGCTGCTGCTCACCGTGCCCAACCAGCTCGGCGTCGACTACAACGCCCACGTCATCGACACGATCCTCACCCACGTCGCGCCGGCACTCGGCTGGCGATAACCCGGGCTGGCGATCAGCAAGATCAGCCCCGGCCGCCGCAAAGCCTGGTGCGCTCGCACTGGGGGCTGGGCAGCCGCCTGCTAGCGGACGTGTTCGGGCCGAGCTGGTCACCGCAGGATCGGGCAGCGTTCACCACGTCCCAGCGTGCCGCGACGGACGCCGACATCGCTGCCGATCTGCTCGCGCTGATCTACCAGACCGACGTGCGAGACGATCTGCCGAAGGTTCGTGCGCCTGCGCTGGTCGTGCATCGTGACCGCGACCGAGCGATGCGGCTGAGCGGCGCACGCGAGGTGGCCGCGCTGCTCCCGCACGCCAACCTGGTGACGTTGCCGGGGGATGCCCACCTGCCGTGGCACGGTGACGGGGATGCTGTCTTGCGCGCTGTCGCCCCGTTTCTCGGGATCCAGGGGCCGCAATCCGGCATCCGCATCAACAAGGCCCCGGCCAGCCACGTGATCGCTGGCTTGCTCGTCGAGGGGGCGTCGCGATGGCCGGCTGACCAGTTCAGCATCGGGGTCGAAAGAGACCTTCAGTTCCATGTCTTCCCGCAGGGCGGCGGCCGGCTACGGCTGTATACCTGCCACGCGAACGACCAAGCGGCACGGTGGGCCGGACGTGCCGGGCCGCAGCGCTTCCTCCAGGCATTCGCCGGGCTGCGATCGATCCCGGCCGCACTAGGCCTGGGCGATGCCACTGTGGCAGGGCCGTGCGCGACGTTCAGCGGCGAGCAGGCCTGGTGCGAGGAACCCTACGCTGAGGGAGTCGTTCTGTTGGGCGACGCCGGGGGATACGACGACCCGGTCGACGGCCAGGGCCTGTCGCTGGCGATGCGCGACGTACGGCAGCTTTCCGAGCTGCTGCTCGCTACTGATGACTGGACGCTGGCGGCGCTGCGCCCGTACGGTCCTCAGCGCGCTGAGCGGCTCCGCCGCATGCGCCGCGTGTCCCTGACGTTCGCGGCTTTGATGACGACCTTCACCGCGGATAGCCGGCTCCGGCGCGGTCGCTTCTATGCGGCCTCGGGGGCTGGCGGGGACGACTTCCGGCTGGCCCTTGGCGCGATCCATCTCGGCCCGGACCGCCTGCCGATAGAGGCGTTCTCAGACCGGCTCCACGAATCGCTGCTGGCCTAACATCGATCGCACATGGCGGATGACGAAATGGGGAACCGGGCCTTTGAGCTACGATCCTGCGGCTGCGGAGCGGGTGCGGCAATTGCTGTCCGGCCGCCGCGATGTGGCGGAAAAGAAGATGGTGAGTGGCCTGTCTTTCCTGGTCAACGGCAATATGTGCTGTGGCATCACCGGTACGGCGCTGATGGTCCGGGTTGGCGCTGAAGGCCGCGAGCAGGCCCTCCGCGAGCCGCACGTGCGGCCGATGCTGTTCGCCGGCCGGGCGTTGTCCGGCTTCATCTGCATCGAGCCGGAAGGCTATGCGACTGATGATGCGCTCGCCAGCTGGGTGCAGCGAGGGCTCGCCTTCGTCTCCGGGCTCCCGGCCAAGCCGGTCCGCGCGAGCGGCTGACCCGTCAGGCAGACATGACAGCCCGAGGGGCTGGCCTGGACGGGCCGCGGCGATCCTAACGAGGCTGCGGTGCGGGGCCTGGCCGGTTGGATGGTGTCCACGCGGTCCAGCAGGGGCTGGCCGCCCAGCCGGCCGGCGAAGCCGCCGCCGTGGCCGGCCACGGCGGCGGCTTCGCCGGCCACGGCAGCGGCTTGGTCATCGCCGCAGGCGGCGCCCGCGCCTAGGGGCGGGATGGATGGGGGTATGTGACAATCGCAACGTAGGCGATGGCGGCCGGTAGGCCGGGAGGGAGCCCTGACATGTCCCAGACCCTGCCCCCGCCCCTGTTCGACCCGTTCGCGCCCGGTTTCACCGATGACCCCTACCCGCAATACGCGGCGCTGCGCGCCGCTGCGCCCGTCTATCAGCATCCGTTCGGGTTCTGGCTGCTCACCTGCTATGAGGATGTGTCCTGGCTGCTCCGGGCCAGCCTGTCGGTCGAGGACCGCAACATCGTTGCGGGCACGTTCCTGCAGCTGCGCGAGCAGATGTACGGCGAGCAGGCCGTCCGCCGCCGGGGCGTGTCCATGCTCGACCGAGACCCGCCGGATCACACCCGTCTGCGCCGGCTGGTGTCGAAGGCCTTCACGCCGCGGGCGGTGCAGGCGCTGCAGCCGCGGATCTGCGACCTGGTCGACGGCATGCTCGACACGGCGGAACGAGAAGGCCGGGTGGATCTCGTCGACGCCCTGGCCTTCCCGCTGCCGTTCGCCGTGATCGCGGAGATGCTCGGTACGCCCCCGGCGGACCACGAGCGCATCAGGCAGCTGACCGGCACGCTGGTCCGCTCGCTGGAGCCGGTCGCCGATCCGGCGCTCGCGTCGGCCATCGCGGCCGCGGACAGTGAGCTCACCGTGATAGCGGCCGACATGATCGCGTGGAAGCGCGCCCATCCCGGCGACGACCTGCTGACCGCTCTCATCAACGCCGAGGATGACGGCGACGTGCTTGACGATGAGGAGCTGATCGCGCAGACCCTGCTGCTGTATATCGCCGGGCACGAGACGACGGTCAACCTCATCGCGGGCGGGACCCTTGCCCTGTTGCGCCATCCGGCCCAGCTCGCGCTGCTGCGCGAGGATCCCGCGCTGATTGGCAACGCCGTGGAGGAACTGCTCCGGTACGACAGCCCCGTGCAAGCGAGCAGGCGGATCACCACCGAACCGGTCACCATCTCCGGCATTGCCATCCCGGCCGGGGCCTTCGTCATGGCCAGCCTGGGCTCGGCCAACCGGGACGAGGGTTTCTGGGGGCCGGACGCCGCCGAACTCAGGCTCGACCGGGCGAACGCACGCCAGCACGTCTCGTTCGGCGCCGGGCCGCATCACTGCCTGGGCGCCTCGCTGGCCAGGTTCGAGGCCTCGATTGCCCTGGCGCGCCTGACCGCTCGGTTCCCGGGACTCGCCCTCGACGGCCCGGTCACCTGGAACGGCCGGATCAACCTGCGCGGACCCGCGCACCTGCCGGTCTCGCTGGGCACGTAGCCCAGGGTCGTCACGCGTCACGCCGTGAGGCCCTGGGGCGCGGTGCCGGGCGCCGACGGCTGCCACGATCAGCCCGTACGCCCAGCCCGTGCACCCGGCCTAGCGCCCAGTCCGCTTGATATATCGAGCAAACGCTTGACAAGTCAAGCTTTATGCATACTATAGTAAGCACAAGAGCCACTAGCGAGGGAGCAAACATGATCGACATCAGCACCGCCGGGCATGATCTGCAAGACGAGATCCTGAAGCTGATCCGCACGTCCCAGGACGCCGTGGTGGACGCGCTGCAGTCGTGGACCGCGACCGTTCAGTCCGTCACCCCGGACTTTCCCAAGGTGAACCTGCCCTATGTGGACCAGCTGCCGAAGCCGGAAACGCTGGTCAACGGGGCTTATGACTTCGCTGAGCAGCTGCTGTCCGCGCAGCGCAAGTTCGCGAACGACGTCCTCCAGGTCGCCGCGCCGTTCACCGGCCAGGGCGACCAGTCCTGACCCGCAGGTGCCCTGACTGAGCCCGCCTGGTCAGCTCCGGTCAGTTCGGCCAGGCCGTCGGCCGGTCAGGCACGATTGCGCGGCAAGCCCAGCACGGGTTGGCCGCGCAATCGCTTTTGATTGACATAGTTAGCAACGGACCATCGACCGGGTGGAGGCATGCGGCCTCTTGGCCAGTGACCGGCTAGCTTTCTCCCATGGCCGCAGATGACGTGGAGGTCGAGGTCGGGGACCGGTCGGTGCGGATCTCCAATCCGGGCCGGGTGTACTTCCCGGCCCGTGGGGAGACCAAGCTGGACCTGGTCCGCTACTACCTGTCGGTCGGTGACGGCATCGTGCGCGCGCTGCGGGAGCGGCCGTGCATGATGCACCGGTTCCCGTCCGGGGTCGCGGGGGAGAAGGTGCACCAGAAGCGGGTTCCGCACGGCGCGCCGCCGTGGCTGGAGACGGTGCGGGTGCACTTCCCCCGCTACGACCGGCACGCCGACGAGCTGTGCGTGACCGAGCTGGCCAGCGTGATCTGGGCGGTCCAGATGTCCACCGTCGAGTTCCACCCCTGGAACTCCCGGCGCGCCGACACCGAACGCCCCGACGAATGGCGCATCGACCTCGATCCCATGCCGCGCTGTGAGTTCGCCACCGTGCGCCGGGTGGCCCACGTCGTGCAGGAGATCCTCGGCGAGCTCGGCGCGACCGGCTGGCCCAAGACCTCGGGCGGTAACGGCCTGCACGTCTACGTCCGGATCGAGCCGCAGTGGGGCTTCGCCGAGGTGCGGCGGGCCGCGCACGCCTTCGCCCGCGAGGTCGAACGCCGCGCGCCGGACCACGTCACGACCACCTGGTGGCGCAAGGACCGCGACCCGGCCATGCTGTTCGTCGACTACAACCAGAACGCCCGCGACCACACGATCGCCAGCGCCTACTCGGTGCGCGGCGTGCCCGAGGCGATCGTCTCCACCCCCATCACCTGGGACGAGATCGATGAGGTCGACCCCCGCCAGTTCACCATCGCCACCGTGCCCGCCCGTTTCGCCGAACTCGGCGACCTGCACCAGGGCATCGACGCGAGCGCCTACCGGCTCGACACCCTGCTGGAATGGGCTGACCGCGACGGACTCGACTAACCAAGACCTAAGGCCAGCCCGCGCACCGCGTACGCGGGCGGAATGTCGCCCCGGATGGCCGAGGCCATCCTCAGCGCGCGCCGGGCCGCCCGCACCTCAGCCACCCGGAACACCCGCGCGCCCAGCCATGCAGCCACCGCCGCCGTGGCCAGGCTCCCGGCCAAGTCCCGGGTAACGGGCGAGACCAGCACCGGCCACCCCGTGGCGACCAGCTCCGCCAGCTCGCCGGTGTTCTCCGCCTCGATCACGATCCGCTCAACCGGGACGCCCGCCGCCGCCGCGCCCGCGGCCAGGGCCGCCGGGCACACCACACCCGCCCCGAACTCCGCCGCCACCCCGAAGTCCCCGCCCAGCAGATCGCCGCCGCCCAGCAGATCGACGCCGCGCAGCAGATCGACGCCGCGCAGCAGATCGGCGCCCGCGGCACACGCCTGGAGGGCCACCTCGTGCCGCCCGGTGCTGACCCCGACGATCAGCTCCGGGTAGGTCTCTCGCACGGCCGCGATGAACCGGACGGCCCGCTCGCTCTCGACGTCCAGCCCGACCGGCACCTCGACGATGTGTGCGCCCTCGGCCACCGCCTCGTGCACGCGTGCCATGGCGGCCGCTGGCTCCGAAGCCCCGTTCACCACGGCCATGACCAGGAGCTCCTCCGGCCCGAACGCCCGGACTCCGAGCCGCAGGACCCCCGCGGGCCGCGAATCCATCCTCAGGCACGCCCGTACACCGGAATGGCCGCGCCCGAGATGAGCGCCGCGTCGTCCGAGACGAGGAAGGCCAGCACGGCGGCCAGCTCGGACGGCTTCGGCCACGTGTGATGCATCGCGTTGGGCAGTGCCGCCCGGTTGGCCGGTGTGTCGATGATGCTGGGCAGGATGCAGTTGACCCGCACCCCGTCCTCGCGGCCCTCCACGGCGGCCGCCTCGACCAGCCGGACCACGCCGAGCTTGCTCACGCTGTAGGAGAAGGCGGCCTCCCATTTCTGCAGCGCGACCCGGCTCGAGACGTGCACGATCGCGCCGCCGCCGCGGGCCGCCAGCATCGGCATCGCGTACTTGGTGACGATCGCCGCGGTCACCAGGTTCAGCTCGAACTGCTGCCGGAGCACGCCGATGTCGAGCATGGCCAACCCCTGCGGCGGGGCGTACCCGCCGATCAGGTTGACCACCGCCGCGGCGTGCGGGACCTCCGCGAACGCCGCCGCGACGCTGGTCTCGTCCAGGGCGTCCACCGCGACGTACTCCACCCCGTCCTGCCGGTGCTCGGCGGCCGGGATCCGGGCGTCGAACGCCAGCACCGGCGCACCGTCGTTCCGGAACCGCTCGGTGACCGCCCGTCCCAGGCCGCCGGTCGCGCCCATCACGATGACCGTGCGTTTCGTCATCTTCGCCTCCCTTGGGGCTGGTCACGGACCCAGCTCCCGTTCGATCATCTTTTTTATATCGAACGGACCAGGCCATCAGCGTCCGCTAGACGATTTAAGCCGGAAAGGTAGGCCGGAAGTGAGCAGAGCCGACATGCGCATCGCGGTACTGGGCGCCGGATCGTGGGGCACGACCGTGGCGTCGCTGCTGGCGGGGCGGCACGATTGTACCGTCTGGGCCCGGGACCCCGAGCTGGCCCGGGAGATCCACGAGCGCGACGCCAACTCGCGCTACCTGCCCGGGTTCACGCTGCCGTCGGCGCTGAAGGCCACCGCGGACCTGGAGAAGGCCGTGCACGACGTCGACCTGCTGGTGGTCGGCGTGCCCACCCACGGGTTCCGGGCCATCCTGGTCGAGGCCCGCCCGTACCTGAGGCCGTGGATCCCGGTGGTCAGCCTGGCTAAGGGCTTCGAGCGCGGCTCGCTGCTGCGGATGACCCAGGTCATCAGGGACGCGCTGCCCGGTCATCCGGCCGCCGCCCTGACCGGACCCAACCTGGCCAAGGAGATCATGGCCGGACAGGCCGCGGCCAGCGTCATCGCCACCGAGGACCTGGACGTGGCCCGGGCCCTGCAGTCGGTCATGCAGCGCGGCGTGTTCCGGATCTACACCAACGACGACGTGATCGGCTGTGAGATCGGCGGCGCGCTGAAGAACGTGGTGGCCATCGCCACGGGTGTCGCGCAGGGGCTGGGCGTGGGGGACAACACCCGGGCGGCGGTGATTAGCCGTGGCCTGGCCGAGATCACCCGGCTGGGCGTGGCCATGGGCGGCGAGGCGGTGACGTTCTCGGGCCTGACCGGCCTGGGCGACCTGATCGCCACCTGCATGAGCCCGCTGAGCCGCAACCGGACGCTCGGTGAGCAGCTCGGGGCCGGACGCACGCTGGAGGAGATCACCGCGCAGACCCGCACCGTGGCCGAAGGCGTCGGCACCGCCTACACCGTGCACGAGCTGGCCCAGCGCCACGACATCGAGATGCCCGTCTGCAACGAGGTCTACCGGGTCCTGACCGGCGAGATCCACGCCTCCGACGCCTACCGCGGCCTGACCCCGTACTACCAGGCCGGCCACGAGCGCGAGCCCGGCTAGCTGGAGCGCGATTTGCCGGGCCGGATGCACCGTGTCAGCATGAGGCTGTGTCTTATGCGAATGTTCGCGTTACGCAAAGACCCGCAGTGGTTATTCGTCCTCCTACCTGCACCGGCCGCTCGCGCAGGCCCAGAAGGCCTGCGCTCGCGAACCGGTATTGCGTAACGCTCTATGGCTGACCGGTGGCCGTTCGATGAGTGGAGACGGAACCTGAGCGAGGTTCTGTCCCTGTCCTCCGCCGCGGCCGCCTCGCTCGGCCTCCCGCAGCCCGGCCTGCTGATCGGCGACCCGTTCACGGCGATCGTGGACACCGCCCGGAACTGGCTGATCGGGAAGAAGCGGACGTTCACCTTCGCTGGGTCGAACCTGACCCTGGTCCTGGAGGACCTGTCGGTCGAAGGCTCGGACCTGGCCAAGGCCGTCGGTCAGTACGGCCAGGTCCGCATGCTCGCGCGGGACGTCGAATGGGGCGACTACCAGCTTGAGCGGCTCGAGATCCAGGCCAGGAACGTGCACCTGCGGCCCAGCACGAAACCGGTGCTGGTGGCCGCGCCGATCCGCTTCGAGGCCTTTCTCTCGGCCGCCGCCGCGTCCCGCTGGCTCGCCGCCTACTCGCCGCGGCTCGAGCTGGCCACGCACGCCGGCGTCCCCCAGGTCGGCATGATCGGGGCGCCGTGGGTACGCCTGGAGGTGCAGGCCGGCGCGGAGGGCAAGTCGATCCGCATCGTGCCCCGCGCCCTGCACCTGCTCGACCGGCGCGTGTCGGTGTTGCGGATCCCGGCCTTCCACGTGCCCCTGCCCGAGCTGCCCTTCGACGTGATGCTCACCTCTGTCGAGCCGGCGCCGGGCGGCTTCGTCATGCGCGGCCTGCTGCCCGAGTGGCAGCGACCGCTGTCCCGGGCCGACCTGGAACGCCTGCTGGCCACGATGCGCGGCGGCCAGGACCAGGTGCAGGGCTGACGGTCAGCGCGGGCCCATCCGGATCGCGCCGTCCAGCCGGATCGTCTCCCCGTTGAGCATGGGGTTCTCCACGATGTGCGCCACCAGCGCCGCGTACTCCCGCGGATCCCCGAGCCGGGCCGGATGGGGTACCTGCTCGCCCAGCGACTTGATCGCCTCCTCAGGCAGGTTGCCGAGCAGCGGCGTATTGAACAGGCCGGGCGCGATCGTCACCACCCGGATCTTCAGCCGGGCCAGGTCGCGGGCGATCGGCAGCGTCATGCCGACGATGCCGCCCTTGGACGCCGAGTAGGCCGCCTGGCCGATCTGTCCCTCGAACGCCGCCACCGACGCGGTATTGACGATCACGCCCCGCTCGCCGTCTGGGTTTCCTTCTTCCGGCCCGGCCTGGCTCATCCGGTAGGCGGCCAGCCGGATCACGTTGAACGTCCCGATGAGGTTGATCTGGACCACCCGGGTGAACGCCTCCAACGGGAACGGGCCGTCCTTGCCCGTGGTCCGGGCCGCGGTGCCGATGCCCGCGCAGTTGACCACGATCCGGGGCACCCCGCCCGCCAGGGCGCCCGCGGCGTCCAGCGCGGCGTCCACGTCCGCCGGGCTGGTCACGTCGCCGGCCCAGAACGCGACCTGGGGCCCCAGTTCCCGTGCCACCGCCAGGCCGTTCGAGCCGGGCAGGTCGAGGATGACCACCGAGGCGCCGGCCGCGTGCAGCCTCCTGGTCGTGGCCAGGCCCAGGCCCGACGCCCCGCCGGTGACCAGGGCAATGCTTCCCGAGATGTTCATGGGCACCTACGGTACTCACATGAGCTCATCAGGTGGAGGCCCCCTGACCGGAGTGCGAGTGCTCGAACTCGCCGGCATCGGGCCCGGGCCGTTCTGTGCCATGATGCTCGCCGACGCCGGCGCGACCGTACTCCGTATCGAGCGGCCCGGCGCCACCGCGGCCCGGCCCGAGCAGGAGTTCCTGAACCGCGGCCGCCAGTCCGTCGTGCTCGACCTGAAGCACCCACGCGCCGTGGACGCGCTGCTCCGCCTGGTGGACGGGGCCGACGTGCTGCTCGAGGGCTTCCGGCCGGGGGTGACCGAACGGATGGGCGTCGGCCCGGACACCTGCCTGGCCCGCAATCCGCGGCTGGTGTACGCGCGCATGACCGGCTGGGGGCAGCAAGGCCCGCTGGCCGCCACGGCGGGCCATGACATCGGCTATATCGCCCGCGCCGGAGCCCTGCACGCCCTGGGCCGCGCGGGCGGCCCGCCCGCGTTCCCCGCGAACCTGCTTGGCGACTTCGGCGGCGGCGGGATGGTCATGGCCTACGGCATCTGCGCGGCCCTGGTCGAGCGGGCCACGTCCGGGCGGGGCCAGGTCGTCGACGCCGCCATCGTGGACGGGGTGGCCGCGCTGCTGGCCATGCCGCTCATGCTGATGGCCCGGGGCCTGTGGCGGGACGAGCGCGGGGTCAACCTGCTCGACGGCGGCGTGCCCTGGTACGACGTGTACGAGACGGCCGACGGCCAGTGGATGGCCGTCGGCGCCCTGGAGCCCCAGTTCTACGCCGCCCTCCTGGACGGCCTCGGCCTGCACGACGCCCCCGACCGGTCCGACCCCCGCAACTGGCCCGCCCTCCGCGAGCTCCTGACCGCCCGCTTCGGAACCCGGACCCGGGACGAGTGGAACGCGGTCTTCGACGGCACCGACGCCTGCGTCGAACCTGTCCTCTCGCTGCACGAGGCCGCCGCCGACGACCACCTGACCGCCCGCCAGACCTATCTCACCGCCGACGGCGTCGTCCAGCCCGCTCCTGCCCCCCGCTTCTCCCGGACCCCCGCCCGCCTCTCCGCCCCCGCCCCCGCCCCCGGCCAGCACACCCTCGAAGCCCTCACCGCCTGGGGCTTGGCCGACGCCGCCGATCTGATCGCCTCCGGCGCCGCCATCCAGTCCTAGCGCCCGGCCCCCGCGCCCGCAGCCCCCGCCCCCGGACCAAACAGGCCCCGCGCCCCGCACCCAACGTTCTCCCGCCCCTTGTGTCCCACACACCACATCCGCCACGGAAATGGCGCAGAAGGGGTCAGAGTGACGTATCGGGGCGGTTAGGGGGCCGCCGGGCGGGCGCTGGCGTCCCTGATGTAGCGGCGGATGGCGAGATCCTCGATCCGGTCGATCCGGCGCAGCAGGTCGCGCAGCTCGGTGAGGAAGGCCGCCCTCCGTTTGGCCAGGTCCTCGCCCGGCTCGAACAGCCCCCGGTTCCTGGCTAGCTGGAGCGCGGTGGTGAACAGCAGCACCGAGACCGACTCGGAGCTGCGCAGGCGGCCCTGGGCCACGTACTGGTGACCGAGCCCGAGCGCCCGCCGGGTCACCTCCGCGTCGTCGGCCAGGCCCGCCCCGTCGGCCGTGGCGGCCGAAACATCCTCGCTGGCCAGGACGTCGGCCACCAGCCGGTAGGCCTCGACGAACGGCCGCACGATGACCTGCGACACCAGCGGGCGCATCTCGTCCAGCAGCGCGTCCGCGGCGTCAGGACCGGACCGCAGGCGAGATTCCCAGGCCGGGTCGTGCCGTTCCATCTCGGCGCGCACCTGGCGCCGGTGCTCCTCGCGCTCCCGGAAGTAGAACTCGAACTTCAGCAGGTCGCGTAGCCAGGCGATCTCGGCCCAGAACGCCCCGACCGGGTCGGTGCTGTCGTCCCTGGCCCGCAGCACGGCCAGCTCGCAGAGCGCGGTGTCGAGCAGGAAGTGGACCGTCGAGTTCCGGTAGAACGTGGCCGCGAGCTGGTGTTCCTGGCCGATCAGCCAGACTGGCTCGCGCCCGTCTCCCACGAAGGTAACCAGCCCGCCCGCCACCAGCGCGTCCAGCGTGGCCCGCACCGGCTCGGCCGCGGACAGCGCCCGGGCGCTCGCGGTCTGCGGCACCGAACGGCTGTCGAGGTACCTCAGCCCATCGCCCAGGGCCAGCCGGACCTCGTCGAACGTCAGCCCGGTCCCGTGCATGGCCAGCAGGATGGTGGTGATGATCGCCGTGGCCGTGACCGGCATGCCCTGGTTGATCCGCCAGGCCACCTCGAACGCGGTCTTCTGCAGGGCCAGCCGCCGGGCGGCCGGATCGCGGGCGATCTCACCGGACGGTGGCCCGAGGAATGCGCTCATCGAGACCGGCTCGCCGAAGCGCACGTAGATCTTGCCGTAGTGGCGGGCCCCCTGCGCCTTGACGAAGCCGTACAGCCAGCCGAACCCCTCGGGTTTCTTGACCCCGCCCCGCGCGTAGTCGGCGTACTCGGCGATCTCATTCAGTTGGTCGAAGGTGATCGAGACCGGCAGCAGCAAGATGTCGTCGACCCGCCCTTGCAGGTAGGCGTCGGCGGCGTAGGACAGCAGCCCCAGCCGCGGCGGCAGCATCTTTCCCGTCCGCGACCGCGTACCCTCGATCGACCACGACAGGTTGAACCGTTTCTCCAGCACGTAGCCGACGTATTCGCGCAGCACGTACTTGTACAGCGGGTCATCACCGGTGGAGCGCCGGATGAAGATGACGCCGCCCCGCCGCAGGATGGCGCCCATCGGCCCGAAGGCCATGTTGATGCCCGCGAACACGTGCGCGGGCGGCAGGCCCTGCTCCTGCATCGCGGCGGTGAGGACCAGGTTGTCCAGGTTCGACCGGTGCGACCACAGCAGGATGCCCGGGTGGCGCTGCAGCGCGGCGCGCATCCGCTCGATCTGGGTCTGGTCGTAGTCGATCTGCGGGTCGAAGCCGCGCTGGAAGATCAGCCGCCCGACGTTCGGCATGACGTCGATGAGCCGTCGGCTCCAGCCCGCGGCGAGCTCGTCGAGGATCTTGCCGGCGTCCTCGAGCGACGGCGGATCCTCGCCGGAGCCGCGCCGCACGGCGCGCAGCCCGGCCCGGAACCGGCGCGAGTGCAGGATCTCCTCTTTGACCAGGCTGGGCGTCTTGTACCGGGGGCCACGCAGCTGGTACTCGGCCCAGTCCAGCGCGAGCGTGGCCCGGCGGGCCACGTAGCCGCCGAAGTCGTCCGCGTCTTCCTCGTCGGTGGCCTCGGCCCAGCGCTGACGCAGCGAGCCGATGGTGGCGGGCTCGCCTACTAGCAGCGCGGCCCGGCCGGGCTGGCGGGCCAGGATCCGCTGCTGTTGCCGTTCACTGGGCCGGTATGGGTCCCGGCCCGGTACCAGGTCGGCCAGCCGGGCCATGCGCCCGCCCGCGTGCTCCTCGGGCAGCCAGGCCATCCGGACCGGTACCAGCGTGGTGTCGCCGTCACGCGCCAGGAGATCGGCGGGCAGCCCTCCGCCCGGGATCTCCGGCGGCCCGAAGCTGACCAGGGGCTGGTCCCTCCCGCCGGCCGCGGCGACCCGCTCCCGGATGAACCGCTTCTCGGTCGGCGTCCCGGCCTGCATCAGCACCACCGCGCCCGGGCGGCCGGTAGGGGACGCCGCCAGCAGCTCACCCAGATCACTCACGGCGCCGCCCCGAACCGGCCGTTCAGCGCGACCGGCCAGTTGGCCAGCAGGTCCAGATAGTCGCCCCGGATCTGCTCGATCTTGTCGCCCAGGTTGGCCGCGGTCCAGTTCGCGACGCTGACCGGGGGCAGCACCGCGATGTCGACGGTGCCCGGGTGCAGAGTGGTGGCGTTGCGGCCCGCCACCGAGTCGGAGTTCCTGATCACGATCGGGACCACCGGCAGGCCGGTCGCCATGGCGATCCGGAACGCCCCCTTCTTGAACGGGCCCACCCCCGCGCCGTCCAGCCGGGTTCCCTCCGGGGCGACCAGGATCGACAGTCCCTTACGCGCCGCGTCCTCGACCGGCTTGAGGGCGGCCACGGCGGCGGTGGTGTCGGACCGGTCGATAAACGCGGCGTCGAGCAGTCTGCCGAGCGTACCGACCAGGGGGTTGCTGGCCAGTTCCTTCTTGGCCACGCCGGTCCAGTTGTCCTTGACCAGTGCGGCGACCATGAACACGTCGAAGTTGTTGCGGTGGTTGAACAGGAAGACGGCCGGCCGCTGCGCGGTCAGGTTCTCCGCGCCGATCACGTTCAATTTCACGCCGCTCAGCGCGAGCACGGTTTCCGGCCAGAACCTGGTCAGGAAGTTGACCCCGGCCCGCTTGTTCCGGGTCAGCACGCCGACGCTCAGCGCCCCGGCCGCCACCGGACCCAGCGAGCCGAGCGCGGCCAGGTTCCGGGCCCGGCCCAGCGGGCCGCCGCTCCCGCGGCTGCGCAAGCGCAGGACGGGCCAGCCGCGGCGTGCGGCCACCCGGGTCAGGGCCGGCCCGGGGTTGACCGGCCGCGGGTGCCCGACCAGGTACATGAGGGCCAGGTCCTCGTCGCCGTCGGCGTAGAAGTAACTCGAGGCCAGGTCGATGTCGTGCTCGGCGGCGAACGCCTGCACGCTGGTGGCCTTGGTGGGACCCCAGATGACCGGCGGCTGGATGGCGCCGGTCAGGACGCCGTGCTCGTCGGTCGCGAACCGGTTGGACACCACGTGGTCGATACCCAGGTAGCGGGCTACCGGCACCGCCTGCATGGTCAGCGCGGCCGAGCTGAGCACCACCGTGTGCCCGCGGCGCTGGTGGGCGCGGACCAGGTTGCGCATCTCCGGGTAGATCTGGTCCGCCACGGACTGCTGGAAGATCCGCTCGCCCATCTCCTCGACGTCCTCGGCCAGCCGGCCTCGGGCCAGGCCGGCTCCGCTCTCGATCAGGGCCTCGATTTCCCGCCGTCCGAGCTTGTACTCCACCGCGAGCTGGGTCATGCGCAGGAAGTCGCCCGGCCCGACCTGCCGATGGCGCAGCCGGTCCATGGTGTGCGCGGTGGCCGTGAACCCGGCCACCAGCGTCCCGTCCAGGTCGAAGAACGCGCCGATCCCCGGGCCCTCAGGGCTGGCGTCGACCTCGGCCACCGACCCGGGCAGGCGCAGCTGCCGGGGCGGCCCGTCCGGCGTGCTGGCGGTCACGAGGATCGCCGCCCCGAGGTCGGCCGTCCCAGGTCGATGACTTCGTCGAAGCCGAGCTGCAGGCCCTTCTCGAGCTCGTCGGGGGCGATGAACGAGGCGGTGTCGTAGCGGAAGGTCACCGTGCAGATGCCCGCCCGGGAGATCAGCACGGCCATCATGGCCACTCTGGGCAGTGGCCCCATGCCGTACTGCCGGTCCACCCGGGCCCCGGCCAGGAACGTCTCCTGGCTGTAGCCCGGTACATTGCTGGCCTGGATGTCCTGCGGGGTGAGCCGCGTGGTGATCGTCTCCAGCGCCTCGTCCGGGAGCAGGCTCAGGACCGGCGCGAGCCGGTTCAGGATGTCGAGGGCCGGCTCGGCCCGGCGGGCGATGACCTGCGCGCGGACCAGCCGGATCCGCTCGGCGGGATCGGGTTCCCCGACCGGCGCGGCGATGGTGATACCGGTGATCCGGTTGCCCGCGGCCGGGTCGTCGGCGGTGCGCAGGCTGACCGGCAGGGTCAGCGGCAGCTCGCCGATCGGCACGCCGAGCGCCTCGTGGTAGCGGCCGAGACCGCCGCTCAGCGCGGCCAGGTACGCGTCGTTGACCGAACCGCCCGCCGCCTTGGCCGCCGCGCGCAGGTCAGCGAGCGGGACCTCGAGCACGTGCGTGCGGCTGACCAGGCTGCGCCCGCGCAGCAGGGGGGAGGGCGCGGCCGGTGGCGGCCCGAGCAGTCGGCCCACCGAGCCCGCGAAGCCGATCGCCTCCGCCACCGTGGGTACCGGCGATCTGATCAGGCGGCCAATATCACCTGCCGCCCGGCCGAGCAGCCGGCCCCCGGTCGCCGCGGCCGTCTCGGGCAGCCGTCGCAGGCTGCCGCGCAGCAGATCGGTGCCGGTCACGTCGCGGGGGATGGGCACCGGCGGCATGGGCCGCGGCGCCGGTTCTCGTTCGGTGTCGTAGACCTGCTCGAACAGGGCGATCCCGCCGAGCCCGTCGGTGATCGCGTGGCTGAACTTGCTCAGCAGGGCCGCGCGGCCGCCCTCCAGGCCCTCGATGTACACGACTTCCCACAGGGCGCGTGAGGTGTCCAGCGGCGACTGCAGCACGACCTCGGCCAGGTCCAGCAGCTGGCGCAGCGTGCCCGGCGCCGGCAGCGCGATTCGGCGTAGGTGGTAATCCAGGTCAAAGTCGGGATCGACGACCCACTGCGGCGCCGTGATCGGGACCGGCGGGACCACGACCTTCTGCCGCATCCGGATGACCACCCGGCTGGCTCGGTCCATCGCCTCGCGCAACCGGACCCAGTCCGCCGGCTGGTCCAGCAGCTCTACGCCCAGGAACGCGGACCGGGTGGCTGGATGCGCCTCACCCCGGTGCATCAGGTAATCCACCGGGCTGAGCTCGTCGAGCTGTCCGGGCAGCGGTGGCGGATGGGTCATTTGGTCATTATCGTCTTGAGCAGTCAGGTCAGGGAATGCGGGCGGGTCAGGGAACGAGGCGAGGTCCCATCGTGCCAGAGCAGAGGCGTGGCCGGGTGATCGCGATGAGCGCGGACGAGCTCACCTCGTTCCTGGGCGAACAGCGGACCTGCCGGTTCGCCACGACCGGGCCGGACGGCCCGCACGTCGCGCCGGTCTGGTTCGTCTGGGACGGGCAGGCCCTGTGGGTCTACTCGCTCACCCGCAGCCAGCGCTGGGCCAACCTGGCCCGTGACCCGCGGATCGCGGTAGTGGTCGACGATGGCCACCACTACCACGAGCTGCGCGGGGTCGAGGTCGAGGGCGACGCGGTCATGGTCGGGCCGGTGCCGCGGACCGGCGGCGAGGACCAGCCCGCGCCCGAGCTGGCGGAGCCCGAGCGCCTGATGGCCGCCAAGTATTTCGACCCCGCTAGCCAAGCCGCCAGCCAAGCCGACGGGGCCAGCCAGGCCGTCGGCACCGCGCCGGGCATGGTCCACGACGGCCGGCACGCCTGGCTGCGCATCACCCCGGACAAGATCGTCAGCTGGGACTTCCGTAAGCTCGCCACCCTCCCCGGCCGATCCCCGGACTCGGGCGGATAGCCAACCCGCCTGGCGTCAGCGGCCGCGGGCCCTCCGTCCGTCTGACCGGGTGCCCGCCATCGCGTATAAACCGCCGCGGCTTTCGCCGACGGGTATGACAGGAGATTCCTATCGTTGCCATTGTGTCTATCGCGCATCTTTGGTGATCAACGAAAGAGCAGGTACCCGGTTGGGCGAATGGTGTGGAGAACGTCATTATTTGTTTACTTCACCCTGGACCCGTGCTGCCTAGCGGCGTAATGTTTGCCCAAATGTCGATCCCCTGCTGACCACGCCTGGGTGGCAAACGAAGGGAGAATCTGGCGATTCCGCGTGCGAGGCACGGGATACGCCAATTTTGCCCAAAAGGGGGGCATCGATGAAGACCATAATCACACGCGTGGCCCTTGCTGCCACTATGGCCCTGCTCGGGCTGATGATCCCGGCCGTGCTCACGTCTTCCGCGGCGAGCGCGGCGCCCGCCAACGGCGGCAGCGCCTACACCTGTACCGGAGGCAACATCGCTCCCGGTACCTACAAGTCGATAATCGTCGCCGGTATCTGCTACATGCCTGCCGGCACGATCGTCGTCCGCCACAACCTCACCGTCGCGCCCGGAGCGCTGCTCGACGCCTACACCCCCGGTGACCCGCATGCGCACCCGGTCGTCTCGGCGACCGTCCTGATCGGCGGGAACGTCTTCGTCGGGAAGAACGGCGTCCTGGCGCTCAGCTGCTCACCGAACGGCGCCTGTTCGAACCCGCCCGGCATCACCTTCGACCGCGTCGGCGGGAACATCATCGCGCTTGACGCCCAGGCGGTCGTGATCCAGTCGGCCACCATCGGTGGCAGCGTCACGATACTGGGCGGCGGCGGCGGAGCGGCCGGCGGCGCTAATTCGGGCGGGTGCTTCAACCCCAAGTTCCCTATTCCGGCGCCATGGTCCAAAGACGCCGCGCTGTCCAACCCCAAGACCGGCAGCCCCCAGTACACCGACGCCGAGGATAGCGTTATCGGCGGCAATCTCACCGTCGCCGACCAGCAGACATGCTGGATGGGCTCGCTGCGCAACCGGGTCCGGGGCAGCGTCACCTTCACCAACAACGTCACGAGCGACCCTGACGGCATGGAGGTCAATAACAACCTCATCGGCGGGAACGTGACCTGCCTGAACAACGACCCGGCGGTGCAGTTCGGGGACGGCGCTGCGGCCCCGAACCTGGTCGCAGGGTCCGCTTCCGGCGAGTGTGCGTTCACCGCGCTCAAGCCCAACCCGGCGCCATCGCCAGGGCCTCCTCCGGTGGCGGCCGGTCCGCTCGAGCACATCTCGGTCAGCCTCGGGAGCCTGGTTGCCTACTCTGGCACGCACACGGCGACCTTCGTCGCGTCGATGCCGGCGGTAACGACGGAATCGGGCTACACGATCACCGCGGTCCTGAACGACTTCACCCTGACCGGAACCGGCCTCACCGGGTCGGGCAAGGTCAACGTGAAGCTCCTGCCGATGCCCTCTGGTGATGCGGTCCTGTCCAGCGTCCACCCGAACGGATCGGCGCTGTTCATCGCCTATGACACCTGCAAGTGCATGTTCGGCGGGCAGTCCGGCACCGTGCTGATCCGGTTCTACGGGAAGAAATCGGCCAACGGGGTTACCCACGGCATCTTCCTCGTGACCTCTGGCGGTGCCGCGAACGGCCACCTGGCCACCCTGGCCGGCTGGGGGACGTTCTCCAGTGCCGGTGAGCCGGCCGGGACCTGGCGACTGGTCGAGTACCTCAGGATCACGTAAGCCGCTAACAAGCGGACACCCGCCCGCTAGCGGATGACCTCGGAATGAGGATGCCCGGAGGTATGGAACTCCGGGCATCCTCATGTGGCCCGGCCGCGGAGCGGCAACCCGAACCGGCGCCGGCGCGGCCGCTATCGTTGCCCTATGAGCGACGAGGTACTGGTCGAGCGGCACGGCTCGGTGCAGGTCATCACCATCAACCGGCCCGAGGCCCGCAACGCGCTGAACCGGGCGGTGGCGATCGGCGTCCGTGACGCGGTGGACGAACTGGACGCCGCGGCCGACCTGCGGGCCGGCGTGCTCACCGGAGCGGGCGGCACGTTCTCCTCCGGGATGGACCTCAAGGCGTTCCTGCAGGGGGAGGTGCCCTCCTTCCCCGGCCGCGGCCTGTGCGGCATCACCCAGACCCCGCCGCGCAAGCCGCTGGTGGGCGCGGCCGAAGGCTGGGCCCTGGCCGGGGGCTTTGAGCTCCTGCTGGCCTGCGACCTGGTGGTGGCCGGCGCGTCGACGCGGTTCGGCGTGCCCGAGGTCAAAAGCGCGCTGGTGGCCGGGGCCGGCGCCGCGCTGCTGCTGGCCCAGCGGATCCCCCGCGCGCTGGCCCTAGAGATGTTGCTCACCGGCGATCCGATCGACGCCGCCCGGGCCGCCCAGATCGGGCTGGTCAACCGCGTCGTAGCGGAGGGCGAGGCGCTACCGGAAGCGATCGCGCTAGCCGAACGGATCGCGGCCAACGGGCCGCTGGCGGTGATCGCCACCAAGCAGATCGCCAACGGCGGCGGCGACTGGCTCGCCGAGCAGCGCTGGGACGAGATGGCCGCGCTGATGGGGCCGGTCTTCACCTCCGCGGACGCCCGGGAGGGCGCCCGGGCGTTCGTCGAGAAGCGTCCCCCGGTCTGGCAGGGCCGGTAGCGCGCTAACCCGCGACCGCCAACGCATCCGGGTCGGTGTCGAAGTAGCCGGGCATCCACGGCAGCACCTCAGCCCGGAAGTTACCCTCGCATTCCAGCTGGCACAGCACCCCGAGGCCGGCCGTGGACATGCGGTGGATGAGCACGAAGGACGGGGGCAGGTTGAGCTGGCGCGCGACATTGCTGGTGCGCATGTCCGTGACCCGGGCCGCCTCGCCGCGCAGCCACTCGCGGTTGAACTTGAACGAGTCCACCTTGGACGGCTCGGCCAGCGGCGCGAGGAACGCGTACAGCGTGTCCAGGTCGACGTGGACGCCGGGCCGTAGGAACCCGTACGCGCGCAGCTCCTGCTCGACCGCGCCGGTGTCCGCCTCGTCCTCGTGCATGATGCGCAGCATCCGGCCGAAGAACGGCGGCAGGCCGTCCGGCAGCCGGTCCACCGCGCCGAAGTCCAGCACGCCCAGCCGGCCGTCCTCGAGCAGCCGGAAGTTACCCGGGTGCGGGTCCGCGTGCAGCAGGCCCGGCCCGGGCCCGAGAACAGGAATCGGGTGAGCAGGATGCCGGCCCGGTCACGATCCTCCTGGCTGCCGTCGCTGATGATCCGGGACAGCGGGGTACCGTCCATCCACTCGGTGACCAGCACCTGGCCGGTGGCCAGGACGACGTCCGGCACGTAGATGTCGGGGTCGTCGGCGTACGCGGCGGCGAAGGCGCGCTGCGAGCCGGCCTCGAGCTCGTAGTCGAGCTCCTCGGCGACCCGGTCCCGCATCTCGTCGAGCAGCGGCTTGACGTCCAGCCCCGGCATCAGCAGGCCGAACAGCCGTCCGGCCCGGCTGAGCTGGGTGAAGTCGCTGATCAGCGCCCGTCCCGCCCCCGGATACTGGATCTTCACCGCCACCCGCCGGCCGTCGTGCCAGACCGCCTGGTGGACCTGCCCAATGGACGCCGCGGCCGCGGGCACGTCCTCGAACGAAACAAACGTAGACCGCCAGTCGTCGCCCAGCTCCCGGGCCAGGACCTGGTGCACGGTCCGGGCCGGCAGCGGCGGCGCGGACTCCTGCAGCCTGGTCAGCGTGGCCCGGTACGGCCCGGCGATCTCCGGCGGCAGCGCCGCCTCGAAGATCGACAGCGCCTGGCCCAGCTTCATGGCGCCGCCCTTGAGCTCGCCCAGCACCCGGAAGATCTGGTCGGCCGTGCGCCGCTGGATCTCCTCGGCCACGATCTCGGCGGATCGCCCGCCGATCCGCTTCCCCATCCCCAGCGCCGTCCGGCCCGCCAGGCCGATCGGCAGCCCGGCCAGTTTCGCGGCCCGGGTCACCGCGTTGCGCGGCACATCGTTCACGTAGATATTGTCCCGTACGCCGCGCACCACATAGAACTTGCGGCCGTCCGCCGCCGCCCCCGGCTCCGCCATCTTGTGCCTCCTAGCGCCTGTTCTGTTGAACACACGCTAGGGAGCATCCGTTACCGCATCGTTACGGCGCGCCAGGCCGGACGAAAACCGTGACGATCGGGGCTGACCCGCCTCTGCCGCGCCGCACGTACACGCCGGGTGGGGCGGCCAGGTCCGGCGCCGCCACTGCCAGTCCGGGAGGACGACCTCCAGCGTCCCGTTCACGGTCACCGGGGTATCCGAAGGCGACCCGGCGCGGTCGATGAGCGCCAGCGCCTGCGCGCACGCGAGCGTGGCCGCCATGGCGGCCAGCACGGTGTCGCAGGCCTGCGGCTGGACCCGCGCGAAGGTGGCCTGAGCCACGACCTTCGGCCACTGCGGGTCGGCGTCGGCCTTGCGCAGGCCGACGCATCGCAGGCAGGCCGAACGACCCGGGAGGACCAGCGGCCCGAGGACTCCGATCGCCTCGTCGGCCCATAGCGCCAGGTGCGGCACGCGGTCGCGTACCAGGCCGTCGGTCAGGTCCGGCAGCACCGGCCGGGTGAGGATGACCAGGTCGGGCACGGCCCCGTCGTCCCTGGTCCGGACGTCGGGTGCCGCCCGCTGTACAGCCCGGGTCGCGCCCTCCTGCCGCGGCGCACCCAGATCGGGCTCGATCAGCCCGGCGGGCGCGAGGTCGGCGGGCTCGGCCGGCTCCGGGTCGGCGCACGCGACGTGCCCCACCCCCGAGGCGGCCAGGAAGCTGGCCACGCACGCACCGGTCCGGCCCGCCCCGTGCACCCGGACGAAGGCCGCCCGCCGGCGGGCCAGGGTCCGCGCCCCGCCGTCGGTGTCCGCGTAGGCCAGCGCCACCGTGGCCAGCTCCGGCGCGAGGCGGGCCCGCACCCGATCCGGCAGCGAGGCGTGCCAGCTGGACGGGAAGTCGTCCAGCACGCCCGCCTCGGCCAGCAGTTCCAGCACCCGGCTCACCGCCTGCGCCGCGATGCCGCACTCCTGCGCCGTGGCGATCAGGGCGTCACGATCCCGGCTCCCGTCCAGCAAGCTGATCACGGCCGCGGCCGGCCCCAGCCCGCCCAGGGCCTTGGCCCGCCGCGGATCGGTGCCGAACTGCAGCGTGTCCCGGTCCCGCCACACCGGCAGCAACCCCGCCTTCAACGCCGGTCTCATACCCACACCCTGCCACCCCCCAGTGACATTCCGCGAAGGGCCGGCGTCATCGTGGGTCAAACCGGTGCCCTGGTACCAGTAATGACCCACGATGATCCTGGTCCCCCCCGCGCCAGCCCGGGCCGGTGGCCAGGATGAGGGTGGTGACTAGGGCGGCTAGGGGCAGGATAGGCACCACGTCGGCAGCGGTCGCGACGAACAGGCCGCACAAGCTGGCCCCGGCCACCAGCCCGATCAGGACCCCGAACCGCCGGAGTCCGTGCGGCGTGTCCTGTCCGGGGCTGGCCAGCGAGGACACCAGCCCGGTCAGGGTCCCGGTCAGGTAGGTGGTCGACACCTCGGTCAGGCCCATGTCCTTGACCGCGGAAGACTGCATGCCCATCGCGGCGGCCAGCGTCGCCAGCAGGCTGAACTGTGCCCACCCGGTCGGCCTGGCCCCGCTGACCTCCCAGCCCACCGTGAAGCCGGCCAGCAGGGTCACCTCCGCCAGCAAGACCCAGATCACGTGGGTCGCCAGCACGCCGGTCCCCGGCTCGGCGTCGGCCTCCTTGGTGCCGTGGGCCACCCAGGTGCCCAGGGCCACGCCGGCGATGTAGCCGGCGATCGAGACCGCGGTGTGGCTGGCCAGGGTCAGTGACCCCTCGGCCACGGCCAGCCCCCACAGCACGATGTTCCCGGTCATGACGCTGGTGAAGACGCTGCCCAGCCGGGTGAAGCTGGCCACGTCCGCCGCCCCTGACGCGAAGGTGAGCGCGATCGCGATCAGGGTCAGGGCTTGCTGCTTCGGCCAGATCTTCATGGCCCGCAAGGTTAGTCCGGATCGACCCGGACCGAACGCGCCCAGGCCGGTGCGGTCGGCGCCCTCGGCCCGAGCAGCGCGATCACCACCCGCGTGCCCTTCGGCGCCCGCGCCGGCCACGGCGTATACCCGTCGGTCAGCACCACCGTGACGGCCGGCCGGGGCCGCAGCGCGACCGCCGCCGCGATGCCCGTGCCCATGTTGGTCCCGCCGCCGCCGACCAGCTGGACCTGGCGGGCGGAGTTGACCCGCTGGGCCTGCCCGGCCGCGGTGTCGCAGGCCAGCACGCGAACCTGCCGGGCCAGGCCCAGCGCCCGCAGCAGCCCCTCGACCTCGGCCAGCGCGGCGGCCAGCAGGTCCTCGGTCATGCTGCCCGAGGTATCGCAGACCACGGCGACCTCGGGCACCGGCCGCCGCAGGGCCGGGAGCACGACGTCTCCGGCCACGGCAGCCCGGCGGGACGGCCGCCGGTAGGAGTAGTCGACGGCGCCCGAGACCTCGGCGACGGCGCGGCGCAGCTCGGCCGCGAGCACCGTCCGCCAGTTGACCTTGGGGCTGAGGATCTCCTGCGCCCAGCGCAGCAACCCGCCCGGCACGGTGCCGGCCTGCTTGCTGTGCGCGATGACCTCCTGCGCCACCTGGCGCCGCAGCAGCTCGGCCTGCCAGCCGGGCAGCCCCGGCGGCCCATCATCGGCCCGGGGGACACCGTCCGCGCCGCTCCCGCAGTCAAGCCAGTGACCCGCCGCCTCCCCCCTTTTTTGGCCTGAACGGTCCGTGGTTCTCGCCGCCGCGAAATACTGCTCGGCCAGCAGGCCGTCCTCCGCGCCGAGATCGCGGGGCAGCACCGGCCGGCCGGGCAGCTCCAGCCCGGCCGGGACCAGGTTGTCGTTGATCTCCGCGTCGGCGGCCCGCACCCAGTTGCTGGCCTCATCCGGTCGCACGCCGAGGCTCTGAGCCCGCTCCCCGTGGGTGCGCAGCAGGTGGCAGACGTGGTGCACGAGCACGCTGCCCAGCTGGGCGGCGGTCCAGCCCGCGGTCAGGTCGGGGTCGGCGCGCATCCGCCAGTTCTCGTCCACCGACACCGTCCCGCTGCCCGGCACCGGGAGCACCTGGGCGCCGAACAGCCCGGTGGCCAGGTAGGGGAACCGGTCCGTGGCCCACAGCCGGGCCGCCGCCAGTCCGTCGATCCCGCGCCCAGTCATGACGGCTCAGCCACCGGGCATCAATCCCGCCGCCTTCAGCACGGGGGCGAACACGCGGACCTCTTCGGGCAGCGCCACCCCGTCGGGACGGCACTTGGCCAGGACGCGCGCCGCGGCGGCGGCCATGTCCAGGGCCGCGTCCGCGGCCAGGCCGAGGACCTGCCAGCCCGCCGTCCAGCGTTCCGGGGTCGGGTTCGCGGCGACCGCCGCGGCGATCGAGGCCAGCGCGGCGTAGGCCCGGTCGCCGCGTTCCGGCAGCCGGAACGAGGCCGGGTCGGCCAGGACCTGCTCCGGATCGGGCAGGTCCATCTCCACCAGCCAGGCCAGGAACTCCACCCCGGCGCCGTCGCCGACGGCGCCCCGGATCAGGGCCGAACGCGCCTCGTCGGACGTGCCCGCCGCGCCCGCGGCCGCCATCAGGCGGCCCGCCATCTCCCAGGTCCGCGGCGACGGCCAGCCGCGCCCGGCCGACGCCGCGTCGGTCGGCGGGGCGCACGCCAGCGCGGGCCGGACGTGCAGGAACGCGGCGACCAGGCCGCGGGCCAGGATCTCTTCGGCCTGCCAGCCGTCGGGCAGGACCGGGACCACCGGTGCCGCCCAGCCGCCCGCCAGGCCGTCGGCCACCGCGCGCGGATGGGCCTGCCAGGACAGGTGGCACAGTCGGTTGGCCAGCGGCGCGGACAGATCCCAGCCGTCCGCGGCCTGCTCCGGCGGGTTGGCCGCGGCCACCACCGCTACCTCGTCCGGCAGGGTGAGGTCGCCCACGGCCCGTTCCAGCACCACCCGGAGCAAGGCGGCCTGCACCGCGGGCGGGGCGGTGGACAGCTCGTCGAGGAACAGCAGGCCACGCCCGGCCTCGGCCAGCCGCCGTGCCCACTGCGGGGGAGCGAACCGGACCACGTTGCCGACCACGATGGGCAGCCCGGCGAAGTCCGACGGCTCCCTGATCGAGGCGATGACCGTCTCGCACGGCAGGTCCATGGCGCGGGCCATGGCCCGGATGGCGGAGGTCTTGCCGGTGCCCGGCGCACCCCACAGCAGGACCGGCACCCGGGCCGCCACCGCGACCCCGAGCGCTTCCGCGGCCGGATTGTCACTCAATTTTCATCCCCGCTCATACTTCCCAGTGTGGGACATCGGCCGGACCGTCCGGGTCGGCGTGCACGTCCAGGGGCTCGGGTACGGCGCCGGGCGCACGCAGCCCGAGGACCCGGGCCGTCGGCCAGCCCGGCTGTTCCACCCCCACGATCAGGTATCGTCCGACCCGGGCCAGCCCGCAGGCCCACACCGAGGCCAGCCACCCGGCGGGCAGGCTGATCCGCAGTCGGCGGTCCGCCCCGTATCCGGTCAGCTCACTCGCTCCCCAGCTGCGTGCCGAGTGCAGGCTGACCGTGACCTGGTCCGGGTCGATCCCGAGCCACTCCTCGGCCACCGGGCCCAGCCGCCCGGCGATCGCGGCGACCAGCGCCGGGCGGACCTGCTCTGCGGGGGGTGCCAGGGGGGTCGCCCCCCCGTGGCCAGCAGAGCCGTCCCGGCCCGCGTGCGCCGCGGCCACCTGCCCGATCAGCCGGACCTGGAATCCGTACCCCAACGCGAGCAGCGACAAGATGTCGTTCCGGCGCCGCTGGGCCGCCAGCGTCTCCTCCTGGGCTTGCCGTTGCCGGGCGGCCATCCGGGCCATGGTCGGCCCTGGCTGGCTGGCCAGCCGCATCGCGGCGGGCTTCATCCGTCCGGACCCGACGGTGACGCTCGGCGCCTGGCCGGCCTGCGCGGCCGCGATCACGTCATCCCAGCCGACCGCGATCTCGTCGCCCGGGTGGCGGGGCCCGATGGCCAGCACCGACAGGTCGTCGGTGTGCCGGGCCCAGGCCTCGGCCACCTCGATGCACCGGGCCTTCTCGCCGCCCAGGGCGGCGAGCACGAGCTCACCCTCGGCGTCGGGGTGCGACGCCAATCGCAGCGATCCGGCGTCCCATCCGACGCTGTGTCGGCCCGTACCGCACGGCACCTCGGTCTGGCAGCCAGGCAGGCAGGTGAACCACGGCTCGTTCGTTCCCGTGTTATCCCGGGGCGACGACCCCCCAGAACCCTCCGGCGGGTTCACGGCGGGTACCCCCAGCCCAGCGGCAGCGTGGCGCGGACCTCGGCCGACGGGCCGGTGGCCAGCACCTCGATCCACGGGCAGGACCGGGTCAGCGGCGGCGTCAGCCGCAGCGTGAGCGTGGCCTCGCCCGGCTCCCGGTGCCAGCCCGTCGAGCGCGCGACGTGCCAGCGTCCGGCGCTGTCGCGGACCCAGATCGACAGCGGGAAATTCGCCTCCAGGCCCAGCGGTCCGTGGTTGACCGGCGGCCGGTCAGCCCAGCAGCCGAGGGCCAGTGCGTTCATCCAGGTACCCCCGTCGCAGTTGTGCAGGCCGAGCAGGATCAGCCTGATGCCGTCCAGTTCCGGCAGCGCGGCGGCTACGGCGGCGAAGCCGTCCCCGGTCGGGGCGGTGTCGGGTTTCCTGCGATGGTAATGCGAGAGCAGGCTGAGCCACGGTTCGGGCAGGTCCGGCGCGGGCGCCGCGGTGATTCCGTGGTCACGGACCCCGAGGCTCGCGCACAGCGTGGCCAGCCGGCCCGGCACCGGGCTGAGCGGGGACAGGACCTCAGCCGCCTCGAGCGCGGCGATCACGGCGCCCAGGCCCGCGGTGAGGCTGGTGAGCGGCACCGGCGTCATGGTGGCCAGCTGCGCCGGGAACTCCGAGGCCAGCGTGAGCAGCCGCTCCGCGATCCGGTTCAGCAGGTGTTCGCCGGCGCCGAGGTCGACGTCGCTGACCTGCGGCGCCGGGAGGCCGGCGGAGCGGTTCAGGTCGATGCGCACGGCCTGCTCGCCTGGCGCGGCGATATCGAGCCAGCGGATGCCGGGCGGCGGGTCGGGGCGCAGGCTGAGGTCGCAGGTCGGTTCCGGACGTCCCTTGGAGTCGAACAGCAGGGCGTAACGGTTTCCCCGGTCGTCGGTCACGGTGAACGCCTCGACCGGCGGCGGCCCGCGACGGCCCGAGCTCAGCGGGTCACGCGCCTGCCACGCGGTGATCAGGCGGGCCCCGGACGCCGTGTGCGCGTACGACATGAGCCCGAACTCGGCGCTGATCGTCTGGTCGTGGAACAGGACCAACCGCCCGATGGGGACGTACCGGTCCGGCCCGTCCCGGGGCGCGGGGGGCGCGGCGGTTCCTGCCCGCGGCGTCCGCCGGCCCGGCCGGGCGACGAGCGTGGCGCGGCCGAACCGGCCCGGACCCGTCGGCCCGACCGACCAGCCCGGGCCTGCCCCGCTGATCACGCCCGCCTCGGGCGGTTCGGGGCGGTGCCGCGCCGCCAGGGCCAGGTCCGTATCGGCCAGGATGGCCTGAGCGGTCTCCGGGTCCAGCGCGCCGACCGCGGTCAGCGCCCAGGTGGCCCGGGTGAGGGCGACGGACATCATGACCAGCGGGGCGCCGGACGACGTGGGCGCGGGCAGCGCCAGCCGCGCCGGCTCGCGCAGCTCGGCTTCGGCCAGCAGCCGCAGGAAGGTCTCCGCGCGCTCGCGGTTCATGCCCTAATTGTCCGCTATTTCCGGGGCCGGCCCGACCGGCACGACGGCACAGGTTCGGGTCCGCCGTCCCGTCACCGTCAGGTACGTCTCGGCCCGCTCATCGCTTACGTTCCACGCTCCACGCTAACCGAAAGCGCCCGTCACGAGATGCGGGTCAGGGCCCGGGCGGTGCCGTAGTTCGGGCCCCTTCAGGCCGAGGTGGTCACGGGCTGGGGCGGCGCGTCGGCCGAGGTCCAGCAGCGGACGATGTTGCGCATGGACAGCAGCCCGGCCACGTCGGAGTCCTCGATCACGACCAGGTGCCGGAACCCGCCGCGGATCATCGCCGCGGCCGCCTCTTCCAGCGTCCAGTCCGGCGAGGCGTACACCAGGGACTCGGTGCGGTGCTGCGCTACCAGCTCGGCGTCGGGGTCTTCGCCCTTGGCGATCGAGTCGAGCAGGTCCCGTTCGGTCAGGATGCCGATCCCCGCGTGCTCCGGGTCAATCACTACCGCGGCCCCGATCCGGCGGGCGGACATCATGCGCGCCGCCTGCCGCAGCGTGTGCGCGGGGCCGATGGTGAGGACAAGGTGGGACATGCCGTCTCGTACCTTCACGAGGTATCACACCCCTGTTCCGGCGCTTGTGAATTTGTGACGTCCACCAAAGCATCGGTGAAATCACCTTAGAGGGCAAGACCCCCATCGCTCAGCCGCGCCAGCACGTCGTCGTGCAGGTGGCCGTTGGTGCAGACGGCGCTGCCACCGTCGGGCCTGGCTTCTCCCTCCAGCGAGGTGAACCGCCCGCCGGCCTCGGTGACGATGATCTGCAGCGCCGCCAGGTCCCACAGCGACACCTCAGGTTCGGCGGAGATGTCGCAGGCGCCCTCGGCGACCAGCATGTGCGACCAGAAGTCCCCGAACGCCCGGGTCCGCCACACCGAGCGGGTCAGGCCGAGGAAGTTGTCCAGCATCCCGCGCTGGGCCCAGCCGCCCAGGCCCGAGTAGGACATGGACGCGTCTTCGAGCTTGGTCACCCCGGACACACGGCAGGGCGAGGCCTTGGTCAGGCTGCGCCCGGTCCACGCGCCGCCGCCCAGCGCACCCCACCAGCGGCGGCTCAGCGCCGGCGCCGACACCACGCCCACCACCACGTCCGGGCCGTCCATCAGACCGACCAGGGTGGCCCAGACCGGAACGCCGCGGATGTAGTTCTTCGTCCCGTCGATGGGGTCCAGGACCCAGCAGCGCGGCCCGAAGCCGGACCGGCCGAGTTCCTCGCCGAGCACCGCGTCCCGCGGACGGGCCCGGCGCAGCACGTTACGCAGCGACTCTTCGGCCGCCCGGTCGGCATCGGTCACCGGCGTGAGGTCGGGCTTGGTCTCGACCCGTAGGTCGAGCGCCCGGAAGCGCCTGGTGGTGATGTCGTCGGCGGCGTCCGCGAGGACATGCGCGAAGCGCAGGTCGTCGTCGTAGCGAACCACCCGCGAAACGGTACCGCCTGGGGCATCTCGCCCGCTACCAGGACCTCCGAGCGCGTCATACTAGAAGTGATGGATGACAACCGTGGCGGCCTGCTCGCCGACCCGCCGGTTCAGCTGCGGGCCTTCATCCGGGACGGCCGCATCACGGCCGTGCCGGCCAAACGCGCCCGAAGGCGGCTACTGCTCAACGAGGTGGCGCAGGCCTTCGAGCCGGGCCGCAGGTACCCCGAGAGCGTCGTCGACGAGATCCTCAAGTCGGTCTTCGACGACCACTGCGCCATGCGCCGCTACCTGGTCGACGAGGCGTTCCTGTCCCGGACCGCGGACGGCGTCTACTGGCGGGCCGGCGGCACGGTCAGCTAGCGCCGTCGCCGGGCGGCCCCGGTCGGGCCGTCAGTCCGGGGCGCCCTCGCGGCTGCGCAGCAGGCGGCGGAGCGAGTCGAGGCGGGCCTCGGCGTGGTGCTCACGCGCCCACTCATCCAGCGCACAGCCGGGGGAGAGGTGGTCGCAGCCCGGCGGGCACCCGGCCGTGCCTTCGGCCAGGTCGCCGAAGGCCTCCACCACCCGGTCCAGGCTCATGTGGCCCAGCCCGAAGCCGCGCAGTCCCGGTGTGTCGATGAGCCAGCCGTCGCCCAGCGGCAGCGCCACCGCGGACGATGAGGTGTGTCGGCCCCGACCGGTCACCGGGTTGACCGTCCCCGTCGCCCGGGCCGCGTCGGGTACTAGCAAATTCACCAGCGTCGACTTGCCCACCCCGGACTGCCCGATGAGCACGCTGATCCGGCCGGTCAGCAGGTTCCGGAGCCGGGACAGAGTACGCGGCGGCAGCGGCCGGCGTGTGGTCAGCATGGGTAGGTCCAGCGGGGCGTAAAAGGCGCGGATCTTGCGCGGCGAGGCTAGGTCGGCCTTGGTCAGCAGGAGTAGCGGATCGAGCCCGGCGTCGTACGCGGCGACTAGACAACGGTCGACGAAGCGGAGCCGGGGCGGCGGCTGGGCCAGCGAGCAGACGATCACCATCTGGTCGGCGTTGGCCACGATGATCCGTTCGGCCGGGTCGGTATCGTCGGGCGACCGTCGCAGCGCGCTGATCCGCGGCTCCACCCGGACGATCCGGGCCAGCGTCCCCTCCGCCCTGGTCGTGTCACCGGCCAGCGCCACCCGGTCGCCGACCACCACCGAACCCCGGCCCAGCTCGCGGGCCTTCATGGCCACGACCAGCCCGCCGTCGGTCATGGTGCCGTACCGGCCGCGGTCGACGCTAGTCACGAAGCCCTGCACGGCGTCGGCGTGCGCCGGACGCCGCCTGGTCCGCGGCCGGGAACCGCGGCCGGGACGGACCCGGACGTCGTCCTCGTCGAGCCGGGCGTAGCCAGGCGGTCGGCTCACCAGGCGGTTCCGGAGTCGTGCCCCCCGGCCAGCATGTCCGCCCACACGCCGGTGAACGCGGGGAACGTCTTGGCCACGGTCTGCGCGCCGGCCACCCGGATCCCCGGCACGGCCAGGCCGAGGACGGCCGCGGCCATCACCATCCGATGGTCGTCATATGAGCCGAACGGGCCGTCGGCTGCGTGCGCCCGCAGCGGACGCGGTCTGACCTGCAAGCCGTCGGGCAGTTCGGTGACGTCGCCGCCGAGCGCGTTGATTTCCTTGGCCAGCGCGGCCAGCCGGTCGGTCTCGTGCCGCCGGGTGTGGGCCAGCCCGGTGAAGGTCGACGGCGTATCGGCCAGCGCCGCCGCCGCGGTCAGCACCGGCGCGAGCTCGGCGACGTCGCGCAGGTCCGCGGTGATTCCCCGGACCGTGCCGGGGCCCGAAATGGTCAGCCCGTCCGCGCCCACCTCGCATCGGGCGCCCATGCCCGTCAGCACGCTCAGGATCGGCCCGGCCGCCTGCAGGCTCTGTCCATTTCCGGGTCCATTTCCGGGTCCATTTCCGGCCGCTGGCCAGCCGGGCAGGCTGAGCGTCCCCCCGGTCACCAGCGCCGCGGCCAGGAACGGCCCTGCGTTGGACAGGTCCGGTTCCACCGTGATCGAGCCCAGGTCGAGCCGTCCCGGCCGGACGTGCCAGCAGAACGGCCGGCCCCCTGAGCCTCGCGCTATGTACGAGCCGGACCAGGCCGTCTCGCTGACGTCGGCCCCGGCGGCCTGGAGCATGCGGACGGTCATGGCGATGTGCGGCGCGGAGGGGATGGGCGGTCCCTGGTGCCGGATCTCGATGCCCTCGTCGAACCGCGGCGCCGCCAGCAGCAGCCCGGAGATCAGCTGCGAGGAACCGGACGCGTCCAGCGTGACCGCGCCGCCACGGACCTGGCCGTGCCCATGCACCGTGAACGGAGCCGCGCCCCGGCTGCCGTCATCGATGTGGGCGCCGAGTTCGCGCAGCGCCGCCAGGATGGGGCCGACTGGGCGCTGCCTGATCCGCTCGTCCCCGTCGAAGTGCACCGTCGCCGAGGTCAGCGCGGCGACGGCGGGCAGGAACCGCATGACCGTGCCGGCGTTGCCCACGTCGACGCTGACCCGCGATCCCGCGGGTGGCTGGCCGGCGGTGACCCGCCAGCCAGCAGCGGACCCAGGGGTGGACCCGGAAGTGGACCCGGGAGTGGACCCGGGAGTGGACCCGGGAACGGATCCGGGAACGGACCCGGGAGTGGACACCCCCCCGGATTCGCCGGGGTCGTCCGCGACCTCGGTCCCCATCGCGCGCAGCGCGGCCGCCGCGAGCAGGGTGTCCCTGGCCCGCAGCGGGTTCGCGATCCGGGCGGGCCGGTCAGACAGGGCGGCCAGGACCAGGGCGCGGTTGGTGATGGACTTGGAGGCGGGTAGCCAGATCCGGGCGTTGACCGGGCCGGCCGCGGCCGGAACAGCCCAGGTCTCCTGCTCGTCGGCGTGCATAACGTCGAGGTTATCGTTGCGCCGCTAGGCGCAGGCGCCAGGGCTGGCGCCTCGCACTGTGACCAGTCCGCGGGTTTGACGGAGCGGGATTCTGGTTATGAAATGCCAATCCAGGCTTAACGGGACGTGTCCGGATTCCATTCACTAAGGGAAGTTTGCATGTGCGGTCGCTTCGTGTCGGCGCGTAAGCGCCTTGAGCTCCTCGAGGAGTTCAGTATCGAGCGGGACCGCGTTGCCGACGGACCCGACCCGGAGCCCGGCCCGGACTACAACGTGGCGCCCACCAGGCGGGTGTACGCGGTCGTGGAGCCACGGCCCCGAGACGAGCAGCGCGACGAAGAGCCAGCCGGGGCGCCAGCCCGCGAACTGCGCGTGGTGCGCTGGGGCCTGGTCCCGTTCTGGGCCAAGGACGCCTCGGGCGGCGGCAAGCTCATCAACGCCCGCGCCGAGACCGTGGCGGTCAAGCCCGCGTTCCGGCGCGCCTTCGCCAAGCGCCGCTGCATCATTCCCGCCGACGGCTACTTCGAATGGCAGGCCGTCACCGAAGACGGAAAGCAGCGCAAGCAGCCCTACTACATCTACCCGAAGGACGGTGGTGCGCTGGCCTTCGCCGGGCTCTACGAGCTCTGGCGCGATCAGGCCCTGCCCGATGACCACGAAAACGCCTGGCTGTGGACGGCCGCGATTATCACGACCCAGGCGACCGACGACGTTGGCCAGATCCATGACCGCATGCCCATGGTGATCGCGCCCGATCACTGGGCTGACTGGCTTAACCCGGGCAACTCCGAGCCTGGCCAGCTTCAAGCGACGATGCTGCCCGCGATGGCCGGCGGCCTGACGTCGCACCCCGTTTCAACGGCTGTCAACTCCGTGCGGAACAACGGGCCCGAGCTCATCGTGCCGCTTTCCGCTGACCAGGAGCGGCCGCCAGGCGAGTTGTTCTGAGTCCGCGGCACGCGGCCGCGGCTCATCCGAGCCTGGGCTGCGCAGCGCACGCGGACGGGAGGCGAGGACACCAGTGGAGATAACCGTCGCCCGTAAGCGCCTTGAGGAGATGCGCGACGAGCTGGATAGATCGATATCCATCTTGCAGGGCGAACGTCCCCCGCCCCTGGCCGAGGCGGGGTATCCGCAGGACTCGGCCGATGCGGGATCCACCTTGTCCGAGGCTGACCGCACCGAGGCGATCCTGCACTCGGCCCGCGGCCAGCGAGACGAGGTGCTCGCCGCGCTCGTCCGCATCGACGAGAACAGCTACGGGCGATGCATCGACTGCGGGAGCGAGATTCCCGAGGGCCGGCTCGACGCGCGGCCTGACGCGGCCCGCTGCGTCGGCTGCCAGGCTAAGCACGCCCGCCGCCGCTAGCCCCTAACGTTTCTTACTGGCCGAGATCACCAGTTGCGCGCCCAATGACTCGTCGGATCTGGCCGCCAGTTCGGCCCGGACGAGCCTGGGCAGGCTGGCCGGGTCGCGGCGCAGCACGTGCGTGACCATCGACTCGGAGAACACGGTGCGCGGCCGGATCCAGTTCACCGTCAGCCCGGCCCCGCTGAACAGCTCCCGCGCCTGGTCCGGGCCGTAGCACCGGGTGATGGTGCCGTCCGGCCAGGGCACCAGCACCACCTCGGCGTGCGGCAGGTCGACCAGATGGGCCCAGTGATGCTGGTCGGCGAGTACCGCCATGCCGAGCACCAGCGAGTCGACGCAGGCCAGTACCCGCCCGGCCGGGCGCAGGACGCGCGCGATCTCGGCGATCATCGCCTCAGCGGCCAGGTGGGTGGACAGCGCCCGGTCCTCGGCGATGACGTCATCCGCACAGCCATCGGGCAGGAAAGACAGCTGGGAGGAGTCGGCTCGTATTTTCGCCCGGCTCGCCTCCGGGCCCCCACCCGCCTCCCCATTCCCCGTCCTTTGGCTCGCGGGGGTGCCCGGGCCAGCGTCGATCACGCGCAGTACTTGGTGGCCGGCCGCTGCGGCCAACTCGGACCAGGGCGCGCGCGGTCCCGAGACGTCCACGATCATGTGCCGCCCGCGCGGCAGCCAGGCCGCCAGCTGGGCCCGCGCCACGGCGTCGTGGAACTGCCAGTAGGCCGGAAGATGATCAGTATCCGGCGCGGTGATGGCGGTGGCCGCATGGTGCACGGGCCCGGGCTCCTGACTCGGCGCTCCCGCAGCGGGGACGCTTTTCCTCATTAACCTTCCCGGTCAGGCGCCTTTCTCACCTGTCCGCCGGACCGATCTCGGAATGACCGGCCGTGCCCCTGTGTTGAACGCGGCATGGCAGTCGCCTCGCCACCTCGTGGCATGCTGAAACTCGCTCCGTATCCGGGCACGGTATCCTCCCGCTCATATGGTCTGCACCCCAGCAGCCCGATTCAGCCCGATCCCGAGGGGGTGAGTCCCGTTCCGGAGACTCTCGAAGAGCGCGGTGAGCGCTTCGAGCAGGAGGTGCTGCCCTTCCTAGACCAGCTGTACTCCGCGGCGCTCCGGATGACTCGCAACCCGGCGGACGCCGAGGACCTGGTCCAGGAGACGTTCGCCAAGGCTTACGCGTCTTTCCACCAGTTCCAGCAGGGCACGAACCTGAAGGCGTGGCTGTTCCGGATCCTGACCAACACGTTCATCAACACCTATCGCAAGCGACAGCGCGAGCCGCAGCGCTCCGGCGCCGAGGAAGTCGAAGAC
Organism: uncultured Actinomycetes bacterium; assembly: GCA_963722055.1. Lineage (GTDB taxonomy): Bacteria > Actinomycetota > Actinomycetes > Streptosporangiales > Streptosporangiaceae > Palsa-504. Next base: position 118,331 of record CAVRLA010000015.1, on the reverse strand, counting down.
TGGCAGCTGGCCCGCGCGGCGTCGCACACCTCCGGGGGATTGAAGTCGGCCGAAGCCGAAGCTCTGGAACGGCTGCCCGATTCCGACATTAAGGAGGCGCTCCAGGCGCTTCCGGAGGATTTCAGGATCGCGGTCTACCTGGCTGACGTAGAGGGGTTCGCGTACAAGGAGATCGCCGACATCATGGAAACGCCGATTGGCACCGTGATGTCACGTTTGCACCGCGGTCGTCGGCAGCTGCGGGAACTGCTCCAGGATTACGCGTCGGAACGCGGATTGGCGCGTACCGGCCCCGACGCTTCCCGGCCCGGGGAGGATGGGCAATGAGCTGCGGAAAGCCACACGAGACTCCGTGTACCGAGGTGCTGGACCGGGTCTACGGTTACCTAGACGGCGAGCTGGCCGACATGGACTGCGCGAAGATCCGCCAGCACCTGGAGGAATGCGGCCCCTGCCTGCGCGAGTACGGTCTGGAGGAGGCGGTCAAGCGGCTCGTGGCCAAGCACTGCGGTTGTGATCCGGTGCCGGCCGACCTGCGCGCGAAAATTCTCGTCCGTATCCAGGAAGTACGGGCGACGATCGAGTTCGCTGAGTAGCCGAGAACCGCCCGATTGGCCAGCACTGGGGCAATTGGGCCGGATGCGGCCTTCCCGCTGATTGCCCATTGTGACGGCGTTGCTCACGATTTGTTCGCGATCAGATTTGGGCCTGCGCGATCCGCTGTGCCCACGTTATCCTTGACCTTGGGCGATATCCGGTAGCTGTAGGTAGTCGCGCGTAAGGGAGGTCAGCTCCATGCGTCCATCCGGCGGGATATGTCGTGTCGCGGGTGAGGTGATGGCGGCTCGGGCCTGTCTGGCCGCCCTCTCCGGGAGCACCTGGGGGTAGGGGTTGGAGCATAGCCCGCGTTCCACGCTCCTGGCTGTGAGGGGGGAGGGTTTGGCTAGGCTCTCGTGGGCCGCGCGGCTGTATATCGGCGTCGTGGTCGTCCTCGCCGCAGCACTGATCATTCGTGGCCCGTTCGGCGATCTCCGCTGGTGGCGGAATGTGGCCGTCCTCGGTCTGCTGCTCGTGGTCTTCGAATCGACGGCCACGTTGCTGCGTCCGCGGCAACTCGCCTGGTCCCCCAATTCCTCCGCGACCCTGGCCGCCGCGGTCCTGCTGGGCCCGGTCGGCGCGGCGCTCGTCGGCGCCTGCACTATCTTCGGGATGCGACGCGGGCCGTCGGTCGCCCAGCGGCTGTTCAACACGGGCATGATGGCCCTGTCCGCGTACCTGGCCGGCTGGGTGTTCGTCGCCATGGGCGGCCAGGTAGGTGTCCCCGACGCGGGGACGTTCCCGAAGGTGATCGGCCCGTTCGCCGTCGCGGCCGTCGTGCACGCGGCGACCAACCACTCGCTGCTGGCCGGCATTCTCTGGCTGACCAGCGACCGTGACCTCGCCGGGCGCCGCGCTCCTTTGGGCGTGAGCATCAAGCTGATCGCCTCGGATCTCGGCTACGGGGCGTTCGGGCTGCTGATCGCCGCGCTGTGGAGCGTGGCCGGGCTGTTCGCGCCGGTGCTCGTCCTGATCCCGCTCTTCGTGGCCCGCTGGGCCGTGGCCCAGATCGCAGAGCAGCAGCAGGCCTATGAGGCCACGGTCGGCGCGCTGTGCCAGGCGGTGGAGACCAAGGACTTCTACACCCGCGGCCACAGCGACCGGGTCTCCCGCGGGTCGGTCATGATCGCGCGCGAGATCGGCATGCGGAGCGAGCGGGTCGAGGCCATCGGGTACGCGGGCATGCTGCACGATGTCGGCAAGCTCGGCGTGCCGACCAAGGTCCTGCAGAAGACGGGGAAGCTGACCGAGGAGGAGTACGCGGCGATCCAGCTGCACCCGATGCGGGGCCTGGACATCGTGCGGGAGATCGGGTTCCTCGATGAGGCCCTGGCCGGGATCATGCATCATCACGAGCGGATCGACGGCCGGGGCTATCCGATGGGCCTGACCGGAGACGAGATCCCCGAGTTCGCCCGGGTGCTGGCCGTCGCCGACGCCTTCGATTCCATGACATCCACCCGGTCCTACCGTGGTGCGCGCCCGGTCGATGAGGCCATCGCGGAGCTGAGGAAGTGTTCGGGCACGCAGTTCGACCCGGCGTTCGTCGAGGCCTTCGTGGCCGCGATCAAGCGGGACGGCTGGCATAGCCCCGAGCCCCCCGCACATAGCCTGCGCACCTCCCCATCCCCCTTCACTGCGGCCGACGACCTGACCGCGATCGCCGCGCAGGACCATGACGATCCCGGGGCCCCGCTACGGGTGATCGACAGCGTCTGAGCCCGCCATGACCGAACGACGATACGAACTGCGCAGGTTTCCCTGGCTGGTGCGGGATTCCGGGCTGCTGCTGCTCGTCGTCGCGGCCGGCGTGGTGCTGGTCGCCTCGGTGGCGCAGACCGCCGTGGCGGGCCTGCGGGACCCCCACATCGCGCTGGCGTTCGGCGTCCTGATCGCGTTTGGCGAGGTGCTGCGGCTGAACCTGCCGGGCGACCGGGAGACGGCCCCGATCGGGATGGCCGGCGCACTCGCCTACGCCCTGCTCATCCGGGTTGGGGAGCACCAGGCTCAGCACACTGCCGAGCAGGTGGTCACCGTGACCGCGATCGCGATGATCGTCGGCGCGCTGCCGCACCTGGCCGTGGGCCTGGCCAAGGTCGGCGGGATGTCCATCCGCCTGCTGTGCGTGGCCTGCGTCGCCTTCATTTTCCGTCCGCTGGCCGGGAACAGCGCCGTGGTCAGCGACTGGGGCCTTGCCTTCTCGCTGACGACGGCCCTGGCCGTGCTGGCGCTGCTGCTCGAGGTGGTGCTCACCGCGCTGATGCGGGTCGATGAGCAGCGCGCCAGGTTCCGGGTCGCGCTGGTCGACGAGATGCGCGTCCAGCTGCCGCTGGGCGCGGCGGTCGGGGCGTCGGCCCTGCTCATCGTGTTCGCCGCCGAGGTCATGGGGCTGGCGGCGCTGGCCGTGTTCACCGCCCCCCTGCTGGTCACCCAGGTCGCGTTCCGCCGCTACGCCGGGATCAGGGCCACCTACCTGCAGACCGTCCGGGCGCTGGCCAAGGTCACCGAGATCGGCGGGTACGTCGAACCCGGCCACTCCGAACGGGTCAGCCGTCTCGCCGTCGCCATCGGCCGGGAACTCGGCATCCACGAGCCCGAGCTGCTTGAGCTCGAATACGCCGCGCTCATGCACGACATCGGCCAGCTCTCCCTGGCCGACCCGATCCCCGGTGGGGCGACCGTCCTGGTCTCCCGCGCCGATCAGCAGCGCATCGCCGAGCTCGGCGCCGACGTGATCCAGCAGGCCCAGGTCCTCGGCTCGGTGGCTGAGATCGTCCGCAGGCAGAACGAGCCCTACCGCGGCGTCGAGGTGGCGCACGAGGCCTACCGGGGGCGCCCGGGTCACCCCGGCCGACCGGACCGCCTCGACGGCGAGCCGTCCCGGCCCCCGATGAGCAGCCGCATCATCAAGGCCGCCAACGCCTTCGACGACCTGGTGGGCAGCTCGCTGGATCCCGGCCGCGCGGCGGCCGCCGTACAGCAGCTCCGGCTGGACACGGCCAGCGAATACGACCCCGAAGCGGTCGAGGCGTTGAGCCGGGTAGTCAGCCGCAGATCGGTGATCCAGCTTTAGTTTCCGCCTCGCTCGCCTCCGGCCGCAGCGGGCGCGTCTCTCACGCCCCACCGGCCCCGCGAGCCACCGCTTATCGCTCAAATTTTCGCATTGAACCGGCATACCGACCGATGAGTGTGACGTTCTAACGGATAGAGCCGTTAGAACGCCACTTTCATAGGTTTGACCGACTGCCGTGGTTGTGGCGGGTAACCACCAGTGGGGCTTACGCGCACAATGTTGCGCACCAGCTCTCGCGTCCGGCCGCGGCATCCCACCGCTGCGGTTCGCGAGCCCCGCTAAGCTGGCCTGATGTTTGATTCGGTGCTGGTCGCCAACCGAGGCGAGATCGCCAGGCGGGTGCTGCGCACGGCCCGCCGGATGGGGATCAGGGGCGTCGCGGTGTACTCCGACGCCGACGCGGACCTGCCGTACGTCCGCGAGGCCGACGAGGCGGTGCACATCGGCTCGGGCCCAAATTCTTCCCAGCCCGCCCGCAGCTACCTGGACACCGCGGCGATCTTGCAGGCGGCCCGTAAGACCGGGGCGGCCGCGGTCCATCCGGGTTACGGCTTCCTGGCCGAGAACGCAGATTTCGCCCGTCAGGTCCTGGCCGCCGGCCTGACCTGGGTCGGCCCGGATCCGGCGGCGATCGAGCAGATGGGTGACAAGATCCGCGCCAGGAACCTGATGGAGAAGGCTGGCGTGCCGGTGTCCCCGGGCAGCCGCGAGCCCGTCACCGACGCCGCTGCGGCGCTGATCGAGGCGGAGCGGATCGGCTACCCGGTCATGGTCAAGGCCGCGGCGGGCGGCGGCGGGATCGGCATGGGTGTGGCCACCTCCCCGGCCGAACTTCAGGCCGCCTTCGACACGGCCCGCTCGCGCGCCGAGCGCTTCTTCGGCTCCCCGGAGATCCTGCTCGAGCGGTACGTCCAGCGCGCCCGGCACGTCGAGGTACAGATCCTGGGCCTGGCCGACGGGACGGTGCTGGCGCTCGGCGAGCGCGACTGCTCGGTACAGCGCCGGCATCAGAAGGTCGCCGAGGAGACGCCCTCGCCGGGTGTGGACCACGCGCTGCGCGAGCAGATGCTGGCCGCCGCCGTCCGGGCCGGCCAGGCCGTCGGGTACCAGGGCGCCGGGACGGTCGAGTGCCTGGTGGACACCGAGTCCGGCTCGTTCGTGTTCCTGGAGATGAACACCCGGCTGCAGGTCGAGCACCCCGTCACCGAGCTCGTCACCGGCATCGACCTGGTCGAGCAGCAGTTCCTCATCGCCGCGGGCCAACCGCCCTCGTTCGATCCGGCCGCCGTCACTGCTTCCGGGCACGCGCTCGAGCTGCGGATCTACGCCGAGGACCCGGTAAGGTTCCTGCCCGGCCCCGGCACGATCACCCGGTGGGACGAACCCTCGGGCGAGGGCATCCGGGTCGACGCGGGTTACCAGGCCGGCAACACCGTGACCCCGTTCTACGACCCGCTGCTGGCCAAGCTGTGCGTGCACGGAACCGACCGGGAAAGCGCCCTGGAACGAGCCAGAACAGCCGTGGCCGCCTTCGCCATCGCCGGCCCCAAGACCAACCTGGCCTTTCACGCGGAGCTGCTGGACAACCCGCAGTTCGTCAGCGGGGACTACGATACGTCCCTGATAAGCACGCTGCGCCCCAGCTAGGACACCGCAGCAGGACTGAGCAGACAGGAGTCGCCGTGGCTGAGATCCGCGCGGAGATGGTCGCGAACGTGTGGAAGGTGGTCGCGGCCCGGGGCGATCACGTCGATGACGGTGACACCCTGGTCATCCTGGAGTCGATGAAGATGGAGATTCCGGTCCTGGCCGAAGCCGCGGGCACGGTCACCGCGATGCACGTCGCCGAGGGCGACGTGGTCCAGGAAGGCGACCTCATCGCCGAAATCGGCTGAACCACCGTGAGCCCGCCGAGCCCGTACACCCCCGGCTAGACTCCCGTCGTCGACCGCGGGTAGGCGATCTCCGGGTCGGTGATCACATTGACCAGGTAGGGGACGCCGGCGGCGAAGGCCCGGCGCAGCGCGGGGGCGAGGCCAGAAGGGGCGGTGACGAGCTCGCCCCCGCCGCCCAGCGCGCGCACCACCTCGTCGTAGCGGCAGCCCGGCTGCAGGTCGGCCAGCACGTCGTAGCCGTACAGCGCGCGCATGGGGTGCTTCTCCAGGCCCCACGCCCCGTTGTTCCCGCACACGATGACCACCGGCAGCCGGTGCCGGACCAGCGTGTCGGCGTCCATCAGCGAGAAGCCGGCCGCGCCGTCGCCGAGCAGCAGGACGACCTGCGCGGACGGGCGGGCCAGCCGGGCCGCGATCGCATAGCCGAGCCCGGTGCCCAGGCAGCCGAACGGCCCCGGGTCCAGCCACCCGCCCGGCCGGGCCGGCTCGATGTACTTGCCCGCGAACGAGACGAAGTCGCCGCCGTCCCCGATGACCACCGCGTCATCGTCGAGCACCCGCAGCAGTTCGCCGTACACCCGTGCCGGGTGCACCGGCTCAGCCTCGCTGGCCAGCAGCGGGCCGTCAGCCGCCTGCGCGGCGCGCACGGCCTGCGCGAGCCGCCCGCCCCAGTCGTGATCACCGGCGCCGCCCCGAGCCGCCAGGGCGTCGAAGAACACGCCCAGGTCGCCGACGGCCGAGGCGGCCAGCGGCACATGCGCCGCGACCCCACCCGGCCCGTCGGCCACGTGCACGACCTGCGCCGGTGATTCTTTTGGACCGAACGAGCCATATGCAAGCCTGAAGTCAAGCGGCGTGCCTACCACCAGGACCAGGTCCGCCTCGCGCAGCGCGACCGACCGGGCCCGGGTGACCAGCAGGTCGTGCCCGCGGGGCAAGATCCCGCGCGCCTGCCCGTTAGCCACCACGGGCAGGCGCAGTTCCTCGGCGGCCCGCCGGGCCGCGTGCTCGGCCCCGCCCAGCCACACGTCCGAGCCCAGGATCAGGACCGGCCGCCGGGCCGCCCGTACCAGGTCCGCGATCCGGCCGACGTCGTCGGGATCCGGCGCCAGGACCGGAACCGGGTCCGGATCCGGCAGCTCCGCCTCGGCCTGCCCGTAGATCGCCTCGAGCGAGATGTCCAGGAACACCGGCCCGCGATGCGGGCTCAGCGCGAGGCGTACCGCCTCGTCCACCGATCCGCCAAGCCGGGCCGCCTCGTGCTCGGTCCAGGCCCGCTTGGTCACCGGGGCCAGCAGCGGCGGGTGGTCGATCTCCTGCAAGCTGCCCTGGCCCCAGCGGTAGTCGGGCGCGCGTCCGGCCAGCACCACCACCGGCGCCCCGTTGAACCAGGCGGTGGCCACCGCGCTGACCGAGTTGGTCACCCCCGGCCCCGCCGTGACCGCGGCCAGCCCGGGAGAGCGGGTCAGCCGGGCGGTCGCCTCGGCCGCGAAGACGGCGGTCTGCTCGTGCCGCACGTCTACCAGCCGCAGCGGCGGGTCCGAACCCGGACCCTTGACCGCCGCGTCGTACAGCGGGAACACGTGCCCGCCCGACAGGGTGAACATCACCGACACGCCGTGGCGGCGGGCCGCCGCCACCGCGTGCACGCCGCCGTGCCCGGATATCCGTGTCACGGAACCGACGCTACCAGCCAGTAACCGCGCCCGGCCGCCCGGCTGGCTCGCTTGACCGGGGCGCGGCGGCCTGATTAACCTCATGTGCACTGGCGGGGCAAGTCGAGGATTCGGTGGGCCCAGCTATCCCTAAGCAGGGCAACTACTGGACAGCCGACCCGGCTCGCCGCAGCTACGGTCGCGCTGACGGGAGAGCCACTAATGCCGCTCCGGATCGCCGGTTAGCAAGTCGCGGGCTGGCCGGATGTCCGACGGCTCCAGGCGCATCAGGTCGTCTTTACTCCAGTGCCGCTCCGGATCGGCGGCGAGACGATACGCGTGCCGGAGCCGGGCACTTTCCAGATCGTTCCGGACGCTGCGGGCGTTGGCGAACCGGGGCTGCCTCATCTGCAGCGACAGGTAGTCGCGAAATGCCGTCTCCGCTTCGTCCGACAAGTAGTAGGACGTCCGGTCCAGCATCAGCTGCCCGATCGCGAGCAGCTCGCCGACCTCGTACTCGGCGAAGTCCAGGTGATGCGCGATGCGCGAGCTCATACCAGGGTTGGACTCGAAGAAGTGATCCATGCGGTCCTTGTATCCAGCGAGGATCACCACGAGCTTGTCCCGGTCGTTCTCCATCACCTGCATGAGGATGTCGATGCACTCCTGGCCGTAGTCTTTCGAGTCCTCGGCGCGGAACAAGGTGTAGGCCTCGTCGATGAACAGCACGCCGCCCATCGCGCGCTCGAGAACCTGCTTGGTCTTCGGCGCAGTGTGCCCGATGTACTCACCCACAAGGTCATCGCGCATGGCGTGCACGAGATGACCCTTCTGCAGGTAGCCGAGCCGGCGGAGTAGGTCGGCCATCATCAGCGCAACCGTGGTCTTCCCGGTTCCCGGCGCCCCGGTGAAGCACATGTGTAGGTTCGGGCGGGACGCGGAGAGCCCGAACCGCTGTCGCGCCCGGTCGACCAGCAGCAGCGAACCGATTTCTGCCACCTTCTTCTTCACCGGGACGAGCCCGACCAGTTCGAGGTCCAGCTCGATGAACAGGTCATCGACGTGTGCCGCCCGCCGTTCATCAGCGAGGGTGATAGTGGCACCCGGCTGCAGCGTTTCGTTCCGTCGGCGAGTCGGGCCACTTCGGGCGGGCCCTGTCTTGGCGGCCGAACGGGCTGCCGGGCGCGGTTTTGGGTTACCGGCAATCCGCCGGGATACAGCGGCCGGAATTATAGGCGCGAACTCACGGCGCAGGCCCGGATCCATCACGTTCAGATTCTGGCCCGGCCTGAAACCGCGTGAGGCGAGGACGTCCGGACTCGTCTGGCGCCATCCGTCCCGGATGAGCAAGAACACCGTCACGACGAAGGCAATGGAACCGGCGATCATCGCGAACAACATATGGCTCGACCGCCAGGCCACCAACAGGGCAGCTGTGATGCCTAGCAGGAGTATGCCGACTCCGGAATATCGCAGTCTGGGGGCCCACATAACACGAACGACGGTAACCGGGCGGCTAACCGCACGTCAAACGCGGGCCGCTTACCACTTTCCCCTCAGAGCGGGTAGGAGCCAGGCACCTTGCTGTGAGGCAGGATCGCGGCGTAGACACTCCAGCAGTGGTAGTGGATGAGGCAGCCAATCAGTAAGGCTTCGGATCCCGGTCCGAGCGCGGTTCGGTGCCGGCCCGGGCCCGGCGCAGCCGGGTGACGAACTTGTACCGGTCACCCCGGTACCACGACTGCGCCCACTCGACCGGCTCGCCGGTGACGTCGTATGCGTGCCGGGACAGCAGCAGCAGGGGCAGGCCGGGATCCACGCCGAGCAGCCGGGCGTCGTGCGGGTCGGCCAGCACGGTCTCGATCGTCTCCTCGGCCTCGGCGAGCTGGATGCCGTAGACCGCGCGCAGCGTCTCGTACAAGCCCAGCTGCCGCTCCAGCTGCCTGCGCAGGCCGGGGAAACGACGGGCGGGCAGGTGTGAGGTATCGATCGACATCGGCTCGCCGTCGGCCCGCCGCAGCCGGTGGAGGCGCAACGCGCGGCCACCTGCGCGGATGCCGAGCAGCGTGGCGAGCTGCTCGTCGGCGGTGACGTACCCGATGTCCAGGATCGTGGTCTGCGGATGCAGGCCGTGGGCCCGCATGCCCTCGGTGTAGCTAGCCAGCTCGAGCAGCTGGGCGACCTTGGGCTTGGCCACGAACGTGCCCTTGCCCTGCATGCGCAGCAGCCGGCCCTCGACGACCAGCTCGGCGAGCGCCTGCCTGACCGTGGTCCGTGAGGTCCCGTAGGAACGCGCGAGCTCCCGCTCCGGGGGAACGGGGCTGCCGGGATCCAGGGTGGCGGTGAACTCGAGCAGCTGTCGCTTCACCTGGTAGTACTTGGGCAGCTTGGCCGGAGCGCCCGCCAGAGGCTCGGCGGCTTCGTCGGTCGGCAGCGCGGATGCGGTCATCGGGAATCATTGCCTTAATGCAGGGTTAACGTCAACTCTGACATAGCTGGGCGCCGATGCTAGGGGAAATGCCCGCGACCGCGCCGCTGACCGACCGGGCCGGCCCGACCCGGATGCGATGATGATGCTGTGCCCACGCTGAACGATCTGGCCGCGAGCCGCACCACGCTCGGCCACGCCGACGTCGAGTGGCTGCACGCGCTGGTGTCGGACTGGCAGCTGCTGGCCGACCTGTCCTTCGCCGACCTGATCTTGTGGGCGCCGTTCCGCGACGAAGGCGGCTGGCTGGCCCTGGCCCAGATGCGGCCGACGACCGGTCCCACCTCGCTGCTGGATGACGTGGTCGGGACGGTGGCCGGCCCGGAGGACCAGCGGCTGCTGAACATCGCCAGGGACGAGCGGCGCATCTGGCGGGAGAGCGACCCGGACTGGACGAACGGCGTTCCGGTGCGGACCGAGGGCATCCCGGTAACCCGGGCGGGCCGGGTCATCGCCGTGATCGAACGGTGCACCAACCTGAACTCGGCCCGCACCCCCAGCCGGCTCGAGCTCACCTATCTGCAGGGCGCCGATGACCTGGCCCGGATGGTGGCCGAGGGAACGTTCCCGTTCGCCGGCGAGGCGGCCATGCTGGCCCGGTCGCCGCGGGTGGGCGACGGGCTGCTCCGGCTCGGCCGGTCCGGGCGGGTCACCTACGCCAGCCCGAACGCGGAGTCGGCCTACCGCCGCCTGGGCCTGGCCGCCGATCTCATCGGCGCGGAGCTGGCCGTGGTTACCGCCGGGCTGTGCGCATCCGACGAGCCGCTGGACGAGTCGCTGATGGTGGTGGCCGCGGGCCGCGCGGCCCGCGCGGCCGAGGTGGACGGGAACGGCTCGGTGGTCCAGCTGCGCGCGATCCCGCTGATCGTCGGCGGGACCAGGACCGGCGCCCTGATCCTGGTCCGGGACGTCACCGAGCTGCGCCGCCGCGAGCGCGAGCTGATGACCAAGGACGCCACGATCAGGGAGATTCACCACCGGGTGAAGAACAACCTGCAGACCGTCGCCGCGCTGCTGCGGCTGCAGGCCCGGCGGCTGCGCGCGCCCGAGGCCCGCGCGGCGCTGGACGAGGCCGTCCGCCGGGTCGGGTCGATCGCGGTGGTGCACGAGACGCTGTCCCATGCGCCGGATGAGGTGGTCGACTTCGACGACGTTGCGGACCGGGTGGCGATGATGGCGGGGGAGGTGTCCGCTCCGGAGGTCCGGGTGATCCCGAAGATCACCGGGTCCTTCGGGCTGCTGTCGGCCGCGGTGGCGACGCCGCTGGCCATGGTCCTGACTGAGTTGCTGCAGAACGCGCTGCAGCACGGCTTCCCGCCCGCTGCGAAGGACTCGGCCGCGAAGGACGGGGGCCTGCTCGAGGTCATCGCGGTCCGCGAGCCGGAGCGGCTCAGGGTGACCGTGGCGGACAACGGAGTGGGCCTGCCCGACGGCTTCGACCTGGATTCGGCCACCAGCCTCGGTCTGCAGATCGTGCGCACGCTGGTGGTCAGCGAACTGGGCGGGCGGCTACGGATCACGCCCCGGCTGGGCAGCGGCACCGAGGCGGTCGTCGATCTCCCCGTCGGATACGAGTCGCGTACCCTGGATCCCCCGCCCGAGCAGTGATACAGAGCGGTAATACGAGGCGGTGACGCGGGCCGGTCAGACGTGCGCGCGGGCGCGGAGCCGGATGGTGCGGCGTTTGAGTGCTCGCCGTTCGTCTTCGCTCATGCCGCCCCAGACGCCGGCGTCCTGGCCGCTGTCGATGGCCCAGTGCAGGCACTGGTCCATGACCGAGCACCGGCGGCAGACCTGCTTGGCTTCATCGATCTGCAGGAGCGCGGGACCGGTATTCCCGATGGGGAAGAACAGCTCGGGATCTACCTCACGGCAGGCGGCCTCGTGACGCCAGTCCATGATGTCCACTCCTTCTGGCGGAACGGGTCCGGCCGCGCGCGGGTGCGGCCGGGCGAGCATCTCGATCTAGCTTGTGAAGCTTTTCACGAGCATGTCCGTACTGTCACGCGGTCCGGGTTTCCCCGAACCGTTATGATGCCGGGCAGGAACGCGCCCGGGCCGCGGCCCGGGCATGCCCCCGAAGGCGGCGCAATGCCGTCAGACCCAAGGCCATCTGGGCTGATGACACGTGCGAGACGCCCCCGCGCCAGACATCACGGTAAGCCTTTCAACATCCCTTGACATGCGCAAGGGGGCGCAGCAGCCCTTCAGCTTAATTGAATGTCAGATCGATCACATTTTGCTCGCGCCGCTTCCGCGTGACGGGAAAGGTCACGCCACGACGCGGAGCGCGTGCGGAACGAACTGGAACTTCACCGCTTCGGTCTCGCCCAGGTAGTCCCCGTCGACCTGGAAGGCGATCGGGCGTACCGAACGGACGGTCAGTGACTCCAGGCCGGTCACGGTCAGCACGTGCCGCCCGCGCGGCGAGCGACGCCGGATCAGCAGCATCTGGCCGATCGCGCTCGTGATGGTGGTGGCCCGCAGCTTGCGCAGCGCCAGCACATCCAGGCCCGAGTTGAAATCCGGGTTCGGAACGGGCAGCAAAGCGCGGCCGCGCACGTAGGTCCAGGGCGAGCGATTGGTGATCGCCGTCATGAACAGATCCGGGATGGCCGGCTGCCCGTCCTGCTCCAGCGTCAGGGCCGGTCTGCGCCGGTCGGTACCCGAGGAGTACCGGCGCAGGATCGCCCACGCGAACAGCGCCGGGCTCTGGCGGCGCCCGCTGGCCCGCATCCGCTCGACCTCCCGCACCACCTCGGCATCCATGCCCAGGCCCGCGCTGAACGTGAAGTACCGGTCGCCGGCCAGCCCGAGCCCGATGGTCCGGTACCGGCCCGCCTTGATGACTTCTCCGATCCGGGCGATCGCGGCCGCCGGGTCGACCGGCAGCCCAAGCGCCTGGGCGAACACGTTGCCGCCCCCGCCCGGTATGACCGCCAGCTGCGGTGCCGACCCCGAGACCTCCGCTCCGGCCGCTCGGCCCATGATCCCGTTGACGGCCTCGTTGATAGCTCCGTCCCCGCCGAGCACGATGACGAGTTCCCCGCGCGCCGCTGCGGCCAGCTCGCGAGCGTGGCCGCGGTACCGGGTATGTTCCACGTCAAGGTCGACCAGCCCGGCGAGCGAACGGATCACCAGATCCGCGGAGTTCCCCGTCGTGGTGGTCGCCTGCGGGTTAACGATCAGGAGGCCTCGCACTCGCCCAGGCTAGCCGCCGCCTAAGCTCGATACCTAGGTAGGGCGCCGGTGCGGCCCCGGATCTTGAGGATGGGTGTGGTAGATGGCAGCGCGGGCCAAGGGAACGGGGCGAGCCAAGGGACCCCGCGGCCCGGCCGGGCCCAAGACGTCGGCCGCGGCCAACGCGCCCGCCAAGCCTAGGGCATCGGCCCCGCCGCCCATTCCCGCCGCGCCTGCCACCACCGACCCTGCCACCACCGACCCTGGCACCACCGAGCCTGAGGGCCGACGTCCGGCCGCGCTGCGCCTGGCCGCGGCCGCTCAGCTGATCGAGGCCCTCGGCCTGGGTGTCGCGGCCGTCTTCGGCGCCATCTCGACCGCGGAGGGGAAATCCCACCAGCTGGCCGCCGGGGTCGTGCTGACCCTGCTCGCCCTCGGCACGGCCGCCGGGCTCGCGGCCATCGCGGTCGGCCTGGCCAGGGCCAGGCCGTGGAGCCGCATCCCGGCCGTCATGACGCAGGTGTTCGTGGTCATCGCGGGGATCACCCTGCTGGACGGGAACCGGCCCGAGTGGGGCGTGCCCGCCCTGGTGCTGGCTGGCGCCTGCGTGGCCGGACTGCTGACCCCGGCCAGCCTGCGGGCCCTGAACCGGCCGCCGGTCAACCGCCCGTAGGGGCCCCCAGGAAACCTCTCAGCGTCTTATTCAAAGTTCGCGTTAGGCAAGAACCCGCTGTGGTTGCCGGCCGGGCATGTGCACCGGCCGCTCGCGCAGGCCCAGAAGGCCCGCACTCGCGAGCCGGTTTTGCCTAACGCTCTCAGTCCTCCGTGGTCAGGCCCTCCCGGAGCTGGGTCAGCGTGCGGGCCAGCAGCCGGGACACGTGCATCTGCGAGATGCCGAGCTCGGCGGCGATCTGCGACTGGGTCATGTTGCCGAAGAAGCGGAGCAGCAGGATCTTCTTCTCCCGCGGCGGCAGCTGCTCGAGCAGCGGCTTGAGCGACTCCCGGTATTCGACGCCTTCGAGCGCGTCATCGACCATGCCCAGCGAGTCCGAGACGGCCGGAGCGTCCTCGTCGCCCGAATCGGGGGCGTCCAGCGACACCGTGGAGTAGGCGTTGGCCGACTCCAGCCCTTCCAGCACGTCTTCCTCGCTCATCTGCAGGTGCGTGGCGAGTTCGCTGACCGTGGGCGCACGGCCCTCGCGCTGGGCCAGCTCGCCGATGGCCTTGGTGAGTGAGAGCTTGAGCTCCTGCAGGCGGCGCGGGACCCGCACCGCCCAGCCCTTGTCCCGGAAGTGCCGCTTGATCTCGCCCACGATGGTGGGCGTGGCGTAGGTGGAGAACTCCACCCCCCGGTCTAGATCGAACCGGTCGATGGACTTGATCAGCCCGATGGTGGCGACCTGGGTCAGGTCGTCCAGCCACTCACCCCGGTTCCGGAACCGACGGGCCAGGTACTCCACCAGCGGAAGGTGCAGCTCGACCAGGTAGCCGCGGATCCTGGCCCGCTCCGGGTCGCCGGCGGGCAGTTCCGCGAGCCGTTCGAACAACTCCCGGGCCCGGGTCCGGTCCGGCGAGGAGTGGTCGAGCCGCAGTGCCATCTCGGGCCGGGCCGCCTCGGCGTGCACCACCTCGGCGTGCACCACCTCGGCGTGCACCACCTCGAACTCCTCGGTCACCTGGACCTCGAATTCGCTGCTCACCCGGACCCCGGCCCGGATACGGTTTCCCGGCGCTTGCGCATGACGATCGCGACCTGGTCATCCGGCCCCAGGCGGGAATCGACGGTGCCGGCCAGGGCGGACAGTACGGTCCAGGCGAACGTGTCCCTAGCCGGCCTGCGCGGCTCCGCGGCGACCACCGATACCGTGATCGTCATCTCCTCAGCGCCCAGGTCGAAGGCGCATTCCAGGTTGGTGCCGGGGATCGCCTGAGGCAGCAGCATCGCGCACGCCTCGTCCACGGCGATGCGCAGGTCCTCGATCTCGTCCAGGGTGAAGTCAAGTCTCGCCGCGAGGCCCGCGGTGGCCGTGCGGAGCACGGAAAGGTAGGCGCCCTCGGCGGGCATGCACACCCTCACGTGATCTTTGGTCTCGCGATCCGCCCACGCCTGGTCCGGTTCCCGCTGGTCCGGCACAGACCCGTATTCGGTCGTCGCGGCGGTGTCTTCGGTCACGTCTCTCCTTCGGGCGGGTCATCGGGTCGCCGCCCACATGCAACCTACCGCCCGCGGCCCGTGCCGAGAAATACGCCCCGCCGTCACCTACCTGGGGCGGGGGGTGATCGGCGCTGGATCCCGTCCTAGAACCAACTGCTGGCAGGCCCGCATCAGCGTTTCCGCCAAATCCCTCTGGTCAGACAACTTGCCGCGCGTTTGGCATTCGGCTTGATAGACGTCGCGAAGAGCGCCGATCGCGGCGATGGGGTCGCTCTCGCACGCCGCCACGGACAGTTTCTTCGCGTTCTCCTGCAAGTACCTCCGCCGCCAGGTGCGGCCCCAGCCCACCCCTGACTCGGATGCGGACCGATTCAGTTCGTCGACGTATCGCATGACCCGCATGGCCCTGATGAAGGTTTCGCAACCCTGCTCGTGATCCTCTTGCCGAGGCTGACCTCTGCTTTTCGTGTGGTAAAGCCGCCCTCCGCACCGGCCGCAGCGTATGAACTTGACCGTCCCCCGGCGTCCCCCCGGCGGCACTGGTCCCGGCCACGAGTACTGCTGCATAATCAAGCCACCGCCTTCGCGAGAGAACCCTGACCACGATGATAGGGCTTGGATCTGTGCTGGCGCCGGACGGTGATGACCAGGCGCGGTGATGTGCATCGGTGAGGTCGCGGGCTGCCCGGTGGAGCATCGAGCGGGCCTTCGCCGGCGCCCGCAACATCCCGGGCGCCGGCGAGGCCCGCAGCCGCATAACCGCGAAACACCAGAAGGGAATGAAACCCGGGTTTCACCACGTAGCGCGCCGACCCCGCACCACGCAACGCGCAGATCCCGGCGCCGCGTAGCGCGCAGCAGAGCTTTAGCCCTGCTTGGTCTCCCAGAAGATCTTGCTGATCTCCTCGATCTTGCCCAGCAGCTCGTCCGCCACGGCGGGGTCCACGCTGCCCTTGGTGCCAGCCGCGCCCGCCAGCTTGGTGGCCTCGTTGAACAGCTGGTTCAGGTTCGGGTACCGCTCGAAGTGCGGGGGCTTGAAGTAGTCGGTCCACAGTACCCAGAGGTGGTGCTTGACCAGGTTGGAACGCTGTTCCTTGATGATCAGGCAGCGGGTCCGGTAATCATGGTCCGTGTTCTGCTGGTACTTCTCCGCGATGGCCTTGACCGATTCCGCCTCGATCCTGGCCTGCGCCGGGTCATAGACTCCGCAGGGCAGGTCGCAGTGGGCGTAGGCCACGGCCTTCGGCTCGAGCAGGCGTGTGAGCAGCCTCATCGATTCCCTTTCTCCGACTCGGAAGTTTGCAGACCCGACACTACCCCGCTCGCCTGGGATGACACCGGGAGGGATGGATGCACTGGCCGGTTTTCCGGGTCAAGGTCGCCGAACGCTCCATGGAGCCTGCTCTGCGCCCCGGCGACTGGCTGCTTGTCCGCCGCACCCGCCGGATCCGCGCAGGCCAGATCGTCCTCGCCCGCCATCCCGGCCAGCCGGACCTGCTCATCGTCAAGCGCGCCGCCCGCCGCGTCGATGGCGGCTGGTGGCTCGAATCCGACAATCCAGCCGCAGGCGCCGTGGACAGCCGACGCTTCGGGGCCGTCCCCGTGCCCCTCATCGTGGGCCGCCTGCTGGCTCGCTACGGGCGCCCCCGCACCGGCTGAGGACCGCGCCCAGCCGCGGCTCCGCGCCTTTTCATTTTTGGCCGAACGGACCGTGGCTCAAGCCGCAGGCACGCCGATCGCCGCCTGGAGAAAACCCGAGCGGCCCCGCCGGCTGACGGGGCCACTCGGGCTTGCGGTTCGCCGGACTCAGTGGTGTAGCCCGGTGTCCGGCAGGTCATCCTGCCCGCTCTGCCGGGCGATGAGCTCCAGCGTCTCCTCGCGCGGCAGGGCGGTGAAGATCGCCCAGTAGTAGATGACCAGGCTGAAGGCCGCCACGATCAGCATGTCCCACCAGAACGGGATGCGGAAGGTGTTGATCGGGGGTGCGCCGCCATGGCCCTTGAGCGGGTACTGGCCCAGCCAGGAGATGATGCCCAAGCCGATCAGGTAGGGGAGCAGCCAATACGCGGACTTCCACTGCAGCGGCGGCCGCTGCTGGTCGAACACCATGCAGACCCCGACGATGATGTAGCCGATCACCAGGCAGACACCCAGCTTCCAGACCACGACGAAGCCGGACCAGTAGATCAGCATGGTGCAGATGATGAACGCGAGCGGCGACATGACCCCGGCGATCGGGATCTTGTAGGGCCGCACCGCGTCGGGGAGCTTCCTGCGGAAATCACCCAGGGACAGCGGCGCGCCGGCGTACATGAGCACGCTCGCCCCGGTGACCAGGCCGACCAGGGACTGCCAGCTCGGGAACGGCAGCAGGAAAAAGAGGCCGAACACGAACGCCATGATCAGGCTGAACCACGGCACGCCGTTCCGGTCGACCCACTGGAAGGGCTGCGGGAAATACCTGTTCCTGGCCAGGCCGTACCCGACCCGCGAGGTGGAGGTCTGGTAGATCAGGCCGGTGCCGAACGGGGAGACGAACGCGTCGATGCGCAGGATCGTCGCCCAGAAGCCGAGCCCGGCCAGGGCGGCCACGCCGGCGAACGGCCCGTCAGTGATCAGCGGGTTGGTGATCGCCCCGAACCCCTTGCTCAGCTCAGCCGGATCCATCGCCCCGATGAACACCACCTGGAGCAGGCAGTAGATCGCCGTGCCGAGCAGGACCGCGATGATGATCGCGCGCGGCAGGTTGCGCGCCGGGTCCTTGATCTCGCCGGCGAGCTGGTCGGCCTGCTCGAAGCCGAGGTAGGAGAACACGATCCCGGCGGCGGGGATGGCGGCGAACACGGTCTTGATGCCGCCCGGCATGAACCCGCCAGCGGGGCTGAAGTTGCCGGGGTGGAACTTGAAGAACAGGATGATGATGGTCAGGACCGGGATGATGACCTTCCACCACGTGATCGCGCTGTTGACCCGGGCGAACGTCCGCACCGCGAGGAAGTTGATCGCGGTGAAGATGGCCATCAGGATGATCGTGGCGATGAAGCCGGTCGTACTGATAAAGCCATCCGGCTTGAGCAGGCCGTGCCAGTAGTAAGACGCGTAGGTCATCACCGCGTAGCACTCCACCGGCGCGACGACGATCGCCTGGAGCCAGGAGAAGAAGCCGAACGAGATGCCCGCCACGCTGCCGTAGGCCAGGTGCGGGAACCTGGCCGTCCCGCCCGCGATCGGGTACATCGCGCCGAGCTCGGCGTGCAGCAGCGCCAGGATGACAATGCAGACCCCGGCGATGAGCCAGCCGTAGATGGCCGCCGGCCCGGCCAATTGGACGGCAAACCACGCGCCGAACAGCCACCCCGAGCCGATAATCGAGGTCTCCGATGCCCAGGTGGCACCGACCAGCCCGATTTCCCGCCGCAGGCCGACATCTGCCGGCCTAGTTTCGGCGGCAGTCCCAGATTCAGACATAATCGATCTCTCTCCCGATCGAGCCCCGGAGGGCTAGCCACCCCGCGGTGCGAGATCCCCGCCCCGGACGGGTCAGCGTCTCGTATGCGTCGAGTGAGATCATCGTAGGGATGATCGCGATTGCTGAGAAGTGTTCATCCGGATTCGTTTTGATAACGCAGGTCAAGGCCCGGTTCCTGCGCCAAAGGGAGATGCCGGAGCGATCCCGCGCGATGACGCGGAGATGTCCATGGAATAACTCGACGTTACCATTCACTTCACGCTTGTGAATCACTTCACAAAACCATGACCCACAATATGGTAACGACAAAACCAGGCTCCAGAGCCTAACATGACCTACACGGTGGCGCCCGGCGCCTTGGTGCCCGCATCGTCGTCGCCGCGTTTGCGGGCGCGGAACGCGGACACGTTGGCCCGGTTCATGCAGCGGTCGGAGCAGTACCGCCGGGTGTTGCTGGTGCTGATGTCGATGAACACGCCCCGGCAGCCGGGCGCCTGGCAGACGCCGAACCGCTCGATGCCGAGGTCGGTCAGCCGGACGGCCAGGCCCATGACCGCCCCCGCCGCGTACTTGTCCGCGACCGACCCGCTCTCGGTGTAGTGCACGTGCCATGGCTGCCCGTCGTGCCCGGACAGCTGCGGATGGACCGGGTGCTGGATGAGCAGCGCGTTCAACTGCGCCGCGGCGCCCTCGCCGTCGCCCGCTGCGCACGCGGCGAAGAAGGCCCGGAACTCGGCCCGCAGCGCGCGCAGCGCGTCCAGGTCGTTGCGGGTCATCCCGG
The DNA here is from genome assembly GCA_963722055.1 of uncultured Actinomycetes bacterium. Lineage (GTDB taxonomy): Bacteria > Actinomycetota > Actinomycetes > Streptosporangiales > Streptosporangiaceae > Palsa-504. The sequence goes on along the minus strand of CAVRLA010000015.1, from coordinate 99,038 downwards.
TGTTGAGGTGCTCCCGGTCGGTCACCAGGGCGCGCAACCCGTCCTGGTTGACCAGTCGGTCGCCGTCGTCGCCCCCGCCACCGGCCGTGTTCGCGAGCCGTACCGCGAGTTCAGCGTAAGAGTTGAGATCCACTCTGTTTTCCTGGCCGGGTTCTGAGGCGCGACCCAGCTGCGATGAGATTGATGTGTAATGGCCTGCTGCCGGTATCGAGTATTACACAGTGCTGGCCCCCCGGGAGGCAACCCCCGATCCGGAGATCCATCGCCGCGCTCTGGCAACGAGTTGCCACCTGCGTGACATCTTTATGTCGCCCTCGCTATCCTGGTACCATGCCCAACCGCACCACGTTCCGCATCGACGAGGAGATCCTGGCCGAGGCCAAGGCCTTGGCCGCCCGTCAGCACCGCAGCCTCAACTCCGTCATGGAAGAAGCCCTCCGCCGCTGGCTAGCCGTCGCCCAGGAACTAGCCACCCGCCCCCCCGTCGAGTTGACCACCTCCGGCACCCCCGGCGCCGGTCCCCATCTCACGCCCACGGATATCAGGGAAATCCTGGAGCAGCAGGACATCGAGCACTTCCTGGAGGTGACCGCCGATGATGCTCGTGGACACGAACGTCCTGATCTACGCCCATCGGCGTGACGCGCAGCGGCACCCGGCGTACCGAGACTGGGTACGGGCGATGATCAACGGTCCCGAGCCTTACGCGGTCTCGGACTTCGCCGTGACCGGCATGATCCGCGTGGTCACCGACCGGAGGATCTACCGCGAGGAAACCGCCACGATCAACGAGGCGCTAGCGTTCGCTGACGAGATCCGCAACCAGCCCCATGCGCAGGTGATCGGCCCGGGCGCGAAGTTCTGGAGCATCTTCTTGAACCTGTGCCGGCAAGTCGGCGCTGGGGGCAAACTCGTCCCCGACGCCTACCTCGCGGCGCTGGCGATCGAGCACGGTTGCGAGGTCATCACGGCCGACAAGGACTTCCGCCGCTTTCCCGGCCTGCGTTTCCGTCATCCCTTGAACTAGGCCAACCCGCCGCCCCAACGCCCGCCTCGCCCGCTCCGTGACCCCGCCTCGCCCCCTCCCCGCGGGCCTGGCCTGGGTAGGGTGGTGGTCGTGTTTGCTGTGACTGCCGCGCGTATCGACGCCGATGATCCGCTGGCCGGGCTGGAGCTGGGGGAGCGGCCGGACCCGGTGGTCCCCGACGGGTGGGTCACCGTGACGGTCAGGGCCGCGGCGCTCAACCATCACGACGTCTGGACGCTGCGCGGGGTGGGGATCTCGGCTGACCGGCTGCCGATCGTGCTCGGCTGCGACGCGGCGGGCCTGGACCCGGACGGCCGTGAGGTAATCGTGCACTCGGTGATCGGCGACCCGGATGCGGGCGGCGGCGACGAGACCCTCGACCCCCGCCGCTCGCTGCTGTCCGAACGCCACGACGGCACGTTCGCCGAGCGGGTCAGCGCGCCGCGGCGCAATCTCGTCCCGAAGCCCGCCGCGCTGTCCTTCGAGGAGGCCGCCTGCCTGCCCACGGCCTACCTGACCGCGTACCGGATGCTGTTCGAGAAGTCCGGCGTCCAGCCCGGCGCGACCGTGCTGGTCCAGGGCGCGAGCGGCGGGGTGGCCACCGCGCTGATCCTGCTCGGCCGCGCGGCCGGCTACCGGATCTGGGCCACCAGCCGCAGCGAGGCCAAGCGCGAGCGCGCCGTCCGGCTCGGCGCCGACCAGGCCTTCGCGGCCGGCTCCCGGCTGCCGGAGCGGGTCGACGTGGTCATGGAGACCGTCGGCCAGGCCACCTGGGCCCACTCGGTCCGCTCCCTGCGGCCCGGCGGCCGGATCGTGATCTGCGGCGCCACCAGCGGCGACGCGCCGCCCGCGGAGCTGACCAGGATCTTCTTCACCCAGCTGTCCGTGACCGGTTCCACCATGGGCACCCGGGACCAGCTCGGGCGCCTGGCCCGGTTCTGCGAGCAGACCGGCGTCCGCCCGGTGATCGACCGGGTCCTGCCGATGGCAAACGCCCGCGATGGCTTCGCGGCCATGATCGCGGGCGACTTGTTCGGCAAGGTTGTCTTCACGGTGTTAGCCCGAGGGACGACCCCCGGAGCGCCTGCCGCGCGGCCTATGAGGCAGGGGAGTTCTGGCCCTCGTCACCCGGCTGAGCGGGGGCTTCGGGACCGGCCGTCCCCGGCCCGCCCGGCTCGCCCGGCTCGGGACCGAAGATCTCGGTCTTGATGCGCTCCAGCGCCTCTTCCAGGATCGTGCGCAGGTCGCTGATGACGTTCTCGCCGACCACGCTGGACTGCATGGCCAGCTTCCTCAGGTCGGCGGTGAACTGGACGGCCACTCGCTCCAGGTCCTTCAGGGTCCCGAAGTCCAGCGCCCCGGTCCAGCCGCGCCGCCCGCGCGTCCGGGTCCAGTCTTCCCAGCCGCGCCGCCCGGGCCACTCCGTCCAGCTGGATCGTCCCGTCGAGCCCGGCGGGACGTCCCAGTCCTGCTCGCCGGCGGTGAACCGCGCGCCCGCCTCCTGGTGGATTCGCTGCGCTTCCTCGCGCAGCCGGCGCGCGTGCTCGCGCACCCGCCGGGCGGTGTCCTGCCCCGCCGTCTCGGGCCGGCCGCGTCCCGCGGCCTCCGGCTGGTCGGCTTCGCCCTCGTCCGTGGCCTGTTCCCAGGCGTCCTCGCGGGGCTGCCGGGCCTGCTCCTTGGCTTCCTCGCGCGCGTGCCTGGCGTCCGTCCGGGCCTGCCGGGCCTGTTCCCAGGCCTCGTCGCGGGCCTGCCGGGCCTGCTCCCAGGCCTCGTCGCGGGCCTCCTGGGCCTGCTCCCAGGCCTCCCCCCGGGCCTGCCGGGCCTGCTCGCGGGCGTCGGCGTCCGCGTCCCGGCCCATCCGACGGGACTCGCGGGCGGCCGCGGTCAGCTCCTCGCGCAGGCTGCGCACGGTCTGCCGGACGTCCTCCCTGACCTCCCGGACGATGTCGCTGACCGAGGCGGACAGCTCCTCCTCGAGCTCGTCGAGCTCGTCGCTCCGGCTGCGCAGTTCCTCGCGGCCGGCCTCGGTGATCCGGTAGACCTTACGGCCGTCTACCTCATCGTGGGTAACCAGGCCCTCTTCCTCCAGCCGGGCCAGCCGCGGGTAGATCGTGCCCGGTGAGGGCGAGTACACGCCCATGAACCGGTCGCGCAGCAACCGGATGACCTCATAGCCGTGCCTGGGCTCCTCATCGAGCAGCCTGAGCAGGTACAGCCGGAGGCTGCCATGGCGGAATACCGGACTCAACTGGCCTCGCCTTCCATCTCATTCTCATTATCAGGCTGCGCCGTACCAGTCCGGGCCCCTTGTGCCGCAGTTCGGCGTTCGGCGCGCCGCAGCAGCATGACCCGTCCGGACATGGTGTTGACCGACACGTGTCCGGATCCTGCGCCCAGGCTACCGCTTACCGTATGAGACGCAGGCGCCGACATCGACCTCAGCCCGGCGAATTCGCTGCGCACCCCGCCGGACATCGAGTGCAGGTGAACCTGGGCATCGGTCTCGGCCGGGAGCCTCAGCGTCACCTCGCCGGACACCGTGGTCGCGTGCACGCCGCCCAGCGGGTCCAGGTCGATGTCCGCGGTCACGTCACCGCTCACCGCGTTCACGTCCAGCCGCTCCAGCCAGCCGTCGGCCAGCGCCAGGTCACCGGACACGGTATTGAAGTTGAGCTTGCCGTTGATCCCCTGCGCCTCAAGCGGCCCCGACACCGTGTGGGCGTCCAGGTCACCGGTCATGCCGTCCAGCGTGATCTCGCCGGACACGCTCTTGACCGACGCCCGCGCGCTGATCCCGCTCAGCACCGCGGTCGCGCTGACCACGCCGACCTGCGTCGGGCACGTCCGCGGGACGGTCACCGTCACCGCCGCCGAGGGCCGCTGCGGCCGCAGCCACTTCAGCAGTCCCTCCCAGGTGAGGTTCTCGTGGGTGATGGTCAGCACGCCGTCCTCGCACGTCACGTGCAGCGGGTCGCCGCTGACGTTCGCCACGTCCAGGGAGGGCTTTCCGTCGGTGGCGAGCACGGCCACCGATCCGGCGATGAGCCTGACCCGGAGCCCGGTCACGTCATCAAACTCCAGGCTCGTCGGAGCCTCGATGGTCCAGTGCGCCATCCGCCCGTCCTTCCGGTCCGCTCAGCTGTTACAGCTAACGATATATCGCATCTCTCCAAAGTCAAGACATATCGCGAACGGGAAGCCGGGTTAGCCAGGACTCCGGGACGCTGGGACGCCGCCGCGCGCTGCGTGGCCGCGCCGATGGACCTGTGGTGCGACAATGGAGTCGTGCGATGTCCCGTCGTTCCCGGCCGGAATCACCGGCCGGCCGGGCTGTCGGCGCCCTGTCAATAGCGTGCGGGGCTGGCTTGGGCCACTGATGCTGGCCGCCGCCCGGGGTCGGCGGCGCCCAGCCCGGTGGTTGCTGCCTGCGCTGGGCATCGCGCTGGCGGCCGCGTTCACCGCGAGCGTGGCGGCCCAGGCCCAGATCGCTGGGGACCAGAGCGCCCGAGCGGTGCTCGCCGCGGCGTCGCCGCTCGACAACCAGGTCCGCGTCACCTGGCCGGGACCAGTCAGCCCCGGCGTCACCGGCCAGGCGCTGGCCTTGCTGCGCGGGCTCGGTTTGGGGTCGCCGACCGAGGTGCTGCTGCTGAACCAGGTGCGACTCGACGGAGTGGTCGTGCGCCCGGCCGCGATTGCCCAGCTGGGCCGGTGGCTCCCCGGCCCGCTGCCGGGCCGGCTGGGCGCCTGCCGCCCGGAGCGCTGCCCGATGTTGCTCGTCGGTGGCGGCCAGGTCCCTTCGGCCTTGACTGCGACCGGCGTCCGTATCCAGGTCGTCGGCTCGGCGCCGCTGCGCTCGGCGGTTCCCCTCGGGTTCGTGCCATCCAGCGCCGGCGCCGGGCCGGTGCTCGTGACCTGGGATGTCGCCGGACTGGACGCCCTGGCCGGCCTGAGCGGCCTGTACCGCACGCATAGCTGGCTGGCCCCGCTCACGATTAACCGGCTGCGGTGGTGGCAGCTGGCCGACGTCGAGGACCGGCTGACGCGCTCCCAGGCCCGGCTGCTGCTGAGCGGGAGCCAGTTCAGCCTGAGCGCGCCGTTCACCACCCTCGACCAGGCGCGCGCCCAGGCGGGCTTGGCCCCGCAGCGGCTGCTGCTCGCCGGCGGGGGCGCGATCACCGCGCTGGCGATGTTCATCGTCCTGGCCGGCGGCGGGCTTCGCCGCGATCAGCGGGCTGAGCTTGACCGGCTCCGCACGGCGGGCGCCCGCCCGCGCCACTGCGTGCTGTTCGTCGCCGTGGAATCCGGATGGCTGTGCGCGGCCGCACTGAGCGTCGGCGCGGCCGTGGGGATCGGGGCCGCGGCGCTGCTGGCCAGCAGCGAGGGGGAACCGGCTGGCGCGATCTTGATGCACAGCGTGATCACCCCTGCGGGGTTGCTCACGCTGATGATCGGATGGCTCGCGGCGACCGTGCTGCTCGGCAGCCTGGTCCTGGTCCGCAGCGCCAGGCTGACCGACCTGCTAGCCGTGGCGGCGGCCTCGGCCGTGGTGGCGGCGCTGGCCGTGGGCACTGGCAGCGATCAGGCGCTGACGCTGCTGCTCGCGCCGCTGTGCTGTGCCGCGGCCGGGGTGCTGACGTTTCGCGCGGCCGGCGTCGTACTCCGGGGGGCCGAACGCGTGGCCCGTGGTGGCCCGGTGCTCCTGCGCCTGGCACTGGTCAACCTCGCCCGCTCCCCGGGAGTACCCGCCCTGGCCATCGCGTTCATCGCCGTCGCCACCGGCCTCGGCGGCTTCGCCGTGGCCTACCGGTCGACGCTGATCCGCAGCGCGGCAGATCAGGCGGCGGACAGCGTCCCGCTCGACGTCCTCGTCTCGGCTGGGCCGAACTTCAGCACCCCGCTCGAGGTGGCTCCGCTGCAGCGCTGGCAGGCGCTCGCGTCCGGCGCGGTGCTGCCCGTCCGCCGGACCGAAGCGAACTACACCACAGGCGGGGGGACCGTGACGGTTCCCGCGCTCGGCATTCCCGCCGCCGGACTGGCCGGGATTCACGGCTGGCGGGAGGGCGACGGCTCGGCCCCGCTGGCGACGCTCGCCCGGCGCCTCGAGCCCACCGGCCCGGTCCGGGCGGCGGGACCGACCCTTCCGGCCGACGCGCAGTGGCTGTCGCTGCGCGCTTCCGCGCAGGGTTTTCCGGTCGAGGTGACTGCGGACCTGCGCGATCCCCAGGGAGCGATCCGGCAGGTCGCGTTCGGCACGGCCGGGAATTCCACCGCGGTCCTGCGCGCTCGCGTGCCGCGCGGGCAGTGGGAGCTCGAGGCCCTGGAGCTCGATGAGCCCACCGGACTCGAGATCACGAACGGCCATCAGAACGGCGAGAACCAGGCTGCCGCCACCCAGGCTTCGGCGCGCGTCGCGCTCGGGCCGCTGTCCGTGCTGACCGCCGGCGGACGATCGCTGCCCGTCCCGCTCGGCGCCTGGCGCGGGGTCGGAGCGGCGGCCACGACCGCGCCGTTGACGAGCGGCGCCGTCGTGACAGCCAGTTTCTCCTCGATCGGAACACCCGGCGTCCTCCGGCCGGCGCAACCGAGCGATACCCTCCCGGTCCCGGTGCTCGCCGATCCGCAGACGGCCGCAGCTGCGGGGCCCGATGGGCGTATCGCGATGACGGTGGACGGCCTCCCGGTGATCGCGCGCGTGGTCGGGGTGCTCAGCCGCTTCCCGACGCTTGACCCCGGCTCGGGCGGCTTCGTCATCGCCGACGAAGCGACGCTCGCGGGGGCCCTGGACGCGCAGCTGCCCGGTCAAGGCCGGCCCGACGAGCTGTGGATCAGCACCGGGCACCTCGCCCGGGTGCGCGCGGCACTCGACAGCGGGCCGCTCGCCCAGCTCGACTCCTCGTTCCGCATCGACCTCGATCATCAGCTGCGCGACGCGCCGGTGGCGCGCGGGGTGTTCGGGACGCTGATCGGCGCGGCGGCGGTGTCCGTGGTGCTGGCGGTCATCGGGTTGCTGACGGCGCTGCTCGGCGGAGCCCGCGACGAGCGGGCCGAGGCGGATCTCACCGAGCAGGGCGTCGGCCCGCGCGGACTGCGGGCCGAGCTGCGCGTCCGGCTCGCGCTCGCGAGCGCGCTGGGGGTGATCGCCGGCCTGGGGATCGCCGTGCTGCTGACGCGGCTGGCGGTGGCCAGCGTCCGCGCCGCCGGGACGGTCGCCGATCCCCGCCCGCCGGTGGTGACCGTGGTGCCGTGGGCGGCGCTGGTCATCGGGGGCGCCGCCACATTCGCGGTGCTCGCGCTCGCGGGCGCTCTGGCGACCCGGGCCCTGATCGGACGCGAGCGGACGGCTCGACCCTTGCGCGTGCCCGGTACGGAAAGCGGAGCACGCCAGGAAAGCGTCGTCCGATGACCGAAGCCATCGTCGAACTGCGCGACGTGTTCTGCGTGCACCGCACCAACGAGGGGGACGCGGCAGCGCTTGCGGGGACCAACCTCGAGCTGGGCCGCGGCGAGGTGCTGTGCGTGCTCGGTCCGAGCGGGGCCGGGAAGAGCACGCTGCTCCGCGTCGTGGCCGGACTCCAGCCGCCCTCGGCTGGGGTCGTCCGCGTGGCGGGCCGCGACATCGGCCGGTTGCCGGCGCGGTCCCGATCACGGGTCCGTCATGAGCTGATGGGGTTCCTCGGCCAGCACACCGACACCGCGCTGGGCCCGGACCTCCGGATGCGCGACGCCGTGGCGCTGCCGCTCGCGCTGCGGGGCGTGCCGAGGCCGGAGCGGCGCCGGAGAGTCGATGAACTGTTCCAGATCACAGGGCTCGCGGACCGGGCTGACGCCCGGCCGGGGGAGCTGTCCGGTGGCGAGCGCCAGCGGTTTGCGCTGTGCGCCGCCCTCGCCCACCGGCCCGCGCTGCTGCTCGCCGACGAGCCGACCGGCGAGCTCGACGATGCCAGCTCCGACGCTGTCCGCGCGCTGATCGTCGAGCTCGCCCGGACCAACGGCACCAGCGTCATCCTGGTGACCCACGATCCGGGGACTGCGGGGGTCGCCGACCGCACGCTGCGGATCCGGGACGGGCGGATCGTCAGCGACCGGCGGGCCGGAGAGGGACAGAGCGAGGAGGCGCTCGTCGTCGACAGCGGCTGGCTGCGGCTTCCCCCCGATCTGCTCACTCAGGCCGGCATCGGGCGCCGCGCCCGCGCGCAGCCGTCCCCGGATGGGGTGATCGTGACCCGGGCGACCGCCGATTCCGGCCCGCCCGCGGCCAACGCCTCGCCGCCCGCGGCCAACGCCGCGCCGCCGCCGGGCGGCTGGGCCCCGGCCCGGGTCGAGCTTTGCTCCGTGACGCGCACCTACACCCGCCGCCGGGTGCTTAGCGGGCTGACGCACGAGTTCGCGCCCGGCCAGCTGACCGCCGTCACGGGCCGCTCGGGAGCGGGGAAGACGACGCTGCTGAAGCTTATGGCCGGGCTCGACCGCCCGAGTTCGGGCCACGTCGTGCTCGACGGGCACCCCCTGGACCACGACACCGGTGAGCAGCTCGCGAGCCTGCGCCGCCAGCGGATCGGATACCTCTCGCAGGAGCCCGCGCCGATCGGGTTCCTCAGCGCCGAGGAGAACACCGTGCTGATCCTGCGCATACGCGGCTGGGACGCGGACGCCGCCGCCGAGCGGACCAGCACGGCGCTGTCCCGGGCCGGGCTCGCCGACCGGGTCCGCCAGCGGGTCCACCGGCTCTCAGCCGGGGAAGCCCAGCGCCTGGCGCTAGCCCGGGCGCTGGCCGGCGCGCGGGGGCTGCTGATCGTCGACGAGCCGACCTCCCGGCAGGACGAGGCCAACGCCCGGGCTGTCGCGGCCCTGCTCGCGGCGGCCGCTCACCAGGACGGCCAGACCGTGATCTGCGCTACGCACGACCCCGCGGTGATCGGCCAGGCCGACCACGTCTTCGCCCTCGCCGAATAACGAAGCCGCTAACGAACTAGCAGACCCTCCGCGTCGGTGCCGCCGTCGGCGCGGCAGCCAGCCCTGGACCTTCCACGTCGAGCCGGGACGCCCGGGCAGGAACACCATGACCAGCAGGCCCACCACGGCCAGCAGCAGGCCCAGGGTCAGCCCGAGCCGCTCGCCGTAGCCCTTGCGTTCCGCCAGCCACGCCGCGGCGGCCGCCGAGATGAGCCAGGCGAACAGCAGGTACAGCGCCTTGGCGCCAATCGTTCCGATGCGTATCACTCTCCGTATCTACATCTAGGTGCCCAGATACGCCCTCTGTACCTCCGGGTCGTTGCGCAGGCTCGCCGAGTCGTTGGCCAGGGCCACCCGTCCGGTCTCGAGCACGTAGCCCCGGGAGGCAGCGTCGAGCGCGTAGTTGGCGTTCTGCTCAACCAGGAGGATGGCCACCCCGGAGCTGTTGATCTCGGCGATGGTCTGGTAGATCCGCTGCACCACGAGCGGGGCGATGCCGAGCGAGGGCTCGTCGAGCATCAGCAGCTTCGGCCGGGCCATCAGGGCGCGCCCGATCGCAAGCATCTGCTGCTCGCCTCCGGACATGGTGCCGGCCTTCTGCCGGTCGCGCTCCTTGAGCAGCGGAAACAGTTCGTAGACTCGTTTGAAGTCCTCGGCGATCCCGGGACCGCGCCGCTGGTGGGCGCCTAGCTCCAGGTTCTCGCGCACGGTCATCCGGGAGAAGCAATGGCGGCCCTCGGGGGCCAGGGCGATTCCGTGGCCCACTATCTCGTGCGCCGGCACGCGCGTGATGTCCTCTCCGCCGAACATGATCGTCCCCGCACTGGCCGGGGTGAGGCCCGAGATCGAACGCAGGGTGGTCGACTTCCCGGCCCCGTTCGAGCCGATCAGCGTCACCACCTCGGCCGCGTCTACCGTCAGCGAGATCCCTTTCAGGGCCTCGATCGAGCCGTAGCGGGTCCGGATGTCACGGACCTCGAGTAGCGCCATCAGTCCTGCTTCCCGAGATAAGCCTCGATCACCCGCGGGTCGGTGCGGACCACGGCCGGCTCTCCCTCGGCGATCTTCCTGCCGTGATCGAGCACCGTGACGCGCTCGGAGACCCCCATCACGACCTTCATGTCGTGCTCGATCAGCAGGATGGTCAGGTTTTTCTCGTCGCGCAGCCTGCGCATGAACGCCGTCAGCTCCGCCGATTCGCGGGGGTTCATGCCGGCGGTCGGCTCGTCGAGCAGCAGGACGCTCGGCTCGGCCGCCAGCGCCCGCGCGAGCTCCACCCGCCGCTGGTCGCCGTAGGACAGCTGCGAGGCGAGCCGGTCGAATACGGTCCGGGGCAGTCCGACGTAGGCCAGCAGGTCGCGGGCCCGCGCCCGGGTATCCCGCTCCTCGCGCCGGACCCGGGGCGTACGGAAGATCGATCCGAACAATCCCGCCCGCATCCGGGCGTGATGTCCGATCATCACGTTCTCGACGGCCGTCATCGCGCCGAACAGGCGGATGTTCTGGAAGGTCCGCGCGACACCGTACCCGGTGATCACATCCGGCCGGGACCGCGTGATGTCCCGTTCGCCGAGGACGATTCGGCCCTGGCTGGGCCGGTACAGCCCGGTCAGCATGTTGAACAGCGTGGTCTTCCCGGCGCCGTTCGGCCCGATCAGCGAGACGATCGAGCGCTCCGGAAGGTCGACCGAGACGTCATCGACGGCGCGCAGCCCGCCGAACTCCTTCGTGACGCGCTCCGCGCGCAGGACGGCCGGGCCGAGCACAGCGGACGGAGCGGGGCCCGCGGGCGGGACCGGGCCGTCGGCCGCGCTCATGCCGTTTCCTCGCCGGGCGGCAGTATCACGGTGACCTCGCCGGCCGGCGCCTCCGCGAGCTGGGCGTCATCCGCCGCGATCTGGGCCGTGAGCTCGAGCTGACGTCGCCGTTCCGGGATTATGCCCTGCGGCCGCAGCACCATCATGATCACCAGCAGGAACCCGAAGATCCCGAACTCGACCTGGGTCAGCTGGAAGTGCAGCCCGAACCTGCTGGGCAGGTTGTTCAGCACGTCGGGAATCAGGTAGTTGTTGATGTAGCCGAGGACCAGCCCGCCGACGAGCGCCCCCCAGATCGAGCCGATCCCGCCGATGATCACCATCGCGAGGATGAAGATCGAGAACCCGAACGCGAACTGGCTGGCGTTGACCTCGGTGTAGTAGGTCCCGAAGAACGCGCCCGCCATGCCGCCGAACGCGGCGCCGACCGAGTACGCGAGCAGCTTCGTCTTCACCAGCGGGATTCCCATCGACACCGCCGCGACCTCGTCCTCGCGCAGCGCGACCCAGGCCCGGCCGAGCCGCGAGTCGCGCAGCCTCAGGTTGACGAACACGACCAGGAGCAGGATGGCGAAGATCAGCCAGTACCACTGCCTCAGGTCCAGCAGGCTGAACGACCCCGAACCCGGGAAGTACGGCGCGTCGACCGCGCTGATGCCGAGGTTGCCGGCGGTCAGCGTCATGCCGCCGCCGACCGGGATGCTCTGGCCGTTGACGGCGAGCGTGGCGATGATCTCTCCGAACGCGAGCGTGACGATCGCGATGTAGTCGCCGCGCAGGCGCAGCGTCGGCAGGCCGATCACCACCCCCGCCGCCGCGCAGATGATTGCGGCGGCGATCAGGATCAGCACGATATTCAGATGTATGCCCGGCAGCGTGCTGGCGACCGGTGAGACCAGCACGTGGATGTGCAGCTTGAAGAAGAACCCGGAGCCGAACCACCCCAGCGAGTACGCGCCGAGCGCGTAGAAGGCGACGTACCCCAGATCGAGCAGCCCGGCGAATCCCACCACGATGTTCAGGCCGAGCGACATCACCGCGTACGTCACGGCGATGATGGTGGCGTTCATGAAGCCGCTGTCCGACGGGAAGAAGAACGGCAGCACGATCCCGATCACGATGAGCGCTCCGGCCAGCGCGCGGTTCCACCAGCGGGGGAGCCGCGCGGCCGCGGCTGCCTGCCGCTCTTTCAGGCCCCCCCAGAACCCGCTCATCCGGCCTCCCTCGTCTCCTCGCCGAGCAGCCCGCGCGGGCGAAGGACCATGATCACGATCAGGTAGCCGAACACGACCGCCTCGGTCCATTGCGGGCCCAGCCGCGCATCGGAAAGGGCCTGGATGACGCCGATGATGAGCCCGCCGAGCACCGCGCCGCGGACGTTGCCGATGCCGCCCATCACCGCGGCCGTGAACGCGATCAGGCCGGCTTTGAAGCCCTGGAAGTACCACACGTTGGTCTCGTACAGCGCGTACACCAGGCCCGCGGCACCGGCCAGCATGCCGCCGAGCAGGAACGTCAGCGAGATCGTGGCGTTGACGTTGATGCCCATCAGCCGGGCGGCCTCCGGGTCCTGGGCCGTGGCCCGCATGGCCCGCCCGGCGCGGGTGGAGCTGATGAACCAGCTCAGCGCGACCACCAGCGGGATCATCACCGCGAACACGAGGATGTAGCCGCGCTGGATCGCGACGCCGCCGATGGTGAACACGGTATCCTGCACGCCGATCAGGTCGGGCACGCTCTGCGGGGAGCCCCCGCGCCAGAGCAGGCCGACGTTCTGCAGGATGAACGAGAACCCGACCGCGGTGATCAGCGCCGCGAGCTTGGGCGCGCTGCGCAGCGGCCGGTAGGCGACCCGCTCGATCAGGACGTTCAGGGATCCCGTCACGAGCATCGTGATGATCAGCGTCAGCAGCAGGAAGCCGGTCAGCGCGGCGGCGCCCTCGCCGGGGGTGAGCCCGAACACGCTCCACAGGCCCACGGCGGTGAAGGATCCGATCATGAACACGTCGCCGTGCGCGAAGTTGATCAGCTCGATGATCCCGTAGACCAGCGTGTACCCGATCGCGATCAGGGCCCAGATCGCGCCGTTGGACAGGCCCTGGACGAAGTCGTAGCCCAGGTTCGCCAGATCGTGGTAGGTCTGCTGATGGCCCGCCACCGTGACCTGGTAGCCGAACACCAGATCGTGGATGCCGTAGTAGACCGGCAGGGCCGCGAGCGCCGCGATCAGGCCCCACTGGCCGGCGTGGCGGCGAACCGCCGCCAGCCGGCGTACCGGCGCCGCGGGCAAGCTCGGCGGAGAAACAGTCGTGGTTTCCATGGCTCCGTGCGGCGTATCGAGCGATGTGCGGATGGCACCTTACCGAGGTGGTGGGGAGCGGTCAGCCCCCCACCACCCCATTGTTGCCCTTAGCTGACCGTCTTCGTAGGCGTGACCGTCTTGAAGAAGACGGGGTTGCCGTTGGGTCCGACCTTGTACAGGCCGTAGGACTTCAGCGTCGTGTCACCGTTGGCGTCGAATCCGTAGGTGCCCAGTACCGACTGAACCGACTTGTCCGCGAACAGGGCCGCCAGGATGGCGGACTTGCTGTTGCCCTGCGCGCCGAGGTTCTTGATCGTGTTCAGCGCGAGCTGCATCACCGCGTAGCCGTAGATCGCGTACGGGTCGGGGCTGGAAGTGCCGTACTTGGCCTGGTACGCGGCCAGGAACTGCTGGCCACCCGGATACGAGGTCAGGTTCTGGGTCGCGACTGTGCACTGGATCAGCGGGTCGATCGCGGCCGGGACGCCGCCCTGCGACGCGGCGGTGTAGGAGCTCGTGCACACCCCGTCACCGCCGAAGATCTTGGCGGTGGGGATCGCCGAGTGGACGTCCTTGGTGATCTGGACGGCGCCGTTGGAGACGATGCCGGCGAAGAAGAAGCAGTCGGCTCCCTCGCCCGCCACCGTCGAGGCGTAGGACCGGAAGTTGGGCGCGGTCGGGTCGATCCCGGTGTCGCTGATGATGTTGACGCCGTAGTAGCCCTTCTCCAGCCCGAGCAGGGTGGCCAGGCCGGCTCCGTAAGCCTCCTTGTCGTTGGCCACGGCCACCTTGGTGCAGCCCGCGTCCTTCATCGCGATCAGGTCCGCGGCGGCCTGGATCGAGTCGATCGGCACGATCCGCAGGTAGGTCCGCTTCCCGGTCGGGTAGTACTTCTCCGGCTCACCGGGCGCGCTGCCCGGCAGGTTGGTGGTCAGGCCCACGTAGGTGTTGGCCGGGCTCACCTGCGGTATGCCCGCCTCGTTGAGGATCGGGATCGACACCTCGCTAGCCCCGGAGTTGAACTCGCCGATGTAGAAGACGGCCTTCGGGTCCGAGGCCACCTTGCGCGCGTTCGCCGCCGTCTGGCCCGGGTCCCACTTCCCGGCCGCGGCGGTTGAGTCGTCGAGTACCTGGTAGTTCACCGTCCACTGACCGGCCTTGTTGTTGGCCTGAGCGAGCGCGAGCTTGATCCCGTTGACCAGCGGGATGGTCTGCGCGCTCGAGGCTCCCTGCATCGGCAGGCTCGAGTAGATGTCGACCGTGTTGCCGCCGGCGGCTGCGCTGCTGCTAGCGCTGCCGCTGCTGCTGCTGCTGCTACTGCTGCAGCCGGCGGCCGCCAAGGCGATCGCGGCCAAGGCAGCGATTGCAGTTGTCCGTCTCATGATGTTCCTCTCATTCATTGAGGTTGTCCGGCTGCCGCGGGAGCTCACCGACCGGCCCGGTTCGGGCTCATGGCCCGGCGACAGCCGGGGAGGTGGTCGGTTCGACACAGTCCCTTACGGCGACCGCACCGCCCTAGGAGTCGATTCCGGCCAGGACCCCAGGCCGGGCGAACGTCGCCACAGGCGCCTTGGCCGGCGATTTCCCTCCCTAGCACAGAGCCGACCTCGACCTTCGACGTTGCCACTGACCCGACCGAGCGCACAAGCGTTGACGACAGGGACCGTCGCCGCTGGCCGCGGTGGTTCGGCAGCAAGTTTGTTCAGATCAGGCCGTTCTAGCACGCAGATCCTGCCAGATTCTGGTCTCGCCAGCACTAAGCGCAGGTAACGAACCAATCAACGGCACATAAACGCGGTGGCCACGCGGTTCACCGGCGACACGATCTCGTGCGCCCGGGCCAACCGACCCAATGGGACATTGGGTCGGTTATAACCGCCCCTATGGGACATCGGGTCGGTTATAACCCCGGTGCAGGCGCTGACCATACCGGGGCGCGCACCACGGTCCGTTCGGTCGAAAGGGTTTAAAGATCTTCCTCGTCGTCGAGGCGGGCCAGCCAGGTGGCCAGGCGATCCACGGCGGTCTCGAAGCCCGGGTTCAGGTCGACGAAGTCGCGCAGCCGTTCGGCCAGCCAGGCCACCGTGACCTGCTCCTCGCCGCGCCGGTCGGCCAGCTCCTCGATGCCGCGATCGGTGAAGTACATCAGGGGATGGCGGTCTCGATGAGCTCGGCGTGGGTGGCGGCGTGCTGGGCCGCCGAGCCGGTCGCGGGTGCGGAGCTCGCAGGCAGGGACAGCACGCCGACCTGGCGGCCCAGGTGCAGCGGGAGCTTGAGCGCCATGGTCGGCCAGGCGCCCTGGTTGGCCGGTTCCTCCTGGACCCAGGTGACCGACTCGGCGCCGGGGTAGCGGGCCAGTTCAGCGGACAGCTCCGAGACGGGCAGCGGGTACAGCCGCTCGACCCGGACGATCGCGACGTCGGTCGCGCCGGTCTGCTGCCGCCGGGCGGCCAGGTCGTAGTACACCTTCCCGGCGCACAGCAGCACCCGGCGCACGCCGACCGGGTCAACCCCGGAGTCCGGCATCAGCGGCCTGAACGACCCGGAAGTGAACTCGCTGACCGCGGAGGCGGCCGCCTTCAGCCGGAGCGCGGACTTGGGGGTGAACACGATCAGCGGCTTGTGCCGCCCGGACAGCCCCTGCCAGCGCAGCAGGTGGAAGTAGTTGCCCGGCGTGGTCGGCATCGCCACCGTCATGTTGTCCTGCGCGCACAGCGAGAGGAACCGTTCGACTCGCGCCGAGGAGTGATCGGGGCCCTGGCCGTCGTAGCCGTGCGGCAGCAGCAGCACCACGCCCGAGCGCTGGCCCCACTTCTGCTCGCCGGAGCTGATGAACTCATCGGTGATGATCTGCGCGCCGTTGACGAAGTTGCCGAACTGGGCCTCCCAGCAGACCAGGGCCTCGGGCCGGGCCACCGAGTAGCCGTACTCGAAGCCCATCGCCGCGTACTCCGACAGCAGCGAGTCGTGCACGAAGAACTTGGCCGGGCCGGAGTCGAGCTGCTTCAGCGGCGTGTACTCAAAACCGGTGTGCCGGTCCACCAGGACCGCATGCCGCTGGCCGAACGTCCCGCGCCGACTGTCCTGGCCGACCAGCCGTACCGGGTGGCCGTCGATGAGCAGTGCGCCGAAGGCCAGCAGCTCGCCGGTCGCCCAGTCGATGGTGTCATCGGCCACCATGGCCGCGCGCCGGTCCAGCAGCGGCTTCAGCCGCGGATGCACGGTGAAGTCGGCGGGCAGGTTCACCTGGGTGTCGATGATCCGCTTGACCACCTCGGCGGAGATCGCGGTGGGTACCGCCTCGTGGTCGACCGGGCGGTCCTCCAGCTCGCGGCGCTGCACCGTGCCGGGCTCGGGCGGCCGCGCCGCCGCGTCCCTGGTCTCCGTGAAGGCCCGCTCGAGCTGCTGCTGATAGTCGCGCAGCGCCGCCTCGGCCTCCTCCATGGTGATGTCGCCGCGGGCGATAAGCGACTCGGTGTACACCTTGCGGGTCGACCGCTTGGCCTCCACCAGGTCGTACATGAGCGGCTGGGTGAAGGACGGGTTGTCGGTCTCGTTGTGCCCCCGCTTGCGGTAGCACAGCATGTCGATGACCACGTCCTTCTTGAACGCCTGCCGGTAGGCGAAGGCGAGCAGGGCCACCCGCACCACGGCCTCGGGGTCGTCCCCGTTGACGTGGAAGATCGGCGCCTGGATCATCCGGGCCACATCCGTGGCGTATACCGAAGACCGCGAGTACTGCGGCGCGGTGGTGAAGCCGACCTGGTTGTTCACGATGATGTGCACGGTGCCGCCGGTCCGGTAGCCGCGCAGCTGCGACAGGTTGAGCGTCTCGGCCACCACACCCTGGCCGGCGAAGGCGGCGTCGCCGTGGATGAGCACGGGCAGCACGGTGAAGCCGGGCTCGCCCTTGTCGATCACGTCCTGCTTGGCCCGGACGACGCCCTCCAGGACCGGGTCGACCGCCTCGAGGTGGCTCGGGTTGGCCACCAGCGAGGTCGTGATCGACCGGCCGTCCGGCGCGCGGAACATGCCCTCCGCGCCGAGGTGGTACTTGACGTCGCCGGAGCCCTGCGCGCTACGCGGGTCCAGGTTGCCCTCGAACTCCTTGAAGATCTGCGCGTAGGACTTGCCGACGATGTTGGCCAGAACGTTCAGGCGGCCGCGGTGCGCCATGCCGATTACGGCCTCGTCCAGGTGCGCATCGGCCGCCTCGGTCAGCACCGCGTCGAGGAGCGGGATGAGGGACTCGGCGCCCTCGAGGGAGAACCGGCGCTGCCCGACGAACTTGGTCTGCAGGAACATCTCGAACGCCTCGGCCACGTTCAGCCGGGACAGGATACGGATCTGCTCGTCGTGGTCGGCCCGCGGGTGCGGGACCTCGATCCGGGCCTGCAGCCAGCGGCGCTCTTCGGGGTCCTGGATGTGCATGTATTCGGTGCCGACGGTGCGGCAGTACGAGTCGCGCAGCACGCCGAGGATGTCCCGCAGCTTCATCCGCGCCTTGCCGCCGAAGCCGCCGGTCGGGAACTCGCGCTCCAGGTCCCACAGGGTCAGCCCGTGCATGTTGATGTCTAGGTCGGGGTGCTTGCGCTGGGTGACCTCGAGCGGGTTGGTGTCGGCCATCAGGTGACCGCGCACCCGGTAGGCGTGGATCAGCTCCTGCACCCGGGCGGACCGGGTGACGTCGTCCTCGTGGCCGGCCGGGAAGTCGCGGACCCAGCGGACCGGCTCGTACGGGATGCGCAGCGCGGCGAAGATGTCGTCGTAGAAGCCGTCCCCGCCCAGCAGCAGCTCGTGGATCTTCTTCAGGAACTCTCCGGACTGGGCGCCCTGGATGATCCGGTGGTCGTAGGTCGAGGTGAGCGTGACCGCCTTGCTGATGGCCAGCCGGGAAAGGGTCTCCTCCGACGCGCCGGCGTACTCGGCCGGGTACTCCATCGCGCCCACGCCGACGATGACGCCCTGTCCGGGCAGCAGCCTCGGCACCGAGTGGACGGTGCCGATGGTGCCCGGGTTGGTAAGGGTCGCCGTCGTACCCTGGAAGTCCTCGACCGCCAGCTTGCCCACCCGCGCCCGGCGCACGACGTCCTCGTACGTGGTCCAGAACAGGCGGAAATCCATCTCCTCCGCCGCCTTGAGGTTCGGCACCAGGAGCTGCCGGGCCCCGTCGGCCGTCTGCACGTCGATGGCCAGGCCCAGGTTGACGTGCTCGGGCCGGGCGACGGCGGGCTTGCCGCCGTCCTCGGTGTAGGCGTCGTTCATCTCCGGCATCGCCTTGAGCGCCTGGACCACCGCGTACCCGATCAGGTGCGTGAAGGAGACCTTGCCGCCGCGGCCGCGCTTGAGGTGGTTGTTGATGACGATCCGGTTGTCGACCAGGAGCTTGGCCGGGATCGATCGGACGCTGGTGGCCGTGGGCACGGACAGGCTGGCTGTCATGTTGGTCACGGTGCGGGCCGCGGCGCCGCGCAGCCTGCTGACCTCCGTGCCGGGCCCGGCGGCCGGGAATGTGCTCGGAGCCGCCGGCGCGGCGGCCTGCGGGGCCGGGGCCGCCGCCGGGGCGGCCTGAGCCGGCGCGGCTGGAGCCATGGCCGGGGGAGCCGGAGCCCGGGGAGCCGGGGCCGAAGCCTGCGCTGGGCCCGCGGTCGGGGCCGACTGCGGGGCCGGGGCCGGGGCGGCCTGCTGCGCGGGTGCGGTCGGCGCCGCCTGCGCCGGTGATGCGGCAGGCGGCTGGGGGACCTGCGGCGGCCCAGGCGGGAGGTTCTGCGACGGCGCGGGCGCCCGGTTCGGCGACGTCGCGGTGATGACCGGCTGGGGTCCAGTGCCGTTGGGCAGCGCCGGGGTGTAGTCGGCGAAGAAACTCCACCAGGCCCGGTCCACCGAAGCCGGATCGGCCAGGTACCGCTGGTAGAGCTCTTCCACGAGCCACTCGTTGGCGCCGAAGTTAGCCGCGCTGGACGGCGGCTGTGATGACCCGGGCTGGTGTGACCCCTCAGGCTCGCGGACCTCCGCGTTGTCCTGCGGTGATCCAGAAGACACGGCGGACATCGTCCCCCAAGACCTTCTTCCGAAGATGTGAATCGATAGTTGGCGTTGCCTATCAGGCTACCCGCGCGTCACCAGGCCCGGACCGGAAGATCACGCCGGCCCTTACCCGCCCGAACCGCTCCGGCGTGCGGAACTGCCGGTCACGGCGGTGAGTCGGCCGGTACGATCGGCGGGAATGGCACACGGGCCTTCCGGGTCATCCCGGCCAACCTGGCTCGGGACGCAAAGGCAAAGGTGACAAGGGACACGGCTGGCAATCCTGGGGGTGGCGGCGCAGGGGGTCCTCGGCGGCCTTCGGGCCGTCGGCGCACGCGCGCCGCGGCGGAGCCCGACAATCCCGAGTCGGCCGACGAAGATGCCTGGACCACCGAACTGACCGGATCGCAGCGGATCTTCTTTGGCTGGGACAGCGTGCCCGGCTACGAGTTCGAGGGCCGGCGCATCCCGCGGCGGCCGCCCGCTGACCAGGGCAGAGCCGGGCCCCGCGGGCCGCGGCCCGGCTCCCCCGGCGAGCCGCCCCAGCTCCGGTACACCCCGACGGTGAGCCAGCCGATGCGTGTCCCGCCGTCGGCCGGGACCCCTTGGCTCCGGGATGAGCCGGCCATGCCCGGCTTCGAGTTCGACGCCCACCCCGCGGCCGCCCATCCGGTTGGCCCCCACCCGAGGCTCCTCCCGCCCGAGCCGCCCGAGCCGCCCGAGCGGCCAGAGCGGCCCGAGCGGCCAGAGCGCCCAAAGGCGTCACCGTCACCTGGGGCCCGTGCCGAGTGGGTCCGGCTGGTCCGCTCGTTCCTGCCCGAGCCGGCCAGGCGCAACTGGTTCGCCGAGTTCCGTTCGGCGCTCCATTTCCGCGGGGCCGGGACGCGGGTGATCATCCCGATCGTGGCCATGATGGTGTTCGGCGTCGCCGTGGTGGTGATCGCCGGCGCGGGCGGCAGCCACGCCGGCCCGACCCCGCCCCCGGCCGCCCTCGGGTTCCCGCCCGCCACCCTGGCCGGCGACGTGTTCAGCGCGGCGGCCAGCGGCCGCGGCATCAGCCAGACGCTCGGCCGGGTAGCCAGCGACGGCGCCGAGATCGTGGCCGTAGGCTCGCAGCAGGGCGCGCGGATCGCGCGGGCCCAGTTCTTCGTGTCCACCGACGACGGGCAGTCCTGGTCGATGGGGCACGTGCGTACCCCCGACGGCGGGCCGCCGCCCCCGGGCCACGCGGCGCGGTTCGTGGCGGGCGGACGCGGTGCCTGGGTCGCCCTCGGTCCCGGGTCGATCTGGACCAGTCCCGACGGCCGGACCTGGACGCTGTCGTCCACCGCCGGGCTGCCGCTGCGGCCCGGCGATAAGGTCAGCGCGCTCACGCGTACGGCGGCCGGCTTCATCGCCGTCGGATCGAACATCCCGGCCGGGAACGCGGCCGGCGCGACCCCCGTGGTCTTCCTGTCGGCCAACGGGATCAGCTGGCAGCGGCTCAGCGCCGCGCACCTCGATCTGGTCGCGGGCGGCGGGCGCGTGCTGGACGTCAAGTACGCCGCGGCCTACGGAAAACAGATCCTGATCGCGGGCGACGTCACCGCCACGCGCACCGCCGGCCCCCGCGCACCGTGACCGTCCAGACCAGTGCCGCCTGGCTGAGCCGCGACGGCGGCCGGACCTGGACCCTGGCCGTCCCGCCCGAAACCAGCGCGCCGCCCGGGACCAGCGCGCCGGCCGGGCACGGCGCCCAGGCCCAGATCAGCGGCGTGGCCGTCGCCGCGGCCGGCTTCATCCTGCTGCGGCCCGCCACGGTGGCCCGCCAGCCCGCGGTGGACGTCTACCGTTCGGCGGACGGCACGGCCTGGACGTTCGAGGCCACCCTGGGCACCCCGGCCGGCTTCGTGGCCGGCCTGGTCAACGGCGCCCCGGACGGCGCCGTCGTCACCGGGCAGGCCGGCCTGGCGCTGATCGCCTTCGCCTCCGCCGACGGCATCTCCTGGCGGCAGACCCCCGCGTTCGGCGCCGCCGCGGCGCAGGACGTATCGGGCGTGGCCACCGCGCGGGGCGGCACCGTCGTGACCGCCGGTACCACCACCAATGACCCCGACAGCCGCCAGCCGCTGCTCACCGTGCTGGGCGCGCTGGCCACGAGGGTCGACATCGCCAAGATCCCGGGCGCCACCGATCCCCAGCTCGCCGTCAACGACGTCGCGGCGGGGAACGGCATGCAGGTCGCGGTGGGCAGTGCCAACGGCTATCCCGCGGCCTGGACCTCGGTAAACGGCGGCAGCACCTGGACCCGCGCCAGCGGCCAGACGCAGGGCGTGCTGGACCGGCCGGGGGTCCAGCAGCTGACCAGCGTGACACACGGCCCTGACGGCTGGCTGGCCGTGGGCGGCGTCATCGCCGTCGTCGCCGAACACCCGGTGGTCCTAGGTTCGGGCAACGGCAGCGTCTGGGCCGCCGCCGACCGCGAGGCGGCCTTCAGCCAGCCCGGCCTGGTCACCGAGCAGGCCGCCGCGGGGCCGAACGGCACGGGGTACGTCATCGTCGGCTACCAGGTCGTCGCGGGCCGCACCATAGCCGCGGCCTGGTGGTCGGCGGGCCTGACCGGCTGGCACCGCGCGGGCGACGCGGTATCGGCCGCCGGGGGCCCGGGTGCCCTGGACGGGCCGGGAGCCAGCAGGCAGATGCTGGCCGTCACCGCGGGCCCGCGCGGGTTCGTCGCGGTCGGCTCGGCCGGTAACGACGCCGCGGCCTGGACCTCACCCGACGGCCGGGCCTGGACCCAGCAGAATGTCCCCCTGCCGTACGGTGCCACCCGGGCCGTGCTCCAGCACGTCGCGAGCGACGGCCGTACCGTGGTCGCCGTCGGCACCGCGCTCACCACGGCGGGCCAGCAGCTGCCGTTCGCCGCGAGCTCGGCCGATGGCGGTACAACCTGGACCGAGTCCGTCCTGCCGGTCCCGCAAGGACGCGCGTTCGTCACCGCACTGGCCGCGATCGGGACCGCGATCGGGACCGGGGCCAGCGGCGGGTTCCTGGCCACCGGCACGTTCGGCAGCACGCCCGGCCACCAGGACGTGGTGGTGTGGACCTCGGCCAGCGGATCGGGCTGGAAGGCGGTCACGCCCTCCGGGCAGGGCCTCACCGGATCGGGTATCCAGGCCATCACCGGCCTCACTGTCTCCGGCCGTACGCTGTCCGGCGTGGGCTTCGCCGCCACGCCCGGCGGCGAGCAGCCCGTCCTCTGGCAGTCACCAGTCCGCTGAGGTCACTGGGATCGCTGAGGTCACTGGGATCGCTGAGGTCACTGGGATCGCTGAGGTCGTCTCAGCGAACGGGAATGGCCGCCGACGGCCCGAATACGTCGTCTCGCCGGTTGGCCAGGCTCGGCACCGTGGCCCGGACCGTCTCGATCAGGCCGGTGTCGACCTCGCCCACCGCCACTCCGGCCGAAGGTCCCATATCCAGGCGGACCACGCCGAGCGGGTCGACCAGCATGCTGCGCCCCACCCCGGTCGCGGCCCGGGTCGCCGGCTCGGACGGGTCGGGCACCTGGCCGACCGCGGCCACCCACACGGTGTTCTCGATGGCCCGCGCCCGGACCAGGGTGACCCAGTGCTCCTCCTTGACCGGTCCCGCGGCCCACGCCGCGGGCAGGACCAGCAAAGACGCCCCCGCCGCGGCCAGCGCCCGGGACAGCTCGCCGAACCGCACGTCGTAGCAGATCTCCAGCCCGGCCCGCACGCCGGCCAGCGTGCACACGACCAATGCCGACCCCGGCGCGACGAGCTCAGACTCGCGGTGCCCGAACGCGTCGAACAGATGGAGCTTCCGGTACGAGGCCACCAGCTCCCCGCGACCGTCGAACGCCACCGCGGTGTTGTACACGCGGCCGTCGGGGGCGGGCTCGAACACCCCGGCCACCAGCGTCACCCCGGTGTCCTTGGCCGCCGCCGCCAGCCCCGAGCAGAACGGCCCGTCCAGCGGCTCGGCCGCGGCCCGCAGGTCCGAGCCGAACCTGACCTGGGTCGCCTCGGGGAACACGGCCAGGTCCGCGCCCTGCTCGGCCGCCTCACGCATGGCGGCCCGCACGCGCTCGGCGTTAACCGCAGGCCTGGAACTGACCGGAATCTGGCCCAACGCGACTCGCATACTCTGCACTTTATTCGGCCCGCCTAACCTGCACGGCATGATGAACAACGTGACCACCAGACCACTGCTCAACCGGCGCCTGGAAGGCCTCGGCACCACGATCTTCGCCGAGATGTCCGCCCGCGCGGTCGCGACCGGATCGATCAACCTGGGCCAGGGCTTCCCCGACCGGGACGGCCCGCCCCAGATCGCCCGCGCCGCCGCCGACGCCATCCTCGACGGCCGCGGCAACCAGTACCCGCCCGGCCCCGGCATCCCGGAGCTCAGGCACGCCGTCACCGCGCACGCCCAGCGCTTCTACGACCTGGCCTACGACCCGGACACCGAGGTCCTGGTCACCACCGGGGCCACGGAGGCCGTCGCGGCCACGCTGCTCGCCCTGGTCGAGCCGGGCGACGAGGTGATCGCGTTCGAGCCCTACTACGACTCCTACGCGGCCAACATCGCCATGGCCGGCGGTGTCCGCGTCCCGGTCACCCTGCGTCCCCCCGGCTTCCGCCCCGACCTGGACGAACTCAAAGACGCCATCACCCCCCGCACCCGCCTCATCCTGCTCAACAGCCCGCACAACCCCACCGGTTCGGTGTTCACCCGCGACGAACTGGCCGCCATCGCCGCCCTCGCTATCCAAAACGACCTGCTCGTGGTCACCGACGAGGTCTACGAACACCTCATATTCCAGGGCGAGCACGTCCCGATCGCCGGGTTCCCGGGCATGCGCGAGCGGACCGTCACGATCAGCTCGGCGGGCAAGACGTTCTCGTTCACCGGCTGGAAGATCGGCTGGGTCCTGGCCACCCCCGAGCTGGTCACCGCGGTCAAGACGGTCAAGCAGTTCCTCACCTACGTGAGCGGCGGCCCGTTCCAGTACGCGGTGGCGCAGGCTCTGGCCCTGCCCGATTCGTACTACGCCACGCTGCTGGCGGACCTGCGGACCCAGCGCGACCTGCTGACCCGCGGCCTGGCCGAGATCGGCTTCGAGGTGTACCCGCCGCAGGGCACCTACTTCGTCACCACCGACATCAAGCCCCTGGGCGAGCCGGACGGCCTGGAATTCTGCCGTGCCCTGCCCGACCGCGCCGGCGTCGTCGCCATCCCGTCCTCGGTGTTCTACGACCACGCCGACGCGGCCCGCACCCAGGTCCGGTTCGCCTTCTGCAAACGCCCGGAGGTCCTGACCCAGGCTCTGGACCGTCTAAAAGCCTTTTATCCGGAACGGAACGTGGTGCCTGCCCCCCCGCCACGGTAGGCCTAGGTCCATGGTGGACGCGCGCGGTAGCGCCCACGATGGGACCATGCTCTTCGCAATCGTGCTGCTGCTGACGATCGGATGCATCGTGTTCATCCTGACGCGGGCGGGGCATCCGGGCCCGCGCCCGGCTGGCCTGCGGGGGTACATCCGGGCCCGCGGCTGGGGCCTGCTGCTGCTGCCTATCGCGATGGCGGCCGCCGTGATGGCCGGCGGGGCTCACGGGCTCATCCCGGCCGAGCTCGGCCTCGCGGTCCTGACCATCGTCTTCGCCCCCAAGCTGGCGGCCAAGCTGGTGCCCTACGGCGTGCTCGGCCTGGCCGTTTTCGGGGTCATGCTGGCCAAGACGTACCGCGACGGGAACACCAGCCAGGTCCAGTACCTGTTTATCCACGCGGGCCCGGACACCTGGGACCGGGGCATCTACCCGCCGGTCCTGGCCGAGGCCGCGCTCCTGTTCGCAGTCGGCCTGTGGCTCCTTCTGCGGCTGGACGCGCCCGGCGCCAGGCCGGTCAGGGCGCTGGCTGCCCGGTGGCTGGCCAGCGGCCGCCGCGGGATCTCCGCCCTCCACGGGCTGCTCCTGATCCCGGTCGTGGGGCTGGCCATGCTGCTTTTCGGGCCCGGCGACTGGTTCGGCTTCCAGGCCTTTGACGGGCTCGACGCGGCCCTGGTCGACCTGACCGCGGCCACGGCCGCGCTGGTGCTGATCTTCCGGTCCCGGGCCTGGGCCGCGACGCTGGCCGCGGCGGGCCTGCTCGTCCTCGGCGCCTACGGCTGGATCATCGCGGTGTTCTGGCCCGCGGTGCCCGGGTTCGCGTACGGCTTCTCCGACCTGCACAACAACCTCGTGCCCGCCCCGCTGTGGAGCGACGCCCTGCAAGGCTCGGTTCTGCTGGCCGCGGGCCTGTGGCTGGCGCCGCGAGTGATGCGCCATCGCCTGGCCGACTCGTCCGACCTGGAGCTCGCAGCCCGGGCCCGGCAGCTCACCCAGCGGGTGCAGACGCTGACCCAGACCCGCCACGACGCGGTCGACACCGCGACCGCCGAATTGCGCCGCATCGAGCGCGACCTGCACGACGGCGCGCAGGCCCGGCTGGTCGCCCTGGGCATGTCCCTGCGCGCCGCCGAGCGGATGTTCGCCACCAACCCCGAGGCGGCGCTGGCCCTGGTCACCGAGGCCAGGGAAACCTCGTCCCGGGCCCTGACCGACCTGCGCGACCTGGTCCGCGGCATCTACCCGCCGGTCTTGGCCGACCGCGGGCTGGCCGACGCGGTCCGGGCCCTGGTCCTGGACACCCCGCTGCACACCGAGCTCGACCTCGACCTGAGCAACGAAGTCGAAATGCCGGTCGCCGCGGCCGTCTACTTCGCGGTGGCCGAGGCGCTGGCCAACGCGGTCCGGCACTCCGGTGCCCGCACGGTCCGGATCCACCTCGGCCACTCGGCCGGCCTGCTGCGGGCCCAGGTCACCGACGACGGCGCCGGCGGCGCCGACCCGGCCAGGGGGACCGGCCTGGCCGGGGTGGAGCGCAGGCTCGCGACGTTTGATGGCATCCTGGCCATCAGCAGCCCGCCCGGCGGGCCGACCATCGTGGCCATCGAGGTGCCGTGCGCGTTGTCATCGGCGAAGACCTCTTCCTGCTGAGGGAGGGCCTGGTCCGGCTGCTGTCCGCGCACGGCTTCGAGATCGTCGCGGCGGTGGCCACCGCCCCGGAACTGCTCGCCGCCCTGGTCGACGAGCACCCCGACGTCGGGATCGTCGACGTGCGGCTGCCGCCCACCCACACCGACGACGGCCTGCGCGCCGCCCTGCGGGCCCGCGCGCAGGTCCCCGGCCTGCCGGTCCTGGTCCTATCGCAGTACGTCGAGCAGCTGTACGCCCGCGAGCTGCTCGCCGACCAGGCCGGCGGGGTCGGTTACCTGCTCAAGGACCGGGTGTTCAATGACGACCAGTTCACCGCCGCGATTCGCACCGTGGCCGCCGGGGGCACGGTCCTGGACCCCGAGGTGGTCCGCAAGCTGCTCAACCGGCGCTCCCGCGACGCGCCGCTGACCCGCCTGACCGCCCGGGAACGCGAGGTCCTCGCGCTGATGGCCGAGGGCCGGTCCAACGCCGCGATCGCCCAGCGGCTGTTCGTCACCGAGAAGGCGGTCAGCAAGCACGCCGCGGGCATCTTCGCCAAGCTGGACCTGGCCCTCTCCGACGACGACAACCGCCGCGTCCTCGCCGTCCTGGCCTACCTGGAATCTTGACATCCTCCCCCACCCGAAGGCGGGGGATTTCAACTACTACGCCGATTGGAGCAGCAGTTGAGGTTCGCGGTTCACCGGCCGGGTAACCCCGTCGCCTCCCCGCGCAGTCACGGCGTGCCCCGCCGCGATGTTGATAGCCGCGTTCACATCAGCATTGCAGGCGAAAGCGCAGGCAGCGCACCGGAATACGGCTTGGCTCTCACGCGAGTCCCGGTCCACCTGCCCGCACGCCGAGCACCGCTGGCTCGTGTAATGCGGCTTGATCTTCTCCACCCGGCCGGGCGCCTTGTCCTGCAGGCGGCGCACCACCAGGCCCCACCCGGACCCCAGGATGCTCCGGTTCAGCCCAGCCTTGGCCCGGACGTGCTGGCCGTGGTTCTCCCGCGTGCCCCTCGCCAACCGGGTCATATTGCCGATCTGCAGGTCCTCGACCCGGATCACGTCGAACCGCCGCGCGATGCCGGTACTGGTCTTCTCGGCCCAGTCCTTGCGCCGGTCCGTCTCCCGGGCCCGCAACCGGGCGATCGCGTGCTTCACCTGGCCGCGGCGGTTCGAGCCCCGCTTGGCGCGAGCCAGCGAGCGCTGCAGGCGCCGCAGCCTGATCCGCTCCCGCCCGGTCAGGGCGGGGCAGTGCAGCAGCTCGCCGGTGGACAGGGCCGCGGAGACCGCCACCCCCCGGTCAATGCCCACTACCTGGCCGTTACCCGGTGCGGGAACCGGCCCGGGGATCACCGCGAACGCGATATGCCAGCGGTCGGCCCGGTCCCGGGTCACCCGGTAGGACTTCGCATCGGGCGGTACGGGGCGGGACCAGCGGAACCGGACCCAGCCGGCTTTGGGTACCCAGACCTGGCCGGTGTTCCGGCTGACCTGCCGCACGTCCCACTGCCGCCCGCGCCGCCCTGTGATCCGGAATCCTTCATCCCGCCCGACCTTGCGCCAGATCGGCCGCCCGGCCGGGTTCGCCGGGTCGAAGAACGCGGCCCTCGCCTGGGCGAAGTCCCGCAGCGCTTGCTGCTGGACCGTCTGGGAGCCGGCGGCCAGCCACGGGTTTTCCGCTCGCGCCTGGGTGAGCTGCCGGCACTGCTCCAGGTAGCCCGGCACGCTCTTCCGGCCGGGGCGCCAGTGCGCGTGCTGCTCGACGGCCAAGTTCCACACGTACCGGGCGTGGCCGCAGTGGTCCTGCAGCACCGCCTGCTGGGCGGGGGTGGGGATGAGCCGGTACCGGGACATGCGAACACAATATCGGACAGCACTGACATTTCCGGGGAGGTGACGCGGCGTTTCCTCCCCGCCCTAAAGGCCAGAGTATCCACGCCGCGATCCTGATGACCGGGATGGACCCTGACCTGCTGCTCGCCGCCGAAGCCGCCCCCGGCTTCATGCCGCCCGCCGAGGGCTGGCCCTGTCCGACGCCGCCGCCCGGTATTCGCCGCGCGGCCCGGTCCTGGAGATCGGCAGCTACTGCGGCAAGTCCACCATCTACCTGGCCGGCGGGGCCAGCGCCGCCGGCCAGCTGGTCGTCACCGTCGACCACCACCGCGGCTCCGAGGAACACCAGCCCGGCTGGGAGTACCACGACCCGGCCCTGGTCGACCCGGCCACCGGCCGCCTGGACACCCTGCCGAGCCTGCGCGCCACCCTGGCCGCGGCCGGTCTGGAGGAGCACGTGGTCGTGGTCGTCGGCCGCTCCGCCGACGTGGCCCGCGTGTGGGCCACCCCGCTCGGCCTGGTCTTCATCGACGGCGGCCACACCGAGGCCGCCGCGGTTACCGACTACGAGAGCTGGGCCCCCTGGGTGGCCGCCGGCGGCGCCCTGGCCATCCACGACGTCTTCCCCGACCCGGCCGACGGCGGCCGCCCGCCCTACCTGATCTACCAGCGGGCCCTGGCCTCCGGCGCGTTCACCGAGGTCCGCGCCGCAGGCTCGCTCCGCCTCCTGGAGCGTACCGGCCCGGGCATCTAGCCCTTATCCGGTCCCCCGGCATCCCGGAATACTCCCGCCCCGCCGGACCAGCCCCTCAGCGCGTCGGCGGCCAGGACCACCGCGGCCGCGGTCCAGCTCGACCGCTCGGCCGGGAAGTGCGCCCGGTTGGCGTACTGCCACCCGGTCCAGTACGAGCCGTCCGGGTGGCGCAGGTGCGCGACGGTATCCAGCATCGCGGCCGCCTCCGCGCGCATCCCGCCCGCGTCCAGGGCCAGCACCAGCTCGCAGGTCTCCGCGCCGGTTACCCACGGCTGGTCGCTGACGCACCGCACGCCCAGCCCGGGCACCACGAACTGATCCCAGCCCGCCCGCAGGCGCGCGGCCGCGTTCGCGCCGCGGACCGCCCCGCCCAGCACCGGGTAGTACCAGTCCATGGCGAACCGGCTCTTGTCCGCGAACGCCTCCGGATGCGCGACGATCAGGTCCGCGAGCCGGTCCGCCGCGAGTTCCCAGTCCGGCTGCGGGTCGTCGGCCAGCTTGGCCAGCGCCACCGCGCAGCGCAGGCTCTGGTGGATGCTCGAGCAGCCGGACAGCAGCGCGTATGCCCCCGCCGTTCCGTTCGCGTCGCGCTCCCACGCGATCTCACCGCGCGGGGTCCGCAGTCGCAGCGTCCACTCGACCGCCCGCTGCACCGTCGGCCACATGGTCAGGGCGTGCCTCTCGTCCCCGGTCACCAGGTACTCGTGCCAGGCTCCGACGGCGACGTACGCGGCGTGATGGCTCTCGGCCGCCGGGTCGGTCACGACACCGCCGAGGCTGGACCGCGGCCATGACCCGTCGGTCCGCTGCGTGGTCCGCAGCCACCCGTAGGCCCGCCGGGCCGGCTCGCGGAGCCCGCACGCGCTCAGCGCCATCGCGCACTCGACGTGATCCCACGCGTCCACGTGCCCGTCCGGCCAGGCGATCGCCCCCGACCGTTCCTGCGCCCGCGCGATCGACGCCCCCGTCGCGCGCAGGTCAGCCTCGCTCAGCGCGGCCCCTCCCGCTGCCCCTCCCGCCGCTTCCACCGCCCCTCGGGCCACTTCCACCCCTCGTGTCTCTATGGCCTCACCTGTCACTCGGCTGCTCCGCTTTCACCGCGTACATCACCAGACTCTTGCCGATCATCGGATTCAGCGCCTGCTCGGCCCGCCGGGTGACGACCGGCCTGCGCATGATGTCCCAGACCAGCATCCGGTGGTACGCGCTGACCAGCGGGTGCTTGTCGTCGTGCACGCCGACCGCGCACTTCAGCCACCAGAACGGCGAGTGCAGCCCGTGCGCGTAGTGGTGCCATCCGACGCTCAGCCCGGCCCGGGCCAGCTTGGCTTGCAGCTCGACCCGGGTGTAGATGCGTACGTGACCGCCCGGGACCTCGTGGTATTCGGTGGACAGGGCCCAGCAGATCCGTTCCGGCAGCCAGCTCGGCACGGTGATCGCGGCCAGCCCGCCCGGCCGCAGCACCCGCGCGAGCTCGTTCATCGCCCGCTGGTCGTCCAGGACGTGCTCGAGGACCTCGGCCGCGATGACCCGGTCGAACACCCCGTCACCGAACGGCATTTCGGTGGCGTCCCCCGAGACGGCGGTCGCATCCGCCTGCGGGCCCGCCTCGCCCGTCTGCCGCATCGCAGCGAACATGCCCCGGACCGGGCCGAGCTCGGTGGGGTCCAGGTCGAACGCGACCACGTTCCCGCCGCGCCGGTAGACCTCGAACGCGTGCCGTCCGCCCCCGCAGCCCAGGTCGAGCACGCGCTGGCCCGGCCGGACCGGGAACCGGCCGAAGTCGACGGTCAGCACGCGGCCCCCCGGGCCGTCGCCAGCGCCTCCCGGTGCAGTGCCTCCTGGTACTGGGCCACGGTCGCCTGCGCCACCGCGGGCCAGGCGAACCGCTCGCCGACCCGGCGCAGGGCCCGGTCCGCCAGCGCGGCGCGCTCGGCGGGGGAGTCGTGCAGCCGTCTCAGCACGGCCGCGAGTTCCTCGCTGTCGGCCGGGGTGACCTGGACGGCGGCGTCCCCGGTCACCTCGGGCAGCGCGCCGGACCGGCTGGCCACCAGCGGGGTACCCGAGGCCATGTGCTCGATCGCGGGCAGCGAGAAACCCTCGTACAGCGAAGGCACGACGGCGATCTCCGCGCTGGCCAGCAGCGCAGAGAACGCCTGGTCGTCCAGCCCGTGGGTGAACGTGACCCGGCCGGTGATGGACAGCTGGGCGGCCAGCCGTTCGGTGCCGGGTCCGGGCCGTCCGACGATGACCAGGTGCACATCCCGGTCCGTGACCAGCTTGGCCACCGCGCGTAGCAGGGTGGCGGTGCCCTTGATCGCCGAGTCGGCGCTGGCCACCGCGATGATCCGGCCGGGCACCCGCGCGGTCTGCCGCGGCCGGAACATGCGCGTGTCGACGCCCAGCGGGATGACCCGCACGCGCTCCGGCGGAACCATGAAGTCGCGGCAGATGTCGCGTCGGGACGAGGCCGACACGGTGATCAGCGGCCCCGACCGGGCGATGTGCCGGGCTACCCTGGCCTGCATCCGGACGAACCCGTACCAGCGCCGCCGTGATAGCCGGTCCCGCAGGCCCAGCGCGGCCAGGTCGATGCGCTTATCCACGCTGATCGGATGGTGGATGCTGGCCACCAGCGGCAGCGCAGGCTGGCCCGGGCCGAGCCGTCCGATGCCGAGCAGCCCGTAACCGAGGCCCTGGTTGTCGTGCACGACGTCGAAGTCCGCACGGCGCGCGGCCAGCATCCGCCGCGCCCTGAGGCTGAACGTCAGCGGTTCGGGAAACGCGCCGCCCCACATCATGGCCGTCTCGAGCACGTCGGCCCAGTCCCGATACTCGTGCCAGTGCGGCGTCCGGAACGGGTCGGGTTCCCGGTACAGATCCAGGCTTGGGACCCGGGCCAGCTGCACGCCAGGGTCCAGCTCGGGATACGGCTGGCCGGAGAACACCTCGACCCGGTGCCCGAGCGCGGCGAGCTCCCGGCTTAGCTGGCGGACGTAGACACCCTGTCCGCCGCAGTGCGGTTTGCTGCGATAAGAGAGCAGCGCGATCCGGAGCGGGCGGTCCGGGGTAACCACGGATTGCTGTTCCGGGACGGCCTGGCCCCGAATCTGGCAGCGAACACCGTGAAATCATACGGGGACGCCCTCGGCTCCTGACATGCGATGCCCGGAACATGGTCTTCCGCCAGCGCTCCCGCGGCCAGCGGCTCCGCCGGCCCGGTGCATGGCCCCGGCCCCCGGAACGGTCGCCCCGACCAGGCTGACCCTGATCCGGCTCCTCTCAACCCTCTTACCCCGACCGCCACTGAAGGCCGGTCAGTGCCAGTGCCACGAGTCAGCTCCCGTGAGATCCACGGGAGCTCTGGCGTATTTCTGGCCAGGTCAAACCCCTCCGTACCGTTGTCAGACCGGGGATCCTAGGTACTCCTTCCTTGGATGCTTGCGGCC
Organism: uncultured Actinomycetes bacterium; assembly: GCA_963722055.1. GTDB lineage: Bacteria > Actinomycetota > Actinomycetes > Streptosporangiales > Streptosporangiaceae > Palsa-504. Next base: position 66,849 of record CAVRLA010000015.1, on the reverse strand, counting down.
ACGACAGGGGAAAGGACCATTGGCCATGCAGTTCTGGTACGAGCACATCTGGGCGGAGGAGTCGGGCGGATCACCCTTTACCGAAACCTTCACCGCCGACTTTCCGTCGACCGACGTCCTCGTCACGTGCGCCTTGCAGCAAGTGAATCAGCAAGGCAGCAACGGGAAGGCCCAGATCGCTATCACGTCTTACGTCCAAAACGGGGACCCATTTAACGGAAGCTGGCAAATCCTCAACGGCAACAACATCACCAGCGTGACCTTCTCGCTGACGGTCACCAACGCTCTCGCTCAAGGGACGGGACTAGTCCTCGCCATCAACGAGTAGGACCGTCGACTCTAGGACGCAATAGAGCGGCGGAGGAAAACATCCTCCGCCGCTTTTTGCCTGCCACGCCGGCGGCCAGAACCGCCAGTCGAATTCTGTCCGGTCGCGCCAGAATTGCGGCTTGACTTCTGGTGTCAGGTTCGGCACCAGGGCCTCGGCATAGTGGCGTGATGGCTGGTTGATGGCCGGGTGTCCGGTTCTTAATGGAACGGGCCGTGTGGCGAGGGCAGCGTTGGGGCTGACGCGGATGGCCTGCCGTTGGCATGCTGGTCATTGGCGCGTCTGTGTGGCTGGCTGTACGCGGACCGCCGTCGGCGCTTATGGTACGGGCGTGGGGTGGTGTGCACCGGCCACAATGGCGGGTGGCGTGCATGGCTTCGCGGCTGCGCTGACAAGTTTCATCGGCCGCGACGAACCGGTCCGCGAGATCGCGGGCCTGCTGGACGGCACCGGCTGGTGACGGTGACCGGACCGGGTGGTTCGGGCAAGACCCGTCTGGCCGGGGAGGTGGCCCGGCAGGTGGCGGCCCGGTTCGCGGACGGGGCCTGGCTGGTGGAGCTGGCGGCGTTGGCCGACCCGGCGGCGGTGGCGTCCGTGGTGGCGGCGGCGCTGGAGGTCAGAGACCTGCCGGGGGTGCCGGTCGCCGAGGCATTGGCGCGGGCGCTGGCCCGGCGGCAGCTGCTGCTAGTGCTGGATAACTGCGAGCATGTGATCGGTGCCGCGGCGGAGCTCTGCGCCGGGCTGCTGTCTGCTGCGGATGAGGTGACGATCCTGGCGACCAGCCGGGAGCCGCTGGCCGTGGCGGGGGAGGCCCGGTACCGGCTGGCGCCGTTGGCCCTGCCGGACCTGGAGGATCTGGCGGCAGTGGCCCGGGCCGAGGCGGTGGCGCTGTTCACGGACCGGGCCCGCAGCGCGGATGCGCGGTTCGCGCTGGATGAGCAGACCGGCCCGGCGGTGGCGCGGCTGGTGCGGCGGCTAGATGGAATGCCGCTGGCGATCGAGTTGGCGGCGGCGCGGGTGGAGGCGCTGGGCGTGAGCGGGCTGCTGGACCGCCTCGATGACCGGTTCGCGCTGCTGACCAGCGCAGACCGACTGGCCCCGGACCGGCAGCGGTCGCTGGCGGCCACGGTGGCGTGGAGTTATGAGCTGCTCGAGGAGCATGAACAACGGGTGTTCCGCGCGGTGTCGGTGGTCCCGGGCCCGTTCGCCTTGGAGGCCGCCGAGGCAGTGGCGGGGGCCGGCGCGGAGGCGGCGGTGCTGCGGCTGGTGGACTGCTCGCTGGTCAGCCCGCCGCGGCCTGGCCCGGATGGCCGGTCCCGGTATGTGATGCTGGAGACGCTGCGCGCTTACGGGGCCGGGCTGCTGGCCCGGGCGGGCGAGGGCGCCGCGGCGGCCGCGGCGCTGGCCGGGTACGCGGTGCAGGTGGCGGAGGAGGCCGCGGCAGGGTCGCAAACGAGTACGGGGGAGGTGGCCGCGGCCCGGCGGCTGGACGCCGAGGACCCCACCATGCGCCAGGTCCTGGCCTGGGCCATGGACGCGACCCGGTCGTCGCGGCGCGGCTGGCGGACGCGCTGAGCTGGTGGTGGTGGCAGCGGGGCCGGCTGACAGGTCAGTACCGGCTGCTGCGTGAGCTGGCGGGACGCGTCGAGCCGGGGAGCGAGCGATGGTGCGCTGTCGAGTGCTTGCTGGGCCAGGCCGCGCACCTCTCGGCCGATCTGCCCGGGGCGCTGGACTATTTCACCGCGGTCCGCGATGCCGTGGGGGACCGGGGACCGTCCCGGGTGCTGGCCGATGCGCTGGCCGGCCGGTCATTCGTACTCCTGACCATGGGCCGGCTCGCCGAGGGGACCGAGGACGGCCGCCGCTGTCTGGCCATGGCCCGGGACCTCGGTTACCTGGTCGGCGAGGCGATGGCCCTGCAGGCGCTCGGCATCGGCGCTTACTACAGCGGCGACAATGACCGCGCCGTTCAGCTGGTCCGGCAGCAGCAGTCCCTGGCCGGCATCCCCGGCTCGATTGTCCGGGGAAGCAGCCACATGCTGATCGGGGCGCTGATCGATGCCGGGGACCTGGCTACCGCCGAAAGCGCGTGCGCGGCCGCGCTGGCCGGCTGCCGGGAGTCCGATGAGCTGCTGAGCGTGCCGTACCTACTGATGTTGACGGCGGACCTGGATGTCCGGGCCGGCCGCATCCAGGATGCGGCCGCGCACCTGCGCGAGGGACTCCAGGCCGCCGTACGGGCCGGCGACTGGTTTGACGTGGCCGGCAACGGCCTGTGGTATGGCGCGATGCTGTGCACCGCCACCGGCCGGTACGCCGAAGCCGTCACGTTGCGGGCCGCCCTCGACGTCCAACTTCGGCGGCAGGGGCTCAATGCTTTTGGTCCGCCCGGGGATGCGCGCCGCCAGGAGGAAGCGCTGCGCAAGGCACGGCAGGCGCTCGGGCCCGGCCGGGTCCGGGCAGCCGAAGAGCGCGGCGCGGTGATGAGCCTGGACACCGCGGCCGAGTACGCCCTGATGCTCGCCGCTCCCGGCCCGCCACCGCCGGCCGGGGCGACGGGCTCAGGGCTGGGGAAACTCAGCGCCCGGGAACGCGAACTGGTCACCCTGGTCGCCCAGGGCCGCACCGACGCCCAGATCGCCGCCCAGCTGCACATCAGCGTCCGCACCGTGCACACTCACCTGGACCGGATCCGGGACAAGACCGGCTGCCGACGCCGCGCCGACCTGACCCGCCTGGCCCTGCAGGCTGGGCTCGTCTAACCGCCCGCAGGCACTGTCCGGCCACCGGCCGCGCGTAGGTAGTTGTACCCACGGCGCCCGGTCGGCGAAAAGACGCAATCTGGCCTCTGCCCCGCGCATGGCCACGCGAGAGAGCCTGCCAGGTAAGAGCCGGCAGAGCCCAGGCCCGGACAGGCAGGAGAAGGCCATGTTCACCCATCCCGACCCCATCGGACAGCTCGCCGCCGAGCACCACCGGCACATGCTGGCAGAGGCCCGCCAGCGGGCGCTGCGTCAACAGCACGGCCGCCGGTCATCCAGGATGCCGGATGTCGCCCTGAGGATCACGCGCCGCCTGGCCACAGCGATCACCAGGGCCGGCGCCGTGGCCGCCGAGACCCCGGCCGCCATCTGGGAAGCCCGCCCGCACCAGCTCGGCGGGTCAGCTTCCGAAGCCTGGCCATCAGACCACGGCCACTAACGCAGGGCCATGCCCGTCACAATGCGTCACCGTGATAGCCGTCACCGGGCCGTCCGTGATACCGCGACTGCGCAGGTCATCGCTGACCGCCGCCGAGCTGCGCGTGCTGCCTCTGCTGGCCACCCACCTGTCGTTCCCGGAGATCGGCGCCGCGTTGTTCTTGTCGACGAGCACGGTCAAGTCGCAGGCCATGTCGCTGTACCGGAAGCTGGGGGCCAACTCGCGCAGCCAAGCGGTCGCCCGGTCCCGGGAGCTGGACCTCCTGGACGGGTAAGTGACTACTGCTTGACCGTCAGCCTGATCGTCGCCGTGAACGTAGCGACTGCTGTCTTCGCGGACGGCAGGGCGTACCTACTCGTGTTGCACGTGCCGTTGCTGAATTTCGGGTCGTCGCCAGAGAATACGATCACTGCCGCGCCGGTACCGGTCGCGCCCGTGAACTTGCCCGTGCTGTCGGCGCTGTCGACCGTAAAGCGGACCGCCCTGGTAAGCGCGTACAGGCAGGTCTTGGCGGACTTCAGGCCGCCGGTGCTCGCGCCCGCGCTGGGCAGGGTGACGGTAAGGTCGCCCGCGGCAGTATTGAACGTGTACGAATCGCCAGCTTCCGGCGCCTCGGAACCGACGAGCGTGATCGTGGCCGTGGTGCTGACCGGTCCGGTGAGCCTCAGGTGGAAGACCAGAATGTCGGACGCTGCGGCCGGGCCGGTGAGCTTCCCGGAGATTGTCTCGGTGCCCGGCACCGGCGCGATGGTGGCCTTAGCGGCGGCCGTGGCCGTGGCGGAGCCGCTGCCCGATGATGAGCACGCCGCGAGCCCAGCGGCCAGCCCCAGCACTGCGGTCAGAGCCGCCAGGTTCCTCATCTCAATCCAGATCTACCCCGGCCGATCAACCCAACCCGGCGCCCACGTTAGCCTGACGCGGCATACTAGTGCCGCTGACCGCGCCGTCTGAACCTGCGGGGGCAAACCCAACCCGACGCGGCACCTAGGTTCCGGCCGGACTCTTGCGGGTCACCTTCGGCCCGCCCGGCGGGGGAGTGGTACAGCCGACGCAGGGCGGTCTCCCGCGGAAATAGGCCGGGATGGACGGGGAGTCGGTCGGCGGGTTCGTGGCCAGCAGGACCGGGGCCCTCGGGGCCTGGTTGAAGTCGAAGTCCTGCTCCAGGTTGCCGAGGATGGCCTCGTCCTCGCGGACGTCGGGCCGCGGGTCGGGGCGGCCGTCGGTGGCCGGGTTGAGCCGGGCGCCGCCGAGGAAGTCGTCCTCGATGAACTTCAGGTACGCGTCGCTGGACAGGATCTGGTGGTCGATGTAGCCGTGCTTGGCGTACGGCGAGATGACCAGGCCGGGGACCCGGAGTCCGTAGCCGTTCTGGTCCACCGCGGGCGGCACCACGTGGTCGTAGAAACCCCCCCAGTCGTCCCAGGCCAGGAAGATGGCGGTCGAGTCCCAGTCTGGGCTCTCCATGGCGGCGTTGATGATCGAGGTCACGTAGGCCTGACCCTGGTGCACGCTGGCCGGGGGATGTTCGCTGTCGGGTTGGGAGGGCGTGATCCAGCTGACCGAGGGCAGCGTGCCCGCCTTGGCCGCCGCGAAGTAGGAGCCCAGGCTCTGCACGTTGTTCAGCTGGTGATCGGCGCGGACGTCGCCGAACAGCGGCAGCGGGTTCCAGATACCCGGGGTGGTGGCGCTCTGCGCGACCGGGGCGCAGGTCTCGGCCGAGTCGTCGTCGCAGTCCGGCTGGGTGCCCGTCTGGACGTAGTAGGCCCAGCTCACGTGGTGCTCGAACATCAGCCAGGTGAGATCGGTCCAGGCCAGGTCGATGGAGGTGGTTCCGGTCCGCAGCTCCTGATCTACGGCCCGGTCGAACTGGGCCGCGCCGTACGGCCCGACGATGTTGTTGACGCAGCTCATCGGCGAGGCGTTCTGGCACCGGGCCGACCAGCCGGAGACCAGGTACAGGTGATCGGGCAGGGACCACGACTTGACCGGCTCGAACATGTGGTCATCGAGCACGAAGTCCTGCGCGTAGGTCCAGTAGTTGGGGATCTCGGCCGCGGTGTGGTAGCCCATCACGTCCGGCTGGCCGCCGGTGCTGCACGCCGGGTCGTCCGGATTGGTACAGGTCGATCTGGCCTGGTCGCGCTGGCCGATGAAACCGTCCATCTGGCCGCCGTTTACGTCGGCCACGGCGTTCGCCTCGCCGTGCGGGCCGCCCCCGTTCACGTCGGCGGTGTCGTGATAGGGCCGGGTACAGCCGCCGGCGGGGTTCGGGACGCATACGGTCGGCGTGCCGTCCTGCATCGGGATCCCATCCGCACCGGGATAGGTCCCGAAATAGCTGTCGAACGACCGGTTCTCCTGCATCACGATGATCACGTGCTTGATCTTGTGAATCCCGGCCGGCACGACGTACGAACCAGATGGCCCGCCGCTGGCCCGCTCCACCCCCGCGGGGGACGAGGAGGATGACGACGGTGTGCAGCCCACGAGCACGCCGCAGCCGGCCAGGCCCGCGCACATGATCGCGCCCAGGGATCGTACCCGCCGGAGAACCGCCACCTCCCCGATGCTCACACACCAACGGGGGAAGCCGGTAAACGCGATGCGAGAAATTAATGAGCACCGCGCGGGAAACCAGGAAGCCAGCTGGGAAAGCCATGAGCCGGCGCCCAGGGTTCGGCGTGAGAAGATCAGGGCGCGCAGCCGCAAGTGGCAGCCAGAAGCGCAACCCTGAGACAGACAGGAGAAACGTGGCACACAGGATGGCAGGCACGTGACACACCGATTCCCGGCCCTGATCGCCGCGCCCCCCACGGGCCGGGGGCGGCTCTGGCTCACCGGAGCACGGCTGTTCGACGGCACCGGGGCCGCGCTGCGCGAGAACGCGGCGATCCTGGTCGAGGACGGGATCATCCGCCGGGTCGCGGACGCCGCCGAGCCGTGCCCCGACGGCGCCCTCGCGCTAGATGTGGGTCGGCGCGTCCTCATGCCCGGCCTGACCGACGCCCACACCCACACCTCGGGCACCATCCCGAAGGTCGCGAAGGGAGCCGAGGAACCGCTCCCCGGCCTCGATGCGCACTTCATGCAGGCCGAACTGCGCGACTATCTGCGCCTCGGGGTGACCACCATCCGGGTGGTCGGCTCGCAGGGAATGCTGCCGCAACAGGCCCGGCAGGCCATGCGCTACGGCGCCTTCCGCGGCCCTCGCCTGCTGACCTGCGGCAAGATCATCTCCGCGACGGCGCCGGGCGGGCGCTTCTACGGTGACATGTACCGCGAGGCCGACGGGCCCGATGACGTGCGGCGGGCGGTCCGGGAGCAGATCAAGGCCGGGGCGGACTTCGTCAAGGTGATGACGACCGGTGCCCGGTCCAACGAGCTGGAAGATCCCGATCCGCTCCAGTTCACCGATCCGGAGCTGGCCGCCGTCACCGACGAGGCGCACCGGCTGGGCTACCGGGTCTCGGCCCACGCCGAGGGCCTGGATGGCTGCGCGGCGGCGATCAGGCACGGTGTCGACACCATCGAGCACGGTATGTATCTGAACCAGCGGCCGGACCTGCTGGACGCCATGGCCGCCGCGGGCCAGGTGCTGGTGCCCACCCTGTCCGGGTACTACTGGATGACCGGCCTGGGCGAGGATGTCATCGACCCCGCCGACGCGCAGGCCCACCCGGATATGCCGCCGATGCTGGTGGAACTGGCCCGGCACAACCTGAACGAAGGGGCCGCCAGCATGCGGGCCGCCCGGAGCGCGGGCGTCAAGATCGCGCTCGGCAGCGACACGAGCCTGGCCGTCGGACTGGAGATCCAGCGAATGGTCCACCATGGCCTGCCCCCGGCGGAAGCCCTGGTCGCCGCGACCATGACCGCGGCCGAAGCGCTCGGGCTGGACGATCACATCGGCACGGTCGCCGCGGGCCAGTTCGCCGACCTGATCATCGTCGACGGTGACCCGCTGACCGCGCCGCACCTGCTGAGCGATCCGGGCCGTATCTGGCTGGTGCTGCAACTTGGCGCGCCCGTGGCTGGCCAGTTGCTCGCTAATCCGGCCCTCGCGGGCCAGTTCACCTGGCCGGATCAGCCTGCGGGACCCAGGCCAGCTGACATGGCCGGCTGGGCCCAGGCGGGCCGGCGCCATGAGTAGGCGCCATTAGTAGGCGGCGACTACCCGGTGACCCTGACGACCAGGGTGCCGATCAGGTAGGTGATCCCGACCGCGCAGGCGCCCAGGACCAGCTGCCGTAGCGCCCCGCGCCAGAACGGCCGGGCGGTCAGCCGGGCCACCATGCCGCCGCCCGCCACGGCGGCGACGGCGGCCAGGCCGAGCGCGACACCGAGCACGTCCACGCCGGCCAGGTAGGGGATCAGCGGGATCAGCGCCCCGACGGCGAACGAGGCCAGCGAGGCGCCCGCCGCCACCAGGGGTGACGGCAGCTCGCCGGGGTCGACGCCGAGTTCCTCCAGCGCGTGCACGGCCAGCGCCTGCTCGGGATCCGCCGAGATCTCCGCGGCCGCCTGCCGCGCGGTGGCGGCGCTGACCCCGCGGGCGCGGAGCATGCCTGCCAGTTCGGCCTGCTCGGCCGCGGCGTTGTGCTCGAGTTCCAGTCGCTCCTTGTCGACCTCGGCCTGGATGAGCTCATTCTGGGACGACACCGACACGTACTCCCCGGCCGCCATGGAGCAAGCGCCCGCGGCCAGCCCGGCCAGGCCGGTCAGCACGATCGTGTGCGAGGTTCCGCCGCCGCCGCCCACCCCGGCGATCAGCGACACGTTGGTGACCAGACCGTCCATGGCCCCGAACACCGCGGGGCGCAGCCATCCGCCCGACACGTCCCGGTGGTGGTGGCCGCCCTCGTGCCCGTGGGCATCGGCGCGCGCTCGGTTGTCGGTGGCCATCCAGATTGCCTTCCCCGTCACCGCGGCGTCGCGGCCGATCATGAGCGCACGCCCTGTGCTGTGCGCCGCCAGGCGCACAGCACAGGGCCTAGCGGTTAGCTCTTCGCCGCGTTCTGCAGGAACAGGTGCCCGATCGCGGTCGGGTACACACCGGTGACGCCCATCGCTGTCGCCGTCAGGTAATTGTAGAAGTACCCGAAGATGATCGGCGTCTCGTTGAGCAGCAGCGTCTGGATCTGGCCCGCGACGCTCTTCTGCGTGGACAGGTCGGTGGCCGCGATGTACTGCGCGACCAGGGTGTCGTACTGGGAGTTGGCGAAGTGGGCGGCGTTCCACGGACCGGTGCCCGTCTTGGCGTTGGTCGTCTGGAGCGGGGCGGTGAGGAACACGTTGGGCACGCTCCGGTGGCCGTAGTCGACCAGGCTCATCGTGGCGTCGAGCCAGTCGGAGTTCCCGAACGTCGCCTTGCCGTAGTACTGCGACGAGCTCTCCACGGTCAGGTTGATCTTGACCCCGATGGCCGCCGCCTCCTGCGCCACGATCTGGGCGTACTGGGGGATCTCCAGGAAGTCCTCGGTGATGAGCTTGGTGGTGAATCCCGACGGGTGCCCGGCGGCCGACAGCAGCGACTTGGCCATGCTGATGTTCTGCACCCGCTGGGGCACGCTGGTATTGGTGGACGGGAAGACGGGCGCGAACGGGCTGTCGTTGCCGAGGTCGGCGTAGCCCTTCCACAACGCCGTGATGATCTGCGGGCGGTTGAGGGTGAGCGCGATGGCCTGGCGCACCCGCGGGTCGGTGAACGGGGCCTGGTCACAGCGCATCGACAATTCACGGTGCGCGCTGGTCTTCAGCTTGATCACGTTGTAGCTGCCATTCAGCAGCGCCTCGCCGCCGCTCACCGCGAACTGCCCGAGCACGTCGATGGTGCTGCCGGTCAGCGCGAGGACCGACGCGGCCGGGGTGTCGTAGAAGGTGAACTGGGTCTGCGAGGGCAGCGCCTTGGTGCCCCAGTACGACTCGTTGCGGGTGAACGAGGCGCCTACCTTGGGCGTATATGAGCTCTTCACAAACGGCCCGGTACCGATGAACGAGCTCTGCCACTGCGTCGGGTCGTAGTTGTTCGGGATGATGATCATGTTGTAGTTGTCGGACGAGGTCAGGTACGGGAAGTTCCCGTTCGGTGCGTCCAGGTGGAAGGCCACCGTGAAGTCGTCGACCTGTACCACCCCGGACGGCTTGAGTACGCCCGCGAACGCGGACAGCGCGTTCGAGGAGCCGGTCGGGTTGGTCTGCAGCTTGTAGGTGTACACCACATCGGCGGCGGTCAGCGGGGCGCCGTTGTGGAACTTGACTCCCTGGCGGATCTTGAACGTCCAGACGTCGGCGGTGGAGTTCGGCGTCCAGCTGGTGGCCAGGACCGGCGTCAGGGTCAGGGTCTGGGTAGACAGGCACAGGTACTCGCCGGTCTGCGCGAGCATGTCCAGCCCGCCCTGGTCGGCCACGGTCACCGGGTTGATCGACGCGGTTGGCGTCACGATGCCGGCCTTGATCACCGCGCCGGGCGCGCCGGACGCCGAGCTTGACGCCGAGCTTGACGACGAGGTTGACGAACTCGAAGACGAGCTGCCGCAGGCGGCCAGGATCGCCCCGAGCGACGGAGCCGTGATGCCAACCACCGCGGCGCGGCGGATGAAGTCCCGCCGGGACAGCCGCCCCGCGGCGAATTCGTCGATGATGTGGTTCGCTATCTCACCCTGGTCCTGGCGCAGGCGCCCGAGCCGGCGGTGGTCAATATTGCGTTTCACGATGTCCCTCCCTGGGATGGGGCGGTTTCATTTCGCTGGATGGTTCGCAGTTCGGACAGCGGGATGTGGCAGCGGATCAGGTGACCGGGCTCGTCTTCGTGCAGCGGCGGCTCGGTGGACTCGCACACGCCGGTGCTCAGCCGTCGCGGGCACCGGGTGTGGAACACGCAGCCGCTCGGCGGATCGGCCGCGGACGGGATCTCGCCGGTCAGCCGGATCCGGGACGGACGCTCACCGTCGAGCGACGGTACGGCCGAGAACAGCGCCTCGGTGTAGGGGTGGTGCGGCCCGGCGAACACCGTCTCGGACGGCCCGACCTCCATCACGCGCCCGAGGTACAGCACTACGATGCGATCCGACAGGTACCTGACCAGGCCCAGGTCGTGCGAGATGAACAGGTAGGTGACCCGCTCGGTGGTCTGCAGGTCGGCCAGCAGGTTGAGGATGGCCGCCTGCACCGACACGTCGAGCGCCGAGGTCGGCTCGTCGCAGACCACCGCCTCTGGCCCGCCGGCGAACGCGCGCGCGATCGCGACCCGCTGCTTGAGCCCGCCGGACAGCTGGCTGGGGCGCAGCGGCAGGTGCCGGTCTTCTAGCCGGACCGAGGTGATCAGCTCTTCCAGCCGGGCGCGAAGCCGGGCCCCCGACAGCCCGGCCAGCCGGGACAGCGGCCGGCTGATCAGGGCCCGCACGGTGTGACGCCGGTTGAGCGCCGAGTCCGGGTTCTGGAACACGATCTGCAGCGCGCGCAGGACCGACCGGGGCCGCCGCCGCGCATCTGGGTTGAGCGGGGTGCCGTTCAAGGTCACCACCGAGCCCTGATCGGGGGCGGTGAGCCCGAGCAGGACCCGGGCGAGCGTGGTCTTGCCGCTACCCGACTCGCCGACCAGCCCGAGCGTCTCGCCGCGCTGGATAGACAGGTCCACCCCGGCCAGGGCCCGGACCTTTCCCTCGAACGTCTTGGACAGCCCCTCCACCACCACCAGCGGCTCGCCGGCCCCGTCAGCCCCGTCAGCACCGCTAGCCGGGATCGAGGCCGGAGTGGCCCGCGGCAGGTCCGGAGCCTGCTCGTGGAAGTAGCACCGCGATGTCCGCACGTCGCTGACCGCGAAGAACGGCGGCTCCGCGGTCCGGCACTTGTCCTGCGCCAGCGCGCACCGCGGGGCGAAGATGCAGCCGGTCAGGTTGTGGCCCGGCGTGGGCAGGAAACCGGGGATGGTGTCCAGCCGGTCGGTGTCCTTGCGCTGCCCGCGCCGCGGGATGCAGCGCAGCAGCCCGACCGTGTACGGGTGCCGCGGGTTGTCGAATACCTCGCGGGCGGGCCCTTGTTCGACCAGCTCGCCCGCGTACAGCACGCCGACCCGGTTGCACATCTTGGCGATCACCGCCAGGTTGTGGCTGATGAACAGCACCGAAGTCTGGAACTCAGAGCGCAGCGCCGCCACCAGGTCCAGCACCTCGGCCTCGACGGTCGCGTCCAGCGCGGTGGTGGGCTCGTCCAGGATCAGCAGGGAGGGCGAGACGGCCAGCGCCATCGCGATGATCGCCCGTTGCGCCATCCCGCCGGACAGCTCGTGCGGGTACCGCTGCATGACCCGGGCCGGGTCGGAGATCTGTACCTTGCGCAGCATGTCCTCGGCCGAGGCGGTGGCGTCGCCGGACGACTGGCCGGCGATCTCGAATACCTCGGCGATCTGCCGGCCGACCCGCAGCGACGGGTTCAGCGCCCGCCCGGGCTCCTGGTACACCATCGAGACGGTGCGGGCCCGCAGGTCCCGCAGCGCCGCCTGGCCCATCGACAGCGGATCCAGCCCGTCGATGCTGATCGTCCCGTTGCTGACCCGGCCGTTGCTGGGCAGGTACCGCACCAGGGCCAGCGCGGCCGTGGACTTGCCCGACCCGGACTCGCCGACCAGCCCGTACGACTCGCCGCGCTCGATGCTGAACGACACGTCCCGCAGCGCAAGCCGGTCCTGCCCCCGCACCCGGTAGGTGACGTCCATGTGCTGCACCGACAGGGCCAGCGGTGCGTCAGCGGACGAGGGAGCAGTCGGTGACGACGCAGCGGCGGGCAGGTCAGAGCTCATGAGGCGAGCACCTGCTCGATCGAGTCTGCGACCAGGATGACCGCGATCACCAGCGAGGCGATGGCCAGGGCCGGGAACAGGACCTGCCACCAGTAGCCCGCGGTCAGGCCAACGTAGTTGGCCGCGATGTCCGCGCCCCAGTCCGGGGTGGGCGGCGGGATGCCGAAGCCGAGGAACGACAGGGTGGCCACGGTGAACACCGCGTAGCCCAGCCGGACCGTGAACTCGACCAGGATGGCAGGCAGGACGTTGGGCAGCACCTCGCCGAACATGATCCGGGCCCGGTTCTCGCCCAGCAGCCGGGCCGCGGACAGGTAGTCCAGCTGCCGCTCGGCCAGCACCGCGGCCCGGACCGTGCGCGCGATCAACGGCGTGAACACCAGGCCGACGAGGATAGTCAACCCCGTCGTGGAGGGGCCCACTGCGGCCAGGAACAGCAAGGTGATGACGATGGTCGGCAGGGCCAGCACCGCCTCCACCAGCCGCCCGGAGATCAGGTCGAAGGCGCCGCCCAGGTAGCCCATGGCGAGACCGAGGGCGGTGCCGAGGATGGTGGCGAGGATGACCGCCAGCAGGGAGACGATCAGGATGGTCCGGGCGCCGGTGATGACCCGGGACAGCACGTCCCGGCCGAGCGGATCGGTGCCGAACCAGTGCGCCCCCGACGGCGCGGCGTTCGTGCCGAGCAGCTGCTGGGCCAGCGGGTTGTACGGTGCGATCGCGTGCCCGAAGATGGCGCAGACGATCCAGAACAGGAGGATAGCCGCGCCGACGATGAACGTCGGCTTCCGTACCAGCAGCCGCCACGGGGCCGGGGTACCCCGGGCCGCGACCGCGATCGCCGCGGCCGAGGTCGGCCCGAGCGCCGTGCCGGACGGCTCCAGCGGACTGGAGGCGATGTCGGTCATTGCTCGACCTCGGCCCGCAGCCGCGGGTTGAGCGCCACCAGCAGCAGGTCCGCGATCAGCGTGGCCACCGCGTAGACCACACCGATGACCAGGATCCCGGCCTCCAGCATGTGGAAGTCCTTGCTCGTGGCGGCCTTGAAGATCAGGTTCCCGATCCCCTGGTAGTTGAACAGCCTCTCCACCACCACCAGCCCGCCGATCAGGTACCCGGTCTGGGTGGCGATGACCGTGATGGTGGGCAGCAGCGAGTTCCGCAGCACGTGCCGGCGGATCACCGTACTCCGCGGCAGTCCCTTCAGGATCGCGGTGCGCGTGTAGTCGGAGTTCAGCGCCTCGATCGTCCCCACCCTGGCCATACGGGCAATGTAGCCGAAGAGTACAAAGACGAGCGTTATAGCCGGCAATATCAGGTGCTCGATCTGGCTTCCCACGCTGGCGCCCGCCCCGGCCGAGGCCGTGACCGGCAGCCACTTCAAGCCCACGCCGAACACCACGATGAGCACGATCCCGGACACGAACTCGGGCACGGTCGATAGCGAGGCCCCGGTCACCGAGATGATCCGGTCCACCGAACGGCCGTTATACAGCGCGGCGATCACGCCGCCGAAGATGCTCAGGGGCACCACGATGACGAACGCCAGCGCGGCCAGCTTCAGCGAGTTGATCAGCGCCGCCCCGATAAAGGGCGCTACCGCCGACTGGTAGGTATACGACTCACCCAGGTTGCCGTGCAGCAGCCCGCCGATCCAGCTCAGGTACTGGGTGATCAGCGGCCGGTCGACCCCGAGCTGGTGGTCGAGGGACTGCACGGCGTTTTGCGACGCCAGGTTGCCGAGGATGGCGCGGCCAGGATCGCCGGGGAGCACCTGCCCGGCCAAGAATACGATCAAGCTGAGGATAAACAGCGTCAGCACCATCAGGCCGAGGCGCTTCAGAAGGAACGTTGCCATTGCTGGCCTCCTCGTCGCCGGGCCGCTCTCGCGGAACGTTCCAGAGCAGCCGAGCCTAGCTCAGTTATAGATGGGTGAGCAATCAATGACGATCATGCTCAATGGAAGTGACCTGACTGTTACGCAGGTGGTCGCGGCCGCCCGGTACGGCAAAGCCGTCGCGCTGGCCCCCGATGCGCTGGAAGCCATGCGCCAGGCCCGCGCCGTGGTCACCAACGCGCTCAGCCAGGGCACGCCCGTCTACGGCCTGACCACCGGCGTCGGTGAGCGTAAGTCCTTCCTGCTCGACCCGGCCGAGCGCCGGAAGTTCAACCAGCGCCTGGTCCTCAACCACCGCATCGCCCAGGGCGACGCGGCGCCGGCCGACGTGGTCCGGGGCGCGATGGTCTGCCTGGCCAATAGCTACGCCAAGGGCGTGACCGGGGTCCGGCCCGAGCTGGCCGAGATGATCGTCGCGCTGCTCAACGAGGGCTTCGCCCCGCCGGTCCGCCGGCTTGGCTCGGTCGGCCAGGGCGACCTTGGTCCCATGGCCGACCTGGCCCACGGGCTCATCACCCGCAGCGGCTTCGAGGTGGCCGAGAACGAGGGGCTCGCCCTGGTCAGCAGCAACGCCTTCACCACCGCCTGGGCCTGCCTCGCGATCGCCGACGCGCACACCCTGATGGACACCTTTGACGTGGCGGGCGCCCTGGACCTGGAGGCGTTCGGGGCCAACCTGACCAGCCTGCACCCGGTCATCGAGCAGACCCGGCCGTTCCCCGGCCTGGCCGCCACGCTGCGCGCGCTACGAGCCCTCCTGGACGGCAGCTACCTATGGAACCCGCAAGCGGCGCGGTTCCTGCAGGACCCGCTCACCTTCCGCTGCATCCCGCAGATCCACGGCGCGGCCCGGGACGCGCTGGCCTACGCCACCACCATCCTCACCATCGAGCTCAACTCCTCCCAGTCCAATCCGGTGGTGGTCACGGCCGAGCACCGCATCGTCTCGGTGGGGAACTTCGACATCGGCCCGCTCGCCGCCGCCCTCGACTTCGCCCGGATCGCGCTCGCCCCGGTGGTGACCAGCGCGAACGAGCGGGCGGTCAAGCTGCTCCAGGCCCCGTTCTCGGGCCTGTCGGCCGGGCTGGCCGCTGTCTCCGCCACGCCCGATGACGCGCTGTCGGAGCTGGCGGTGGCCGGTCAGGCCATCACCGTAGAGGCCCGCACCCTGGCCCACCCGGTCTCCTACGAGCTGGCCAGCTCGGTCAAGGGTGACGGCATCGAGGACCGGGCCACGATGGCGCCGCTGTCGGCCCGCCGCCTGGCCGACATGGTCGCCCTGTGCGCCCGGGTCGCGGCCATCGAGCTGGTCGTCGCGGCCCAGGCCGTCGACCTGCGCGCCCCCGATTTCAACGGGCCGGGCCCACTGGGGCTGGGCACCGGCCGCGCCTACCGGATGGTCCGGGAACTGGTCCCGTTCACCCACGCCGACGGCACGCTGCCCGCCGACCTGGAACCGCTGGTCGAGCTGATCTCCCGCGGTGACCTGCACCCCGATAGCATGGCCCCGTGGAACCCCGGCCCGTCCCTCATCCCTGAGTGAAGATCACCTCGATCCGCCTGGACCGGATGCGGCTGCCGCTTGACCCGCCGTTCCACGCGGCCTGGGATCCGGTCCCGCGCCGCCACTTCGACGCCACGCTCGTCACCGTGCACACCGACGAGGGCGTCACCGGGTACGGCTCGGGCGACACCATGGACGGCTTCGAGCCGTTCGAGCCCCTGTTCACCGGGCGCGACCCGCTGGCCGTCGCTGGCCACGTCGCGACCATCGAGTCGATCAGCTTCCACGCGGGCCGCTACTGGCCGCTGGAGGCCGCCCTCTGGGACATCATCGGCCAGGTGACCGGACAGCCGGTCAGCGTCCTGTTCGGCGGGGCCACCCGCCGCCTGCCCGCCTACGCTTCGTTCGGCGAGGCTCGCCGTCCCCAGGCCCGCGCCGAGGCCGCCCTGGCGGCAAAATCGGTCGGCTTTCGGGCGGCAAAAATAAGAATCGATCGAACGGATCCTGGTACCAGCCTCGAGGCCGTGCGTGCTACCCGGGCCGCCTGCGGCGACGACTTCGCCATCATGGCCGACCTGAATCAGGGATGGCGGATGCCGGGCGATAGCTCGCCCGCGCTCGATCTGGCCTACGTACGCCGGATCGCGGCCGAACTGGCCGACCTCGGCGTGTTCTGGCTGGAGGAGCCACTGCCCAGCGGCGACCTGGCCGGGATGCGCACGCTGCGCCGCCAGGTCCGGGTGGCAGGCGGCGAGATGGCCCGGACCCCGACCGAGTTGCTGGCCGCGCTGGAGGCCGATGCGGTCGACGTGCTGCAGCCCGACGTGGTGCTCGCGGTCGGCATGCTGCGGGCCCGGACCGTCGCCGAGCTGACCCTGCTGCGCCACCGCTGGTTCACTCCGCACACCTGGACCAACGGGCTCGGCCTGCTGGCCAACCTGCACGTGGTGGCCGGCGTCGGCGGTGGCCCCTACGTCGAGTTCCCCTACGACCCGCCGGGCTGGACCGAAGCCCGCCGCGACTTCTTCCTGGCTGAACCGGTCCGCGTCGACGCCGACGGCTTTCTGACCGTTCCCGCCGCCCCCGGCCTCGGCGCCCAGATCGACCACGCCGCCGTCGCCCGCTACGCCCGATCCGGCTAGCGCCCGCCGGCCTGGCGGGCCGGGCCACGCCTGGCCTACGCTGGCCGTCGGGGAGGGCGATGGTGGTACCAGGTGCTGCGGCAGGCGGGCTTCCCAGCGGGGCCGTTACGTTCGTGTTCAGCGACATCGAGGGCTCGACGCGGTTGGTCAAGGCACTACCGAAGACCTCACCCGCAACTCCCCTCCGACTCCCGCCCGACGACGATCACAGGAGCCGTGATGTCCGAGATTGACCCGTTCGTGATCACGCCGAAGCCGGCGGCGCACTTTGGCGCGGGCGCCATCGAAAAGCTGCCCGGCGTCGTCCGCGCCACCGGCGCGGATCACGTGGTCGTCGTGACCGACGCCAAGCTGACCGCCACCCCGGTGATCACCACGGTGATCGACATCCTGGCCGACGCGTGCCTCCCGTCCCACATATTCACCGGCGTGCACCCGAACCCGACCATCGCCGACCTGGCCGCCGGGGCCGAGGCCGTCGCGGACGCTGCGGCCCAGGCCGCCGCCTCCGCTTCCGCCGCCGCCGTGGCCGCCACCCTCAAGGCCTCTCCGCCCGCCGGCCCCGCCATACTGGCCACGGGCCGGATCGCGCTGGTCGCGGTGGGCGGCGGATCACCCATCGACGCGGCCAAGGGGATCGCGCTCGCCGCGGTGAACCCGCAGCGTGGCCGGGACCTGGACTACCGCGGCGACTTCGAGGTCCCGGCCCTGCCGATCGTGGCCGTGCCGACCACGGCGGGGACCGGGGCGGAGACCAACGCGTTCGCCGTGGTGACCGATCCGGTCGCGCACCGCACCTTCTACGTGGGCCACGCGAGCTCGATGCCGGCCGCCGCGATCCTTGATCCCGCCCTCACGGTCAGCCTGCCTCCCCTGATGACCGCCGCGACGGGCATGGATGCGCTGACCCACGCGCTGGAGTCCTACCTGTCGCTGCACCCGAATCCCTGGTCGGACGGGATCGCCCTGCAGGTGATCCGGATGATCGCCGCGAACCTGCCGCGGGCCTGCCAGGATGGCACCGACCTGGCCGCCCGGTCGCAGCTGCTGCTGGCCGCGCACCTGGCCGGGGTGGCCGCGGCCAACACCGGGCTCGGCCTCTGCCAAGCCCTCGGGCAGTCGCTGGGCGGCCGGTGGGACATCGCCCACGGGGTGGCGCTGTCCATGCTGCTGCCCGACGTGCTCCGCTTCAACCTGCCGGTCCGCACGCAGCGGCTAGCCGACATCGCCTTCGCCCTCGGGGTCGGCGACACCCACGAGGCCGAGGGCCGCAACGCCGCGGCCGCCATTGACGCCGTTGTCGCCCTGCGCGAGCGGGTCGGGCTGATCGCCGCGATCGGCGACTTCGGCATCACCGAGGCCGACTTCGCCCAGATCGCCGCCGACGCCCTCGGTGACGAGGTACTGCTTAGCACCCCCCGCCCGCCGACCCGCGCCGATATCGACGCTCTGCTGTCCGGCTCGCCGCCGGGCCTCCGCACGTAGCTTGCGCACCTCCCCGTTCCCCTTCATAGGCGCCGCCTTGCTGGTCTGGCCGCCTGCGGCGGCGGGCCCTCCTCGCTCCTTCGTCGCTCGTCAGTCCAGGTAGCGCCGGCGCCCTTTGGCTCGCTCTGCTGTCCGGCTCGCCTCCGGGCGCCTCTTAAGACGCTTCCTTCCCTCCTCGCTCCTTCGTCGCTCGTCAGTCCAGGCAGCGTCGGCGCCCTTTGGCTCGCTCTGCTGTCCGGCTCGCCTCCGGGCGCCTCTTAAGACGCTTCCTTCCCTCCTCGCTCCTTCGTCGCTCGTCAGTCCAGGCAGCGTCGGCGCCCTTTGGCTCGCCGTGGGGCAAGCTTGTCCTGTGACGTATCCGCACAGCACATTGATCACGGGGATCGGGGAACTGGTCACTAACGAGGCCGATCGGGCCGTCATGACAGACGCGGCGCTGGTCATCGAGGACGGGACGGTGGCCTGGACCGGCCCGGCGGACCGGGCACCCGCCGCCGACTCCGCCTTCGACGCGAGCGGCCGGGCCGTCCTGCCCGGATTCGTCGACTCGCACGCCCATCTGGTCTTCGCCGGGGAGCGCAGCGCCGAGTTCGTGGCCCGGATGGCGGGCCGCCCCTACCAGGCGGGCGGCATCCTCACCACGGTGGCGGCGACCCGGGCCGCCTCCGATGGCGCGCTGCGCGCCAACCTGCGGCGGCTGGCGGCCGAGATGCTCCGGCAGGGGACGACCACGTTCGAGTGCAAGTCCGGCTACGGGCTCACCGTCGACGACGAGGCGCGCGGGCTCGCGCTCGCCGCCGAGATCACCCCCGAGGTCACCTACCTCGGCGCGCACGTCGTGCCGCCCGAGTTCGCCGGCGACGTGACCGGCTACGTGGACCTAGTGTGCGGCCCGATGCTCGAGGCGTGCGCCCCGCACGCCCGGTGGGTCGACGTGTTCTGCGAGGACGGGGCGTTCGGCGCGGACGAGGCCACCGCCATCCTCGCCGCGGGCCAGGCCCGGGGGCTCGGCCCCCGCATCCACGCCAATCAGCTCGGACCGGGACCCGGAGTGCGCGTGGCGGCCGAGGCCGGCGCGGCCTCCGCGGACCACTGCACGTACCTGACCGAGGCGGACGTGGATGCGATCGTGTCCGCCCCGCTGGTCGCGACGCTGCTGCCCGGGGCGGAGTTCGGCACCAGGCAGCCGTACCCGGACGCGCGGCGGCTGCTGGACGCGGGGGCCACGGTGGCGCTGGCCACCGACTGCAACCCGGGTTCCTCGTTCACGTCCAGCATGGCGTTCTGCATCGCGCTGGCCGTCCGCGACATGCGGATGACGACCCAGGAGGCGGTCTGGGCCGCCACGGCGGGCGGGGCCCGGGCCCTGCGCCGGACCGACGTCGGCCACCTGGGCGTAGGCGCCCGCGCCGACCTGATCCTCCTCGACGCTCCGTCCCACGCCTACCTGGCCTACCGCCCCGGCGTCCCCCAGATCGCCGCCGTCTGGCAGTCCGGCCGCCTAGTCTCCGGCGCTGTCCCCTAGAGCTCTTTGGCGAACTCCTGGTAATGCCGGCTGATCCGTTCGCTGGTGCCGTAGTAGGCGTGCCGGCTCATATCCGCGCTGAACCGGCTCGCCGGCGGCGTGCGGCCGAGTGCCTCGGCCATCGCACGGACGTGGTGAGGTGCGCAGCCGCAGCAGATGCCGAAGTAGTTGACTCCGAGCGCAGCCGCTGCCGTCGTGAACGCGCCCACCTCGTAGCGGGTGGCCAGGAACGGGTCTAGCGCGGTCGGGAATGGCCGCCCGTTCGGGGGCAGTTCGTGGTCTGGGTCGGTGAGCGATTGGAACGTCGGCTCGGCTTCTGTCGTACGGTACGGCACCGGCAAGGCGGCGATGTAGCCGTCGCACGCGGCGCGGATTTCACCGAGCAGCGGCAGCATGGTGGCGAGCCCGCGGATGCAGTTCAGCCCGACCACGTCGGCCCCGGCGTCTTGCAGGCGACGGCACGCCTCGCCGATCGGGTCGCCTCCGCGGACGACGGGCTGGCGGTGAATGGTGAGCGTGACCACCGCATCGAGGCCGTGCGCCTTGATTGCTTCCAGCGCCAGCAACGCCTCGCCCGGATAGTCGATGGTCTCGGCGATCACGAAGTCGACGCCCGCCTCGGCGGCCCACCCGACCTGCTCGGCGAACATGTCACGGACGGCCTTATGGGTCGCGGGATCGTCCGGGTCGTAGACGTTGGTGTTGCAGATGTTGCCGGCCACCAGGGAGTCGTGCTCGGCGCCGACCTCCTTGGCGATGCGCAGCGCCTGCCGGTTCATCGGCTCCAGGTCGCCCTCGCGGCCGATCACGGCCAGCTTCTCGCGGTGGGCGTAGTAGGTGAAGGCCTCAACCACGTCCGATCCGGCGTGCACGTATTCCCGGTGCAGCCCGGCGACCATGTCGGGCTCCTCGAGCACCACCTCCGGGACGAACGCCCCGGCCTGCAGGTAGCCGCGCCGCTCGAACTCGAACAAATACCCCTCGGCGCAGATCACTGGTCCGGCGGCGAGCCGATCGAGAAGCCTACCCATGCACAACACCTCCATGGTCTTATAGTCGGAACGACTGTACCGGGAAAAGTTAGACGCAGGGATGCCTCGATGAAATCTTCCGCGCAGGTAGTCGTCATCGGCGGTGGCGTGGTGGGCGCCTCGGTCCTGTTCCACCTCACGGAGCTGGGCTGGACCGATGTCGTGCTTGTCGAGCGCACGGAGCTCACCGCCGGCTCGACCTGGCACGCCGCGGGCGGCATGCACACGCTCAACGGTGACCCCAATGTCGCGAAGCTGCAGCAGTACACCGTCGGGCTGTACCGGGATATCGAGCAGCGCTCGGGCCAGGACTGCGGCATCCACATGAATGGCGGCCTGACGCTGGCCGGCGACCGGGAGCGGATGGACTGGCTGCGGATGGCCCAGGCCCGTGGCCGCTACCTCGGCATGGATATGGAGATCATCTCGGCGGCCGAGGCCAAGCGGATGTTCCCGCTGCTGGAGGAGCAGTACTTCATCGGCGCGCTCTTCGACCGGGCCGAGGGTCACGTCGACCCGACCGGGGTCACCCGGGCCTATGCCGGCTGCGCGCGGCAGGCCGGCGCCGAGATCTACCAGCACACCTGGGTGAGCGACCTTCGTCAGCGCCCCGACGGCACGTGGGACGTCATCACCGACTCCGGCGAGATCCACGCCGAGCACATCGTCAACGCCGGCGGGCTGTGGGCCCGCGAGGTGGGCCGGATGATCGGTCTGGAGCTGCCCGTGCTTGCGATGGAGCACATGTACCTGATCACCGAGGACATGCCTGAGGTGGCCGAGTACAACGCGGCCACCGGACACGAGCTGCCGATGGGCATGGACTTTGACGGTGAGCTCTACATCCGCCAGGAGGGCGGCGGGATGCTGCTCGGCACGTACGAGCAGGCGTGCGTGCCCTGGTCGCCGCGCGGGACGCCGTGGACCTTCGACCGGCAGCTACTGGCCCCCGATCTCGACCGGATCGCCCCGTCGCTGGAGGTGGCGTTCAAGCACTATCCGGCGCTGGCTGACGCGGGGATCAAGAACGTGATCAACGGGCCGTTCACCTTCGCGCCCGACGGCAATCCGCTGGTCGGCCCGGTACCCGGCGTGCGCAACTGCTGGATGGCCTGCGCGGTGATGGCCGGCTTCTCACAGGGCGGCGGTGTTGGCCTCACCCTCGCGCGCTGGATGGTGGACGGCGATCCGGGCGAAGACATCTGGGCCATGGACGTGGCCCGCTTCGGCAACTGGGCGAACCTCGCCTACACCAACGCCAAGGTGCGGGAGAACTACAGCCGCCGGTTCCGCATCACCTTCCCCAACGAGGAGCTCCCGGCCGGCCGGCCGCTGCACACCACGCCGGTCTACGATCGGCTCACCGCCCACAACGCGGTCTGGGGCGCGGGCTTCGGGCTTGAGCATCCCCTGTGGTTCCAGCGGCCCGGGGAGGAGCCGCGCGAGGACGTGACGTTCCGTCGCTCCAACGCCTTCCCGGTCGTCGCCGACGAATGCACCACGGTGCGCGAACGCGTCGGGCTCACCGAGTGCTCCAACTTCGCCAAGTACCGCGTGACCGGCGCTGGCAGCGCCGACTGGCTGCAGCGGCTGTTCACCAACCGGCTGCCGCGGGTCGGCCGGATCAACCTCACCGCCGCCCTGGATCCGGGCGGTCACATCGTTGGGGAGTTTTCCGTGGCGCGGGTCGGTACAGATGATTTTTTCCTGTTCGGCTCGCAAATCGCCGAAGCGCACCACTCGCGCTGGTTCCTTGGCCACCTCGCTGATGGCGTGCGGTTCGACGTGCTGGCCTTGTCCCTGGTGGGCCTCTCGCTGGCCGGTCCGGGCGCCCGCGACGTGCTGCAATCGGTCACCGACGTTTCTCTGGCCACCGAGAATTACCCGTTCATGACGTTCCGCCGGATCGACGTCGGGATGGTCCCCGCCTACGTCGGCCGGATGACCTACACCGGGGATCTGGGCTACGAGATCTGGGTCGCACCGGAGTACCAGCGAGCCCTGTTCGATCTGCTGTGGCACGCCGGGCAGCCATACGGCATTGGCCTGTTCGGGTTCCGGGCGCTGATGTCGCTGCGAATGGAGAAGATGTTCGGTACGTGGGCGCGCGAGTACCGTCCGATCTACACGCCGGTGCAGGCGCGAATGCACCGATCGCTCAAGCTCGATCACGACTTCATCGGCCGCGCCGCGGTGGAGGCGGAGCTGGCGCGCGGCCCGGCTCGAACGCTCGGCTACTTCGACATCACCCCCGATCCGGCGGAACCGGCCGACGTCCTCGGCGACGAGCCGATCTGGCACGGCGGGGCGGTGGTGGGGTGGGTGACGTCCGGCGCGTATGCGCATTACAGCCGCCGCTCGCTAGCGTTCGGCTACGTGCCGAGCGAGCTCGCGGTGCCCGGCGCGATGTTCGAGGTGGAGATCATCGGCCAGCGCCGTCCGGCGAGACTGCTACCCGAACCGGTGCTCGACCCGGCGGGCCAGCGCATGCGCGCCTGATAGGACGACGCTGATGGGACGCCATCCTGACCTCGAACGACGGGCCGAGCTGCTGGACGAGGTGGTCGGCTACCTCGGCCGGAACGGCGTCGCCGGAGTGTCACTGCGGCCCGTTGCCCGCGCGCTGGGTGTGTCGGTCAACGCGCTGGTGCATCACTTCGGCAGCAAGGACGAACTGGTGGTCGCCGCCTTGCGGCGGGCCGCTGAGATTCAGCGAGGAGTCGAAGCGCCGTGGCGGCGGCAGGAACCTCACCTCTCCACGGCGGAGCTGCAGCGGCGCTGGTGGCGGTGGATCAACCGCAGCCCGGAGCACTTGGCGCTGGTGCGACTGGGTCTCGAAGCCGCCACGCTGGACGCCACGGTCAGCGGCCTGCCCGGTGATGTGCGCGCGGAGCAGATCTCGTTCTGGCGCGAGGACATCGCCGCCGGCCTGATCGCTGACGGCATCAAGCCCGAGGACGCCGAACGCGAGGCGTCGCTGGTCAAGGCGACGTTCACCGGCCTGGTGCTTGACCTCCTGGCCACCGGTCACCGCAAGCGGCTTACCGACGCCCTCGAATGCGCCCTCAGTCGCCTCGACGACCTGAGCCGGACGCCCCCGTAAGGGTGGCCGCAGGCATCAGGGCTTGCGGGCCACACCGCCCCACAGAGCGGCCGGGCTGGCCGCCTCGAGGTCGGTATCGGGCCGCCACTCGGCGGCGCGGATCACGCCCGGCTCGACCAGCTCGAGCCGGTCGAACAGGCGGGTCACGGCCGCCCGGTCGCGCAGCGTGGTCTTTTCTGCCGTGGACTCGTTCAGGCGCCGGACCATCTCGGCCATCTGCGCGGCGTCGATATCGCTGGCCGCGTGTGAGAGCGCGGCGTAACTGCCCGGCACGCACGCCGCCATCAGCCGCTGCATGATCGCGCTGGCCTGGGCGTCGTCGCCGATGAAGTGCATGACCGCGATCAGCATGACCGCGACCGGCTGGCTGAAGTCCAGCGTGTCCGCCGCTGTGGCTAGGATCGCTTCCGGGTCCCGCAGGTCGGCGTCAATGTAGGCGCACGCCCCCTCCCGCGTGGTCTTCAGCAGCGCCCTGGCGTGGGACAGCACGACGGGGTCGTTGTCCACGTAGACGATCCGGCTAGACGGCGCGATCCGCTGCGCGACCTCGTGGGTGTTGTTGGCGGTCGGGATCCCGGTGCCGATGTCCAGGAACTGCCTGATCCCCGCCTCGCCCGCCAGGAACCGCACCGCGCGGGCCAGGAACGCACGATTGGCCCGGACCGAGTACACCAGGTTCGGGTACGCCTGCAGGGTCCGCTCGCCCATGACCCGGTCCGCGGCAAAGTTGTCCGTCCCGCCCAGCCAGTAGTCGTAGACCCGGGCGATGTGCGGCACGCTGGTGTCGAAGTCGGGCATCAGGGCCTCCGGGCGACGCCGCCCCACAGGCCCGTGGGGCTGGCCGCCTCTAGCTCGGAGTCCGGCCGCCAGTCAGAGACCCGGACCACGCCGGGCTCGACGAGTTCGAAGCCGGCGAACAAGCGGGCCACACCGTCCCGGTCGCGCAGGGTCGCCTTCTCCGCCACGGACTCGTTCAGCCGCCGGACCATCTCCGTTTGCTGCTCGGCGTCGATGTCGCTGGCCGCGTGCGAGATCGTCACGAAACTGCCCGGTACGCACGCATCCCGCAGCCGGCCGACGATCGCACTGGCTTCGGCCTCGTCGCTGATGAAATGCAGCACCGCGATCAGCATGACCGCCACCGGCTCACTGAAGTCCAGGGTCTTGGCGGCGCCGGCCAGGATGGTGTCCGGATCGCGCAGGTCGGCGTCGATGTAGGCGCACGCGCCCTTCCGGTTGCTCTTCAGCAGCGCCTGGGCGTGCGAGAGCACGATGGGGTCGTTGTCGACGTAGACGATCCTGGCCTCCGGCGCGACGCGCTGTGCGACCTCGTGCGTGTTGTTGGCGGTCGGGATGCCGGTGCCGATGTCCAGGAACTGCCTGACCCCCTGCTCGGCCGCCAGGAAGCGCACCGCCCGGGTCAGGAAGGCGCGGTTGGCTCGGACTGAGTACACCAGGTTCGGGTAGGCCGCCAGCGTCCGCTCGCCGAGTTCCCGGTCCGCGGAGAAGTTGTCCTTCCCGCCCAGCCAGTAGTCGTAGACCCGGGCGATGTGCGGCACGCTCGTGTCGAAGTCGGGCATGAGAAATCTTAGAGCCTTTCAGGCAGGTAGCGACGGCGGAAACGGATGAGAGGCTCACCGGCGACTGAAACGTACGGTACATCTGTGACTCGTGCGATAACGAGCAGGTGATCCCCGGCCGGCCATACCTGCTCGGCCGAGCACTCCAGCGCGGCCAGCCCGCCTTCGACGATCAGCGCACCGGAGGCCGGGCCCCGCCGGTGCGGCACATCGCCGAGCATGAGCCGCGCCCCGGGGCGACCCGCGGCCGCGAACCGCCCGGACAGCATCCGCTGCCCGGCCGCGAGCAGCACGACCGCGAATCGCGTCACTGGCTCCTCGACCCGGCCGAACACCTCGGCCAGATACGACCCGGATATCAGCGACACCGCCACCAGCGGCGGGTCGTCAGAGACCGGGCAGAAGGCGCTGACCGTCGCCCCGACGTCATCCCGCCCGTCGGCCACCGTCACCAGCGTGACCCCGGCCGTCCACGAGTTCAGTGCGTCCGTAACGCCCGCAGCGCCAGCTGGCGCCCCAACGTCAGCCGCAGTCCCAACCTCAGCATGATGAATGCCGGGTTCCACTCCGCTAGGGGGTGGTGAAACCCGGGTTTCATTCCGATCCCGGGCTGCTGGAGCCACGGATCGTTCCGTCAACTGATGGTCCAGGTGCCCGGAAGCATCAGGGGTCCGTACGGCGGGAGGCCCGCCAGCGCCGCCAGCCGCCAGGCCGGCCCCAGCCGTCGGCGAACCCGAAGTCCAGGGCGGCCGCCGCGGCGGGCCTGGCCTCACTGGACTCAGGCGGCCGCAGCTGGTCGAGCGGGGTCAGCCGGGGCCAGATGCGCAGCGGCGCGTCGGCGGGCAGACCCGCCCGCCGCCGGGCAATCTCGGCCGCGGCCGCCATCCCGCCCAGCTCGTCGACCAGCCCGTTCGCGGCGGCGTCGGCTCCGGTCCAGACCCGTCCCCGGGCCAGCTCGTGCATCCGTTCCACCGGCATCCGGCGGCCCTCGGCCGCCTTGGTGATGAACTCCTGGTAGATCACGTCCAGCCAGGCGTTGATCCGGTCCCACTCGTCCTCGGTGAACGGATGCGTGGGCGCGAGCATGCGCGCTCGGGCGCCCTCGGCCACCGAGTCGGTGGTGATGCCGATCCGGCTCAGGGCCTCCTCGAACACCGGCTTGCCCATGATCACGCCGATCGACCCGGTGAGTGTGCCGGGCTGGGCCACGATGACGTCGGCCGCCATCGAGATGTAATAGCCGCCGGAGGCCGCCACGTCGCTCATCGACACCACGACCGGCTTGCCGGCCGCGCGGATCCTGACCACCTCGCGCCAGATCGTGTCGGACGCCACGGCCGAGCCGCCCGGGCTATTGACCCGCAGCAGCACGGCCCGGACCCGCTCGTCCGAGCGCGCCGACCGCAGCGCGGCCGCCACCGTGTCCGAGCCCATGGCGCCCCCGCCCACCGGACCCCGGCTGCTCCGCCCCTGCCGGATCGGGCCGGAGGCGTAGATCACGGCCACGAAGCGCTCGCGCGGGTTCGGCAGGCGCCGGGCCCGCGCGGCCAGCGCGTGGATGCGCTGATAGCGTCCCACGTACTGCAAGATCGCGCCCTTGCCCGCCTCCTGGCGGACGGCCTTGTAGACCTCGTCCCGGTAGCCGAGCTCGTCGACCAGGCCCTCGGCCAGCGCGTCGGCGGCCAGGAACGGGCCCCGGTCGAGCAGCGCGCGGGCGTCCTCGATCGTCTTGCCGCGGCGTTCGGCGATGGCCGCGCTCATCTGCTCCACGACCGAGACCGCCAGCCGCTCGGCGGCCTCGCGGGCGGGCCCGGTGAAGCCGCGCTCGGTCAAGTTGTCGGCGGCCGTCTTGTACTCATACCGTTTGGCGCTCTGGAAGCCGACGCCGACCTTGGCCAGCGCGTCGTGCAGGAACAATTGCTCGACGGCCACCCCGGTCAGCCCCAGCGTGCCGGACGGCTGCAGGTAGATCCGGTCGAACGCGGTGGCCAGGTAGTAGGGCAGGTTCCCGTGCGTGAACTCGCCGAACGTCTCGGCCCAGGCCACGGTCAGCTTGCCCGACGCGCGGAAGGAGGCTACCGCCTCGCGGATTTCCTGCATCTGGGCCAGGCCGATCCGGCCGCCGCCGACCTTGGCCACCAGCGCCCGCACCCGGTCGTCCTGGCTGGCCCGGCGCAGGCCCTCGATGATGTCGGGCAGCCGGATCTTCCGGATGGACATCACCGCGGACAGCGGATCGGTGGCCGGCCCCTCCGGGACGCCTTCGGTAAGGTCGAGCTCGAGGATCAGGGGTGCCGTCTGGCGCTGCCGTAGCCTGGTGATCTCGGCGATCGGCCAGGCGGATTTCACGTCTGCCATGCGGTCAGCTTACGGTGCGAAGGAGAACGGGATCGGTCAGCATCCGGCCACGATCATCGTGGACGTGGCCAACGTGATGGGCTCGCGCCCCGACGGCTGGTGGCGGGACCGGGCCGGGGCGGCGGTCCGGCTGCACGCCGACATCGCCGCGCTCGCGGCCAAAAGCGCCGCCCTGGCCGCCAGCGGCCACTCCATCCTCCCCGATGAGCCCGATCCGCCCCGCTTCGTCATGGTGCTAGAGGGAGCCGCCCGGGCCGCCGCGGCCCGGATCCGCGCGGACGACGGCCAGACCCGAGCGGACGACAACCGGACCCGCGCGGACGACAACCGGACCCGAGCGGACGACGGCCGGACCCGAGCGGACGACGGCCGGACCCGAGCGGACGACGGCCGGACCCGAGCGGACGACGGCCAGACCCGCGCGGACGACGGCCAGACCCGCGCGGACGACGGCCAGACCCGCGCGGACGACGGCCAGACCCGCGCGGACGACGGCCAGACCCGCGCGGACGACGGCCCGGTCCGGGTGGTGCAGGCGGACGGTTCGGGTGACGACGCGATCGTGGCCCTAGTGCGCGAGCTACCCGGCCGGCGCTTCGTGGTGACCGCCGATCGCGAACTGCAGCGCCGGTGCGTGGCGGCCGGGGCGGCGATCCTGCGCCCGGGCTGGCTGCTCGGCCTCGTGCGCGAGCCTTTATCGGGCCGCCCGGCCCGTTCAACCGGGCGGCCCCACTCTCCCTCTCGCCCCCGGCGCGCTCGGCGCCGGAGCGAGCATCGTAGCAGGCAGTGACCGCCTGGCGCCCGACTTACCCGGATACGCGAGGTTTGGAAAACGCTGTGAGGACAGGCTTTACCAGCCGCTGAGAACATCCGACGACGACGAGACGGAAGATGCCCGTGACCGTGCTGCTCATTGTCCTGGTTGTCCTGTTTGCCGGCTTGCTGTTCGCCGCCGATCGCGTGGTGCAAGCCATCAAGCGGGGTCGGCGCCGCACTAAGGCCAACCGGCGGCTCGCCGCCGCGGCGGCGCAGGCCGAAGCGCGGGACAGGCAGCGAAGAGCAGCGGCCGAGGCGAGCACGGCGCTCACCTCCGTCCTGCCCGCCATCCACGACCACGCCCCCCGCCACGTCGACTAACCCCACCCCCGCAACCGACCCGATGGCCCATTGGACCGGTTATAACCGACCTGGTGGGCCATCGGGTCGCTCCCCGCGGGGCCATCGGGGCGCCCCCCGCGCCCGCCGGAGCGGGCAGGATGGTGCCATGCGGGTTGTTGTGCTGGCTGATACTCACGCGCCCCGGCGCTGGCGGTCCTGCCCGCCGCGGGTGGCGCGGGAGCTGCGCGGCGCCGACCTCATCCTGCACGCAGGCGATGTGTGCACGGCAGCCGTCCTGGCCGAGCTGGCCGAGTACGCGCCGGTGGTCGCCGTGGCCGGAAACAACGACGGCCCGGACGTAGCCGACTGGGGTGCGGCGCCGACGGCCGAGTTCACCCTGGACGGGCTCCGCGTGGCCATGCTGCACGACAGCGGGCCGGCCAGCGGTCGCCTGGCGCGGATGCGCCGCGCGTTTCCCCGCGCCGACCTGGTGGTATTCGGGCACTCGCACATCCCGCTCGATCAGTCCGGGTACGGCCTGCGGATCTTCAACCCCGGTTCGCCGACCGACCGCCGGCGGCAGCCGCAGGGCACGCTCGGCGTGCTACGCATCACCGATGGCGAGCTGGCCGAAGCCGTCATCGTGCCGGTGACCTAGACAAGCAACTGGCCAGCCTCAGACAGGCGACTGGCCAGCCTCAGACAGGCAACTGGCCAGCCTCGCGATGCGAGGCTGGCCAGTTAACGAGGGAAGACCGTCTACTCGGTCCACCAGTCCTCTTCGTCCTCCTTGCCGCTGGTCCCCGGCTTGCCGTTGGCCTGGGTGGGAGCCGGAGCACCGCCGTTGGCGGGCGCGGACCGCTGCGCCTGCACCTGGGTGGGGGCGGCGGCCACCTGGGCCGGCTGAACCGTGGCCGGTGCGGGCTGGCTGGCTCCGTTGCGCGGCGCGGGGTCGCCGGCGATGGCCGGCTTGGCCGGCGCGGCCGACATGGCCGGGTCCACCCCGCCGGGCAGCTGCCCGCCGAGCAGCTGGCGTACCTGGGCCAGGTGCGAAGCGATCGAGTCCTTCTGCCGGGTGAGCTCGTCGACCTCGCGCTGAGCCGCGGCGCGGCGGCGTTCGGCGTCGGCCTTGACCTCGGACAGCAGCTGGTCGGCCTGAGTCTTGGCCCCGGTGACGATCTGGTCGGCGTTCTTCTTGGCGTTGCTGACCAGCTGCCGGGCATGCTGGTCCGCGTCCCGGCGGGTCTGGTCGGCCTGCGCCGACGCCTTGGCCGCCCGCTGCTCCGCGGTGGACGCCCGCTGCTCGGCCTCGGACACCAGCTTCTGCGTGGCGGACTGGGCGGCGGCGAGGCGCTCGGCCTCCTGGCGCTCGGCCTCTTCCCGGCGCGCCGCGAGCTGGATCTCGAACTCGGCCTCGGACTGAGCCCGCTGCGCCTCGCTCTCCTCCAGGATCCGCTGCGCCTGGCTGCGCATCTCGTCGGCCTGCCGCTTGGAGGTGGTGAGGATCTCATCCCGTTCGCGCTTAGCGGTGGCCTTCAGCTGGGCGACCTCGCGCTCGGTGCTGGTCCGCAGCTTGGCGATGTCGCGCTCGGCCGCGGCCCGCTTCTCCGCCACCTCGTGGTCGGCCGTGGCGCGCAGCTTGGCCGCCTCGCGCTCGGTGGTGTTGGTCAGCTCGTCGGCCTCGCGCCGGGCGGTGGTCCTGATCGAATCGGCCTCGCGCTCGGCCGCGCCACGCAGGTCGTCGGTCTCACGCTTAGCGTTCGCGCGCAACTCGGCGGCCTCGTTCTCGGCGCCGGCCCGCAGCTCGGCCGCGTCGACCTTGCCTGCGGCCTTGATCTCGTTCGCTTCCGTCCTGGCCGCCTGGACCAGCTCGGTGGCCTGCTCCTCGGCGAGCCTGAGCAGCTGCTCGATGCGGGCTCCGAGACCGGAATAGGTGGGACGCTCCTGCTCCCCGATCTGGCGGTGGGCTTCGGACAGCTCCCGCTTCAAGGAAGTGGTCTGCTCACGGTGCGTACGCACCTCGGCTTCAATCTGCCGGATGTGCTCGTCGACCTGGTGACGGTCATAGCCCCGCATCACCGTCGCGAACTCACGCGGCGGGGCCTCTTCGAAGAAGTTAGTCAGCTGGGCGTCAATGTCCGATTGCATATGGCCTAATCCTGGCTAGACGTTAAAGCTACGGGGGGGATTTCACGGCGGGTGTCAGCATGCGGGTACGACTCTCGGCCGGTGACAGGCAGACTACTCTTACTCAGGAGCGTTGGCGTGTCCTTCAGAGTTCTCTATCCTATGCGTCCGGGTAAATCCCCTAAACGCCCGGATGGGCGGTCCTGCGGCCCGCGGCCGGGCGCTCAGGCCGGTCGGCCGCCTGGACCAGCTCGGTCAGCACGCCGCCCAGATCGGCCGGATGTAGGAAGGCGATGGACGCCCCCATCGATCCGTGCCGCGGCCGCTCGTCGAGCAGCCGCACGCCCTGGACGCCGATCGCGGCCAGGGCTTCTCGCACGTCGGCGACGCCGTACCCGACGTGGTGCAGGCCCTCGCCGCGCCGGGCCAGGAACCGGCCCACCGGGGTGTCCGGGCCCAGCGGCTCCAGGAGCTGAACGTAACCGGGCCGCAAGCCGCCGCCGACCACTCCAACTCCAAGCATGGCCTCGCGCACCCCTTGCTCCTCGTTCACCTCCAGGCTCACCACCTCGAGCCCGAACGTCGCCTGGTATCGCCCGATCGCGGCGTCCAGATCGCGGCAGGCAATGCCGACGTGATCAAGGCGAGTCAGCAGCGGTAGCACGATCGAACCCCCATCAACCCTCGCTGGGTATCTTTATTGATATGAGCGAACCACGTCAGCCGGTCATTGTCGGCGGCGCGAGGACCCCCGTAGGTCGCCTGTTGGGCTCCCTCGCCAGCAAGTCTGCCAGCGAACTCGGCGGCGTCGCGATCGCCGGGGCCCTGGACCGCGCCGGGATCGGCCCGGACCGGGTCCAGTACGTCATTATGGGGCAGGTGCTGCAGGCCGGTGCCGGGCAGATCACCGCCCGGCAGGCCGCCGTCGCGGCCGGCATCGGCATGGACATCCCGGCGCTGACCGTCAACAAGGTCTGCCTGTCCGGCCTGGACGCCATCGCGCTCGCGTCGCAGCTGGTCAGGCTCGGTGAATACGACGTGATCGTGGCCGGCGGCATGGAGTCCATGACCCAGGCGCCGCACCTGCTGAAGAACTCCCGGGTCGGCTACAAGTACGGCCCGGTGCAGCTCGAGGACTCGATGGCCCTGGACGGCCTGACCGACGCGTTCGACCATCTGTCCATGGGCGAGTCCACCGAACGCAGCGGCCGCAGGCTCGGCATCACGCGCGCCGAGCAGGACGAGTTCGCCGCCGCCTCGCACCAGCGTGCGGCGGCCGCGGCTAAGAACGGCCTGTTCGCCGCCGAGATCGTCCCGGTGCCCGTACCCCAGCACGGGGGCGAGCCGCTGAGCGTGACCGAGGACGAGGGCATCCGCCCGGGCACGACGGCAGAGACGCTGGCCAGGCTCAAGCCGGCCTTCGGGCCGGACGGCACGATCACGGCCGGCAGCGCGTCGCAGCTCTCCGACGGCGCGGCCGCCGTGGTGGTGATGTCGGCCGAGGCCGCCCAGCGGGCCGGGGCCGACGTGCTGGCCGAGATCGGCGCGCACGGCAACGTGGCCGGGCCGGACAACTCGCTGCACTCCCAGCCGTCCAACGCCATCAAGCAGGCCCTGGCCAAGGCCGGCCTCGGGGTCGAGGACCTGGGCCTGATCGAGATCAACGAGGCGTTCGCGGCGGTCGCCATCCAGTCCATGCGCGACCTGGACGTCAGCCCGGAGATCGTGAACGTCAACGGCGGCGCGATCGCGATTGGCCATCCAATCGGGATGTCCGGGGCCCGGATCGCGCTGCACCTATGCCACGAGCTGCGCCGCCGCGGCGGCGGGCTCGGCGCCGCCGGGCTGTGCGGCGGCGGCGGTCAGGGCGAGGCGCTGCTGTTGCGGGTCCGTGCATGAACACCGTGCCTGAACCCCGTGGCTAGCCCTGCGCACGCACCAAGTGAGCTCGACCGGGCCCTGAACGGGGACGTCCGCGCCCTGGCCCGGCTGCTCTCGCTGGTCGAGGACGGATCCCCGCGGGTACGAGAGGTCATCGCCGATCTGCTGCCCAGGACCGGTCAGGCCCGGATCATCGGGCTGACCGGCGCGCCGGGCGTCGGGAAGTCCACCATGACCGGCGCGCTGGTGGGCGCGTTCCGCGCCGCCGGCCGCCGCGTGGCGGTGCTCGCGGTGGACCCGACCTCGCCGTTCACCGGCGGCGCGCTGCTCGGTGACCGGATCCGGATGCAGGAGCACGCCACCGACGAGGCGGTATTCATCCGGTCGATGGCCAGCCGCGGTCACCTCGGCGGGCTGGCCGCCGCGACACCGCAGGCCATCCGGGTCCTCGACGCGGCCGGCTTCGAGGTGATCATCATCGAAACGGTCGGGGTCGGACAGGCCGAGGTCGCCATTGCCTCGCTCGCGGACAGCGTGGCCGTGCTGCTCGCCCCGGGCCTGGGCGACGCCATCCAGGCGGCCAAGGCCGGCATCCTGGAGGTCGCCGACCTGTTTGTCGTCAACAAAGCCGATAAGCCAGATGCTCAGCAGGTGGTGCGGGACCTGCGCAACATGCTCGCGCTGGGGACCGTCGAGCCGGGCGGCTGGAAGCCGCCCATCATCACCGCCACCGCGACCACCGGCGAGGGCCTCGCCGAGCTGGTCACCCGCCTGGACGCGCACTGGGATTGGCTGTGCGCCAGCGGGGAGCTGAAGCGGCGCCGGCACGCCCGGGCCCGCGAGGAGATCACCATGCTGGCCTTCGCCGCGCTGCGCGACCGCGTGACCGACAACGTCGACGACCTGGCCGCCCGGGTTGCCGACGGCACCCTGGACCCGTTCCAGGCCGCCGAAGAAGTCCTCGCCCGAGGCCAAGACTGAATACGGTTGTACCCGTGGGTAAGCCGCTTGATCTGCCGTTCGACCCCATCGACCGGGCGGCCCGGATCTGGGAGGCCAGGTTCGGTCCGTCACCGTCGATGGCCGCCGTCACCTCGATCATGCGCGCCCAGCAGATACTGCTCGGCGAGCTCGATGCGCTCCTGCGACCGTACGAGCTGACCTTCGCGCGCTACGAGGCCCTGGTGCTGCTCACCTTCAGCCGCCGCGGCGCCCTGCCGCTGCGGGTGATCGGCGAACGCCTGATGGTGCACCCGACCAGCGTCACGAACATCATCAGCCGGCTGGAACGCCAGCACCTGGTGGTCCGCCGCCCGAATCCGTCCGACGGCCGGGGTCGGCTGGCCGAGATCACCCCCGCGGGCCGCGCGCTGGTGGAGCGGGCGACCCGGGACCTAATGGCGGCCGAGTTCGGCCTCGGCGGGTACGAGCCCGGTCAGCTGAAGGAGATCTTCGACCTGCTCCGCGGGCTGCGGCTGACCAACGGCGACTTTATCCCGGAGAAGCCGGAGAACGCGGAGAACCCGGGGACCCCCGGCGCGCCCTAGCTGACGTGGGACGGTGCCCAGGTCTTCCCGCCGTCGAAGGTAAACCAGACCGCCCCGGTCGCGGGGTTCGCGGGCAGCGCGATGCCCTGCCGGTCGGTCGTCATGCCCACGTAGCCGAACCCGCCGGCCGGCGGCGGCCCGTCCAGCGTCGCCGCCTGCCAGGTCGCGCTCCCGGCCGGCAGCACGTCGAGGCCCTGGGTCGTGGCCAGGACGTACGTGCCGCTCGGGCTGGCCGCCACCGAGGTGGCCAGGCCCAGGGCCGGCGCGGCGACGGCGTTCTGCCAGGCGATCCCGCCGTCGGCCGACGTAAACACCTGCTTGGCCTGCTGGCTCCCCGGGGCGCTGGACGACGCGCAGGCCAGGACCAGGTTCGTCGCATTAGCGGCGGCGAGCAGCGCGCCAGTCGGTCGGCCGTCCGCCAGCGGCGTCCCGACCGGGCACGGGATCTGCTTGAGCTGCTGCCAGGGCGCGCTGCCGTCGACCGGCCCGGTGTAGAGCATCCGGTCCGGGGCCAGCAGGTAGCCGCGCGTCCCGGTGAGCACGAACGAGGCGGCCTCGCCGGCCAGCCCGGAGGTTGAGGGGCCCACCGGGGTCCAGTCGTCGGACGAGGCGGGCGAGGAGTACAAGCTGTAAGCGGTGCACTGGGCCGCGAACGCCGCCCCGGTCCCGGTGCAGGAGGCGAACAGCGCGAACGCGCGGTGGCCTACCGTCTCCAGGTCGGTGACCCGCAGGCCGTTGGTGGCCACCTGGGTCCAGGTGTGGCCGCCGTCGTGGGTCGCGAACAGCTCGGGCCCGAACGCCCAGCCGTCGTCGCCGTTGAGGAACCGGACCTGGCTTACCCCGGTGACCCCGTTGGCCGGGCCGGTGAGCGGCGCGGGCACCCCGGTCCAGGTCTTCCCGGCGTCGTCGGTGCGCGCCAGCGAGGTGCAGTACGACGTGGCGCAGAAGCCGGGGACGCCGGCCTGACCGATCACCCAGCCGGTCTGCGTGCCGATGAACGTGACCGAGGCGGGCTTGAAGTTGGCCGGGACGGGCGCCGGGACGGGCGCCGGGCCGTGTGAGGGGATGGGTGTGGCCGACGACGTCGAGGTGCTGGCCCCGGCGCTGGCCGTGGTGGCCGGCGTGCGCCCGTTCGCGCCGACGCCGGTGGCGGTGGTGGGGTTCAGCACCGGCAGGTTGACTATCTGCGGCACGGTCACCGCCGCGGCCACGATCGCCGCCGCCGCGCCCGCGGTCACGGCCAGCCTGCGGTACTTGCGCCGCCGGGCCCGCCGCTTGATCAGCTCGAAGGTTCCCGGCGGCGGGGGCAGCGGTTCGATCCGCCCGTCTAGCCAGGAATCGAGGTCGTCGCGCCGGTCAGGCATTACGTTCCCCCAGCGCCGTCTTCAGCCTGGCCCGCGCCGCGAACAGGTCGGCCTTGATCGTGCCCTCGGGCCGGTGCAACAGCGCCGCGACCTCGCGGATCGGGAAGCCGGCGTAGTAGTGCAGCAGGAACGGGTCGCGCAGCCGCGGTGGCAGCGCGGCCAGGAGGCTACGCACGTCCACGTCCTGGTCCGGGTAGGCCACGTCGTCCAGGGCCGCGGCCGCGGTGACGCTGCGCATGGCCCGCCGCTCCCGCTCGGCCTTGCGCCAGTGGTCGCGGATCAGGTTGGTGGCGATCATATAAAGGTAGCTCTGCGGGCTTTCCACCCGAGTCCACCGGGCCAGCAGCCGGACGAACGCCTCGGCCGCGATCTCGTGCGCGGTGTCGTCGTCATCGACCAGGCGCCGCACCCAGCCGGCGAGCTTGGGGTAGGCGGTCCGGAACAACTCCTCGGCGGCGTCGGTATCGACCTCGGAAGCCGTGCCCACCGGATCTCCCTCGATGAGCCCCGCGCCGAGGCCGCCCGGCATGTAAATCATGTCGGGCCCGGTCGGGGCGCCGTCCAGAACGCCCGTGTGATACGGCAACATCTACCACATTTCCGCCCGGCGACGCGGTCACCGGTTGCGCCTCTGCCTGCGCGTGTTCCTCAGGTCGCTCGAGGTCCTACGGGTCTGGCCCGGGCGCGCCCCCGTGACGTCCGGGCCACCGCAGCACGCGAAGGCTGTCCCCTGCCTTGCGCTCTTAACAGACGACGCAGATGCCTGTCCGGTTGCACAGAATCTTTTCTTTTTTTCTGAACGGGCCGTGGTGCGTGTTTTGTTTACTGTGTTTTCCCCGCTCGCCTCCGGGCGCTCTTGATCCGCCGCCTTCCCTCGTCGCTCCTTCGTCGCTCCTCAGTCCAGGCGGCGGCGCGCCCTTTGGCTCGCGGGGCCCTGGCCTTCCCTCGTCGCTTCGCTCCTCAGTCCAGGCGTCGGCGCTCGTGCCGCCTCGGGCTCCGCCATGGTTACACTAAAAGATAGTAGGACGTCCTACTATTTCGTGAGGGGCGGATCCATGGGTGATTCGGACGCGGGGCGCAGCCGCTGGCAGGAGCGGTTTGACCAGGCGGCCAAGCGGGACGCGGACTTCACCACGCTGTCCGGGCTGGACGTCGACCCGGTCTACGGCCCGCCGCCCGGCGCGGTGGTCCCGGAGCTGGAGCGGATCGGGTGGCCGGGAGAGTTCCCGTTTACCCGCGGTATTCACGCCAGCGGCTATCGCGGCAAGCCGTGGACGATCCGCCAGTTCTCCGGCTTCGGCAACGCGCGGCAGACCAACGAGCGGTACAAGATGCTGCTGCGGGCCGGGGGCGCCGGGCTGTCGGTGGCCTTCGACATGCCGACCCTGATGGGTCGCGACTCCGATGACCCGCGCTCGCTGGGCGAGGTGGGGCACTGCGGGGTGGCGATCGACTCGGCCGCCGACATGGACGTGCTGTTCGAGGGCATCGACCTGGCCGGCACCACCACGTCGATGACGATCAGCGGGCCGGCCGTCCCCGTCTTCTGCATGTACCTGGTCGCGGCCGAACGCCAGGGCGCCGACGTCTCCGCGCTCGACGGAACGCTGCAGACCGACATCTTCAAGGAGTACATCGCGCAGAAGGAGTGGCTGTACCCGCCCCGCCCGCACCTGCGGCTCATCGGCGACCTGATGGAATACTGCGGCGCGAACATCTCCCGGTACAAGCCGCTGTCGGTGTCCGGCTACCACATCAGGGAGGCGGGCTCGACCGCCGCCCAGGAACTCGCCTTCACCCTGGCCGACGGGTTCGGGTACGTCGAACTCGGGCTGGAGCGCGGCCTCGATATCGACACGTTCGCGCCGGGCCTGTCGTTCTTCTTCGACGCGCACGTCGACTTCTTCGAGGAGATCGCGAAGTTCCGCGCCGCCCGGCGGATCTGGGCCCGGTGGCTGCGCGACGTCTATCACGCCAAAACCGAGCGAGCGCAGTGGCTGCGCTTCCACACCCAGACGGCCGGGGTCTCGCTCACCGCCCAGCAGCCGGACAACAACATCGTCCGCACCGCGGTCGAGGCGCTGGCGGCCGTGCTCGGCGGGACCAACTCGCTGCACACCAACGCCCTAGACGAGGTGCTCGCGCTGCCCGGCGAAGCGGCCGCCGAGACCGCGCTGCGCACCCAGCAGGTCATCATGGAGGAGACCGGTGTGCTGAACGTGACCGACCCGCTCGGCGGCTCGTGGTACGTCGAGGCGCTCACCGACCAGCTGGAGCGGGAGGCGGAGGCGATCTTCGCCCGGATCCGCGAGATGAGCCCGGACGGCTCGATGACCGGCGGGATCCTGCAGGGTATCGAGAACGGCTGGTTCACCGGCGAGATCGCCGAGGCCTCGTTCGCCTACCAGCGCAAGGTGGAGAAGGGCGACAAGAAGATCGTCGGCGTGAACTGCCATACCGAGACCGTCGCCGCGCCGCTGGAGATCCTGCGCATCAGCCCCGAGGTAGAGCGGGAGCAGGTGGCGCTGCTCGGCCGCCGCCGCGCCCAGCGCGACCAGCAAGCGGTCGACGCGACCCTGTCCGCCCTGGTCGCGGCGGCCCGCACCGAGGCGAACCTGGTCCCGCCCATGCTGGCCGCGGCCCGGGCCGAGGCCACCCTCGGCGAGATCTGCGGCGCCCTGCGCGCCGAGTGGGGCGCCTACGTGGAGCCCGCCGCCTTCTAGCCGGGGCTGGCGACCGGGAGCCCCGCCCCAACGGCCGCGGCGAGCAGGTGCTCGTCATAGGCCACGAACGCGGTCAGGTCCCGCTTGAGGGCGAGCGCGGAAGCCAGGTGGATGGCGTGCGCCGCGCCCAGCGCCTGCGGCGGCAGCGTGGCCGAGGTGTCGAGCACGTCGGCGGTCAGCGCGACCCGGGCGATGCGCTTGAGCACGCGGTAGCTGCGCGGCAGCGCCCCGGGCTCGGCCCGCCAGACCGCCCGCGGCACCTCGGCCCGGTGCAGCGCGCTGGAGACCAGCGGCTGGCCGGACCGCTCGCCCAGCCACCGGGCCAGCGCGGCGGACTCGGGTTCGGTCAGGGCCAGCTTGACCAGCGCGGAGGAATCGAGGTAGATCACCCGTCCGCCGCCCGCCGCATCTGACCCAGGATCTCACTGGCGGTCGGCTGGCCGGCGGGCAGCGCCGGGTACGGGTCGAGGTCGTCGGAGCCCCCGCCCTCCTCGGCCGGCTCGATGATCCCGGCCGCGATCAGGCGTTCCAGTGGGCTGCCCGGCTCCCTGACCGGCACCAGCTGGGCCACCAGGCGTCCCCGGTTCGTGATGTCCACCGTGTACCCCTTCTCCGCCAAGTCGACGTAAACGCTGGCGTGCTGGCGCAGCTCCCTGATCCCGATGCGCGTGCTCGCCGCGGGCCTCGCCTCGGCCCGCGCGGCCGGCAGGCCGGGTTCCCGGGTCCGGGCGCTGCGGCTGACCGGCAGCGGATTCCGCTCGTCCGCAGGAGTGTCACCCATCGGGCCACCGTAGCACAACAGATGCTACGTACCGAGGTGGCTTGCGCGCCGCACGTCGATCTGGCGTTGCGCCTCGGCCAGCACGCGTCCCACGTCGCGGCCGAACCGGACGTCGCACGGGTGCTCGGTCTGCCCCGCGCGGGCGTTGGCCACCAGTTCGCCCAGCGCGGTGCTCAGCGCCTGGACCGGGTCGATGCTCCCGTCGGGCACGGCCAGCCGGCCGGATTCACCCCACAGGTACGCCTCGGCGCCCGCGGCGGCCTGGGCCGCGCTGAGGGTCAGGGTGGTCGTGCTGGTCGCGCCGCCCTGGTGATGCAAGATCAGGTGGGTGACGTCGGCCGGCCCGGCGTCGGCGGTCACCGACGTCACCGGGCCCAGGCTGGCCCACAGCAGCGAGACCATGTGCGGGCCGATGTCCCACAGTCCGCCCTTGGCCCGGCGCCACGGCGTGTTGAACGGGTTGGACTCACGCAGCGCCGAGCCCAGCCAGGCTGACACGCCCCCGGTCCACCCGCCGCGGGTTTCCACCTCGGCCAGCCAGGCCCGCACGTCCGGCTGGAACATGTTCGTGAAGAACACGACTGACGCCACCCCGGCCTGCTCGACGGCCTCGACCAGGCCGTCCGCCGCGGCCTCGGTCAGCGCGACGGGCTTCTCGAGCAGCAGGTGCTTGCCCGCCTGG
Organism: uncultured Actinomycetes bacterium; assembly: GCA_963722055.1. GTDB lineage: Bacteria > Actinomycetota > Actinomycetes > Streptosporangiales > Streptosporangiaceae > Palsa-504. The sequence continues at coordinate 26,695 of CAVRLA010000015.1, read as the reverse complement.
GCCGCCTGCGTGGCGATGGGCGCCTGCACGTCCGGTGGGACCGCGAAACAGAACGGCGTCGACCTCGGCCAGGAACGCGGAGACGTCGTTCTGCGGGGTGGCCTGATACTCGGCCGCGAGGTCGGCCGCGGCCTGCGGGTTACGGCCCCAGACCGCGGCCAACTCGACGCCCCCCGTTGACGAAAGGGCGGGCGCGTGTGTGACGCGCGCCCAGTATCCGGTGCCGACCAAGCCGAATCTCATGCGACCAACGCTAGCCGCGGGCCCGGCGCCGCGCAGTGAAAACCGCGCCCCGTCAGGCCGGATGGCCTGACGGGGCGCGGCGCCTTCCCCGGGACGGTAAGGGTCAGCGGGCCTCGACCGGGCTGGCTGCGTGCGAGGCCTCCGCCTGCCGGGCCCGGGTGATGGCCGCGCGAGCCTTGACCGCCAGGACGCCGGTCCGGGCCAGCAGCATGGCCAGGGCCAGGAAGATCAGGCTGTCGGTCAGGGCGTCCACCGTGATCCCGGTCGTGACCATCCAGCGGACGAGCGAGGCGCCGAAGATGTGGGTGGCGCCGTAGGCGAAGAACAGCCGGCCGCCGATCACCGCGATCCAGGCCAGGGCGTATCCCAGGCCGGCCCGGGAGACGGCCCGGCCGGCCTGCGCGTCGTAGCGGACGCGGAACAGCGCGGCGGCCAGCACGCCGAGGGCCAGGCCGGCCGCTACTCCCGCGATCTCCAGGATCAGCCCGTGACCCGTGGTCGCGGCGCCCTTGATGTAGAACGGGATGACGACCGCCGCGGCGATGAACGGGCGGACCAGCCGCAGCGTGCCGATCTTGCGCTGGCCGAGGTCACTGAACAGCACGACGGCCAGGACGACGAGGTTGATGATCCAGACGCTGGCGTCCACTTTGAACTCCTTATTCGATGCTCAGCGCGGGGTTGCGCCGACATCACTCACGCTAGGAACGGGGAGGTTGGAATCGCGTCGGCCTCCGGCTTGATCAAGGTATTGCCCCGGGTGGAGGCTCCGGGCGGAGGGCCTGTCCACCCGGCCTCAACCGGCGGTCAACCCGGGCGCCGGCGCGCTGGGGCACGTGGCGAGCTACGTTGATATCGGCCGCCAGACCGGCCGGCCGGTAATAAGCCCGGTAGTGAGCAGACTCAGGAGTGGGGAGTGTTGCGTTCCCTCGCCGCGCAGATGGATCCGGTCCTCGGCGCCCGCTCGGTGACCGCCACCCGGGTGATCAATACGATGCGGGTCGCGGGCCTGGTCATCGTGGTGGTCACCACCGTCTGGCTGGCCCGTCCCGGCCCGGCCTCCGGTGGCGCCCGCGGCCCGGCGATCGCGGTCATGCTGGGCGTGTCCGCGGCCGCGTGGATCGCCTGGATCCTGTCCGATGGCCGGGGCCGGCTAATGACCTGGAGCCTGGTCGTGATGGGGGCGGCGGGCGGCGTGCTGGCCGGGCTGTCCCCGAACGGCCCGGCCGTCGGCGTCGGCTGCGTCGCCACGTTCAGCGCGGGCGCCCGGCTGAGCACGACGGCCTCGCTCGGCGTCACCGCCGAGACCGTGGCCGGGTTCCTGGCCACCGGACTGGCCACCGGGATCCCGACCGCCCAGCTCGTGGGCTACGCCTGGGCCTTCATCGGGCTCTGGGTCGTGGCCCTGACCCGCAACGAGTTCCTCGTCCGGGCCGTCCAGGCCGAACGCACGCTGGACGAAACCCGCCGGGCGCGCGAGGCCGAGACCCAGGCCGCCGCGTTCGCCGAGCGGGCCAGGATCGCCCGCGACCTGCACGACGTGCTCGCCCACTCCCTCGCCGCGATATCGGTGAACCTGCAGGCCGCGGGGGGGCTGCTGACCTCGGGCACGCTGCCCGCGGACAACCCGGAGCTGGTCAAGGCGATCGAGTGCATCGACCGGGCCGGGACGCTGACCCGGGACGGCCTGGCCGCGGCCAGGCGGGCTGTGCTGGCCCTGCGGGACGACGCGGGTCCGCTGCCCGAGCAGCTGGCGTCGCTGGCCGATCAGTACCGTACGGTCGGCGATCCGCAGGTGAACTTCGAGGTCACCGGCGAGGCCCGGCCGATCCCGGCGGAGGCCGGCGTGGCCGTCTACCGGGCGGCGCAGGAGGCGCTGACCAACGCGCGCAAGCACGCTCCCGGCGAGCCCGTCACGCTCCGCCTCGGTTACGGACCGGATGAGGTGACCCTGAGCGTCGTCAACCCCATCCCGCCGCGGCCCGCCGAGACACCGCTGGCCGGCAGCGGAGGCGGCTTCGGCCTGGTCGGCCTCGCCGAACGCGCCGCCCTGGCGGGCGGCACCCTGGAAGTCGGCCCGGACGCGGGGAACTGGCAGGTCAACCTTAGGATTCCGGCATGACGGAGAACCCCGAACCGGTGACCGTGGTAGTCGCGGACGACCAGGCCGCCGTACGCGAGGGCCTGGTGCTGCTGCTCGGCACGCTGCCCGGGATTACCGTGGTGGGCCAGGCCGAGGACGGCGTGGCGGCGGTCGAGACGGTCGCGGCCACCCAGCCGCAGGTGGTGCTGATGGACCTGAACATGCCGCGCTGCGACGGGGTGGAGGCCACGCGCCGCATCCGGGCCGATCATCCGGGGACCCAGGTCGTGGTGCTGACCACCTACTCCGACGACGAGTCCATCCTCGGCGCCCTGCAGGCCGGCGCCCTGGGCTACCTGACCAAGGACGCCACCCGGGCCGAGATCGGCCGGGCCGTGCTGGCCGCCGCGGCCGGCCAGGCCGTGCTGGATCCGGCGGTGCAGCAGCGGCTGCTGTCGGCCGCCGTCCGCGCCCCCGCGGCGCAGCCGGATCATGACCCGGACGAGCTGACCCCCCGGGAGTCCGACGTCTTGCGCCTGATCGCGCAGGGCAAGTCGAACCGGGAGATCGCCCGGGCGCTGTACGTCAGCGAGGCGACGGTCAAGACGCACGTCAACCGGATCTTCGCCAAGACCGGTTCGCGGGACCGCACCCAGGCCATCCGCTACGCCTACACGCACGGCTACGCCGATCCCGCGCGCAGCAGCTAACCGCGCGGCAGCTTCATGGACTACGACTACGGCTAGTTGGCCGGCTGGTAGCCCTTCGGGGGCCGACGGCAGTTCATTTCAGCCCGGACCATAGGTAGCTGACGGCGATGGCGGCGGCGAGGATGCCGACGGTGCGGCGGATCAAGATATCGGGGAGCCGGGATTGCATGCGCGCTCCGGTGTAGCCGCCGATGATGCCGCCGAGGCCCAGGGCGATGCCGGTGGGCCAGTTCGGGGCGACCGGGCCTTCGCTGATGGACAAGATGGTGAAGGTGATCACGCCGCCGAGCGAGGTCACGAAGGTCGAGGCCAGGGCAGCTGGAGCGACCTCGGCGGCCGGACGGCCGGACCCGATCAAGATGGGAGCCAGGATCGAGCCGCCGCCGATCCCGTAGATGCCGCCGACGCATCCGGTCAGGCAGGCCAGGACGACCAGCACGGGGGCCGGGATCCGGCGAGCCGGGCGGGCCCGATCCGGGTCGCGGGCGGGCCGCGTGGCGGCCAGCCAGATACCGAGCGGCAGCAGCAGGGCGGCGACCAGCAGGTCGAAAACGCGAGGGCCGGGAACCAGCTCGACGCGTATGACCGATCCGGCGATCACGCCGGGCAGGGTCCCGGTGATCAGGAGCAGGGCCAGGCGGCCGCCGGTCTGGTGCTGCCGCCAGTACCGGTACAGCGCGCCGGGGGTGGCGACCACGTTGTAGAGCAGGTTGGTGGGGGTGACGGCCGGGCTGGGCGTGCCCAGGACGCTCACCTGGAACGGGAGCAGCAGGACCGCCCCGGAGATGCCGGCTGGGGTGGCCACGGCCGAGACGGCGAAGGCCGCCGCCAGGGCGACGACCTCGGTCCACCCAGCGCCGAGCACCTGGCCACAGTAACCGGCGCCGGACCGGCTGCATACCCGATGACCGGCAAGTTTGCGCAGGTCAAACCCTGTTAGCGGCCGCACGGCTCGGGGATTCATTCAAGATATCTACTGATCTGGCTGCCCCGACGGTAAGCCGATGGCTCGGCGGATGCTTTCGGGTGCGGGATCCGACTCAGTAGAGCCGTGTTGTCTGGATTCCCCAATCGTCCGGCCTGCTCTGCGCGCCGTCTGGTGATTGAGGTCACGTTCATCCCGGTCGATGGGGGCTGTGGCACCCATGCCCCGATAGAGCCCCGATAGAGCGGAGCGTGCCGGCTAGGCCGACCTCGGCTCCGGCCGCCGGTTGACTCTCGAGGGCTGCGGTGAGCATGTCCCGGGGACGGTATAGCCTCGCGATGCCCGCCCGTCCCGCCAGTCCCGGGAATTCGCATGAGATCTCGCCGCTGACGTGGTTCTTGCCATGTGAACGCGGCGTTCTATCGGGAAGAGCCATCACAACGCCGCGTTCACCGGTTCGGCGGACCGCGGGCGGCGGTACTGGCGGGGCTGGTGTGTGACAGGTGACTGCGGCCAGAATGCCGGGCGAGAGGATGGCGGCACCCCGAGTGCAGAGAGAGGGTTGTGGCGCACGCGCCCGCTGCGAGACTCCCGATCCGGGCCAGGGAAACGGCAACCTACCCGGAAGATAGGCGACGGTTTACTGCAGAGCAACCAAGCGCGTCCGCACGGCCATCCGAGAGGCCCGGGCCGGAGCACTGGCCGTATGCGGCAGGATGGAATCATGCAGCCGCGGGATTTTTCGCTCTATGGGGCCGTCGACCTGGGCGCGCGCCAGGCGGCCGCGCAGCGCAGGCAGCAGGCGGCGCAGTCCGCCGGGTCCGCCGTGCCTGGCGACGGCTCTGTCCTTGAGGTCACCGAGCAGACCTTCAACACCGATGTGGTCGAGCGGTCCCGGACCACCCCGGTGATCATCGATCTGTGGGCCGACTGGTGCGGGCCGTGCAAGCAGCTCAGCCCCGTGCTGGAGAAGCTCGCCGCCGAGGCGGACGGGACGTGGATCCTGGCCAAGGTGGATGTCGACGCGAACCCTCAGCTGGCCGCGGCTCTGCAGGTGCAGAGCATCCCCATGGTGGTGGCGGTTATCGGCGGCCAGCTGGTGGACGGCTTCCTCGGCGCGATGCCGGAGGCCCAGGTCCGCCAGTGGCTCGGCCAGGTCCTGGCCATCGCGGAGAAGATCGGCCTCGCTCCGCCCGGCAGCGCCGATGCCGAGGTCGACGACGCCGAGGCCGACGACGCCGAGGTCGACGACGCCGACGAGAGCGCGGACCCGCGCCGCGCGCCTCAGGGCTACGCCGACGCCGACCAGCTGCCGCCCGCCTTCGAGCAGGCTCGCGCGGCCATGGAACGCGGCGACCTGGACGCCGCGGCCCAGGCCTTTGAGGAGGAGCTGGCCGCCTCGCCGAGCGACCCGATGGCCAAGGCCGGGCTGGCCCAGGTCAACTTGATCCGCCGGGTCAGCTCCTATGATCAGGCTCGCTCCCGCCGGGACGCGGCCGAACGCCCGGACGACGTGCAAGCCCAGATCCGTGTGGCCGACATCGACCTGGCTTCGGGCCGGATCGAGGAGGCGTTCGACCGGCTGCTGGGCGTCGTCCGGCGCACGTCGGGCCAGGACCGGGAGCAGGCCCGGGCGCACCTGGTCGGCCTGTTCGACATCCTCCCGCCGCGTGATCCGCGGGTGACCAAGGCCCGGTCCACCCTCTCGTCTCTGCTCTTCTAGCCGAAGGGAATATGCAAGCAAAGTTGTAGGTTCCTTGCCTATGGAGGATGAGGTCGGGTACTCCGGCCGAGTCCCCAATTCATTCAAATCGGAGGTGAGGCAAGGATGTACCTGACTGCATATGACCCGTTCGCCCGGGCCACCCGGCGCGCGTTTGGCCGGTCGACCGTCATGCCGCTGGACGGCGTCCGCCGCGATGGCGACGTGCTGCTGCGGTTTGACGTGCCCGGCATCGACCCGCAGTCCCTCGAGGTCACCGTGGACCGCGGTGTCCTGTCGGTCAGCGTCAAGCGGGAGGAAGAGCACACCGAGAACGACAAGTTCTTCGTCCGCGAGCGCACGATGGGTACCTTCACGCGCCGCCTGTACCTGTCCAAGAACCTGAACGCCGACGCCGTCGAGGCCACCTACAACAATGGTGTCCTCGAGGTCCGGATCCCGGTTCTGGAGCAGGCCAAGCCGCGCAAGGTGGAGGTTCGCCAGGGCGACGAGCACCAGGAGCTGGCTGCCTGACCCCAGTCAGCAGCTCACTGAGCACCACCAGCGGCCGGCGGGCGCGGATGCGTCCCGCCGGCCGCTTACCATCTGGGGCAGGAGGAGGCCAGGAGGGAGGCCCGGGAAGGAGGCAGAGCCATGGCCCCGTCACCGCTTGAGGACGAGCACGCGCCGCTGTTCACGGTCGGGCAGGTCGCGGACATGCTCGCGGTCAAGCAGGCGTTCCTGCGCCGCGTCGACGAACTGCGGGTCGTCTCGCCGCAGCGGTCCGCGGGCGGCCAGCGCCGCTACACCCGCTACGAGATCCGGGTCATCCAGCAGGTCGTCTCCATGGCCGACGAGGGCATCACCCTGCAGGCTATCCGCCGCATCATCGACCTCGAGCAGCAGCTGGCCGAGGTCACCAGGCAACGGGACGAGCTGGCCCGCCTCCTGGCCGAGCGGCCGTTACCGGGACCCCGAAGCTCCCGGAGCGGCCTCGGCCAGCTGCTCCAGGACCGGCAGCGCGGCGGCTAGCGCGGACCGCTGCTCCGGTGTGAGCAGCTCCAGGCTCGCGGTCAGCATCAGGGTGTTCTCGGTGCGGATGCGCTCGAGCACGTCCCGGCCGTGCGCGGTGATGGTAATGGTGCTGGCCCGGGCGTCACTGGGGTCCGCGCACCGGCGTACGTAGCCGGACTCTTCCAGCGCGGTCACCAGCCGGGTGAGCGTCGAGGGGGCAATGCCCTCGGCGGCCGCCAGGTCGCCGAGGCGCATCGGCCCGGCCTTCTCGATCGTGGCCAGCGCCGCGAGCTGGGTGGGCGTCAGGCCCGCCAGCTCGTGGCGGCGCAGTCGGCGGGACAGCCGGGCCAGGGCCACGCGCAGCCGGGTCACGTCGATGTTCGCATCCGGCGCGAGCGCCAGCCCGTGACCATCAGCGACCGGTTCCGTGCTCACCTTTTCAGCCTACGCGCTGCGCGCCGTACGCTTGGATTCCAACGGCCCCGGCAGGCAGCAAGGCGGGAATCCACGTGACCATGGCGCCCAGTGTCTCGTACTCGATTACCGTACGGCTCGAGGTGGCGTCCCGCGGCCGCGCGGTCAGCGCGATCACCCGGGCGGTGGAGCACGCCGGCGGCGTGGTGACGGCGCTCGACGTGACCGCCGGCCGCAACGACCGGCTGCGGGTGGACGTCACCTGCGCCGCGCGGGGCGAGGAACACGCCGCGGCCATCGTCGAAGCGCTGGCCGCGATCGACGGCGTGACCGTGCACAAGGTCAGCGACCGGACGTTCCTGCTGCACCTGGGCGGCAAGATCGAGATGCGCTCCAAGGTACCGCTGCGCAACCGGGACGACCTGTCCATGGCCTACACCCCGGGCGTGGGCCGGGTCGCGCTGGCCATCGCGGAGAACCCGGACGACGCGCGCCGGCTGACCATCAAGCGGAACTCGGTCGCGGTGGTGACCGACGGCTCGGCCGTGCTGGGCCTGGGCAACATCGGGCCCTACGCCGCCCTGCCCGTCATGGAGGGCAAGGCCGCGCTGTTCAAGCGGTTCGCCGACATCGACGCCTGGCCGATCTGCCTGGACAGCCAGGACACCGACGAGATCGTGCGGGTGGTGCAGCTCATCGCGCCCGGCTTCGGCGGGATCAACCTGGAAGACATCAGCGCGCCGCGCTGCTTCGAGGTCGAGCGCCGCCTGCGCGACCTGCTGGACATCCCGGTGTTCCACGACGACCAGCACGGCACCGCGATCGTGGTGATGGCCGCGCTGACCAACGCGCTGCGTGTGGTGGGCAAGAAGTTGTCCGAGGTCCGCATCGCGATGGCCGGGGCCGGCGCCGCCGGGACCGCCGTGCTCAAGCTGCTGCTCGGCGCCGGCGCCACTCAGATAACGGTGGCCGACGACCGGGGCGCGGTCTACGAAAGCCGGCCGGGCCTGAACCCCAGCCTGCGCTGGATCGCGGAGCACACCAACCGCGACGGGTACGCGGGCGACCTGGCCGGGGCGCTGCGCGGCGCCGACGTGTTCATCGGCCTGTCCGCCCCGCACATCCTCACGGCCGAAAACATCAAGACCATGGCGGCCAACGCCATCGTGTTCGCCCTGGCCAACCCCGAGCCCGAGGTCGACCCGGACGCGGCCGGCGAGTACGCCGCCGTGGTGGCGACCGGCCGCAGCGACTACCCGAACCAGATCAACAACGTGCTGGCCTTCCCCGGCGTGTTCCGCGGGCTGCTCGACGCGCAGAGCCGGTACATCAGCGATGACATGCTGATCGCCGCCGCGCAGGCGCTAGCCGACGTGGTCTCGCCCGACGAGATCGGCCCGCACTACATCATCCCCTCGGTCTTCCATCCGGATGTGACCTCGTCGGTCGCGGCCGCGGTCAGGGACGCCGCTACCACCGAACTTGACCGATGATAGAGACATGGACGACGACCTAGCATCGGACGTGCTGACGGGTCGTCTGCTCGTCGCCACTCCGCTGCTCTCCGATCCGAACTTCCGCCGTACCGTCGTCCTGGTCGTGGAGCACGAACCGGAGCAGGGCACCCTCGGCGTGGTGCTGAACCGGCCCACGCAGGTCCCCGTCGACCAGGTGCTCGAGCCGTGGACCGAACTGGCCACCGACCCGCCGATGGTGTTCAGCGGGGGACCCGTCGCCCCGAACAGCGCGCTCGCCCTGGCCCTGGTGCCCGGGACCGACGAGCCGGTCGGCTGGCACCCGCTGGATGGCGGTGCTCCGGCCATGACCAGGCTCGGCCTGGTCGACCTCGATGCCCCGCCCGGCCTGCTCGCCCCCGCGGTCACCTCGCTGCGCGTGTACGCGGGCTACGCCGGCTGGAGCCCCGGGCAGCTCGAGGCGGAGATCGAGGAGGGGGCGTGGTACGTGGTGCCGGCCGAGCCGGCCGACGCGTTCAGCGCCGCGCCAGACCGCCTGTGGCCCGCCGTCCTGCGCCGCCAGGGCGGCGAACTCGCCTACGTGGCTACGTATCCCGACGATCCCGGCCTGAACTAGACTCACCTGACGTGAGCGAAACCGAGGTTCTTCCCGAGCAGAAGACACGCGTCCGCGAAGACGTGCGGCCTAAGACGTCGCATGGTGACGGCGATCACGAGCGGTTCGCGCACTACGTCGACAAGAGCAAGATCGTCGACAGCATGGTGACCGGCACGCCGGTCACCGCGCTCTGTGGCAAGGTGTGGGTGCCGAGCCGGGATCCCAAGCGCTACCCGGTCTGCCCAACCTGCAAGGAGATCTACGAGATGCTGCCCCCCGGCGGCGAAGGCGACGACTGACCGGGCGGTTGGCCGGGCCTGCTCGGGCCGCGATCTGCACCTGAGAGGGTGGCAGAAGGACGCGTACCACGAGTACTTCAGGCTGCTCCGGCGCGACTTCCTGCTGGTCGCCACCCCCGGGGCGGGGAAGACGACGTACGCGCTCACCCTGGCCAACGAGTTGCTCGCCCGGCGTGAGGTCGCCCGGCTCACCATCGTCACGCCCACCGAGCACCTCAAGCACCAGTGGGCGCAGGCGGCCAGCCGGTTCGGTCTCGCGATCGACTCCGCGTACCGCAACGCCCAGGGCCCGGCCGGCGCGGACTTCCATGGGGTGGCCGTCACCTACGCGCAGGTCGCGGCGCATCCCGCGCTGCACCGGCAGCGCACCGAGAACCGCCGCACCCTGGTCGTCTTCGATGAGATCCACCACGCGGGCGACGCGCTGTCCTGGGGCGACGCGATCCAGGAGGCCTTCGATCCGGCCCGCCGTCGGCTCGCGCTGACCGGCACGCCGTTCCGCACCGACGCCAACCCCATCCCGTTCGTCACCTACGCCGCCGAGCCGGGCGGCGGCCTGCGCAGCGCCTCGGATTACGTGTACGGCTACGGGCCCGCGCTCGAGGACGGTGTGGTGCGTCCGGTGATCTTCCTGGCCTACTCGGGCGAGATGCGCTGGCGTACCCGGGCCGGCGACGAGCTCGCCGCCACGCTGGGCACTCCCATGACCAAGGACCAGATCGCGCAGGCCTGGCGGACCGCGCTCGACCCGGCCGGGGAGTGGGTCAGCCGGGTGCTGGAAGCCGCCGACAAGCGGCTGACCGAGGTGCGCCGCGGCATGCCCGACGCGGCCGGCCTGGTCATCGCGGGCGATCACGCCGACGCTCGGGCCTACGCCGCGCTGCTGCGCGGGCTGACCGGCCGGCGCCCGGTCGTGGTGCTGTCGGACGACCCGGCGGCCACCAAGAAGATCACCGCGTTCGCCGCCTCGGACGAGCGCTGGATGGTCGCCGTCCGGATGGTCTCCGAGGGCGTGGACATCCCGCGGCTGGCCGTCGGCGTGTACGCCACCAGCGTGTCCACCCCGCTGTACTTCGCCCAGGCCGTAGGCCGCTTCGTCCGGGCGCGCCGGCGGGGCGAGACGGCTTCGGTGTTCCTGCCCTCGGTGCCGGTCCTGCTCGGGTTCGCCGCCGAATTGGAGGCTGAACGGGACCACGTGCTTCGATCCCGTACTAGTGACAGCCCCGAGGCGGACGAACTGGCCGAGGCCCAGCGCGAACGGGACACCCCCGACCAACTCGGCGAGCCGGCCTTCCAACCGCTCAACGCGTCCGTTCACTTCGACCGGGTCCTGTTCGACGGCGGCGAGTTCGGCACCGCGGCCGCGGCCGGGTCTCCGGAGGAGGAAGACTTCCTCGGCCTGCCCGGCCTGCTCGAACCCGACCAGGTCCGGACCCTGCTCAGCAAGCGGCAGCAAGCCCAGCTCGCCGCCCGCTCCCGCGGTACCGGCGCCGCCCCGTCCGCGCCCGGCGCCGCCCCGTCCGCCCCTGCTGCCGCCCCGCCGGTGACCCGCCCGCAGCTCGCCGCCCTGCGCAAGGAGCTCAACGGCCTGGTCGGCGCCTGGAGCCACCGCACCGGCCAGCCGCACGGCGTCATCCACGCCGAACTCCGGCAGGCCTGCGGCGGGCCCCCGCTGCCCCAGGCCACCGCCGACCAGATCCAGGCCCGCATCGCCACCCTCCGCCGCTGGGCCATCTCCGCCCGCTAGAGTGCGCGACGATAGGGATATGGCAGCTGAAGAGTTCACCAACGCGCATCCGGCGCTGGCGCAGTTCTGGCATCCCGTGGCGATGTCCGCCGAGGTCGGCCGGGAGCCCGTCGCGGGCCGCCTCGGCGGTCAGGGCTGGGCGGTGGCCCGCTTCGATGACGGCATCGCGGCGTTCGCCGACGCCTGCCCGCACCGTCGGGCGCGCCTGTCCGCCGGGCAGATCACCGACGGCACGCTGCAGTGCACGTACCACGGCTGGCGATTCACCCAGGACGGCCGGTGCGTGGCCATCCCGGCCCTCAAGGACACCGCGGCCATCCCGGAGCGGGCCACGCTGCGCCGCCCGGCCGAGGTCGCCGAGGCCGATGGCATGGTCTGGCTCGCCCCGGAGCCCCCGCGCGCGCCCGTCCCGGACCTGCATCCGGGCGTGCCGCTCGGCGGCGACGGCATCGCGACGGTGCTCCTCCCGGTCCTGCAGGTGGAGGGCAACGCGGCGATCCTCGTCGACAACTTCCTCGACGAGGCGCACCTGCCGTTCGTGCACGCGGCCACGATCGGCGGCGCCGGGCCGGAACCCATCCCGCGGGCCGACGTCGACCGCCGCGACCTGTCGTTCACCGCCGTCCGCGAGCACACGTTCACCAACCTGACCGACCCCGCCGTGCGTGACGGCACCCGGCCGGCCGTGCAACGCCGCCGGATGACGTACCGGTACCAGGCCCCGCTGACCGCGACCCTGCTGCTGGAGTACCTCGACGCGGACGGGTGGCAGTTCCTCACCTTCACCGTGGCGCCCGAGGACGAGCGCACCTGCCGGGTGTACCAGACGGTGACCGGCCCCGGCCTGGCCGACCCGGAACAGGCCGAAAGCGCCGCGAAGTACGAGATGTCGATTTTCGAGGAGGACCTGGACCTGCAGCGGCGGGCGCTGTCCGGCCTGGAGTTCCCGCTCGACGTCACCGCCGAACTGCACACCCGGGCCGACCGGGTATCGGTCGAGTTCCGCCGCGTCCTCGCCGCCGCCCTAACCGGCTGAGGCGGCTAGGCGCCGCCGCCGCTCAACTCCACCCCGTCGGCGCGCAGGTCCTCGATGGCCTTCGCCGTCGAGGCGGGCGCGACGCCCGCGGTCAGGTCGAGCAGGACCCGCGTTCTGAACCCGGCCCGGGCCGCGTCGGCCGCGGTCGCGTGCACGCAGTAGTCCGTGGCGATCCCCACCACGTCGACCTCGTCCACGCCGTGGCCGCGAAGCCAGTCGCCCAGCGGCGTCCCGTCGTCGTCAAAGCCCTCGAACCCGCTGTACGCCGCGGCGTGCGCGCCCTTGCGGAACACCGCCTCGACGGCCGAGGTGTCCAGGTCCGGGTGGAAGTCCGCCCCCGTCGTGCCCGCCACGCAGTGCGGTGGCCAGGACGCGGCGTAGTCCGGGTGGTCGGAGAAATGGCTGCCCGGGTCGACGTGGAAGTCCTTGGTCGCCGCCACGTGGGCGTAGTCATGAGCGCCGGCCAGTTGCTCGCTCACCGCGCGGGCCACGGCGGCCCCGCCGGCCACGGCCAGCGAGCCGCCCTCGCAGAAGTCGTTCTGTACGTCGACGATGATCAGCGCACGCATAGGGCCAACGGTATCCTCCGGACCCGGGAGGCATGATGGCTCGGGCTGACGTCTGGAACCACAACGTGCACTACCAGCCGGTCGTCCTCGGTGCCGTCCCGCCCGGCTGCGGTCCGGCCCTCGACGTCGGCTGCGGGGACGGCATGCTCGCCTGCCGCCTCATCGACCACTGCGCCCAGGTGACCGGCATCGACCGCGACCCGCGAATGATCGCCCTCGCCCGGGCCCGGGTCGGCGCACGCGCTCGCGTGCACTTCATCGAGGCTGACTTCCTGACCCACGACTTCCCAGCAGCCAGCTTCGACTTCGTCTGCGCGAACACCTCGCTGCATCACATGGACTTCGCCGCCGCGCTGACCAAACTGGCCCGGATCCTGCGCCCCGGAGGCCGGCTCGCGGTCATCGGCCTGGCCGCGGACAGGTCCGTCACCGATCTCCTCGCCGCCGCCCCAGCGGTACCGGCCGACCTGTTCTACCGGGCCGTGTACCGCAAGGGCGAATCCGGTGCGCCCATCATGGATCCCGAGATGAGCTGGCGCCAGGTCCGCGCCGCCGCCGCAGCCGCACTGCCCGGCGTCCGCTACCGCAGGCACCTGCTGTGGCGCTACTCCCTGCTCTGGCAGAAACCGGGCTAGTCGCCGACGTCGGCGGGCGTGCCGTCCGTGATCCGGATGAGCTCGGCGAACGAGGTCGGGAACACGGTGTGCGGGTGTCCGGCCGCCGCCCACACCACGTCACAGGACTCGAGCCAGGTGTCGACCAGAGTGCGGATCGGCGCGGGATGGCCGACCGGGGCGACGCCGCCGATGGCCTGGCCGGTCCACTCCCGGACCGAACGGGCGTCCGCTCGCTGCACGACCGAGGCGCCGACCAGCGCCGCGACCCGGGCGGTGTCCACCCGGTGGGCGCCGCTGGTCATGACGAGCAGCGGCGCGCCGTCCGCACCGAAGATCAGGCTGTTCGCGATCGCGCGGACCTCGCAGCCGAGCTGAGCTGCGGCCGTCGCGGCCGTCGGCGCGGGCTCGGGCAGCTCCCTCACCTCGCCGGCCACGCCCAGATCCCGCAGCACACTGGCGAATGACGCGAAGTCAACAGGCATGCGTGCAGGCTAGCCGGGCCGCGCCCGGCCCGCGAACCCAATAACGCCTACTCCTCGGTGCCGCCGGGCTCGAAGACGGTGGGGATGGCCGGGTAGCCGCGGGATAGCTGCAGCGCGTACGCCGGCAACTCGGCCAGCGCCGCGCGGTGCCGGTCCCGCGCCGCGGTCACGTCCTCGCGCCCCACGATCTCGCCTGCGACGACCAACGGCACCAGCAGTTCCCGGTCCCGCGGCCCGGGATCGGGGGGGCTCAGGCTGATCCGCTCGCTCACCGCGATGCCCTCGGTATCAAGGTGCCGCACCGCCCACTTGCGCCCGCCACGGCCCGGTTTGCCCACCGACCGCTTGGCCACCGGCACCAGCTCGCCCTCCCCGTTCGGACCAGAAGCCCGCGCCACCAGCTTGTAGACCAGGGCCGCGGTAGGCGCACCGGATCCGGTGACCAGCGACGTGCCGACCCCGTAGCCGTCCACCGGGACCGCGCCGAGCGCCGCGATCGAGTACTCGTCCAGGTCGCCAGTGAGCAGGATCCGGGTTTTCACCGCGCCCAGCGCGTCCAGTTCCGCGCGGACCTGCCGGGCCAGCACCGGCAGGTCGCCGCTGTCGATTCGCACCGCGCCGAGGTCCTGGCCGGCCACCTCCACGGCGGTCCGCACCGCGCGCGGCACGTCATACGTGTCCACCAGGAGGGTCGTCGCCGGTCCCAGGGCTTCCAGTTGGGTCTCGAACGCGTGCCGCTCGCTGTCGTGGACCAGGGTGAACGCGTGCGCGCTGGTCCCCGCGCTGGGGACGCCGTAGTCGAAACGGGCCCGCAGGTTGGACGTGGACGCGAAGCCCGTGATGTAGGCGGCCCGCGCGCTGGCCACCGCGGCCCACTCGTGGGTCCGCCGCGAGCCCATCTCGATGAGCGGGCGGTCACCGGCCGCAGTCACCATCCGGGACGCCGCCGACGCGATGGCGCAGTCGTGGTTGAGGATCGACAGCGTGACGGTTTCCAGCAGCACCGCCTCCGCGAACGTGCCCTCGACCACCACGATCGGCGAGCCGGGGAAGTAACAATCACCCTCGGAGTAACCCCAGACGTTGCCGCTGAACCGGTACGATTCGAGAAACGCCAGCGTCGGCGAGTCCACGATGCCCGCGTCGCCGAGGAACTCCAGATCGGCTGGGCTGAAACGGAACCGTTCGATGGCCTCCAGCAGGCGTCCGGTGCCGGCCACGACGCCGTACCGGCGGCCGTGCGGCAGGTGCCTGGCGAAGACCTCGAAGATGGCCCGGCGGTGAGCCGCGCCGCTGCGCAGCGATCCCTGCAGCATGGTGAGCTCGTAGTGGTCGGTCAGCAGGGCTGTCTCGAGCGGGCCTGTGCTAGCCAACTCAGGCCCGAGCGGATCGGCCCCGGTCCGGGACTGGTGGTTCACCGAATTCGTCACAGGTGGAAGACTACGTAGTGGGAGGTGGGTAGTTGTGAGCGTGGCTCCCGCTGAAGTGGACCTTCCGCGGTCCGCAGACAAGCCGGTAACGGACAAACCCTGGGTCACCATCGTATGGAACGACCCGGTCAACCTGATGACCTACGTCACCTACGTATTCCAGCAGGTCTTCGGCTTCCCCAAGAAGAAGGCCACCCGGCTGATGCTCGACGTGCACCACAAGGGCAAGGCGGTGGTCGCCGCCGGGGCCAGGGAGGCGATGGAGCACAACGTCGAGGTGCTGCACGGGTATGGCCTGTGGGCCACCGTGCAGCACGACAACTAGCAGCTAGCGCGGCTAGCCACCGCCGACTCGAATGGAACCCTTCCGGTCGACCCGGGGCGGCGGCGCCCGCGCCTACCTCGCCCCCACCGAGGCGTCCCTGCTGCGCAGCCTGGTCGGCCAGGTCATCACGCTGGTCGCCCCGGACGGCCCGCCCCCGGGCCAGCCGGATGACCTCCTGGCGTGGGATGCCGAGCTCACCCAGCAGGACGAGCCGCAGACCCCGGACGATCCCGTGCTGGCCCGGTTGCTGCCCGACGGGTACCGTGACGACCCCGACGCCGCCGGGGAGTTCCGCCGGTTCACAGAGTCATCGCTGCGCAGCGCCAAGCAGCAGGCCGCCCAGGAGATGCTGGATACGCTGCCCGAGGCGGGCGGCCGCATCCAGCTGACGCACGACCAGGCCCACGCCTGGCTCAAGGCCCTGAACGACGTCCGTCTCGCCCTCGGCGTCCGGCTGAACGTCACCGAGGAGTTCGAGCAGCAGTGGGGGCGGCTGCGCGCCGATGATCCGCAGTGGGCCGCGTACGAGGTCTACGCCTGGCTCGGCGCGGTGCAGGAGTCACTGGTCCAGGCACTAGCCTGAGCGCGTGCTCACCATCCCCCAGAACTTGTACGACCAGATCGTGGCCCACGCGCGCGCTGACCATCCCGACGAGGCGTGCGGCGTGCTGGCCGGGCCGGCCGGGAGCGACCGCCCGGAACGCTTCATCTCCATGACGAATGCCGCGCGCTCTCCCACGTTCTACGAGTTCGACTCCACCGAGCAGTTCCGGGTCTGGCAGGAGATGGACGAACGGGACGAGGAACCGGTCGTTATCTACCACTCGCACACCGCCACCGAGGCCTACCCCTCGCGCACCGACATCACGCTCGCGTCCGAGCCCGGCGCGCACTACGTGCTGGTCTCGACGCGTGAGCCGACAAGTACCGAGTTCCGCTCGTACCGCATAGTCGACGGCCAGGTCACCGAGGAGCCCGTTACCGTTGCGGAATGATCCCGGACCGCGCCGGGTTGGCACCGAAGGCACATCAAGGCCACCAAAGAGGAGCGTTGTTTCATGGCCATCGAGGTTCGCATCCCGACGATCCTGCGCACCTACACCGACGGCGCCAAGCAGGTCGAGGGCACCGGGTCCACCCTCGATGAGCTCCTGGCCGACTTGGAGCAGCGGCACGGCGGCCTGCGCGCCCGCCTGGTGGACGACGGCGGCCTGCGGCGCTTCGTCAACGTGTACCTGAACGACGAGGACGTCCGGTTCCTGGCCGGCCTGGACACCCCGGTCAAAGACGGGGACACGGTGACCGTCCTGCCCGCCGTGGCCGGCGGCGCTATCTAATTATTCTGAACGGACCGGGGCTTTGCGCTACGAGAACCTGCTCGACTCCCTCGGCCACACGCCACTGGTGGGCTTGCCGCGCCTCTCGCCCGCGCCAGACGTGCGGCTGTGGGCCAAGCTCGAGGACCGGAACCCCACCGGCTCGGTTAAGGACCGCGCCGCGTTCTTCATGGTGGCGCAGGCGGAAAAGGACGGGCTACTCTCGCCCGGGGCGACCATCATCGAGCCCACCAGCGGGAATACCGGTATCTCCCTGGCCATGGTGGCCAAGCTGCGCGGCTACCGGCTGATCGTGGTCATGCCGGAGAACACCAGCGAGGAGCGCCGCCAGCTGCTGCTGATGTACGGGGCCGAGATCATCGGCTCCCCGGCCGCGGGCGGCTCCAACGAGGCGGTTCGGGTGGCCAAGCGGATCGCGGCCGAACATCCCGACTGGGTCATGCTCTACCAGTACGGCAACGAGGCCAACACGCGGGCCCACTACGAGACGACCGGACCCGAGATCCTGACCGACCTGCCGGAGATCACTCATTTCGTGGCCGGCCTCGGCACCACCGGCACGCTGATGGGCGTGGGCCGCTACCTGCGCGAGCACCGGCCGGGCGTCAAGATCGTGGCCGCCGAGCCGCGCTACGGCGAGCTGGTCTACGGGCTCCGCAACGTGGACGAGGGCTTCGTCCCCGAGCTCTACGACGCCCGTGTCCTCACCACCAGGTTCTCGGTATCGTCCGCCGATGCCCTGCGCCGCACCAGGGAGCTGATCGCGGCCGAGGGCATCTTCGCCGGCATCTCGGCCGGCGCCGCACTGCACGCCGGCCTGGCCATGGCGGCCAAGGCGGTCACCGACGGTGAGCCGGCCGACATCGTGGTCCTGATCGCCGACGGCGGCTGGAAGTACCTGTCCACCGGCGCCTACGACGGCACCCTGGAAGAAGCCGAAGCCCGCCTGGAAGGCCAGCTCTGGGCGTAGTTTCGCCCCGCTCGCTCTGCTTTCGCCCCGCTCGCCTCCGGGCGCTCTTGACGCACCGCCTTCCCTCCTCGCTCGTTCCTCGCTCGTCGGTCCAGGCGGCGCCGCGCCCTTTGGCTCGCGGGGACCCCGATTCCCGCCTCCACTCACCTCTCGTCCACCCGCCTCCCGTCGCATGAGATGCGGCCCGCTCTCCTTCCCCCTTCCCCCTTCCCTCCTTCCCTCCTTCCCTCCTTCCCTCCTTCCCTTTGGCTGCATTCACAGCAGCCCCTCATGTCACTGAGGAGATAGCCCCCCTCTCCCCAGGTAATAATGGCGGGCATGCGACTCACAGTGATCGGGTGCTCAGGGAGTTTTCCGGGGCCGGATAGTCCAGCATCGTGCTATCTCCTGGAGGCGGAGGGGTTCCGGCTGGTGATGGACATGGGAAACGGCGCGCTCGGGGTGCTGCAGCGGCACGCGGAGCTGTTCGGCATCGACGCGATCTGCGTATCCCACCTGCACGGCGATCACTGCATCGACCTGAGCTCCTACTGGGTGGCGCGGCAGTACGCGCCGGGCGGCCCGCGTCCGCCGATCCCGGTCTACGGCCCGGAGGGCACCGCGGAGCGGGTGGCGGGCTTCTGCGGCGAGGACATGGCGCCCATCCGGGCCCGCTTCGAGGTCCATGATCTCAAGTCGCAAACGCAGGAGATCGGGCCGTTCCGGGTCACGACCGACCATATGAACCATCCGGTCGAGACGTTCGGGTTCCGGGTCGAGCACGCTGGCTGGAAGCTGGCTTACTCGGCCGACACGGGCGAGACCGACGCGCTGATCCGGCTGGCCGAAGACGTGGACGTGCTGCTGAGCGAGGCGTCGTTCCAAACTAACCCGAACAACCCGCCGAACCTGCACTTGACCGCGCGGCAGGCGGGGGAGCACGCTACGCGGGCCGGAGCCGGGCAGTTGGTGCTCACCCACCTGGTGCCGTGGTACGACCGGGAGCGGTCACTGGCGGAGGCGGCCGAGAGCTATTGTGGCCCGCTGTCGGCGGCGACCTCCGGCCTGGTCCTCGGGCTCGGGGCCGCCCGATAGGCTGTCCGTCATGTCTCGACCCGATGGGCGCTCTGTAACGGAACTACGGCCGGTCAAGCTGACCCGGGGCTGGCTCGACCATGCCGAGGGCTCGGTGCTGGTGGAATTCGGCCGCACTCGGGTGCTGTGCGCCGCGAGTGTGGCCGAGGAGGTCCCGCGCTGGCGCCGGGGCAGCGGGCTCGGCTGGGTCACCGCCGAGTACGCGATGCTGCCGCGCGCGACGAACACTCGCGGCGACCGCGAATCGGTCAAGGGCCGGCTGGGCGGCCGGACGCAGGAGATCTCCCGGCTGGTCGGCCGCTCGCTGCGGGCCTGCGTGGACTACAAGGCGCTCGGCGAGAACACCATCGTCATCGACTGCGACGTCCTGCAGGCCGACGGCGGCACCCGTACCGCGGCCGTGACCGGCGGTTATGTCGCGCTGGCCGACGCCGTGGCGTGGCTGCACGGGCGCAAGCGGACCAAGGGCGACCCGCTGCTCACCTCGGTGAGCGCGGTCAGCGTCGGGCTTGTCGACGGCGAGCCCCGGCTCGACTTGTGCTACGAGGAGGATGTGGCGGCGGACACCGACATGAACGTGGTCTGCACCGCCAGCGGGGACTTCGTGGAGATCCAGGGCACCGCGGAGCGCGAGCCGTTCAGCCGTGACCTGCTCGGCCAGCTCCTCGACCTCGCCGTGGCCGGCTGCGCCGAGCTGACCAGGCTGCAGGCCGAGGCCCTGTCCCGTCATGTCGGCTGACCCCCTGGTCCTGGCCACCAGGAACCAGGGCAAGCTGCATGAGTTGGCCCGGATCCTTAGCCAGCAGATAAGGCTGGTCGGGCTCGACGGGTTTCCCGGCGCGCCCGACGTGCCCGAGACCGGGGCCACGTTCGAGGCGAACGCGCTGCTGAAGGCCCGGGCCATCGCCACCTACACCAAACTGCCGACCGTCGCCGACGACTCCGGCCTGTGCGTGGACGCGTTGAACGGCATGCCCGGCGTGCTGTCGGCCCGCTGGGCGGGGCAGCACGGCGACGACCGGGCGAACCTCGATCTGGTGCTGGCCCAGGTCGCCGACGTGCCGGGCGCCCGCCTCGGCGCGCGATTCGTGTGCGCTGCGGCGCTGGTCGTCCCTGCGGACGGGATACCGGGCGAGTGGGTGGTGACCGGCCAGGTCGAGGGCCGGCTGGTCCGGGTGCCCCGGGGCAGCGGAGGGTTCGGCTACGACCCGATCTTTCAACCCGATGGCTTCCAAGAGACCACGGCCGAGATGACCCCGGACGCCAAGGACGCCATCAGTCACCGCGGCCGTGCTTTCCGTGCGCTCGCCCCGTTCATCACAGGAAGGCTCACATGACCGACAAGCGGCTCGCGCCCGGTGACCCCGCGCCGGACTTCACCCTGCCCGACGCGGACGGCCACCCGGTGGCGCTGTCCTCGTTCCGGGGTCAGCGGGTGATCGTGTACTTCTATCCGGCCGCGATGACGCCCGGCTGCACCAAGGAAGCCTGCGACTTCCGCGACAACCTCAGTGACCTAAACGGGCAGGGCATCGCGGTGCTTGGCATCTCTCCCGATCAGCCCGCCAAGCTGGCCAAGTTCCGGGACAAGGAAGGCCTGACCTTCCCGCTGCTGTCCGACCCCGATCGCGCCGTACTTAAGGACTACGGCGCCTACGGGGAGAAGATGCTGTACGGCAAGACGACCGTGGGCGTGATCAGGTCAACCTTCGTGATCGATGCCGAAGGCATCATCGAGAAGGCCCTGTACGGCGTCAAGGCGACCGGCCACGTCGCCCGCCTGCGGGCCGAGGTCGGAGCCTAGGCGGTAGCGTTACTAGCGGCCAGGCAATGGCGGCCGGCGGGCGTGGCGAAATGGCATACGCGGCAGGTTTAGGTCCTGTTGGTGGAGACACCGTGGGGGTTCGAATCCCCCCGCCCGCACTCAAAGAAACCTACTGCACCGCAGGTCGCAGCCCCCCGAGCGCACCTCGGGCATCACCGCCATGCCACGCCCGGCAAGGCTACCGGAAATCACCCGTACAGGGACGAGGACGGTCCCGCTCCCAGGCGCAGATGCGGGGCATGTGGTGGGCATCGTGTACATACCGGTCATGAGGGCCAACTCGGCTGCCGAGCTAAGCATCGTGCGCGCCGTGCACCCGCCGCCCGCGGCGATCAGCTGGCTGGTCACCTTGGTCTTCTGGCTCGGTTCGGCCGGGGTCAGCGTGCTGCTGGTGGTGGTCGGGCTGCTGGTTCCGCGGCCGACCGCGGTCCGGTGGACGGCGCTGCCCGTCGACGTGGCGGAAATAGCGAGGGCGCCGCGAATACGTATGAGCATGGACCCATGAGCGTCGAAGGCTTGAGTGGCCTGCCGAACCGGATCATCGCCTGGGCGGACCGGCTCCAGCGCCAGCACGGCGTGCTGGGGTTCCCCTACGCGGTGGTGAAGAAGTACGGCGACGATGAGGGCGGTCGGCAGGCGGCGCTCATCACCTACTACGGCTTCCTGAGTGTCTTCCCGCTGCTCCTGCTAGGGGTGGCGGTCCTGTCCCGGGTGCTGGCCGATCATCCGGACCTGCGCCGCCAGCTGGTCGACGCGATCGTGCCGCCGGCGCTGCGGCCTACGGTCGGGCACTCGCTGGCCACCTTGCCGACCTCGACGATACCGCTCGTGGTCGGCCTGATCGGCTTGCTGTTGTCCGGGACCGGTGTCGTGTTCTCGGCCTACCAGACGCTGAATCATGTGGCGGCGGTCCGGCACCGTCGCCGGGCCAGCTTCGTCTCACGGTACGTCCGGGTGTTCGCGGTGCTGGCGATGCTGATGCTCGGGGCGCTGGCTGTCGGCGCGCTCACGGTGGTGGCCACCGCACTGCCCGGGCAATCTGGTGCGGAACGGGCGGCCGCGGTGCTCGGGTCGGCACTGGTCGTCTTCGCCGTGCTGTTGTTCGGTGCCAAGCTGCTGCTGGCACGCCCCGCTTCGATCCGAGCCCTGTGGCCAGGTGCCGTCCTGGGTGCGGCGGCGGTGACGGTGCTGCTCAGCTTCGGGGCGCCGTTGCTGGCCAGGCTGGTGACCAAGGCCGGACCCGTCTACGGCAGCTTCGCCACCGTGGCAGGCATGTTCGCTCTGCTGTACCTGATCGGTCAGACGCTGGTGTATGCGGCCGAAGTCGCAGCTGTCCGTTATGCCCGGCTGTGGCCACGCGCGCTGGACCTGAACCACCCGACTGCGGCCGACGCCCGCGCGCTGACCCTGCTGGCCCGCGAGCAAGAACGCATCCCCGCCGCCCGCATTGAGTTCCACCTCGCAGCGCCGGACTCCCCGCCGGTACCGGATGGTTCCCCGTCAGCCGGCGACGGTCCGGGGTAACGCGGCCCGCAGTGGGGCTCCGGGGTCGGCTCCCGGGGCCGGGCCCGTGGCGTGGTGACCGTTCGCTGCCCGGCCCGTACGGCGCAGCAGCGTCCCGAGCGCCAGCAAGATCACACCTCCCACGGCCATGCCGATGCCTGCTCCGCCCAGGACGTCCAGGGGATAGTGCACTCCCAGGTACACCCGGGACCAGCCCACCAGGACGGCATAGCCGATCGCCACCGCCGCCAGCGGTCGGCCCATGAACGGCACCAGCGCTATCACCACCGCCAGGGTGACGGCGGTGTGGCTGGACGGAAAGCTGGTGCCGTGCGCAGGCTGCTGGCGCAGCACCGCGTCGGCCACTACCTCATACGGCCGGGTGCGGTCGGCAATGGCCTTGGCCACATTCGCCAGCAGCCACGCGATGCCGGCGGCCGCAGCCCCGGCCGCCACCGGCAGGACGCTCCGGTTCCTGGCCACGACGTAGACGACGGTCAGCACGACGACAGCGACGATGCCGGCCGACCGGAACAGATGCGACAACGGCGTCAGGACCGACGCGGCGCCCGCCGGGACGTCGTTGAGGATCCGGAACAGGCTCGCATCCCAGCCGACCGCTCCTGTCTTGAGCAACAGTGCCGACAGACCAAATAGCACTGCTCCCAAGCCTGCCAAGAGTCCGGCGGCCCAGGCCCTCGGCACCGGGGTCGGCCGCTTCGGCCACCACCATGAGTCAAGCGAGATCATAGAGCCGGATCACCGAACGGGCGCCCTCCTGCCACCCGTCCGGCGGACAGCAGACCGGGTGGGCGTCGTCGGCCCCGGAATCGGTCATTCCTCCGGCCCGTGCCACGCGGGTCATGCTCGTTTGTTCTCAGGTGTTTGCGCCGCCTCGCCGAATTTACGGGTCTTGAGTCCGTGGAACGCGGCGAGTGCCCCGATAACCTCGCCCACCGCACTGACCCTCTGCCAGTCGACGTTCTTTCCGGCTGGCTGGGTCGCCGCCCGCACGACCGTGGTGATTACCGACCTCGTCTTGCTGTCTTGACTCGGAGCGTGGTCGACGGTCATGGTTTCAGCCCTTCCCGTCGTTGCGGCATCGTTGACCGCGACCATGACGATCCGCCCCTGTACCTGTGGACCTACCCTTGATGACTAACAATGTCCCGCGACGGACCACCCTGCATCACCCTCATGAGGGTGAGCATCCAACTTCCATCCGACGTGTGCGAGCCACTCGGGCCAGTTGCCGTGAGGCATGCGGCGGCTCGCTTCGTGACTGAAAGTGAGTGCGGCCGTGATACCAGGCGCGCTACCGCCGGGGATGCTCCGTGATGTACTCGCGGGCATATCCGGGAGGGGCGGAAGAGCAGAAATGTGGCCTTGAGCTGGCGTGAATGCTCTTTCGGGTTCTTCAGCGTTCCCTGCTGAACGGGAGTTCGAATCCCCCCCGCCCGCACTCAAGGTCGTCCAGGACGGCCGCCAGGCCAACGGTGAGCATCTTCTTGCGGACCGAGCCGAGCAGTTTGGCCATGACGAACCCGCCCGGACCGGTGAAGCCGGTGTGGTCGAAGGTGAAGCGCGTACCGCCGTCGTGGGGCTCGATGTGGTAGGTGACGTAAGTGGGCGTGCCGCCCTCCTCGCCGACCCAGGAGAACCGGAGCAGAGACGGCTCGCGGACCTCGAGGACCTCGCAGTCGACGATGCCGCGCCAGCCGGGCACCGGCTTGGCCACGAACTGGAACCTGGTGCCGACTACGGGGGCGAAGCCGGCCGGCCGTCCGCCTCGCCCGGTCGCGGTCCACCGCGGGATCAGGTCCGGGTCAGTAACCGCGCGCCAGACCTTGGCCGGGGGATGCGGGTAATCGTGCACGATGTGGATGTCAGCCATGGAAGCTCCCGGGCAGACGGGTCGGCAGCGCCGACAAGATTTCTGTGACTAAAAAAATACTGTAACAGATATTTTCCAGGGACTGTACTAGACTGAGATCATGAGCACACCGACGCTCGGGTCGACTGCCGCGGACACCAGGTCGACTATCGCGGACACGTCGGCCGCGCCCGGCGAAGGCCTGCGCGAGCGGAAGAAGCGGCTGATGCGCCAGCTGCTGTCCGACACCGCGACGCGCATGTTCCTGGACCGCGGGTTCGACGCGGTCCGCGTGGCCGAGGTGGCCGAGGCGTGCGGGGTGTCGGAGAAGACGGTCTTCAACTACTTCCCGACCAAGGAGTCCCTGGTCCTGGACCGGCTGGAGACGACCGTGGCGTCGCTGCGGACCGGCCTGGCCGACCCGGCCGTTCCCCCGGTCCAGGCGGCGCTGGCAATCCTGGGCCGCGAACTGGCCGACCTGACCGCCTGGCTCGTCGGCCAGGACGACCCGGGCCAGGCCGCGCAGGCGATCCGCCGGTTCGGCGACCTTATCCGTGTCACACCCTCGCTGCGCGCCTACCAGAGCGACATGATGAACCAGTTCGTGTCTGTGGCGGCCGAGATCCTGGCCGCGCGGGCGGGGATGAGCGCCAGTGACCCCGAGCCGCAGATCGCGGCCAGGGCCCTGCTCGGACTGTGGCACGTCCAGGCCGAGAGCCTGCGCCAGCACCTGGACGGCAGCACCGCACCGGCCCGGATCCATGAACTGGTCAGCGCCGACGTCCGCCGCGCCGCCCGGCTCATCGACACCGGCCTGCGCTCGTTCGCGCTTGCGCCGCCCGCGGACCCAAACCACGGCGCCCGCCCTGCCGCCGCCCGCGAGCCCGGGCAGCCCGCCTGAAGGTCGGCACCGTAGCGCCGAAATCCAGCACCGGCCCCCACCTGATCGATGGCTGCCTCTCCGTTATTGGCCCCGGCCATTAAAGCTTGGTAATGGCACGACACTACGAGTCCAGCCCGATTTATGTCCCACGCAGATTCCAACCTGAGCGGCATGTACACATAATTTCAAAACATTGATCGAATAATGTTGATAATGGAGCCATGGTTCGATATAATGCTCTTATAGTAGTCCCCGATCGGACGGTGGTTCATGTCCCGGGATCCGTTCCCCAACCCGCCAGGCGACGCCGGCGAGCCTGACGGCTGGCCGCTGCCTGCGGCCGGGGGGGACGGTCCGCAGGACGGCGGGGAGGGTGTGGGGCAGGGCCTGTTCGTGACCTTGCCGGCGGAGCAGGTGACCCTGTCCGGGTTCGCGCAGGGCGGCGCGTCGGACACGATGGCGCCGGGCCCGCTGCTGGCCGCGGTGGTCGGCGCGGTGACCGGCGAGGACGGCGCGGGCGTGGCGGGCCTGTCCGATGATCAGCTGATGGGCATCATCGCCGCGGCCCGGCGGCTGGAATCGCGCGCCGCGTGGACGCTGCTGGCCGCGGTCGCCGAGTTCGCCGCCCGCCACCCCGGCACCAGCCTGGAGGATCAGTTCGCCGCCGACGAGCTGGCCGCCGAGCTGCACCTGACCCCGCTGTCGGCGGCCGGGCAGATGGAGTACGCCTCCGCGGTCGCCAGCGGCTGCCCCGGACCTTCGCCGCGCTATTCGCGGGCCGGATCCATCCGGTCCACGTCCGGATCATCGAAGACGAGACCCGCGTCCTGTCCGACGCTGACGCCGCGAAGGCCGATGCGGTCCTGGCGCAGGCCGCGCCCGGGATGACGTTCGGGCAGCTGCGGTCCGCCGCGCACAAGCTGGTCCTGCTGCTGGACCCCGAAGCCGCCAGGAAACGCAAGGAGGCCGCCCGCGGCGAGGCGCACGTGCGCCGGTTCCGGGAGCCCTCCGGCAACGCCGGGATGGTCGCCCGCGAGCTGCCGTCCGATGAGGTGCTGGCGTCCTGGCAGCACGTGGAGCAGCGGGCCCTGGACCTGCGCGCGGCCGGGATGCCCGGCACCGTGCAGGAGCTGCGCGTGCGGGCTTATCTGGATTTGCCTGCGCCACGAGGCGCAGTGCCGTATCGCCCGTGCAGCGGGCAAAGACGAGAGGAGTTGTCTTTGGATCTGATGGCTTACTCCAGCCCGAAAGGGTGTTAGGGGGAAAATAGCATGCCAGGAAACCGGCAGCACATGCCCAGGCGTATGGGGTGGCGTGCCGGGGGATCCGCGTGATATGGCGAAAGCTGGATTGCCTTAAGCCCAGTCTCCGGAAGGGGTAGCAGGTCCCCCGCCGGAAAGACGCCTGTTACCGGCGCCGGCCCCTATCGCAGGGTCAATAGGTACTTGCGGTAATCCTCCGGGGTGCAGGAGCGATGCCCTGTCCGGGCATTGAAGGAGACGAACGGGACGCCTAAGTCACGCTAGATGCGTACGGCATTGACGAACGTGGGATCGCCTAC